>NZ_JAQWGS010000027.1 GCF_029238095.1 Lacinutrix sp. | reverse complement strand
GCGCAGGAAAAGGCGAAACAGAAATGGCTGTAGACTGCGGTACTAATTGTAGCGAAGAACAACACCAAATGAACAGACGTTCAGAGTTTAAAATACTAAGTGGTGGTCCTGCTAATAACTAATACAAACAATCTAAAAATGCATAACAAGTTAACCAACTAACTAATTTTAACCACAAAAAAAAGCCACATCTTTCGATGTGGCTTTTTTATTATTTAATAGTGTCACCATTTTTATCTAAAAAATGATATTCTAAATATGTGTAAGCATCTCTAGGTTGAATTTTGACCCATTTTTTGTGTTCAAAAAACCATTTTGAACGAATAGATGGAAAGCCTTTAGTTAAAAAGGCTGCTATAAAAGGATGTGTGTTTAAAGTTATCTTTTTATAGTCTTTTTTTAATAATATCTCTAAATCATGATTGATTTTAGACAGAATGCCTATTGGAGCTTCAACTTCTTCACCAACATTCCCATTAGGGTTTTCTTCTCTGGTTTTAATGTTCATCTCTGGTCTTACTCTTTGTCTCGTAATTTGAATCAATCCAAACTTACTTGGAGGTAATATTTTATGTTTAGCTCTATCATCTTTCATTTCATCACGAAGATGGTTGTATAGTGCTTTCCTGTTTTCAGCTTTATTAAGATCAATAAAATCTACTACAATAATTCCTCCCATATCTCGAAGGCGAAGTTGTCTTGCCACTTCTGTAGCAGAAATTAAATTAACTTCTAATGCTGTTTCTTCTTGTGAATTAGCTTTATTAGATCTATTTCCACTGTTTACATCAACAACATGCAATGCTTCTGTATGCTCTATAACTAAATAGGCACCTTTAGCCATTGAAACCGTTTTTCCAAAAGCGGTTTTAATTTGTCTATCAACTCCAAATTTTTCAAAAATAGGAGTGTTAGATTGATGTAATTTGACTATTGATTCCTTGTTAGGTGCAATTTGTTGCACATAATCTTTAATCTGAATATAAAGCGCTTCGTCATCCACTTGAATTCCGGTAAACGAGTCGTTAAAAATGTCTCTTAACATTGAAGAGGCTTTGTTTAATTCACCATGTACTTTAGATGGATGATGTGCTTTATGAAGTTTTTTACACATTGCGGTCCAACGACCAAGCAAATTCTGTAAATCTTTGTCTAATTCGGCTACTTTTTTGCCTTCGGCTACTGTTCTAACAATAATACCAAAACCTTTAGGTGTAATACTTTTAACCAAACGTTTTAATCTGTCTTTTTCGCCTTTGTCTTCTATTTTTTGTGAAATAGAAATACGATCACTAAAAGGTACTAGAACGATATATCTACCAGCTATAGAAAGCTCTGAGCTTATTCTTGGGCCTTTTGTAGATATAGGTTCTTTTACTATTTGTACCAACATGGATTGATTAGACTTTATAACACTGGCAATTTTGCCGTCTTTATCAATATCTTTTTCAAATTGGTAATCTTTTAATGAAAAGTCATTTAATTTACCTGTGCTTACACGTTTTGTGAATTGTAAAAGAGAAGCTATTTTTGGTCCTAAATCGTGATAATGCAAAAAGGCATCTTTCTCGTAACCTACATTTACAAATGCAGCATTTAGTCCAGGAACAGCTTTACGTATTTTGGCAATAAACACATCACCAACTGCAAAGTTGTTACTATCTTCTTCCTTATGTAATTCAATAAGTTTTCCATCTTTTAATAAGGCAAAATCAACACCGTCAGAATTAGATCTGATAATCAATTCTTTATTCATACTGTTAATTTTAATCTATTATACATTGTGTATAACAGATGGATTATACATTATTTTATTTGGTAAATTATACCAAATAAAGGATTGTCTTACGCAAATAAGACATTCACAGGATTTTAATAAAAATCCGAAGAACTCGAACTACACGCAAGGTTTTACGTGATTATAGTCAAGTTCGTTTTCAAAGAACATTGTTTTTAACAAACCAAAAAAGTAGTTATAAAAACTACTTTTTTGAATTATTTTTTCTTTTTGTGACGGTTAGCGCGTCTTCTTTTTTTACGCTTATGCGTTGCAACCTTGTGTCTCTTTCTTTTTTTACCGCTTGGCATAAGATGTCTGGTTTTAAATTAATAATTCGTTTTATGTTGTAAATTACTTTACGTCAACATTAGTTTTTACACCTTCTACAAAAACTTTTGCAGGTTTAAATGCTGGTATATTGTGTGCTGGTATTTTAATAGTCGTATTTTTTGAAATATTTCTACCAGTTTTCTCAGCTCTAGTTTTTATAATAAAACTTCCAAAACCACGTAAATAAACATTATCACCACCTTCTAAAGATGTTTTTACTTCTTCCATGAATGTTTCTACGGTTGCTTGAACGTCTCCTTTTTCAATTCCTAATTTCTCAGAAATTTTTGATACTAAATCAGCTTTAGTCATTGTCTTTCTCTTGTTTTGTTATTACTATTCTTAAAGGTTGGCAAATATAGGAATTAAATATTCAATATTTCAAACCTAATTCATTAAAATTTAATAGGATAAAGAATTACTTTTGCAGATGAATCTTAACTTATAAATGGCGATAACAAAAAAACTAATTAACTGGTACTTAGTTAACAAAAGAGATTTGCCTTGGAGAGCAACAAACAATCCTTATTTTATTTGGCTTTCAGAAATTATTTTACAACAAACTCAAGTTGCTCAAGGTTTACCCTATTACAAGGCATTTACTTCTAAATTTCCTACCGTTTTCGATTTAGCAAATGCAGAAGAATCTCAAGTTTTAAAACTTTGGCAAGGCTTAGGTTATTATTCTAGAGCACGTAATTTACATGCCTCTGCAAAATATATAGTAAACGAATTTAATGGTGTTTTTCCTGATACGTATAATGAAATTATAAAGTTAAAAGGAGTTGGAGACTATACTGCAAGTGCCATTGCATCTATTTGCTTTAATGAAACCACAGCTGTTGTAGATGGTAATGTATATAGAGCTTTGTCCAGAATATATGGCATATCTACTCCTATAAACACAGGAAAAGGGTTTAAAGAATTTAAAGCTTTAGCTCAGGAACTTATAGATACAAAACAACCTGCTACTTTTAATCAAGCTATTATGGAGTTTGGTGCAAGACAATGTAAGCCTAAAAGTCCAGATTGTATTATTTGCCCTTTTAATACAAGTTGTGTTGCGCTTCAAAAAAATAAAATTGAACAATTACCAGTTAAGTTAAAAGCTTTAAAAGTGAAGAAAAAATACTTCAATTTTATGGTGATGCTTTCTGCAGATCAAAAAACAATTTTAGAGAAAAGAGAAGGCAAAGGTATCTGGCAAAACTTGTATCAGTTTCCTTTAATTGAAACTAAACAGCCTGTAAATATTTTAGAAATAGAAGCGGAACTTGAGTGCTTTTCAATATTAAAAAATAGAAATTTTAATGTCTCAATATACAATGAAACACCAATAGTGCATAAGCTTTCTCACCAACATTTATATACTACCTTTTGGATTCTAACTATAGATGGTAATCTTTCAGAAGGCATTTCAACAACAAAAATAACAGACTTTCCTGTACCAATTTTAATAAGTAACTTTATAGAACGCTTTAATTTTTAATACATTAAGTTTAGATAGTTTTTCTTTTTTTATTAAATTTAAGTTTATCAGTTGGTAAAAATGTAATTTTGCTATTATAAATAAAACAAATTATGTCTGGAACGTTAAATAAAGTAATGCTAATTGGGCATTTGGGAGACGAAGTTAAAATGCACTATTTTGAAGGTGGTGGCTGTGTTGGGCGATTTCCGTTGGCAACAAACGAAACCTACACCAATAAAACGACAAACGAGCGCGTAACTAATGTAGAGTGGCATAATATTGTAATGAGAAATAAGGCTGCCGAAATTTGCGAAAAGCACCTAAGTAAAGGTGATAAAGTGTATGTTGAAGGCAGAATTAAAACGAGAAAATGGCAAGACGAATCTGGAAACGATCGCTATAGTACAGAAATTCAAGTCAATGATTTTACTTTTTTAACCACTAAAAAAGAGAGTCAAGCAGCTAATACAACACAAGCGCAACCACAAAAGCCTACAGAAATAAAGGAGGAAACTGCAGGAAAAGCTGCTAGTGACCACGATTTACCATTTTAAACTAAATTTCTAACCATTGGATTCTGAACCCACGAGTTTAATTATTACTTTTTTAGCTATAGATATCTCTGTAATCTTTGGCTTTGTATTGTTTTTTGTATTGTTGTTTTGTTCTGCATTAATTTCTGGAGCAGAAGTAGCACTATTCTCCCTAACCAAAACAGATTTAGAGGACGAGGCACTTCAATTTAATAAAGCTAGCCAGATTATTAATAAGCTTCTGGAACGTCCTAAAAAATTACTTGCAACAATTTTAGTAGCCAATAATTTTATAAATATTGGTATTGTTATTTTGTTTGCATTCTTAGGTAATTATATGTTTCAAGGTATAACTAATGCTATTGTAAAGTTTATTGTAGAAGTAGTTGTTGTTACTTTTTTAATTCTTCTTTTTGGAGAGATTTTACCTAAAGTATATGCTAGCAGAAATAATATTAAGTTTTCTATGTTTATGGCTTATCCGTTAAAGGTTCTAGACGTTATTTTTTCGCCTTTAAGTTTGCCAATGCGAGCCATAACATTAGGTATTCATAACAAACTAGGTAAACAGAAGTCTAACTTAAGTGTAGACCAATTATCTCAAGCCTTAGAACTTACAAGCGAAGACGATACTACAAAAGAAGAACAAAAAATATTAAAAGGTATAGTCTCTTTTGGTAATACAGACACCAAACAAGTTATGCGACCTCGACTAGATATTTTTGCCTTAAATATAGAACAAAAATACAGCGAAATAATCGTTGAGATTACAGACAATGGCTACTCTAGAATACCTGTTTTTAAAGATAATGTAGATACTATTGTTGGTATTTTGTATGTTAAAGATTTGTTGCCACATATAGATACCAAAGATTTTGATTGGACCACCTTATTACGAGAGCCCTTTTTTGTGCCAGAAAATAAAAAGTTAGACGATTTAATGTCTGAGTTTCAAGAAAAAAAAGTACATCTAGCAGTAGTTGTAGATGAGTATGGTGGAACTTCAGGCTTGGTGTCTTTAGAAGATATTATTGAAGAAATAGTAGGAGATATAAGTGATGAGTTTGACGATGAAGATGTACATTATTCTAAATTAGACGATAAAAATTATGTATTTGAAGGCAAAACAGCTTTAAAAGATTTTTATAAAATTCTAAAATTAGAAGAAGAAGCTATTTTCGAGGACAACAAAGGTGAAGCTGAAACACTTGCAGGATTTATTCTTGAAATTTCAGGAAGCTTCCCAAGACAAGCTAGTAAAATAAATTTCGAAAATTACGTTTTTACAATAGAAGCTTTAGACAAAAAACGAATTAAGCGAGTAAAGGTGACTATGCCTTAAAAACGAAACTTATTAGACAACGTTTAAATAAGTACTCTTATTATGAAACAAAACCTATTCTTTATTATCTTAATACTTATAGCTTTTTCTGGTTGCGCAGAAGACCCAACACCTAAACCAAAAGCTTATTTAGCATTAGAATATCCAGAAGCTATATACAAGACTGAAGATATTGCAAAAATGCCATTTACTTTCGAGCGTAATATAATGGGTAAAGATTTAAGAACAAAAACACTTAAAGGAGAAACTACTAGTTATGGTATTACTATAGAGTATCCTAAACTTAAAGGTACAATTTACCTTACCTATAAGGCAATAAATGGTAACAACTCTTATTTAAAGACCTATCTTAAAAATGCTCAAAACTTTACCCAAGAGCATACACAAAAAGCAGATGCTATTGATGAATTCGAATACTTAAATCCAGAACGTAGTGTTTATGGTATGTTTTACGATGTTGGTGGTAATGCTGCCTCACAATCTCAGTTTTATGTAACAGATAGTATTAATCATTTTATTACAGGCTCTTTATATTTTTACGCTAAACCTAATTACGATTCTATACTGCCTGCAGCACATTATCTACAAAAAGATATTAGACGTATCATGGAGAGTTTAGAGTGGAAGAAGTAATAATTTATTTTTGTTTGTTCTAGACGTTTTATAAATTGAATTTGATATTCTCTTTAAAAAGAAATAAATTGTGTAAAATAAGATTGTAAAATCAAATAAATCTTATTGAAAATTAATTCAATATGAAAAAACTAATCTTAATTATATTTTCAGTTTTAGTATCATTTTTTTCCTTTGGTAAAAATAAAAAATTCAACCTATCACCAAAGCAATATCAAATTAAAGTAATAGCTAGAAACTACTCAAGTAACGATTTACAATTAGCTTATCCTTTAAATAATAAGCACTATTTGGTAGAAAACTCATCTACTGGCAAAGACTCTTTTGTTAAAGAAGTAGATGGTGCTTTTACACTAAACAGCGAAACACCTTTTTAACCAGGTATTTATTCTTTAGTCTTTAAGCCAAATAATAATACTTTTGAAATTTTGATTACAGAAAACAATCAAAATATTGAAATTTCATTAGATTATAATAATATAATTGAAACTATAAGTTTTAAAGATGATTCTAATGAGAGTACATTATTTCTCGATTACCAAAAGTTTATTTTTAGTAAAAAAGAAGAACAGAAAGAAGCATACAATAATGACGATAGTTCTATAAAAGAGGAGTTAAACAACCAGGTTGTTGCTTACCAAAAAAATATAATTAAAAATCATCCCAATTCATTTTTAGCAGTAATAATTAAAGCAAATTTGCCGTTAATAGAACCAGAATTTAAAGGCTTGGAAGCTGAGATACAAAAGCAGAAATGGGAATATTATAAAAATCATTATTTCGATAATATTAATCTTGTAGATTCTAGACTTCTAAGAACACCATTTTTTTATAACAAAGTTGAAGACTATTTAGATAAATTAACTGTTCAACATCCAGATTCTATAATTACAGCTGTAGACTTATTGTTAAACAAAATGAAGCCCTCTAAAGAAAATTTTAAAAACTTTACGGTTATTTTTCTAAACAAATATGCAAAATCAAAAATAGTAGGTATGGACGCTGTTTATGTTCATATTGTTAATAATTATTATGCTACAGGTGATGCAGATTGGATTGAACAGGAGCAATTAAATAAAATACTAGAAAACGCAAATACGCTTAAACCAATTTTAATTGGTAAAGTTGCACCAAATTTAAGCTTAGAAGCAACTAATGGAATAAAATTTAATTTACACGAATTAAAAAATAAATACACTGTGCTGTACTTTTTGAAATCAGATTGTTTAAACTGTAAAAAAAGTAACAATTTAGATTTAATTAGTGATTATGAAAAGCTTAAAAATTTAGGTGCCGAATTGATTGCTGTATGTTTTGGTGATGTAGAAGGAGCCAAAAAATGTACTGATGCTGCTAAAGCATCAAAAATAAAAAACTGGTTACATGTTAAACTTGCTATTGATCAAGAAACGGCTTTAAAAAATTATAATCTTACTTTTTATCCTAGTGTTTTTGTACTAGATAATAATAAAAAAAATTATTAGTAAACGCATTGGTTTAGACCAGCTAACAGAAGTTATAAAAGAATAAATACAATTAATCACTCATTCTTACAAAAGTAATAATTTACTTAAAAAAAAACTCCAACATAATGTTGGAGCTTTGATTTTTTAGTTTTAAAAATTATGCTTTAGTTTCCTTGGCACAACATGCTTTTTTACAATCTTTTGCACAAGCCATTTTTTCAGCTTCTGTTTTGTTTTTACAACAGTCTTTTTTACAGTCTGCAGCACAAGCCTTCTTCTCTTCTTTAGAAAATGCCTCTACTGTTTTCATATCTTTTACTTTGTAAGTATCTGCAACACTTGTTACAGTAGCTTCAAGAGTAGTTGGTGTTACTTTTGCTTCGTCGTATTCTACCATTGCTAACTCACGTCCAAAATCTACAGTCGCAGATTTTACACCTTCCATTTTAGCCATTTTTTTCTCGATGGTTTTTGCGCATCCCATTGCACAGGTCATACCTTCAATTTTAAATTCGGCTTTTGCATAAGTTGCGTTAGGATCTAGTTCTGCTTTAGTTACTTCTACTTCTGTTTCAACAGTCTTAACTTCTGGTTGTGCTTCGTTTTTACAACTAAAAGCAGCGATTGAAATAATAGCGATTGCTAATATGTTTTTTAAATTTTTCATGGTTATTGATTTTTGTTTACAAAACTAACAATTATATCTGTTTATTGTCTTAAAAATTTCATTTTTTTGCATGGGCAAATTAACTTGGCATATAAAATGAAACAATCTAAATGGAGTTACCTAATTATATTATCTATTATTTGGGGAACAAGTTTTATTCTTATAAAAAAGGCATTAATAGGCTTGACACCTTATCAATTAGGCGCTTTAAGAACTGTAATTACTGGCTTATTTTTGTTTTCTGTTGGTTTTAAAACTATTGGAACAATAAAAAAACAAGATTGGAAATGGATTGCATTATCTGGATTTTTAGGGTCTTTTATTCCAGCTTTCTTTTTTGCTATTGCAGAAACTGAAATTGATAGTGCTGTTGTTTCTGTTTTAAATTCTTTAGTACCACTAAACACCGTTTTAATGGGATTAGCGATTTTTAAAATAACGTCTACTAGACGACAGATTTTAGGTGTTATAATTGGTTTTATTGGTACTACATTATTAATTTTAAAAGGTGCTGCGTTAAATCCAGAACAAAACTACTTATTTGCCGGTTTTATTATTGCGTCTACTTTAATGTATGCTGCTAACGTTAATATTATAAAACGTTATCTGCAAGAGGTAAAACCGTTAACTATTGCTGTTGGAAATTATGTTACTATTATTTTGCCTGCCATAATAGTTTTAATATTTACCGGTTTTTTTACAGCAGAAAGTTTAAGTCGTCCAGATTTAGGTTTGTCGGTTTTTTATGTTGCTGTCTTATCCCTTTTTGGCACTGCAATTGCCAAGGTCTTGTTTAATACATTAGTTCAGATTTCGACTCCAGTTTTTGCTTCTTCTGTAACTTATATCATGCCTATAGTAGCTCTTATTTGGGGATTGCTGGATGGCGAGACTTTTAGTGCAATTCAAATTGTTGCTTCTGCTATTATTCTATTAGGAGTGTATATGGCAAATAAAAAGCAAAAAAAAATCTGAAGCCTTTCGAATTCAGATTTTAGTATATGTACAAAATAACTTTTATTATTCAAAGTCAGCAGCTGTTAGTGGTTCATTTACTTTAATAGCACTTACTTTTAGTTCTACATTTTGTCCACCCATTGGTACAGATGTTATATGTGGAAATTTAATACCATTTACTTCTTTATAGTCACCATAGGTTCTTTCTTGAGTAACATCTTTTCCACTTGGTCCTTTAGTAGTAGAAACACTTTTTATTTTTAATCCTGAAGTTACATCATAATAGTTTTTAGAAGTTTCTCCATCTTTGTCTTCAATTACAATAACATAAGCATCTGCTCCATCTACAGGTTCAATTCCTGATACTGATAGTTTTTTAGAAGCGTCATTTAATAAGTTTATTTCTTCAAATAAACCTTTTTTAGCTTTTGCTTTTTCAACAGCTTCTGCTGGCATAGGCTGTTTATTTCCCATTTGTGCCATGTAACCAGTTTCGCCATTAAATGCTTGCTTAAAAACACTTCCCATACCTAGAATGCTAACATCTGTAGCAATTAAATTTGGACTTTGTTGCTTAAGCGTCATAGCCATATTTTGTCCTTGAAAAGAGGCACTCATTTCTTGAACTAAAGTTGTTACATTCTCTAATGTTGTTTTACCACCAACGGCATTTAAGTAAGCGTCTAACACAGTTTGTGCAGTTACTCCTGCTGGAACTGGCTTAGAGAATACAGGTTTACTAACTTCTGTTGCAAAAGGATCGAAGTATTTAATAGGGATTCCTGTTTTTTCTAAATTTGTAACGACTTCGCTTCCTTTTCCAACAACAATAACTCTTGCATTTTTATCAGAAAAGTAAGTGTTTGCAACACGTTGAACGTCTTCAATAGAAACAGCATTGATTTTTGTTAAATAGGTTTTGTAGAAGTCTTTAGGTAAATCATTTAGTTTTATATTTAAAGCATAGTTAGCAATAGTTTGTGGACGCTCTAATGCTAATACAAAGTCTCCAACGTATTTAGCTTTAGCATTTTTTAAGTCTTCGGCAGAAACTTTTTCTGTCTTAATTCTTTTAATTTCTTTTAAAGATTCCACAACAGCACTATCTGTTACAGCGTTTCTAACAGCCGTAGTTGCATTAAATCTAGAGGCTCCATAACGGTCTGTGCCTACACTTGAACGTGCACCATAAGTGTAACCATGCTCTTCACGAAGATTCATATTTAAGTATGAACCAAAGCCACCACCTAAAATTTTGTTAGCAATTAAGACTGCGTGATAATCTGGATCACCCATTTTTAATTTAACATTACTAGTTACAGAGATGTTAGATTGCACTGCATTAGGCATATCTACAAAATTAATTTCTGTTGCATTTACATTGTTATATACTTCTGGAATATTTTTAGTTACATCTATTCCTTTTTCCCATTTTTTAAAGTACTTTTTTACTTGCTTTTCTATTGTTCTAAAATCTACATCACCAACAACAACTAAATAAGCATTATTAGGATTATAGTTTTTTAGAAAATGAGCACGAACGTTATCTAGTGTAATATTATTTAAAGTTTCCTCTGTTACAAACTCTCCATAAGGATGTTTTTTCCCATAAGACAATGCGCTACCAACACGAGATGCAACTGCGTCTACACTTTTAGCATTAGATTTTAAACCTTCTATAGCTTTTTCTTTTTCTTTCTGGAATTCTTCTTCTGTTAATAAAGGATTCATTGCTGCATCTGCCATTAACTCTAATATTCTTTCAGAATATTTTGTTAAAGAACTTCCATAGGCATTACTAGAGCCAAAGCTTAATCTAGCACCAAGAAAATCTATTTCTTCGTTAAACTCATCTTTAGAGATAGAAGTTGTTCCGTTACCCATCATAGATCCTAAAATACCAGAAACTCCTGCTATATTTCCTTCAACTGCTGGTTGATTGTCAATGACTAATGAGAATGATACTCTTGGCAATTTATGGTTTTCTACTACTAAGACTTTAAGTCCGTTTTTAAGTTCGAATTCTCCAGGAACTTCCAAAGTAATAGCTGGAGCTGGACCTGGTTTTGGTTGCACAGATCTATCTATTTGAGCAGTTGCTGAAATTGATAGTAAAAACAGTGCTATAAGTGCTGTTATTTTTGTTTTCATTGTGTATGTTTTTTCTATTGTATTATTTTTCTTCTTTTACTTCTGGTAAATACTCTAATTCCAAACGTTGGTTTGGGTTTAAGTATTTTTTAGCAACTGCTTGTATTTCTTCTCTAGTTATAGATCTGTAAATATTAATTTCGTTATTAATTAAATTTACATCATCATATAACATGTAATATCTCGCTAAAGAATTTGCTATTCCAGATATACTAGAGTTTGAGTTTACAAAATTGTTTTCGAATTTATTTTGAAGTTTTTGGTAATCTCTTTCTGTCATTAACTCAGTTTGTACCTTAACGAGTTCGTCGTCAATTTCTGCTAGTATGCTTTCTAAAGAGTTGTCACCTAATGGTAAACCAAAAACTATATATGTTCCATAATCCTCTTGACTTTGGTTAATAGCTCCTACTTGTAATGCCATTTTTTTATCGTCTACAAGTCTTTTGTAAAGTTTAGAAGTTTTACCATCGCTTAAATAACTAGATAACATATCTAAAACATATGCATCTCTTTCTGTCATTGCAGGAGTTCTGTAGGCTGCCATTATTGCAGGAACCTGTATATTAGCATCGTAAGCTTTTGCTTTAATAGTTTTTGTAATAGGATCTTCTTTTGGGAAGTTTCTAACGATGTCTTCGCCTCTTGGAATAGGTCCAAAATAGTCTTCAATCATTTTTTTTGTTGAAGGAACATCTATATCACCAGCAACAACTAAAACGGCATTATTTGGCACGTAGAATTTTTTATTGAATGCTTGAAATTCTTCTAAAGAAGCGGCATCTAAATGAGCCATTTTTCCAATGGTTGTTCCTTTGTATGGATGCTTTTTAAACATATGAAGTTTTACGTTCTCAATAAATTTTCCATATGGAGAATTATCTACACGCAGACGTTTTTCTTCTTTTACAACTTCATTTTGTGTATCTACACCTATTTGGTTAATAATAGGATGCATTAAACGTTCAGATTCCATCCATAATCCTAATTCAAGACTGTTAGAAGGAAAAACTTCGTAATAATAAGTTCTATCGTCTGTAGTGTTTGCATTATTGCTTCCTCCATTAGAAGTTACAATTTTAAACCATTCACCACGCTCAATGTTTTTTGTACCTTCAAATAAAAGGTGTTCAAAAAAATGTGCCATACCAGTACGTTCTGGGTCTTCATCTTTTGCACCAACATGGTACATTACAGAGGTTGTAACTACAGGAGCTGTGTTGTCTTGATGTAAAATAACGCGCATACCGTTACTTAAATCGTACTCTTCAAATTTAACTTCTTGAGCATTAGCTGATAGTCCAGCCAATAACAAAGCTGCTAAGGAGAATAAACTTTTTTTCATTGTGAGATATTTAATGTTAATTGAAATATAAGTCTTTGACTTACGTAATCTGTTACAGATTTCTAACAAAATTACTAATAGATGAACTTAAAGCGTAGCTTATGTTAAAAATTTAACAATGAATTATCATTTTTCGGCTCTTTTTTCACGAAATTTAAAGTAAAACTAATTTTAAATACCATAATAAACATGAAAAATTTTGCACTTCCAATACGATTTGGCATAGTATTAGGCGCCTTGCTAATCTCTTTTTTTCTTGTGCTTTCCCTTTTTGGCTTGCACACACATCCTGCATATAGTATAGGTAATTCTATAATTGTTGGGTTTGGTATATATGAAACTATACGATATTATAAATTAGAGCAAAGTAATGCTTTTAGTTATTCTGGTGGTTTTACTGTTGGTATTGTTGCGGGTTTTTTAGCAACATTAATGTTTACAGTATTCTTTTTATTGTATACAACAGAAATAAATAGTGATTTTCTTTTAAATTTATTATCCGTTTTTAAGGGTGATTATAATGTAAGCGTTGGTTTAGTAACTTTTGTGGTTGCAATAATGGGTTTCGCAACAACAGTGGTTTTAACTTTAACTTGTATGCAGCTTTTTAAGAAAAGCCGAAACATACCACCAACATAATAAGAGTAGTTTATTTATTGGATTTTCAAAAGGTTTTCTATCCCTTAACACAAATCCCTCGTTGTAAAGTGAAGGATTAATACTTAAAATATTAGTAATCACTAATAAAAACGTTTGCAAATTAATTTATTAGAAGTATATTTGCATCCGCTTTCAGAGAAGAAAGTATATTATTTAAATAACAAATTAATAAAAAACGTTACGCTATGTACGCAATTGTAGAGATAGCAGGGCATCAATTTAAAGTTGAAAAAGACCAAAAAGTTTTTGTTAATCGTTTAGCAACAGAAGAAGGTAAAGCAGTGTCTTTTGACAATGTACTTTTAATTGCAGATGGTGACAATGTTACTTTAGGCGCCCCAGCTATAGGCGGAGCACAAGTAAGTGCAAAAGTCTTAAAGCACCTTCAAGGTGATAAAGTTATTGTTTTTAAAAAGAAAAGAAGAAAAGGTTACCGTGTTAAAAATGGACACAGACAAGCCTTATCTGAAATTATTATTGAAAGCATTGTAGCTTCAGGAGCAAAACCAGCAAATAAAGCTGAAAATGCAACTCCAAAGAAAGAAACTAAAAAAGTTGAACCTAAAGTAGAAGCTAAAGCCACTGCTCCAAAAGCTAAAAAAGCTGCGCCAAAAAAGGCTGCTGCTAAAGCAACTAGTTCAGCTGATGATTTAAAGAAAGTTGAAGGTATTGGTCCTAAAATTGCATCTACATTGGTAGAAGCAGGAATCTCAACTTTTGCTGAATTAGCAAAAACTGATGCAGCTAAAATTTCTGAAATTATCTCAGGTGTTCGTGGTAATCATGTTACAGATACTTGGCCAGCACAAGCTAAATTGGCAGCTGAAGGTAAATGGGATGAGTTAAAGAAATGGCAAGACGAATTAGATGGTGGTAAGGCATAATTGCTTTACACTTTAAATATAAACAAAATAAAACCTTAAGATCATGGCTCACAAAAAAGGAGTTGGTAGTTCGAAGAATGGTAGAGAATCAGAATCAAAACGTTTAGGCGTTAAGATATTTGGTGGACAAGCTGCTATTGCTGGAAATATCATATTAAGACAAAGAGGGAATACACATCACCCAGCTGAAAACGTATACCAAGGAAAAGATCACACTTTACATGCTAAAGTTGATGGTTTAGTGAAATTTACTAAGAAAAAAGACAATAAGTCTTATGTTTCTATTGAGCCTTTTGAGGCTTAGTAATTTTTATACTTTAAAATATTTAAAAACGCCTTTCTTAAAAGAAAGGCGTTTTTTTGTTTGTGATTATTTCTTAATAATTTCATTTATAATCTTTAAATGATGATTGGTATGAATCACTAAAAAACGATAAATCTTTGGTGTATTTATATTTCCAAATAGTGGATGTATAAAATATGCGTTATCATCTAATCTAGCTATTGTTTTAATATTTGCTTTAGCTAAAGCAACTTGAGAAATAAGGTCTTCTTTTAAAATAACTTCTGGTGGTTTAACGTGTTTTGGTGCTTTAGCTTTTCCTCTTGGAAAATACCCAATTGCAAAGAATACTTTTCCCAAAAAACTAAAATTATTTTTATAAGTATCTGGTTCTGATTTTTGTACTGCAGCTATTACATTATTAATAACTTTTAGGCTGTGGTCTATATGCCAAGCAATTGCGCTTTTAGATATTTTAATGTTGGAAACATTGTGTCTTTCAATATAAGATTCTAATGTATTAAGCGCAATATTTAACTTTTGAATACTCATGAAATCTGTTTTGAGATATTGAAGATAATCATTTAAAAGAATTAAAAAAGAAAACCCAAACAAGTTATGTTTGGGTTTTATAATTTTAGACTCCTTTTTACAGAGTGATTTTTAATATCTGTAATGCTCAGGCTTATATGGGCCTTCGACTTTTACACCAATATAATTTGCTTGGTAGTCTGCTAATTCGGTAAGCTCAACACCAATTTTTTCAAGGTGTAACTTTGCTACTTTTTCATCTAAATGCTTAGGTAACATGTATACATCATTTTTGTATGCTGCACTGTTTTTCCACAATTCGATTTGAGCTAAAGTCTGGTTTGTAAATGAGTTACTCATTACAAAACTTGGGTGACCAGTAGCGCAACCTAAGTTTACTAAACGACCTTCTGCAAGTAAAATAATATCTTTTCCGTCTATATTATATTTATCTACTTGAGGTTTAATGGTGTCTTTAGTGTGTCCATACTTTTTGTTTAACCAACCTACTTGTATTTCATTATCAAAGTGTCCAATATTAGCTACAATAACTTTGTCTTTCATAGCTTCAAAATGCTCAGCACGAACAATATCTTTATTTCCAGTTGTTGTAATAACAATATCGCTGTTTGCAACAACAGTTTCTAGTTTTTTAACTTCGAAACCATCCATTGCAGCTTGTAATGCACAAATTGGGTCAATTTCAGTTACTGTTACAATACTTCCTGCACCTTTAAAAGAAGCTGCGGTACCTTTTCCAACATCACCATAACCACAAACAGTAACACGTTTCCCAGCCAACATAATATCTGTTGCACGTCGAATAGCATCTACTGCAGATTCTTTACAACCATATTTATTATCGAATTTTGACTTAGTTACAGAATCGTTTACGTTAATGGCTGGCATTGTTAATGTTCCGTTTTTTACACGCTCGTAAAGTCTATGAACTCCAGTTGTTGTCTCTTCAGATAAACCTTTAATTCCAGCAGATAACTCTGGGTATTTATCTAAAACCATATTAGTTAAATCTCCACCATCATCTAAAATCATATTTAATGGTTTACGGTCTTCTCCAAAAAATAAGGTTTGCTCTATACACCAATCAAACTCTTCTTCTGTCATGTCTTTCCAGGCGTAAACAGCAGTTCCAGCTTCTGCAATGGCAGCAGCTGCTTGGTCTTGTGTCGAGAAAATATTACAAGAACTCCAAGTTACTTCTGCACCTAAAGCTTGTAACGTTTCAATTAAAACTGCAGTCTGTATAGTCATGTGTAAACATCCTGCAATTCTTGCTCCTTTTAAAGGTTGCTCGTTTTTGTATTCTTCACGCAAACTCATTAAGCCTGGCATTTCTGCTTCTGCTAAACTAATTTCTTTTCTTCCCCAAGCCGCAAGCGACATATCTTTTACCTTATTAGGTACGTAAGCAATTGTTTTAGTACTCATATTAAATCTTTCTTAATTTTATAATAATAATTAGCCTTTGGGATTAACACTTAAATAGTTAAATTCGCTTAACAAAATGCCAAATCTGCTTCGGGCAGTGCAAAGATAATCAATAACATTTAGAATATTAAATGCCTCTTTACAAATCCATTATAATAAACTCACAAACTACTGTTAAAATCTGGAAGATTGAAGAGTCTTACAATGCATTAATTTCTCCTTTAGATTTAAAACCACAAAGTTTAGAACGTGTTTTGGGTATGAAAAGTGAACTCCATCAGCGTGGGTTTTTAAGTGTAAGACATTTGTTGCGAGATTTTGGTTATACAGATGAAGATTTGTTTTATGATGCTAATGGGAAACCACATTTAAAAGATGGTAAGCATATTTCAATAACACATAGTTTTACATTTTCAGGAGTGATTGTAAGTGATACTAAAGTTGGAATAGATATTGAAAAACAACGTGATAAAATTGCTATTATAGCTAATAAATTTGTGGATTACGAGTTCGATTATTTAGATCATTTTAATATTGATTACATAAGAAAATTAACTGTTATTTGGGGCATTAAAGAATCGCTTTACAAGTTATTTGCGACACCAGGAATGTTATTTAACGTGCATTTTTTAGTACTTCCGTTTATGTTAGAAGCTCAAGGTACTGTGTGTTGGATAGATTATGAATTTAAGAAATATAGATATCAATCACATTTCATTGAATTTGAAGGCTTCACTTGTGCTTATGTAATAGAATAATATGAAGTCTATTTTACAACACATAAAAACTGAAAAACGAAATCTAGCAGTTTTAATAGATCCAGATAAGTTTAATCTTGAAAATGTATCGCAATTTATAGATAAAGTTAATAAATCTATTGCCACACATATATTTGTTGGTGGAAGTTTAGTTTTAGATAAAGCAACAGAAGTCTTAATTACTGCTATAAAACCACTCACTAAATTGCCTGTACTATTATTTCCAGGTGATGTATGCCAAGTGACAAATAAAGCTGATGCTATTTTGTTTTTATCTTTAACCTCTGGAAGGAATCCAGAATATATAATTGGTCAGCACGTAAAAGCAGTTTCAAAATTAAGACATTGCGATTTAGAGGTTATTCCAACCAGTTATATTCTAATTGATGATGGAAAAAAAACAGCAACACAAAAAGTTACAAATACAGAGCCTTTAACTAATTTGCAAGAGATTGTAGATACAGCAAAAGCTTCAGAATTATTAGGTATGCAACTTGTTTACTTAGAGGCAGGAAGTGGAGCAAAACAAGAAGTTAAAGAAACAATTATAAAAGCTGTAAAGGCAGAAATTAATATACCAATAATAGTAGGAGGAGGAATTAAAAGTAAATTTGCAATTAAAAAAGCGTTTAGAGCTGGAGCTAATATGGTTGTAATTGGTACCGCTTTTGAGCTAGATGAAGATTTTTTTGAAGAAATAAAACGATAGTATGTATATATCTGTAGACCTTACCTTATCACCTTTACAAGATGATTACGAAAAACACGTTATAGACTTTATAAAAGTTCTTCGCGATTCTGAATTTAAAGTTTTAGAAAACCCATTAAGTACTCAAATTTATGGAAAGTATAATACCTTAATGCCTTTTTTAACAAAAGCTATTAAAGCGTCTTTCGAGAATCAAGATATTTGTGTACTAACAATTAAAATAGTAAAAACAGATAGAAGCGATTATGAACCAAATTTCTGATTTTTTTTTCTATCAATACTCTAGCTATTCAACTTTAGACATCACCTTAGAAATTACAGCTGTTATTTTTGGGTTTATATCTGTTTGGCTTTCAAAACAAAATAATATTTTAGTTTTCCCAACAGGAATGATAAGCACTTTGATTTTTGTCTACTTACTTCTAAAATGGGAGTTACTTGGCGATATGATGATAAATGCTTACTATTTTATAATGAGTGTTTTTGGTTGGTATGTTTGGAATAGAAAAGGAAAAGATAATGAGGTTACACCAATTTCTAGAACAACAAATAAAGAAAAAAAGATAAGCGTATTTATCTTTTTAGCAACCTTGTTATTTGTTTTTATAGTCTATAAAACATTCAATAAATGGTCCAATTGGGTTGCTTACGTCGATACTATTACCACTGCAATTTTCTTTGTTGGTATGTGGTTAATGGCAAAACGAAAAATTGAGAATTGGATTTTTTGGATAATAGGCGATGTGATTTCTATACCATTATATTTTTATAAAGGATTTACTTTTACTAGTTTTCAATATTTAGGATTTACATTAATAGCAATATTTGGATATTTAGCATGGAAAAAGCACTTGAACAACAACCAGCAAATTGCTTAAAAGTAGTATTATTTGGTCCAGAATCAACGGGAAAAACAACTTTGTCAAGTCAGTTAGCTCGTTATTACAATTCGGTTTGGGTACGTGAATATGCTCGCGAATATCTTCAAAACAAATGGAATAACGAACGCAAAACGTGTGAGCCTAAGGATATATTACCAATTGCTATTGGGCAAATGGCTCTAGAAAACGAATTATCAAAAAAAACAGATTCAATTTTAATATGCGATACAGATTTGTTAGAAACAAAAGTGTATTCTGAAACATACTATTCTGGAACTTGCGATTCATTATTAGAAAAATATGCTATAGAAAATACTTACGATTTATACTTTTTAACGTATATTGATACACCTTGGGAGGCAGATGATTTAAGAGACAAGCCAGAAGAAAGAGAAGCTATGTTTAAGGTTTTTGAGACAGCTTTAAAAAACTATAACAGACCCTATGTTTTGCTAAAAGGAAATAAAAAATTACGCCTCCAAACAGCAGTAAAGCACATAGATAAATTGATGAAAAAATAAAGTGAATTTCACTACAACACAAATAAAACAGATTGAAGACAAAGGACTTACAGTTGCAAAGGTTTTAAAGCAAATTGAAACTTTTAAATCTGGATTACCTTGTGTAAATTTAGAGTCTGCAGCCATATTAGGCCATGGAATTTTAAAACTTTCTGATAAAGAAAACCAAGACTATTTAACCTTTTACAACACCCAAAAAGAGCTTTTAAATATTATTAAGTTTGTTCCTGCATCTGGAGCTGCTACTAGAATGTTTAAGTTTTTATTCGAATTCTTAGAAACTTATAATATTAAAAAAGAAAGTGTAAATTCTTATATCAATAAACATAAAGCAACAGAGCTTTCTTTGTTTTTGGTTGGTCTAGAAAAATTTCCATTTTACAAAACATTAATTCAAACTACTCAAGATAATAATCCAGAGTATAACAGGCTTTCTAATAATGAAAAAGTTGTGTTATTAGCAAAGACACTTCTAGATGAGAAGCATTTAAACTACAGTAATTTCCCTAAAGGTTTATTGCCATTTCATAAATATAAAGACCACATTGCAACAGCTTTTGAAGAGCATTTATTTGAAGCTGCTTTGTATGCAACTTCTAAAAACAAAGCAACACTTCATTTTACAATTTCTGAAATCTATAAAGATGTTTTTGTTCAAGAGTTTAATCGTATTCAAACTATAGTAGAACGAAAAACGAATACAAAATTCAGTATTTTTTACTCTTATCAAAAAGAAGAGACAGATACTATTGCTGTAACAACTAAAAATGAACCTGTTAAAAACACAGATGGTTCTTTACATTTTAGACCATCTGGTCATGGTGCTTTATTAGCTAACTTAAACGATTTTGATGCAGATATTATTTTTATAAAAAACATTGATAATGTTGTGGTTTATAAATATGAAAATGAAGTAGCAAAACATAAAAAAATTCTAGCTGGTATTTTGCTGAAACTTCAAGAACAAGCTTTTAGCTATTTAAAACAGTTGGAGGCAGAAGAACTTGGTGAAGCTAAGACCATTGAGATTGCCCGTTTTTTAAGAAAAAAACTGAATGTAAATATCTCTCATGAATTCGAAAGATATTCACCTAAATATCAATTAGAATATTTAAAAACCAAACTAAATAGGCCTATTAGAGTTTGTGGAATGGTTAGAAACGAGGGAGAACCAGGTGGAGGACCTTTTTGGGTAAAAGATGAAAGTGGAACAGTTTCTCTACAAATTGTAGAATCTGCACAAGTAGATAAAAAGAATAGACACCAAAAGAATATTTTAAAAAACGCAACCCATTTTAATCCAGTAGATTTAGTTTGCGGAGTTAAAAACTACAAAGGAGAAAAATTCGATCTCACTAAGTTTGTAGATTCTAAAACTGGATTTATTACCATGAAGACAAAAACAGGAAAAGATATAAAAGCTCTCGAATCTCCTGGTCTTTGGAATGGAAGCATGGCACATTGGAACACTATTTTTGTAGAAGTCCCACTTGTTACTTTCAATCCTGTTAAAACAGTAACAGATTTGCTAAAAGCTACACATCAAGTATAATGTTTGAAGAAGAAGCACTTATAAAAGAGTTTAACTTTAAAGCAATAAGAAGCTCTGGAGCAGGAGGACAGCATGTAAATAAAGTATCCTCTAAAATAGAGTTATCCTTTAATTTAGAGACGTCTTTAGTTTTAAACGAAAATCAAAAACAAGTTATTAAACTCAAATTATCCAACCGAATTAACAAAGACGGATTATTAATTTTACAATGTGGTGAAAGTAGAAGCCAACATAAAAATAAGAATATTGCAATTAAAAGAATAATTCAAGTACTAAAATCTGCTTTATATATTCAAAAAAGACGCATTCCTACAAAAACACCAAAGGCAGTTGTTTTTAAACGACTTAAAAATAAACGTGTAAATAAAGAGCGTAAAGCAAATAGGAGTAAACCAAGACTAGACTAAAAAAAACCCAAAATTATTTATTGAAAATCAAAAATGTAAATTACCTTTGCACTGTTCTCAAAAAAGGGGTGCCTAAAAACGGCTGAGATCATACCCATTGAACCTAGAACAGGTAATGCTGTTTAGGAAATTGAATGTTTTGTCATTGCGAATTAATTATTTTGTTACTGTGTTAATCTTTACAATTAAGAGATTACATAACTTTAAAATTTCTTGTAAAGACTTAACGAAAATTAATTATTTTTAATAGAATAATGACCTCTTTTTATTCGTGATAAATATATTTCGAATGAAATTTACTGTAAAAAAATCAATTTTATGTGCTGGATTTGTCTTGCTTTCTTTAAATAGTTTTGCACAAACCATAACACAAGATTCAACAAAAGTTGAAGCTTTAGACGAAGTCTTAATTAAATCCTTAAGAGTGGACGCAAAGTCGCCTATTACGCATTCTAATGTTTCTAAAGAAGAACTTGAAAAACGTAATTTAGGTCAAGACATTCCTATTCTTTTAAACTATTTACCATCTGTAGTTACAACTAGTGATGCTGGAGCAGGCGTTGGTTATACAGGTATTCGTGTACGTGGAGTAAGTTCACAATCTACAAACATAACTATAAATGGAATTCCTTACAACGATTCAGAAAGCTTAGGAACTTTTTGGGTTAATTTAGGAGATATTTCTTCCTCTGTTGAGAGCTTACAATTGCAACGTGGAGTTGGGACATCTACCAATGGAGCTGGTGCTTTTGGAGCAAGTATAAACGTGTTAACAGATGCTGTTTCTAAAGATGCTAAAGGAGAGATTTCCAATAGTTTTGGGAGTTTTAATACTAGAAAACATACTGTAAAATATAGTACAGGATTGTTAAACAATAACTTTGAAATTTCTGGACGTTTATCGCAAATTAATTCTGATGGATATATAGATCGTGCCACGTCAGATTTAAAATCTTATTTTCTTCAAGGTGCTTATGTAGATGAAAACACTTTAATTAAAGCCGTAATTTTTGGAGGCCAAGAGGTTACTTATCAAGCCTGGAATGGTATAGATGCTATAACTCTTGAAAACGACAGAACATTTAATCCGTCTGGACAATATACAGATGCAGATGGCAATACACGTTTTTATGATAACGAAGTCGATAACTACAAACAAGACCATTATCAATTACACTGGAATGAAAAAATTAATAATAATTGGTCAGCAAACTTAGGTTTAAACTATACTTATGGTCGTGGTTATTTTGAGCAGTATAAAGAAGACGAAGATTTTTCTACTTACGGGTTTAACGAGATTACAATTGGTGGTGAAACCATAAATGAGACAGATGTTATAAGAAGACGTTGGTTAGATAATGATTTTTATGTGCTAAATGCGAATGTAAATTATAAAGATGAAACGCTTAATCTAAGTTCAGGTTTGTTTTATAGTTCATATCATGGTGATCATTTTGGCGAGGTTATTTGGGCCCAATATGCAAGTAATAGTGAAATAAGAGATCGTTATTATGAAGGTGATGGTGACAAGTATGATTTTAGTATTTTCACAAAGGCAACCTACCAATTAAACGATAAATTAAGTTTATTTGGTGATTTACAATTTAGAAGTGTAAATTATGATACTAGTGGAATAAGTTCAGGTTTAGTGTTATTTGAAATAGATAAGACTTACAATTTTTTTAATCCTAAAGCAGGAGTTTCTTATAATTTAAACGCAAATAATAATTTTTATTTCTCTTATGCTAGAGCAAATAGAGAAGCGAGCAGAAGCGATTTTGAAAGTAATCCAGATATTAAACCAGAACAACTTAATGATTTCGAATTAGGTTGGAGATATAAAAGTCCAAAGTTAATTTTTAATGCTAATGCATACTATATGTTATATAATGAGCAATTAGTATTAACTGGTGCTATTGATGATGTAGGTGCTTTTATTCGAAATAATTCTGGTAAAAGTTCTCGTTTAGGATTAGAATTAGAGGCAGTAGTAAAGCTTAGTGATAAATTTTCTATGCAACCCAATATAACATTGAGCTCCAATAAAAACGATGAAACCATAGTTTCTAGAGATGGTGCTTTTGTAAACTTAGGAAAAACTAACATTTCTTTTTCTCCAGAAGTTGTTACGGCAAATGCTATAATTTTTAAGCCATTAGAACATTTTGAACTATCCTTTTTAAGTAAATATGTAGGTGAGCAATTTATGGGAAACACAGATTCTAACATCTCTAAATTAGACAGTTATTTTGTAAATGATTTTAATGTGACTTACGAGATTAAAACAAATAAAATATTTAAGTCTATTCTATTATCTGGTTTGGTAAATAACATTTTTGGAGAAAAGTATGTCTCTAATGGTTACTATTTTACATTCGATGATACTTGGTCTAATCCTGGAGCTGTAACAACAATAGAAGGTGCTGGTTATTATCCTCAAGCTACTACAAACTTTCTTGTAGGTGCAACTTTAAAGTTTTAAACAGTAAAAATCTTACATAAAAAAAGCGGCTCGATGCCGCTTTTTTTATTGCGAAAAGGATAGAAGAGGCGTCCTTTTTTATGTCAGTTTTAGTATTTTGTGAAGTATGAGCAAAATGTATCCAGAACAAATAAAAAAGATATAACGTATAGCCTGGTTTTTAATGCCATTAAAAGCATTAAAAATTTGCCCTAATTGTTAAAAACACGAATCACACTTCCGTTGACTTCTACAAAATAGCGAACCAAAGTATATTGTCCAGTTGTACCTTCTTGTCTTGTACCATTTAAAATTTCGTAAGCGTTCTCATCTGCACAATTACAAGTGGCAACAATACCATTTACGGTTAAGTTAGAGCAAGAACTTACAGGATGATTGGGATCGCTAAGCTCAAAAGCACTATAATTATTGTTTCCTGCATAATACAAAACCACACCTTTTATACCATAATTACTGTTTAATGTAATGTAATTTCCAGGAAATTGCATTTGGTTGTATTGTGGTAAGCTTGTATTTATTAGATTTCCAGTGTCAAATACTGCATTTGGTATGTTAGGATTATTATTTTGGTTATCATCGTCTTTTTTACTACACGAATTAAACAGTAGACCTGTAAATAAGAATAATAGTATTGTTTTTAATTTCATTTTTTTTAATTTTTTATAGCATTGCAATTTACAACAAAAGTAATTTGCGAATTAAATATTTTGTATATTTGTATTATAATCTCGTGTATGCGAGATTTTTTTATTCCGAAGTGTTTCGGAATCTTTTTCTTTATAGAAAAGTATTTAAACGAAAAAATTATGAGTAAAGTATCATACTATACAGCTGAAGGCTTAAAAAAATTAAGAGAAGAGCTAAAACAATTAAAAGATGTGGAGCGCGTTAAGGCTAGTAATGCCATTGCTGAAGCTCGTGATAAAGGCGATTTAAGTGAAAATGCTGAGTACGATGCTGCTAAAGAAGCGCAAGGTATGCTAGAAATGCGCATTAGTAAATTAGAAGACCAACTTGCTGGTGCACGTGTTATAGACGAAAGCCAGATGGATACGTCTAAAATACTTGTGCTTTCTAAAGTAAAAATTAAAAACCAAACTAATGGTATGGAAATGAATTATACTTTAGTTGCAGATGGCGAAGCAGATTTAGCTGCTGGTAAAATTTCTGTAAACTCTCCAATTGGTCAAGGTTTGTTAGGAAAAACAGTAGGTGATGTTGCAGAAATTAAAGTGCCAAGTGGTATTATTAAATTTGATATTGTAGAGATTAGTAGATAAAATTCCTTTTTGTTAAGTCTAAAAAAGGATTGATATTTAAAGATTCCTGTTTATTCTGAAATAATTTTCAGATTAGCAGGAATCTTTTTTTATCTTTAGTATTTAATTGAAATAAGTATTATGGCATCAATATTCACAAAAATTGTAAACGGAGAAATCCCATGTTATAAAGTTGCAGAAACCGATGATTTCATGGCGTTTTTAGATGTTAATCCCAATGCAAAAGGCCATACTTTATGTATCCCAAAAAAAGAAACTAATAAACTTTTTGATTTAGATAAAACTGAGTACTTAGAATTAATGGATTTTTCTAGGTTAGTTGCTATAGCTTTAGAAAAAACAGTGCCTTGTAAACGCGTAGGTGTCTCGGTAATTGGACTAGAAGTGCCACATGTACATGTGCACTTAATACCATTAAACACAATGGAAGATGCTCGTTTTATTAATAAGGTGTCTTTAGAGCAATCAGAATTTGAAGCTTTAGCTAAAGCAATTAAGGCAAATATGTAAGTAATAAAATTAGTGTTGAAATAACTACTACAGCAATAATTCCTATAATAATCCAAAAAGGCGCTTTATACTTTTTAGATGCTTTTTTAGGTGTAAAAGCCTTCATTTGGTAATTGTAAACACGCTCAATATCTTCTGTCCAGTTTACTGGATAAATAGTTGTATTGCACCTATTACAATGCATTTCGGTAGAAATAGCTTGAGTTATAGATTTAGAAAACTTAGTTTCTATAAATTGCTGTTTAAAAGTAAGTTCTAAATGGTCTTTGCTAAAACATTCTGGACAGTTATTATTTAGTGACACTTCTTTTACGGTTATCCATTTTTTGTCCATAATATTTAAACAGTTTTTAATGCGATTTGCATTATAGTTCCCTTGTCTATTTGCGATTGCGCAACTTTAATTTTTCCACCATGAAAATCTTCTATAATACGCTTAGCGAGAGATAAGCCTAATCCCCAACCACGTTTTTTTGTAGTATAACCAGGTTCGAAAACAGTTTTAAATTGGTTTTTAGTTAAACCTTTTCCAGTGTCTATTACATTAATTTTCAAGTTGTTTTCTAACTGAGTCATGACTATGGTAAGATCGCCTTTGCCTTTCATGGCATCTATTGCATTTTTTACTAAATTCTCTATAGTCCAACTGTATAATTGCTTATTCAAATTGACATAAATAGGTTCTTCAGGAAGCTTTAATGTAAAGTTAATAAGTTTAGACGATCTAGATTTTAGATAATCATAAGTATCTTTAGTTTCTTTTACAATATCTGTTTTTTCTAAGGTTGGTAGCGACCCAATCTTGCTAAAACGCTCTGTAATAGTTTGAAGTCTATCGATATCTTTTTCAATTTCTACAATATATTCTGGATTTACGTTTTCGGTTTTTAAAATTTCAGCCCAACCAATTAAAGACGATAATGGCGTGCCAATTTGATGTGCAGTCTCCTTTGCCATACCAGACCATAATTTATTCTGTGCAGCAATTTTAGAACTCCTGTAAAAGAAATAAGCTACAGCTCCAAATAAAAAGATGATTAATAATAGTGTTAATGGATAGTATTTAAGTTTATTTAATAATGGTGCGTTACCATAATATAATTTACTAAAAAGCACTTTTCCTTGTGTTTTTGTATCAGTATATGTAATCTCTATTGGTATGTTTTCAGATTCAAATTGCTTAATGAGTTTGTCTTTATTTTTTTTAACAAAGGCTGATGCATCGTCTCCATCATAATCTATATTATTGTAATTACTAATAGAGCCATCTGCATTGATAACTAATATTGGAGTTGTATTATTACTATTTAAAATTTTAATTAGAAAATCAAAATTTGGATTATTTTCATCACTTGAAAATATTTTTTGAGCGTTAGACCAGATTTCCATCTTCGCACGTTCTTCATCTTTAAATTTTTGGAAAAATGTATAAGTATTCCATAGAATTAAAGAAATAATTGCAAAAGATGCAATAACTATTATCCAGCGTACGAGTTGTCTGTTTTTTAATAAAGACATGTAAAATTTTTGTGTTAAGATACTTAAAAGAAATATAATGTCAAGTTGTTAATAATATTGTATAACATGAGTGTAAATCTGTTTTTAGTTAAAATACAGAATGGCTACATTTGTTGTAAATTAATATGTTAATGACTTCTTTCGAACCTAAAGACTTGCCAACTGCAAAATTGCATGGTTATTTATTAAGTGCAGTAGCGCCTAGACCTATTGCTTTTGCTAGTACTATGGACCAGAATGGAAATCCAAATTTATCACCATTTAGCTTTTTTAATGTATTTAGTGCTAATCCTCCAATTCTAATCTTTTCTCCTGCGAGACGTGTTAGAGATAACACAACAAAACATACGTTGGAAAATGCTGAAAGCACCAAAGAGGTAGTAATAAATGTTGTAAATTATGATATTGTACAGCAAATGTCTTTAAGCAGTACAGAATATGGAAAAGGTGTAAACGAATTTGAAAAAGCAGGTTTAACGATGCTAAAAAGTGATATAGTAAAACCATTTCGTGTTGCAGAATCACCAGTTCAATTTGAGTGTAAGGTTAACAATATTATAAAACTAGGAACAGAGGGAGGAGCAGGTAATTTAGTTATTTGTGAAGTTGTAAAATTGCATATTAACGATGCTGTTTTAAGTGAAAGTGGAAGCATAGATCAAGAAAAATTAGATTTAGTGTCTCGAGCAGGTGGAAGTTATTATAGTAGGGCAAAAACTGGTTTTTTCGAAATTCCAAAACCACTCTCAACACTTGGTATTGGTGTAGACGCATTACCAAAAAACATCAGGAATAGTACTATTTTAACAGGAAACGACTTAGGCTTATTAGCAAATGTAGAAGCCTTACCATCAAAAGAAGTTATTACGGACTTTGATAAAAAACATGACAATATTACATTAACCGAAACCGAAAAACATAAAAAGGCACAACATTTACTTGGTTTAAGTGATGTAGAAAGTGCATGGAAAGTGTTGTTATCGTAACAATACAATTAAGTTAGACGAATATTTAATAATTATATAGACAATGGAAGTACAAGGTAAAGTAAAATTAGTTGGAGAAGAGCAAACGTTTGGAAGCAACGGATTTAGAAAAAGAGAATTAGTTGTTACAACAGAGGAACAATATCCACAACACATATTAGTGGAGTTTGTTCAAGACAAATGCGATTTATTAAACAACTACAAAGTAGGACAGGATGTAAAAGTAAATATCAACTTACGTGGTAGAGAATGGGTTAACCCTCAAGGAGAAACTAAATATTTTAATTCTATTCAAGGATGGAGAATAGAAGGAGTTCAAGTTAGTGCTCCTGCTGGAATGCCAGAAGTTCCACCAGCAGCAGCTTTTGAACCAGCAACAGATTTAAAAGAGGAAGATCACGACGATTTACCATTTTAAAAGTAAACTGTTTTTAACTCTGCACATGATGCAGAATCAATAAAAAACGGTAATGACATAAATTTGTTATTACCGTTTTTTTTATTTTAGCAACAGCATGCATATTCTAGATCAAAACATAGTATTTCCTGACATTCAAGAAGCAGATCAAGAAGGTTTACTTGCTATTGGTGGAGATTTATCTTTAGAGCGTCTTGTATTGGCCTATAAAAGCGGAATTTTTCCATGGTTTAATGCAGATGAGGTTATTTTGTGGTGGTCACCAAATCCTAGATTTGTACTCTATCCAACAGATTTAAAAGTTTCAAAAAGCATGAGACAATGTCTTAAAAATTGTGATTTTGAAATTACAATAAATAAAGACTTTAAGTCTGTAATTACAGAATGTTCAAAGGCAAAACGTAATGGTCAAGCTGGAACATGGATAACTAAAAACATGATTAATGCCTATTGTAAATTGCATGAACATGGCTATGCTAAATCTGTGGAGGTATGGAAAAACAGACAATTGGTTGGTGGTTTTTATGGAGTAGACTTAAATAACGGTGTGTTTTGTGGCGAGAGCATGTTTGCAAAAAAAAGCAATGCCAGTAAAGCCGCATTCATCACTTTTATTCAAAATACAGACTATAAGCTTATAGATTGTCAAGTGTATACCAGCCATTTAGAAAGTTTAGGAGCTAGAGATATTTCTAGAAGTGAATTTATGGAGTATTTAAGGTAGTTTGTTTGCGTTTTAAACCTCTTGATATCTAAAACAATTTACTTCATGATCGTTTACCATACCTGTGGCTTGCATAAAAGCATACATAACTGTACTTCCAACAAATTTAAAGCCTCGTTTTTTTAAATCTTTACTTAAAGTCCTGCTAATTACTGTATTTTCAGGAGCATCTTTAGAGTTTTTAAGTTTATTTTTTATGGGTTTATTATCTACAAAAGCCCAAAGATATTTGCTAAAGCTACCAAATTCCTCTTGAATTTTTATAAATGCTTGCGCATTGCTAATAGTAGCATTTACTTTTAATTTATTTCTAATGATTCCTGCATTTTGAAGCAATTCATCTTTTTTATCTTCATCGTAATTGGCTATTTTTTTGTAGTCGAAAAAATCGAAAGCTAATCTAAAGTTTTCACGTTTACGTAAAATGGTAATCCAACTCAAGCCAGCTTGAAAGGTTTCCAGAATTAAAAATTCGAATAGCTGATGGTCATCATAGACTGGAACTCCCCATTCGTTATCGTGATAAGCTTCGTATAATTTATCACCAACACACCAACCACATTTATATTTTGTCATTTTTTTAATGTAATGCCTATTTTATGCTGTAAGGATTAAAAAATATTTCTACTAAAGTAACAACTGTTACTTAAACAAATAACTAATTACAGTATTTTTATATTATGAAAAAATTACAACATACCAACTTACAAAATATTATAAAGGACAGCCTTAAGAAGGCTATAAGCTATCAAGATTATAGAGCTTTAGTTAAGGATTTGGTTGTAAAAGAGTCTACCACTGGAAACGAAAAAACCGAAGATTTAGCAAACTACACTATGCTTAACGATAGGCGAATGAAGCGTTGGGATAAAACTGTAAAAGTAGACGAGGCTGTAAAAGAGAAAATTGCTAAAACCAACATTAACCAAACATGGTTAGTGTTAACAGAAAGCTGGTGTGGTGATGCAGCACACATTATGCCTGTTATTAATAAAGTGGCAGAATTAAATAACACTATTGATTTTAAAGTAGTGCTTAGAGATGAAAACTTAGATTTAATGAATCAATTTTTAACTAATGGTGGTCAATCTATTCCTAAGCTAATTTTAATTGATAATGCTACTAACGAAGTTGTAAATACTTTTGGACCAAGACCAAGTGAGGCCACAAAATTGGTTCTCGATTATAAAGCAAAACATGGAAAATTAACATCAGAGTTTAAAGAAGATTTACAAGGTTGGTATAACAAAGATAAGGGACAAAACGCTATTAGCAATTTAGTGAGTTTACTCTAAATAGGTTATCATTCTTTGATGAATAGGAATGACATATAATCTAAAGCTTACCTTCAAAATTAAAAGTAATAGTTCCAATTTGAGAGCTTTTTCTAGAACTGTCAAAACGTGCCTTTTTAGCAAACTCCAAAGCATGTTTTTGTAAGCACTCATTTGGTGAGCTAGAAGAAGAGTTAATGGTTGTCGAGATAACTTCACCTTTAGCATTTACAGTAATATTTACTATAATTATTCCATTGGTTTCACACAAGTAGATAGGAATTGGTAAGTAAGTGTCTTTTCTTCCTATTAATGAATAGATTATTGAACTATTTTTATTTATTGATGCTTCTGTGTTTGTTTGCTGCGAAGCCTTTTTATGTTTATTTAAAATACTACTAACGCTTTTAAATGTTGTTAGCTCTTCGTTTTTAATATTAGAATTGTTTTCAATTTCAGACTCTTTTTTAACTCTAAAATCATGCTCTTTTCTATTTCTTAATCTAGGGTTGTCGTAATCTTTTGGTGGTGCAATTGGTTTAAACGCTTGTGCAAAGTGCTTATATTCTTTAGTATCGTTAAAACCTTTATTTGTCTTTTCAAAAGCATCTTTTAGCTCAAGGTCTTTATGAGGATTATCTTTTAATAAATCTTCAGGTGTAATATCAATAAGTGTTTCTGTAACAGCTTCATTTTGTTTTATTATAGAGAAATTAAAAAGCGAAAGCAAGACGCTTATTGCAATTAATAAAGAGATGACCAAAGCCTTATGTGAATTGTTAAGTTTCAAAAGCAACGCAATTTTTAAAATGAAATAGTCTTGTTAGTATATTATATACGTACAAACCAATGTCTTAAGATGTTGCATTGTAATTATTCTACTCTTTTAGGTAAAGCTGCTATAAATTGCTCTATTGATAAAGCTTTGTTTACATTAAAATCACCAATTTTTGTTCGCCTTAAAACAGTTAAGTGTCCACCAGAATGCAAAGCTTTTCCAAAGTCGTTTGCAAGAGAACGAATGTAAGTGCCTTTGCTGCAAACCACTCTAAAATCAACCAAATTAGCATCAATTTTAGTGATTTCGAAGTCTTTAATGGTGATTTTACGCGATTTTACTTCAACAGCTTCACCTGCTCTTGCATATTCATACAAGCGTTTTCCATCTTTTTTTAAAGCAGAGAATACAGGTGGGAATTGGTCTATTTCACCAATAAATTGTTTGGTTGTTTCGTGAATTAAACCTTTAGAAATATGCTCAGTTGGAAACCTTTCGTTTATCTCTGTTTCTAAATCGAAAGATGGTGTTGTACTGCCTAAAACAATAGTTCCTGTATATTCTTTAATTTGACCTTGAAAAGTATCTATCTGCTTGGTCATTTTTCCTGTGCAAATCACCAATAAGCCAGTAGCTAAAGGGTCTAAGGTACCTGCATGACCAACTTTTATTTTTTTAATGTTAAAGGCTTGACGTATTTCCCAACGGAGTTTGTTTACTACTTGAAAAGACGTCCAGTTTAGCGGTTTATCTATCAATAAAACTTGTCCAGCTTGGTAGTCTTCAACAGTCATTATTTTAATTTAAAAGTGAAAAAATAATGGCTATTAAACCTACAACTCCACAGTAATTAGCGAAGTAAGATAATTTGCTTTTTTTAACCAAAGCAATCATCCATGTACATGCAAATAATCCTGAAATAAATGCAGCCACAAAGCCTGCTCCTAATGCAGTAATATTTTGGCTTTCGAAAGATAAATCTCCTCCTAGAACATCTTTACCAATTTTGCCAAAAATGAGAGGCACAACCATTAAAAACGAAAAACGTGCGGCTTTTGTTTTGTCGTTACCTAATAATACCGAAGTAGATATTGTAGCACCACTTCTAGAAATGCCAGGAAGCATTGCAATGGCCTGAGAGATACCAATTATAAGAGCATCTTTAAAACTAACTTTTTTATTGGTGTTTTTTGCTTTATCTGCAAGAAATAAAAGTGCAGCAGTTACTAAAAGCATACAACCCACTAACATTATGTTTCCGCCAAATAATTGCTCTAATTGTTCTTCAAAGAAAAGACCAACCAAAACTGCTGGAATCATAGATAATATAATTTTACCTGCGAAACGCTGGTCGTCGTTTACTGCTGGTTTAAATAAACCTTTTAGTATTTCAAAAATATCTTTTCTAAAAATAACAATGGTACTTAAAGCAGTAGCAAAGTGTAAAACCACTGTAAACAATAAACTTTCTTCTGGTACAGATTGATCACCAATTATGGCTTTTCCTAATTCTAAATGTCCACTAGAAGATACAGGAAGAAATTCTGTAAGTCCTTGAATAATGCCTAAAATGATTGAGTCGATGATGTCCATTCGGCAAAAATATTAAAATGAAATGACCAATAAGCTGGTTTGAAGTTATTTTTTAGGGTCAGAATCTTCTTTACGCGTTAATATGGCATAAATTTGGATTCCAAAACCTATAAGTACTAAAGCTGGAGCTAGACGAATGCGTCTCCAATGAAAAATATCTTCATTAAACACATTAGGATCATCATTTCCGCCACCAGACATCAAGATAAAGCCAATAGCAATAAAAGCTAGGCCAATAAACATGAATTTATAGTTGCGTTTTCCAAAAATAAATTCACCTTTATTTTCTGAACCGATTTCTTTGCGTTTTTGTTCTCCCACTTTTATGTAGATTTTGTTTAATGCTATAAAATTAGCGTATTTCTCGTTGCAAAGTAACGGATTTCTTTAAAATTTTATTCAAAAATCCCTTTTACATGATGTTTTTTCACATCTGCTTTTGCAATCTTAACCGTTCTGTCTTCAATTTCTTTTTGAGATAGCACTACAATAGCTGTAATTGCTAATAGACCTATAAATACAAATGTTATTCGCTTCATAATAATAAAATTAAATAATGAATAAATGTATTGGTATAGTCAGTAAGTGTGGTTTTTTGTTATGTAAATATAACAGCAAACTTTGCTAATTATTGTTAACAGTAAAGTTAAAAGCTGTTAAAGTTTAGTAGTATAACTTATCTGTATTTAAGTTTAAAAAACGCTGAGTAGCGAAAAACGTTGATATCCATGTAATAAAAATACCTAGTAAAAATATAAAGGCAAATAAACCAATTAGAAGTATTGGCTTGTTTAAAAATTCTAATTCAGGGAATGTTTTATCTACAAAGTAAAGTACAAAAGCCATTCCTGTAAGCGCTAATATGGCTCCAATAACACCAAGTTTAACACTTCTTAAAATAAAAGGTTTTCTTATAAAACGTTTTGTAGCACCAACCATTTGCATGGTTTTAATAGTAAAACGTTTAGAATACACAGCCAATCTAATAGAACTATTAATTAACAACACAGCAATTAATGTAAACAAGGCACTTAGTAGTAATACCCAAAAACTTATTTTTTTAACATTATCATTCATTAAATTAACCAAGTCATTATCATAGCTAACGTCTTCTACAAAGTTTTTAGATGTGGCTTCGTCTGCTATTATTTGCAGTTTTTCTGAGGTTACAAAATCTGCTTTTAAGTTAACGTCAATTGAATTTTTAAGCGGATTTTCGCCTAAAAAATCCATAAAATCTTCTCCGCTTTCAGCTTTCATAAATTCAGCAGCCTGTTCTTTAGAAACAAAAACAGTAGATTTCACATAATCTGCCATAGCTAAACTTTTTTCAAGTTGCTTAATTTCAACATCTTTTGCATTGTCTTTTAAAAAGATGGTAACCGTAACTTGTTCTTTAAAGTGGTCTGCTACTTTTTTTGCGTTTAACACCAAGAGGCCTAATAAACCTAGTAAAAACAATACAAGTCCAATACTTAAAACTACAGATAAGTATGAAGAAATTAAACGACGTTTTTGGTATTTATCAAAAGAGGAGCTCATAAAAAGAGTTTAGTTAACACTGTAAAAATAATAAAGAATTCAAACATTACTACTTTAGAACGTTTAAACTTTTAATTCTGTTGTAATACCTTTAAATTTGACGCTTTATAAGTGCAAAATCAAGACCATGCAATACGATTTTAATAGAATAGAGAAAGATTGGCAAAAATATTGGGCAGAAAACCAAACATTTAAAGCTTCTAATACCAGTACTAAACCTAAATATTACGTGCTCGATATGTTTCCATATCCTTCTGGAGCAGGCTTACATGTTGGGCATCCATTAGGTTATATAGCCAGCGATATTTATGCGCGTTACAAACGCCATAAAGGTTTTAATGTATTGCATCCTCAAGGTTACGATAGCTTTGGATTACCTGCCGAACAGTATGCAATACAAACAGGTCAGCATCCTGCAATTACAACCGAAACTAATATTAAAACCTACAGAAGACAACTAGATCAAATTGGTTTTTCTTTTGATTGGTCTCGAGAAGTGAGAACCTCTAATCCAGAATATTACAAATGGACACAATGGATATTTATTCAGTTGTTTGAATCGTATTATTGCAATGATGATAATAAAGCTAAAGCTATAGAAGAATTAATTTCGATTTTTTCATCAGAAGGAAATGCCAATGTTAATGTAGCTTGCGATGATGGTATTGAAATTTTTTCAGCTGAAGACTGGAATAGTTTTTCAACCGAAAAACAACAAGAAATACTTTTAAAATACAGATTAACTTATTTAGCAGAAACCGAAGTGAATTGGTGTCCTGCTTTAGGAACCGTTTTAGCAAACGATGAAATTGTAAATGGTGTTTCAGAACGTGGTGGACATACTGTAGTGCGTAAGAAAATGACGCAATGGAGTATGCGTATTTCTGCCTATGCCGAAAGACTTTTACAAGGTTTAGACACTATCGACTGGACAGACGCTTTAAAAGAAACACAACGCAATTGGATTGGAAAATCGGTTGGAGCATCTGTAACTTTTAATGTTAATGCTCATGAAGATACAATAGAAGTCTTCACTACAAGACCAGATACTATTTTTGGAGTAAGTTTCATGACTTTAGCACCAGAACACGAACTCGTTTCTAAAATAACAACGCCTGAACAAAAAGAAGCTGTTAATGCCTACATAGAAAAAACCGCAAAACGAAGCGAACGCGATCGTATGGCAGATGTAAAAACCATCTCTGGTGTATTTACAGGAGCATTTGCAGAGCATCCATTTACAAAAGAACCCATTCAAATATGGATTGGCGATTATGTTTTGGCGAGTTATGGAACAGGAGCAGTAATGGCTGTACCATGTGGAGACCAACGTGATTACGATTTTGCAAAACATTTTGGAATAGATATTCCAATTATTTTTGAAGGTGTAGATATAAGTGAAGAAGCCTTTACAGGAAAAGATAACGTTAAGATAGCAAATAGCGATTTCCTAAACGGAATGAACTATAAAAGAGCAACAAAACGTGCCATCTACGAGTTAGAGCAATTAGGTCAAGGCGAAGGTAAAACCAACTACAGATTGCGTGATGCTGTATTTTCAAGACAGCGTTATTGGGGCGAACCATTTCCAGTGTATTATGTAAACGGTATGCCACAAATGATTGCTGCAGAACATTTACCAATACAATTACCAGAAGTAGAAAAATATTTACCAACCGAAGAAGGCGAACCACCTTTAGGTCGTGCAGAGGTTTGGGCTTGGGACACCAATTTAAATACAGTTGTTACCAACGATAAAGTGAATAATGAAACGGTATTTCCTCTAGAACTCAACACCATGCCTGGTTGGGCAGGAAGTTCGTGGTATTTTTTCCGTTATATGGAAGAAGCAGCCAATAGAGATGGTGTTTTTGCAAGCAAAGACGCTTTAGATTATTGGGAAAATGTAGATTTATATATTGGAGGAGCAGAGCATGCTACAGGACATTTATTATACTCACGTTTTTGGGTTAAACTATTAAAAGACAGAGGTTTTGTAAACGTTGATGAGCCTTTTAAGAAGTTGATAAACCAAGGTATGATTTTGGGAACTAGTGCTTTTGTTTATGAAGCTTTATTTGATGAGAAGAGTTTAAATATTTATTTGTCTTCTAATTTAATTGATGGGCAAAATTATATAACTTCTGAAAGTTCTAAATGGACTGAGTTAACAGGTATCTATAAAAGCAGAGGATTATCAGAAGAGGATTTTTCAAAAGTTACTCATAGATTAATTCATTGTGATGTGTCTTTTGTAAACGCTTCAGATGAATTAAATACCGAAGCTTTCAAAAATTGGAGAGCAGAATATACTGATGCAGAATTTATAAAGGAAGAAAATGGAATATTTAAAGTAAAACGCGAAGTCGAAAAAATGTCCAAATCCAAATACAACGTTGTCAATCCAGATAACATTGTAAAAGATTATGGAGCAGACAGTTTACGACTCTACGAAATGTTTTTAGGACCTTTAGAGCAATACAAGCCATGGAATACTGCAGGAATTACAGGTGTGCATAATTTTTTAAAGAAATTATGGAAGTTGTATGTTGGCGAAAATGGTTTAAAAGTAAACACTACAGCACCAACAAAAGACAACTTAAAAACATTACACAAAACCATAAAAAAAGTACAAGAAGACATCGAGAATTTCTCTTTTAACACGTCGGTTTCTACTTTTATGATTGCTGTAAACGAACTCACAGCACAAAAGTGTACAAGTAAAGCTATTTTAGAACCTTTATTAATTTTAATTTCACCTTATGCACCTCATATTGCTGAAGAATTATATAGTAAATTAGGAAATACAGGATCAATTTCAACCGTTGCTTTTCCAGAGTTTAATGCAAGCCATTTAGTAGAAAGCAGTAAAAACTATCCCATTTCATTTAATGGTAAAATGCGCTTTACGCTTGAGTTACCTATGGATTTAAGTAAGGATGATATAGAAAAAGCAGTGATGGCTCACGAAAAAACCATCGCACAATTAGATGGTAGAACACCTAAAAAAATAATTGTTGTACCAGGTAAAATAGTAAATATCGTTGGGTAAAAAAATAGTAATATTTGTAGGTGTTTTACTTTTAGCAGGCGTTATTAGTTATTTTGTTATTGATGCTAATGAAAAGCAATTTAAGCAAGTAGAGTGGCAAGCAAGTCCTTCTAAGCGTTACCTTATGGCTAAGAATATTATTAACAGTAATATGTTTTATGGTAAAACAAAACCTGAAATAATTACGTTACTAGGTAATGTTACTAAAGCGTCCACATTAAAAGGTAAGGACCATTTGGTCTATTCGTTAGGCTCAGCACCAACTTTTTTTGAAGCAAAGGAAGAAACACTTATTGTTATTTTTGAGGACGAGATTGTGGTAAACGTTATTCATTCTTACCAAAACTAACGTTATAAATGTTTAATTATGAAACGCATTCTTCTCGTAATAATAGTACTTCTCAGTGTTTCCGCGAAAGCGCAAGATAAAACCTTAACATTTCCAGAAGATTATTTTGGTGTTTATAAAGGCGACCTAGAAATAACCAATACCAAAGGCAAACAAAATATTGGCATGGAATTTCATCTCACTTCTACAGACTCTACAGGAGTTTATAACTATAAAATTGTTTATATTTTTGATGGTAAACGCAACGATAGAAATTATACCTTAAAAACCATAGATAAAGACAAAGGAGAATATGTTATAGACGAAAATAATGGTATTATCTTAGGTGCTAAATTAGTAGATAATGTCCTTTATAATGTTTTTGAAGTACAAGGCAATTTGTTAATGACAACAGAAGCTTTCTTTCCAGATTATATGACTTTTGAAATTATATTCTCTGGTAAAAATGCTAAAACAGTTACTAAAGCGATAGAAGATGATATAGAAGTTATTAGTTATCCAATTACAGTAACCCAAAAAGCACACCTAATAAAACAGTAAAACTGACAAATTTTCTTAAACGAAAATTGGCTTACTTTTTGCTATATTTATTTTGTAAATTTTAAATAAAAAAAATATGATGATAGGTTATACAGGCTACTATATCCTAATTGGAGCCATTTCTTTAGTAAGTTGGTTGGTTAGTAACCAGTTAAAAAAGAAATTTGCTAAGTATTCTAGAGTACAATTAAGAAATGGTATGAGTGGTGCAGAGATAGCAACAAAAATGTTGGCAGACCATGGTATTAGAGATGTTGAGGTAATTTCTACTCCAGGACGTTTAACAGATCACTACAATCCAACAAACAAAACAGTTAATTTAAGCGAAGCCGTTTATAACCAGCGTAATGCAGCAGCAGCAGCAGTTGCTGCTCACGAAGTGGGACATGCTGTGCAACATGCAACAGCATACCAATACTTAACCATGCGTTCTAAATTAGTGCCAGTTGTTCAAGTAACATCAAGCATGTCGCAATGGATAGTTTTTGGAGGCGTTGCACTTATGGCTTCAAATGCTCTTGGTGCTGCAGGACAGTATGTTGCTATTGCAGGTTTAATAATGATGGCTTTTGCTACTTTATTTAGTGTTGTTACTTTACCAGTAGAGTATGATGCTAGTAATCGTGCTTTGGCTTGGTTAAAAAATAAGAACATTGTATCTCAAGAAGAATATAAAGGTTCTGAAGATGCCCTTAAATGGGCAGCAAGAACCTATTTAGTTGCCGCAATTGGTGCTATTGCTTCTTTATTATATTGGGCTTTACAAGTTTTTGGAGCAAGAGATTAATTTTAAGAAATTAAGAGATTAAACACCTAGAAATAGGTGTTTTTTTGTTTTAAAACGAGTCGTTTTCTAAAGACACTAATTTGTTTTTTAAGCCATAAATAACCAAGCTAGCAACGTTTTTAGACTCTGTTTTAAGCAGTAAATTATTACAATTAAATTATTTTTACAAAAAAGCTCCTAATTTTTTAATTAGGAGCTTTTTTATATCTTAATTTGCCTTTCAATCTGTTGATCAAGAGATATAAAGGTTTCTGTTCTAGATACACCAGCAATAGATTGGATATCGTTATTTAATAAATGCATTAAATGTGCGTTATCTTTACAAAGGATTTTAATTAAAATACTCCAGTTTCCAGTAGTGTAATGGCATTCTAAAACTTCTGGTATTTTTTCGAGTTGTTTTACTGCTTGTGGATTACTTATGGCTTTGTCTAGGTATATACCAACAAATGCCATTGTAGTGTAGCCTAAAATTTTTGGGTTAATAATAAATTTTGAACCTGTTATTAAACCAGACTTTTCTAGTTTACGCAAACGTTGGTGTATTGCAGCTCCAGAAATACCTACTTGTCGAGCTATTTCTAGTACAGAAGTTCTAGCATCTGCCATTAAAGCACGAAGTATCTTTTTATCTATACCATCTATATGAATGTTTTTATTTATTACTTTCATTTAGCCTTTGCTTTTGTTTTCTATAATTAGAAAAAATGGTTTGTATTTTAAATTATAACATAAAAGTACTAAAATAGTATGAAACTAAAACTTTTACATAATTACTATACTTTAAAGGGTGTGCTAGCAATAGAAGTGGCATCTTTTTTTTACTAACATATATGGTAAAAAAATATAACTTAAAGTGCGGCCAAGACAATGCTTTTGCATGCTAGGTAAAGCCACAACGCTATATATTTAAAGAATTATAGCCTAAGTATGGTACTTTTTTCTCATTAAAAACAATTCCGAAATCTTCGAGCTCTTCTAAAATAGGCTCGTAAACTTCTTTTGTAATTGGTCTTAAAACTCCAGGTGTTGTTATTTTTTTATTTAGTATGGCCATTGCAGCTATAGCAACTGGTAAACCTACTGTTTTAGCCATTGCAGTATAGGTTTGGTCTTCTCCTAAAGTAACCATAGTAGCATCTATTTGATGTTTTTTACCATTTAATTCGTAACCAAATTTATGGTACATTACAATCATATCTTTATCTGTTGGGTCTAAAGACCAGCTGTCCATAAGTATTTTTTGTAAAATTTGAGCAGGTGTTGCTTTTTTAAGCTCTACCATTTTTGTTGGACTAAAAATGTCTAATTCTTCAAATTTATCCCAAACAATATCGTCTTGATCTATTTTAAGTGCGTGTCTAAACTTTATTTCAACAGAATCTGTTGGACTGTATGGTAAAAATGAATTAACAAAATCTCGATAACTCATGTTCTCACTATCATCTATTGTGTAGCTATCATCTGTCATGCCTAATGCAGCAAATACATTCCAAGCACGACTAAAGCCTACACGTCTTATTGTTCCACGGTATAATGTTTTTATATCCTCAAGACCATAAATATCTTGATATTTTAGAGAGTCTCTATTAGCATAAGCTTCAAAACGACCAAAACCATCAACTTCTAAAAATTCTGTACGCCTAAATAAACGATTGTAAGGTATGTATTTATAGGTGCCTTCTTGTAAAAATTTTGCGGCACTACCTTGTCCAGCTAGTACTACATTTCTTGGGTTCCAAGTAAATTTATAGTTCCATAAATTATTATCGCTTTCTGGAGCAACTAAGCCACCTGTAAAAGATTCGAATAAAATTAGTTTTCCACCATCTGCTTCAATACGATCTATTACTTGCATGGCACTCATATGGTCGATTCCAGGATCCACTCCAATCTCATTCATAAACACGAGGCCTTTACTTTTTGCTTCACCATCTAAAGCTTGCATTTCATCACTTACATAAGAAGCCGTAACCATATTTTTTCTAAAGGTAATACAGTCTTTTGCTACTTCAATATGAAAACGTGCAGGCAGCATAGAAATAACTATATCTGCTGTTTTCACAGCATCTTCACGAGATTTAGTATTAAAGACATCTAGAGTTATAGCAGTTGCATTTTTATGCTCACCAGTTAGCTTAGATGCGTTTACAATGTTTAAATCGCCAACTGTTATATGAAGGTTTTCGGTTTCAGATTTGTCTAACAGATATTTTATTAAGTATGAAGCAGATTTTCCCGATCCAATAACTAAAATGTTTCTCATAATGAATTTTTTATACTAGTATTCCTTAATTTTGTTTCAACGAAAGTACTAAAATGTAAACGTTATAAAAACCCAAATAATAAATATATATGAACAAAAAAATATTAATATTAGGTTCGGTTTTTGGCCTCTTTGCAATAGCAATTGGTGCTTTTGCAGCTCATGGTCTTAAACCTAAAATTTCTGTTCAAGCTATGCACTCTTTTGAAACAGGAGTGCGTTATCAAATGTATCATGCACTTTTGCTACTAATAATTGGAAATATTGGAGGTGTTTCAGAAAAAAATAAAAAAATAATTTTTTATTTGATTAGTGTTGGAGTTTTGTTTTTTTCAGGTTCTATCTTCGCCTTAGCGACCAATACGCTTACTACAATTGACTTTAAAGTTATAGGCTTTATAACACCTCTAGGAGGATTATTACTTATTATAGCATGGCTTATATTATTAATAAACTTTGTAAAAAGCTATAAGAATTAACGCATATTTATACAACATTCTTAGAATAATGTGTAATTTTGTAACCTAAACAATATACTAAATTATGGTAAACCATACACAATCTACTAAAACGATTTCGTTAGAAAAATACGGTATTAAGAACGCTAATGTTCGTTACCAATTATCACCTAAAAAATTACAAGAAACGACTATTGAGAAAGGGCAAGGAGTGCTAGCATCTTCTGGAGCTTTAGCTGTTAATACAGGAGAGTTTACAGGACGCTCACCAATGGATCGTTTTATCGTAAAAGATGATATAACTAAAGATCGCGTTTGGTGGGGAAATATTAATATTCCTTTTGAAGCAGATAAATTCGATAAACTTTATGATAAGGTTGTAAACTATTTGTCTGAAAAAGAAGTTTTTGTAAGAGATAGTTTTGCTTGTGCAGACGAAGATTACAAATTGAACATTCGTGTTATTAACGAGTATCCGTGGAGTAATATGTTTGCATACAATATGTTTTTACGTCCTACAGATGCTGAGTTAGCAAATTTCTCACCTGAATGGACAATTGTTAATGCGCCAGGTTTTATGGCAGATGCTAAAGAAGATGGGACAAGACAACATAATTTTGCTATTTTAAATTTTGAAAAAAAGATTGCTCTAATAGGAGGAACTGGATATACAGGAGAAATTAAAAAAGGCATCTTTTCTGCATTAAATTTTATTCTTCCAGTATTTAAAAACACTTTGCCAATGCACTGTAGTGCGAATGTTGGTAAAGATGGAGACACCTCTATTTTCTTTGGACTTTCTGGAACTGGAAAAACAACTTTATCTACAGATCCAGATAGAAGTTTAATTGGTGATGATGAGCATGGTTGGACCGCAGAAAATACGGTTTTCAATTTCGAAGGAGGTTGTTATGCTAAAGTCATTAATCTTTCTCAAGAACAAGAGCCAGAAATTTTCGAAGCAATAAAAGAAGGTGCTATTCTTGAGAATGTAAAAATGAATGACAAAGGTGAAGTAGATTTTGCAGATACCTCTATTACTCAAAATACTCGTGTAAGTTACCCAATTCATCATATTCATAATATTAGAGTACCATCAATAGGTAAAAATCCAAAAAATATATTCTTTTTAACAGCAGATGCTTTTGGTGTATTACCTCCTATTTCAAAACTTACACCAGGACAAGCTGCTTATCATTTTATCTCTGGTTATACTGCTAAAGTTGCAGGAACAGAAGCAGGAATTACAGAGCCTGTGCCAAGTTTTTCGGCATGTTTTGGAGCGCCATTTATGCCTTTACACCCAACAAAGTATGCTGAGATGTTAAGTAAAAAAATGCAAGAAGCAGGAGTAACAGTTTGGTTAGTTAACACAGGTTGGACTGGAGGACCTTATGGTGTTGGAAATAGAATGAAATTAAAGTACACAAGAGCTATGATTACTGCTGCTATGGATGGTTCTTTAGAAGAAGCAAATAAAGGGAACTACCATAAACACTCTGTTTTTAAAGTAGATCAGCCAAGAATTTGCCCAAATGTGCCAACAGAAGTATTAAGCCCAAGAAAATCTTGGAACAATGATGAAGGCTATTATAAAACTGCAGATAAATTAGCACGTTCTTTTAGAGAAAACTTTAAAAAGTTCGAGGACAATGCTAATGATGCTATTTTAGCAGGAGCACCTAATGTAAAAGAATAAAGTGCTTTATATTTAAAGTATAGTAACAAACAAAAAGGCTTCTCGATAGAGAAGCCTTTTTGTTTGTTATATAAGTTATAAGTACTTACTAACTTTATTTTTTGTTTACAGAATCTATATACTTTTTAAGAGCCATCGTCATAGAAGGTGTTTCTGGAGTTGGTGCAGCAATGTCTACTCTTAATCCTTTTGCTTCTACAGCTTTAATTGTAGTGTTTCCAAACACAGCTATTCTAGTATTTTTTTGTTGAAAATCTGGAAAGTTATGAAATAAAGAATCAATGCCACTTGGGCTAAAGAATACTAATATATCGTAGGTTACGCTTTCTAAATCAGATAAATCACTAATTACAGTTCTATAAAAAACGGCTTCTTTCCAGTTAACACCTAATCCGTTTAATACTTCTGGAACTTCTTCTTTTAATTTATCGGCAGCTGGTAATAAAAAGGTTTCGTCTTTGTATTTTTTTATTAGAGGCGAAAGTTCACTAAAGGTTCGTTTACCAACATATATTTTACGTTTTCTATAAACCACATATTTTTGAAGATAGTATGCTACAGCTTCAGACTGACAAAAATATTTCATGCTATCTGGTACTTTAAAACGCATTTCTTCAGCTACTCTAAAAAAATGGTCGACAGCATTTCTACTGGTTAAAATTATGGCAGTAAATTTACTAAGGTCAATTTTTTGTTGCCTAATTTCTTTAGAAGGGACACCTTCAACGTGAATAAAAGGACGAAAGTCTATTTTCACTTTTTGTCTTTCAGACAAATCGAAATATGGCGAATTTTCAATTTTAGGTTCTGGTTGCGAGACTAAAATGGTTTTCACTTTCATATAATAATAGCTTTTTTTATGGCCTTACTGTAACGTATATAACTTATACAAAACAAGATAAGGTGCAATTTCAAGTGCGCAAAGATACAAAATAAAATAGAACCAATTCTTTTTTATTGTTTTAAGATTGTCTTTAATAAACAAGATTATTCCAGCAATGTTAATTGTTATTAATATTAAGAAGAAAACAGATATGTTTATTTGGTTTGGGTGCCAAGAATAAACTAAAACAGCATTTATAGGTATTAATAAAAGGCCTAAGAAATTTTTATAGCTTGTTTTTTGAAAAATATAATTATAAACAATATTTTCAATGTTTAAAATTTTACTTGTTATGCGCTCCAATATTAGTTTAACAAGAAGAAAAACTCCAATACCTAATGTAAGCTTAAAAGAAGTTAAAAAGCTGTTTTTAGGAAGATTAATACTTAAATTTAGACACAGCATATAGAATACTGATAGACCAATGCAAAGATTAGCAAACAGTAAGCCTTCAAAAAAATCAAAAAATTTCTTTTCTCGTTTATAAACTTTTAAATATCTAAAGTTTATTAATAACATTAAAAAATCTTGAAATCGTTTTGGAGCTAAAAGTTTTGCCATTGCAACTAAAACAAGACAAATTACAAGTAAAATAGTATAAAGTTCGGTAGAAGGTACTTCTCTTAGCATCTGGTAAAATTATTATAAAATAATTAAGAACACACACCATTTTTTAAGAAATATTTACAAAAAACTAAAAGTCAAATATGTACATTTGCCATTATCTAAAAGCGATTAATGCAAGACGCAGTTGTAATTATACCAACTTATAACGAAATTGAAAACATAGAGGCCATTATTTTGGCTGTTTTTAATCAGGAAAAGGTATTTCATATTTTGGTGGTAGATGATAACTCTCCAGATGGTACCGCAAATAAAGTTAGAGTACTCCAAAAGCAGTATCCAGACTCTTTGTTTTTAGAAGTTAGACAGCAAAAAGCTGGATTAGGAACCGCTTATATTCATGGTTTTAAGTGGTGTTTAAAGAGAGAGTATCAGTATATTTTTGAAATGGATGCCGATTTTTCTCACAATCCAAAAGACCTAATAAGGCTTTACAATGCATGCTTTAAAGAAGGTGCTGCATTAAGTATTGGGTCGCGTTATAAAAAAGGTATAAATGTTGTTAATTGGCCTTTAAGTCGAATTATCTTATCTTATGGAGCTTCAATATATGTGCGTATAATTACTGGAATGCGTATTATGGATAGTACTGCAGGTTTTATATGTTATCATAGAAGTGTTTTAGAAAGTATTAATCTAGAAAATATTAAATTTATAGGCTACGCGTTTCAAATTGAAATGAAATTTAAAGCCTACTCAAAACATTTTAAAATTGTAGAAGTACCAGTTATTTTTACAGATCGAACCAGAGGACAATCAAAATTAAGTTCCAGTATTATTTCTGAAGCTATTTTTGGAGTTATCTCAATGAAATTTAAAAGTTTATTCAATACATAAAATAATGAGCGAGAGAATCACACTTATTAAAAATGCTAAAATTGTAAACGAAGGCAGTATTTTTAATGGAGACATATTAATAGAAGGTGAGTTTATTACTAAAATAGATACTTCTATAAGTGCTAAATCTGCAAATGAAAATATATTTGATGCAGAAGGTAAATATGTTATTCCTGGAATGATTGACGATCAGGTACACTTTAGAGAACCAGGTTTAACACATAAAGCAAATATAGAAACAGAGTCTAGAGCTGCAATTGCTGGTGGTATTACTTCTTTTATAGAAATGCCAAACACCAATCCGCAGACGACAACCATAGAAAAGTTAAACAGTAAGTTTGCTATTGCTAAAGAAACGTCTTTTGCTAATTACTCTTTTATGTTTGGTGGCACTAACGATAATTTAGAAGAGATCCTTAAGGTGGATCCAAAACAAGTCGCTGGTTTAAAATTATTTTTAGGCTCATCTACAGGAGATATGTTGGTAGATAATCCTGAAGTTTTAGAAAAAATATTTTCTAGTACAAACTTGTTAATTTCTGTGCATTGTGAAGATGAGGCTACTATTAGAGCCAATACAGAAGTTTATAAAGAGCGTTATGGAGACAATATCCCAATTAATTTGCATCCAATTATTAGAAGTGAAGAGGCATGTTACTTGTCTTCATCTCAAGCCATTAAATTAGCAGAAAAAACAGGAGCACGTTTGCATGTCTTTCATTTATCAACTGGTAAAGAAACAGATTTATTTACTAATAAAATACCTTTAAAAGACAAGAAGATTACTGCTGAAGTTTGTATTCATCACTTATGGTTTAGCGATAAAGATTACGACGAGAAAGGCACATTAATAAAGTGGAATCCAGCAGTTAAAACAGAGAAGGATAGAGCACAATTATTAAAAGCTTTATTAGACGATAGAATAGATGTTATTGCAACAGACCACGCACCACATACAATCGAAGAGAAAAGTAATGTATATACAAAAGCACCTTCTGGAGGACCATTAGTACAACACGCATTGCCAGCACTATTAGAAATGCATCATCGTGGACAAATTTCTATCGAGAAAATCGTTGAAAAAACAGCACATAATCCTGCTATTTTATTTGAGGTAGAAAAACGCGGATATATAAAAGAAGGCTATTATGCAGATTTGGTTATAGTAGATTTAAACAATCCATGGACTGTTAACAAAGATAATATTTTGTATAAGTGTGGTTGGTCTCCTTTTGAAGGTACAACCTTTAAATCTCGTATTTCTCACACATTTGTAAATGGAGGATTAGCCTATAAAAACTTTAAGTTTTACGACACAAAATATGCAAAACAATTAACGTTCGATAGATAAGAATACGTATGAAAATAAAACACCTTTCATTTTTAATACTGTTATTACTGTTAAGTTCCTGTTATAAAGTTAAAAAACCAAATAAGCCAGAAAATCTTATTTCTGAGGATAACATGGTTAATATTTTGGTAGATATGGCAATTATGTCTTCAGCAAAAGGCGTTAATAAAAGTAATATTGAAAAAAACGGAATTATACCAGATGCTTATATCTATAAAAAAAATAATATAGACAGCACTACTTTTGCAAATAGTAATGCTTATTATGCTTTCGACATTAAAAAATACGATGCCATTTATTTACGTGTAAAAGATAGTTTGACCATTTTGAGAGAAAAATATAAAGCTATCGATAAAGAAGAGAAAAAAATAAAAGAGAAAAAAGATTCTATTAATCGCGCTAGAATTAACGAAGAAAAACGTAAAAAATACGATAATAGAAGAGAGCCAAAACCAGCTAGTTTAGGAAAATTAGAGCCTTTAAAAAAGAATTAAATTTCATCTAAATACCGTTTACAAGTCTCACGTATTTCTTTGTCTAAATTGGAATACTCAAAACTTACAAAAGCTTTAATTTTTTCACCATTAAATTGAGATTGATGCTCTAAAGAATGCACTAATTGCTTTGTTAATACGCGTCGTTTTCCAGTAATTTTATGTTGTAACCAATCGAGTCTCCAACCTATTTGTAATAGCCAGCTTGCAGCTTCTTTTTTTGGTGGCTTTACTTCTAGAGCATTTGCGCAAGTGGTTAAGAATTTTTTATAAGTCCAACTTTGCGAAACAAGAATAAAACGTTCGTTTTTTACATCACTTTTCATTAAAAGCACCATGGCATTTACAACATCTTTAACAGCAACACAACCCACACTACCTTTTGTATAATATTTTAAATGGTTATGTACTGTTCTAATAATAGAACCACTGCCATAATTCCATATTCCAGGACCAATAATAACGCCAGGATTTACAATTACAACATCTAGTCCTTCTTGCGCACCTCTCCAAACTTCTAATTCTGCACCATATTTTGTAATGGCATAAACACTATTATCTGCCTCTGGATTCCATTCGGTATTTTCGGTACTAATCTCTCCTGGTTTTGGCTCACCTATAGCAGCAATAGAACTTACATAACATAATTTTTTTATGGAATTAGCAATACAAAAATTTACAATATTTGCTGTGCCTTCAATATTCGTTTTTTGTAGCACATCGAATTTATCTGGTTCGAAAGAAACAAAGGCTGCGCAATGGTAAACATGAGTAATATCTTTAAAAGCTTCGGTTAAAGCAGGAACATCATTTAAATCAGCCTCTACCCAATCAATGGTGTTAAAAAGCGCTTCAACTGTGTTAGAATAATATGAAAAAATGCGTTTTACGGTTTCAAATTTTTTTTCATTTCTATAAATAGCGCGAATAGGTTGTTTTTCATTTAACAATTTAAAAAGCAAATGCGCACCTACAAAACCTGTTCCACCTGTAACTAAAATCATACCTCTAAGGTAAGAAATATTCAATATAGCATCTTAATTATATAGCTATTTTTATCTTTGCGAATCAATACACAAAATAAAGTAAAAAATGGCTAATACATTTGTTGAACAATTACGTTGGAGAGGTATGTTACATACCGAAATGCCTGGAACAGAAGAACATTTAAACGAAGCCATGCGTAGTGCTTATGTAGGTTTCGATCCTACAGCAGACTCACTTCATATAGGTAATCTAGTCCCAATTATGTTATTAGCGCACTACCAACGTTGTGGACACAAGCCAGTGGTTTTAGTTGGTGGTGCAACAGGAATGATTGGTGATCCTTCTGGGAAGTCTACCGAACGTAATTTGTTAAACGAAGACACCTTAAGGCACAATCAAGAAGCGATTAAAAAGCAACTGTCTCATTTTTTAGATTTTGAAAGTAATGAAAAAAACGCAGCAGTTTTAGTAAACAACTACGACTGGATGAAAAATTTCTCTTTCTTAGAATTTATTCGTGACGTTGGAAAGCACATTACTGTAAATTATATGATGGCTAAAGATTCTGTAAAAAACAGAATTTCTTCAGAGTCAACCTCAGATGGTATGAGTTTTACAGAGTTTACCTACCAATTGGTTCAAGGTTACGATTTTTTACATTTATATAAGGAGCTCAATTGTACTTTGCAAATGGGAGGAAGCGACCAATGGGGAAATATAACAACTGGAACTGAACTTATTCGTCGCATAGATCAAGGAAAAGGTTATGCTATTACATGTCCTTTAATAACTAAAAGTGATGGTTCTAAATTTGGTAAAAGTGAAGGTGGTAATGTATGGTTAGATGCCAATAGAACATCACCTTACAAGTTTTACCAATATTGGTTAAATTCTAGCGATGAAGATGCCGAAAAGTACATTAAGATATTTACTTTTTTAACTGAAGAGGACATAAAAACTCTAATCTTAGAACATACTCAAGCACCACATTTAAGAGTCTTGCAAAAGCGTTTAGCAAAAGAAATTACCACAATGGTACATAGCGAAGATGAGTTTTTAAATGCTGAAAAAGCTTCAGGAATTTTATTTAGTAAAACCTTTAATAAAGACATACGTACACTTAAAGAAAATGTGTTTTTAGACGTTTTTGAAGGTGTGCCACAAGCTGAAGTTTTGAAAGCAGATTTACTAGAAGGCCTTGACATGATTGCTGCACTTGCAGATAAAACAAATTTTTTAAAGAGTAATAGTGAAGCAAGAAGAGCACTTAAAGAAAATGCCGTTTCTGTAAACAAAGATAAGGTTAAAGAAGATTATAAAATTACAAACCAAGATTTAATACACGATAAATACGTTGTCTTAAATAAAGGGAAGAAGAATACTTATATTTTGAAGGTGATTTAAAGATATCTTTATTTAAATTGAAATTTTATGAATAATATAAGCTTACATTCAAACGGAGAAAATGACCATTTGCATTCTCTTAAAAGTGAGTATTTAATTAAAATTAAAGAGATTAAAGAAAACTTAGAACTTTCAAAGGAGGTTAAAACAGAAAAGCTAGAAAAACTGAAAGCCGAATTTTACAAGCAAAAAAAGCGTTCTAGATTTAAACTTTTCTAAAAAAATGGATTTTATCTTATTATTTTTCAAAAAAAAGCCCGAATGCAAAGCTGCAATCGGACTTTCAAAAAATTAGTTAACCAACCAAAAACTAATTTTTCTTTCTCATAACTTAAAATCAATCTTTTTCACTTATAAATTTCCAACTCTGGTCGGCTTTTATTATTAATTGGTTTACATCCTTTTCTAACCAAGATTTTAGCGTGTTAATTCCCCAAGAATTATAGAATAAATACAATTTTCCATCTCTAATTTCAAAAGTTTCTGGATCAACAGATACTTTTTTAGCTTTTTCTGCAACTGCATAAGCACAATAGCCACCATATTGCGGAATGTATTGTTTTGGGTTTGCTTTAAACGTATCTAAATGTGTTTGAGATGTGAACTTAAACCTTGTACCATCAAAAGTTGTAGTATATTTTTTATTGCCTTTTTCAGCTTTGTTTTCAAAATAAGAAACTACATCATAACCTTCAGCTAGAAAACCTTTTTTTGTGTTGTAATCTGTTTGCGCTTGCGTAATAAAAATTCCGAAGAAAAAAATGTAGATTAAATACTTCATGTGATTTTGTTTATTGTTTTTTAATGCTCACATGCTGTTCGCTATTAGTATTCTTTATGGTGATAAAATTTTTTACAGCTCGTTTCATATCTATTCAGTCGTTATAGATACGTAATTATTACAGTATTGGTTTTAGAAAAGGTTTATTAAAGCACCATAAGGTTGCAACCTCTAATATCACTAGTATCAAAACGTCCAATAATTTCGAAAGATTTATCTTTACTAACACGACCTAAATCTTGAGTTGCAATAAACGAACAAGAATTTATGTTTGCTAAATCGATTACATTTAGGCCTCCAGTTTTTCCAGGCGCAGTTAATGTAAGCGCATCTTCGGTTTCACGCGTTAAAATACGCATCCAATTTGGACAATTAAAAACACCATGTCCTTTGGAATAGGCTTGACTTAACAACTCGGTCATGCCATATTCGCTATGTATTGTGTTTACGCCAAAACCAGACTTTAATAGGTTATGAAGTTCTTCTCTAATCAGTCCTTTACGCCTACCTTTCATACCTCCAGTTTCCATAACAATAGTATTGTTAAGATTAAAAGAATATGCTTCAACCAAATCTAATAAAGCAAAAGACACACCAACAAGTAATACTTTTTTGCCTTGCTTATCTAAGCGTTTTAATGTAGTACTTATTTCATGTAAATTATTGAGATAGAAACCACTGTATTTGTGATTAGATGCTTTAATTAAACTATCTACCATGTAAATAAGCGAAGAGCCTTCACGCTCCAAGTAGCTAGGTAATAATGCTAATACTACATAATCTTTAATATCACCATAGAAAGAATGAAACCCTTTTTTAAAGCTTTCTTCGTAAATAGAAAGGTCTGTTATATGATGTTTACTTGTTATACTTCCAGTAGTACCACTACTAGTAAAGGTTTTTTTTATGTTTTTAGAAGAACTAATAACATGATGAGACTTGAAAAATTGAATAGGTAGAAAAGGAATTTCTTCTATTGTTTTAATATCACTTGGGTTTTTATACAGTAAATCGCAAAAGGAACGATAGACTGGATTATTTTCAAATTGAAACCCAAAAACTTGTAAGGCTAAAGCGTTAAATTCAGCTTCTGTTTTAATTGAGAATATTTTGTTTTGGTCTATCATTTTCATTTGTCAGTTCTAGTAAAAATTGGTTTGCAATTTTTTTATCAAGAACAAAAGCAAAAATAAACAAAAAGAGCGTTACCTATGGCAAACGCTCTTTTAAAAAGTATTTTTATGAAGCCTACTTAATTACTAATTTCTTAGTAGTAGTGGCTCCATCTTGGTTTAATTGTAAAATATAAACACCTGTTTTTAGATTAGAAACATCTAGACGGTTGTTAATAGTTTGAGATAACACTTGCTTTCCTAAAATATCGAAAACTGTTACATTAACTGCTTCGTTAGAAGTTGTTTTAATGTTTACAATTCCTGTATTTGTAGGGTTTGGAAATAAACGAAACTCAGTATTTGTAGTGAACTCACCTGTAGATAACGTTTCATTAAACGTTGTAGTAATAGATAAATTATCAACAAGAACAGCTTCATTAAGACTGGAATCAGATTGCCTTAAGGCAAATTGAGTAATAGTTGTAACATCGCCAGTACTTGAAATTGAAGGATCAGTTGATGCTGCTCCATCAATCCATAGTTGTGAAACACCATCAGTTTGATTGTATCTAACTGTTGCTCTATAGGTAGTTCCATAGACTAAGTCTGTAGCCCATATTGCAGTTGCAGTAGAGGTAGAAGAAGAAAGGCCTACAGAAAAATCACCACCATTTGTAGCATCAGTAACATCTAAACGTGCAAGAAAATTAAAACCATCATCTTTGAAAACTGCGAAATACTCATAATCTCCACCTGTAATAATTCCACCTGGATCTGTTATGGAAAAATCAAGTGCATAATATATATCTCCAGGAACAGAAGTAAAAGCAATACTTGCATCTTCACTTGGTACTCCATGTTGTACGACAGCTTTTTCATTAGATACTAATAAGTCTCCATCAGTTCCAGAAAAACCAGTCCAATTAGGATTACTTGTTAGAGAACCATCTGTATAAGCAAAGTCTTCTAATATTGGTAACATTAATTGAGGATCACAATTTGGGCTACTAATATTTCTAGTAAAATCACAACCGCTATCCGCAGGATCACCAGTAAAAGTAACAGTAAAATCTGTGTCTTCAGTAATACCACTTATCAATATAGTTCCAGATGCAACACTACTAGGATTGTCTCCACCTAAAACACCATTACCTGCAGTGTCTATAGTATATGTACTATTACCACCACCTGTATAATCAATACTCACATCGTACGTGTCTGTTGTTGCTGGTGTTATAGTGTTACATGTTACAACAGGAGTACTTACATTTAAAGTACAAGGGAAAGCTACTGTAAAAGTTACTGTATCTGTTACTAGTGGGGAAATAGGAGTATGTGAGTTGTCCACTAAAGTCATAACTACTACATAAGTTCCACCATCTACAGTTGTAATAGCTTCATCAAGAACATCATATTTCATTGGTTGATTAACTCCATTAAGTGTCCAATGGATATGACCGTCAATTCCTGCGCCAGGATTACCTATAACAAAATTTTGAACATTAATAGATACATCTGCATTAGTTGTACCGGTAGGAAATATTTGATTGTCTGAAGGAGATGAAATAGAAAGTATTGGTGTAGCTGCACCAGTAAATCCAGTCCAAACTATATCATCAATAGTTACTTGACCGTCACTATTATTAACACTAATAAGTTTAATAATAACATCTCCAGGTTGGTTTACAGTAATTGTACCAGAATTTTGAACAGTACCATCAGTTGAAGTTACATTTCCAACAACTAAACCATTTACAAGAATATTAAGATTTACATTAGTGCTAAATGTTCTTTGATAATTAAAGCTAATTGTACCTATTCCACCTGTGATTGTTCCCGAAGAAACCTCAGCTTGTGGTGTTCTATTTCTACCAAGCATAATAGATTTCCCAGTAATACTTTGGTCGCCTCTAGATTGAACATAAGTCCAAGTAGAACCATCATTTCCCATAAAAGTTCCATCGGCGTAAGAGCTGCCAGTTTCAGTAAAATTATCAAAAGTTTCAGTTCCTTGAGAAAAGGAAAGAGAACTAATTAATAATGTTAATAATAAAAAGTAAATTTTTTTCATAATTTTTGTTTTATATTTATAATGCAAATATAATAATTTTGAGCATATTTATAATTTTATTATCTACAGTAAGTATTATTTAACTATTAAATAACATAATTTAGACTTATCGCATCATAAATGCTTATTAGTTAGCGCTCAGTATTTTAATATTAAGTTAATGTTATTATTTTAATAATTATTTATGGTTGTAGATTTAGTTTTATCTTTACTTAATAGAAATACAACTTAGTTATGAATAAAAAAGATATTAAAATACTTCTTGTGGACGATGAGCCAGACATTTTAGAAATTGTTAGCTATAATTTATCGCAAGAAGGGTATCAAGTTATTACAGCTAAAAATGGTGTAAAGGGAGTTGAAAAAGCTAAAGCAGAAAAACCACAACTTATTGTTTTAGATGTAATGATGCCAGAAATGGATGGTATTGAAGCTTGCGAACAAATAAGAAAAATACCAGAGTTAAAAAATACAATTATTACTTTCCTTACAGCTAGAGGAGAAGACTATTCTCAAGTTGCAGGTTTCGATGCTGGAGCAGACGATTACATCACTAAACCAATTAAGCCTAAAGTATTAGTAAGCAAAGTAAAAGCATTGCTAAGACGCTTAAAAACCGAAGAAGAAAGTATACCAATTATAAAAATAGGCGACATTGAAATAAATAGAGAAGAATATAAAATTTCTGTAAAAGGAAAGGAAGTCGTTTTACCTAGAAAAGAATTCGAATTATTATCTTTACTAGCCTCAAAACCTGGGAAAGTATTTAAAAGAGAAGATATTTTAGATAAAGTTTGGGGAAACGAAGTTATAGTAGGAGGAAGGACAATAGATGTTCACATTAGAAAGCTGAGAGAAAAGCTTGGTGATAAATCCTTTAAAACGGTAAAAGGAGTTGGTTATAAGTTTGTAGAATAACACAATGGGTTTAATAAAAAACTACAAATTCGCACTTAAAACAGCACTATTTATTACTTTAGTATTAACACTCGCTATAAGTGTCTTTTTATATACATACTATACCTTAAGAGGATTACATATTTTATTTTTTGTAATTGTTTGCTATTTAATTTCTTTTAGTGTAATCCAATATCGCGTACAGAATTTTATTTATAAACGTGTAAAACAAATTTATAACGATTTAAAACTTTTAGAATCTACTTCCTACCGAAAAAAAAGGATTACAACAGACATGGCAACACTAAAGCAAGAAATTGATAGGTTCGCCAGAGATAAAAAATTGGAGATTGAAACCTTAATAGTGCGAGAGGAATACAGAAAAGAATTTTTAGGTAACGTGTCTCACGAATTAAAAACACCATTATTTACAGTTCAAGGTTATTTAGAAACTTTAATTGATGGAGCAGCAAACAATGAGAAACTAAGAGAGAAATATTTAGATCGCGCTAATAAAGGTGTAGAACGATTAATCTATATTGTAAGGGATTTAGATATGATCACTAAGTTAGAAGTTGGAGATGTAAGTATAGAAACTCAAACATTTAATATTATAGAACTTATAAAAAGTGTTTTTGATTTGTTAGAAATGAAAGCCTCTAAAAAGAAGATTACTTTAACTTTTGATAGGCAATATACTAAGCCCATTCTGGTAAATGCAGACCAAGAGAAAATACAACAAGTCCTCACTAATTTGGTTGTAAACTCAATTAAATATGGAAAAGAAAAAGGAACGACAGAAATAAGTGTTGAAAATCTTATAAAAAACAAAGTTATTATTCGTGTTACAGATAATGGAGAGGGTATTGAAAAAGAAAATATTCCTAGATTGTTTGAGCGTTTTTTTAGAGTAGATAAAAGTGGTTCTAGAAAAGAAGGAGGCTCTGGCTTGGGCTTAGCAATCGTAAAACATATAATTGAAGCTCACGACGAAAACATTTACATAGAAAGCCAATTTGGTATTGGTAGTGAGTTTTCTTTTACTTTAGAAAAAGGCTAAATAAAACCTCTAAATCTGGCGTATTATATTGCATATCTAATCCCTTAAATTGTATTATCCTCTTTAATTGTGTTGCATTAAAATGCTCTTGATTACAAAAAGGTGCTAAATGTAAATTACTTAAACGTTCTGCAAGATATTCTTGTTCAAATTGACCAGGTGTTGGAATAAAAAATGCCTTTTTTCCTAATTTTGTTAAATCCATCACTGTAGTGTAACCAGAGCGGCAAATAATAAGTTTACTACTGTTAATAGCTTTTTCTATAGCTTTGGATGTCATATAGTTGTATATCGTGAGATTTCCAGTTGTACTTTTTGTTTGTTTATTTTCTATGATGCCTTTTACAAATAAAACAGAGCCTTCGTAATAATGTAATTCCTTAATTAATTTATGCTCCAATAAATTGCGTTGAGGTTCTGGACCAGAAAGTAATACCATAATGTCATATTTGGTTTCCATTTCTGTTTTATTAAGCCTGCTTAAAGGGCCTAAATACTTAATGCTTAATTTCGATTTTTCTGAAATGTGTCCAAGTTTACCACTTAAATTTGGAGCTTCTTTAAAGTCTGGAATCCAAATTTCTTTGAAGTTTTTAAGCTGGATTTTATTAATTATAGAACTTATAAAACTAGTATTCCCGCTTAAAACATTAAGTTGGTGCGTTATAATTACTGAAGGAATTTTTTTGCTGTAAATACCAAATCTACTGTCAGATATTACACCAGAAATATCGTAGTCTTCAATAATTTTTTTATTATTATTCTTTCTGCTTTTAGTGTTTTTGCAATTTGAGGTAATTGCCTCAAGAGCTTCAGCTTTAATTGTTTTCCAGATTTTTGATACTTAATATTATAAGCAGGTAATGTTATGCAATTTAATTTGGAAAACTCCTTTTTTAGCAATAATAACGCTGCTCCATCACTGGCAATAATGGGTTCAAAATCACTTTCAATAAGCCATTTAACAATAGGAATACATCTGGTGGCATGTCCAATTCCCCAATTTAAAGGCGCTACGAGTATTTTTTTCTTCATAAATGAATAACAAAGATAATCATTGAACAGATTATTACACTCTCATATATTTCCTTAATTTTACCAAAAATTTTATAAAGCAGTGGGAAGTAAGAATAAGCTAAAAAGATTTAACGAAAACGAAACATTTGATAACGTTTTTCAGCCGAAACGAGAAGAATTGGTAGAGGCAACATATAAAATGAAAGGCCACTGGAACGCTAAGTATTTTAAAAATGATAATCCATTGGTTTTAGAATTAGGTTGTGGAAAAGGCGAATATTCTGTTAATCTTGCTAAAAAGTATCCAAACAAAAACTTTATAGGTATCGATATAAAAGGTGCTCGATTTTGGAGAGGCGCAAAAACTGCTATTGAAGAAAGCATTCCTAATGTTGCGTTTTTAAGAACACAAATTGAACTTATAGATTTTGCCTTTGCCGAAAATGAGGTAGATGAAATTTGGATTACTTTTCCAGATCCACAAATTAAATATAAGCGTACAAAACATAGAATGACTAATTCTGAATTTTTAAAACGCTACAAAAAAGTGTTAAAAGCAAATGGAGTGATGAACTTAAAAACCGATAGTGAATTTATGCATGGATACACTTTAGGATTGTTACATGGCGAAGGACATGAAGTTTTATACGCTAACCATAATGTATATAAACAAGAAGGCAGTCCAGAAGAAGTAACAAGCATTCAAACACATTACGAAAGCATCTATCTAGAACAAAACAAACCAATTACGTATATTAGATTTAAAATTAAGTAATTCAGATATAAATTTGGAGATAACGCTAACATTTGGGATTGCATTAATAGTAGCTTTAGTTGGTGTTATTCCGCCAGGTTTATTAAACATGACAGCTGCTAAAATTAGTATTAAAGATGGGCACTCAAGAGGTTTAATATTCTCTATTGGTGTTTGTGTAATAGTTGTTTTTCAAACCTTAATTGCATTAGTTTTTGCAAGATATTTAAGTAATCATCCAGAAGTTGTAGTTATTCTGCAACGTGTGGCTTTTGTAATATTTGTTTTAATAACAGTTTATTTTCTTCTCATAGCAAAAAAAACAGACAAGCCAGATGTGGAATCGAATGTTAAAAGTAAAAAAAGGCGCTTTTTTCAAGGTTTACTGTTATCTGCTTTAAATGTATTTCCAATTCCTTATCAAGCCTATATGGCTATCACTTTTGTATCTTTTAAATGGATAATATTAGATCCAATTGGTATAACGTCTTATGCAGCAGGAGCAGCAATGGGAACTTTTGTGATGTTGTATATCTATGTTTTCTTTTTTGAAAAGATAAATAGCAAAAAAATAAAATCACAAAGAGGAATGAATTTTACTATTGGATTGATTACTGGAATTATTTCTATTGTTACTTTGGTAAATATTATTAAAGAAATGTAAGTAATCATTTTACAATTAAATGAAACCAGAAACACTCAATTTTTTCGAGAAAGTATATAATGTGGTAAAACTAATTCCTCATGGAAGAGTCACCAGTTATGGTGCTATTGGTAATTATCTTGGAGCTCATAGAAGTGCTAGAATGGTTGGTTATGCCATGAATAGCTCTCATGATAAAGACGTGCCAGCACATAGAGTTGTCAATAGAAAAGGGTTACTTACCGGAAAGCATCATTTTGATGGTACAAACCTTATGCAACAACTTTTAGAGAATGAAGGCATTATAGTAATAGATAATCAAATTCAAGATTTAGAGAAAGTCTATTGGAATCCATCAAAGGAATTACTTTAAAACCTTAAAAATATTGTAAATTTTCAATAATTGATTTTGCTTATTCCATTATAATAAAACTTCAAACCAAGCACTTTATTCTTCTCCGTTTATATAGTATATTTGTACTTTAGAATCATTCTCAATTATAGTGAAATTAAGAGTGAGCCATAGAGCATAGAAGACTATAGTTTTCATTCTCATTACTATTATTAAAAAACTATGAAAATTACAAAACAAAACATCCTTAATGCACTAAAAACCATAACAGTTCCTGGAGAAGGACGAAACATGGTTGAAAGTGGTGCAGTAAAAAACGTAGTTACTTTTGCAGACGACGTAATAGTAGACATTACTATTAAAAACCCAACATTACAAGCACGAAAAAAAACCGAAGTAGAAATACTTAAGGCCATACATGAGCAAGTATACCAAAAAGCACAAGTAAAGGTAAATATTTCTGTAGATGCTCCAGTAAAGCCTGCAGCAAACGAAATAAAAGGAAAATCTATTCCAGGTATTCAAAATATAGTAGCTATTGCTTCTGGAAAAGGAGGTGTAGGGAAATCTACCGTTACAGCAAACTTAGCAGTATCGTTAAGTAAAATGGGATTTAAAGTTGGTATTTTAGATGCAGATATTTATGGGCCATCCATGCCAATCATGTTCGATGTGGAAATGGAAAAACCACTATCTGTAACCGTAGATGGCAAATCTAAAATGAAACCTGTAGAAAGTTACGGCATAAAAATATTGTCAATAGGCTTTTTTACAAAGCCAGATCAAGCAGTTGTTTGGCGTGGACCAATGGCAGCAAAAGCTTTAAACCAAATGATTTTTGATGCTGCTTGGGGAGAATTAGATTTCTTGTTGTTAGATTTACCTCCAGGCACAGGAGATATTCATTTAAGTATAATGCAATCGCTTCCAATTACAGGAGCAGTTGTTGTAAGTACACCACAAAATGTAGCGTTAGCAGATGCAAAAAAAGGTGTAGCAATGTTTCAACAAGACAGTATTAACGTTCCTGTTTTAGGGATTATAGAAAACATGGCTTACTTTACACCAGAAGAATTGCCAGACAATAAGTACTACATCTTTGGAAAAGAAGGTGCTAAGCATTTAGCTGAAGATTTGCAAGTGCCTCTTTTAGGCGAAATACCTCTAGTACAAAGTATACGTGAAGCAGGAGATATAGGAAGGCCAGCAGCTTTACAAACGGCAACTGTATTAGAAAAAGCATTCGAAACTATTACTCGAAATGTAGTACAAGAAGTAGTGAATAGAAATGAAAACTTACCAGAACCTGAAGCAATTAAAATTACTACAATGGCTGGATGTTCAGCAGTAAAAAAATAATATGACAATAGAGGAGCTAAGACTTAATGTAGAAAAAGCGTTAGACGAAATCCGTCCGTTTTTACAAAGTGATGGTGGAGACATCTCATTACTATCAATTGAAGATAATAAGGTGGTAAAAGTACAGTTAGAAGGTGCTTGCGTTGGTTGTAGTGTAAACCAAATGACACTAAAATCTGGTGTAGAAATGACCATAAAAAAATATGCTCCACAAATAGAACAAGTTATTAATGTTGAAGCTTGAAAAATTAAAACTGTAATGTCACTTTTGTCACATACATTTATTAGTTTAAGCTATAACTTTGTCTTTTTCGAAATTTAAAATTCATGATTAAAACAGATATCTTAATTATTGGTGCTGGACCAACGGGATTATTTACAGTGTTCGAAGCTGGTTTATTAAAATTAAAATGCCATTTAATAGACGCATTACCTCAAGCTGGAGGACAATGTTCAGAAATCTATCCTAAAAAACCTATTTACGATATTCCTGCATATCCAGAGATTCTAGCAGGAGATTTAACTCATAAACTCCTTGAGCAGTGTAAACAATTTGAACCTGGTTTTACACTTGGTGAACGTGCAGAAACAATTGATAAACAAAAGGATGGTACTTTTATTGTTACTACAAGCAAAGGCACCAAGCATCATGCTCCAGTGGTTGCCATTGCTGGAGGCTTAGGTAGTTTTGAACCACGTAAACCTTTAATTGACAATCTTGTTGAATATGAAGATAAAGGTGTTGAGTATATTATTAAAGAACCAGAGTTTTATAGAAATAAAAAAGTAGTGATTGCTGGAGGAGGAGACTCAGCTCTGGATTGGAGTATCTTTTTAAGTGATGTCGCTTCTGAAGTAACGCTAATTCATAGACGAAATGAGTTTAGAGGACATTTAGACTCTGTTGAAAAAGTACAGGAATTAAAAAATGACGGAAAAATAAATTTAATTACTCCTGCCGAAGTTATTGGTGTAGAAGGTAATGGGAAAATTGAAGCTATTACTGTAAAACAGGACGCTAAAACCTTTACTAAACAATGTGATCATTTTATCCCACTATTTGGTTTATCTCCAAAATTAGGACCAATAGCAGATTGGGGATTAGAGATTGAAAAAAACGCTATAAAAGTAAATAACGCTCTAGACTACCAAACAAATATTCCTGGTATTTATGCTATTGGTGATGTAAATACTTATCCAGGAAAATTAAAATTAATCCTTTGTGGGTTTCACGAAGCAACACTAATGTGTCAATCTGCATATCAAATAATCAATCCTAGCAAGAAATATGTATTAAAATACACAACTGTAAGTGGTGTTGATGGCTTTGATGGCACTAGAAAAGAAGCTCCTAAAGCAGTAGTTAAAAAGATTGAATAGTGGAACAAGACATAAATATTAAAATAACAGATCGAGATGGTGTAACACATGAGGTGTTAGCGCCTACAGATATGGCAATGAATTTAATGGAGGTAGTACGTAGTTACGAGCTAGCACCAGAAGGGACCATTGGTATTTGTGGTGGAATGGCCATGTGTGCTTCTTGTCAATGTTATGTGCTTAGTGATACAGAATTACCAGAAATGCAAGACGATGAAGAAGCAATGCTTTCTGAAGCCTTTTACGTTAAAGATAATTCGCGTTTAGGTTGCCAAATACAAATGACACCAGAAATGGAAGGTTTGGAAGTGGAATTGGCACCAGAAAGTTAATTTTTTAAAACCTTAATCTTCTTTTTTTCGTAAGTGAAACATAAAAACAATCATTATGGCTTCATTCGAAATTATTTCCTTTAAATCTGAAGATTACAGAGTATTATACAATTGTGAAGATGCAATAGAGTTTACAAGTATTGCATGCGAATCTAAAAGAATTTGTTTTAATTTAATCATTGCTATCAGAAGAAATAGTAAAAAAACTACTGCATTTCAAATTAGCCAACTCAGTTGTGGGAGTTGGTTTTTTTATTTAAAAAACACAACAACAAATGCTGTACTAGGGCAAAGTAAAACCTATATTGAAAAATCTATCGTTCTAGAAAAATTAAAAACATTTCAGTTAAACATGCTAAAGGCAGCATTTATAAATAAGAGAATGCATTAATCTAACTCACTCTATACTTTTCGAGTGCTATTGGTCCTTCTAACAATACTCTTACAATTTGCAATGTACCATCATCTGTTGTAGAAATCTGCCATTTAATCAAAGAAATTTCACCATTTTCTATTTCAATACCAGTAATACTTCTTGGGTGAACACAGCTACCATCGTTAAAAAAAGCAATGTCTCCAGGCTCTGGAAAACGTGGTCTATGTGTGTGGCCAACAACTGTTATAAGGTTATTATTTTCTGTAATCCATTTTTTTGTTCTGCGTTCAACCTTAATTAACTCCTTATAATTTTTTGCGGGACTTGTAGGATCTGCAATTCCCATAACATTAAGTGGTTTCCAAAGCAAGCGTACCATAAAACGACTCCATTTCCAAAAGATATAATTCCACCAATCGGCTTGATGACCATGCGTTAAAAACAATTCTTGATCTGTACTGCAATGTTTTAGTACAATACCTTCGTGGTATTTTATGTCTTTAAATAGCTCAACTTCTTCACCTGTTTTAGGATCAAAATAAGTAGATAAATGTTTTTTTACATAATCTGGATTTCTGTATACCATATCGTGGTTTCCCCAAATTAGATGTAGTCTATTATCCTTATGAAACAGTTTCATGAGCATATACACATTCTTGTGAGCATTTAAAATAGACTCAAAAGATAAATTTTCCCAGAGTTCATCACCATCACCAAGTTCGCAATAGCTGAAACCTTCGGCGTAATAATACTTTAAGGCATGAAAATAAATATTTCGATTATTTGCAAAATCGTCAGCAAAACTATTGTCTCCACGATGGCAATCACTAAATAGTATAATTTTACTATCATTGTCAAATTCAACAATTTTAGCTTCTTTGTAAGCGCGATCTAACCTTTTTTTAGCTGAAAACATAAAAGTAAATGTAAACAAAAATTTGAATAAAAAATGCCTCCCATTTTAAGAGAAGCATTTTAAAGAATATCATTTATCGCACATACAACAATTCCGTTTGAGTGAGATAAAATGTCGTCTAACTGTCTATTGGAAGGCGTTAAGACCAGTAATATCTAGTCCAGTAATTAGTAAGTGAATATCATGCGTTCCTTCGTAAGTTACAACGCTTTCTAGATTCATCATATGTCTCATAATGGAGTATTCTCCACTAATTCCCATGCCTCCAAGCATTTGTCTAGCATCACGAGCAATCGTTAAAGCCATATCTACATTATTACGTTTAGCCATAGAAATTTGTGCTGAAGTTGCAGTTCCGTTTTCACGCATTACACCAAGTCTCCAGGCTAAAAGTTGTGCTTTGGTAATTTCGGTAATCATTTCGGCTAATTTCTTTTGTTGTAATTGAAACTGTCCAATTGGCTTACCAAACTGAATACGTTCTTTACTGTAACGCAAAGCAGTGTCATAACAATCCATTGCAGCACCTATAGCTCCCCAAGCAATACCAAAACGAGCAGAATCTAGGCAACCTAATGGTGCTCCTAATCCAGATTTGTTAGGTAGTAAGTTCTCCTTAGGTACTTTTACATTATCAAAAATAAGCTCTCCTGTTGCACTTGCTCTAAGCGACCATTTATTGTGTGTTTCTGGTGTTGTAAAACCTTCCATTCCACGTTCTACAATTAAGCCATGAATGCGTCCTTCCTCATTTTTTGCCCAAACCACTGCAACGTTACAAAACGGCGAATTACTAATCCACATTTTTGCACCATTTAAAAGATAATGGTCACCCATATCTTTATAGTTAGTTACCATTCCACCTGGATTACTTCCATGATCTGGCTCTGTTAATCCAAAGCTACCAATCCATTCTCCACTAGCTAGTTTAGGTAAGTATTTTTTGCGTTGTGCTTCATTTCCATATTTCCAAATAGGATACATAACAAGCGAACTTTGTACAGAAGCAGTACTACGCACTCCACTATCGCCACGCTCTATCTCTTGCATAATTAAACCATAAGAAATCTGATCTAAACCAGCACCACCATATTCCTCAGGTATGTATGGTCCAAAAGCACCAATTTCTGCCAAACCACCAATAATAGATTTTGGAAATTCTGCTTTCTGGGCTGCTTCCTCTATAATAGGTGAGACGTCGCGTTTTACCCATTCTCTGGCAGCATCACGCACTAATTTATGTTCTTCTGTTAAAAGTTCGTCAAGATTATAATAATCTGGAGCTTCGAATAAATCTGGCTTCATAATTTTAGTTTTAATTTCGGTTAACAAAAATAACGAAAACGTTTGCAGTTGACAATTTTATTATCACATTTTAAGATAAAAATTTTTTGTTAAATTTACATAAGCTTCGGTGTAGTTATGTCTTGCGTTCTCAATTACAAGTTCGTTGCTAATTATTTCGCTTTCGTGGAAAGACATCTCGATTAAAGAACGTTTAATATCAGAATAGAGATTGCCACGAACCCGAGTAATTTTGTTTAATTTTAAGTTTACAGCTGATGCTAATGCAATAAATTGAGACTCTTCTTTAAACGGAATGATAGTACAAAACGTACCATCTTTTATTAATAATTTTGAAACACTCTCTAGTAAATGGGCAAATGGCATGGCATCCTGAAAACGTGCTAAGTCACGTTCTATGTATTCTGTTTTGTAATCTTCGCTGTAAAAAGGTGGATTACAAATAATTAAATCGTATTGGTCTTCAATTTCTTCAGTAAATTCTGCTAAATCTGCATGGTAGCAAAATAATCTATCACTCCAAGGCGAAGTTTCAAAGTTATCTACACATTGTTCGTATGCCATTTCATCGATTTCTAAAGCATCAATAACTTCTGCATCACAGCGTTGCGCTAGCATTAAAGATAAAATTCCAGTTCCAGCACCAATATCTAAAGCAGCAAAAGGTTGTTTTTTTATAGTAGACCAAGCACCAAGTAAAACACCATCTGTGCCAATTTTCATAGCGCATTGGTCTTGTTTAACCGTAAATTGTTTGAATTTAAATGGTTTGTTCATATTTGTCATTCCAAAAACGGTAGGAATTCTACTTAATAGTTATTTTTAATATTTTGTGTTCTAGCGAAAGCAGAAATGAAAATGGTTTATTCTTCTAAATACAAATCAATCAGTCCTTCTGGTGTGTCAACATAAATTGTTTTATTCTCTTTATCTACTTTAGAGATAAATTCATCATTCATAGGTATTAAAATCTCAATACCTTCTCTGTCTATTTCAAAAAGAGATTGTGAGGTAGTGTCATTTACACCTTTAATAATACCAACTTCTCCAAAATTTTTATCTTCTACTTTAAAACCTATAATTTCGTGAAAGTAAAATTTATCACCTTCAAGTTCTGGCAAAAAGGTTAATGGTAAATAACATTCGCATTTAATTAATGCTTCAGCATCAGCTTCAGTATCAACATCTTCAAATTTAACACGAAGTAATTCGCTTTTATGCAATTGAGAGCTTTCAACAAAAAACGGAATAAAATTACCACGTAAGTCTATAAATATAGCATCGAGGTTTTCGTAAAGGTTAGGTTCGTCTGTATCTAGTTTTATAAGTAGTTCGCCTTTAAAACTATATTTTTTTACAATTTTACCTAAAAAGAAACAGTCGTCCTTAGTCATAAAAATATTTTTTTGTTTCTGTATAAAATGGAAGTCAAATTAATTTTATAAAATTCCATTTTTATTAGTGGAATTTGTTTCATTACAAATTTTATTTTAAAATACTATGTAACAAAAAAAACTCCGATAAATTTTATCGGAGTTTAAAAGTATAAAAAATTAATTTTTATTCTTCTTCGTTTGTAGCTTTTACATCTTCAGCCGGAGCTTCTTCTGCAACTTCCTCTTCAACAACTGGAGCAGCTGCTGCGATTCTTGCCTCATTTGCCGCTTTTTCAGCTTCAAATGCTTTAGCTTTAGCTTCAGCTTCCGCTTTAGTTAAGCCTTCTTTTTTAGCATCTACCTTTCCAGCTTTTTCTTCTAACCAAGCAGCGAATTTTTTCTCAGCTTGTTCTTCAGTTAAAGCACCTTTACGAACTCCACCAGCAAGGTGATTTTTCAATAAAGCTCCTTTGTAAGATAATAATGCTTTGGCTGTATCAGTTGGTTGTGCACCATTCTGTAACCATTTTACTGCACCATCAACATCTAATTCGATTGTTGCAGGATTAGTGTTTGGATTGTAAGCACCTAATTTCTCTAGGTATTTACCATCTCTTGTCGCGCGAGCATCTGCTGCTACGATCCAGTAATAAGGTTTTCCTTTCTTACCGTGTCTTTGTAATCTTATTTTTACAGGCATAAAAATTAATTTGTGAGGTTCTCGACCTCTATTATTAATAAGTCTGCAAAGATACAATATTTATTTAAATATCAAGTTTTTATACTAAATCTCTCTCATTGTAATTTTTTATTTTATTTTTGAGTCCTCGAAATACACAAACTATGAAAAAAATTATCGTTTTAATTCTAGTAAGCTTCGTTTTTTTTGGTTGCGGAGAAGAGTTAGAGTTTAATACACCATCGTTTCAAGCCAATAAAGACGGGAACTTGTGGGAAGCTAGTAGCTATTTTGCAACTGTAGATGCTAATGGTGTAATAACAGTTACAGGAACAGATGGTTTAGAGACGGTAACTTTAGTTGCCTTTCCGCAAGATAGTTTTGTTTGTACTAGTAATGATAATAGTGTATTTGCAAGTGAGCAAGGTAATTGCTTCGATGTTTATACAAACACTAATTATTCTTTCGCTACGCTTACAGATATCAATAATACATTATGGTCTACAAATAATGTTCCAGATCAAAGTGTTCAAATTTATACTGGAGATGGTGAAATTAATATTAGAGAAGCCAACATAGAAACAGGTCTTATTTCAGGAAAATTTCATTTCACTGCTTTTAATACTTCAGGATTATCTTCAATTAATATTAACGAAGGTTTTTTCTATAATGTTCCTTTTACAACTGGTGATACTGTTACTTATTTTACTTGTGTAGACGCACAAGAGGCAACAGCTGCAGCATTAGTTGCTTTTAATAATGTAAGCACACTAGATGCAGCAGCCTATGAGTTAGCTTGTAACAACTATACTTCAGCACTGCAAGTAAAAATGGATTTATGTGGTGATCCTAATGGTGATATACAAGAAATTTTAGACCAATTAAATGCTAATAATTGTCAAATTACATGTGATCAAGCGGTAGATAATTCTCAAGTAGGATTAAATGCCTACGTTGCTGCTAATATGTCTAACTACGTTGAAATGTGTAATAATTATACACAATATCTAACATTACAAATTCAATTTTGTGGAGATACAGATGGTTCAATACAAGCAACCATAGATAGTTTAGATTGTAATGATGACGATGCAGATGGTGTTCCAAATGTTTTTGAAGATTTAAATAACGATGGAGATTATACAAATGATGATACAGATGGTGATTTAAATCCAGATTACTTAGATGAAGACGATGATGATGATTTAGTTACTACAGCCACAGAATTAGTTTTCGATGTTAATGGAAATCCAATTGATACAGATGGAGATGGTATACCAGATTATTTAGATGAAGACGACGATGGTGATGGCATATTAACCATCAACGAAACTGGAGATACAGATAGTGATGGTATTCCAGATTATTTAGATTCAGATGACGATGGAGATGGGATTTTAACCATTTTTGAAAGTCCTGATTTAGACTCAAATGGAGATCCATCAGATGCTATAGATACAGATGGAGATATGATTCCAAATTATCTGGATTCAGATGACGATGGAGATTCTATATTAACCATTTTTGAAAATCCAGATCCTAATGCAGATGGTATTCCTAATGATGCTCAAAATTTTGATGGTGATACACTACCAGATTATTTAGATGATGATGATGATAATGATGGTTTACTAACTATAAACGAAAATCCAGATCCTAATGGAGATGGTAACCCAGACGATGCAGCTAATACAGATGGAGATTCTGCACCAGATTACTTAGATGCGACATAATATTCTAAAAATAGATTTTATATAAAAGAAGCAACTCAAATAGAGTTGCTTCTTTTTGTTAAAAACCCTTAAAGATGCAGTAAATACTCATAAGGTCTGTTAAATTGCTTGACTAAACTTATTTTATCTATTATATTAAGATTGTTGATGTAAAACAATACGCATCGCAAAAAAAAGTATTGAAATTTAAAATGATAAAAGATATTATGAAGTACACTGAAGAAATTTCGAACAAGTTAAACGAATTATTGGTAAAAAATTATGATGCCGAAAAAGGCTACATAGACGCTTACAAAAATGTAGATAGTAACGATTTAAAAATATTCTTTAAACGAAGAGCTACAGAGCGTAGTAATTTCGCAAAAGAGCTAAGGACAGAAATCTTGCAATACGGAGAAATCCCAGAAGATTCTGGTTCCTTTAAAGGTGCAATGCATAGAAATTGGATGAAATTAAAATCTACATTTTCAGAAAACGATGAAGCGGCTATTTTAGAAGAAGCAATTAGAGGTGAAGAAACTAGCTTGGAAGAATATAATGAGTTAATAACAGAAAAAAACTTACCACCAACCATTGATAGTTTAATTGCAAAACACCAAAATGCAATTCAAGTCGCAATTAATACAGAAAAGGCTAAATTAGAATTAGTATCATAAACTGATTTAGAAATATAAATTTCAGGAAAACCAGCTTTTAAAGCTGGTTTTCTGTGTTTAAAACTGTTTATAACTTTCAACTTCATGAACCTTTATTTTTTTGTAGTTTTATAGACTCTGTTTGAACAATAATAACGTCTTAAAAACAATCCATGTATTTAATTTTCGATACTGAAACCACAGGCTTACCAAAACGTTGGGATGCTCCAATTACTGATACAGATAATTGGCCAAGATGTATTCAAATTGCTTGGCAATTGCATGATGCCATGGGAAACTGTGTTGAAAGCGAGGATTATTTAGTAAAACCAGAAGGCTTTAATATACCTTACGATGCAGAGAAGATACATGGCATTTCTACTGAATTAGCTCAAGAACAAGGCTCTGCTTTAAAAAATGTTTTAGAGAAGTTTAATATAGCGCTTAACAAAACTAAATTTGTAGTTGGGCAAAATGTAAAGTTCGATCTCAATATTATGGGAGCAGAATTTGTACGAGAAAACCTTACAAACAACTTACAAGAATTACCGGTTTTAGATACTTGTACAGAACATACAGCCAGTTTATGCGAGCTTCCAGGAGGACGTTATGGAAAGTTTAAATTACCAACATTAACAGAGTTACATCAGTATCTATTTAATCAACCATTTGCAGAAGCACATAATGCAACAGCAGATGTAGAGGCTACAACGCGTTGCTTTTTAGAATTAGTTAGAAGACAGCAATATACTCAAGAACAGCTAGATGTTCAGCCAGATTATTTCGAGCGTTTTTCAGAGGCGAATCCACAGCCAATAGAACTTATAGGTTTAAAACATATTAACCTTAAAAAGGAAAGTGCCAAGATTAATGCCAGATTACAAAAAGCACAAACAAGCGATATTTCTTCAGCTGAAATAAAAGAAAATATAGCCGACTTACAAGCTGTAGATTTTGTGCACTTGCATAATCATTCCCAATTTTCTGTATTACAATCTACAATGAGCGTGGCAGATTTAGTTGCAGTTGCAGCAGAGCATAATATGCCTGCAGTTGCACTAACCGATCATGCAAACATGATGGGAGCTTTTCACTTTGTAAATGCAGTAAATAAGCACAACAAAGCAGTAGAGGTAAAAATTGCAGCAGCCGAAGCCGAAGGCAAAACAACGTCTGCTAAAGAAATAAAACCAATTGTTGGTTGCGAGTTCTTTGTTTGCGATAACCATTTAGATAAAACAAGAAAAGACAATGGTTATCAAATTGTACTTATTGCTAAAAATAAAAAAGGCTATCATAATCTAGCAAAATTATCATCTCACGCATTTGTTGATGGCTTTTACTACTTACCAAGAATTGATAAAAAACTGATTGAACAATACAAAGAAGATTTAATTTGCTTAACTGGAAATTTATATGGCGAAGTGCCAAGTAAGATTTTAAATGTAGGTGAAAACCAAGCAGAAGAAGCTTTAGTTTGGTGGAAAGAGACTTTTAAAGACGATTTGTATGTTGAGATTATGCGTCACAATCAAGAAGACGAAAACCGTGTAAATCCAACATTAATAAATCTTGCAAATAAGCATAACATAAAACTTGTTGCAACAAACAACACATATTACTCAAAACAAGAAGATGCTAATGCTCACGATATTTTATTGTGTGTAAAAGATGGAGAAAAACAAGCTACACCAATAGGGCGAGGCAGAGGTTACAGATACGGTTTGCCAAACCAAGAGTATTATTTTAAGTCTGCAGAGGCTATGAAAAATGTCTTTAAAGATGTTCCAGAAGCTATAACCAATATCCAAGAAGTAGTCGATAAAATTGAAAGCTTTCAATTAGCTCGTGAGGTGTTATTACCAGCCTTCGATATTCCTGAAGAATTTATAAGCGAAGAAGATTTAAAAGATGGTGGTAAACGTGGTGAAAACGCTTTTTTAAGACATTTAACCTATCAAGGTGCTAAAAAACGTTATGGAGAAGAGCTTAGTGAAGAAGTTATAGAAAGACTTGATTTTGAGTTAAGTGTAATTGAGAAAACGGGTTATCCAGGCTATTTTTTAATTGTAGAAGACTTTATTCGTGAGGCTAGAAATATGGATGTTTCTGTTGGACCAGGTCGTGGCTCTGCAGCTGGCTCTGTAGTAGCTTATTGCTTGTGGATTACTAATATCGATCCGTTATTATACAATTTACTTTTTGAGCGTTTCTTAAATCCAGATCGTGTAAGTATGCCAGATATCGATATCGATTTTGATGATGAAGGTCGAAGTCGTGTTATGGATTACGTAATTAATAAATACGGAAGTAATCAAGTAGCACAAATTATCACTTATGGAACAATGGCTGCGAAGTCATCAATTAGAGATACTGCTCGTGTTTTAGATTTGCCGCTTTTTGATGCTGATAGAATAGCGAAGCTCATTCCAACAATGTCAAAACTAAATAAAATTTTTGGCTTATCGGAAAAAGAATTAGGAAGCAAATTTAGAGCTGAAGATTTAGAAAAAATAAATGAGCTTTTAAATATTTCTGAAGGAGATGACCTTCAAGCTGAAACTGTAAACATTGCAAGATCATTAGAAGGCTCAGTTAGAAACACTGGAATTCATGCCTGTGGTGTTATTATCACACCAGACGACATTACTAAGTTCGTTCCAGTAGCACTAGCTAAAGATTCAGATTTATATGTAACGCAATTTGATAACTCTGTTGTAGAGGATGCAGGATTATTAAAAATGGATTTTTTAGGTCTTAAAACGCTAACGCTCATAAAAGATACTGTAAAAATTGTAAAAGCAAAACATGGTATTTTATTAGATCCTGATAGCTTTCCCTTAGACGATGAAAAGACATACAAGTTATTTCAAAGAGGAGAAACTGTTGGTGTTTTTCAATACGAATCACCAGGAATGCAAAAGCATTTAAAAGATTTAAAACCTACCGTTTTCGACGATTTAATTGCCATGAACGCACTTTATCGTCCAGGGCCAATGGAATACATTCCAAGTTTTGTTCGCAGAAAACATGGCGATGAAGATATTGAGTACGATTTACCAGCTATGGAAGAGTACTTAAAAGAAACTTATGGTATTACAGTATACCAAGAGCAAGTGATGCTGCTCTCCCAAAAACTCGCAGATTTCACCAAAGGTGAAGCCGATGTTTTACGTAAAGCCATGGGTAAAAAACAGATTGCAGTTCTCGATAAAATGAAACCAAAATTTATCGAGCAAGCCAGTGCAAAAGGTCACGATGCTAAAAAACTAGAAAAAATTTGGAAAGATTGGGAAGCCTTTGCGAGTTATGCTTTTAACAAATCGCACTCTACTTGTTATGCTTGGATTGCCTACCAAACGGCTTATTTAAAAGCACATTATCCTGCAGAATATATGGCAGCTGTATTGTCTAATAACATGAACGATATTAAGCAGGTTACCTTTTTTATGGAAGAATGTAAACGCATGAAATTGCCTGTATTAGGCCCAGATGTTAACGAGAGTTATTATAAGTTTTCTGTAAATAAAGATAATGCTGTGCGTTTTGGAATGGGAGCCATAAAAGGTGTTGGACATGGTGCAGTGATGACGATTGTAGAAAACAGAAAAAAAGATGGAAATTATAAATCCATCTTCGATTTAGCAAAACGAATCGATTTACGAGCAGCAAATAAAAAAGCGTTCGAAAATTTAGCTTTAGCAGGAGGTTTTGATTGTTTTCAAGAAACGCATCGTGCACAGTATTTTCAAAAGGAAGGAAGCGATTTAACCTTTCTAGAAAAGGCAATAAAATTTGCACATAAATTTCAGGAAAATGAAAATTCAGCTCAAGTAAGCTTATTTGGTAGTGCGAGTGAGGTAGAAATAGCCGAACCACAAATTCCACCATGCGAAACTTGGGGAACAATGGAAAAACTAGCTCAAGAACGTGAAGTGGTAGGTGTCTATATTTCTGGGCATCCATTAGACGATTTTAGAACAGAAATGAAAAATTTCTGTACAGGAACCATTGCCTATTTTAATGATTTAACACCACACATTAACAAAGAAATCACCTTTGGTGGAGTTGTTACAGATGTGCAACATCGAGTGAGTAAACAAGGTAAAGGTTGGGCTTTATTTACAGTTGAAGATTATACAGATACCTTCGAGTTTCGCATTTTCGGAGAAGAATATTTAAAGCACAGGCACTTTTTAATGAAAAATAATTTTGTGCATGTTAAAACCTTTGTACGAGAAGGTTGGGTAAACAGAGATACTGGTAAAAAGAGTGATCCAAGATTACAATTTAACAGTTTTCAATTGTTGCATGATGTTATGGATAAGCATGTTAAAAAACTGTCCATTCAGCTAAATATTAAAGAATTAGAGCCGGATAAAATTCAAAATTTAAAAGCATTAATTGCTATGCATCCAGGAAGCCACTTGCTAGATTTTGTGGTGTACGATAATAGAGAGGAAATTAAAGTTGAAATGCCAAGTAGAAGACAAAAAGTAAAAGTAACTCAAGAGCTATTAAGCGAACTAGAAGAACAACAAGTTTATTATAAGTTAAATTCTTAAATATTTTAATACAAAATAAGCACAGTCAATACAGCCATAAGTTAAACAAATTGAAGGCTTGTAAGGTTTGGCAGAATTTTTGACTAATATTGCATATTAACAGTGAGTAAACACACAATTAAATTATAGTATTATGGCATTAGAAATAACAGATGCAAATTTTGAAGAAACAGTATTAAATAGCGACAAGCCAGTAATGGTAGACTTTTGGGCTGCTTGGTGTGGACCATGTAGAATGGTTGGGCCAATTATAGACCAAATTAGCGAAGAGTACGAAGGAAGAGCTATAGTAGGAAAGGTAGATGTAGATGCTAACCAAGAATTTGCAGCGAAGTATGGTGTAAGAAACATACCTACAGTATTAGTTTTCCAAAATGGAGAAGTGGTTGGAAGACAAGTTGGTGTAGCACCAAAGAATGCATACTCTGAAGCTATTGACGCTTTATTATAGAAATATATTTCATAAAGAATTGATAAAGGTTTGCTGTAATGGCAAACCTTTTTTTATTTTAGTAAAAAAGTAAACTATAATGAGTAAAACAATAAAAGCGCAAGACGCTATAGATAGCAAATTATTAGAAGAAAGAAAAGTGTTTCTTTGGGGAATGGTAGACGATAAAAGTGCAAAACATGTTATTGATAGATTGTTGTATTTAGACAGTTTAGAGACTAAAGACATAACATTATATATTAACAGTCCAGGAGGTTATGTAACTTCTGGTTTTGCAATGTACGATTGTATTAAATCGCTTAAAAGCGATGTGTCTACAGTCTGTACAGGTTTAGCTGCTTCTATGGGATCTATTCTTTTGTCTGTAGGTACAAAAGGAAAACGGTTTATTCAACCACATGCTAGAGTTATGATTCATCAGCCAAGTGGTGGAGCTCGAGGTCAAGCCAGTGATATAGAAATTACGGCTCAAGAAATTGTAAAAACAAAAGAGTTAAGTGCTAAAATTTTAGCAGAGAATTGTGGGCAAGATTTTGATAAAGTAATGAAAGATTTTAATCGTGACCACTGGATGGGAGCAGAAGAGTCTAAAGCTTATGGCATTGTAGACAATATTATATAATCCTATAAAAAACAACACTTACTTCCTATTGGGAAGATTTAAATAGGATGAATTTACAAGACGAATTAAATAAAGCTGGGGGATTTAAAAACCTTGAACACTTGGCAAAACAAGTTGTTGAAGGTTTTATTTCTGGTATGCATAAAAGTCCGTTTCATGGGTTTTCGGCAGAATTTGCAGAACATAAAATCTACAATCAAGGCGAAAGCACGCGCCATATAGATTGGAAATTATTTGCAAAAACAGATAAGTTATATACTAAACGATATGATGATGAAACGAATTTGCGTTGTCATATTATTCTAGATAATAGTAGCTCGATGCACTATCCAGAAATGAATCATTTTTCGATAGATAAATTAAATAAAATTGCATTTTCTGCTTTAGCTGCTGCCTCGTTAATGCATATTTTAAAAAAACAACGTGATGCTGTTGGATTAAGTATTTATAGTGACGCATATGATTTTTATTCAAGTGAAAAAGGAAGCGAACGTCACCATCAAATGCTTTTAGCACAATTAAGTAATGCCGCTTTAAGCAAACCCAAAAACAAGAAAACAGAAACTTACCAATATCTACATCAAATTGCAGAGAAAATACACAGGCGTTCTCTAATATTTGTGTTTACAGACATGTTTCAAACCACTACAGATGAGGTTAAGCTTTTTGAAGCTTTAAGGCACTTAAAACACAACAAGCATGAAGTTGTCCTGTTTCATGTTTTTGATAAAAGTAAAGAGTTAACTTTTGATTTCGACAACAAACCTAAGCGATTTTTAGACGTTGAAACTGGTGAGCATATTAATTTATATAGTGAACAAGTAAAAGATAATTATGAAGCTTTAGTTGGCGATTATTTTAAAGAGCTTCGTGTAAAATGTGGTCAAAACAGAATTAAATACGTTGAAGCAGATATAAATAAAAATTTTGATGCTATTTTAACTAGCTATATGTTAGAGCGACAAAAATTTATTTAAATTTTTTTTAAAAAAAATCAATAAAAGGTTTGCAGTATTAATTAAGCAGTGTATATTTGCCCTCGCAATACGCAACGGTCTGGTAGTTCAGTTGGTTAGAATGTCGCCCTGTCACGGCGAAGGTCGCGGGTTCGAGTCCCGTCCAGACCGCAAAATTGCTTAAAGCTTCAACGTAGTTGAAGCTTTTTTTAGCAAAAAATTTAGTTGTGTTGTTTTGATGGATGTAGTAGTCCATCAAACAGGTAGAAAGCTAGTTAATAGCTTAAACCAATGAGAAGCTTTCCTTTTTTCTATATAGAAAATTGGGATGCTTTTTTGTTTTTAGCCGTTTTTTCTTCCAAAAAAGGTGTCCTTTTCGGTGTACCATATTCTTCAAAAGGTGTACCATCGTAAAATCTCATAAAATATTGAAAATCATGAAATTAAATATACTATTCCTATTGTATAAAGCTAAAACCAATTCTAAAGGTAAATGCCCTATTAAATGTAGAATCACCTTCAATAAAACCCGAAAAGAGTTCTCTACAGGTTTGTTTATTAAACCAGAGCACTGGAACTCAAAAACACAGTTTGTAGAACCACCTGAACCTGATGAAGAATCACTAAACACCCAATTGAGCCTGATTAAGACCAAACTTAGTCAGGCTTTTTTGTTTTTACAGGTGAGGGGTACAGACTTTGATGTGGATGATGTGCTTAACAAGTACAAAGGCGAAACCCCAAAAACAGATTATGGCGTTTTGGAAATATACAACCTGCACACTGCTAGAATTAAAAAACTTGTTGGTCTAGAGATACAAGAAGTGACCTATTCCAAATACGTAGAGTCAGGTAGACATTTAAAGTGCTTTATTAAGTTTAAATATAAAGTCAACGATATTAAATTAAAGACGCTTAAAAGCACCTTTTTAGAACATTATGAATACTATCTCAAAACAGAAAAGAACCTTAAGCAAAGCACCTTAAATAAGGTTATTCAACGTTTTAGAAGCGCTATTAAATATGCTATTTCAGAAGATTATTTAGATAAAGACCCATTTATGCTCTATAAAGCCAAACGAGTTAAAAAAGAGGTGGTGTTTTTATCATCAGAACAGCTTAAAATACTTGAAGATAAAACATTTAAAATAGAGCGCATACAGAAAGTTAAAGATATGTTCGTGTTTTGTTGTTATACAGGTTTAGGCTTTACCGAAATGAAACACCTCAAGAAAAAAGATATTTCCAAAGAGTTTGACGGTGAGTTGTGGATTAATGTAAAGAGGTCAAAGACCAAAAGAAGTTATAAGGTGCCATTATTACCAAAAGCCCAAGAGATCATGAATAGGTATAAAGCAGATGATGAAGCGTATGTATTTGCCAACATATCCAATGCTAATTTTAATGCGTATTTAAAGGAAATTGCAGATCTCTGTAATATAGACATCAACCTAACGCACCACATAGCTAGAAAGACCTTCGCAAGTACAGTACTGTTGTATAATAATGTGCCTATTGAGGTGGTAAGCAAGTTATTAGGTCATGCCAAAATACAGACCACACAGGATAGTTATGGTAAGGTGGTAGAGAAACAGATTAGCATGGCTATTAAAAAGTTAAAGAAACAGGTTCTATAACTAAGTTACAGAAAGCTATGGGGCATTCATCTATAAATGTTAGTTTAACCTATTTAAGAGGATTAGAAATCGCTGAATTAAAAGAAGAAGATATGCCTATGGTTTAGTTGTTCCAATGATTTTTTAATTTTTCTCTTTCTCTCTTAATTTCTTCTTTGTGTTTGCTAATACGTTCACGGCTATTTGTTATTTTTACTTTATCTCTGTCAATAATCCTAGAAAATTCTTTCCATTCATCCGCCCTCGAGCTTCTTAAATTAGCTTTAGAAGAACTACTAGAAGTTGACTTTATCTTGTAGGAATACGATTCAGCTCTTCTTTTTTTACGGGTTCTAACAGATGCAATATTTTCACGATAATCTGCTATTTTTTCTTTTTCACTTTCAATTGCTCGTTTTATTCGTTCAATTTGATGTTTTATATAATTTTTACTCATTAGGTTTTATTAAAATTATTTGATTTTTTATTGCTGCTAGTTTTTATTGTTTGTGAATTTTATCTTTTTCATAATCTAATCTTAAAACAACAAAATAGTTGTCTTTTAACCATTTTAATACATCTTCAGGACAGTTAAAATTTTTATATCCACCTATAAGTTTTTGAGCCATTGACTTTACTCCACCTTCAATATGTTCTCTATGAAATTTATACCTTTTAATTTTTTTTGCAACAACATAAGTTTTGTGATGTGGTATGTTCTGAAAACTTTGATTCTTCAATTTAGCAACACGCTCACTTTCTTTGCTTATTATTGGAAATGCATCGTGATGTATATCTCGAATAATTTTACCAATGAGACCTAGAGTATTCGGGGTGCTTTTCCCTTTTAATTGTTTAATAGCTCCATACAGAACTTTCGCTCCGTCTATTGCCTCCGCCCCTAATTTCATAAGTATTTAATTTGTATTTGAAATTAATAAATTTATCGATAGGCTACCCCATAATTAAGAATCTCTTTTAAAAACCCACTTTTGATTGTCACCTCCGTGTTTTTCCCATATTTGTAAATGTTGTCCATTTTTAATATCACCCTGTGGAATATCAATGCAGTATTTTTTATTGATTGCTGACACAATACTACCATCATCCTCAAAAACCCACTTTTGATTGTCACCTCCGTGTTTTTCCCATATTTGTAAATGTTGTCCATTTTTAATATCACCCTGTGGAATATCAATGCACAACCGATTAATTTGACTGGAAATAATTTTCTTCATTAAAATTAATTATTAGTTACAAGTCAAATATAACCAATCCTACCTAAACATACAATCACTTTTCCTTTAAAGAGTATATGGTTCTTATAAGAAACTGGTCTGGTGTAGCTTTCTATAATAGCTTCTCTTGGGTTGTTAATTTCTAATAGCATTATCAAGTTGTTGATCTGAATAATCACTTAATCTATCTATTATTTCTACTGTAAAGTTTTGTTGTTGTTCTACTTCCTCTTGTTGAGGTTTTGTAAGCACATAAGGCATTGCTAATTGTATTAGTTTTAGTCTTTCAGCCTTTGTCATATCTTCTATATCAAAAGAGGCTATAACCTCATCTATTAGCTTTGATAGCTTTTCTTTTATTGTGGCTATAGAAATATTCAAGCGCACAGGTTCAATAGCCAAGCTACAAAACACTATGGGTCATTCGTCTATGGATGTATCTCTGACCTACTTAAGAGGTTTAGAAATAGCTGAACTGAGAGAAGAAGATATGCCTATTGTTTAGTTACAGTCAGAATTTAATCTAAACAAACTATATTCTGGAGTTTCAAAATATGCTTCACCACCATCACATTCAAATGTAACAGGAGTTAATAATTCGTTTCCAAAATTTAAATCAACCGTTAAAATATTATCTTCAAAGGTGTAGTTGTTCGTTCCAGGAATGTGGTTTCCGTCCCCTGCTTCAAAAGATTCATATTGAGCTTGGCAGTCGCCTTCAACACAATAGTAAGTGTAACGGATTCCATCCTTAAAGAGGTACATTGTATTTCCAACTGGGACAGTACCTTCTATTAGCCATTTACCTTCAATTGAATAATTTGGAGCTGGTAAATTAGTGTCTTCTGAACTATCATCACTTGAACAAGCGAAGACTAATAAAGAGGCGAGTAAGAGTAGTTTTTTCATTGTTGTTTTACGTTTAAAGGGTAAATATATTAAATATATATAAACACAGTAGCTGAAATAGTAGATTATTTAATTTCGTTTAGTTTTAGTACTAAAAGATGTGTGATTAGTTACTTTTTTGAGGTGTTTGCTAGTTTGTTTGTTTTTTACGCTTGTCTAAACTTATAAAGCTACTACTATTAGTGCCAAGTTTACCACTAGCTATTTCCTTTTGTAGCTTACGTTTAGCTTTGTGCTTTTCATGTTGAGCATCCACTAAGGCTACTAATTCTGGTTGCAGACTCTTTATTTTAGTTTTCAGTTTAGCATATGCAGGTCTTACAAGAGAAATCTTATCAGTATACTTCAAATACTTGTTATCTGGATGAATCCTCTTCCATAACTCAAGAGGGTATTCATTAATAATATCTGCTATAGTCATAAAACGATGATTCCAACTAATGACATCACCAAGCATCAATTTGTGATTTTGTGGATTATTGTGTTTGCCTTTCATGAAACGTGATAAAGTGTATTTACATACAAGATGACCTGAAGCGGAAAAGTACTTAAAATTAGCTGATTATACAACACATTTATCTGATTATTAGCACTTTTACGAATTCCTCAAAAATAAACTCTACTTCTTTTTACTGAGCTCTTTTTAGGTGTTTTTGTATGTAAATACATCTATTTCGGGAAAGCCTATAATGCTATTGGAAACTATGATAAATCACTTGAGAATTTTAGTAGAGCAGTAGAAAATAATAACCAAAACAGCCAGTTACAATACGAATATGCAAAACTATTAAGTAAGGTAAAAAAGAACAGAGAAGCTGTTATAATTTTTAACACACTTAAAGCAAAAGATAGCACTAACCCAAATTACCATTACGAATTAGGTGTTGTTTTAGAGCGCTTATCTCAAGAAACAGATGCTCAAAACTGCTTTAAAAAGGCATTTAGAATAGACAGTACTCACCAAAAAGCTATTTATAAATTATCGAGACACAGTCTTAAAAACAAAGCATTCGAGAGGTTGGATACTTTACTAACCGTTGGCTTAAATAGTTATCCTAAAAATGCTGCATTAATTAGTTTAAAAGCTCAAAGCTTGTTTTTACAAAACGATTATACTAAGGCTATTGTATGGTTCGAAAATCTTTTAGCATTAGGAGATAAAAGCCAATTTGTATTCGAGAAATTAAGCCATGCTTATAAAAAAGAGTTAGAATACGAAAAGGCAATAGAATGTATGGAACAAGCACTATTATTTGAGCCTAAAAACACAGAAAATTTATTTAAACTAGGCAGTTTGTACCAATTAATAAACGACTATAAAAAAGCAGAAAAGTATATTAAGCAAGCGCTCGAGCTTCAAGATTTGCCTTTGGATAGAGAATATAGCAAACTCGCAACGGTTTATAATCGTTTAGAGAAGCCACAACAAGCGCTAATCTATTTTAAAAAGGCGCTAAAAGAAAACCCGAAAAATGAAAGTGCCAAATTTTTTATAGTACTTACCAAAGCAAGCTATTACAAAGATTTACAAAGTAAAATAGAACTATTCGAGAATTATATTGAAAAGAATCCTGAAAGTAATTACATTACTCAAGCAAAATGGGAACTCAAGAAGCTTACCAAAGAACGTTTTCTAAAAGTTGAAGAACAGAAAAATTAAAGAAAAATATTGTACTTTTCGGTTTCAGTTAATGTCATGAAAAAAGTACTCATTTTCTTTTTAATTATAAGCGCAACATCTTGCGAATATTTTAATGCGAAAAAAATAACTTCTGAGGAAATTTACAACGAAGAAGTAAAAACCTTCAATTGGAATTCGGTAGACACCTATCCAACGTTTTCTTCTTGCGATACTTTTGATGCTAAAGCTGAAAAGAAAACGTGTTTCGAAAACACACTATCTGAGCATATTACTTCAAGTTTACAAAATGAAACCATAATGGTATCTCAAGATATTGACGATACAGTGATTTTAGAATTTCAGATTTCAGAAACAGGAGAAATCACAATAAAACACATCGCTTTAAAAGAGAGTACGGAAACCGAAATCCCAAACTTAAAACACTGGATTGCAAGTAGTCTTAATACGTTGCCTAAAGTTTTTCCTGCCATTAAGCGTAATCAACCTGTAAAAACTGAGTTTAAACTACCCATTATTATTACAGTAAATTAAAGTTTGTAAATGCTTATTTGCTTGTTCGTGTGAAACACTAGATAACAGAATTTTAATCTAGAATTTAAAACTTTATGGCTAACTTTTTCATCAATCTTAAAATCTCTACATACAACCAAACAATAGTTACGAGTAAACCATAACAAGCCATCCATTCTTTATATTTTGGTGCTCTGTTTTTATAGCGTTCTATAAAATCGAAATCTAATAAAAAAGATAAAGCGGCAAAAGTAGCAGCAACAATATTAAAAGCGATGGCAATCCAGCTAGTTCCCCAAATAAAGGATTGAATTCCGAAAAAACTAAAAGGACCACTATAATAATAAGTAAACGCGAGATGCGATTTATGTTAATTTCAATAGGATATTGACTTACAAAAAGCGAAAAACCTATAATGCCAAAAACAACAGTAACTGTCATTTGCAATAGGTTTCCTATTAAATTTAGTAGTAAAATACGTTTTCTAAATTGTTTTTTAAAGTAAATGGCTTTAGCACCATACTCTCCAATTCTATTTGGTGTAAAAAGAGAAGCAGTAAGCGAGCCTAAACTTTGTTGTAAAGCCATAACAAATGTAGTTTTCTTTGCAAAACTGGCTAGGTTTTGCCATTTTAATATTTCTAAAAACCAGTTAAAACTGCTTAGAAACAGTAAAAAAACAATGTTTTTAGTCAAAAAAACGTTATTTTCATTTAAAAACGTAACAAAGTCTAAAAAGTCTAGCGATGCATTATTTACTAATTTGTTGTAAATAAAATAAAAAGCACCAACAACAATACTTAATTTAATAAGTACAAAAAAGAATTGTTTAGTTTTGTATGAAAATGCGTTATGCAAAGCTTTATATAATCGTACTTGCAAAATAAACCAAAAATTACACAATGAAGTTTAAATCTAATTACTATTGTTTTTTAACCTTAATATTAATGAGTACTTTATGTTTTTCGCAAGAAGACACGAGTAAGTGGAAAGCATTAATTTCGTTTGGCTTAAATAGTCCTTCTCAAGATGGATTAATACAACCTTTCGAGGCTAATAGTATTAATTTCCCATCTATTAATTTAGGAATTCAGCATATGTTTAAACCACAATTAGGTGCAAAACTCGATTTTGGTTATAACCGTTTTACCAATGCAAATAATTCACCAGATTTTAAAGTTAATTACACTAGAATAAATGCTCAATTGGTTTACGATACAACAAGAGATCTTTCATTTTTACCTTTAGGGATAGGAATGGTCTTGCATGCTGGACCTGGTTACACTATGATTAAGCCTTTAGATATTTACAGAGAAAATAAAAACTCATATTTAAATGTAATGGCAGGTTTAGAGTTGCATTATACAATGTCAAAAACCGTATCTTTATTTGTTGATGGTTCTTATATTATGGGTTTCGCAGGCGATTTTGATCCTATTACAGATGGAGCTGGAAGTTTTAATGGTAATATGTTAACACTAACTTTTGGAGCTTCAATATCCTTAAGTGGTTGTAGAACCTGTAATTAAATGGCTGTAGAAAAAATAATTTTAGGTATTGATCCAGGAACTACAATTATGGGTTTTGGACTCATAAAAGTAGTTGGGAAAAAGATGCATTTTTTACAACTAAACGAGCTCGATTTAAAAAAATACGATGACCATTACCTAAAACTCAAGCTTATCTTCGAGCGTACTATAGAGTTAATAGACACACATCATCCAGACGAAATTGCAATTGAAGCACCTTTTTTTGGTAAAAATGTGCAAAGTATGTTAAAGCTTGGTCGAGCACAAGGTGTTGCAATGGCAGCAGGTTTATCTCGCGAAGTACCAATAACAGAATATGCGCCAAAAAAAATTAAAATGGCAATTACCGGAAATGGTAATGCTAGTAAAGAGCAAGTTGCAAAAATGTTGCAAAGCCTTTTAGGTATTAAAACACTACCCAAAAACCTAGATGCTATGGATGGTCTTGGTGCAGCTGTTTGCCATTTTTATAATCAAGGACGTGTTGATGTAGGTAAAAGCTATACTGGCTGGAGTGCTTTTGTAAAGCAGAATGAGAAGCGTGTTGAGAAATGAATGTCAATGAGCACTAAACAATTATCAATAAACAATTTTTAAAAAAACAAGTATAAACAAAGGTTAACTGATAATTGAAATGTCCGGAATCTACATTCACATACCATTCTGTAAGCAAGCTTGCCATTACTGCGACTTTCATTTTTCAACCTCTTTAAAAAAGAAAGACGAGTTAATAGATGCATTAATTCGTGAAATTGAATTACGACAATACGAGTTTAAAAACACCACAGTAGAAACTATTTATTTTGGAGGCGGAACACCAAGTCTATTAACTTCAGAAGAATTAAAACGCATAATTGATTCTGTTTTTAAAAACTATAAAGTTTCTGAAAATCCAGAAATTACACTTGAAGCTAATCCAGACGATTTATGTAGTGAACAAATTATTAATTTATCAAATTCTCAAATCAACAGACTTTCAATAGGTATTCAATCCTTTCATGAAAAAGACTTAAAACTCATGAATCGTGCACACAATACTCAAGAAGCAAAACAGTGTTTAGAAGAAGCTACAAAGTATTTTAATAACATTTCGTTAGATTTAATTTATGGTATTCCAGGTACAACACACCAAGAATGGGAACAGAATATCGATATTGCTTTAGCCTTTGGTATAAAACATATTTCAAGTTATGCGTTAACTGTAGAGCCTAAAACAGCATTAGCATCGTTTATAGACAAAGGTCTAATTAATACTGTAGATGATGCTCTAATACAAGAGCAATTTTATATATTAATAGATAAATTAGAGGCTAATAATTTTGTGCATTACGAGTTGTCTAATTTTGGCAAAGAAGGTTTTTTTAGTAGAAATAATTCTGCCTATTGGCAAGGCAAACACTATATTGGTATTGGTCCTTCAGCACATTCGTTTAATGGAAAACAACGTGGTTGGAATATTAGAAACAATACAAAGTACATTAAAGCAATTCAAAATAATGAGTTGCCAATAGAAACAGAAACCTTAACCAAAACCGATAGATATAACGAGTGTGTTATGACAGGTTTAAGAACTGTTTGGGGAGTTTCAATTAAAAAAATAAAAGCCGAATTTGGCACTACTTTTGAAACCTACCTTTTACAACAAGCTCAAAAACATATTAAAGAACATTTGTTGTATATTGAAGATGATAAATTAAAAGTAACCAAAAAAGGCAAGTTTTTAAGTGATGGAATTGCATCAGACCTTTTTAAAATTAATATAGTTTGATTTCAACAATACAAATACATTCAAAAAAAATAAAAATAGATTTATCCAAACCTTTAGATATTTCTATGTCATTACGTGCTTCCAATAAAAATGCAAATGCCTGGTATATAGATGCTCCAAAAATAGAACCTGTAAAAGTAGACCAGTGGATTGCTAGTGTAAAAGAAGGAGCAGCAATAAACTTTAATAACATACTGTTTAATCCACATGCACATGGTACACATACAGAATGTGTTGGGCATATTACCGAGAAATTTTATAGTATTAATAAATGTTTAAAACAGTTTATGTTTACTGCCGAAGTTATTACTGTGGCACCAGAACAAGTTGGAGAAGATAAAGTGATTTCTAAAAAACAAATTCAGTTTTTGTTAAAAAGAATATCTCCACAAGCTTTAGTTATACGTACAATGCCTAATACTAAAGATAAGAAAAGCAGACACTATTCTAACACCAATTGGCCTTATTTAACAGAGGAAGCTGCAGTTTATATTAGAGAGAAAGGGATTTTACATTTGTTAATAGATTTGCCAAGCGTTGATAAAGAAAAAGACGATGGTCAATTATTAGCCCATAAAGCCTTTTGGGACGTAAATGGTAATATTAGAACAGAAGCTACAATTACAGAGTTTATATATGTACCCAATAAAGTTCTAGATGGAAGCTATATACTAAACCTTCAAATAGCACCTTTTGAGAATGATGCCACACCAAGTAAACCTGTTTTATACAAGATAGATTAATATGGAAATAATTTTTGCAATCATTTTTGGAGTGTTATCAGCTTTGGGAGTTTCAACCTATATTAAACACATTCAAAACAAAAAACTAGCACAAACACAATCTGTAATTCTTTTAGAAAAAATTAAAAAAGTGTGTAAGTTTATAACTGTAGAAGGTGACTTTGCTGAAATTTACCACTACGAAGATGTAAAAGAACGTTTTTTAAAATTGGTATCAAGTACTAAAAAAGCTTTAGTAATAATAGATGCTAAAGCACACGTTGGTTTTGATTTATCTAAAATCGATATGGTTGCTAATCCTGAAACTAAACTCATTACTCTAAAACACTTTCCGCAAGCAGAAATACTCTTTATAGAAACAAACTTAAAATATTACGACAAACAAGATGGTATTTTTAATAAGTTTCAAGCTACAGATTTAACAGCCTTACATAACGAAGCTAAACTTCACATTAGATAAAAAGTACCACAAAGCGGATTGTTTCAAATAGCCCAAAAAGATGCTTTAGAATCCATATTAATTATTGAAGGCATCGTTCAAACTATTGGTTGGACATTAGATTATTCTGCATTAGAAATAAATACTACAATACCTCCAAAATTAAAAAATTAACAGAAAGTATAAAGCATCCTTTACTTTTTGCCGATTTTATATGTATTTTATCGATGTTTTTGCTGTAATTACCTAAAAATGTTGTAATTATATATAGTATTAAGCTATTAATTTACAATTAACCAACCAAATTATGAATAGATTTTTTCAATACATTAACGAGGTTCTAGAGAGTTTAGATATTAGAACAAATATAGATTCTAATTCAAAAAAAATTCAATCCACATCAAATAGGTATTCAAAAAACAATTATTTAAAGGAGAAATAATTTTCTTCTTATAAATTTATTTAATGAATATTGAAGACCTAAGAACTTACTGTTTAAGTAAACCACATACAGAAGAGACTTTTCCATTCGATCAGGACACTTTGGTTTTTAAAGTCGCTGGAAAAATGTTTGCACTTGTTCCACTAGAAAAATGGGAACAAGGTTTAGCATCATTAAATCTAAAGGCAGATCCAGAGTATTCTCAAGAACTTAGAGCAGATTATAATAGTATAGAGCCTGGCTGGCATTCTAATAAAAAACACTGGAATACCCTTTATATCTACAAAAGAGAATTATCATCTAAGTTTATTATGGCACTAATAGACCATTCCTACGAAATGGTTCTAAAGGGAATGACTAAAAAACTTAGAGACTCACTGCAATAAAAACTGTATGTTTGCAAGCATATAATTTTATTTAGAATGAGTTTATCACAAATGTTACAAGACCGAAGTCATGCCACTTGCGAGTTGTGCACTTCTAAAACAAACACTAGAGACTATAATATTCCACCATCTTTAACAGAAAACGTAGACAATAGTTTATTAGTTTGTGCTAATTGTTACGACCAAATTGAAGGTAATACAGAAATGGACGTTAATCATTGGCGTTGTCTAAACGATAGTATGTGGAGCGAACATGTTGCTGTGCAAATTATGGCTTGGCGCATGCTACAACGCTTACGTGCAGAAGGTTGGCCAAAAGATTTGTTAGACATGATGTATTTAGATGATGATGCTTTAGCGTTAGCAAGAGCAACTGGAGAGCATAAAGACGACTCTGAAAAAATAATACATAGAGATGTAAATGGTGTTATCTTAGAGAATGGAGACGCTGTTGTATTAATTAAAGATCTTAAGATAAAAGGATCTAGCCAAGTCGCAAAACAAGGAACAGCAGTTAGAAATATTCGATTAGATCGTGAAAATGCTACCTATATTGAAGGTAAAGTTGGTCCAACGCTAACTGTTATTGTTACAGAATACGTTAAGAAAATATAATGCTCTAAATTAGAAAAAAGACCTGTTAAGTTTTAAAAAAACTAATAGGATATTTTATAAACGTTATAAAAGGAATCACTACAGAAACCACTAAAGCACCTAATAAATAAAAGCGTTTAAATTTATGAATTGTTAAATGCTCCAAAAACAGTTTATAGAAAACTATTAATATAGCTAAGCAAGCTGCCGATTTTAAGATTAAAATGGCCATGATTACTTATTTTTAATTTCGGTATCTATTATTGCACGTAACTCTTCTAATTCTTTTTTAGATAAATTGGTTTCTTTTATAAAAAAAGAAGCAAATTGCGAGCTACTATCGTTAAAAAAGTGTTTTATTAATCCATTAACGTGTTTAGAGAAATAGTCTTTTTTCTTCACTAAAGGATAGTATTCACGCGAGTTTCCAAACAAGTTATAGGCTATAAAACCTTTGTCTGTCATGCGTTTTAATAATGTAGCAACTGTTGTGTTTGCAGGTTTTGGCTCTGGATAAGCTTCTAGCAAGTCTTTCATGAACGCTTTTTCTAGTTTCCAGAGGTAGTTCATTAAATCTTCTTCGGTTTTTGTAAGCTGCATATTCTACAATTTTAGATTATTCTCTACAAACGTAGAACAAATATTTCAATTCTACAAATGTAGAGCAATATTTTTTGAGTATAGTCGAGTAAGTGCGTTAAGGATGGAGGAATTGTTGAAGCTCCTCGTAGAGAGCGACTGCCAAGAGCCTGACCTTTAGGGAACGCCAAAAAAAAATCCGCTTTATTAAAAAAACGGATTTTAAATTTATTTAGATAGTTCTGTAAAATATTTATAAAAACCTGGAATGGTTTCGATGCCTTTTAGGTAATTCCAAATCCCAAAATGTTCGTTTGGACTGTGTATAGCATCGCTATCTAAACCAAAGCCCATTAAAATGGTTTTGCTTTTTAGTTCTTGCTCGAAAAGAGAAACAATAGGAATACTGCCTCCACTACGTTGTGGAATTGGTGTTTTACCAAAAGTTTCTTCGTAAGCTTTACTAGCAGCTTTATAACCAATACTATCTATTGGTGTTACGTAACCTTGTCCTCCATGATGTGGTTTTACTTTTACCGTAACGCCTTTTGGTGCAATGCTTTCGAAGTGGTTTTTAAATAATGCAGTTATATTCTCCCAGTCTTGATTTGGCACTAAACGCATAGAGATTTTAGCAAAGGCTTGACTTGCTATTACGGTTTTTGCACCTTCTCCTGTGTAGCCTCCCCAAATGCCGTTAACGTCTAATGTTGGTCTAATGCTGTTACGCTCGTTTGTTGTGTAACCTGCTTCGCCATATACAGCTTCTATATCTAGAGCTTCTTTATAATGTTCTAAAGAAAATGGCGCTTTTGCCATTTGTGCACGTTCATCTAAAGATAATTCTTCTACATTATCGTAAAAACCAGGAATAGTAATATGGTTGTTTTCGTCGTGAAGTGATGCAATCATTTTTGTTAAAACGTTAATTGGGTTTGCAACTGCTCCTCCATATAAACCTGAGTGTAAATCTCTGTTTGGTCCAGTAACTTCTACTTCTACATAGCTTAAACCTCGTAAGCCTGTAGTTATAGATGGTACGTCTTTGGCTATCATTCCTGTGTCGCTTATTAAAATAACATCGTTACTTAATTTCTCTTGATTTTGTTTTACAAACTTACCTAGGTTTACGCTGCCTACTTCTTCTTCGCCTTCTATCATAAACTTAACGTTACATGGTAAAGTGTTTGTACTTGTCATATACTCTAAGGCTTTTACATGCATGTACATTTGTCCTTTATCATCGCAAGCACCACGTGCGAATATTGCGCCTTCTGGATGTAATTTAGTTTCTTTAATAACAGGTTCAAATGGTGGAGATGTCCATAAATCAAGTGGATCTGGCGGTTGTACATCGTAATGGCCATAGACTAAAACAGTAGGAAGGTTTTTATCTATTATTTTGTGTGCATATATAATTGGGTAGCCTTCGGTTTCACAAATTTCTACAACATCGCAACCTGCATCTGTCAAACTTTTCGCAACAACATCTGCAGTTTTAATGGTGTGCTCTTTGTAAGCAGAATCTGCACTAATTGATGGTATTTTAAGTAATTCTATAAGTTCATCAAGAAAGCGTTGCTTGTTTTCTTGAACGTAAGATTTTATGTTTTTCATATTTAAAATTTGATTTTATGTAAAAGTACAAAAATGAAAATTATTTTGTTTGTGGTTATTATGAATATTCAAACTATTGTTTATATTTGCAATCCAAAATTATTGGAACAAGTCGCAGGCGTGGTGGAATTGGTAGACACGCTAGACTTAGGATCTAGTGCCGCGAGGTGTGAGAGTTCGAGTCTCTCCGCCTGTACTGTTAAAAAGCTTCTCTTTTTTGAGAAGCTTTTTTTATTAAGTAGGTTTTGTTCTTTTTAATCATATAAATAGATTGTTTTCTATGTTATCAATCATCAATTTTGTTACATTAGTTGTATTTTTAATACTTTTTTATAATATAATAATGGAGGATTTTAAAACATTAAAATTTGGTCACAGAGGAGCAAAAGGTTACCTCGCAGAAAACACCATAGAATCTATACAAAAAGCGCTTAAATTAGGAGTAGATGGCATTGAAATAGACGTGCATAAATGTAAGTCTGGTGAGTTGGTTGTTTTTCATGATTTTACACTAGATAGGTTAACAAATGGTATTGGAGAAATTGCTACTTTCACACTTCAAGAATTAAAAGAACTTTTTATTTTAAAACAATTTAAAATTCCTACATTAATTGAAGTCCTAGAAGTCATCAATAAAAAGTGTATACTTAACATTGAATTAAAAGGAATAAATACAGCAGAGGAGACAGTTAAAACAATTGAAAGTTATATAGAAAACCAACATTGGAATTATAATAATTTCTTAGTGTCTAGTTTTCAAAAAAAGGAGTTAGAAGCAGTTTATAATTTGAATAAAAATATCGAATTAGGTGTGCTAACAAAAGCAAATCTTGAAGAAGCTATAGACTTTGCAAAAAGTATAAATACAAAAACAATTCACGCTAATTTTTCTTTATTAAGTAAAAACAATGTCGAAAAAGCTCATTTAAATGGATATAAAATAAATACATGGACTGTTAATACATTACAAGCAATTAATAGATTAAAATCTTATAATGTTGATGCTATAATTAGCGATTTTCCCGATAGAATATGATAAATAAAGATATACTAATTGTAGGAGGAGGCGCTTCAGGGTTTTTTGCAGCTATAAACATAGCAGAACAGCATCCTAACTTAAAAGTCACCATTTTAGAACGCGGAAAAGAGGTGTTAACAAAGGTAAAAGTTTCTGGAGGAGGACGATGCAACGTAACACATGCAGAGTTTATTCCGCAAGAATTAGTTACAAATTATCCAAGAGGTGAAAGGGAATTGCTTGGGCCATTTCATACCTTCATGACAGGAGACACCATTGCTTGGTTCGAGGAAAGAGGAGTAGCATTAAAAATTGAAGAAGATGGTCGCATGTTCCCAGTGTCTAATAGCTCTCAAACCATAATAGATTGTTTTATTAATGAAGCTAGAATACACAATGTTGAGGTGTTAAGAAACCATCCTGTAATCTCTATAGTTTACGATAAGAATAATTGGTTAGTAAACACAAAAACAAATAGTTTTACTTGCCAGAAGCTAATAATAGCAACTGGAAGTAATCCTAAAATATGGAATCTTTTACAAGAGCTAGGACATTCGGTTTCATCACCTGTCCCTTCACTTTTTACTTTCAATATTAAAGACAATCGTATTAAAGATATTCCTGGAGTAGTAGCTAAAAATGTTAGCATTAAAGTAGTAGACTCAAATTTGGAAACGGAAGGACCATTATTAATTACACATTGGGGAATGAGCGCGCCTTCAATTTTAAAACTCTCAGCATTTGGTGCTTTAGAATTAGCAAAAAGAAACTATAAGTTTTCAATAGAAGTTAATTTTGTTAATCTAAATTATGAGATTGTAATTTCACGATTATATGATATAAAGAAAGAACTTAACAAGAAAAAAGTAATTAACTATGCGCAATTTGATTTGCCTAAACGTTTATGGCACCAGTTAGTTTTAGCTTCAGAAATAAATCTAGAAACACGTTGGGCAGATTGTACAAAAGCTCAAATAGAAAATTTAGTAAATCAGCTCACTTCAGCCATTTTTAAAGTAGATGGTAAAAGCACCTTTAAAGAAGAATTTGTTACTGCAGGAGGTGTAAATTTAAAAGAAGTAAACTTTAAAACTTTTGAAAGCAAATTACATAAAAACCTATATTTTGTTGGTGAAGTTTTAAATATAGATGCTGTTACAGGTGGTTTTAATTTTCAAAATGCTTGGACAGGAGCTTACATTGTTTCACGTAATATTTTTAAATCATGATAACATACATTGCGCTATTAAGAGGTATAAATGTTGGTGGTCATAAAAAAGTATCTATGGCAGATTTACGTAGTTTACTTACAGGTATTGGTTTTAATGAAGTTTTAACTTATATCCAAAGTGGAAACATTGTGTTTCAGTCTTCCGATAAAAACAAAACTATTTTAGAAGATAAAATTCAAAAGGTCATAGAATCTCATTTCGGTTTTTTAGTACCAGTTATAGTAAAAACAAAACAAGAATTACAATTAATTTTTGACTCATGTATTTTTTCAGAAGAAAAAAAGACAAAAAGTTTCTTTATTTTATTAGACAAGATTCCTGAAACAGATTTAGTTAAACAAGTCAATAAAATTACTTTTGAAAACGAAGAGTTTTCAGTTATTAATAATGCACTTTATTTTTATTCGTCTGTAGGTTATGGTCGCACAAAATTTAACATGAATACCTTCGAGAAAAAATTAAAAGTTAATGCTACTTCCAGAAATTATAATACTGTAAAAAAATTACTTGACTTAGGTAGTTTTTAATGTTTATCAGGATTTTTAACACAATCCCAAGACATTTTCAAAGCGTCATTAATTTGTTCAGAGTTCATTTCTAGTTCATTTTTAAATTTCAATCTGGCACAAGAAATCACATTTCCAAATGTAATTTGTAACAACAACCTTAAATTAATATCTCTAAAATCTTTATTCAATATAGCAGCTAAAAAGAAATCTCTAACAGTTATAAAGTTTGGAATATTTTGGTCTCTAATCTCTTGAGTAATAATTGGTGGGACACCTACAAACTCCATAAATTTAAAAGCTAATGGGTTGGAAATAAAATAATTATACAAATTAAGCCACATGATTTCAAACTGTTTTTTCACACCATTTTCTGGAACATTAGCCATCATTACAACACCAAAATCTTTACAAATTATAGTGTAAATTTCTTCGATAATTTCTTCTTTATTATTAAAATAATGATAAATAGTACCAACAGCAACACCTGCTTCTTTGGCAATTTGAGACATAGGAGTTGCATGGACGCCTTGTTTCACCACTAATTCTAAAACAGTAATTATAATTTTTTGTTTTTTATTTATTTAAAAAATAAAAACACATATTGCATGTGTTCTTTAATAAGCATGAAGTGGAGTTTTAATGTAATATGAATAAAAAAACTAATATTAGTTTTACTTTAAAATTAATTTTTACCTATATCAATCTTAATATTATACTGCAAACAGAATAAATGATTATTCATTTTGGGACTCCAAAATAGAATTTTTTTATAGAATTATAAGCTATATTTGTCAAAATTTTATTTTGCATGACAATAGAGCAGTTTATACCAACCAATCTTAATACAAATGCTAATGGAGGAGCCGTAACATGGTCTTCACCAAGTAATATTGCTTTGGTTAAATATTGGGGAAAAAAAGAACATCAAATACCAGAAAACCAATCTATAAGTTTCACTTTAAATACATGTAAAACCATTACAAAACTATCTTATTCTAAAAAGGAAACTAGTAATAATAACTTTTCTTTTAAAGTTTTTTTAGATGGTGATCACAAGGAGGATTTTGAACCAAAAATTAAAACGTTTTTTGAGCGTATTGATCCGTATTTACCTTTTTTAAAAGCTTACCATTTTAAAATAGAAACAGAAAACACGTTTCCTCATAGTTCTGGTATTGCATCTTCTGCATCAGGAATGAGTGCTTTGGCTATGTGTTTAATGAGTATCGAAAAAGAATTAAATCCTGAAGTAAGCGATGAGTACTTTATTAAAAAAGGATCTTTTCTTGCAAGATTAGGTTCAGGTAGCGCTTGCAGAAGTATAGAAGGAGACCTTGTTGTTTGGGGGAAACACAACGATATAGAAGGTAGTAGTGATTTATTTGGTGTAAAATATCCATATCAAGTACACGATAATTTCAAAAATTATCAAGACACTATTTTATTGGTGGATAAAGGAGAAAAACAAGTGAGTAGTACAGTTGGCCATAATTTAATGCATGGACATCCTTTTGCTCAAGAACGTTTTAAACAAGCAGAAAAAAACATAACTAAGTTAAAAACAATATTGGCCTGTGGAGATTTAGAGGCTTTTATTGCTTTAGTAGAGAGCGAAGCGTTAACATTACATGCTATGATGATGACGAGCATGCCATATTTTATATTGATGAAGCCCAATACACTAGAAATAATTAATAAAATTTGGAGTTTTAGAAAGCAAAGTGGTTTACACATTAGTTTTACTTTAGATGCTGGAGCAAACGTACATATTTTATATCCAGAAAACGAAGCAGAAGCTATTTTAGAATTCATTAAAACTGAGTTAGTTGCATATTGTCAAAATGGTCACTATATTTGTGATAGAATTGGATTTGGTGCAAAAAAACTTTAGTTCTTTTTGACTACTGCAAACTGCAACTAAATACTGAACACTATTTATATGAAAGGTCCATTGTTCTATTCAAAAATTCTTCTCTTTGGAGAATACGGTATTATTAAAGATTCTAAAGGGTTATCAATACCATATAACTTTTATAATGGTGCTTTAAAAACAGATAAAAACCCATCTGATGAAGCAATAAAATCTAACATTAGCCTGCAAAAATTTGCAACTTATCTTAGCAAGGTAAACGAAGATTTAGTGGTTTTTGAAATTGAAAAGTTAAAAGAAGATGTAGATAATGGTATGTATTTTGATTCTTCAATCCCACAAGGCTATGGAGTAGGAAGTAGTGGCGCATTAGTAGCTGCTATTTACGATAAATACGCCCTAAACAAAATAACAGTCTTAGAAAATTTAACAAGAGAAAAGCTGTTACAATTAAAAGCAATATTTTCTAAAATGGAATCTTTTTTCCACGGAAAATCTTCTGGGCTAGACCCATTAAACAGTTATTTAAGTTTACCAATACTTATTAATTCTAAAGACAATATAGAAGCCACAGGAATACCAACACAAAGCACATCTGGAAAAGGCGCAGTATTTTTACTAGATAGTGGTATTATAGGCGAAACAGCACCAATGGTAAGTATTTTCATGGAAAGTATGAAACAAGAAGGATTCCGTAACATGCTAAAATCACAATTTATTAAGCACACAGATGCATGTGTAGAAGACTTTCTTAAAGGTGATATAAAATCATTATTTAGTAATACCAAGCAATTATCTAAAGTCGTTTTAAACAACTTCAAACCCATGATTCCTTTGCAATTTCATGAGCTTTGGAAAAATGGTTTAGAAACTAACGATTATTACCTTAAGCTTTGTGGCTCTGGAGGAGGAGGTTATATTCTAGGTTTTACACAAGACATCAAAAAAGCACAACAATCTCTAAAAGATTATAAACTAGAAGTTGTTTACAATTTCTAGATAAACTCGTTTTCTATTGAGCAAGTCTTAGATTCTTATAAATCATTTTTATTTATGTTCAACAGAAAGCAGAAACACATTCTACTCAAGTTTTTTAGTCTGTTTTCAGTGGTTCGTGGTTATAATATTCTTGTTATTGTTCTTGCGCAATATTTAACAGCTATTTATATTTTTGCTCACGATAAACCAGCAAAAAAAGTCATTTTCGATGTTAATTTACTCATGCTAGTTTTAGCATCTTCAGCAGTTATAGCAGGAGGATACATAATTAATAATTTTTACGATTCTGAAAAAGATTTAATTAATAGGCCAAACAAATCGATGTTAGATAAATTGGTTAGTCAGAACACAAAACTGTCTTTTTATTTTGTACTTAATTTTTCTGCTATCGTAATGGCAAGTTACGTCTCGTTTAATCCTGTACTGTTCTTCTCGGTTTATATATTTGCCATTTGGTTTTATTCTCACAAACTCAAAAAAATGCCTATTGTGGGTAATCTTGTTTCTGCAATATTATCCATAGCTCCATTTTTTGCTATTTTTATATACTATAAGAACTTCGATACAGTAATTTTCGTTCATGCATCTTTCTTGTTTTTAATAATATCAATTCGAGAACTCACTAAAGATTTAGAAAACATGACAGGTGATTTAGCTTTAAATTACAGAACAATTCCTGTAGTTTATGGTGATAAAACATCAAAAAAAATGATTACTTTATTAGTTGCATTAACGCTTATTCCAATGGTTTTACTCATTTCTAAATATAGAATTGGCTTTATGAGTTATTATTTTTTAGGAGCAGAAATACTACTTGTAGTTTTTTTAGTTTTACTATGGAAATCATCTACAAAAACACATTACGTTATATTACACAACATTTTAAAAGTCATTATTGTAGCAGGCGTTTTTAGTATCTTATTAATAGATGTAAATTTACTTTTAAACCGAATTTTTTAAAAATGAACAAAAAACGATTCTAAATTCGTCAATCGAAATTATAATCTATCTTTGCAAAAAAAATAACCATGAGTAAACAAGGCGGTCAACGACAAGGAAAATCTGCTCCAAATGGAGGAAAGAAAGCATACAAAAACAATTTTGTAAAAGGCAATGCAGAAGTAAAAGGTTCAGGCTCTAAACCAAAGAAAACCGCTCAGCAAAAAAAATCAGTTCAGTCAGACGAGATTAGATTAAATAAATATATAGCCAATTCTGGAGTCTGTTCGCGACGTGATGCAGATGTTCATATTGCAACAGGTTTAGTAACAGTAAACGGAAAAGTAGTAGTAGAAATGGGTTATAAAGTAAAATTTGATGACGAAGTGCGTTATGATGGTTCACGAATTACACCAGAAAAAAAGGCGTATGTTTTATTAAACAAACCTAAAGGATTTGCTACAACAACAAGCGAGCATAAAGGCAGAACAGTTATGGACTTAGTAGCAAATGCCACCAATTCTAGAATTAAACCAATAGGACGTTTAGGTAGAAACTCTACTGGATTATTATTATTTACAAACGATGCTAAAATAGTGTCTCGATTTACAAGTTCTAACAAAGGTGTAGAACGTTTATTTCATTTAGAATTAGATAAAAATTTAAAGCTAGAAGATTTAAAAAAAATTCGTGAAGGCTTAAGAATAGAAGGTAAATTAATAAATGTAGAAGAAGTAGATTACGTTGGCGATAAGAAAAATGAAGTAGGAATAAAAATCAAGAATACTGGAAACACCATTTTACATACTATTTTCGATTACCTTAAATACGAATTAGTAAGAATTGATTGTGTGCAAATAGCTCATTTAACCAAAAAAGATATACCAAGAGGTAACTGGAAAATACTAACAGATCAAGAGGTGCAAACTTTAATGATGTTGTAATATTACAATACCAGAAATTTACAATTTTAATACCGAGCTTGCTCGGTTTTTTTTATTATAAAGTGTAAACTATAGCTTCAACACTACTCGTTAAGTTGTTTATATTTAATGTGTATTTTTTTTACTAAGAACACAATATAAATAACCATATTTAAATTAACAGCTCATAAAAAAAGTATTTGTTATAGCTTGTTTCCAAAAGTGTCTTTTAGCCTTTAACTTGTTTTTTGTCTAATATTAAAGCATAATATTAAGAACACCTTGTTTAAGGTCTATATGCATTAATATATACATGATTAATATCATAAAAGTTAGAATTTTAATATCTTATGTTTAAGAATAAAAATACGCAGTATTTAAACTAATTTTTTAACTAAAAACATATGTTATGAGAATACAAGTAAAAGATTTTATGTCTACTCCAGTTATTACTGCTGTAGCAGAAAACAAAGTTTCAGAAACTATGGCACTCATGAAAGAAAAAGGCATTCATGCTGTTCCAATTATTTCATACCCTAGAGATAATCCAGAGGCAGAAATGACTATTCAAGGCATATTTACAACATCAGAATATTAGTGAAGAAGTAAATAAAAATACAACTGTACAAGATGTAATGACAAATTCTAACGTTCATGTTGTACATGTTAACTCGAGCGCAAACTCAGCTGCAAAAATGATGCTTAAACACGAGGTTCATCATATAGTGGTTATGGACAATGGCAAAATAAAAGGGATGATAAGTGCTATGGATTTTGTAAAACTAGTAGCAGAATATACATTAGAATAGAAGCAATTTTTTGCTGTTCTTTTGGTGTAGAAACCAACAATTTAAATTGTTGTAAGTGTCTAATATTTAGCTGTTAAAGTTGTTTTTTAAACTACTTTTAAAAATCACTAAAAAAATAACATAAATTTTATTTGTAATTAAAAAAAAAGTATTTCATTTGCCAATAAAATAAGACTTACTCATAATAGTAAGAATTATAGCTGAACAAATTGAACCATGTTTATACGTTCGGGCTTTTGAACATTAGGAAGTCATTTTCAAAAGCAGCTTATAGATTAAGCAACCGAATTTTAGAGCTAACTTCCGCTTTAACTTCTATTGTTGCTAGCCAGCACAATTATGGCTTTACGCCTACAACAGACCTAAGAATACAAGTCTGAATTCCTTACATTTTTTCTACTGAAACAAATTTTCGGCACCTTTACTTTTTATATATCTTCAACATTTATTTATAAATAATAATGAATACTAAATATATTGATTTAATCAATCAAACTTTCGATTTCCCACAAGAGGAATTCAAATTAGAAAAAAATCAATTACAATTTCATGATATCGATCTTATGAAATTAGTTGAGCAGTATGGTGCTCCATTAAAGTTCACCTACTTGCCACAAATATCTAATAATATTCAACGTGCAAAACAGTGGTTTGCGAATGCTATTGAAAAGCATGACTACAAAGGTAATTATAACTATTGCTATTGCACAAAAAGCTCTCATTTTAAACACGTTTTAAACGAAGCTTTAAAAAATAATATACATATTGAAACCTCTTCAGCTTTCGATATCGATATTGTAGAAAATTTAAAAGCCGAAGGTAAAATCACTAACGAAACCTATGTGATTAGTAACGGTTTTAAACGTGAGCAATACATAACAAACATCGCTCGATTAATAAATGGAGGTCAAAAAAACTGCATTCCAATAATAGATAATTACGAAGAGATAGATTTATTATCAGAACAAGTAAAAGGAAAATATAACATTGGAATTCGCATAGCATCAGAAGAAGAACCTAAATTCGAGTTTTATACCTCGCGCTTAGGAATTGGTTACAAAAACATTGTGCCTTTTTACAAGAGCCAAATTCAAGATAATAAAAAAGTAAACCTTAAAATGTTACACTTTTTTATTAATACAGGAATTCGCGACACTGCATATTACTGGAACGAACTTCAAAAATGTTTGAAAGTTTATACCAGTTTAAAGAGAATTTGCCCAAGTTTAGACAGCTTAAATATTGGAGGTGGTTTTCCAATTAAAAACTCATTAGCTTTCGATTTTGATTACGAATATTTAGTAGACGAAATAGTAAATCAAATCAAAATTACTTGTGAAGAAGAAGAAGTAGAGGTGCCAAATATTTTTACAGAATTTGGAAGTTTTACAGTAGGAGAAAGTGGAGGAGCGATTTACGAGGTACTTTACCAGAAACAACAAAACGACCGTGAAAAATGGAACATGATTAACTCTTCTTTCATCACAACATTACCAGATACTTGGGCAATTAACAAGCGTTTTGTAATGCTAGCTATAAACAGATGGGAATCTAGTTACGAACGTGTTTTGTTAGGAGGCCTAACTTGCGATAGTGATGATTATTACAATAGTGAGCAGCACATGAATGCTATCTATTTACCAAAATACAATAAGGAAAAACCATTATACATTGGCTTTTTCAATATAGGTGCATACCAAGAAACTATAGGTGGTTTTGGAGGTTTGCAACACTGCTTAATACCGTCACCAAAACACATTTTAATAGATAAGGATGTAGACGGAACAATAACAACAAAACTATTTAGTGAACAACAAAAAAGTGAAGACTTACTTAAAATTTTAGGCTATGCAAACTAAAACTTACGCAGGTATTTCGGAAGAGTTTTCGAAACTTGAAACAGCAAAAATTGTATTAATTCCAGTACCTTACGATGGTACAAGTACATGGCAAAAAGGAGCAGATAAAGGTCCTGATGCCTTTTTAGATGCTTCAGAAAATATGGAGCTTTATGATATTGAAACTGAAACAGAAGTTTACAAACAAGGTGTTTATCTTGCAGATGCTGTTACAGAAAACAGTTCTCCAGAATCTATGGTAGATGCTGTACATCAAGCAACTAAAAATTATATTAAAAAGAACAAGTTTGTTACCATTTTTGGAGGAGAGCATTCAATTTCTATAGGTACCATACGTGCATTTAATGAAATGTATCCAAGTTTAACAGTGTTACAACTAGATGCGCATGCAGATTTGCGTAAAGAATACGAAGGTTCAAAATGTAACCATGCATGTGCACTTTATGAAGCAAGTCAAACAACTAATTTAATTCAAGTTGGTATTCGTTCTATGGATATTATAGAAACTACAGTTATGGACAAAGAGAGAACATATTTTGCTCATGAAATGGCTCTAGACGATACTTGGATGGATACTGCTGTAGATCAAATGACAGAGAATGTATTTATTACAATAGATTTAGATGTTTTCGATCCTTCAATTATGCCAAGCACAGGAACACCAGAACCAGGCGGATTATTATGGTACGAAACACTAGAGTTTTTAAAACAAGTTTTTACCGAAAAAAATGTGGTTGGATTTGATATTGTAGAACTATGTCCTAATAAAAACGAGAAATCTTCAGATTTTTTAGCAGCTAAATTATATTATAAAATGCTTAGTTATAAGTTTGAAAATGATGAAGCCGAAGATGATTACGATAACGCATTTAATACATTAAAAGAAAAAAATAACAGCTCAAAATACAACGAAGACGATGAGTACTAAAGGACCAATATCTCAATTTATAGAAAAGCATTACTTACACTTTAATGCAGCAGCTCTAGTAGATGCAGCTAAAGGTTACGAAGCACAATTAGATAATGGTGCAAAAATGTTAGTATCGCTTGCAGGAGCTATGAGTACTGCAGAGCTTGGTAAAAGTTTTGCAGAAATGATTCGCCAGGATAAAGTGCAAATTATCTCTTGTACAGGAGCTAATTTAGAAGAAGATATTATGAATTTGGTAGCACATTCTCATTACAAGCGCGTGCCAAATTATCGTGATCTAACACCTCAAGACGAGTGGGATTTATTAGAGAAAGGATTAAACCGTGTTACAGATACATGTATTCCTGAGGAAGAAGCTTTTAGAAGACTACAACAACATATTGTTAAAATTTGGAAAGATGCAGAGGCTAAAGGCGAACGTTATTTACCACACGAATATATGTACAAAATGTTATTATCTGGAGTTTTAGAGCAGTATTACGAGATTGATATTAAAGACTCATGGATGTATGCAGCAGCTCAAAAAAACCTACCAATAGTTTGTCCAGGTTGGGAAGATAGTACCATGGGAAATATTTTTGCAAGCTACGTACTTAAAGGCGAATTGAAAGCGAGTACTGTAAAATCTGGTATAGAATACATGACATTTTTAGCAGATTGGTACACAGATAATTCTTCAAAAGGTATTGGTTTCTTTCAAATTGGAGGAGGAATAGCAGGAGATTTTCCTATATGTGTTGTGCCAATGTTATATCAAGATATGGAGCGTCCAGAAACACCGTTTTGGAGTTATTTCTGCCAGATAAGCGATTCTACAACCAGTTATGGTTCTTATTCTGGAGCTGTACCTAACGAGAAAATTACTTGGGGAAAACTAGATATAGATACTCCTAAATTTATTATTGAAAGTGATGCTACTATTGTTGCACCTTTAATTTTTGCTTATCTTCTTGGTTTATAATGGAAGAACATAAAATTGAAAATATCGAGTTAAAGTATTTAACTGTTGATGATTTTGAAGAATTAAAATCAGCAACACTTGAATCTTATGGAGGTGTCTTAGATTCTTTTTGGAAGAGAGATCACATTGCACATTTAACAACTATTTTTCCTAAAGGACAAGTTGTTATTAAAATTGATGGAAAATTAGCTGGTTGTGCTTTGTCACTTGTTGTAGATTACGACAAGATAGAAGACAATCATACTTATGCCGATATTATTGAAGGCGATAAGTTTAAAAATCATGATTCAGAAGGAGATGTACTTTATGGAATAGATGTTTTTATTAAACCAGAATATAGAGGTTTAAGATTAGGAAGACGCTTATACGATTACCGTAAAGAGATTTGTGAAGAACTTAATTTAAAAGGCATCGTGTTTGGAGGAAGAATGCCAAACTACCATAAGCATAAAAACGAGTTAACACCCAAAGAATATATAGAAAAAGTAAAACGTAAAGAAATTCATGATCCTGTTTTAAACTTTCAAATTTCTAACGATTTTCATCCATTAAGAGTTATAAAAGGCTATTTAGAAGGAGATACAGCATCAAACGAGTATGCTGTTTTAATGGAGTGGGATAATATTTATTACACTAAGAAAAGCAAGAAAGCAAGTTCTGTTAAAACCGTTGTAAGATTAGGATTAATACAATGGCAAATGCGTCCTTATAAAGACCTAGACGATTTAATGCAGCAAGTAGAATATTTTGTAGATAGTGTTGCAGCTTATAGATCAGATTTTGCTTTGTTTCCAGAGTTTTTTAATGCACCACTCATGGCTAAATATAATCATTTACATGAGCCTGATGCTATTAGAGAATTAGCAAAATACACTAAGAAGATTGTAGAGAAAATGCAGCAATTATCAATCTCTTACAACATAAATATTATTACTGGTAGTATGCCAGAATTAATAAATGAGAACTTATATAACGTAGGATATTTATGCAGAAGAGATGGAAGCTTAGAGCGTTATGAGAAAATTCATGTTACACCAGACGAAGCTAAAGTTTGGGGTATGCAACGTGGTAATAAATTGCAAACGTTTGAGACAGATGCAGGAAAAATTGGTGTATTAATTTGTTATGACTCTGAATTTCCAGAATTATCACGATTATTATCAGACGAAGGAATGGATATTCTATTTGTTCCTTTTCTTACAGATACTCAAAACGGCTACTCTCGAGTGCGCTTGTGCGCTCAAGCAAGAGCTATAGAGAACGAATGCTATGTAGCAATAGCAGGAAGCGTAGGTAATTTGCCAAACGTAAATAATATGGATATTCAATATGCACAATCTGCTGTATTTACACCATGCGATTTTTCTTTTCCTAGTAACGGAATAAAAGCAGAAGCAACTACAAACACAGAAATGATTCTGGTAGCAGATGTAGATATAAGTTTATTAAGAGAATTACACTCTTTTGGTGCAGTAAAAAATTTAAAGGATAGAAGAAAAGATTTTTACAATGTTTTAAGAGTTAATAAAAGTTAATAGTATTTTTACAATAAATTAGATGTTAGTTTCGCGCTTGCGAAAAAAAATAAATATAATGAAAAACAGACACGAAAATTTAAAACGCGTTATCGTCGACTTTAAAAAATTGACACCTGAAATCTTAGCGATGTTGGTAGATAAATTTCCTGATGGTTATGACGATCGTGATGTAATTTCTTTTAGAAATGCTAAAAACGAGATTGTTGAAGCTGTAGAATTAATTACAGAAGACACAAAATACTTAGTAAAAGTAAGTACAAAACTGGAGTTAACTATGGAAAATTATGATGAAGATGATTATGAAGATTTTGATGGTAATGATCCAGAGGCAGTACAAGATCCAGAAATAACTGAAGATACAGACGACGACGACTTTTAATAGGTGTTATCTGTAATTAACTAAAAAAATATAAAAGCAAACATACTATAACTACTATTTTCGACAAGAGAAAGCCATGTTTTATTAGAAATAAGACGTCACTTTCACAGGTTTTTAGATAACAAAAAACTATTCAAAATGAAGTCAAAAAAAATAATACAATTAGTAGTGCTTGGTGTTTTTATTTTAATTCTCTCAAGTTTTAAGAATGAAACTAAAATTGCTTTAATAAATCAAGATACAAAAACAATAATTGCAACTTTTGATGGTGCTGAAGCCTATGGTTATAATTTTATAGTAAGTAACGATGATGATGAAGAATCTACAATTACGTTTCAAAATGCTGACGATGAAGTTTTAGAAGCATTCGATTTAGCTTCAGAAGCTTTAATAGGTACTACAATGAAAGTAACTTACACTGCAGTAACAGAAATAGAAGCAGGCGAAGACGGTTTTGAAAACAAAATCGAAGTCTTAACCATCACTAAGCTTGAGCAAATAGAAAATTAGTAAAAGTTTAAATTTTAAAAAAATCGCATGTTTTATCATGCGATTTTTTTTGTTTAATGACTAATATGTGTTGTTGTATTAACCTTGATATTCTATACTAATTATAATAGTATTGTTTACCTGTTTTATTTTAAGCAACTGTTTATAATGTGCAATATGGTTAGAGTAAAACGGTAAAAAGTTGTTAAAAAGCTCTTTTTGTTGTTGGTTAAAATAGCAGATGTATAGTTTACCATTTGTTCTTTCATCGTTTTCAGAATCATAAATTAAGTAGCTGTCGTATTCAAATAGTCCTATGTCTATTTCTTTTTTGTAGTAGTTACCTTTTGGAGGATATCTATCTGTAAAGCCAATTATTTTATTTTCTTCAAGACCGCTCAAATTACAATTAGTGCAATTCTTATATATTAAAGACGTTGTTTTTAAACTATCTACAAAAGTTTTTAAATGAGAATCTTTTTCAAGAATATTATCTAATTCGCTTTTAGTTGTACAACTCAGTACAATTAAAAATATTGCTACTAATAGGAAATTCTTCATCAATATTATTTAGCTAATTTAGAGTAGATGTCTAAACTAATAAAGGCTTTATTTTTTATTTCACAATCTCGCATTGTACCTTCTAAATTAAACTTTAGTTTCGCTAATGCTTTTTTACAATTTATGTTTTTAGTTTCTACAAATCCTTCTATTCTATGAAGGCCAATAGTATTAAATGCATGATTTAATATTAGAGGCATAGTTTCTGTCATATATCCTTTTCCCCAATTTTCTGGTAACAACCAAAAACCAATTTCTGCTTTTTTGTTTTCAACGCTTAAATCGTTTAATCCTCCAGCGCCAAGAAACTTTCCATCAACTTTAGAGCAAACTGCCCACCAAATACCAGTTCCGTTATTCTCTAGATCTGAAAACCAATTCATTTGCTCTTTTGTTGCTTCTAAACTATCATAGCTAATTCCATAATACTTTATTATGTCTGGATGAGAAAGTCCTTTAAAAACGACCTCTAAATCTGAAGCTACAAATTGTCTTAATACCACTCTTTCAGATTCTAATACAGGAAATCTACTTTTCATTTTACATTGGTTTATTGAAATAAAACATATCTAGGTGGAACAAGACCATTAAGCCTTAAATAAACAAGCATTTGACCTCTGTGATGTGTAATATGGTCTGCAAGTAATAAGAATATTTGTCGTTTTGTTCTCTTTAAACCAAAATAGTCTAATTCATCATTAAATTTTGAAATATCAAATTGCTTAATTAATGTAATCGCCTCATCAAAGGTTTTGTTAATAGTCGAAAGCATTTTAACTTTAGACTTATTGGCTACCTTAAAAATAGTATCTGTTTTCCAATCTCTAGAAGCTCTTTCACCTAACAAAGACTGGCTATGCCAATCTATAGCATAACCTATATGCATTAAATTTTCAGCAAATGATAAAGATTCTGGTGAGGCTTTATAGTTGTATTGTTTTTCTGGCATTGTTTCTGCCACAAGAATTAAATATTTTCTAGAATTTTCTAAACGCACTAAATAGTCTTTAATAAAGCTATTTTCTTGAGCCATTAGAGAAGAGACCGAAGTAAATAGCATAATAGTAGTTAGTTTAAATATTTGTTTCATAGATTTTTATATAAGTTATGTGATTGCTTATTGGCAAACTAAGATTTGTTTTTCAGAGTGATCATTAAATAAAGTTTCATTAAAATCACCAAACTTTTTAATAATCTTAAAACCGTTAGATTTTAAATAAGAATCTAATTCTTGAGGAAAAAACAGTCTCATATCTAAATTTTGAATAGAGTTAAATTTACCATTTATATAATAATGCCATTCTATTCGGTTTATTTGAGTTTTACTCTCAAAATGCATCTTCTGTTTTATTGATATTGCTCTTCCGTCTTTAGTGTTGTATTTAGCAATGTCTTGCTCTTTTTTTTCACTCTCTACAATATATTGAATGTTAGGATTAAAACAATCTAATAGAAATAGACCTTCTGCTTTAAGATGATTTTTAACTGAACTCAAAGCATTAAATAAGTCTTCATTTTTATACAAATGATGTATGGAATTGAATGGAATAAAAATGAGGTCGAATTTTTCTTCTAAATTTAGAGTTCTAATATCTGCTTCAATAAAAGTAATATCTAAACCTGTTTTAGTAGCGTTTATTTTAGCTTGTTCCAGCATTGTAGGAGTAAAATCTACTCCTGTAATATCATAATTGTCTTTAGCTATTGGAATAGTAAGTCTACCTGTACCACAACAAAGTTCTAGTATGCGTGCCTCTTTGTTTTTTGGTAGCCAACGCTTATAGAATTCTAAATCTTTAAGACAGGTATTCATACCATCATAAACTTGAGCATCGTATATTAAATTACCAACGGTATATTTATCTTCCATTTTTCTAAAGGTATATTGGTTTATAAGATAATTAAATGTTGTTTATTTTATCTTTTTTTAAAAAAACTTCCCAAATAAACACACTAAAAACAACTAAGTATTCTAAAGCGATAACCCATAAGTTTTCTGTATTATCCGTATTTGCATATGCTAGATAGCTAATAATTATAATAGCACTCCATACCAATGGGAATTTATATTTTGTGAAAACACCTAAAATTAGAATAGTAGCAATATACCATGGATGTACAGTTGTACTTAAAAACAAATAGATAGTAAAACTAAATAGCATGGCAGTAATAAGTTGTTTAGTATTTGAATTTTTTATAATTAATGAAAAATATAAAATGCACAGTATTGTAATAACTGGAAGAATTTTGCCAATAATAGCAATCTCATTATAACCTCTAAATAGATAACCAATGTTTCTAAGTAAATAATAAATACTAGCATTGAATTCGAAATTACCAAACCATAAACCAACGGTTTTTGAGTAATTATCTATAAACTGAATTGAAAAAAATGGAGCGAAAAGCAGTAACGTTGTTATTAATACTATCGAATAAAACTTAATTAGCCTTATCATTCCAATTATTCTGTTATTTCGAAGCTTTTTTTTCGAGATAGCATCCACATCCTTTTCAACAAATTGCTTAGAGTATACTGCAATGTTGGTGTTCCTATTTTTAACAAACCACCAATAAAATAGTGGTAAAAACATTAATGGGACTAATTTTGTTGCAATTGATAAGGCGAAAACTACAGCAGCCCATTTCCATTTTTGAGAATGTAACAAGTATAAACTCCAAACGAGAAAGAAAATCATGACGCTTTCAAAATGAAGATTTCCTGTAAGCTCGATAATTATAAATGGATTAAGTATAAACCAAAAAATGTTATAAATAGGTAGTTTTAGCTTTTGTAAAAGTTTTTTCCCAAAATAGAGTGTCCCAAAATCTGCTGCAATAATTAACAGCCTTAAAACGAATGCAGAACCAATAATACTCTTTCCTGCAAATAAAGCAGCAATACTAAAACATAACTGATTTACAGGTGGATAATTAGTAAAATGGCTAGCATTAAGTTCGCGCATGCCAATGTATAACTCTTGCGCTTGTGCTATGGGATATTTACCACTAGAAATAAAAGACTCTGGTGTGTATAAATATGGATTGTAGCCTTCTAGAAGCATACGTCCATCCCAAATAAAACGATAAAAATCTTGAGATAAGTTTGGAATAGCCAAGATAAAAAGTGCTCTAAACAAAAAGGCAACAGCTGTTAAAAAATTTACATTTTCTTTATTAAGCTGAATCAGTTTATAGAACAAAACAAACAAAATTGCGTAAATAGAAACAAGTTTTAAATAGTCTGTTCGTTCTAAATGATATGCAAAAACAGAATAGAGAACAACACTTATTATCACTAATAATAGTGAAAACTTGTGTGTTTTAATTATTGCCAAAGTAAACATTAGTGTGCGTTAGCGATTGAACAATTGTTAGAGCTCTTCGCAGAGAGCGACTTGCAAAATATTTGTATTCACGAATTCATTAATTTAAAATAGATTCAATGAGTAAAGCGCGACCTTTAAGTAACGTCCTAAAAAAATTATGCTTTCGAAGTTAAGGATTTAAAGAATACAAATCCAAAGCCTAGAAATAGCATTAAATGAAATGGGAAAAGACCAAAATCGCCACCTTTATCGCCTACAATAAAAGCGCTATACATGCCAAAAGCAAAATAGAACATTAAAATACCTTCAAAAATAACATTTGTAGAGATGTTCTTTTTTAGGTATTTATTGTCTTTCCAGCTGTCTTTTAAACTATTAATATTAAATTTTGGTGTGCGTACAAAATCGCTTCGTTTCCCAAAATGCCCTTCTAAAACAGCTATTGAATTATGTAAGCTAAAACCCATTGCAATTGAGAAAAAGGTAAAAAACATAACTATGTACTGTATAAAATTTTTAAAACCTCCTCCATAAGTACGTTTATACATATGCCAGTAGCATACAAAGAATATGATGGTGCTTATAATAAAGAAACTAATAACATAAAAGTAGGGTTTCAAGTGCGTATATTCATTTTTTATGTATAGCATTGGAATACTTAAAACACCAACAATAAGGATGTTTAAAAACATGGTGCTATTTAGTAAATGTAGTAAGCCATGCAGTTTTGTTTTTGAAGAGATGTTTTTGCTTTTTAAAACCTTCCACATCATTTTTCTAAAGTTTTCTGCACCACCTTTGTTCCATCTAAATTGTTGAGATCGAGCAGCGCTTATTACCACAGGTAATTCTGCAGGAGTTTCTACATCTTCAAGATATTTAAACTTCCAGTTCTTTAGTTGTGCGCGATAGCTTAAATCTAGATCTTCTGTTAAAGTATCGCCTTCCCAATTTCCAGAATCTACAATACACTGTTTACGCCAAATACCTGCTGTACCATTAAAATTAATAAAATGACCTTTACTATTTCGTCCAACTTGCTCCAAAGTAAAATGTGCATCTAGGGCAAAGGCTTGTATTTTTGTTAGTGTAGAATAGTTTCTATTTATGTGAGTCCAACGTGTTTGTACAACACCAATGTTTCTATCTATAAAATAAGGAATGGTTTTTTTTAGCCAATCTTCCTTTGGTAAAAAATCGGCATCAAAAATGGCAATAAATTCACCTTTTGAAACTTCTAAGCCTTCTTTTAAAGCTCCAGCTTTAAAGCCTTTTCTATTGGTTCTACAAATATGAACAATGTCTAAGCCTTGCTTTTTAAGCATAGCTATTTGTGCAGCTGTTGTTATTACAGTTTCGTCGGTAGAATCGTCTAAAACTTGAATTTCTAATTTGTTTTGCGGATAATCTAGTAAAGCAATATTTTTTAACAAACGTTCCATAACATAGTGCTCGTTGTAAACAGGAAGCTGTATAGTAACGTATGGAACGTCTTCTGGATTATTATAATCCAAAAAAGGTGTTTTAATTTTCTTTTTTTGAGCCGATAAATAGTTGAATAATAGATTTAGTTGCGCAAGTGCATACATAAGAATAAGCACAAGCGCTATGGAGTAAATTACTATAATAAATAGGTTTAAATAAATCACTTTTTAAAACTGTATTTAAAAATCCATCCCAATATCTTAAAGCCTGCGAATATTGTTCCTTTTACTGTTCCAGAGACTTTAGAAACACCTATTCTTTGCTTATATCTTACTGGCACTTCTATATACGTTAACTTTTGCTTTATGGCTTTAAGTTGCATTTCTACTGTCCAACCATAGGTTTTGTCTTCCATTTTTAGGCCTAAGAGTTTATTATATTTAATAGCTCTAAAAGGCCCTAAATCTGTAAATTTTGCTCCAAAAAATAAAGACATTAAAAATGTTGCTAGCCAATTACCAAACACTTGTTGAGGTGTCATTGAGCCACCTTCTCTAAGTCGTTTAACTCTTGATCCAATTACAAAATCGATGTTATCATTTAGTATTGGTGCCACAACTTTTGTTAATTCTTCTGGGTAATCGCTATAATCACCATCAAGAAATACAATAATATCTGGTTTTTGGGTTTGCTTAGCGATGTAGTCCATGCCTTTTAAACAAGCATAGCCATAACCTTTGTTATTTTCTGTAAGGACAGTTGCTCCTGCTCTTTTTGCATTAATAACTGTATGGTCTGTGGAGTTGTTATTAACAACAATAACTTCGTCTACAATTTCTGGAATGTCTTTAATAACACTCGCTATGGAATCTTGCTCGTTGTAAGCAGGAATTATAACTTTTATTTTTGGCATTTACCTTAAATCTCTTAGTTTATTTTCTTTCTTAAAAGTGGTTAAATCTGTCCACGTCTTCATTTTTTTCCTTCGAAAAACTTACTTGCAGAAACTAACTTTTCATTTTCATACAGTAAACAATAACCATCTTTTTTATTGTTTTTAAGTTGGCATTTATGATTTACCTTTTCGTAAGCATCATAAAATAACCACCAGCCTGATTGTTTCCCATTTTCAAAATGGCCTTCTTTATTTTTATTTCCATTATCGCGATAAAAAAACCAATATTTAGTTTCTAACCCTGAATTAAATTGTCCAGCTTTTGCTAGTTTACCATTTCCATGATAGAATTTCCAATATCCTTTTTCTTTTCCGTTTTTATAGTGTCCTTGAGATTGTAATTTGCCATTTTCATGATAGCTTTTCCAATAACCAATAGGTTTTCCGGTTTCAAAGGTACCTTCTTTTTTTAGTTTTCCGTAGAAGTAATACGTTTTCCAAAAACCTGTGTAATTTCCATTAGCATAATTCCCTTCGCTTTTAAGCTGCCCATTAACATAGCGCTCTTCCCAAAAACCTGTTTTTTTATCGTTAAGGTAATAGCCTTTTTTTTGAAGTGTATTGTTTTCGAAAAAATAAATCCAAAATCCTGTTAACCGATTCTCTTTAAAATGACCTTGGGCTTTAAGTGTTTTATTTTTATGGTAAAAGTTCCAGAAGCCTTCTTTTAAATCAATTTTATAATCTCCAGCTTTTTCTAGGTTTCCATTAGGGTGATAATATTTCCAATGCTCTATTTTTTTATTGTTTTCTGTCCAACCTTCAGATTTCATTATACCATTATCAAAATAATTTTTTATGTAAACTCTTTCTGCAAAAGTGTTAAAACTTACAATAAAAGCTAGTAAAATGAGTATGTTTTTCATTGTGTATTTACAGCAAATTTATTTTTTATTTAATAAATCTAATAAGTTAACATCGTTTCCTAATAATACCTCAGTCGGATTAATTCTACCATCCATACTATCGTTTTCTAATTTTAATACTCCACGAGGACAAACAGCGCTACAAACACCACAACCAACACAACTTGAACGGACTATATTTTCTCCTTTTTGAGCGTATGCACGAACATCGATTCCCATTTCGCAATACGTTGAGCAATTTCCACAGGAAATACATTGTCCTCCATTTGTCGAAATTCTAAAACGTGACTTGAAACGTTGCACTAAACCTAAATAAGCTGCGAGAGGACAACCAAAACGACACCACACACGATTGCCAAAAATAGGATAGAAGCCAGTACCAATTACGCCAGCAAACCAAGCACCAATTAAAAAACTATAGGTATCTTTTATCCATTGCGAATGGATGCCTAGAAACGATTCTGCTCCAGAAAAATAACAATATAATGTTACTACTGTCATGAGTACAGAAAACACTAAAACCGAATGGATAACCCAGCGTTCCAGTTTCCATGATTTTAAACTTTTATCTGATAATTGCCTGTATGGATCTCCTAAAGTCTCGGCTAAGCCACCACAACCACAAACCCAACTACAATACCAACGTTTTCCAAAGAAATAAACCATTAATGGCACAATTACTAATGTTAAAATGGTTCCCCAAACGAGTATAAAAAGACCAACAGCACCACTTTCTGTTAGTTTTTCAATATTCCATTCAAAAAAGAAATCGTAATCTAATGGAAAAGCATTTTTAAAATCGTAACCAGGCATGTTTAAGCTAGTCATGATTTCTGGAATTAAAAAAGCAAATACAATTTGAAAGAATAGTACCGAGGTTGTTCTCAAAATTTGGTATTTATTATGACGGTATTTTATGAACATACGTACAGCCATAACCGTCATTATTGTACAATATAAAAACCCGTAAACAAACCATTGGCTAGCTTTACCACCATTTAAAAACTCGCTAATTGGGTCTAAAATATACGTCCAGTTTACAACATAGTCTGCTTTAAAATAAAGTAATAAATAAAAGGTAACCAAGTAGAACAATACTAGCCAAGCTATCCATCCACGATTGGTAGCTGCTTTATGAAAAACACCATCGTTTTTAATGCCTGGAGCTCCTAATAAAATAAAGTTTGGTAATATAAATAATAGCGCTCCAATGATGCCTAATCCAAAAGTTAACCACCACATGAGTCCTGCATTTTCTTTAACATAACCAGAGCCTGCATTTTTAGCGAGATTGTAACTTAGGGTGTGAGGTTTGCCGTAGATTTTATATTGGTATTGCTCTCCTTTTTTATCCCAATTTTTTTCAGCATCATATTTTGCTATTAAATTATCATAATGATCGTTAGATGCTTGATAGGCGTCACGTACACGGTTTGAGAATTCGAAAATTGAAAGTTCTTTTTCTGTAGAAACTGCTTTTTCTAGAGCTTCAGTTATTACTTCACTTTTATAGCCTTGTGCTGTGACATATTCTTCTACTTCGGCTTTTGTTAGCCCAAAAGAACCTGTAAATAGAGTTCCTGTAAAAATGGTCAAGGCAATTATAAAAAGAACGAGTCCTGTATGTTTAATTATTTTCATATTCTTTAGTACTTATGCGAAGATTTTTCTCCAGCTTTTTTTACTTAGCAAAATAGTGCTGCCTGTTTCAGAATTGAATTGAGTTACAATATCTTTTTCGTGTAGTTTGTAAAATTCTGGATCAAAATTCGCTGCCGAAAGGTGCTCGATAACTTTATCTACTGTCCATTTTTTTGTTAAAACATTATCGAAAAATTCATGACGCATTCTTATTCCAAAAGTATTTATACCTAAAAACAGTTTAGTGTCTTTATGGTAAGCAATGGTTATACATTTATTATCGTCTTTATGTATCCAATGAAAATGTTTTTCGTAATCTGGGCGATTACGTTCTCCAAATACCCAACCGTAGGTTTGGTATTCTATATCCATAAATTTTGCCGAATTAAACCAATGGCCAGGATTATATTCCATAGGATTACCACAAATGGTTTGTGCTAAAGTTTCTCCCATCATGCGTCCTGTATACCAGACTGCTTCAATTGGTCTTCGGTTTCCAATAGCTTCTCTTTGTTGCGCACAATCTCCAATTGCATAAACATCTGGAACACTAGTTTCTAGTTTTCTATTTACTAAAACACCTTTGTCTGTTTCTATATTAGATTTTTTTATAAAATCTATATTAGGTGTAACACCAGCAGTTAACCCAACGACATTACAGTTTATTTCTTCACCAGTTTCTTCAATAATTATAGATTTTACTCGTCCGTTTTCGTCTGCTTTAATTTCTTTTAAATTAGTAGATAAACGTAAATCTATATGATGCGTTTTTATATGTCTGCTAATCATTTCGCTTTCGCCTTCTGGTAACACACCATTCCAAAAACTACTTTCCCTTACAAGAAAGGTAACTGGTATTTTACGGCTTACTAGCATTTCGGCAAATTCAATGCCTATTAATCCACCACCAACAATTACAGCGCGATTACAAACTTTATTATTAGGTGCGTTTTGTTCTAGTGTGTCTAAATCTTGTTTGTTGTATAGTCCTTGAACACCATCTAAATCTTGACCAGGCCAACCAAATTTGTTAGGTTTACTTCCAGTTGCAAGAATTAACTTGTCGTATTGTAAAGTATCGCCTTTTGCAAAATGAAGTGTTTTAGAATGGGTTTCGATAGTTTGTACAAATCCTTTTTTAAGTTCAATTCTGTTTTTTTCCCAGAACCAATTTTCATAAGGCTGTGTGTGCTCAAATTTCATATGTCCCATATAAACGTACATTAAAGCTGTACGAGAAAAGAAATAATCGGTTTCTGCAGAAACGATAGTGATTTTTTTATTGGAGTTTTTTCTTATGTGTCTTGCTAAAGTGACACCCGAAATTCCGTTTCCAATAATTACGATATGTTCCATTTATGGGTTTCTATTTTAATTACTATTGTGCTTAAGTCGTGATACAAGATAGAAACTTAATCTGGAAGTAGATATTTAGAATAGATATAAATTGTTTGTTTTTGTAAGTTTCTTATAAATATAGAGACGAGATTTTTTTTGATTTTTTTGAAAGTTTGTTGAATTGTTTCAGACTGAAGCAAAAGTTATATCTAAAAGATAATGTTAACAGGTTTCTATATTCAGGAAAACAAAAATGAATTTTAAATGAAAAAAATAGCAGTAATAATAGTAATAGTATTGGTATTACAAGTGGAGAACCACAAGGGCTAGTTTTTGGTATTGGTCAGCATTTTTAAAACTCTAGATTATATTAATTTTAGTTAGGTTTATTGAATAAAGTTTATTTACTGTCTCTAATTTCCTTTTCAAGGCGCTCTCTGGTTTCTTTTAGTTGTTTCATGCCAGCATTTAGCTCGTCCATTCTAGCTTTTCCTGTTGAATCTAAAATCCTTAAGCGCTCTTCTTCTTGTTCCTTAATTTTAAGTTCTTTTTGCTTTATATAATACTCTCTAGCGACCTCTCTTTCTTTTTCCTGTTGCTCTATTCGTGCTTGATTTCTAAGATATTTTCTATATAAGCTAATACTTGTAAGTGTTGCTATAAGTAAAATACCAAGTATTATTTTTGTAGATTTCTTCATTTTAAATTGGATTAGATAGTTTTAAAGATTTTTAAAAATAGGGATTTTAGAGCTTAAAAACCTTAGCTAATATATTTTTTATAATAATTGTGTAATTCTTGTGCATTTGCACCAAACCATTTTTTAATATAAATAACCCAAAAATGATATTGAAGCTTCCAAATACCATGACGCTTGTAGAGTCTGTCAGACGTTATTATTTTTTTATTAATAACCACAAATTCCTTACGTCTATAGAGTTCGTTAATTAAAATATTGTCTTCGTAAATAGTAAAACGCTCATCGAAACCTCCAATATCTTCAAAAAGCGCTTTTGTAATAAACTGACTTTGGTCTCCACCTCTACAAGCTCTCCATGAAAATTGGGTAAACCAACTCGCCAAACGTAACCACCAATGGTTATTGTTAAACGTTAAACGAAAACAACCTGCTTGATTATTCTGTTTTACTTCGTCTATTATGTATTTGTCGTAATGTGTTGGTGGATAAGAATCGGCATGTAAGAAGTATAGTATTTCACCTTTTGCAATTTTTGCTCCTCTATTCATTTGTATCGCTCTACCTTTTTTAGAGTTTAACAGAATTACTTTTAAGTCTAAATTTTTAACAAGTTCTTGAGAACCGTCTGTGCTTCCTCCATCTACAACAATAATTTCTTGAATGTTTTTAAGCGAAGCATTATCTATTAAATGAAAAAGGAGTTTTTCTATGTTTTCGGCTTCGTTAAGTATAGGAATAACTATAGAAATCATTGGTAATTTTATAGCAATTAGTCGTTTAAATCCCAATTATAATCTAAATACGATTGTTTTGCATTTTCTAAAATTTCGATTTCTGAGTACTTATTTAAAAAATCGAGTAACGAACCGTTTTGCTCAAAATCTTTTTTAAACCATTTAAATATTTTAGAAAGTTTTACATTGTTTTTTTTAATACTATTCCGATTAGAATCTGATAAAAATGCTTTTGTAACGTTGGTTAATTGTTGTTCTAAATTTGAAGCTGTAAAGGCTTCATTTTGTAATTTTGGACAAGAAAATGAGGCGCAAACTATAGAGAAATGAATACGAGGCTCGTCCATTTTTCTTAAAATTTGGTGTTCAATTTCATCAAGATTATACCATTTGTCTCCTAGTTCCCAAAGGCGTTGTTCCCAAGGATTTTTAATGTCTTTAATGCTTTGTATTGGGTAGTTTTTAATAATTAAATCTACTGTCATGGCATTGTAAGCGTTAATCCAATAGGCTAGTTTTTGGTTTTTGGTCCAATCTTCTGTTGGCATATTTTCACCTAAAGTATCAATGTAAATATCAAGTTCTGTCCGATTTTCTCTAATGCTTTTATAATCAACATTTCCAATGTTGGATACATGCTTTTGTAATATTGAATTCCATCTTTTATGGCTGAAAATTGAGTTGTAATCTTGTTTAGGAGGATTTGGAGGTAGTGGTATTTTAGAATTAGTTTCTTCCGTTTTATTTTCGTTTTCTAAAAGGTCTTTAGTCTCTTTAAAAGTGTCAATTTTTGCAATTGTTTTTCCGTTTCTGTCTATAACCTCTAATGTTTGAGCGATACTATCTTCTACAACCTCAGGAATGTCTTCAATACTTATAGAATTCGTTTTAGCAATTTCTTTTGGAGTATTTTCTATTATTTTTTTAGTACTACTACAAGACAATACTGTAATTATTAGTAATACTATTGAAAGGTGTTTCATTTTTTTAAAGGATATAATTCTTGACTAATAAAGTCTTTTGGAAAGGTTTCATCTCCATTAAATCCTAATTCTATATCTCTGCCACTTCCAGGAACATAATTGGTTTTAAAAAGGTAATCCCAAATACTTAATGTAATGCCGTAATTAACACCGTAGTTAGTATGTTCTGGAAGCGCTTTTGCGTGATGCCAAATATGCATTTTTGGGTTGTTAAACACATATTTTAAAACGCCATAATCCCAACCTAAGTTAGCATGGTTTAAGTGGCCAACAGTTATGGCAAAAAAGTGAACAATGGCAACCTGTTGCGCATCGAATCCTCCAATAATGGCAATTGGAATGTAAAGTAAAGATTTATAAACAATAGGCTCCATCCAATGGTAACGTAAATGTGCCGCAAAGCCCATTTCTTTAACGCTATGGTGTACTTTATGGAAATTCCACAACATAGGCACACGATGTAATAATCTATGTGTATTCCATTGTGTAAAATCACTTACAATAAAAAAGATAAATAAGCCTAACCACAATGGTAATTCATCAACATCGAATAGCTGAAAACTTGATATCGAAAGACCTACTAAACCTAGAATATCATTAAAAAAAACAGCTGCAGTATCTGTAAGCGCAATAAGAACGATAAGGTTTAATAAAAAGAAATTAAAAAACATGTAGAAAGTGTCTAACCAAAAATCTTTTCTAAATAAGGCTTGTTTTTTTCGCCACGGAAATGCCATTTCTAATACCCAAACAATAATAGATATAGCTATTAAGCCATAAAAATAATTGTCCCAATGATTAATGGTAATGATTTCATTTTTAAGATAATTCCAATAACCTAAGTAGGCGTTTTTTATAATGTCTATATATTTTTCCATTGTTATTTTTTACATTTAAGTGATAAAAATAAGTGTCGATTATTAGTTAGCAACAGCCTCCACCATCGTAATGGTAGGTGGATTCGCTAATAAAAATATCGTCTCTTTTTAAATTAGCCAAATCTCCTGCTGTTTTATCGCAAATTGCAATTGGCTGGTTTTTTAATAAAACATGTCCTTTTTTGTCATCAAAATAATCCTCATCACCATAATATATGGCTGCTTTTCCAGTAAAAATACAAGGTCCATCTTCTGGCATTGGATCTTTAATGGCTGCAACTTCTATAGATTCTATATATATTAACTCTGCTGTAGGATAATTTTTAGGATCTAGAATTCTGTAAGGTTTTCTAGCTCTAATCTCGATAGTTCCAAAACCAGCATCTGTTAACGCTTTTACATAGTCTGCAATAGGTAAACTTCCACTTAAACACAACGCACGTAATCTGTCGTCATTTCTTAGAGTATCGTTCATTTCTTGTTCGCAAGTAGGATCACTCATTACTAACTTTCCGTGAGGTTTTAAAACACGATACATTTCTTCTATAGCTCTCTTTAAGTCTTCTGCTTTAAAAATATTGAATAAACAGTTTTGCGCTGCAACATCAATAGAATTATCTTCAACATTTAGGTTTAAGGCATCTCCTTTTACAAGGTCTACAAATTCACTTTTAAACCAATCGTTTTGTGCTTCGGCTTCAATAAAGTTTTTTCTCGAGGCTTCTAACATTTCATCCACAACATCTATGCCAATAACACCACCTTTTTGACGATTGAAATACGCAAATTGAAGTAACTCCATGCCTCCACCAACACCAACATAAAGCATTTTAGGATTGTTGGTTAAATCTCTAGCATTTACAGTACTCCCACAACCGTAATTCATCTCTTGCATAATTTTGGGGATTTTTAAACCTGGTAATTCCCAAATAGGATTTGTTGTACAGCATAAACCTACATCTGGAGTTAGTGCTGCTTCTTTATATAAATCGTTAGTTGCGTTTAAATAGCTCATTTTTTTTAATTATTAATTATCAGTTAATCAATTATCAGTTTAGTTAACAAATGTTTATTGATAAATATTTAATGTTAAATCGTTTTAATTAGTTCTTTAAATAAAGTGATCATGTCTGGCTCTGCTTTTTTCGCCATGGCAATAATTTCTTGAATATCAACAGGTTTTAGTTCATCTGGATTACATTCATCTGTTAATACAGAAACTGCAGCTACCTTTAAATTTAAATGATTGGCAACAATAATTTCTGGCACAGTACTCATACCTACAGCATCTGCACCTATAATTTTTAGCATTCTATATTCTGCTCTAGTTTCTAGCTGTGGTCCAACAACACTAGCGTAAACACCTTCGTGTAAAGTAATAGTGTTTACTTTAGCTATAGCTTTAAATTTTGTGTTTATTTCTAAGTCGTAAGGCGCACTCATATCTACAAAACGCTCACCTAATACTTCAACTCCTTTAAACGCTAAAGGAGAACTACCTTGTAAATTAATATGATCGTCTATTAACATTAATTCTCCTTTTTTATAATTCAAATTAATTGCACCAGAAGCATTAGAAACTAATAATGTTTTAATACCTAATTTTTCCATTACGCGAACAGGATAAGTAACATCTTGCAACGTGTAGCCTTCATATAAATGAAAACGACCTTGCATAATAATTACGGTCTTATCTTCTAAGGTTCCATAGATTAATTTACCTTTATGAAACTCTACTGTTGCTGTTGGGAAATGAGGAATATGATTGTAGCTTACCTCTTGAATAATCTCAACTTCGTCTGTTAGTTGGCCTAAGCCAGTACCAAGAATAATACCAATTTCTGGGTTTTTAAAACCTTTATCTTGTAAGTATTCTACTGTTTTATTTAAGTATTTAGTCATTTTTTAAATAAGGTTTAAAAACGTTGTAAGGCTCTAAGTCTTCAACGTAATCTATGTCGTTAAGTGTGTCTAAAACATACATGCTATTAGTGTTTAATTTTGAAATGGTTTGCTTGTAAACCGTTTGGGTTCCCCAATTATTTATTTTAAATACCGATGGATGAAGTGTTTTCATGCCTAACAAGTAATAACCACCATCTACGGCTGGACCAATAACATTATCATGGCTTTCTAGTTTTTTAAAAGCTGTATTTATGATTTCAGCATCCAAATCGTATAAATCACTACCAACTATAATAATATTTTTGTAGCCTTTTTCGAATCCATTCTTGAATGCATTTTGCATGCGTTCTCCTAAATCATTGCCAGATTGTTGGTGTTTTGAGAAGATTTCGGAATCCCAAATATCGTTTTCTCTTATTTTTACTGAATAATATACTGCTTTGTCACAATCTAATTGTAAAAGTACATTTTTGGTGTGCTCTAAAAGTAATTTGTAAACTTCTAAAGCTGAAGCTTCTCCAATATCTTTTGCTAGACGCGATTTTACCTTTCCTAATTCTGGATTTCTAGTAAATGTTATGATAAGGTTTTTATGCATTATTTTTTAATCTCTTTTTTATCAAAAATCAGAAAACCTTTTCACCTTTTTTTAGCCACTTGCTCCAGTCTCTATTATAAGTATGGACTTTATTTGTTTCTTTTTCTTCGGAATCTATAACAATGAAATTTTTGTTTTTCCATTCAAAAATACCACCATATAAATTATAAACATTGGTGTAACCTGCTTTCATTAGTTTTTTTCCAATCGTTTCAGACCTAATTCCAAGAGAACAATACACCACTATTTTTTTGTTTTTATTTGGGTGAAGTTTTTCAACTTTAGCAATATCAAAATTATCGTAACCTACGCAAACGGCATTTTCTAGATGACTGACTTTAAACTCTTTTGGTTCTCGAGTATCGAAAATAATAGCTTGGGTTTTTGGGCTTGCTAATTCTTCAACAGTTATATAAGGCACACCATTATCGTTATACTTTTTAAGTAAATCTTCAAGAGAGTTTTGAGCGTTTCCTATTAAAGTAATGAGCGCAAATATAATATATAGACTTTTTTTCATTTTTAAATTTATGCCACAACACCTTGACAGCTGCTTCCTGCGCCTGCAGTACAACCATAACAGTGTTGAGAAATTACTATATTTCTGCCTTCCAGTAATTCTTGTTTGTATTGGCTTATGTGTTTTACTTTACTATTTACTGGGAGTTCTAACATTTGGTTAAAATCGCAATCATACAAATAACCATCCCAACTTACAGACAAAGTGTTAGTACACATTACGTTTTTTACAGCTGCGGGATTATAAGCTTCAACAAGAGAATACATGTAATCCTCATAGTTTTCTGATGCTATTAAATAATCTAAGAAACGAGAAATTGGAAGATTAGTGATTGCAAATAAATTATGAAACTGTATATTGAAATCCTCTAACAACGCTTTTTTAAAGTCTTTTTCCATTGCTGCTTGGTCTCCAGGCAAAAAAGCACCACTTGGGTTGTAAACCAAATCTAGCTTTAAATTACTATCTGGCATACCATAACCACGTTCGTTTAACTCTTGCAAGGCTTTTATAGACATGTCAAAAACACCTTCACCACGTTGTTTATCTGTTTTTCCACGAGTCCAATGTGGCATAGAACTTACCACATGAATGTTATGTTTTTTGAAAAAATCTGGTAAATCGTAAAACTTTTTATTAGCGCGAATAATGGTTAAATTAGAGCGTACTATAAAATCTTTAATTCCAATTTTTGAGGCCTCTTCAACAAACCATCTAAAATCTGGGTTCATTTCTGGCGCACCACCAGTTAAATCTAAAGTATGTGCTCCAGTAGTTTTAATAACATCAAGAATTTGTTGCATGGTTTCTCTCGTCATTATTTCTTTTCTATCTGGACCAGCATCTACATGGCAATGTTCGCATACTTGATTACACATATAGCCAACATTAACTTGAAGAATCTCAAGTGTTTTTGCTTTTAAAGGAAACTGATTGCTTTCCGAAATTTTATTTTTAAACGTAGGTAATTCACCATTAGCAAAAATACCATTAGATAAAAGTTCTAATTGTCTTTTACTATTTGATAAGTCGCTTCCTTGCTTTTTTAGGGATTTTATTGCCATTAAAGGTGTTCTTAATTTATAAGTTTTACGAAGTAAAAAAGATTATGGTTTTAAATTAACCATCTAATTTGTTTACTTTATTCATCATCTGTACACCATGAACCAAGGTTGCACCACTTTTAATAGCCGCTCCTACATGTAGTGCTTCCATCATCTCTTCTTTTGTTATACCACGTTGTAAACCATCTTTTGTGTAAGCATCAATGCAATAAGGACATTGTTCTGTATGCGCTACAGCTAACGCAATCAATGATTTTTCTCTAGCAGAGAGCGCACCTTCTTCGAATACTTTACCGTAATACTCAAAAAATTTATCACCTAAATCCTGATTCCATTCACTAATTTTTCCAAATTTCTTTAGGTCTGCAGGATCGTAATATGTATTGGACATATATAAAAGTTTAGTTATTTTTTTAGAATTTCTAATATAATATTTTTTGTCGTAGTTAGTTCTTAAAGATTACATAAAACATTAGGGAATCAGTATTTTTTTTAAAATTTTTTGGATTACAACAAAGTTTTTTCAATATTTGAATTCATTATGAAAGAACAAACCATTAATATCATTTCTATTATTTGCATCGTGATTATTTCACGAGGCCAAGGAATGCTATGACAAATTAAAACATAAATTAATTTTAAGCCTTCCTATAAATGGAAGGCTTTTTTTATGCTTGTAATGTAAACACGTTAATTATTAAAAGTATTGAACATCATAAATAATTACAGTTAAGTATCTGTTTTTTAAATATTTATATAATATTTAGTTGTATTGGATTTAGCTTAATAAACGTATTCATGATATACAGAAAACCTATAAACCACTAATTTAGTCCAGCAAATAGAATTTGCACAATCAATATGAGCGATTTAAACAAACACAGTAAACGATTAACACAAGACGATTCTCAGCCAGCTTCTCAAGCCATGCTCTATGCTGTTGGCTTGACCGATGAAGACATGCAGAAAGCCCAAGTAGGTATTGCAAGCACTGGTTACGATGGTAATCCTTGTAACATGCATTTAAATGGATTAGCAGGAGAAGTTAAAATAGAATGTAAAATAGCAGGTTTAGTTGGTTTAGGGTTTAATACCATTGGTGTTTCAGACGGAATTTCTATGGGAACTTCAGGAATGAATTATTCATTGGTGTCAAGAGACATTATCGCAGATTCTATTGAAACCGTTATGAATGCACAAAGTTATGATGCTTTGATTTCTGTGGTTGGTTGCGATAAAAATATGCCAGGAGCAGTTATAGCTATGTTGCGATTAAATCGACCATCTATAATGATGTATGGAGGAACTATTGCCTCTGGAAATTATAAAGGAAGAAAATTAAACATCGTTTCTGCTTTCGAAGCTTTGGGACAAAAAGTTTCTGGCGAAATTGAAGAAGAAGAATATAGAGAAATTATTAAAAGAGCCATTCCTGGAGCTGGAGCTTGTGGTGGCATGTATACAGCTAATACTATGGCTTCTGCAATAGAGTGTATGGGTTTTGCATTACCTTACAATTCTTCTATTCCTGCAGAGAATCCTAATAAATTATCTGAAGCAGAGCGCACAGCATTAGCTATTAAAAATTTATTAGAATTAGATTTAAAACCAATAGATATTATTTCTAAAGAATCTTTAGAAAACGCTATTGCAATTGTAAACGCTTTAGGTGGTTCTACAAATGCTGTATTACATTTTTTAGCCATTGCACATGCCGCTGATATTGAGTTTACTTTAGAAGATTTTCAAAAAGTTTCAGATAGAACACCTTTAATTGCAGATTTAAAGCCATCTGGAAAATACTTAATGGAAGATGTTCACGGAGTTGGTGGCACACCAGCAATAATGAAATATTTATTAGATAATGGTTATTTACATGGTGATTGTTTAACAGTAACAGGAAAAACATTAGCAGAAAATTTAGCTAATGTAAAAGCTATGGAATTTGAAGATCAAGACGTTATTTATCCAAAAAATAAAGCATTAAAATCCTCAGGAAATATTCAAATTATCTACGGAAACCTAGCAACAGAAGGTGCAGTAGCAAAAATTTCTGGAAATGAAGGATTACTTTTTGAAGGTAAAGCAGTGGTATATGATGGCGAGCAAGCAGCAAACACAGGAATTTCAAACGGAGAAGTAGAAAAAGGAGATGTTGTTGTTATAAGATATGTTGGACCAAAAGGAGGTCCAGGAATGCCAGAAATGTTAAAGCCAACATCCTTAATAATGGGAGCAGGTTTAGGTAAATCTGTAGCATTAATTACAGATGGTCGTTTTTCTGGAGGGACACATGGCTTTGTAGTTGGTCATATTACACCAGAAGCACAATCTGGAGGAACAATAGGCTTATTAAAAACAGGAGACAGAATAAAAATTAGTGCAGAAGACAATTCCATAAATGTTTTGATTTCTGATGAAGAATTAGCAGAACGTAAATTAAAATGGGTTGCTCCACCATTAAAACATAATAAAGGAATTTTATATAAATACTCAAAAACAGTAGCATCTGCATCTAGAGGCTGTATTACTGATGCTTAATTAAGTAAAATAATAAAATAAAAAGACTAATAATAAATATGGAAGCAGAAACCATAAAACAGACACATAAATCTTCACAAAAAGCAGAACATATTTCAGGTAGCGAAGCTGTTATTAAATGTCTTTTAGCAGAAGGTGTAGATATTCTTTATGGATATCCAGGAGGTGCAATCATGCCAGTTTATGATGAACTTTACAAGTATCAGGATAAAATTCATCATGTATTAACACGTCATGAGCAAGGAGCTACGCATGCTGCGCAAGGCTATGCGCGTATTTCTGGTAAAGTTGGTGTTGCAATCGCAACTTCTGGTCCTGGAGCAACCAATTTAATTACAGGAATTGCAGATGCTCAAATAGATAGTACTCCAATGGTTTGTATTACAGGTCAAGTAGGATCTCATTTATTGGGTACAGATGCATTTCAAGAGACCGATATTATAGGGATATCAACACCTGTAACTAAATGGAATCATCAAATTACAAAAGCATCAGAGATTCCTGAAGTTTTGGCTAAAGCTTTTTACATTGCTAAAACCGGAAGACCTGGTCCTGTCCTTGTTGACATCACTAAGGATGCACAATTTGAACTATTTGATTTTAAATATGAAAAATGTACTAGAATTCGTAGTTATGTTCCAGTTCCTAAAACAGATAAAAAGGCTTTAAAGGAAGCTGCAAAATTAATAAATAATGCTAAAAAACCACTAATAGTTTGGGGACAAGGCGTTATTTTAAGTAAAGCTGAAGCTGAATTTAAAGCAGTAATAGAAAAAGCAGGAATTCCTTCGGCTTGGACTATTTTAGGGGCTTCTGCATTGCCAACATCTCATTACCTTAATATAGGTATGGTAGGTATGCATGGTAATTATGCACCTAATGTATTAACAAACGATTGTGATGTTTTGATTGCTATTGGAATGCGTTTTGATGATCGTGTGACAGGTGATTTATCTCGATATGCAAAACAAGCCAAAGTGGTTCATTTTGAAATTGATCCTGCTGAGGTTGATAAGAATGTAAAAACAGATGTTGCTGTTTTGGGTGATGCAAAAGCAAGTTTAAAGTCATTATTACCTTTGTTAAATAAAAACTCACACAAAGACTGGCACCAAAAGTTTAAAGATTTATATAATATAGAATACGAGAAAGTCATTAAAAACGATTTACATCCTACCAAAGAAGGTTTGACCATGGGAGAAGTATTAAAAGAGATTAATACACAAACAAAAGGAGAAGCTGCTATTGTTAGCGATGTTGGTCAGCATCAAATGATTGCCTGTCGATATGCTAACTTCAATAAAACCAAGAGCAACATTACCTCTGGAGGACTAGGCACCATGGGATTTGCTTTGCCAGCAGCAATAGGTGCAAAAATGGCTGCGCCAGAAAGAGAAGTAGTTGCAATTATAGGCGATGGTGGTTACCAGATGACAATACAAGAATTAGGAACTATTTTTCAACAGAAAGTTCCTGTAAAAATTGTGGTACTAAATAACGAGTTTTTAGGAATGGTTAGACAGTGGCAACAATTATTTTTTGATAAACGTTATGCATCAACTGAAATGACGAATCCAGATTTTGTTGCAATTGCTAAAGGCTATTTTATTGAAGCAAAAAAAGTAACAACAAGAAAAGACTTAAAAGCTGCTGTAAAAGAAATGATAGCAACAGATGGACCTTATTTTTTGGAAGTAAGAGTAGAAAAAGAAGACAATGTTTTTCCTATGATTCCAACAGGAGCAAGTGTTTCAGATATAAGATTAGAGTAATGTTTTTATAACTAAGACAAAAGTGGAATTAGCTAAAACTAAATAAATGAGTGCACAAATAATATATACAGTTTCAATTTATACCGAAAATAACATCGGATTACTAAACCGTATTTCGGCAATTTTTCAAAGAAGACATATTAATATAGAGAGTATAAATTCTTCGGTTTCAGAAATTGAAAATGTAACCAAATGGATTATGGTAGTTAAGCTTTCTGAAGAGCAAATGAAAAAAATCATTGGACAGATAGAAAAGCAAGTTGAGGTTATTAAAGCATATTATCATACCGAAGAAGAAACAATTTATCAAGAATCGTGTATGTTCAAAATCAAATCAAATTTATTGTTTGATGAGCGTCACATTCAGAATATAATTAAAGAAAGTAATTCCAGAATAGTTACCGTAAACAAAGATTTTTTTGTTATTGAAAAATCGGGAAGAAAGGAAGAGATAGACTTATTATATAGAGAATTAAATGTTTTTGGAATCATGCAATTTACACGCTCAGGACGTATAGCAGTAACAAAAGACGAAATGAAAATATCAACAATGCTTGCAGCATTACAACATTAAAAATAGAATAAAAAATGTCAAATTATTTTAATACGTTAACTTTAAGAGAACAATTAGAGCAATTAGGGAAGTGTCGTTTTATGGACGCATCAGAGTTTCAAGACGGTGTAAATGCTTTAAAAGAAAAGAAAATTGTAATTATAGGCTGTGGGTCACAAGGTTTAAATCAAGGTTTAAACATGCGTGACTCTGGATTAGATATTTCTTATGCCTTACGTCAACAAGCAATTGATGAAAAACGGGATTCGTTTATAAACGCGACCAATAACAACTTTACTGTTGATACTTACGATAATTTAATTCCAGACGCAGATTTAGTACTTAATTTAACACCAGATAAACAACACACCAATGTAGTAAAAACAGTAATGCCTTTAATGAAAAAAGGAGCAACACTAAGCTACTCTCATGGTTTTAATATTGTAGAAGAAGGCACTAAAATACGTGAAGATATAACCGTAATTATGGTAGCTCCAAAGTGTCCAGGGACAGAGGTTAGAGAAGAGTTTAAACGCGGATTTGGAGTGCCAACACTTATTGCAGTACATCCAGAAAACGATCCTGAAAATAAAGGCTGGTTACAAGCAAAAGCATATGCAGCAGCAACAGGAGGGCATCGTGCTGGAGTTTTACAATCTTCATTTATAGCAGAAGTAAAAAGTGATTTAATGGGTGAGCAAACCATTTTGTGTGGTGTGCTACAAACAGGTTCTATTTTATGTTTTAATAAAATGGTTGAAGAAGGTATTGAGGCTAGTTATGCTTCAAAATTGATTCAGTATGGATGGGAAACTATTACCGAAGCGCTAAAACACGGTGGTATTACCAATATGATGGACCGCTTGTCTAATCCAGCAAAAATAAAAGCATTTGAAATTTCAGAAGAATTAAAAGAGATTATGAGACCATTATTTCACAAACATATGGACGACATTATTTCTGGTCATTTTTCAAAAACGATGATGGAGGATTGGGCAAATAATGATGCTAACTTATTAAAATGGCGAGCAGCAACAGGAGAAACTGCTTTTGAAAAAACAACAGTAACAACAAACGAAATATCAGAACAAGAATATTTTGACCATGGAACATTATTGGTTGCTTTTGTTAGAGCTGGTGTTGAGTTAGCTTTTGAATCGATGACAGATGCTGGTATAATTGCAGAATCTGCCTATTATGAATCGTTACATGAAACACCATTAATAGCAAATACCATAGCTCGAAAAAAATTATTTGAAATGAATCGTGTCATTTCAGATACTGCAGAATATGGTTGTTATTTATTTGATCATGCTTGTAAACCACTATTAGCCAGTTTTATGGATACTGTAAAAACAAATATAATAGGTAAACCATTTACACAAACAAATGCTGTAGATAACCAACACCTTATCTTTATAAATAACGCTATTAGAACTCATCCTGTAGAAATAATTGGCGAAAAATTAAGAGCTTCAATGACCGCTATGAAAGTAATAAAAGCGGAAGCAAAAGTTAAAACTATTGTCTAGATTGTTATAGTTAAGACAGAATTATTGAAATAAACACAGGTTTCCATTTCAGTGGGAATTCAAAATGGAAGATACAAAAACAATATATAGGCCAACATTAAAAGCTATAGAAGAAGCCGCAGAAAAATTAAAAGGTATTGCATCTGTTACACCTTTAAGTAAAAACGCTCGCTATTCAAAGCAATTTGGTGCTAATATTTTTTTTAAAAGAGAAGACTTGCAAGAAGTTCGTTCTTACAAAATTAGAGGCGCTTACAATAAAATTTCAAGTTTAAGTAATAACCAAATTGAAAATGGAATTGTATGTGCTAGTGCTGGCAATCATGCACAAGGTTTTGCTATTTCATGTAAATTATTGAAGATAAAAGGGACTGTTTTTATGCCATCTCCAACACCTAATCAAAAAATTGAACAGGTAAAAATGTTTGGGGAAGAATACGTAGATGTTGTTCTAGTTGGTGATACTTTTGATGATGCTTTTCACAAAGCCAAAACGCAATGCGAAGCTTTAAATAAAACATTTATTCATCCTTTTAACGATGAGAAAGTAATAGAAGGTCAAGCAACAGTTGGTTTAGAAATTATACAACAAGCACAATCAAATGTTATAGATTATGTTTTTTTAGCAGTAGGTGGTGGAGGTTTGGCTGCAGGATTATCTTCGGTATTTAAAATATTATCACCACAAACTAGAATTATTAGTGTCGAACCTAAAGGAGCTCCTGCCATGTTAAATTCTATTAGAAATAATCAAAATATAGAACTAAAATCCATAGATAGCTTTGTTGATGGGGCTGCGGTGAAACGCGTTGGCGATTTAAATTTCGCCATTTGTAAAGAGACTTTACATCGTGTGGTAACAGTAGACGAAGGCAAGATTTGTCAGACCATTTTAGATTTATATAATAAAGATGCTATTGTTGTAGAACCAGCAGGAGCATTAAGTCTTTCTGCTTTAGACCAGTTTTCTGAAGAAATAAAAGGTAAAAACGTGGTTTGTGTAATAAGCGGAAGTAATAATGATATCACACGTACAGCAGAAATAAAAGAAAGAGCGCTGTTATATGCGAATTTAAAACATTATTTCATTGTTAAATTTCCACAACGTGCAGGAGCTTTAAGAGATTTTGTAGTCGATATTTTAGGTCCAACAGATGATATCACACATTTTGAATACACTAAAAAAGCAAACAGAGATAATGCCGTCGCAGTTGTTGGATTAGAACTGAAATCGCCAAAAGATTTAGAACCATTAATTACTAAAATGAAACTTCATAATTTTTATGGAGATTACTTAAACAATAAACCAGATTTATTTCAATTTTTAGTTTAAACAAAATAAATAATGAGCATTCCAAAAGAATTTCAAATAACAAAACTTACAAACCAAGACACATATTTAGTTGGTGGAGAATTAAAAAAATGGAAAGGAGAAACAACTCGAGTCTTTTCAACAATTTCTTCTACAGAAGTATATAAACCAACACTTTTAGGAAGCATTCCTACTCTTGGAGAAAAAGAAGCTTTAGAGGCTTTAGATGCAGCATCTTTAGCATACAAAAAAGGTCAAGGTTTATGGCCAACAATGAAAGTTGTAGATCGCATTGCTTGCATGGAAAAGTTTGTGACACAAATGAAAACCAAGCGTGAGGAAATAGTAAAGTTGTTAATGTGGGAAATTGGTAAAAATCTGCCAGATTCTGAAAAGGAATTTGATAGAACGGTTGAATATATCTATGATACTATTGAAGACTACAAACAAATGGATCGTGATAGTGCGAAATTTGAAAAAAACGCTGGTGTAAACGCACATATTCGTCGTGGTCCTTTAGGAGTTGTTTTATGTTTAGGTCCTTATAATTATCCTTTAAATGAAACGTTTGCACTTTTGATTCCTGCTTTAATTATGGGTAATACAGCCATTTTTAAACCTGCTAAACATGGTGTTTTATTAATTTCACCTTTATTAGAAGCCTTTAAAACTAGTTTTCCAAAGGGTGTAGTAAATATTATTTATGGAAGAGGACGAACAGTAGCTGCTCCAATTATGCAATCAGGAAAAATAGATGTACTAGCATTAATAGGAAATAGTAAATCTGCAAATGCGTTACAAAGCCAACACCCAAAAAGTAATAGATTGCGTTTGGTTTTAGGCTTGGAAGCAAAAAACCCAGCGATAGTATTAAAAGATGCGGATTTAGATTTAGCAATAGACGAATGTATTGCAGGTGCCACATCCTTTAATGGTCAACGTTGTACTGCATTAAAAGTATTATATGTTCATGAAAATATTGTAGAAGAATTTAACAGTCGCTTTTCAGCAAAAGTAGATGCTCTTAAATTTGGAAATCCATGGGAAAACGGTGCAAAGTTAACACCATTACCAGAACCAGATAAACCAGCATATATTCAAGAATTAATTGACGATGCAACTTCAAAAGGCGCAAAAGTTATTAATAAAAAAGGAGGAGAAACTACTGAAAACTATATTTTTCCAGCGGTAGTATATCCAGTTACTAAAGAGATGAGAATATTTAATGAAGAACAATTTGGACCAGTAATTCCTATTGTTCCTTTTAGTAATATAGAAGAACCTTTAGATGATATGGCCGCTTCAAATTATGGACAGCAAGTAAGCTTATTTGGTCAAGATGTAAAAACTTTAGCACCTTTAATAGATGCTTTAGTAAACTTGGTTTGTCGTGTTAATTTAAATAGTTCTTGTCAACGAGGGCCAGATGTATATCCATTTACTGGTCGTAAAGATTCTGCTGTTGCAACACTAAGCGTGCATGATGCTTTACGTTCTTTTTCAATTAGAACTTTTGTAGCATCTAAAGACAACGATTATAATAACGCTATTTTAAAGGATTTGCTTGACTCTAGAGCTTCAAACTTTGTGAGTACAGATTACATTCTTTAAATAAAGCACTTATAAATGAGATATTTACAGTAGGGAATTTATTTCAGTTTTTGGTTTAAAAAAGGCTTTTTTAAACATAGCTTTACCTAAATATCTTTCAGTATTTTTACTGTTCAGAATAAATTTAAAAAAGAACCAACAATAAGAATCATTTACAATGATTACAAAATGATTTCGTTTCAATCCAATAGTTTAAAAAATAAGCAATGGAAATCTTTAATGCATTTGCTTAAAGAGCAAAATGTAAATATTGTAGATGAATTATTTTATGAGCTTGATTAAACTCTTGGTAAATCGCTATCATCTTTCAGTGGTAAACTAGATTCTCCCATTAAATATGCATCTACATAATATGCAGCTTGTCTGCCTTCTGATATTGCCCAAACAATTAAAGACTGTCCACGGCGCATATCTCCAGCTGCAAAAATGCCAGGAATATTAGTTTTATAATTTTTAGTTGAAGCTTGAATATTAGTTCTAAAATCCATCTCCAATCCAAATTGCTCAGCTAATGTTTTTTCGGCTCCAGTGAATCCGAGTGCTAATAATGCTAAGTCGCATTTCCATTCTTTTTCTGTGTTTGGAACTTCTTTAAGTTGAGGTCTTTCACCTGTTTTAAAAAGCCATTCTACTTCAACTGTTTTTAAGCCTTTTAGATTTCCTTTTTTGTCTCCTATAAACGCTTTAGTCGATACACTAAAAAACCGTTCTACACCCTCTTGATGCGATGAGGTTGTTTTTAATTTCATAGGCCAATAAGGCCAAGGTTGATGTGCGGGTCTTCCTTCTGTTGGTTTACTTAGTATTTCAAAATTAGTAACAGAAGTTGCACCATGACGGTTAGAAGTGCCAATACAATCGCTTCCTGTGTCTCCACCACCAATTACAATAACATCTTTTCCTTTAGCAGAAATAATAGTTGTAAAATCGACTAAACCATCTACATATTGGTTATTCAATTTTAAAAAATCCATGGCTTGCGTTACACCTTTTAAGTCTGCTCCAGGAATAGGAATGTTTCGTCTTACAGTTGCTCCTCCACATAAAATTACAGCATCAAATTCTTCTTTAAGTTGTTTTGTATCGATGTTTTTGCCAACGTGAGCATTGGTTTTAAAGGTAATGCCTTCTTCTTCTAAAACAGCAACACGTCTATCGATAATATTCTTTTCCATTTTAAAATCTGGAATACCGTAACGTAACAAACCACCAACTTTTTCATCACGTTCGAAAACAACGACGGAATGTCCTGCTCGATTTAGTTGTTGTGCAGCTGCTAATCCAGCAGGGCCAGAACCAATAACAGCGACTGTTTTTTCGGTTCTTATTTTTGGGGGCTGTGCAGTTATCCAGCCTTCTTTAAAAGCGGTTTCAACTATGTTTTTTTCAATATTTTCTATGGTTACAGGATCTTCATTTATGCCTACAACACAAGCTTCTTCGCAAGGTGCAGGACATAAACGTCCTGTAAACTCTGGAAAGTTGTTAGTTTTGTGTAGAATTACGGCAGCTTCTTTCCATTTGCCTTTATAGACTTTATCATTAAAATCTGGAATTAAATTTCCTAGTGGACAACCACTATGGCAAAACGGAATTCCACAATCCATACAGCGTGCACCTTGATCTTTTAGTTTATTTTCTTCAAGAGGAATGGTGAATTCTTTGTAGTTTTTTATACGCTTTTTTGGTGTTTGATGTGTTTCGTCTTGGCGTTTGTGTTCTAAAAATCCTGTTATCTTTCCCATAATTTACGCTAGTTCTAATTGTTCTTGTTCTAATCTTACTAAGGCTTGTCTGTACTCTTCTGGTAATACTTTTTTAAACTTTGGAAGGTAGTTTGCCCAGTCTATCAAAATTCTTTTGGCTAAAGGACTTCCAGTAGCTTCAATATGATTTTCTATTAATTGTTTTAGTTGAATTGCATCGTCTTCACTTTCAATTCGATTAATATTTAAATCTTCAGCATTACAACTCTTTTTAAATGTGCCTTCTTTATCTAGTACATAAGCAATTCCACCACTCATTCCTGCGCCAAAGTTTCGTCCAACTTCACCTAAAATCACAGTAATTCCTCCTGTCATATACTCGCAACCATGATCTCCAATACCTTCTACAACTGCTTTTGCACCAGAATTTCTAACACAAAAACGTTCGCCTGCTTTTCCGTTTATATAGACCTCTCCAGAGGTTGCGCCATATAATGTTACGTTTCCTGTAATGATATTGTCTTCAGGAATAATGGTGCATTTTTCTGGGACTTTAATAATTAATTTTGCTCCAGATAAGCCTTTTCCTAAATAGTCATTTGTGTTTCCATGAACAGTAAATGTGATGCCTTTTGTGGTAAAGGCACCAAAACTTTGTCCAGCAGATCCTGTGAAATCAATGTTTATAGTGTCTTCAGGTAGTCCATCTGCGCCATAAATTTTAGAAATTTCATTACTCACAATTGCGCCAACTGCACGATCTATATTAGTGATTGGCAATTGTAAATGCGTTTTCTGTCTTCTAAATAAGGCTTGGTGTGCCTGTTTAATAATTTTAAAATCCAAATGCAGTTCTAAATTATGATCTTGCTGTTCTGTATTATATAGTTTAACATCGTCTGTAACTTCTACTTTATGCAATATTGGTGTTAAGTCTATTCCTGATGACTTATAATGATCTATCGCTTTATTTCTGTTTAGCTTTTGAGATTGTCCAACCATTTCATTAATGGTTCTAAAGCCTAGTTTCGCCATAATTTCGCGTAATTCTTGTGCAACAAAATACATGTAGTTGACCACGTGTTCTGGCTTGCCTTTAAACTTTTTACGCAGGTCAGGATTTTGAGTTGCAATGCCAACAGGACAGGTGTTTAAGTGGCAAACACGCATCATAATACATCCTGATGCAACTAATGGAGCTGTAGCAAAACCAAATTCTTCTGCGCCTAGTAAACAAGCAATAGCGACATCTCGACCAGTTTTTAATTGTCCGTCGCATTCTAAAACAATACGATTTCTAAGATTGTTCATTACTAAAGTTTGTTGTGCTTCGGCTATACCTAGTTCCCAAGGTAATCCTGTGTGTTTTTGAGAAGTTAAAGGTGTAGCTCCTGTTCCGCCATCAAAACCAGCAATTAGAATAACATCTGCCTTTGCTTTGGCAACTCCCGCAGCAACGGTCCCAACACCGATTTCAGAAACTAATTTTACATTAATTCTTGCTTCTCTGTTTGCCGATTTTACATCGTAAATTAATTGCGATAAATCTTCAATAGAATAAATGTCGTGATGTGGTGGTGGCGAAATTAAACCAACATAAGGTGTCGAGTTTCTTGTTTTGGCAATTTCTGGATTTACTTTTGGTCCTGGTAATTGACCGCCTTCACCAGGTTTTGCACCTTGTGCTATTTTTATCTGAATTTCGCTCGCGCTTGTTAAGTAGTTAGATGTTACTCCAAAGCGTCCAGAAGCCACTTGCTTTATTGCAGAGTTTTTCCAATCGCCTTGAGAGCTTTTGTAAAAACGTTCCTGATCTTCTCCGCCTTCACCAGAATTGGATTTCCCTCCAATTCTGTTCATAGCTACTGCTAAATTTTCGTGTGCTTCTTTACTAATAGAACCATAAGACATGGCTCCAGTTTTAAATCGTTTTACAATTTCTGTCCAAGGTTCTACATCGTCTATTGGAATGGGATCGAATTTGTCGAATTCAAATAATCCTCTAATAGTCATTAGGCTTTTAGATTGGTTATTTACCAAATCTGAAAACTCTTTAAAAGTAGACGCTTTATTAGTACGAACTGATTCTTGAAGTTTGGCAACAGTTAATGGATTAAACATGTGCTTTTCTTGTCCACGTCTCCATCTGTATTCTCCACCAACTTCAATAGTTGGTTCTGTATTATTATGAAATGCTTTTTTATGACGTTTTACAATTTCTTGTTCAATTTCTCTTAACCCAATGCCTTGAATACGTGTTGGTGTATTTGGAAAATACTTTTCTACTGTAGTGGTTTTAATTCCAATACATTCAAATAATTGTGAGCCACGATAGGAATTTAAGGTTGAAATTCCAATTTTGTTCATCACTTTTAAAATACCTTTTCCAACAGCTTTATTGTAATTTTTAATAGCGGCTAGATATTCTAAATCTGTTACATCTTTACTGTTAATTTGTTCTTGAACAATTTCATTTACTATATAAGGATTTACGGCACTTGCTCCATACCCAAATAATAAAGCGAAATGATGCACTTCACGTGGTTCTGCAGATTCAATAATTAGACTAGTTTTTGAACGTTTTTTTAATTTATGTAACGCGTGATTTACATACGAACAGGCTAAAAGTGCAGGAATTGGTGCATGATTGTCGTCTACATATCTATCTGAAAGTATGATGATATTTGCACCTTCGTCTATTGCTTTTGATGCTTTAGTAACTAAATTTTCAAGTGCAACTTCTAATTCGTTTAATCCTCTATTTACTTCATATAACATAGAAATAGATTCGACTTTAAAATCTGGATTAGTATCGTAATCTCTAATTTTATCTAAATCGTGTTTTGAAATTACAGGATTTTGGATTTTCAGCTTTTTACAATGTTCAGCATTAATGTCGAATAGATTAACATCGCTTCCTAAAGTTAGACTTATGTCTGTAATTAACTCTTCGCGAATACCATCTAAAGGAGGATTGGTTACTTGTGCAAATAACTGTTTAAAGTAATTGTAGATTAATTGTGGTCGTTCAGACAAAATAGCAATTGGTGTATCGCTTCCCATAGATCCAATAGGTTCTTTACCTAATTGTGCCATTGGACGAATAATAGTGTTTAAATCTTCTTCTGTATAACCAAAAACAACTTCACGTTTTTTCAGTTCTATTTCATCATATTTAATAGGTCCTTTTTTTGCTGAAATATCTCGTAAATGCACTAAATTTTCATCCAACCATTGTCTGTAAGGATGTCTAGAGGCGATGTCTTCTTTAATTTCTTCATCGTTTACAATCCGACCTTCATTCATGTTTACCAAAAACATTTTTCCAGGCTCTAAACGGCCATGATACTCCACATTTTCTGGTTTAATATCTACAACTCCAGTTTCTGAGGACATGATAACATTTCCTTTTTTAGTAACTGTGTATCTTGAAGGTCGCAAACCATTTCTATCTAAAACAGCACCAATAAAATTGCCATCTGTAAAAGGTATAGAAGCTGGTCCATCCCAAGGTTCCATGAGGCAAGAATTGTATTCGTAAAAAGCACGTTTTGCATCAGACATGTTCGGGTTTTTCTCCCAAGCTTCTGGAACTAACATCATCATAGCTTCTGGAAGCGAACGACCTGTTATTAGTAATAATTCGACAACCATATCTAAAGTTGCAGAATCCGATTTTCCTCTTAAAATAGTAGGAATTATTTTTTTAATATCGTCACCAAATAATGGACTTTCCATTATTTCTTCACGAGAAAACATACGCGAAACATTACCACGAACTGTGTTTATTTCACCATTATGACAAATGTATCTAAACGGTTGTGCTAAATCCCAAGTTGGAAATGTGTTGGTTGAAAAACGTTGATGAACCAAAGCTAATCTAGTGTCTAAAGCAGAATTGAATAAGTCGAGATAATATTCATTAATATGTTCAGGCATTAAAAGCCCTTTAAAAATGATGATTTTTGTAGAAAGACTTGGAAGGTAAAAAAATTGTGCTTCAGATAATTTTGAGTCATATATAGTATGCTCTGCAATTTTTCTAGCAGCATATAATTTTAAGTTGAATTCTCGGTCTGTTTGTTTCTCGTCTGTCTTTCCTATAAAAATTTGCTTTATAAAAGGTTCGGTTACTTTTGCAACACGACCTAATACTTCACTGTTTACTGGTACATCTCTCCATCCAATAAGATTAAGGCCTTGTTTTTTTATTTCAGTTTCAAAAATTTCAATACAATATTGACGTTGATTTTCTTTTTTTGGAAGGAACACATTGCTTACTGCATAGTCTCCAGCTTCTGGTAAATTGAACTCACAGAATATTTTAAAAAATTTGTGTGGAATATCTATTAAAATACCAGCGCCATCTCCGGTAACGCCATCTGAACTTACAGCACCTCGATGCTCTAATTTTACTAAAATTTCTAATGCTTTATGTATGATATCATTTGAGCGTTTTCCTGTTAAACTACATATAAATCCAGCACCACAATTATCGTGTTCAAATTCTGGTAAATAAAGTCCTTGTTTCTTAAGCATATTCAGTCAAATTTATAGATTTTTTCAGTCTTATTGTTGTTCCAATATACAGGTAATGAAGCGAACTAAAAAAAAGCATAAACATTTTTCTCAAATCGATAGAATTGTTCATTCTAAATCAAAATTTGATAATAAAACAAGAATATTTTAACAAATGAATAATGAATTATTTTTAATAAAAATTGATTTTTATTACGAAAACGTTTGCGTATTAATCAAATTGTTGAAAATAATTTAATAAAAATCATATTATTTCGGTTTTAATCAATTTTCTATATGTGAAATTATTAAAAAACACACATATAATTTATCATACCCTATAAAAAATAGGGTAAAAATTTAAATTATTGTAAAAATGAACATATATACCTATATTTTTTAGGGGTTAAAAAGTTTTTAATATAGATTTGATGGCCTAAACTAACAATTAAAATAAAAAATTATGAAACAATTATTTACACTAATGGTTCTTTTTGCAACTACATTTTTATTTGCCCAAGAAGCAGAAACAACAGAAAAGAAATTCAGTTTTGAGGGTAGCGTAGATGCTTATTACAGAGCGAATTTTACAGCACCAAATGACACTAATCAAATTGCACCTGCAACATCATTTGCAGACACTGCAGGTTTCTCACTAGGAATGGGGAATATTATAGCATCTTACGAAAAAGGTAAAGCTGGAGCAGTTGCAGATTTAGTATTTGGACCAAGAGGAGAAGCAGCAAGTGCTACTGTTCTTAACCAGTTATTTGCTTTTTATAATATTAGCGAAAACACAAAATTGACAATAGGGAAGTTTAATACCTTTTTAGGTTATGAGGTTATTTCACCTGTTGGTAACTTTAACTACAGTACATCTTACTTGTTTTCAAATGGACCATTCTCTCACACAGGTTTAAAAGTAGATTTTACTTTATCTGAAGATTTAAGTTTAATGCTTGGTGTTTTTAATCAAACAGATGTTACCGAATTTAATCCAGATGGAAGTTATGCTATTGGAGCACAATTAGGTTATGATGGTCAATTTTTAAATTTATTATACGATGATGCAGGTTTAGGTTTTGAAGTAGATTATACTGGAGGTTTTGATGCTACAGAAGATTTCTTTATTGGAATAAATGCCGCCTATGCAGATAATGATGGTGAAGGTTTTTACGGTGTTGACTTGTATCCACAATATGCTTTAAGTGAAACGTTTAGTTTGGGTTTAAGAGGTGAGTTCTTTCAAACACAAAGTGAAGCTATAGATGATGATCCAAGTGTTATTGCATTTACATTAACAGGAAGCTATGCTGTTGACGATTTAATAATCAAGCCGGAAATTAGATTAGACAGTGGGTCGGAAGATATTTTTATTGACAAAGATTTAATGGCAACTAAAAGCTTAGGCTCATTTGTAGTTGCAGCGATATATAAGTTCTAATTACAGTCTAACTAAATAAAATAAATATTATGGATTATTTTTTAACATTTTTACCAAATTTAATGGCGGTACAAGAAGTTGTACCTGCCACAACAAAAGATATTGAAGAAGCAGTTAGTGCAATCAATGGAGATTTAGGGATGCTATGGATGCTACTTTCGGGTATTTTAGTATTCTTTATGCAAGCAGGTTTTACATTAGTTGAAACAGGAATGACACGTTCAAAAAATGCAGCTAACATTGCAATGAAAAATTTACTTGACATTTGCGTTGGTTCTTTAACTTATTGGTTAGTAGGATACTCATTGATGTATGGAGACACATCAAATGGATGGTTTTTTTGGAGTGGTTTAATGCAAGGCGAAGGAGCAGATTTATTCTTTCAAACTATGTTTGCAGCAACAGCCGCAACAATTGTATCTGGAGCTATTGCCGGACGTACTAAATATTCCACTTATGCAATATTTTCTGTTATTATGACTGCTTTAATCTATCCAATTGCTGGTGGATGGCAGTGGCAAGGCTCTGGTTGGTTAACCGAATTAGGGTTTATTGATTTTGCAGGATCTTCTATTGTTCACTCTGTTGGTGGATGGGCTGCTTTAGTAGCTGCCTTTATGGTAGGACCTAGAATCGGGAAATTTGTAGATGGTAAAGTATTATCTATCCCAGGGCACAATCAAATACTAGCAACTTTAGGTGTTTTTATCCTTTGGTTAGGATGGTTTGGTTTTAATGGTGGATCTCAATTAGCTTGGGGAGGCGCAGATGCTGTAGGAGCTTCTAATGTTGTGTTAATTACTAATTTAGCTGCTGCTGCTGGTGGGTTAGGAGCATTAATTACAACTTGGATTTGGTATGGCAAACCTAATTTACCTCAAACGTTAAATGGTGCATTAGCAGGATTAGTAAGTATTACTGCTGGATGTGGTAATATGTCGGCAATTGGAGCTGTCTTTGCAGGTTTAATTGGAGGTGTTATTGTTGTGTTTTCTATAGAGTTTATTGAGAAAAAATTAAAAATTGACGATGCAATTGGTGCTGCTTCAGTACATGGTGTTGCAGGTGCTTGGGGAACTTTAGTAATTGGACTTTGGGGAATTGATGGCGATACAGGAATAGGTCTTTTTAATGGAGGAGGAGCTGGACAGTTAGGAACTCAAGCGATTGGTGTTTTAGCATATGCTATTTGGTCAATTGGTTTGTCATTTATTATTTTAAAAGTATTAAAAGTAACCATGGGACTTCGTGTTAGTGAAGAGGAAGAAAGAGTGGGTCTTGATTTATCGGAACATGGCGAAATAGCTTATCCAGGAAAAAGAGAAAGATAATAATATTGATTTTAATTATTAAAAATAATAGCTCTAGAAACTATTTCTAGGGCTATTTTAATAGAAAGCTAAGTTATTTTAATGAAAAAAGTAGAAGCAATAATTAGAAAATCTAAGTTTAAAGATGTTACTAAATCGTTACAGGAAGTAGGTGTTAATTTTTTTTCTTATTGGGATGTTACAGGTCTTGGAATAGATAAAGAAGATAATGATGTTTCGAGTATGGTTATTAAAGAAACAAATAATATTAAAAGATGTTATTTAACTATAATTGTTAATGACGATTTTGAAGAAGTTACAATAAAAGCAATTTTAGAATCTGCTACTTCCAATGCTGTTGGAGATGGAATGTTGTTTGTTTCATCGATAAATCAGATATATAGCATTCGAACAGGAGAAAAGGGCTCAAATTTATTAAGATAATAATTGAACTAACAGAATAAAAGACCTGACAGGTCTATATTCTTACAAGAAAAAACCTCGAAATTAAATACTTCGAGGTTTTTATATTTGGATACGACTTAATTATCCTTTTATTTCTAGGCCCTTGTATTGGCATTTTAAGCCGAATTACGGCTCGCATTTATATTTCCAAATAAAGAACGAGTCACCATCTTTTCGTATATTTTTATTTGTGCTTCGTCTTTTACGTCAGCTTTTTCAAGTTCTTGAATCTTTTTTAAAGCATACTGTTGTATCGTTAATAAAGGTAAAACTATAGATTCACGAACAGCAATAGATGCTTTTCCAGATGGTTCTCCTTCCATTAATTCTTTATAACCAGTAAGTTTTAATATAAGACGTTTTGAGGTTTCGTATTCATTATAAATAACGTTCCAAAATTCCCCATATTCTGGATCTTCACTCATGTACTTTGTTAAATCGAAAAACGATTTAGACAAAGACATCATACTGTTCTCAATCAATGTTTTGAAAAAATCTGATGTTTTAAACAAGTGTTGTGCTTTATCAAACTCTCCAATATCTTCATAATGTTTTAAAGCTGTGCCAACACCAAAAAATCCTGGAACGTTCTGTTTTAATTGACTCCAAGAGCCTACAAAAGGAATCGCTCTTAAATCTTCAAACACTAAACCAGCAGCTTTTCCACGTTTAGATGGGCGACTTCCAATATTGGTTTTTGCATAATATTTAAGAGTACTCATGTGCTCTAAATACGAAATGAATTTTGGATGTGCCTTAAAGGCTGAATAGGCTTTATAACTTCGCTCAGATAAATCTGTCATTACAGCTCTGTTTTCTGGAAGCATAGTTAATTCTTTTCCACTTAAACTATTGTGAATTCCAGAACTTATTAGTTGTTCTAGGTTATATTGTGATGACTCTAATGTTCCAAAATTAGAACTAATAGTTTGCCCTTGAATAGTTAATTGAACTTCTTTATCTTCAATGGTTGGACCTAGAGACGCGTAAAAATTATGTGTTTTTCCTCCGCCTCGAGCTGGTGGTCCTCCACGACCATCAAAGAAAATTACAGTTACACCATATTGTCTTGAAATAGCAGTTAAGTTTTCTTTGGCTTTATAGATTGCCCAATTAGCCATTAAATAACCACCATCTTTTGTGCCATCACTAAAACCAAGCATTATGGTTTGCTTGCTTCCTCTCGCTTTCAAGTGCGCTGCGTATTCTGGATTGGAATATAAATCTTCCATGACTTGTGGTGCATTTTTTAAGTCAGTAATGGTTTCAAATAATGGTCCAATATCTACTGTTAATTCCTCTTGAAATGCTACTAGTTTTAGCATTGCAAATAATTGCATAACATGTAATGTTGTTTGATTATTACTAATAATATAACGGTTTGCAGCCACTTCACCATTTGTAGTTTGTATGGTTTTTATGGCTTTCATAGTTTTTAAAGCCTTTAAGGTTTCTTCATCTTTAATTAATGATAAATCTACTTCGCCTTTGACTTTAGATAGTATTTGAATTTGGGTTTTTTCTGATAAATCATGATAGTTTTTTGGAAATAGAGGACTACCACTTTCTATTAAAGTGTTAACCATATCATTAAAAAATAGTGCGTGTTTTCTACTATCTTGCCTAATATCAAGATTAGCAAAATGAAATCCGAAAAGATGAATTTTATTAAGCAAGCTGTTAACTTCGTTTACGTATAGAGATTGGTGTTTATCTATTATGGTTTGCTTAATCTCTTTTAACTCTGAAGTAAAAGATTCTAATGTCAACTCTGTTTTTTCGCGAGTAATAATTTTATAAAGCTCAGTTTCTAAATAAACTATTCTTTGTTCTACACCTTCAAAAGTTAACTTTCGTCTTAAATTTCTAGCATCACGATAATAGTTTTTTATAACTGTTTCTCGTAATCTTTTAGCAACTTTTAAGGTGATTTCTGGTGTTACAAATGGATTTCCATCTCTATCACCTCCTGGCCAAAAACCAATATTAATGATATCATTATCTATATGTTTACCATCAAAAATATTTTGCTGAATGTAGTCATAAATGGTTCCGAAGGATTTATAAAACACGTTTTCTAGGTACCATATTAAACTAACAGCTTCGTCGTAAGGTGTTGGTTTTTTGTCTTTAAAAAATGGCGTTTTCCCTAATTGTGCTAATAAATCGTTTATTTGAAGCAAATCGTTTGTTCTAATAGCTTCACTTAAATCTGTAATAATTCCTAAAACAGAACCTGGATAAAATTGTGTTGGATGTGCTGTTAAGACAATACGAACTTTAAATTTTTCAAGATATTTTTTTAATGTTTCTAGTTTGTTTTCAGATGATGCCGTTTCTTTTAGACTACGTAACGTTCCTATACCATCCATATTATTTACCACAGGAAAAGCTGCATCTTCAATGGCGTCAAACAATACGACTTGGCGTTCAATATATTGAATAAAACGGAACAGTAAGTTTGTTTGGCTTTCTTTAGAGCGTCTTGCTTGGTACTTTTCAAAAAAACGCTCAACTATTGTTGTTGGGTTGTCTTGATTAGCAAAACCTTTCTGGCAGGTTTCATGAAAAAGTGGTAAAAGTGCTCCAGTTTTTGTAATGGTATCAAAAGGAAGCGTCATAAATATACTATTGTATATCTGGTATTTAGATAATACGTTCTGATTAAATCGTGTAAGTTTAGGTTGTGTTGGCATTAAATTATTGTGGATTGTCCTAAGTGAATATTGGTAAAATTAAGGTTTGAATCTTTTGGGTTACTAATAAAATCGGCAATAAAATCACCAACTTTATTAGTAGAAACGTTATCGTAAGTTACATTTAAATCTGGAGTTGTAACGTTTAATTTCAAAGATTTATTTACACCTTCTTTTATAAGTTCTGCCTCCTCTAATAACCCAAAATGCTCTAATAACATGGCAGCACTTAAAATAGAAGCAATAGGATTTGCTATACCTTTTCCTGTAGCTTGCGGATAAGAACCATGAATGGGCTCGAACATAGCGTATTTGTTTCCAACCGAAGCTGAAGCTAATAAACCTATAGAGCCACTAATAACGCTAGCTTCGTCACTAATAACATCGCCAAATAAGTTTTCGGTTAAGATCACATCAAATTGTTTTGGATTTAAAATCATTTGCATTGCTGCATTATCAACAAATAAGAAATCTAGTGCAACATCTGGATAATTTGGTGCCATTTCTGTGACTACTTTTCGCCATAAACGAGAGGTTTCTAATACATTTGCTTTATCAACTAAAGTCACTTTTTTCTTTCTGTTTTGCGCAGCCTTAAAGGCTAAATGTGCAATACGTTCAATTTCTTCTCGAGAATATTCACATAAATCTGAAGCGGTATTTCCATCTTCACTTAATTTTTTTTCACCAAAATAAATACCACCAGTTAACTCTCTGTAAATACTAATGTCTGTACCTTGAATAATCTCTTTTTTTAAAGGTGATTTTTCAAGAAGCGTTTCATAAGCTTTTACAGGTCTTATATTAGCAAACAATCCTAATTCTTTTCTAAGCTTAAGTAAGCCTTGTTCGGGTCTTACTTTTGCACTAGGATTGTTATCATATTTGGGATCACCAATGGCGCCAAATAAAATAGCATCACTTGTTTTGCATAATTTTAAAGTTGTATCTGGTAGTGGATCGTTTTCTTGATCTATTGCTATAGCACCAACAGAAGCTTCTTTAAATAGAAACATGTGGTCAAATTCTAAAGCAATGGCTTTTAAAACCTTAATGGCTTGTGCTGTTACTTCTGGTCCTATACCATCACCAGGCAATACTGCTATGTTTAATTTCATTTTAGTTCCTTCGAAAGCAGGAATCTCATCCTGCAATCTTATCTTTTTAATTATTATTTTTATTTTTTTTGCGTTACCTTTTACTCATGCCTGCCAGGTTTTTAAAACCTTGAAGGATCGCAAAACGTCGCGCTTTCCGTTATATGAAAAAAAGGATGTCACATTAACTGCAAAGCAATCACAATTTCTGATTTATCAAATAACATAGATAGGTAATCGCTAACGCACTTACCTACTAGTTGCATTTTCAAAAGCTGTAATCATTTCTTTTTTACTTAGTAAATAGTCAATATCATCATAACCATTTATCATACATGTTTTTTTGTAAGCATCAATTTCAAAACTTTCAAAGCGTTTACTGCTATTAATACGGATTTTTTGATTTCTTAAATCTACTCTTAATTTTACTTTTGGATCTGCTTTGATTTCTGATATTAAATGTTGTAAAAAGTCCTCAGAAACCTGAAGCGGTAATAGGCCATTATTTAAGGCGTTACCTTTAAAAATGTCTGCAAAAAAACTAGATACAATTACTTTAAAGCCATAACCAACTAAGGCCCAAGCAGCATGTTCACGACTAGAACCACAACCAAAATTATCTCCAGCAACCAATATGTTTCCAGCATATTTAGGTTGATTTAATGTAAATTCTACATTCTCTGAACCCTCTTTATTATAACGCCAATCTCTAAACACGTTATCTCCAAAACCCTTTTTGTCTGTGGCTTTTAAAAAACGAGCAGGAATAATTTGGTCTGTATCTACGTTAGCTATATCTAAAGGAATAGCTCTTGATGTTAATGTTGTAAATTTCTCCATGCTATGCGAATTCTAAAGTTTCAATATTTTCTGTTACATCTACTATTTTTCCAGCTATTGCTGTTGCAGCTGCAACTAAAGGACTTGCTAAAATGGTTCTTGAACCTTGTCCTTGTCGTCCTTCAAAGTTTCTATTAGATGTAGAAACGCAATATTCTCCTTGCGGAATTTTGTCATCGTTCATGGCTAAACATGCTGAACAACCAGGTTGTCTTAGTTCAAAACCAGCTCGTTCGAAAATAGTTTTTAAGCCTTCGGCTATAATTTGAGCTTCTACCTGTTTGCTTCCTGGAACTAACCAAGCAGTTACATTATCTGCTTTCTGTTTTCCTTTTACATATTGCGCTGCAACTCTAAAATCTTCAATTCTAGAATTTGTGCAACTACCAATAAATACATAGTTTATTTGTGTGTTAATTAAACTTTCACCAGCTTCAAAATTCATATATTCCAAAGACTTTATAAACGATGAATCTTTAATAGTTGGAATATTTTCAGAAATTTTAATTCCCATTCCTGGATTAGTGCCATAGGTAATCATGGGTTCTATGTCTTCAGCATCAAAAGTATATTCTTTGTCAAAAGTTGCACCTTTATCTGTTGGAAGCGTTTTCCAATAGGCTACTTTTTTTTCAAAATCTTTGCCTTTAGGAGCATATGCTCTTCCTTTTACATAGTTAAAAGTTGTTTGGTCTGGTGCAATCATACCACCTCGTGCTCCCATTTCTATACTCATATTACAAACGGTCATTCTGCCTTCCATTGACATATTTTGGAAAACGTCTCCAGCATATTCACAAAAATAACCTGTGCCAGAATTGGTACCTAATTTTGAAATGATATAAAGTATAACATCCTTTGGTAAAACACCCTTTTTAAGTCTACCATTTACATTCACTCTTAAGCTTTTTGGCTTTGTTAACAGTAAACATTGGCTTGCAAAAACTTGTGCTACTTGGCTGGTGCCAATTCCAAAAGCAATGGCTCCAAAAGCACCATGTGTTGAAGTATGACTGTCTCCACAAACCATTGTCATTCCTGGCTGTGTAAAGCCTAATTCTGGAGCCATAACATGAACGATACCATTGTATTTATGGCCAAGTTGGTAAAGTGTAATATTATTTTTTTCACAATTAGTAGAGAGTTGTTCTAGTTGCTTTCTAGACAAATCATCCTTAATAGGTTGATCTTGATTTTGTGTTGGTGTATTATGGTCTGCAGTAGCAACAATTTGATTAGGTCTAAAAACAGGAATTCCGCGAGCTTCTAGTTCATTAAAAGCTTGCGGACTTGTGACTTCGTGTATTAAATGTTTATCAATATAGAGTACTTGTGGGCCTTTTTTTATGGTGTCTACCACATGTGCATCCCAAACCTTATCGAATAATGTTTTATTGCTCATATTGTGCTGATATTATTTGGTGATACACATTACTTGTTTCGATAATTTGATGAATATCATTATTATTGATCTCTTTCTTTCTATCTGCAAAGCATAGAAAATTGGCATATACATCATCAAGCTGTAATTTTGTTAACTCGTAACCTACATTTTTAGCTCTATACGCTAAAGCAGCACGACCACTTCTGGCGGTTAATACAATAGCAGATTCTGTAACACCAACGTCTTTAGGGTTTATAATTTCATAAGTTTCACGATTTTTAATCACGCCATCTTGGTGTATTCCAGAACTGTGCGCAAAAGCATTGGCGCCAACAATGGCTTTGTTTGGTTGGGTGTAAATTCCCATACTATCGGAAACCAATTGACTCATTCCATATAGCATTTCGGTTTTAATATTTGTATCTAAATTTAAATAAGGGTGTTGTTTTAAAACCATTACAACTTCTTCTAAGGCTGTGTTTCCTGCACGTTCACCAATACCATTAATGGTACATTCTATTTGTCTTGCACCATTAATAACACCTTCAATAGAATTTGCGGTTGCCAAACCTAAATCGTTATGGCAGTGACAGGATAAAATGGCCTTTTCAATGCCTTTTACGTTCTCCTTTAAATACTTAATTTTTGTTCCATATTCACTAGGTAAACAATAACCTGTTGTATCTGGAATATTTAATACAGTTGCACCAGCTTTTATTGCTGCTTCGCAAACTCTAGCTAAATAGTCGTTTTCTGTACGCCCAGCATCTTCAGCATAAAACTCTACATCTTCAACAAACGATTTGGCATACTTAACAGCAGCAAAAGCACGTTCTATTATAGTGTCTTTATTAGATTTAAATTTATGAATAATATGTGAGTCTGATGTGCCTATTCCTGTATGAATCCTAGGTCTTTTTGCATATTTCAGTGCCTCAGAAGCGACCTTAATATCATTTTCTACAGCACGTGTTAAACCACAAACTGTTGCGTTTTTTACAATTTTTGAGATGGCTTCAACCGATTTAAAATCGCCTGGACTTGAAACAGGAAAGCCAGCTTCAATAACATCTACACCTAATAAATCTAATTGTTTTGCGATGACGACTTTTTGTTCTGTATTTAATTTACAACCTGGAACTTGTTCTCCATCTCTAAGTGTGGTATCGAAAATTTGAATTTGATTATTTGACATTTAAGCACTTTTTATTTTTCTATTGAAAGACTAATTTATACTTTGGTTAATTATTACTAATTATCACTCTTGAAAATGTTACGATGTTCAATCGATAAAATTTGTTGTAAAAACTTAAAAATCAAATATTTAATCTAATTATTAGTTGATGACTAAAGACCAAAAAGATCCTGTATTTGTCTTAGTGAAATCCCTCTCTAAGTCTGAGAAACGACAATTTAAACTCTATGTCGGTAGATTAGGTATTAATCAAGATTCAAAATTTTTAAACTTATTTACCGTTTTAGATAAACTAAAACAATATGATGAGGTTTTAATATTGAAATCCACTCAAATTAAAAAACAACAATTAGCAAATGTAAAAGCACATTTGTATAAACAAATTTTAATAAGTTTAAAATTAAACCCTTCACATCAAAATATTCGTTCTCAAATTAGGGAACAATTAGATTTTGCATCCATTCTCTATCATAAAGGACTCTACAAACAGAGTTTAAAAATATTAGATAAAGCTAGTGATCTCGCGATTACCAATGAAGAGAAAAACTTGGCATTTGAAATCATTGAGTTTGAAAAGATTATAGAAGCACAATACATAACAAGAAGCATTAGCACAAGAGCCGACGAACTTACTTTTCAAGCAAAAGAAATAAGTGAATTAAATGTAATAACGAGCAAGTTGTCTAATTTGTCATTACAGTTGTATGGTATTATTTTAAAAACAGGATACGTAAAAAATAAGAATGAAAGTAATGTTGTATCTACTTATTTTAAAAATCATCTTCCAAAGGTTGATATAGTAAAACTAGGGTTTAGAGAAAAATTATGGCTCTACAAAGCGCATTTATGGTATAGTTTCTTAATGCAAGATTTTTTGAATTGCTATAAATATGCTTCAAAATGGGTTAGTTTATTTCAACAATATCCAAATATGATAAACTTAAATCCTGTTTTTTTTCTAAAAGGAAATAACTATCTTTTAGAATCATTATTCTTTATTCGCAATAAAGAAAAGTTTGTTCAAAAATTAAAAATTTTTAATAAAATTACAAGTGATACTAATTTTCCAAAAGATGAAAATGTGTCCACGCTTGTATTTTTGTATAGTAATTTTCATAAAATAAATGGCCACTTTATAGATGGTAGTTTTGATGATGGTTTAGTGTTAATTCCTGAGATTGAAATTGAATTACATCAATTTAACAACAGGATAGATCCACATCACAAAATGATTTTTTATTACAAATTTGCGAGTCTTCACTTTGGTGCAGGAAACAACAAAGCCTCTATAAAGTATTTGGATAAAATTATAGCTAATAAAACACTTTCCATGCGTGAAGATTTGTTGTGTTTTTCTAGAGTTTTAAATTTGGTTGCACATTATGAAGCAGGCTTAGATTACCATCTAGAATCCTTATTACGTGGTACTTATAAGTTTTTAATTAAAATGAATGACTTACATGAGGTTCAAAAAGAAATGATAAAGTTTATTCGTGGCCTTCAAGACATCTATCCACAAAATTTAAAGAATGCTTTTATTGATTTACATAAAAAACTCAAAGTATATGAAGACCATCCTTTTGAGCGTCGTGCCTTTTTGTATTTAGATGTTATTTCTTGGTTAGAAAGTAAAATAGAGAATATACCAGTTGGTGAAATTATTAGAAAAAAATATTTAGCAAAAAAAACATAGCTATTTTACTAATTTCTTAAAACCAAAAAAGCCTTAAATCGTTTAAAATCAAACGCTTAAGGCTTATTAGTGGTGGTGCCTCCAGGAATCGAACCAGGGACACAAGGATTTTCAGTCCTTTGCTCTACCAACTGAGCTAAGGCACCAGTTGCATAAAAATGCGAGTGCAAATATAGCTTCATTTTTAATACCTACAAAACAAAAAATGTAAAATTTTATTAGATTTTAATGTTTTATTAATTTTTAAATTTGATATACTGGTTCAGTTATCATTATATCAGTTAAATAGAGTGAATTTTATAAGTTCAATTTTGTAAGTTTGTTTTTTAAATTTAATTTATGAATTTAATTATAGATGTAGGTAATACGTATACTAAACTTGCTGTTTTTAGAAACAACAAGCTAATTGCTAAAGAGCGTATAGAGACTAAAAATTGTAGTATTGAAGTAAAAAAGCTTCAAAAAAAATTCGAGGAAATTAATCAAGTAATAGTGTCTTCTGTTGGTAAATTAGATAGTAAAACCTTGATATATTTAAAAGCAAAGTTTCAACTTCAAATTTTATCACATACTACAAATCTTCCTTTTAAAAATTTATATAGCACTCCCAAAACGCTAGGCATCGATAGAATAGCTTTAGTATGTGCTTCTGTTGGAGAATTTCCAGACAATAATGTTTTAATAATAGATGCTGGAACCTGCATTACATACGATTTTATAAATAGTAAAAACGAATATTTAGGAGGTGCAATTTCTCCAGGTGTTCGTATGCGTTACAAAGCCATGCATAATCAAACTGCAAATTTACCACTGTTAACAACAGAAGTTCCAAAACAAATTATTGGAGATTCTACTGCAAATTCTATGCATTCTGGCGTAGTTAATGGTGTTTTAAACGAAATTGATGGTACAATAAGTCAGTATAAAGAAAAATATCAAGATTTAACAGTAATTTTAACAGGAGGAGATGCTAAAATGTTGTCTAAACAATTAAAAAGTAGCATATTTGCGAATTCAAATTTCCTTTTAGAAGGTTTGAATTTTATTTTACAATTTAATCAACACAAATGATAAAAAAACTTGTATTAGTTTTTATTGCACTATATGCAATTCAAAGTTACGCTCAAGAAACAACAGCTTCACCATATTCTTTTTACGGTATTGGAACTTTAAAATTTAAAGGTACTGTAGAGAATATAAGTATGGGAGGTTTGAGTATTTATAAAGATAGTATTCATATTAATTTGAGAAATCCAGCAACTTATGGTGGAAATAATATTGAAACTTTTAAAAACGAAAGTCGTCCTGTAAAGTTTGCTGTTGGAGGAGGACACACCTCTACAAAACTAAAAACAAATTCAAGTTCAGATCGAGTTAAATCTTCAACCTTTGATTATTTAGCCTTATCTGTGCCACTTGGTAAGCTTGGTTTTGGTTTTGGTTTGTTGCCTTATACAGCAGTAGGTTACAGATTGGAAACCAATAATGCTTCTGGTAATTTAGATACGCGTTTTAGAGGAGAAGGAGGTCTAAACAAGGCTTTTGTTTCTTTTGGTTACCAAATAACCGATGGTTTAAGTGCTGGAATAGATGCAAATTATAACTTTGGAAATATTCAAAACAATACTATAGAGTTTGGCTACAACAGTGATGGTGAACTTTTACAAACCCAATCTAGAGAGGAAAATAGATCAGATTTAAGTGGACTTAATTTTAATTTAGGCTTGCATTATGAACGTATGGTTTCAGATAAGCTACAGTTACAATCTGCTTTAACGTTTTCACCTTCAAGCGATTTAAACTCTAATAATCAACGATCATTTTCTAACATAACAATAAATAGCATCACAGGAGCAGAGTTTGCAGTTAACACCATAAATGCAGATTTGGCTGCAGCTGGATTAGACGTTACAACGTTAAAATTACCTTCTAGACTTTCTTTTGGAGCAGGTGTAGGTGCACCAAGGCAATGGTTTGCAGGAGTAGAATATACCACACAAAACACAAGCGAGTTTTCTAATGCATTGTACGAAAATACAGGAACTACGTTTGTAGATGCTACAACATTATCTTTAGGAGGATTTTATATTCCTAAATACAATTCGTTTTCAAACTATTGGAATAGAGTAGTTTATAGAGCAGGTTTACGTTTTGAGAACACAGGTTTAGAAGTGCAAAATGAGGCTATTAAAGAGTTTGGCATATCTTTTGGAGTAGGTTTACCAGTTGGTACAATTAGAAATCCATTTTCTAATGCCAATTTAGGATTTGAAATTGGAAAACGTGGTACAACTAACGCTAACTTAATTCAAGAGAACTTTTTAAACTTTAAAGTAAGTTTATCATTAAACGATAGATGGTTCGAAAAAAGAAAATATGACTAATAACACAAACATTAAGATTATGAAAACTAACATTACATTATTAATAGCATTTTTACTTTTTGGGTTCAATATAACTTTTGCTCAAACAAGTAATGAAGATTGCACCAATAACATGTCTTTATTTGCAGAAACTGTTAAGGCAAAAAAATATGAAGAAGCTCTTCCATATTACAGAAAGGCCATTAAAGATTGTCCAAAATTCAATCTCTCTGGTTTATACAAATATGGAGAAGATATGTTTGAAGGTCTATTAAAAGCAGCAACTACAGATGCTAAAAAAGTAGAAAACATTAACGAATTATTAATGTTATGGGATTCTAGAATGGTTAATTATGCTAGTAAATCTCCAAAAGGAAAGTTCGAAGCTAAAAAGGCAGAGCTTAGATACGAATATAAAGAATTATTAGGTTTAACAGATGAGCAATTATATAATGAATTTGACTCAATCTATAAAGTTGATTTAGAGAACTTTACAAGTCCAAAAGGGTTGTATATTTACTTTAAAATGATGGTGAGTTTGTACGATAAAGGTCTAAAAACGCCACAACAACTTTTTGATAAGTATGATGATATTGTTGATAAAATTGAAAAAGAAGTTGATGAAAATTCTACTAAGTTAAATCAACTTATTGCTAAAGGAGAAAAAATAAGTTCTAAAGACGAAAAATATAAGAGGTTCTATACACAAACACTAGCTGCTTTTGATAAAATTACTCCAAGTGTAGATCAAGAACTAGGAGACAGAGCAAATTGCGAAGTCTTAATCCCAATTTACCAAAGAGATTACGAGGCAAACAAAAGCGATGGTGTATGGTTACAAAGAGCTATGAATAAATTATATGCTAAAGGTTGTAAAGAAGACCCAATGTTTGTTAAAATTGTAAAGCAGAAAAACACCTTAGAACCAAATGCAGATACTGCATGGTACTTATATGTAATTACAGGAGAGCAAAGATATTTCGATCAGTCATTATCTTTACAAACAGATCCTTTAAAGAAAGCGAAATTATACAGAAAATTAGCTGGTGAGTTTAAGTCTAAAGGAAGCAACAGCAAAGCTAGAGAGTATTATTACAAGTCTATGGAGTTAAATCCAGCAGATGCTAGTGGTTATTTACAAGTGGCATCTATGTATGCAGGAAGTGTAAAAAGCTGTGGGAATACCAACTTCGAGAAAAGAGCTATCTATTGGTTAGCTGCTAACGAAGCAGCAAAAGCAAGTAGTGATACTGCAAGTAAGTATAGAGCTTTAGCGCCTTCAAAGCCTGATATTTTTAAAGAGGATATGTCTGGTAAAACGATTAAAATTGGTTGTTGGATTCAAAGAAGTATTACTGTTCCAAAAATTAATTAATGGAAAATAATAAAGTACATATTATAAAAAACGGAGTCATAGCATTAGCTATGACTTTGTTTTTTTCTTGTACTAATAACTTTAAAGAAGTTAATAAAATTGGTATTAGCGAAAACGAACCTCAAGGCGTTGGCATAGATATTAACGCTAAGCGTACAGATTCTGGTCGTGTTGTTGCAAATTTAATTAGTCCAAAACTGTTAGATTTTGAAAACAGGACATTTGGTTATTCAGAATTTCCAGATGGCGTGACATTGCACGTTTTCGATGATCAAAATCAACGCACAACAATTGTTTCAGATTATGCCATTATTTACAGTGAAACAGATGTAATAGACATGCAGGGAAACGTTGTGATTTCTTCTCATCAAGGCGATAGTTTATTTGCAGACCAATTATATTTCGACCAAAATAAGCAATGGATGTTTACAAATTTACCTGTAAAACATAAAACTATAGATTACCTAACTAATGGTAAAGGTTTCGATTCTGATCGTGATTTTAAAAAAGCAGAAGTTTTAGAAATAAGCGGCAGTTACTATATTGGCGAAGAATAATACTATTCTATTTCGGTTTCTAAATTTTATATATCTTTACTATAACCAATACAAGCAAATGAAATATTTAAAATTTTCTCAATACATCTATATTATAGCAGGTATATATTTTTTATACGATTGTATAACAACATGGAATACAGATACAAACCATGCCTATCTATCTTTGTTTCTATTTGCGCTAGCGACCTTTATGTTTTTCTTTAGAAGACATTTTCATAAAAAATATGAAGATAGAAATAACAAGTAATACATGACTACAACAGTAATTATTGGTATTATAATAGTGTCGTTAATACTTTCGGCATTTTTTTCAGGTATGGAGATTGCTTATGTTTCCGCCAATAAAATTCATATTGAAATAGAGAAAAAGCAAGACGATTTCTTAGCTAAAATTCTTTCAAAATTAACAGCAAAACCATCAAAGTTTATCGCAACAATGCTAATTGGAAATAATATAGCATTGGTTATTTATGGTTTTTTTATGGGAGATTTACTGGTAAAGTGGTTTGTTTCTCTTGTTGGTAACTATCCTTTTTTAAAGTACCTGTTAACAGATTTAAGTTTGTTGTCGCAAACTATTATCTCAACCCTATTAATATTATTTACTGCAGAGTTTCTTCCTAAAGTATTCTTTCAAATTTATAGTAATACATTAATTAAAGTGTTAGCATTTCCTGCTTATTTGTTTTATTTGTTATTTACTTTTATTTCAGATTTTGTGCTATGGATTTCAGATTTCGTACTTAAAAAATTCTTTAAAACAGAAGGTGACCAAGTACAATTAGCATTCTCCAAAGTAGAGCTAGGACACTATATTAGTGAACAAATGGAATCTGTAGAAGCGCATGACAATATCGATACCGAAATACAAATATTTCAAAACGCCTTAGAGTTTGCAGAAGTCAAGGCAAGAGAGGTTATGATTCCTCGAACAGAGATTATGGCTTTAGAGATTAACGATACTGTTTCAAATTTAAGCACATTATTTACAGAAACAGGTATGTCTAAAATATTAATATATAAAGACACTATAGACGATATTGTTGGTTATGCTCACGCTTTTGAGTTGTTTAAAAATCCCAAAACCATAAAAGCTATGGTGTTACCTGTTGAATTTGTACCAGAAACTATGCTGGCAAACGATATTTTAAACATCCTTATTAAAAAGCGTAAAAGTATTGCTGTGGTTTTAGACGAATATGGTGGAACTTCAGGAATTATGACTGTTGAAGATATTGTTGAAGAACTTTTTGGGGAAATAGAAGACGAACATGACACTGTTGTGTTAAGAGAAGAAAAAATTGACGATTTTAATTTTATTTTTTCTGCAAGATTAGAAGTCGATTACCTAAATGAGGTGCATAAATTAAACCTACCAGAAGGAGAAAATTACGAAACACTTGGAGGATTAATAGTAGACCATACAGAAGAAATACCGCAACAAAACGATATTGTAACTACAGAAAATTTTCAATTTAAAATATTAGAAGTCTCAAATACTAAAATAGATTTAGTGTCTTTAAAAGTTAAAACAGACGATTAACCTTTAAAAAGACTCTATTTAGCCTTTATTTTATTAAAATTAAACTATCCTTTTAATAATAATAAAATTATTGCCAATTTCTACTTTTATTATTAAATAGAAAATGGTATTTTCGCCCACTATATTTCAAATAACAATTAGCATATAATCTATTTCAACAGATGGCAATTTTAAATAAGATAAGACAGAAAACAGTTGTACTAATATTGGTAATCGCATTAGCACTTTTTGCATTTATACTATCGAGTCTTTTCGATAACAAAGATGCATTATTTAATAAATCTCCAGATGTAGTAGCTACTATTAACGGAAAAGACATTTCACGTCAAGAATTTATGGCTCAAGTAGATGATCGTAACAATCCTAATGCAACGCAATCTCAAATCATGAACCAAGTTTATGACATAGAAGTTAGAAAAGCAGTAATGGAATCTCAGTTTAACCAATTAGGTTTAACTGTAGGTAGAGAGCAAATGCGTGATTTATTAAAGAAAACGTATGCAAATAGTCCACAATTTTTAAATGCCGATGGTATTTTTGATGAGTCTTTACTAAATCAATACATACTAGATTTAAAGAAATCTAATAGTCAAAATGGTTTTTATAACAGATGGATTCAGCAAGAAAATGCCGCAGCATCTAGTGCATTACAACAAAACTACATTAATATGATTAAAGCTGCATCTACAGCAACTTTAGCAGAAGGTGAGTTAGAGCATAAATTACAAAGTGAACAAGTTGACATTAAATATGTGTCTATTCCTTTTACTACTATTGCAGATAGTACTATTGAAGTTTCTAAATCTGAAATTACTTCTTACATCAATAAAAACAAGAAAAAATACGAAGTTGAAGCTTCTACAGATTTACAATATGTTAAGTTTGAAAACATACCATCTTTAGAAGATGAAAATGCTATTAAAGCAGAACTTAATGATTTTATTAAAGGAACAGAAATCTATAACGAAACAACAAAAGAAACAGAAAAAACACCAGGTTTTGCAGAAATGAATACAGAAGACGCTATTGCACTTGCCAATGCAGAATCTGATGGTGCTGTTAAATTTCAAGATAGATTTCTATTTGCATCCTCTTTTGCAGAAGGAGTTAGAGATAATATAGTTAAATTAAATGTAGGCGAAGTTTATGGTCCTTATAAAGAAGGAACAAGTTATAAAATTACTAAACTACTAGAAACAGAACAATCTTACGATTCTTTAAAAGTAAGACATATATTAATACCTTTTAAAGATTCTTTAAGTACAAATCCAAACGTTGTTAAAACAGAGCTTGAGGCAAAAAAGACGGCAGATAGTATTTTATCTATTATAAGAAAAGATAAATCAAAGTTTGCAGGATTAGTATCAATGTCTTCAGATCAAGGCAGTATTGCTAAAGAAGGTGTTTACGATTGGCACGCAAGTGGCACAATGGTTGAGGAATTTAATGAATTCGAAATCACAAAGAATATTGGTGATTTGGGAGTTGTTAAAACTCAATTTGGTTTTCATGTTATGGAGTTATTAGATAGAAAATCTAAAAAACCTTCATACAAAGTTGCAACAATCGAAAGAGTTATTGAACCTTCTGTAGAAACAGAAAATGAAGTATTTAGAACTGCTACTAATTTTGAAGTAGAACTTGAAAAGCAAGACTTTCAAGATGCAGCAAAAGCCAATACATTAGAGGTTAATCCTGTAACTACAATTAAAGAATTAGACGAAAATATTCCAGGTGTTGGACCACTAAGAAGTTTAGTGCGTTGGACATTTGAAGATGGATCTAAAGTAGGAGATGTTAAACGTTTTGAAACAACAGATGGTTATATTGTTGCTCAAATTACGGCAAAAAATGAAGCTGGATTAATGAATACAGAAGATGCTTCCGTAACAGCTCTACCAGAAATTAGAAAGCAAAAGAAAGCAAAATTAATAATGGATAGAATTAGTGCTACAACTATAGAAGATGTTGCAGCAGCAGAAAATCAAACGGTCAAGACAGCACCAGCAATTAATATGAAAAATCCTACTATTCCAGGAGCAGGTTCAGAACCTTTAGTTGTGGGAACAGCATTTGGATTAGATGAAGGACAAACATCTAGGTTAATTACTGGAGTAAAAGGTGTATATATGGTACAGGTTACTAAAAAAACACCAGCAGTTGAGCTAGAGAATTATCAGTCTTTTGCTAATCAAGTAGCAACTGAAAAAGCGAGTTCTATAAACACAAGACTATATAACGCTTTAAAAGAAGCTTCAGAGATTGAAGATTATAGAGCAAAAACAGTGCAATAAAAACTATTAATTATGAAAAAGATTTTTTCAATATTTATTTTAGCTATCGTATTTAGCTGTTCTTCAGACGATGGAGGAACAACAGGAGGTTCTGCATTTCCTAAAACAACCACAATGAATTTTGAGGTGACAACTACAGACGATAGAGATGCTAGTATTACTACAACTATTGATGATGTAGATTTGGTAGAGTTGTCTAGTACCTCTCCATACATTAAACCATATGAAAATAGAGTGGTTAGCTTACAAACGGTTTTTAAGTTAAAATATGAGGATTTAAGTCCTATGCCTTTTGTAGCTTACCAAGCAACATTAATAATTAAGGATGTAAATAATATTGTTAAAACACAAAGTTTTAATGTTACACAACAAGGTCAAATATTTCAAATAGAGTATATGTTTAGTGATGATAATTAATATTGCTATCATTTAGTATAAAAAAAGCCTCGCATTGCGAGGCTTTTTTTATACCAATAAAACAAATATGTATTTTAAAGAATCATGTCTTTATAATCTATAATAGTGTTATAGTCACGTTCTTTAAAATAAGAATGTACATAGTCTTTTTTACCTGTTGCCAAAATAAAATCACCATTCCAACCACCAAGGCTTTTTATTTCGTTTTTAAAATCTTTGAATAGGCGTTGTTTAATTGGTGTTTGATTAGTAATGGCTCCAATTAATGTTTCGTGTTCGTTAATTAGTGAGTTAAATTCGTTTAAAGTTTCTGTTTTTAAAAAATTAGAAGTAATAGTATTTATTTTATCAATTATAGTTTCAGTATTGCTCTTGTTTTTTCGGTAGGTTTTTATAGAATCTCTACTGTTTTGTTTTCTGTTTAAATGCACAAAAAATAATTCATTTAAATAATTTTTATTAAATAAAACGGATTCAACTTTAGGTTTTTTATGCTTTAGATAGTATAGAATTGCAGTGTTATTATTGGCACAAGCAATATCATATCCACTACCTCCAAATGTTATGTTAGACAGTATAAACGCATCTATTTTTGCCCATTGTGCTATATTATTTAAAAGTGTTGAAGAGGAGCCTAATCCCCAATTATTTGGAAATTCTAAGGTAGAAACTACTTCATAGCCATTATTTGTATCTAAAAATTCAGGATTAAGAATTTTTGCTGCATTTAATATCTCGATTAATCTTTTTGAAACTGGATTGTTATTTCGTACAAATTGAGAAATCTTAGTATTAGAGATGTCAAATATATCTTCAAACCAAACTTCTCCTTTGTAATCAATACTTTTCCAAATTAATTTAAGAGGTTCTATAGTTTTAACGGTTAAAGATTGTCCGTACTTTGTTGGTAATGCTAATGCTTTAGCACCATCAAGTACAACATATTCTGCTGTTAGCAATAATTTTCCGTGACTGTAGAAACGTAGCATTATTGTCTAAGTTTTTCAATTTCAGAAACAACTGCACTATGTGTTACAGTATGGGTTTTAAAATGCTGAATAATCTCTTCTTTTTCTTCATGAGTAGCATTAATCTGATTTAGAATATTCATTAAGTGCATTTTCATATGTCCTTCTTGAATTCCTGTTGTAGTTAACGATCTTAAAGCAGCAAAATTCTGTGCTAATCCTGCAACAGCTACAATTTGCATGAGTTCTTTTGCTGAAGGTTTTCCTAAAATATCTAGAGCTACTTTAACTAATGGGTGTAATCCTGTTAATCCACCAACTGTGCCTAGAGCTAAAGGTAGTTCTATCCAGAACGTAAACACACCTTCTTCTATTTTTGCATGCGTAAGACTGCTGTATTTTCCGTTTTTTACAGCGTAAGCATGAACACCAGCTTCAACAGCTCTAAAATCGTTTCCTGTTGCTAGAACCACTGCATCAATACCATTCATAATACCTTTGTTGTGAGTTACAGCACGATATGGTTCTATTTCTGCAATATTAACAGCGCGAACAAATTTTTCAGCAAAAGCTATTCCAGAAATAGTCTTGTTTTTTAAATCTTCAACTTTACAAGAGACTTCGGCACGAACCAAACAGTTAGGCACATAATTAGAGAGAATACTCATAACTATTTCTATTGGAGCACTCAAGTATTTGTCAGCTTCAGTTTTAAACGTTTTTGCAAATTGTTCTAAACAAGAATTTATAAAATTTGCTCCCATAGCATCTAATGTTTCAAAGGTAGCATGGAGTTGGTAGTAATGCTCTAAGTCTTCGGTCTTATCTCGTAATTCAATATCTATAATACCACCACCACGTTTTTCCATATTTGCAGTAATAGGTTTTGTGTCTGTAATTAGTTTTGATTTTATAGTATTAAAATACTGTTTTAAGTCTTCAAAATTACCAGTAAACACAAAATGTACTTGTCCAATCTTTGTAGTTGAAAGCACTTTGGCCTTAAAGCCACCACGTTGCATCCAAAACTTTGCAGCATTACTAGCAGCTGCAACGACAGAGCTTTCTTCTATAGCCATAGGTATGGCGTATGTTTTATTATTGATTACAAAATTTGGAGCCACACCAAGAGGTAAATAATAATTTGTAATTGTGTTTTCTATAAACTCATCATGAAGCTGTTGTAGCTTTTGGTCTGCATTAAAATATTGTGTGATAGTTTGTTTTGCAGATTTTGAATTTGATAGATAGTGACTAACTATCCAATCTATTTTTTCGGATTTAGACAGTTTTGAAAAACCAGAAATTGTTGCGCTCATTTGGTGCTATTTTGTGGTGCGAAGATACAAAACACCTATTGTTTTGTCCTAGAGTTACTTTAACGAAATTAAAACAGCTAGTCTTTTATGTTTTTTAAACAGTAATTAACTGTTAATAATTACGGTTTTTTGCATATTTTTTAGTAAACTTGACATTATCTTATTAAAAAAATATACTTAATGACTTTTTCTAAATATTTAGCATTTTTCTGCTTATTAGTAACTACTTTAATTACAGCACAAAACAAAGAGATTGCCTTAGACAATATTTGGAACGATGGTACTTTTAGAACCGAAAGCTTAGATGCTTTACATTCTATGAATAGTGGTCAAGAGTATTCGGTTTTAAATTTTGATAGAGCCAGCGGTTCTACAACTATAGATATCTATGATTACAAAACCTTAGAGAAGGTTAAGACTTTAGTAAATTCTTCCAGTTTAGAGGCTATTAAATATTTTACAGACTACACTTTTAGTGATGATGAATCACAAGTGCTTTTAGCGACAAATCAAGAGTCTATTTTTAGACGCTCTACTTTAGCAAACTACTTCGTTTTTAATACTAAAACAAATGCACTAACCTCTATTTCTGAAGCTAAAATTCAAGAGCCAACATTCTCGCCAGATGGCAAAAAAGTAGCTTACGGATTAAATAATAATTTATACATAAAAGATATAGCTTCTGGTAAAACAATACAGTTTACTAAAGATGGTGAAAAAAACAAAATTATTAATGGTATTACAGATTGGGTTTATGAAGAAGAATTTGCTTTTGTTCGTGCTTTCGAATGGAATGCAGACAGCAATAAAATTGCTTTTATTCGCTTTGATGAAACAGAAGTTCCAGAATTCTCAATGGATGTTTATGGAAAAAACTTATACCAAACACAAACTGTATTTAAATATCCTAAAGCAGGTGAAGCTAATGCCATAGTATCGCTTCATGTCTACGATCTTAAAGCAAATTCAACTAATAAAGTAGCGCTTGGAGCACAATTTGAATATATTCCAAGAATACAATGGACCAATAATCCAGATGTTTTAAGCCTGCAAATACTTAATAGACACCAAAATCAACTAGACTTAATTTTTTACAATTCAAAAACTAACAACACTAGTGTAGTGTTAAAAGAAATAGATAATGCTTATGTAGATATAACAGATAATTTAACTTTTTTAGAGGATAATAGTTTTATCTGGACTAGCGAGAAAGATAGTTACAACCATATTTACCATTATGGAAAAAAAGGAAAACTTATAAATCAAATCACCAAAGGAAATTGGGAAGTTACTAACTACTATGGTTTTAATAAAAAAACCGAAACTATTTATTATCAATCTGTTGAAAATGGTTCTGTAAATCGAGATGTATATTCCATTAAATTATCTGGAACCAACAAAAAACGATTAACAAAAGAAACAGGTACTAATAATGCAGATTTTAGTGCAGATTTCACATATTTTATTAATACGTTTTCTAGTGTAACACAACCACCTTTATATACTTTAAACGATGCTGTAAATGGTTATGTTTTAAAAACTATTAAAACAAATTCTGAACTCACTAAAACTGTTTCTGAATATAAAATGTCTAAAAAAGAATTTAGTACAATAAATATAAATGGGAATGATTTAAATATGTGGATGATTAAACCAGCTAATTTTGATGCTAAAAAAGAATATCCATTATTTATGTTTCAATACTCTGGACCAGGTTCACAGCAAGTTGCAAATAGATGGAATAATGCAAACGATTACTGGTACCAAATGCTAGCTCAAAAAGGATATATTATAGCTTGCGTAGATGGAAGAGGTACAGGGTTTAAAGGTGCAGATTTTAAAAAAGTAACCCAAAAAGAATTAGGGAAATTTGAAGTTGAAGATCAAATTGAAGCTGCAAAGTTATTAGGAAAACGTAATTATGTAGATGCTTCAAGAATAGGAATTTGGGGATGGAGTTATGGTGGTTTTATGTCTAGTAACGCCTTATTTAAAGGAAGAGATGTTTTTAAAATGGCAATAGCAGTTGCACCTGTTACAAGCTGGAGGTTTTACGATTCTATATATACAGAACGTTACATGACAACACCACAGGAAAATGCTAGTGGTTATGATGATAATTCACCAATTAACCATGTAGACAAATTAAAAGGCGACTTTTTATTAATTCATGGAACAGGAGACGATAATGTACATGTGCAAAACACAATGCGAATGGTTGAAGCATTAATACAAGCAGATAAACAGTTTGAGTGGATGATTTATCCAGATAAAAATCATGGTATTTATGGAGGAAACACAAGAAAACACTTGTATACAAAAATGACTAATTTTATAGATCGCACATTAGGAGATAAAATTCAAGTACAGAACTAAAAAAATATAGTGTTCAAAACTTAAAAATAAAACAACTTTACTAACTAATAATTATTTATATGGAATTTAAATTTGGAGGTTCAGAAACCAATCAAAAAACAGTATTAGGCCATCCATCTGGTCTTTTTGTTTTGTTTTTTACAGAAATGTGGGAACGTTTTTCTTATTATGGAATGCGTGCACTTTTAGTATTATTTTTAGTCTCAACATTGATAGATGGTGGTTGGGAATGGGAAAGAGCAGATGCTCTTGTTCTTTATGGATGGTACACAGGACTCGTATATTTAACGCCAATAATTGGTGGTTTTATTGCCGATAAATTTATGGGTTATAGAAAAGCGGTTATATTAGGTGCATTTATTATGACGCTTGGACACGCTTCTATGGCTTTAGAAGGTTTAACCTCGATATTCTTCTACGCTGGGTTAACATTTTTAATTGTAGGAAACGGTTTGTTTAAGCCAAATATTTCTTCAATGGTTGGACAATTATACAAATCACAAGGAAAAGAAAAGGATGCAGGTTATACTATTTTTTATATGGGTATTAATGCAGGTGCTTTTTTAGGAATATTGTTATGTGGTTATATTGGCGAAAATGTAAGTTGGCATTATGGTTTTGGTCTTGCTGGTATATTTATGTTTTTTGGGATGTTACAATTTTATTTCTCTCAAAAAATATTTGGAAAAATAGGTTTAACACCTGTTAAAGTAGGAGATTTTGAAGATGTAATTGAAGACAGTGTTGAAAAGATAGAAGAGGATATTGAAGAAATTGTTAAAGGAGTAGAGAACTCTAAAGTAGTTAGAGATAGAATGATAGTTATTGGAATTCTGTCGTTATTTGTTGTCTTTTTCTGGTGGGCATTTGAGCAAGCTGGTGGATCTATGACCATTTTTGCCGCAGATTATACAGATAGAGCCCTAGAAGGAAGTGCAGCAACATCTTTTAAAATAATAAATACTATAATTACTGTTATACCAATGTTAGTAATTACATGGGTTTTAGCAATGTTATTTAAACAAACTTATAGCAAATATTCTTTAGCTAATATTATTTTAGGATTAAGTTTTGTTATTATTTGGGGAATTGTTATTTGGATGTTATACAGAGAGTTTCAATCTGATACTACAGAAGTTCCAGCATCTTGGTTCTCAGTTCTTAATTCATTATTCATTATCTTATTTGCACCTTTATTTTCTAAAGTATGGGAAAGTAAATATAATCCATCAGGACCAGTTAAGTTTGCTATAGGATTATTTTTAGTAGGAATAGGATTTGGAGCATTAGCTTATGGAGCAGCAGGTATACCAGATGGCGCAAAAACAGCATCTGTTAGTTTAATGTTTTTGGTAATTGCATACTTCTTGCATACTATGGGAGAATTGTGTGTATCTCCAGTAGGCTTATCTTATGTTAGTAAATTAGCTCCTGTTAAATTCGTGAGTTTAATGTTTGGTATTTGGTTTACCGCAAATTTCTTTGCAAACCTTTTAGGTGGTTTTACAGGAAGTTATATGGATCCAATAATGGAAGAACACGGTCTATCAACCTTCTTTTTAATATTTACAATAATACCTATTGCAGCTGCATTAATTATGTTAATTCTCAACCGTAAATTATTAAAAATGATGCACGGCATTAAATAGATTAAATAAATTTTTAAAAACAACAAAGCGCCTAATTTCGGCGTTTTGTTGTTTTAGTGTAATTTTGGAACACTAATTGAGACTATATAAAATACAAATATTAATATGAAAAAATATATTGTTTTGGTATTGTTTACTGTTTTTGCAACTGTAATAATTCCTGCGCAAGAAATTAATTGGATTACACTTGAAGAAGCTGTAGAACTTCAAAAAAAGAATCCTAAAAAAATAATGATGGACATGTACACAGCATGGTGTGGACCATGTAAAATGCTGGATAGAAATACATTTGCTAATAAAGATGTTGCTGAATACGTAAACAAACATTATTACGCTGTAAAATTTAATGCAGAAGGTAATACAGTTGTTAATTTTAAAGATTATAAGTTTACCAATATTAATTACGATCCAGCTAAAGCAAACCGAAGAAACTCTGCACATCAATTAGCTAATTATTTTAGTATTCGTTCTTATCCAACAATTGTTTTTTTAGATGAAGAAGCAGAATTATTAACCTCTTTAATAGGTTATAAAAAACCGCAACAATTGGAGCTGTTTCTTAAGTTGTTTAAAAATAATATTCATGAGAATTTGAAAACACAAGAAGATTTTTTTAAATATTATAGAGCATTTAAACCAGAATTTTCTGAATTATAAATTTAGTAAAATGAAAAAACACATACTTCTATCATTACTTACACTTTTAGTAAGCATTACACTCTTTGCACAAGAGATTAATTGGATTACAGTTGAAGAAGCGGTAGAGCTTCAAAAAAAGAATCCAAAAAAAATAATTATGGATGTTTATACGAATTGGTGTGGTCCTTGTAAAATGTTAGATAAAAACACTTTTGGTAATACAGATGTTGCTAAATATATAAATGACAACTTTTATGCTATTAAATTTAATGCTGAAGGCAATACTACTGTGAAATTCGAAGGTAATACCTTTACAAATCCAGATTATAATCCAGACAAGATAAACACACGCAATGCAAAACATCAATTTGCTAGATATTTAAGTGTTAATGCCTATCCAACAATGGTGTTTTTTGATGACGAATTTAAACTCATTTCTCCAATTTCTGGGTATTTACTTCCAAAGCAGTTAGAAATTTATTTGAAGCTTTTTACTTCTAATAAATACAAAGAAGTTAAAACAAAAGAAGAATGGGAAACCTATCAAAAAGAATTTATTTCAGAATTTAAAAGCTAAGTTTATTTTTTTAAAGCTAAAGAAAAGAATCCTTTTTCACCTGTGTAGTGAAACGGAATTTTTTGTTTTAAACAGGTTGCCTTCCATCTCGTAACATAAGATTTGTAATTACTACCATCTGCAATAATCTGTTTTGGTTGTATAGAATCTATAAGTCTTTTTAAATTTACTTTTGGAGATTGTGTTAGTATAATATAATGAGGTTTAAGCTTTTTTACATTGTAAACTCCCAGACTATCTACAATAAGAATAGTGTGGCTTTTTGTTTGAATGTAGGACGGAATCTTAAATCCATTAATTACTTTAATATTATTTCCAATAACATAGTCTTTTAAATTGCTAAATTGATTTAAACTATCTAAATCTGAAAACACATCGAGTTTGTTTTGTGTCTTTTCGCCAATAATTGTATGTCTACTTTTATGAAAAACCGTTAATGAATTTGTGCTATTGGTATATTTGTTAAATAAATTTACACCTTGAAAAAGCAAAATAGAAATAAGTGTAAATTTTAGCCATTTATAGTTTTTCTGTATGCCTAATTGTACAAATGCTATTGCAAATATATATGCTGCAATTACTTGCCAACCATTAAATGAAATATCCTTAAATAAAAAACTTTCTTGAAGCGATAACCATTTCATTAAATCGTTCATGCTAGAAATAATAAAACTAAAAGCATCTGCTAAAAACTTAGGGAGTGCGTTACAAAGCGCCAGAATAATCACAAAAATACCAGTTGCTAAAATAAATCCTAAAAACGGAATGATAATTACATTAGCGACAAAAAATAATCCCGGAAATTGATGGAAATAGTATAAACTTATAGGTGCAACACCAAATTGTGCAGCAATACCAACCGTAAAATAATCCCAAACTTTAGCAATAATAAAATTTTTAGGCTTCCAAAGTTTTACTAACCTAGGTTGAATGGCAACAATTGCAATTACAGCTAGATAACTCAACTGAAAACCAACATCAAATAAGAAAAGCGGTTTAAAAAGAAGCAACACAAAAATAGAGATAGCCAAAGTATTATAAATATTGGTTGGTCGTTTTAAATGCATGCCTATTGCTATAATACTAAACATAGTAACGGCTCGGGTTACAGAAGCAGATAAGCCAGCAATAATTGCAAAGCACCACATTAATAACACTAAAATAATAACAGTAAGTTGTCGTCCATATTTAAAACGTTTTAATGGTCTTAAAGCAAAATTAAGTAGTAATAGAATTAAAGCAACATGAAGTCCAGAAACAGCAAGAATATGTACAGCTCCAGCATCTGTGTAACTATCATAAATATCTTTGCTAAGATCTTGACGTTGTCCTAAAATTAGAGCATTAATAATTGCTAGAACGTCTGGTTTAAAATGGTTAGCTTTTAGTTTTGTATTAATAGTTTCTCTTACCCAATCTGCGTAACCATAAATGGTGTGTTTTTTTTCACTTACACGGAAAAGCCTAGAAGGGTTAACATATAGTTGTTTAAAAACATATTGTTTTTCGAGATAGCTTCTATAATTAAATTGATAAGGATTAATTGTAGACACAATAGGTTTGAATCCTTCTGAAGTGGCATAGATAGCATCAACTTTTAATACAGTATTTAGGCTGTCTTTTGATACATTTAGCAACGCTTTTCCAGATACTGAAGCATCACCAATTTTTAAAATATTAATAATGTATTTGTCGTTATACAATCCAGATTTTAGCGTCGTTCTAATTCTAAAAGTGATTAACTTGTTTTTGGTATCAATGTTTGTATAATTATTTTTGTCTAGTTTTTCGTTATGAATACAGGTAGTAAGTACTCCAATGCAAATCATAATTAAAAAACTAGTAATACCAAACCAAACGGTTTTATGTCTTTTTTGTTTAGAAATAAAATAAATAAGTGTTAATAGAAGTATAAGAAAACTTATTGCACACAAAGTAATAGTTAATGGAATTGTAACAAAGTAACCAATCAAAATTCCAATAACTAAGCAAACGGTTAGTTTTATTATTGTAAAATTTAGGAGTTTCACTCCATTAATATAGTAAATAAAAGTTTACAGCACGCGCCTTGCTTGCACAAACGCAAAATACCAGTATTTTTCCTTTAATGTAGAAGTTATAACACCTTTACTTGTAGTTGAATGAATAAACGCAATAGCATCTCCATTAATAGCAGTTACTAAACCAACATGGTTTACACTTCGGCTATTTTTTTTAGTTGCAAAAAAAAGTAAGTCGCCTTCTCGTACGTTTTTTAAATCTATCCAATCTCCTGTTTTAGCCATTGCACTAGAAACACGCGGTATTGTAATATTATCTTCTTTAAAAGCTGTGTAAATTAATCCAGAGCAATCCATGCCTTTTTTTGTTGTACCACCATATTTATAACGTGTGCCTTCATATTTTTCAGCATTTTTAATAATAGATTCTACTATTGAAGGCTTTGCAGTAGTTGTAGGTTTATTACTTTTTTTAACTGTTTTTGTGGTTTGAGATTTTCTAGTAACCACACGCTTGTTTTTAGTACTTCCGCAACTCGAAAGCGTAACAATAATAAAGAGTATTAGGGCAATTTTTCGCATTTAGGCAGTAGCGTTATAAATTAATTTAGCAGTGTTTTCACTTGCACCTTTTCCTCCTAAATCTTTTTCTAGTTCGTAATAATTAACAAAAAATTTGGTGCGTTCATAAGCGTTAAGTAAAATATCTAACTCTTTTTTTAGTCTTTTAGTGTTAAAATCGTCTTGAATAAGTTCTGTTACAGCTTCCTTATTCAATATTAAATTTACCAGAGAAATATAGTCTAAATCTACAACACGTTTTCCTATTTGGTAAGATACCCAACTCCCTTTGTAGCAAACAACTTGAGGCACTTTAAACAAAGCTGTTTCAAGAGTTGCTGTTCCTGAAGTGACCAGAGCAGCTGTAGAGACACTAAGTAAATCGTAGGTTTTATTATTTAAAAAATGCACATTCGATTTTTTTATAAACTGTTTGTAAAACTCGTAATCTTGGCCTGGAGCACCAGCAATAATAAATTGGTAATCTTTATAATCGTCTACTAGACTGAGCATTACAGAAAGCATTTTTTTTATCTCTTGTTTTCGGCTTCCTGGTAATAAAGCAATAATAGGTTTTTCGCTTAAACCATTATTTTTTCTGAAAACAAATTCGTCAACTTGTTGTCTGTCTCCAATGGCATCAATTAGTGGGTGTCCAACAAAGTGTACAGGAAATTCATGTTTTTCTTCGTAAAATTGTTTTTCAAAAGGCAGAATAACATACATTTCATCTACATCTCTTTTTATGGCTTTAATACGACCTTCTTTCCAAGCCCAAATTTGAGGAGAAATGTAGTAATGGTTTTTGTAGTTTTTCTGTTTTGCCCATTTGGCTATACGTAAATTAAAGCCTGGATAATCTATGTAAATTATTACCTCTGGATTATAGGCTTCTATATCTTGTTTGCAAAAGGAAAGATTTTTTGCAATGGTTCTTAAATTTAATATTACTTCTATAAAGCCCATAAATGCGAGTTCACGATAGTGTTTTACTAGCGTTCCACCCACGGCTTTCATGAGATCGCCTCCCCAAAATCTAAAATCGGCATTTACGTCTTCGCGCTGTAAAGCTTTCATTAGATTAGAGCCATGTAAATCGCCAGAGGCTTCTCCTGAAATAATGTAATATTTCATTTTTTTATTTATTGCTTTTTTTAAAGTTAGAGCTTGTTCTTTTTATTTAATATCAACTAAGGGTGAAATTACTAATCTTCAAGTTTCTTTAATTTATAAAGTATTTAATATAAAAATTAAAGCTACTAAAACTATAGCAATTAATAAACCTTTTGCATAATCTTCTTTTTTATAGTGTAAAAAGTAGTAAAAAACTGGTATGTTAAGTAAAACTCCTATGCTTGCGCGCTTACCAATTACACTTGTAGAGAGCAATTTGTTTGTAATATCTTGAGTTGGTAAATTTAATTTAAGACCAATAAATATGGTGTAAATAGTAATTCCAACTAAGGTTGTTATTAAACCAATAATAAAACCAATAAAAACAGCTTTTTTATTCATTAAAACTCCAAGTGTTTAGTTTTTGTATGACATGATGCGCAGTTAAATCGAATTGAACAGGCACTACAGAAATATAACCATGTTCTAGAGCCCACTCGTCTGTATCTTCACCTTTATCATAGTTAACAAAAGTTCCAGTAAGCCAATAATAATCTTTGCCTTGAGGTGTTTTTCGTTTGTCGAATTCTTCTTTCCAGTTGGCTTTGGCTTGCCTACATATTTTAATACCTTTAATTTTATTTTGTTCTAAATTAGGAATGTTTACATTAAGTACAATACCTTCTGTTAGTCCTTCATTTAAAACATTTTCTGCAATAGACTTTATATAAGATTTCGAATGTTCAAAATTAGCATTCCAACTGTAATCTAAAAGCGAAAAACCAATGGCTGGAATTCCTTCTATTCCAGCTTCTATTGCTGCACTCATAGTACCAGAATAAATAACGTTTATAGAAGAGTTGCTACCATGATTAATGCCAGAAACAACTAAATCTGGTCGTCTGTCAAGAATTTCATTTAATGCAATTTTCACACAATCTGCAGGAGTTCCAGAGCAACTATAAGTATCGTAACCATTAGTTTCTACATAGATTTTTTCTATATGCAGCGTTGAGTCTAAAGTAATAGCATGTCCCATACCACTTTGTGGACTGTCTGGTGCGACCACTACAACATCTCCAATAGTTTTCATAACACTAACTAATGTACGAATTCCTGGTGCTGTAACACCATCATCGTTGGTAACTAAAATGAGTGGTTTTTTTTTCATTAAAAGGCCTTTATTTACGAGCTAAAATACATAATTTCTTAACGAATTTACTAAAATTAGTGGTTTAACAAAAAATTAGCTTGTCTCTGGATACTTGGCACGGTTTTTTCTTTTATTTTAGTAGAAATTTTGCTCTTAACATTATTTTAAAAAGCTTACGAAACGAGTATGTTAAAAACGGTATTGCTTACACAAGGATTTAATAACGAATTGCTTGTGATCTTTTAAAACAATAAATTTACACAAATGAAAAGGAAATATAATATATTATTGCTAGTACTCTTATTGGCTTTTGGTTCTTGTAGTTTTACTAGTAAAGTAGAAAACGATCCAGATAAAGACAAACTCTTAGTGCAAATTATAACATTAGCTTTAGAGCAATTACATTTTGAACCAAAAGACCTCAATGACGAATTTTCTGAAGATGTCTATAACACCTATTTAAAGCAAATAGATCCTTTAAAACGTTTTCTTTTAAAGAGCGATATTAAAGAGTTTGAAAAATATAAAACACAGATTGATGACCAGCTAAAAGTGTACGATATTACATTTTTTAATGTTACTAATGAGCGTTTAGTTCAGCGTATGGCAGAAGCTGAAGCATACTATAAAGAAGTATTGGCAGAACCTTTTGACTATACTATAGATGAAGAGTTTAATACAGATTACGAAAAACAAGACTACGTTAAAAACAAGAGACAATTAAAAGAACGTTGGAGACAATTGTTGAAGTTTAGTACCATTTCTAACTATGATGAGTTAATAAGAAACCAAGAACAAGAAAATGATTCTTTACCTAATGATAAGCCTAAAGTTAAAAAGTCTTTAAAAGAATTAGAAGTTGATGCACGAACTGAAACCAAGAAAAATCTAGATGCTTATTATACAGATTATGTAGATGATTTGGAACGTAAAGATTGGTTTGCAATGTATATTAATGCTATTGTAGAAGAGTTTGATCCACATACATCTTATTTCGCTCCAACAGACAAAGAGCGTTTCGATCAACAAATGTCTGGTAAACTTGAAGGTATTGGAGCAAGACTTCAAAAAAGAATGGATTACACTAAAATTGTAGAAGTAATTTCTGGTGGTCCAGCTTGGAGAGGTGAACAGTTAGAAGTTGGTGATATTATTTTAAAAGTACGCCAAGAAGACGAAAAAGACGCTGTTAGTATTGTTGGTATGCGTATAGACGATGCTACAAAATTAATCAAGGGTCCAAAAGGAACGAAAGTAATTTTAACACTTAAAAAAGTGGATGGCACTATAGAAGATATTACAATAACTAGAGATATAGTAGAACTTGAAGAAACTTATGCTAAATCTTCTACAGTAATAAAAAATGATAAAAAATTTGGTTTAATAAACCTACCGAAGTTTTATATAGACTTCGAAGATTATAATAATCGTAATGCAGCCTCAGACATTAAACTAGAAATAGAACGTTTAAAAGCTGAGGGTATTGAAGGCTTGGTTTTAGATCTTAGAAATAATGGAGGAGGCTCTCTAAAAACTGTGGTAGATATTGCAGGTCTTTTTATTAAAGATGGACCAATTGTACAAGTGCGTTCTACAAAAGAGCCAAAAGAAGTTTTAGAAGATACCGATGAATCTATTATTTGGGATGGGCCTTTGGTAATTATGGTTAACGAATTATCAGCCTCTGCATCAGAAATTTTGGCTGCAGCAATGCAAGATTATAAGCGTGCTATTATTATTGGAAGTAAACAAACGTATGGTAAAGGGACTGTTCAAAATATATTAGATTTAAACCGAATGGTGCGTAACAGTTCTCATGGAGATCTAGGTGCAATTAAAATTACACGTCAGAAATTTTATAGAATTAATGGTGGCTCAACACAATTAGAAGGTGTTAAGAGTGATGTTGTGGTGCCAGACCGTTACAGTTTTGTAGACATAGGTGAACGCGATCAAGACAACCCATTAGCATGGGATAAAATAGATCCTGTAAAATACGATTATTGGAATAATTATTTCGATTATGATACAACAATAAGTAATAGTAAAGTACGTATGGGTAATAATGCTCAATTAAAACTTATTGAAGAAAATGCAAGGTGGATAAAAACACAAATGGATGAGAATGTATATTCTTTAAATTACAAAAAGTATAAAGCAGAATTGGATGCCGATCAAGAGCAAGCAAAACAATTTGATGCTATTTCAGAGTACAAAACAAATCTAACATTTCAATCTTTACTATATGAGACTGCGCTTTTTGAAACAGATACTATTTTAAAAGAAAAAAGAGTGAGATGGCACAAAAATTTAAGTAAAGATGTATATTTAGAAGAAGCTTTAAATGTATTGGCCGATTTAAAAATGACCTACGAAATTAAAAAAGTAGCGACCATAAAAGATTAATAAACGTTGAGTACAACAGCAAACTCATTATCTAAATTAGCGCTCCAAAAATTCAAGAAGAATTTTTGGGGCGTTTTTAGTTTTTATTTTATAGTGTTTGTTGGTGTAATTTCTGTATTTGCTTATCTGTTTGCTCCAGATAATTCCAAACATGCAAACCAGATGCATGTTTCAATTCATTCTAAAGCGCCAGGATTTTCTATAGATATGTTGGTTTTACCATCGCAAATTGAAAACCAGCAAGGTTTTATTGATAAGGTGTTCTTCGGAAAAAATAATACAGTAACCGAAATCCCCATCTCTCAACACGCTATTTCTGCAAATACAATCCTTTATACCGAATATGTTTCCGATGGATTAAAAGGTATTGAAAAGGTTTACACGTTAGAAGATGCATCTATAAAACCTGAAACATTAATCGCTAAAAAAACCTTCTATTTAGGAACCGATAAATATGGTCGAGATTTACTTAGTCGTATTTTAGTTGGAGCACGAATTTCATTTTTTATTGGCTTTGTAGCTGTTTTTATTTCCTTAGTTATTGGCATTTTTATGGGAAGCGTAGCAGGTTATTTTGGTGGAAAAGTGGATGCGTTTATTATGTGGATAATAAATGTGACTTGGTCTATACCAACCTTGCTATTGGTAATAGCCATTACTTTAGCTTTAGGTAAAGGTTTTTGGCAAGTGTTTATTGCTGTAGGTTTAACAATGTGGGTTGAAGTTGCAAGAGTAGTGCGTGGACAAATAATTAGCGCTAAAGAAATGCAATATGTTACAGCAGCACGTGCTTTAGGGTTTAATAACTATCGTATTATTACAAAACATATTTTGCCAAACATTATGGCTCCAGTAATTGTAATCTGTGCAGCAAATTTTGCAGCTGCAATATTAATAGAAAGTGGTTTAAGCTTTTTGGGTATTGGAGCACAACCACCTATGGCAAGTTGGGGAGCAATGATAAAAGATCATTACAATTATATTATTTTAGGTAAGCCTTACTTAGCAATTATTCCTGGACTTTGTATTATGTTTTTAGTTATGGCATTTATGCTTATAGGTAATGCGTTACGCGATGCTTTAGATGTGAATAATTAATTTATTTATAAAGTTTAATTAATTCTTTTAGGTTTTTAAAACCTGAAAGGTCTTTGTTTAATTACTTTCTATAGTTTGCCTTGAGCGCAGTCGAAATGTTTATTTTCCTTCAAATATCTTTTTAAACTTATTGGGTAATTCATCTTTAAAAGACACTTTGTCTTTTGTAAAAGGATGCACGAAATTTAAAGCATAAGCATGTAAATACAAGCCTTTGCCTTTTAATATATAAGGCTCTATTCCGTAGTCTTTATCTCCTAAAATTGGTGTTCCAATACTTAATAAATGTTTTCTTAATTGGTGTTTTCTCCCAGTTTTAGGTTTCAACTTTACTAAATTAAGTTTACTAAACCTTTTCGATGTAACACTTGCTTTTACCGTAAAGTTAGATTGAGCCTGTTTACCATCAATACTAGAAGTTATATTTCCTTTAGGTGCCATGTCTCCAATGGTAATAGCGTAATAGGTTTTTTTGATTTTTTTGTTTTCAAAAAGGTTGTTTAATTCTCGAATACTATTATTTGTTTTTCCTATTAATAATAAGCCAGTTGTAGGATAATCTAATCTGTGAACTGGTTGAGGTATTGTAGCATCTGGAAGCGTACTCCTTTTTAGGTTTTGAGGTAAAGCATTTGCAATAGTTTTAAAGCTATTTCCGCTTACTAAAACGCCTGCTGGTTTGTAGATGACTGCCAAATAATCGTCGTCAAATAATACGTTTAGCTTTAATTTTAGTTTGGTTTTTGGGTTACCATCTTCTGGAACACATAAACAAATAGTTTCTCCTCCATTTATGTAAGTAGCTGATGTTGCATGAACACCATTTACAGTAATGTAATCTTTTTTTAATGCTTTTTTTAAGGCAGATTTGGTATAAACCAACTCAAATAGGCCAACACCGTATTCTTGAAGTCTTATAGGTTTTTCTAACTTAGAAACAATGTGAACTTGTTTTTGATGCATTTTGGTTAACTATTCCTCTTTTTCAAAAAAAAGTTTCCAAAACTCAGCTTTAAGAAGCTCTGCCATAGAGTCTGCTCTGTATTCTCCATTTCTAATAACACATTCTCCATTTGTTTTTAGTAGTGCAAATGAACCACATAATGTTGGGCTAATAAATATTTTTTCTCTGAAGAAATTGTTTTTATCAATAAAAAAATACTCACGCTTGTTCTTAGGTTTGTTTTTTATTGTCATTCCAGATTCAAATAAAGAGATTAAAAAAATGTTTTTCTTAGATAATTTTTTCCGCATCGGATTTGTAAATTTTTTTCTCTCACTAACTTCAGAATAATTCCAATTATTATCTCTCCTAGATGAGCAGAGGTCATCTTTATAATTATACTCAATCAATAATATTACTGAGTCAGGAATTTTGATATGTGATATTTCTTCTAGTTTGCTTTTTATATTTTTGTAGTCATACCTGCCTTTTAAATAAAGGTTTCTTAATGTGACATAGTTTTTGCCTTTTTTATCTTTATGATGCCATGAGCTTGATAGTAAATCGTTATTCCTCCATTTTTCGACATAGACTTTTTTACTAATTGTATCTCCTTTTTCGTCAATATAAATAGTTTCTTGACCATAAGTAAAGAATGTCAAAAACATAAAGAATATTATGGCTACACTTTTTTTCAATTTTTAGATGCTTTTCTCCATTCCATCATTCAATTCACCAATAAACCCAAGCACTTCATCTTTACCTATATCTTTAGAACTCGACGTTATAAAATGTTGTGGCATAGACTCCCAAGTTTCCAGCATAATATTTTTATAATCTTCTACATGCTTGTCTATGGCTTTTGGTTTTAGCTTATCTGCTTTGGTGAAAATCACACAAAACGGAATGCCACCTTCGCCTAAATATTGCATAAATTCTAAATCTATAGGCTGTGGTTCGTGACGAATATCTACTAGTACAAAAGCACAAATCATTTGTTCACGTTCTTCAAAATATTTAGTTATAAATTTTTGGAATACTTTTTTTGTACTCTTTGAAACTTTAGCATAACCATAACCAGGTAAATCTACCAAGTACCAATCTTTATTTATAAGAAAATGGTTTATAAGTTGCGTTTTTCCTGGTCTTCCAGAGGTTTTAGCTAAACTTTTTCTACTAGTTAGCATGTTAATAAGAGATGATTTGCCAACATTACTTCTGCCAATAAAAGCATATTCTGGAAGTCTATCTTTTGGGCATTTTGCTACATCAGAATTACTCATTACAAATTCAGCAGATTTTATATTCATCGTGGAGTGTTTCCGTGAAAACGGAAATGTTTTTTTAATTAATAGAAAGTTGCAAAGGTAAAGACATCTGTTCAAGTAACCAAAGAGTAAGTTGCTAAAAGCCAAAGTCTAAAGTTAATAGCAGAAAAAAGTTTACAAATTATATTAGGAGAGGTACTTGTTGTTAAAGCTTACGACTCTTAAGCCAATCTCCAAGAATAATATTAAATTTTTCAGGATGTTCCATCATTGGAGCATGACCACATTTGTCTATCCAAAATAAATTTGAATCTGGTAATAGTCTATGAAACTCGTCTGCAACTTCAGGAGGAGTGACACCATCATTTTTTCCCCAAATAATACATGTTGGAGTAGTCATTTTAGGTAAATCTTTTGCCATGTTATGTCTAATGGCACTTTTAGCAATTGCTAAAGTTTTAATTAATTTATTTCTGTCATTTACAGTTTCGTAAACTTCATCTACAATGTCTTTAGTGGCTACAGCAGGATCGTAAAAAACATCTTGTGCTTTTTTCTTAATCACTTCATAATCACTGCGTTTTGTGTAACCTCCACCCATTGCGCTTTCGTATAAACCAGAACTGCCAGTTATAATTAAAGCTTTTACTTTTTCAGGATTTAATTTTGTAAAATAAAGACCTATGTGTCCACCAAGAGAGTTGCCAAGTAAAATAACATCATCAAATCCTTTAAATTCTATAAACTCATATAAGTATTTAGAAAACGATTTTACATTTGTTTTTATAAGAGACATAGAATACACAGGTAATTGTGGGATAATTACCTTATAACCTTCTTTACTAAAACGGTTTATTACAGCATCAAAGTTGCTTAATCCACCCATTAATCCATGTAAAACAATAATTGGTGTGCCTTCTCCAGCTTCAATATAGTTGTACTTTCCTTCTGTTATAAGTGTGTGCGACATTGGTTTTTTTAGTCATTCTATAAAAGCAAATATAGGTATTTCAAATATAAAAATATAGAATAATAAAGATACTTCACAAAACAATCAACCACCACATGTTAACAGGTGTTCATTACTATTCTTTATAGCTTTTAACCTTCTAAAAACCATGTATTTAGACCTATTTACCTTATTTGTAAACACTGTAAAAATTGATTTATAGTAATTATTTATCAACAATGTGGTAAAATGTGGTAAAATGTGGTAAAATTTTCAATATATTTGAATCTTAATCGTTTTAAGATAAAAATCACACATTGAACTCATTAATAGGAACATACGAATGTAAAGCAGATGCCAAAGGAAGGCTTATGCTTCCAGCTGCGCTTAAAAAGCAATTGGCTCCTGTGTTGCAAAATGGTTTTGTTTTAAAGCGTGCGGTTTTTCAGCCTTGTTTAGAATTGTATCCAATGGCAGAATGGGAAATCTTAATGAGAAAAGTAAATACTCTTAATCGTTTTAAGAAAAAAAATAACGATTTCATTCGCAGATTTACAGCAGGAGTAAAAATGATTGATGTAGATACAAATGGGAGATTATTAATACCAAAAGATTTAACGGTTTTTGCAAGTATTTCAAAAAATGTTGTGGTGTCTTCAGCAATTAATATTGTTGAAATTTGGGATAAAGATAAGTACGAACAAGCCATAGATAATGCGACTGTAGATTTTGCAGATTTAGCAGAGGAAGTTATGGGACAAGATGAAGATAGTGATGGAGTATCATAATCCTGTATTATTAACAGAAACCGTAGATGGTTTAAATATTAAACCAGATGGTGTTTATGTAGACGTCACTTTTGGTGGTGGAGGACATAGTAAAGAAATATTAAGTCGTCTTGGTGAAACCGGACAATTATATGCTTTCGATCAAGATGCAGATGCGCTTAATAATTCAATAAACGATTCTAGGTTTACACTTATACATGAGAACTTTAGATTTATAAAACGCTTTTTAAGGTTTCATGGTGTAAAAGAGGTAGATGGTATTTTGGCAGATTTTGGAGTGTCGTCTCATCAATTTGATGTTGCAGAACGTGGATTTTCAACACGCTTCGAAGCTGATTTAGACATGAGAATGAATCAAAAAAGTCAATTATCTGCTTTTCATGTTATTAACGAATATGATGAAGCGCAAATAAAACAAGTATTGTTACAATATGGAGAGTTGCGTGCAGCTCCAGCAATGGCAAAGCTAATTGTAGAGTCTCGTAAAGATGAAGAAATAAAAACTAGTGATCAGCTTAAAACTGTTTTGAAGAAATTTTTATCTCCAAAGCATGAAAATAAAATTTTAGCTCAAATATATCAGGCTATTCGTATTGAGGTGAATCAAGAAATAGCAGCTTTAAAAGAGTTTTTAGAGCAAACACCACAGATTTTAAAGTCTCACGGACGATTAAGCTTAATCAGTTATCACTCATTAGAGGATAGATTAGTAAAACGATTTATAAGAAATGGATTGTTTGAAGGAGAGCCAGAGCGCGATGTCTTTGGCAATTTTGAAGTGCCATTTAAAAAGGTTGGAAAGTTAATTATTCCTTCTGCAAAAGAAATAAAAATAAACAACAGATCAAGAAGTGCAAAGCTTCGTATTGCCCAAAAAATATAAAGTAACGTTGTTTTTAGTGGTTTGTAAAGTATGAGCAAATTGTATTGAGAAGTAATTAAAAGATTGAGTGGAACAAAATTAAATTAATGAAAAAAAACATCTATAGCATATTAAGAGGTACGTTTTTAGTAAGTGACGACTCTTTTAAGAATTGGAGGATGATTCTCTTTATTTCTGTATTAGCTATAGTAATGATTGCAAGTTCGCACAGTGCAGATAAAAAGGTTTACGAAATAGCGCGATTAAGCAACGAAGCAAAGGAGTTGCGCTCTGCATTTATAGATGGTAGAGGACGATTGATGGAGTTGAAAAAAGAATCTGCAATTTCTCTAAAAATGAAAGAAAAAGGCTTAAAAACCTCCGAAGTTCCGCCAATAAAAATAAAGGTTAAACAAAAAAATCAAGATTAGGTTATCGTGGCAGCAAACGAGACGAACATATTAAACCGATTGTATTTTGTAGCTGGATGTATGTTCATCTTCGGCATTGCTGTGGTTGTAAAATTATTAACCATTCAATACGTAAATGGTGATAAGTACCGAAAATTAGCTGAAGAGCGAACCATTGAAGATAGACCTATACCTGCAAATAGAGGTAATGTATACTCAGTTAACGGGAATTTGTTGGCAACCTCAATACCCAAGTACGATATAAGAATAGATACAAAAACACCTAAGGATAAGCTTTGGCAAGAACAGTTAGGTCCTTTGTGCGATTCATTATCTAAATATTCAGGCAAATCGGTTAGTTATTACAAGGAAAATTTAAGAAAAGCACGCGCAAAACAAAACCGATATTATTTGTTAGCACGAGATATTGGCTATTCAGAGTATTTAAGATTGCGAGATTTTCCATTATTAAAATTAGGTGCCTATAAAGGCGGATTAATAGTCGAGCAAACAACAAAACGTGAGCATCCAATGGGAGGAATTTCTATGAGAACCATAGGTTATGAGCGAACAGACGAACAAGGTAATATAACAAGAGCAGGTTTAGATGGTGCCTTTGGTGAAAAATATTTAAAAGGGAAAGATGGTCACCGAATGAAGCAAAAAATAGGCAAAGGCCAATGGAAACCAATAAGTGATAATAATGAAGTGGAGCCTCAAGACGGTTACGATGTTTATACAACTATAGATGTAAATATTCAAGACATAGCACACCATTCACTATTAGAGCAATTAGAAAAGTACGATGCAGAACATGGTTGTGTTGTAGTCATGGAAGTAAAAACTGGAGAAATAAGAGCAATTTCAAACTTAGGTAAATCTAAATCTGGTAAATATTACGAAAAAAGAAACTATGCGGTTTGGGAGTCTCATGAACCTGGTTCTACTTTTAAATTAATGGCCATGATGGTGGCTTTAGAAGATAAAGTAATCGATACATCAACAATAATAGATGCTGGAAATGGTTCTAAGCGTTTTTATGGAAGAAGTATTAACGATACCAGAGGTTATGGAAAAATTTCGGCAGGAACGGCATTCGAAAAATCTTCAAATGTAGGATTAGCAACAATTATAGATGAGCACTACTCAAAGCAGCCTAAAAAGTTTATAAACAGATTAAAGTCATGGAAACTGCATGAGAATTTAAATCTACCAATTGTTGGAGAAGGTGATCCAGTAATACCGCAACCTGGAGATAAAATATGGAGTAAAAACGCGTTGCCATCTATCGCTTACGGTTATAATCTGCAGTTAACACCATTGCAAACTTTAACGTTTTATAACGCAGTTGCTAATAATGGCGAAATGCTGAAGCCACGTTTTTTACGTCAAGTAAAAGAATTAGATCGTGAAATTGAAACCTTCGATAAAGAGATTCGTGTAAAAAAAATTGCATCAGATGAAACCATAAAAAAAGCACAAAAACTATTAGAGAATGTAGTAGAGCGTGGTACAGGAAAAGGCATGTATTCTAAATATTTTTCAATGGCTGGAAAAACAGGAACTGCAAGAACAGATTATGCAAATAACGAGAAATGGTTAAAAGACAGGAAATATATCTCTTCTTTTGCAGGTTATTTTCCAGTAGAAAACCCTAAATATTCATGTATTGTGGTTATTCACAAACCAAGTACAAAGGTTGGTTATTATGGCGCAGATGTTACTGGTCCTGTTTTTAAACGTATAGCTCAAAAGATTTTTACAGATACACCAATAATTGATGAAGTAGAGTCTCTAGAGGTAAAAAATGCATCAATAGAAAATGAGTTTCAGCAGTATTACGATACAGCAAATACTTATTTAACCATCATGCCAAGTGTTATTGGTTTGCCAATAATGGATGCTATGGCTTTGTGCGAAAATTTAGGGCTTAAAGTAAAAATGAATGGCAACGGAACTGTGAAAAAACAGTCTATACCAAAGGGACAAAAAGTAAAGAAAAATCAAACCATAGTTTTAGAATTATCGTGATAGTATTAAAAGACATATTGTACAAAGTAACTATCAATGCAGTTGTTGGCACTACAAACGTGTCTATAAATGCCATTCAATTTAACTCGCGCGATATTGTTGAAAATGATTTGTTTGTAGCTATAAAAGGAAGTCTTGCAGATGGTCATGATTATATAGAAAAAGCAATAGAGCAAGGTGCTATTGTTGTGGTTTGTGAAAATTTACCAGAAGAAAAAAACGAAGGTGTTAGTTATATTAAAGTAGAAAACTCTAGTTCGGCTTTAGCAATAATGGCCTCTAATTTTTATGGAAATCCTTCAGCAAATTTAAAGCTTGTTGGTGTAACAGGAACTAATGGAAAAACAACCATTGCAACTTTATTATTTCAGCTCTTTAAAAATGCTGGATATAAAGTGGGTTTATTGTCTACAGTGGTAATAAAAGTTAACAATCAAGATTATAAAGCAACACATACTACACCAGATTCTTTAACAATAAATCGCTATTTAAAGCAAATGAATGACGAAGGAGTAGAATTCTGCTTTATGGAAGTGAGTTCTCATGGTATTCATCAAAAAAGAACCGAAGGTTTAGAGTTTAAAGGAGGCATTTTTACAAATTTAACTCACGATCATTTAGATTATCATGATACGTTTGCAGATTATCGCGATGTTAAAAAGTCTTTTTTTGATAATCTTGGTAAAAACGCTTTTGCATTAACCAATGCCGATGATAAAAATGGAGCGATTATGCTTCAAAATACAAAAGCAAAGCAATACAAATACGGATTAAAAAATTACGCTGATTACACCGCGCAAATTCTAGAACATTCGTTTAGTGGGATGTTACTAAAAGTTAATGGTAGTGAAGTTTGGACAAAATTAATAGGAGGTTTTAATGCCTCAAATGTATTGGCTATTTACGCCACTGCAGAATTATTAGGTCTTGAAAAAACCGAAATTCTTCGATTAATAAGCGCATTAGAAAGTGTAAGTGGGAGATTTCAATATTTAATTTCTGAATCAAAAATTACTGCTATTGTAGATTATGCGCACACACCAGATGCTTTAAAAAATGTATTAGAAACCATAAATAGTATTCGAACAAGTAATGAAGAACTTATTACTGTTGTAGGTTGTGGAGGAGACAGAGATATTACTAAGAGGCCTAAAATGGGACATATTGCTTCAGCATTAAGTACTAAGGCTATTTTTACTAGTGATAACCCAAGAACTGAACAGCCAGAAATAATAATTGAAGCTATTGAAAAAGGTGTAGAACCTCAAAATTTTAAGAAAACAATGTCCATTGCAGATAGAAAACAAGCTATAAAAACAGCATGTCAATTGGCAAATACTGGTGATATTATTTTAATTGCTGGAAAAGGTCATGAAACCTATCAAGAAGTAAATGGAGAACGTTCAGATTTTGATGATTTTAAAATATTAGAAACGTTACTAAAGCAATTACAGAAATAAAAATGTATTTCCTGCAAGGTTTTAAAAACCTAGTAGGTATTAAATAATAAAAACAATGTTATACTACTTATTCGAATATTTAGAACAACAATTCCAGTTAACAGGAGCCAGCGTGTTTCAATTTATCACGTTTCGTGCTGCTTTAGCAATTATTATGTCGTTGTTGATCTCTACAATATTTGGAAAAAAAGTCATTCGTTTGCTTCAAAAAATGCAAGTAGGAGAATCTGTTAGAGATTTAGGATTAGAAGGGCAAGTAGAAAAAGCAGGGACACCAACAATGGGTGGACTAATCATTATTTTTTCAACATTAATTCCAGTATTACTATTGGCGAGATTAGAAAACATCTATGTAATCATGCTAATTGTAACAACCATCTGGATGGGATTAGTAGGTTTCACAGACGATTATATTAAAGTATTTAAAAAAAACAAAGAAGGTTTAAGTGGTAGATTTAAAATTTTAGGACAAGTAGGTTTGGGTATTTTTGTGGGTTCTGTAATGTATTTCCATCCAGATGTAACTATAAAAACAGAGAAAATTAATCCGGTTTACGAAACCGAATTGATTACTCAAAATTCTGATAGAGAGTTTAATCCAGCCGAAAAATCTTTAAAAACAACCATTCCTTTTGTAAAGGATAATGAGTTTGACTACGCGAGTATTTTAACTTGGCTAGGCGATGATTATGGAAAGTATGCCTGGCTAATTTTTATTCCCATAGTTATTTTTATAGTTACAGCAGTTTCCAATGGTGCTAATTTAACTGATGGCATCGATGGATTGGCAGCAGGAAGCTCTGCTATAATAGTCTTTGCATTAGCCATTTTTGCATTTGTTTCTGGAAATTTTGTGTTTTCAGATTATCTCAATGTTATGTTTATTCCTAGTCTTGGAGAACTTGTGGTGTTTATTGCTGCTTTTGTTGGAGCTTTAATAGGGTTTTTATGGTACAATACCTATCCAGCTCAAGTGTTTATGGGAGATACAGGAAGTTTAACTATAGGAGGAATTATAGCAGTTATAGCCATTGGAGTTAGAAAAGAGTTATTAATTCCGTTGTTATGCGGCATCTTTTTTGCCGAATCTCTGTCTGTAATTCTTCAGGTGAGTTGGTTTAAATACACAAGAAAGAAATATGGAGAAGGAAGGCGCATTTTTAAAATGTCGCCATTACATCATCATTATCAAAAAGGAGGCTATCACGAAAGTAAAATAGTAACACGTTTTTGGATTGTTGGCATTTTTCTGGCCATACTAACCATTGTAACACTCAAGTTAAGATAGAAATATTTAGAAGTAAATGTCACACTGAGTTTGTCTAAGTGTCTCGCAATGAAAAAACAAAGATTAGTAATATTAGGAGGAGGAGAAAGTGGAGTAGGTACTGCACTTTTAGCACAAGCAAAAGGCTACGATATTTTTGTTTCAGATAAAGGAAAAATTAAAGAAAAATATAAAAACGTTCTTATACATAATGAGATTGAATGGGAAGAGCAGCAGCATACAGAAGCTAAGATTTTAAATGCAGATGTTGTGATGAAAAGTCCTGGAATTCCTGATAAAGTGACTTTAGTTCAAAAATTAATCAGTACAAAAATTCCAGTAATTTCTGAAATTGAATTTGCTTCAAAATATACCAACGCAACTATTGTAGGCATAACAGGAAGTAATGGAAAAACAACAACAGCATCGCTAACACACCATATTCTTGTACAAGAATTAAATGTTGGTTTAGCAGGCAATATTGGAGACAGTTTTGCAAAGCAAGTTTTAGAAGACGATTTCCAGAACTATGTTTTAGAAATAAGTAGTTTTCAATTAGATGGTATCGTTGAATTTAAACCAAATATTGCTGTGCTTACTAATATTACACCAGATCATTTAGATCGCTACGATTATAAATTTGAAAATTATATTAACTCAAAATTTAGAATTGCATTAAATCAAACTAAAGAAGATTATTTGATTTATGATGCAGACGATAAAGTAATTACCAAGTGGTTAAAAGAAAATACTATTCAATCTACATTATTACCATTTTCATTAGAAAAACCAATTGAAAATGGTGCGTATTTAGATAACCATAATATAAAAATAACAATAGATAACAACCAAATAATTATGCCAACAAATAATTTAGCTTTAGAAGGAAAACACAACATTAAAAATGCAATGGCTGCCTCTACAGTAGCGCATTTGCTAAAAATAAGAAAGCAAACCATTCGTGAGAGTTTAGAGAATTTTCATGGTGTAGAGCATCGATTAGAACAAGTACTTAAAATTAATAAAGTACAGTATATAAACGACTCTAAAGCTACCAATGTAAACGCAACATATTATGCTTTAGAAAGCATGGATGCACCAACAGTTTGGATTGTTGGAGGTGTAGATAAAGGCAACGACTATACAGAGTTATTTCCATTTATAAACGAAAAAGTAAAAGCTATAATTTGTTTGGGCATAGACAATGAGAAGCTAATGAAAAACTTTGGAAACATGGTTGATATTATTATTGAAACTCAATTTATGAGTGAAGCAGTAAAAATAGCATATAAAGTAGCTGAAGCTGGAGATAATGTATTGTTATCTCCAGCATGTGCAAGTTTCGATTTATTCGAAAACTATGAAGACAGAGGAAGACAATTTAAAAACGCAGTAAGAAATTTATAATTATTTGTCATTTCATAATTAATGCCGAGTCAACAAAAAAATAAAATAGGTTTTGCGTCATTGCGTAGAATGCCAAAAACAAATGCAACAAGTATTTAAAAATATAAAAGGCGATAGATTAATTTGGGCAATAGCTGCTTTACTTGCTATTTCCTCATTTCTGCCTGTTTACAGTGCTGCTAGTAATTTAGCTTATGTAGGTGGAAACACAAATACATTCTCTTTTTTGTTTAAGCACTTTATGCATTTGTTTTTAGGGTTTTCAATTATGTATGGTATTCATAAAATTCCATATCGTTATTTCCGTGGTTTGTCTATGATCATGATTCCTATTGTACTAGTATTGCTAGTTGTTACCATTTTGCAAGGCACAACTATTGAAGGTGCAAATGCAAGTAGGTGGATTAGAATTCCGTTTGTAAACATGTCTTTTCAAACATCTACTTTGGCTTCTGTTGTTTTAATGGTATATGTTGCTAGATACTTATCTAAAATAAAAGACGAACACGTCTCTTTTAAAGAGTCAATATTACCACTTTGGCTTCCAGTTTTTTTAGTCTTAGCATTAATTCTGCCTTCAAATTTTTCAACCACAGCTTTAATTTTTTTAATGGTAGTTGTGCTTGTTTTTTTAGGTGGTTATCCAGTGCGTTATTTAGCAGTAATTATTGGTGCGGGAATTTTAGCTTTAACTTTGTTTATTCTTGTTGCAAAAGCCTTTCCAGAGGCAATGCCAAATCGTGTAGATACTTGGATAAGCAGGATTGAAAACTTTTCAGATGGTGGAGATACAGAAGCCGATTATCAAATTGAAAAAGCAAAAATAGCCATTGCATCTGGAGGTATTAAAGGAGTTGGTCCAGGAAAAAGTATGCAAAAAAACTTTTTACCACAATCGTCTTCCGATTTTATATTCGCTATAATTATTGAAGAATATGGACTCATTGGAGGTTTGTTTTTAATGGTATTATACATGTGGCTTTTGTTTAGAATTGTAATAGTTTCACAAAAAGCAGATACTATTTTCGGTAAACTTTTGGTGCTTGGTGTTGGATTGCCAATTGTGTTTCAGGCCATGATTAATATGGCTGTAGCAGTTGAGCTGTTTCCAGTAACAGGTCAAACCTTGCCTCTAATAAGTAGTGGTGGAACATCTATTTGGATGACGTGTTTAGCCATAGGAATTATATTAAGTGTAAGTGCCAAAAGAGAAGAGATTATAGGAAAAGAAAGAGAAGGTGAAATAGAAGATAATCAATTAGAAATTCTTTCGGAAACATTATAATACAGAGATGTTGCATGCAACGCAAAATAAATGAGTGTAATAAATAAAAAGAGTAAGCGATAAAATTCGTGAATTCGTGGCAAATTATTAAAGTGAGTAGTAAAAACAAAACATATAAAATTATATTATCTGGAGGAGGAACAGGTGGACACATCTATCCTGCAATTGCAATTGCCAACGAATTAAAACTACGTTTTCCAAATGCAGAGTTTCTTTTTGTAGGAGCAAAAGACCGTATGGAAATGGAGAAAGTGCCACAATCTGGTTATAGTATTAAAGGCTTATGGATTACAGGTATAGATAGGAAATTAACACTTAAAAATTTAATGTTTCCGTTTAAACTTATAAATAGTTTATGGAATGCTAGAAAAATTATTAAACAATTTAAACCAGATGTTGCTATAGGAACAGGAGGTTTTGCTAGTGGTCCACTATTACAAATTGCAGCATCAAAAGGAATACCAAGTTTAATACAAGAACAGAATTCTTATCCAGGAATTACAAATAAATTATTATCAAAAAAGGTTCAAAAAATTTGCGTTGCTTACGATGGCTTAGAGCGATTTTTTCCTAAAGGAAAAATTATAAAAACAGGAAATCCTGTTCGCCAAGATCTATTAGATATTGATTCTAAAAGAAGCGAAGCTATAAAGTATTTTAATTTAGTTGAAGGTAAAAAAACACTGCTGGTTTTAGGTGGAAGTTTAGGCGCAAAAGCCATTAACGAATTATTAAAAAACGAATTAGATTTTTTACAAACACAACAAGTACAAATTATCTGGCAAACTGGAAAATTGTATTATAAAGAGTATAAAATAAATGGAGATATAAAGCATGTTCAGGTTCATGAGTTTATAAATAGTATGGATTATGCTTATGCAGCTGCAGATATTATTATTTCTAGAGCTGGAGCAGGCTCGGTCTCTGAGTTGTGTATTGTTGGTAAACCAGTAATTTTTGTGCCTTCACCTTACGTAGCAGAAGATCATCAAACTAAAAATGCAAAAGCTATAGTTGAAGAGCATGCGGCTTTAATGATTGCTCAAGAAGATTTGAAAGTAGATTTTAAAAACAAATTTTCTCAATTAATTGCATCTAAAGAAAAGCAAGAACAACTGAGTATGAATATTAAAAAATTAGCATTAGTTAATGCAACAAAAGAAATAGCAGATGAAGTTGAAAAACTTCTAAATATTTAAATAATGAACTTAAATAACATACATAACGTCTATTTTATAGGTATTGGAGGTATCGGTATGTCTGCTTTAGCACGTTATTTTAGTGCTATTGGAAAAGTTGTTTCAGGATACGATAAAACTAAAACAGAGATAACAGATGCATTAGAAAATTCAGGAATTACCATTCATTTTGAAGATGCTGTAAGTTGTATTAAAGAACAGTTTTTAGATGTTAAACGTACTCTAGTAGTTTATACACCAGCTATTCCAAAAGAACATAGTGAACTAAATTATTTTAAAGACAATGGGTATCATGTTTTAAAGCGATCTGAAATATTGGGTTTAATAACACAAAACACCTTTTGTCTGGCAGTTGCAGGTACACATGGTAAAACAACTACAACAAGTATTCTTGGACATATAATGAAAGTTTGTAATGTGCCATTAACAGCTTTTCTAGGAGGAATTAGTGAGAATTATAATTCTAATCTCATTTTAAATGGAGATCAAGTAAGCGTTGTCGAGGCAGACGAGTTTGATCGTTCTTTTTTAACACTGTCACCAGATATTGCTTGTATTACATCTATGGACGCAGACCATTTAGATATTTATGGAGATGCTTCAGAATTAATAAAATCTTTCGAAGATTTTTCCAAAAAAATAAAACCAAACGGAAAACTGTTAGTTAGAAACGGTTTGCCGCTTGAAGGTATTACATATGGAATTGAAGATGATTCAGATTATTCAGTTCAAAATATAAAAATAGAAAATGGTGTTTATGTATTTGATGTAAAAACGCCAGTTACTATGCTAAAACAATTACAATTTAGCCTTCCTGGTAGACATAATTTATCGAATGCATTAATAGCTTTAGCGATGGCTGTAGAATATGGTGTCCCAACACCAGAGCTTACTAAAGCATTAGCATCCTATAAAGGTGTAAAGCGTCGCTTTACCTACCAGATAAAAACAGAGAAACTTGTTTTTATAGACGATTATGCACACCATCCAGAAGAGATAAACGCTGTACATCAAGCCGTTAGAGAAATGTATCCTGAAGACAAAGTGCTTGCTATTTTTCAGCCGCATCTGTTTTCACGAACAAGAGATTTTGGAGTAGAATTTGCCCAAACTCTTTCAAATTTTGACGAGTTACTTCTTCTCGATATCTATCCAGCGAGAGAATTACCAATACAAGGCATAAGTTCTCAATGGCTTTTAGATAAAATTAGTAATCCAAAAAAACAATTAATTAACAAATCTAATATCATCCAAAAAATTAAAGAAAGTAATGCAAAAATTATTCTCACCATTGGTGCTGGAGATATAGGAGCAGAAGTACAAAAAATTAAAAAAGCATTGGTTCATGAAAATTAATTGGAACTACATAAAAGGCACAGTTTTACTGCTATTAGTAGTGTTTTTGTTTGCTTTTTCTTCTGCTAAAAATGGCAGTCGAAAAGTAGCAAAAACAACAATAGAATTTGTAGATGAGCAGAAGCCATTTATTACACATGCAAATGTTAGTAAATTGTTAATACAAAATCAACAACCGCTTACGAATGTGCCTAAAGAAACTTTAGATTTGAATGCTTTAGAATCTGCCCTGAATGCTAATGCAATGATTGAAAAAGCCGAAATTTTCTTAAATGTAAATGGTGATTTTTCAGCTAAAATAAAACAAAAAAAACCTATTGCAAGAGTCTTAACAACAGACTCTTATTACATAGACAGTAAAGGCGGTTACATGCCTTTGTCGTCTAATTATACAGCGCGAGTGCCTGTTGTAACTGGTAACGTGCTTAAAACAGAGTTAAGTAATATTTATAATGTTGCTAGCAGAGTTGATGCCGATGAGTTCTTGAAAAAGAATGTTGTAGAAATTCATCAAAATCAAAATAAGTCTATAGATTTAAAGTTAAGACAATGCAAATTTATTGTGCAAATAGGAAAACTTGAATATCTAGATAAAAAAATAAACAACTTAAAAGCTTTCTATAAAAAGGCGATTAAGGATAAAAGTTTAGATAAATACAGCAAAGTGAATTTGCAATTTGAAAACCAGGTTGTTTGCACTAAAGTATAAATTATGGAACAAAATTTAGCAGTTGGATTAGACATTGGAACCACAAAGATTGTGGCAATGATTGGTCGTAAAAACGAGTACGGAAAAGTAGAGATTTTAGGTATTGGTAAGTCTAAAAGTTTAGGTGTGCATCGTGGTGTGGTAAATAATATTACCCAAACTATTCAATCTATACAATTGGCTATACAAGAAGCCGAAGCAGCAGCAGCAACTAAAATTGAAGGCGTTACTGTTGGTATTGCAGGACAGCATATTCGTAGTCTTCAGCATAGTGACTATATTACTAGAGCAGATTCAGAAACGGTTATAGACGAAGATGACATCGAGCGTTTAATTAACCAAGTACATAAATTAGTAATGTTACCTGGAGAAGAAATTATTCACGTTTTACCTCAAGAATTTAAGGTTGATGGTCAAGCAGAAATAAAAGAACCTATAGGCATGTATGGTGGAAGATTGGAAGCAAACTTTCACGTGGTTGTTGGTCAAGTATCATCGATTAGAAATATTGGTCGTTGTGTAAAAAGTGCAGGTTTAGAACTTGAAGGCATTACACTAGAGCCACTAGCATCAGCAAATGCCGTATTAAGTCAAGAAGAAAAAGAAGCAGGTGTTGCATTAATAGATATAGGAGGTGGAACAACAGATTTAGCTATTTTCAGAGATGGTATAATAAGACATACAGCTGTTATTCCATTTGGAGGAAATGTAATAACAGAAGATATAAAAGAAGGTTGTTCTATTATTGAAAAGCAAGCCGAACTATTAAAAATTAAATTTGGTTCTGCGTGGCCAGGAGAAAATAAAGACAATGAAATTGTTTCTATTCCAGGATTACGTGGTAGAGACCCAAAAGAAATTACACTTAAAAACCTGTCAAAAATTATTCACGCTCGTGTTGTAGAAATTATTGAGCAAGTTTATGTAGAAATAAAAAATTACGGACACGAGGAACAAAAGAAAAAATTAATAGCAGGTATTGTTTTAACAGGAGGAGGAGCACAGTTAAAACATTTAAAGCAATTAGTAGAATACATTACTGGCATGGACACCAGAGTTGGTTTTCCAAACGAGCATCTTGCTGGTGACAGCGACGATGCTATTACAAGTCCACTATTTGCAACAGCAGTTGGTTTAGTAATGGATGGTTTAAAACGTCAAGAACGCGTTAAAGCAGAAGCCGTTGTAGAAGAAGTAACAGAAGAAATAGAAGTATTAGAAGAGGAAGAAGCTGTGCAAGAAGAAACAAAACCAAAACAAAAACGCTCTTTTTTAGATGCGTTAACAGAACGAGTAAAAGATTTTTTAGACAACGCAGAATAGTGCCAAGCACTAAAAATCTAATAAAAATATAAACGTAGCAATGCTGCGCAAGAATAAAAAATAATAAAACAGAATTTTATGAGCAACAATGAATTCGAAAGTATCGCCTTTGATTTACCTAAAAATCAATCTAATGTCATTAAGGTTATTGGCGTTGGAGGAGGTGGAAGCAACGCCATTAACCACATGTTTCAACAAGGCATCAAAGGAGTAGACTTTGTGATTTGTAATACAGATGCTCAAGCACTTCAAAATAGTGGTGTTCCAAACAAAATCCAACTTGGCGTTAATTTAACAGAAGGATTAGGAGCAGGTGCAAACCCAGACGTTGGCATGCAATCTGCAGTCGAGAGTTTTTCAGATATCCAACAAATGCTTGGTACAAATACTAAAATGGTATTTATAACTGCTGGAATGGGAGGAGGAACAGGAACAGGTGCTGCACCAATAATTGCTAAAATGGCCAAAGAAATGGATATTTTAACAGTTGGTATTGTAACTATGCCTTTTCAGTTTGAAGGAAAAATGCGTAATGAACAAGCACAAATTGGAATAGAAAAGTTGCGAGCAGAAGTAGATTCTTTAATTGTAATTAATAATAACAAGTTAAGAGAAGTTTATGGTAATCTTGGTTTTAAAGCAGGATTCTCTAAAGCAGACGAGGTTTTAGCTACTGCATCTCGTGGTATTGCAGAGGTGATTACACACCATTATACACAAAACATCGATTTACGCGATGCTAAAACAGTACTAAGTAATAGTGGAACAGCAATAATGGGATCTTCTATTTCTTCAGGTCAAAACCGTGCACATGAAGCGATTACTAAAGCTTTAGATTCTCCATTATTAAACGATAATAAAATTACAGGAGCTAAAAACGTATTGTTGCTAATCGTTTCTGGTTCTCAAGAAATAACAATAGATGAGATTGGTGAAATTAACGATCATATTCAAACCGAAGCAGGACATGGTGCAAACATAATTATGGGTGTAGGTGAAGACGAATCGTTAGAAGAATCAATAGCTGTAACCATTATTGCAACAGGATTTAATGTAGAACAACAAAACGAAATTTCTAATACAGAGATTAAAAAAGTTATTCATGCTCTAGAAGAAGACCAAAGTATTGAAAAAGATTTAACTCCAAAAGAAGTCACTCCTGCTATTATTAAGCCAGACATTGTTTTAGAAAAACCTCAGCCACCAAAAGTCGTAAAGCATACTCTGGATTTAGATGAGGACACAGAAGACTCTTTGAGCAAAAAGGAAATGAATTTGGTTAATAAGCAAAGAACAGTCTCTCTAGATGATTTAGGGTTAATACCTACAACAGAAGTTATAAAAAATATGGATGTTGTTTATGATGAAGTTGTTGCAACCTTTAACACAGACGAAGAGTTTGTTATTACCTCAACCGAAGATAAAACAGCCAATATAAATCCTGTAAGTATTGAGGAAGAAGAAAAACAACAAATAACCTTAAGTTTCGACTTGCCTATAAATGAAGACAATATAGAAGAAGAGCAAGAAGAAATTATTTTTAATTTAAACGACATAGAAGTAAACGAACATGTAGAGGTTATTCCAGTAACAGAAGTTAATGAAGGCCAAGAAGTGCGTTATGCTTTAGACGATTATGCAGAAGTAAGTACTAATAATAAACAAACAATAAAAGTAGAAGAGGTTATAGATCAAGAAATTGTTTTCGAAAAGAAAATAATTGCTCAAGAACAAGAGGTAGAAGCTCCTGAGGAAGATTTAGATCCAATGAATAGTTCTATATCAGATATTCTTAAAGAAAGAGCAGACGATAGACGACAAAAAATGAAGTCGTTTAATCATAAATTTAACGCATCAAAAATAGACGATATTGAGAAAATACCAGCATATAAGCGTCAAGGTTTAAATTTAGATGAAACAGTACATTCATCATCAGAAAACAACGTTTCTAAAACAACCTTGAGCATAGATGATAATGATGATATTCAATTAAGAAATAACAATTCATTTTTACACGATAATGTAGATTAAATAGTATTGGTTAATAGCAAGTAATAGATTTAATCTCAACAAGCCCAAAACGCTCCCAAACGTTTTGGGTTTTGTTTTATGGACCTATCAAGTCTTTTTATCTTTTTGCATATCTTCGTAAACTAAAATAAAATTTTAAAATGAGTTTAACTACAAATATCATGACAGCCTTAAAAGAGGCAATGAAAAGTAAGAACACAGTTGCCTTAACGGCTTTAAGAGCAGTAAAATCTGCAATATTATTAGCACAAACAGAAACTGGCGCAAAACAAGAACTAACAGAGGAGCAAGAGCTTAAAATACTTCAAAAACAAGTAAAGCAAAGAAAAGATAGTGCAGCTATTTTTTTAGAACAAGGACGAGAAGATTTAGCAGCACCTGAATTGGCCGAAGCAGAAGTTATTTCTAAGTTTTTACCAGAAGCATTAAGCGAAGAGGAAATAACTAAAGTTGTTGAAGATGTTATTGCCAAAGTAGGAGCAGATGGTATGAAAGATATGGGTAAAGTTATGGGAATGGTAAGCGGTAAATTAGCTGGTAAAGCAGATGGTAAAACCATTTCTTCTATTGTAAAAAGTAAGTTATCTTAGGTAAAAAATAAAAACGGCTACGTAGTTCAACTGGATAGAATATCAGATTTCGGCTCTGATGGTTGGAGGTTCGAATCCTCTCGTGGTCACGAATAAAAATAAAAGCTGAGCGTAAAAACAAGCTTGCTTGAATTTGTAAGTACTGCTTTTCTTTATACAAAAGGAGCTTGACCAAGACATTTAATTCTCTTGTAATTTTCAACCAATACTAAATGAATACAACTTTATTAAGTACTGTAAGTTTGTTAATAGAAAAAGAACCAGCTCTAGTATTTAAAATTGTACTTCTAATTCTAGTTTTAATAGTTGTCTTTCTAACAATTGTTGTGGTTTATGTTGTTTTAAGAGGCTCTTTTAATTTTTTTGAAATGGCACAAGTGGAGCTTTTTAAAAAAAAGCAATTTTATACACATGCTTATTTAAAAAAGAGAACACTTCACAACGATTATAAATCTATTCTTAAAGAACAATTTGGTTTTTATAATCGTTTAACGCTCTCTGAGCAAAAGAATTTTGAACATCGTTTACAGTATTATCTAAAAAAATGGGAGTTTATTGGTAAAGAAATTGAAGTCAATAAGACCATGAAAGTAATGATTGCTGCTACAGCTGCAAAATTAACTTTTGGATTTCGACATTATAAAATAGATTCTGTAAATAAAATTATTATCTACCCAAAAACTTATTTTTCGAAAATAAACAAGCAATGGCATAAAGGAGAATTTAATATGGCTTACCAGGCATTAATATTTTCTTGGGAAGACTTCAAAAAAGGATATGCTATAAGTAACGATAACTTAAATTTAGGCGTACACGAATGTATTCATGCCATACATTTTTCATTTTTAAAATCTAGAAAATATAGTACAAGTTCGGCTATTTTTTTAGACTCTTTTCATGAACTTTTGGTGTTATTAGATGCCAACCAGTCTTTAAAGAAAAAGCTTGTCACTTCTGGTTATTTAAGAGATTATGCCTACGAAAATCAATACGAGTTTATTTCTGTTATTGTAGAAAACTTTATAGAAACGCCTTTAGAATTTCAATCTCAATTTCCAGTAATATATGGCAAAGTCAAGCAAATGCTTAACTTTGATTTTTCAGGTTATTAGCGAAAATAAAATAACTATCTTTAGTTGTAATTATGAAACAAGACAATATAACAAAAGCACATGCGCGCATTCAACAGTTTATACATAGAACTCCAGTTTTAAGTTCCCAGCTTATTAATCAAAAAGTAGAAGCAGACTTGTATTTTAAATGCGAAAACTTCCAGAAAATGGGTGCTTTTAAAATGCGTGGTGCAACAAATGCTATTTTAAAGTTAACAGAAGAGCAACGAAGTAAAGGTGTAGTTACACATTCTTCAGGTAATTTTGCACAAGCATTGTCTTTAGCAGCTAAAAGTTTAGGTGTAAAAGCACATATTGTCATGCCAGAAAACGCGCCTCAAGTTAAAAAGAATGCGGTTTTACAATATAATGGTAGTATTACCGAATGTGAATCTACAACTAAAGCTAGGCAAGAGACTGCAAATAGAATTCAAGACAGTACTGGAGCGACATTTATTCATCCTTCTAATGATATGGATGTTATAATAGGCAATGGAACTGCTTGTAAAGAACTTTTAGAAGACTATAATGATTTAGATTACATAGTATGTCCAATAGGAGGAGGAGGACTTATAGCAGGAACAGCTTTAGCAGCGCATTACTTTGGGAAACAGTGTCAGGTAATAGGAGCAGAACCAATGGTAGTAGACGATGCTTATCGTTCCATAATGAGTGGTAAAATAGAAACTAATAGTTCTACAAATACTATAGCAGACGGATTAAAAACACAATTAGGAGATATTAACTTTCCAATTATTCAGAAGCATATAAAACAAATTATAAGAGTTGAGGAATCTGAAATTATTTCAGCAATGATATTAGTTTTCGAGCGACTTAAAATTGTTATAGAACCTTCAAGTGCAGTCGCTTTAGCAGCTGTAATAAAACAAAAAGAACATTTTAAAAACAAAAAAATTGGAGTACTGTTTTCAGGAGGTAATGTAGACTTATCAAGACTTCCTTTTTAGAAAATAGTGCTTGTGGTGATATTTGTCATGTTTATTTAGCTTAATGTTTAATAACTTTAATATGAATTTAAAACCCAAGACAAATGAAAAAAAGAACACAAGTTTCAACAATAATGACAGAAAATGTTATTACTCTTAATCATACAGATAGTTTAGAAAGAGCAGAAGAGTTATTTAAAAAAAATAACATAAGACATATTCCAGTTGTAAGTGGAGATGCAATTATAGGAATGCTTAGTTATACAGATTTATTAAGAATTAGTTTTGCAGATGCCATAGACGAAAATGAAGATAATGTAGAAACGGTTATCTATAATATGTTTACTATAGAGCAAGTAATGGCAAAAAATTTAACGACAGTATCATCTACTACTTTAATTAAAGAGGTAGCCGAAATACTTTCTAAAAAAGAATTTCATGCTTTACCAGTAGTAGACAATACTAAACTGGTTGGTATAGTAACTACTACAGATTTAATTAACTATTTATTAGAACAGTATTAAATCCAAAATCAATAATTGTAAAGAAAAAAAAAGCTCTTTATGGAGCTTTTTTTTGTTTTAAGAGTTTGCTAAAGCTTTTAAGTTCGCAGTTGTTTTTATTTGGTCTTCACTTTTAAAAATATGGCTTCCAGCAACAAAAACATCTGCACCAGCATCAACAAGTTTTTTAATGTTCTTGTCTGTAACACCACCATCAATTTCAATTTTGGTGTTTAGACCTTGTGCATCAATCATTTTACGAAGTTTACGAACACGTTGGTAAGTAACCTCTTCAAATTTTTGTCCACCAAAACCTGGATTAATAGACATTAATAATATCATATAACATTCAGGTAAAATATCTTCTAAAACAGAAACTGGTGTTGTTAAATTTAAAACTATTCCAGCTTTACATCCAGCATCTTTAATTTGTCTTAAAGTTCTATGCAAATGCACAGTAGATTCATAATGAACAGTTATAATATCTGCACCAACTTTTGCAAATTCTTCAATATAACGCTCAGGCTTTTCTATCATTAAATGTACATCTAATGGTTTTGTTGCATGCTTTTTTATGGCTGCAATTACTGGCATTCCATATGATATATTAGGTACAAAATGACCATCCATTACATCTATATGAAACCAATCGGCATCACTGTTATTAACCATTTCTGTATCACGTTGCAAGTTGCCAAAATCGGCAGCAAGCATTGAAGGCGCTATTAGTTTTGAAGACATTTTTATGTTTTTAGTGTAAAACACAAAGCTAATACTTTTATGCTTCTAGACTAAATAGATTTGAAATAATCTCAGAAAAAATATCTTTACTTGCAAAGTTGTTAGTAACAATTAGGTCATGGTACTCTTGCAGCCCAAATAAAGTGTTTAAATCGTTAACCTTATTATAACCAGTTGTAAAGTTATCAAAAGTATACTCTGTTATAGGAATATCTACCAAAACGTCAATATTTTTATGCCTTTTGTCTGTTTTTATACATGAAAAAATAGCATCAATAGTTTCAGTTTCTCCTTCAATAATTTGAAAGTAGTAACCCTCGTATTTATATAATAGACCCTTTATATTGTAATTATCATTGTTCTTTTTACAAGCATTAAATAGTGTCTCAATTTCTAGAATAGAGGGTTCATTAGTAATCAAGCTTCTATAGCAAATGGTCTTCAACATAGTTAAGTAGGAATCAAAATTTAAAATTCCAGAAATTACCCTAAAAAGCAGGTTTTTTTATATTAATCAATACAATTTATCGATTAAAAGTATAAAATTATCGACAAAATGCGAACTAATAAAAATACAGATTTGGTTTTACAGCAAAATATAGTTGTAAAAATTAAAGTATAACATTATAAAAAAATGAAACCACGGTAATCAGCCGTGGTTTCTTTCATCAATCAAAAAACGAACAGTTATGAATAACTGTTTGTTACTAGAACTTAGATTTTATCCTAAGTAAGTTTTTAATATTTTACTTCTAGAAGTATGTTTTAATCTTCTTATTGCTTTTTCTTTAATTTGTCTCACACGTTCACGTGTTAAATCGAAAGTTTCACCAATTTCTTCAAGAGTCATTGGGTGTTGGTTTCCTAAACCAAAGTATAATCTAATAACATCTGCTTCACGAGGTGTTAAAGTCTCAAGGGCACGCTCAATTTCAGTACGTAAAGACTCATGTAAAAGGTTACGATCTGGGTTTGGCGACTCACCAGAGTTTAATACATCATAAAGGTTAGAATCTTCACCTTCAACTAAAGGCGCGTCCATACTTACGTGACGTCCAGAATTTTTCATAGACTCTTTAACGTCGTTAATAGTCATGTCTAACTCTTTTGCAATTTCTTCAGCACTTGGCGGACGCTCGTGTGCTTGCTCTAAAAAGGCAAATGTTTTGTTTATTTTGTTAATAGAACCAATCTTATTTAACGGTAAACGTACAATACGAGATTGTTCTGCTAAGGCTTGTAAAATAGACTGTCTAATCCACCATACAGCATAAGAAATAAATTTAAAACCACGCGTTTCATCAAAACGTTGTGCAGCTTTAATTAAACCTAAATTACCTTCGTTAATTAAATCAGGTAACGTTAAACCTTGGTTTTGGTATTGCTTAGCTACCGATACTACAAAACGTAAATTAGCTTTTGTTAATTTTTCAAGTGCTAACTGGTCGCCAGCCTTAATACGTTGTGCTAATTCTACTTCTTCGTCTGCGGTAATTAAGTCAACTTTTCCAATTTCTTGTAGATATTTATCTAGCGATGCGGTCTCACGATTAGTAACCTGCTTGGTAATTTTAAGTTGTCTCATGTATGTAAGTGTGAATTTTTCCCTAAAAAGGGAGTGAATAATTTACTATCATTAGTTATACGCACGATTGTTACATTTTGTTACAATAAAGTTTAATTATTTTTTTTGGCGTTACCTTTTTAAACCTGAGATGGCTTAAAAACGTCAGGCTGTACACTATATCTTTTTTAAGAAAAATAAAAAAGGATGTCGTTTCCATCCTTAACGCACTTACTCTTATGGCTTACTCAAAATCTAAGACTTGAGTCGCTTCAATTAAATTATACAATGCGTCAATTTTAGCATATATTTTATTAAAAAACGTATTGCGCTCTTTTTCTCCTGCAGTGTTAAGCAGGTTTTCGTAATTGGCTACAACGTGTTTGTATAAGATTAGTTGCGTGGTTAAGCAACTAATTTAGCAAATAAATCACAGATAGAATATTCCGAAGGAATGATTGTAAGTCGGCAGGTGACCAAGCAATTAATTATACAGGTGTTGTAGGTAGTTTTTTATGGTCCGTCAAAGTTCCTCCAATAAATTCTCCAACACCTTCTAATAATCCATTAAAGACATCTCCGAAATCTAGCCAAGAAGCGTCTATATCTAAATCAGGAATTGCTAACCAATCTAAAGAAGTCGAAGTTGTAAGTCTGCATAACATCTCGGTTTTCTAGAGCAACATCTAAACTTAAAAGCCCTTTAGATTCTTTATAAAAAAAAGCCCATCAAATTTTTGATGGGCTTTTTAATAGCTATGTTAAAAAAGAATTAATCTTCTTTCTTTTCTCCTCTTGGTTTTCTGTCATCACGTCTGTTATCACGACCTCTATTGTCGCGAGAACCTCTGTTATCACGTCCGCCAGAACGGTTATCGTCTCTTGGTGGTCTTTCCTTAAAGCCTTCTGGTTTTGGTAAAATGGCTTTGCGAGATACTTTTTCTTTACGTGTTCTTGGATCCAATCCAAAATACTTTACATCGAAAACATCACCCATATTTACAACATCGCTTACATTTTCTGTACGTTCCCATGCTAATTCACTAACGTGTAATAACACTTCGTTTCCAGGAGCATCCATATACTCTACAACTGCACCAAAATCTAACATCTTGATAACTTTTACTTCGTATACACTTCCAACTGTAGGCTTAAATAAAATAGCATCTATTTTTGCCATTACAGCATTAATACCTTTTTTACCAACACCTAAAATTTCTACAATACCTTCTTCGGTTACTGGATCTTCGTTAATAACAATAGTAGTTTCAGTTTCTTTTTGCATTTCCTGAATTACTTTTCCACCAGGTCCTATTAAGGCTCCAATAAATTCGTTAGGAACACGTCTTGTTACCATTGTGGGTGCATGTTCTTTAACATCTGTATTTGGCTTAGCAATGGTATCTGTTAATTTCTCTAAGATGTGTAAACGACCAGCTCGTGCTTGTTGTAACGCATTTACTAAAATCTCGTAGCTTAATCCTTTTACCTTAATATCCATTTGACAAGCAGTAATACCATCTGCAGTACCAGTAACTTTAAAATCCATATCACCAAGATGATCTTCATCACCTAAAATATCTGATAATACTGCGTATTTGTCACCTTGAGAAATTAATCCCATGGCAATACCAGAAACTGGTTTAGTCATTTGAACTCCAGCATCCATTAAGGCCATTGTGCCAGAACAAACAGTTGCCATAGATGACGAACCGTTAGATTCTAATACTTCAGAAACCACACGAACTGTATAAGGACAATCTGCAGGAATCATGTTTTTTAAAGCACGTTGTGCTAAATTACCATGTCCTACTTCACGACGCGATGTACCACGAATTGGTCTCGCTTCACCTGTACAAAAAGGAGGGAAGTTATAGTGTAAATAAAAACGCTCTTCACCTTCTTGAGATGGCATATCTATTTGGTTTGCGTCTCTAGAAGTACCTAAAGTTACGGTTGCTAATGCTTGCGTTTCTCCACGAGTAAAGATTGACGAACCATGTGTTGATGGTAGGTAATCTACTTCACACCAGATTGGTCTAATTTCGTCTGTTTTTCTACCATCTAAACGCAACCCTTCATTTAAGGTTAAATCTCTAATGGCAGCTTTTTCAGCTTTTCTATAATAATCAGACACTAAACCACCATAATCTTCTAATTCTTCTTCAGAAAACGTCGCTTTAATATCTTCTTTTATTTGTTGAAATGCAGCACTTCTTTCATGTTTAGCAGAACCAGCTTTTGCAATAGCATACACTTTATCGTAAGCCATGTCATATACTTTTTTCTCTAAATCTTCGTCTGTTCTTTCAGGTTCATACTCACGTACAGCTTTTTTACCAAATGCTTCTGCCAATCTTACTTGAGCAGCACATTGTACTTTAATCGCTTCATGAGCAAACTTAATGGCATCTGCCATTTCTTCTTCAGAAATCTCGTGCATTTCACCTTCTACCATCATTACTGAATCGGCAGAAGCACCAATCATCATATCTAAATCAGATTCTGCTAATTGTGAAGGTGTTGGATTAATAATAAATTCACCATTTACACGGCCAACTCTTGCTTCAGAAATTGCACATTCAAAAGGAAAATCTGATAATTGAATAGCAGCAGAAGCTGCTAATCCTGCCATGGCATCTGGCATAACTTCTGGATCGTGAGACATTAACTGTATCATCACCTGAGTTTCAGAATGGTAATCTTTTGGGAATAATGGACGCAAAACACGGTCTACTAAACGCATGGTTAATACTTCGCCATCACTAGGTCTTGCTTCTCTTTTAAAGAAACCTCCAGGATAACGACCTGCAGCAGCAAATTTCTCTCTATAATCTACCGTTAATGGTAAAAAATCTACTGGACTTTGTTTGTAATTGGAAACAACTGTACATAATAACATACATTTTCCAGATTGCACAACAACGCTACCATGTGCTTGTTTTGCAAGTTTTCCGGTTTCGATAGAAATTTCTCTACCATCTCCAAGGTCTATGACCTCTCTAAATACTTTTGGAATCATAAATTTTTTAATTCTAATTTCGACTATTTTAGTTAATATCGAAATTTTGGTTAAACATTGGTAGTTGTGTTGTGTAGTAGTAATAGTTGCTGTACCAATGAAAAACTATAATTAGCTTCTTCAATTTTGGAGTTTAAACTCTTCCAAACGAGTTAGTTTATACCAAAAAACCACGCTGTAAGGCGTGGTCTTTATATTGAGATTATTTTCTTAATCCTAATTCTTTAACTATTGCACGATATCTTAAGACATCTTTTTTAGTTAAGTAATCTAGTAAAGCGCGACGCTTACCAACTAACATTACTAACGAACGCTCTGTATTATAATCTTTACGATTAGTTTTTAAGTGCTGTGTTAAATGCTCTATTCTTTGAGTAAATAAAGCAATTTGCCCTTCTGCAGAACCAGTGTTTTTTGAGTCTCCACCGTGCTTTTTAAAGAGCTCTTTTTTTTCTTCTTTTGATAAATACATTCTAATATTATTGTAAATGATTGTTATGTACACGAAAGCCTATCTTTCGAGCGGCAAATATACGTTTTTTTGTTTAATTGCAAAGTTTTTAGGTGTAAATTGAATTTAGGCTCTTAAAGGTTGATTTGTTATTAAATCTATGTAGAGATTTACTTTTTTCTTTAAATCTTTTCTTAAGGTAATAAAATCTAGAAAGCCATGTTCTAATAAAAACTCTGAAGTTTGAAATCCATCTGGTAAATCTTGACCAGTAGTGTCTTTTACAACTCTTGGTCCTGCAAACCCAATTAATGCTCCTGGTTCTGCAATATTAATATCGCCTAACATAGCAAATGATGCAGTTGTTCCACCTGTTGTTGGGTCTGTACACAACGAAATATAAGGTAAGCCAGCATCTGCTAGTTGTGCTAATTTTGCCGATGTTTTTGCTAGCTGCATTAATGATAATGCTGCTTCCATCATTCTGGCACCTCCAGATTTAGAGATAATCATGAATGGTAATTTGTTTTTAAGTGCATAGTCTGCTGCACGCGCAATTTTTTCGCCTACAACAGAACCCATTGAACCTCCAATAAAACTAAAATCCATTGCTGCAACTACTAAGTCTTTGCCTTTAGATTTGCCAACAGCACAACGTACTGCGTCTGTTAATTTGGTTTTTTCTTGAGCTGCTTTTAATCGGTCTGGATATTTTTTAGTGTCTTCAAATTTAAGCGGATCTCTAGACGATAAGTCTTTGTCTAATTCTTTAAATTTATTGTCATCAAATAATATTTCGAAGTATTCTTTACTTCCTATTCTTACATGGTAACCATCTTCTGGACTCACGTAGAAATTTTTTGCTAATTCTTCAGAATCTACAACTTTTCCTGTAGGAGATTTGTACCACAATCCTTTTGGAATGTCTTTTTTCTCTTCGGTAGATGTTGTTATTCCTTTTTCTTTTCTTTTAAACCAAGCCATATTTCGATTAACGATTTTAGGTTTACAATTTTAGAAGTACTCTAAAAAATCTATTTGTTAATTTGCTTTTACAAGCACACAAAATTACTCATTTTATTGTTACAACTCAAAATTTGTTTTCGCTATATCTAGAATTGTTTTTTTTGAAAAATAAAAATCCCATTTTAAAACTTTAAAATGGGATTTATAATCAAGGTTATAATTTACTTATAATGTGTTTACATTATTTAAATCTTTGAATGCTTTTTTAAGTCTTTCAACAAAAGTAATTTCTCCTTTTCTTAACCAAACACGTGGGTCGTAGTGTTTTTTATTTGGAGATTCTGGACCATCTGGAGAACCAATTTGAGTTTTTAAATAGTCTGCTTTTTCATCCATATAATCACGAATACCTGTCATAAATGCATATTGCATATCTGTGTCTATATTCATTTTAATGACACCATAACCAATGGCTTCTTGAATTTCTGCTTCTGTAGATCCAGATCCACCATGAAAAACAAAATCGATATGGTTGTGCGCTACACCAAATTTCTTAGAAATATATTCTTGAGAGTTTTTTAAAATTTTTGGAGTCAATTTCACATTTCCTGGTTTGTAAACACCATGAACGTTTCCAAAAGCTGCTGCAATGGTGAATTGGTCGCTTATTTTACTTAATTCTTCGTATGCATAAGCTACTTCTTCTGGTTGTGTATATAATTTAGACTCGTCTACATCGCTATTATCTACACCATCTTCTTCGCCACCAGTAATTCCTAATTCGATTTCTAAAGTCATACCCATTTTGCTCATACGCTTAAGGTAAGTTTTGCAAATTTCTATATTTTCTTCAAGAGGTTCTTCGCTTAAATCAATCATATGAGAGCTGTAAAGCGATTTGCCAGTTTCTGCAAAATGTTGTTCACTAGCATCTAATAAACCATCAATCCAAGGCAATAATTTTTTTGCACAGTGGTCTGTATGTAATATTACAGGTACACCGTAAGCTTCTGCCATTAAATGTACATGTTTTGCGCCTGCTATTGAACCTGCAATTGCAGCTTTTTGGTTTTCATTACTTAAACCTTTTCCTGCATTAAACACACCACCACCATTAGAAAACTGAATGATTACAGGAGCATTTAAAGCTTTAGCTGTTTCTAAAACACCATTAATTGTGTTAGAGCCTACAACATTAACTGCTGGTAAGGCAAAGCCTTTTTCTTTTGCTAATTTAAAAATAGCTTGTACTTCTTTTCCTGTTGCAACTCCTGGTTTTATATTATGAGACATGGTCTATTGTTTTGGTTGAAAATTGAGACTCAAAAGTAAGCAATTTCTAAATATTTATCTCTAAAATTGATGATAAAACTGCGAAAACGATATAGTGTTGGTAAGACAAATAGAGTTTAAAAAGGATAGTTAATCCCTATATTATACACAGCATTAGCAAAGTTATAGTCCTTAAACCAACGGTTGCCTTCGTTGTAAGCAGGATCGTATGTTTTAAAGCCAATATCTCCTCTAAGGATGAAGAAATTAAAATCGTATCTTAAACCAAAACCAGAGCCTACAGCAATATCTTTTATAGATGATATTGCATTAAAAGTGGAGGCATCATCATCTACATCATCAAGTACATTCCAAATGTTTCCTGCATCTACAAATAAGGCTCCATTAAGTGCGCCAAAAAGGTTAAAACGGTTTTCGGCACTTAAGGCAATTTTCATATTAGCTTCGTTAAATTCGTTTACAGATTGTGTGCTTCCAGGCCCAAGATTATAAGCAGACCATGCACGATTATCGTTAGCACCACCCCCAAAAAAACTTTTTGCAAAAGGAATGTTTGTAGAGTTCCCATAAGGAATAGCAATACCGAAGAAAGAACGGATTGCAATAACATTTTTAGCACCTAAATCCCAATATTTAACATAATCTAACTCTGTTTTTACATATTGTGAAAAAGCAACATTAAACAATTCGTATTTATCGTTGTTATTTTTTTGTAAGCCTAACATATTTGATGTTGCTGCTAGAACATTTCCTGCTAGTTCTAATCTTAGTCTAAAGATAGAGAAGTCGTTATCGAATAAGTTATCACGTCTGTCTTTGGTATAACTAAAATTTGTTGCTAGGATAAGGTTTTCTTCTGTAAGTCTTTCTTTTCTTTCGTTAATTGCTTTTACAGTTTGTAAGTCTGTTGTTGTAATGCCTGATACATTTCCACTTGTAGCGTCTGCAATAAATAAATTTGCTTGATTTGGTAATGCTAAAGTTTCGCCACTATTAATGTAACCAGAATTTATAGCAATGGTATTAAGTGAGTTGAAAGAATTTTCATATACATTAAAGTAGTTTCCTGTGTTTAGGTTTTTTACAAATTGTACGTTAAATACATCTAGTCTATTAGATACTTTATTATTTGGGAACCATCTGTAATTAAATGTTCCTGTTGCTGTTTGCTTATCTAAGCCTACATTAGTTTGGCTTGTTGTGGCTAAACTAATTCTAGTAGACGGAAACATAGAACTTGGTATTATTTTCTCGGTATTAAAAGGCGAAAACAACCTAGGAATTGTTAATCTTAAATTAGCACCTATTTCATTAATATCAAAAAACTGGTCACGTTCATTTGAGCCATCTTTAGAGGCACCAATAGATGCTATTCCAGAAAGCTCAAGAGTTTCAGCACCTTTAAAAACATTACGCATTAATAGACTTGGGTTTAAAGAAAAACCAATGGTTTGTATATTACTTTGTGATGCTTCTGCGCTAAAGCCCAGCGAAAAGCGTTTTAAAGGTGTTAAATAAATATTAGCAGTTAAAGTGGTATCTGCTGTATTTTCTACATATTCTATTTTTGGATACTTAAACGTTTTTAAATTACTAATTCTTCTAGATGTTAGTGATTTGTTTTTGTCTCTAAATAGTGTTTTTGGTTTTATAAAAACAGCATCAGTAAGCATTTTAGAGTTAAAACGTAGTTTTTCTTTACTATATATGTTATAACCGTTGTAAAACGTAGTATCTTTTATAGGAATGTCTTTATCCTCGAAAGCATTATTAGTGTAAATATTTACATCTTTTACTTTGTATATTTTAAAAGGTTCGTATAGTGTAGTATCTTCTTTTCTAATAGGTTTTTCGCTTATGTAAAGCTCTATATTTATTTTTTTTGTTTTTCCAATACTATCCATTTTAAACAAAATATTATCCTGAGAAAAATGATAAACTCCAGAGTTTCTTAACATGTCTGTAATACGGTCTCTTTCTGCTAAGCCATCGTTAGTTTTATATTGTTTATTAGGTTTAATTAAAGATTCACTTAAACTATTTTGGTACAAAGAGTCTATAACTGGAGTTTCAATATTTGTTGAGAGCGAGTCTATAATGTAAGGTTCACCTGTAATTACTTTATAAGTTACACTTGCTCTTTGGTTGTCGTTTCTTATGGTTTCGAAATCTGTTTTAACGTCTAACCATCCATTATTCCAATAATAGTCTTCAAGTCTTTTGGCTGTTTTTTTTGATAGCGAATCGTTAACAATTACAGGAGCTTCACCAGTTTCTTTAAGCCATTTATTAAAACCAAGCTTCATTCTTTGTCCTTGATTAAATTGTTTTTTAGACAAAAATCGAGTTTGTCTTGCTGTGCGTTTTGGGTTGTTTTTAACTCTAGCTTTTAAAATAGAGTCTAAATTTGGTCGTGCCCAATTGTATAGATAAAGTCTTGTTTTAAAGTTAATATAGGGAATACTACTATTTGGTTTCTGGTGGATAAGGTTTGTTACAGCTTCGCTCTCCTCGTTTTTGTCGTTAACCTTTATTGTGGTTTTTGTTAGCAGATGTGCGTTTTTTGGCACACGTTTAATAGAGTTACACGAGGTTAGAAAACCAAAAATTAAAATAATAAATAGTATTTTTGAATCTTGTATTTTCAATTAAACAATCTTTAAAAGGATTTGTATTGACTTTAAACTCTAATTTTGAATCTCCAGAAGTTCAAAAATACATTTTTTAAATGCTATCAAAAAGCCAAATAAAATTAATAACGCGTCTCAAGCAAAAAAAATATAGAATTGCTGACGGTTTTTTTGTTGCTGAAGGTTTAAAAGTCATTAACGAACTTTTAGAATCTTCTTTAGAATTACATCATTTGTTTACGACAGTGTCTTTCAAAAGTTATACCAATAATCAAACACTAATTACAGATGTCGAGTTAAATAAAGTTAGTTTTTTAACCACACCAAATAAAGCGTTAGCGATTTTTAAAATACCAACACCCAAAGCCATAGATTGTAAAGGATTAGTTGTTGCTCTAGACAGTGTGCGAGATCCTGGAAATTTAGGCACTATTATAAGATTGTGCGATTGGTTTGGTATTAAAGAATTAGTGTGTAGTAAAGAAACGGTAGATTGCTATAATCCTAAGGTAATACAAGCTACAATGGGCTCGATTACTAGAGTAAATATTAACTATTTAGATTTACATCTTTTTTTATCGGAAGCTGAAATTCCAATTTTAGGTGCTTTTATGGATGGTGAAAATGTTTACAAAAGTAAATTGCCAAAAACAGGTGTGCTAATAATGGGAAATGAAGCTAATGGTATCTCTGAAGCTATAGAAAAACAAGTAACACAACGTGTTGCCATTCCAAGATTTGGAGATTTACAGGCAACAGAAAGTTTAAATGTTGCTACTGCTACTGCTATATTTTTAAGTGAGTTAAAAAGGTAAAAAGTTATAAGTGCTTATTGTTAAAAAGTATTTAAATTTAGCCACTTGAGCACATTATTTAAAAACTACAACTGTACATACTACAATATAAAATCTATCTAAACGTGAAATTAATAAAAACACCACGTGTTTGCATAGAATTAATATTACCTGTCCAAGGACTATTAGGATCTACATCTCTTACTAACTCATCGTTTAGAGCAAAAACACCACGAATTGAGGGTGTGAATTTAAACCAATATAAATAGAAATCTATACCAAAACCAACTTCGAAAAACTGAACGCTTCTGGCAGTTCTAAATCGTCCTCCAGTGTTGTCTTCAGGATTTTTTTCGTTGCTAGATAAGTTTAACGAGGTCGCGACACCAAAAGTAATGTAAGGTTTAAAATTATTAACACGCTTTGTAGAAAGCCTCATTAATAATGGAATGTATACATAAGTCGATTTAATTTCTCGTAAAAAATCTGAAGGACTTAAGTCTTCTTCAGGAATACCTTCAAAATAATTTTCTGGATATTGTAAATTTCTTGAGGCAATTACTAAACCTGGTTCTAACCTAAAGTTTATATAGTCGTTTACACGAACATCTGCAACTAAACCCACATTAAAACCTATAGATCTTACGGTTTCTACATCTCCTATATTATCATTATAATCTATTTTAAAATCTAGATTATTGGCGCCAAAGTAATATCCCCAACTAAGAGATTGTTTATCCATACTTTGGTTGTTCTGAACTTTTTCTCTAGTAAATAACTGCGCAGAACAAACAGAAGTGGCTGTAATAAATAGTATTAGTGCAATTAGTTTCTTCATGTTATTTTTTTGATGCTTTGTAAATTGTTGCCACTCCAAAAGTTTGTGGTAAATCTATAACATTAATAAACCCAATATTACGCAAAATATTGTTTAAATTTTCACCGTAAGGAAAAACTGAAGCGCTTTCGCTTAAATACTTGTAAGCTGTTTTGTCTTTAGAGAATAATTTTCCTATGGTTGGTAGTATAATTTTAGAGTGAAATGTGTAGCCTTGTTTAAATGGGAATTTTGTAGGTACAGAAGTTTCAAGAATTACAAAGGTACCACCAGGTTTTAGTACACGTAAAATATCTTTTAAACCATTCTCAAGAGTTTCAAAATTTCTAACTCCAAAGGCTACAGTTATAGCATCAAACGAATTATCCTCAAAAGGCATATTTTCGCTATCTCCAATAATCATTTCAATTCTATCGTCTAGTTTTTTTGCTGTAATTTTAGTTTTTCCAATATCAAGCATTCCGCTACTAATATCTAAACCAATAATTTTACTAGCCTTAGTTTCCGCAAGGTTAATAGCTAAATCTCCTGTTCCTGTAGCTATATCTAGAATACTATCTGGATTGGTAGCTTTAACTATTTCCACCACCTTTTTTCTCCATTTAATGTCTATTCCAAAAGAGATAACACGATTTAAACCATCGTACTCTCCAGAAATCGTGTCGAACATTTTAGTAACCTGTTCTTTTTTGCCAAGTTTACTATCTTTATAAGGGTTTACTTTTTCCAAAACTATTTTTTTGCAAATATAATACATTGCTTAGCCTTTAAGAAACAAGAAAACAATTAATTAATTATCTTTGTCATTCGTTTTATATAAATCAAAGAATGAAAATAATTATTGCTGGAGCTGGTGAAGTAGGATTTCATTTAGCAAAATTATTGTCTTATGAATCGCAAGAAATTACGTTAATAGACACAGATAGAGCAAGTCTTTCTTACGCAGATAACCATTTAGATATTAAAGTTTTAAAAGGAGATGCGACCTCTATTGCTATGTTAAAAGAAGCAAAAGTAGAAGGTAGTGATCTTGTAATTGCTGTTACAGCCTCAGAAACCACAAACATTACGGTTTGTGTTTTAGCTAAGCAATTAGGTTCTAAACGCACAATTGCTAGAATATCTAATACCGAATTTATTACGCATAAGGATGAGGTTGGTTTTACACGCTTTGGTATAGACGAGCTTATTTCTCCTGAAGCTCTTGCTGCATCAGAAATTCAATTATTATTAAATCAATCTGCTTTTAATGAAAGTTATGAGTTTGAAGATGGAGCACTTACAATGGTGAGTTTAGATTTGGCAAGAACCGCTTCTTTTGTTGGAAAATCTGTAAAAGAGGCCGCTCAGCATTTTTCTGAAATTCACTTTGTACCTATAGCAATTCAACGTTTTGGAACACAATATACAATTATTCCTAGAGGCGACACGCAGTTTAAAGAAGGCGATACTGTTGTATTTATTACAAGCGCAGGAGGAGGAGACGAGTTGTGTAAAATGACAGGAAAAACAAACACAGCCATTAAAGATGTAATGATTCTTGGTGGAAGTAAAATAGGGTATAAAACAGCTAGAGATCTAAGTGAAAAACAATTTAATGTTAAGTTAATTGAAAATAATAGAGATGTTGCTTTCGATTTGGCAGATACTCTAGAAAAAGTGCTAGTTATTAATGGCGACGGAAGAAATGTAGAGCTTTTAGAAGAAGAAAATATTAGTGATATGGATGCTTTTATTTCTGTAACTGGAAATTCTGAAACTAATATTATGTCTTGTCTAGTAGCAAAATCTAAAGGTGTAAAAAAGACGATTGCTTTGGTTGAGAATATGGATTATTTTGAGCTATCTCATTCCATAGGTATTGACACATTGGTTAATAAAAAACTATTAGCAGCCAATAACATATTTAGGTACGTAAGAAAAGGCGAGGTTATTGCCATGACTAAGCTTAACAACATGAATGCAGAGTTGTTAGAATTTAAAGTCAAGAGCGATTCTAAAATTTGTAATCAGCAAATAAAGGATGTTTCGTTTCCACGTTCTGCAATTATTGGAGGAGTTATAAGAAATGGCGAAGGATTAATTGCTTTAGGGAGTTTTAAAATACAAGAAGGCGATTATATAGTAGTTTGCTGTTTACCTAGATCTATAAAAGAGGTAGAAAAATTGTTTTTATAATCTACTATGTACAAAAGCCTTAAACTTAATTATAAAATTATTTTCCATTTCTTTGGTTTACTATTTCTGTTTAATGGTGGTTTTATGCTATTATCTGCTATAGTAAGCTTAATTTATAAAGATGGTGTAACATTAAAACTATTTTTATCTGGTTTAGTTACCTTACTTATTGGTGTTTCTGCAATGGTTTATACTCGAAACCATAAAAAGGAAATGAATAAACGAGAAGGTTACATAGTAGTATCCTTTGGTTGGATTGTTATGGCACTATCTGGTACTATTCCTTATGTTTTTACTGAGGCGATTCCTAGTTTTACAGATGCCTTTTTCGAAACCATGTCTGGATTTACAACTACAGGTGCATCTATATTAAATGATATTGAAGCAGTCCCAGAAGGTGTTTTATTTTGGAGAAGTTTAACACATTGGATTGGTGGAATGGGTATTATTGTTCTTGCGGTGGCTATTCTACCATTATTAGGTATTGGTGGTATGCAGCTTTTTGCAGCTGAAGCTCCTGGCCCAAGTGCAGATAAATTACATCCTAGAATAACAGATTCAGCAAAGCGGTTATGGCTTATTTATTTTGGCTATACAGCTGCAGAAACTATTTTGCTTAAAGCAGCAGGAATGAATTTTTTTGATGCTATAAATCACTCTATGAGTACTTTGTCTACAGGAGGATTTTCTACAAAAAATGCTAGTGTTGCTTATTGGAATGCAATGCCAATGGTACAGTACATTATTATTGTATTTATGTTTTTAGCAGGAACAAATTTTGTGCTAAGTTACTTTGCTTTTAAAGGCAAAATCTCTAAAGTTTATAAAGACGAAGAGTTTAAACTCTATTTTAAATTTATAGCAATTTTTACAATTTTGGCTGCAGTAATTATATATTTTAATGCAGACCTTAGTCTTTCTACTATAGAACATCCACAAGTTTTAGGAGTTGGTGAGAGTGCTTTTAGACACAGTTTATTTCAAGTTCTAGCCATAATTACTACTACTGGTTTTGTTACTGCAGATTATACACTCTGGACACCTTTTTTAACCATCTTCTTTTTCGGATTAATGTTTCTTGGTGGTTCAGCTGGTAGTACTTCGGGTGGAATAAAAATTGTAAGACACTTAATAACCATTAAGAATGGATTTTTAGAGTTCAAGCGTACATTACATCCTAATGCTATTTTACCTGTTAGGTATAATAAACGTTCGGTTTCAGGTGATATTGTTTTTAATATTTTAGGATTCTTTATATTATACTTGTTGTCCTTTATTATAGGTTCGCTAGGTTTTTCTATGATGCAAATAGACTTTGAGTCTGCCATAGGATTAGCAGCTTCAAGTTTAGGAAACGTAGGTCCAGCATTAGGAGATTTTGGTCCTGTAAATAATTATGCAGCTTTACCACCAATTGGAAAGTGGTGGGCCTCTTTTTTAATGCTTATTGGACGTTTAGAGTTGTTTACTGTACTAATTTTATTAACACCTTTCTTTTGGAGGAATAGGTAGTATTATATTTTTTAATTGACCTTCAATTAGGTATATGATACATTTTTCATTACGATTTGTCGTCATAATATAACCAGAAAAAACAGTGTGATGAAATCAATCATCAAATCAAACATTCATACTTCTTACACTGGTTTTTTAAATTCTAATTATCAATCTATTGTAAAATAGAATTTTAAAAATTTAAAGACAAACTCTATTTCTGTTTAAAGCAACCTGAAAAAAGTGAACAATTGTATTTATGTTGTACCTTGAGTACTGTAAAAAAGTTTGTTGTGTTTGCATAAGAATTCTTGTTGCTTTAAGCTAATATTTATAATTGAATAAAGGCATTATACTAAACAGTCCACTTTGGTTTGACGGATTACAGTTATAAAAAAAGCCTCTGTAATCAATCAGAGGCTTTATATTTTTTATGAGTATTAGTTATTTAAACCAAAGCAGCTTTAATCCTCTTAACAGCTTCTTTAATTTGCTCTTGCGAAGCGGCATAACTTATTCTTATACAATCTGGATTTCCAAAGGCATCACCTGTTACTGTAGCCACAAGTGCTTCTTCTAATAAATAAAGTGAAAAATCTGTAGCGTTATGTATAGTTTTTCCACGTAAGGTTTTTCCGAAGAAAAAAGAAACATCTGGAAACACATAAAAAGCACCTTCTGGTGTGTTGGTTTTAAAACCTTCAATATCTTCAAGTAATTGTAAAACCATATCACGACGTGTTTTAAATTCGTCAATCATATAATTTATCACACTAGGCTTTGCATTTAAGGCAGTAATAACAGCGCGTTGAGCAATACAGTTTGTACCACTTGTTACTTGACCTTGCATTTTATTACAAGCACGAGCAATCCAATCTGGAGCACCAATATAACCAACTCTCCAACCTGTCATGGCAAACGCTTTAGAAACGCCGTTTACGGTTACAGTTCTATCAAACATATCTTCTATTCCTGCCATACTCGCGTGTGGTTTCCCCGTATAGTTTATATGTTCATAAATCTCATCTGAAACAACGTAAATATTTGGATGCTTTCTTAAAACTCCAGCCAAAGCTTCTAATTCTTCTTTACTGTATAAAGAACCGCTTGGGTTACAAGGCGAACTAAACCAAAGCATTTTTGTTTTTGGTGTAATAGCTGCTTCAAGTTGTGAGGCAGTCATTTTAAAATCTGTATCTATAGACGTTTTTACTTCAACAGGAATACCTTCTGCAACCTTTACAATGTCGCTATAACTTACCCAATAAGGACAAGGTAAAATAACCTCGTCTCCCTTATTTAGCATGACTTGTGCAACGTTATATAACGATTGTTTTGCACCAGTAGATACTACAATTTGTGGCAAGGTATAGGTTAAATTGTTATCGCGTTTAAACTTTGTAATTACAGCCTCTTTTAATTCTACATAACCATCTACTGGTGAATAAGAGTTGTAATTTTGATTTATAGCTTCTATTGCTGCATTTTTAATAAAATCTGGAGTGTTAAAATCTGGTTCTCCTAAACTTAAACCTATTATGTCTTTGCCTTCGGCTCTAAGTTCTCTTGCTTTTGCTGCCATTGCTAAAGTAGCAGAGGTAGACATATTCGTTATTCTATCTGAAAGTAGGTTCATTGTAAATTGTTGATTGAAAATACATTAAAATTAAGCCATATTAGGTTTCATACCTAATTCTTTTAGTTGTTGATAATGCTCACCAATGGCAGTCCAAATAGAGTTGTACTCATTGTAAGGCAAACTAAATTCTTTTGCTGTTTCTTTAACGATTCTTGCTATATTTTTGTAATGAACATGGCTTATATGTGCAAATAAATGATGTTCTACTTGCCTATTTAATCCTCCTGTATAAAATTCTACCAACCAACTTTTAGGTGAAAAATTAGAGGTTGTAAATAATTGATGAATTGCCCATGTGTTTTTCATGTTGCCTTCTTCGTCAGGAACAGGCATTTCAGTATTAGGCATAACATGTGCTAATTGAAAAACAACACTTAAAATCATTCCAGCGGTGTAGTGCATAATTAAAAAGCCTATTAAAACCTGCCACCAAGTGTAACCTAAAGCTAATGGTAAAACCACCCAAATAGTGTAATAGGTTATTTTGCCTATAATTAATTTTGTCCATTGTGTTGCTGGTTTTGGAAATTTACCATAAGACAACTTTCTCTTTAAATATACATAAGTTTGTTTAAAATCTGTAGTAATTGCCCAATTTACTGTTAATAAACCATACAGTAAAAACGCATAATATTTTTGGTATTGATGAATTTTTAACCATTTAGAATGTTTAGAAAAACGAATAATTCTTCCTGCGTCAATATCTTCATCGTGTCCTTGAATATTAGTGTATGTGTGGTGCAAAACATTGTGTTGTACTTTCCAATTGTAATCGTTACCAGCTAAAATATGAATACTACTTCCCATTAATTTATTAACCCATTTTTTGCTAGAAAAGGATCCATGATTGGCATCATGCATCACATTCATTCCTACTCCAGCCATACCAATACCTATAACCATCATAGATATTATTTGAAGCCAAGTCGGTAACTCTACTGTTAATATAAGAATGAGTGGTCCAAGTAATAATGTAAACATTACTATGGCTTTAAGATATAACTTCCAGTTACCAGTTTTTTTAATATTATTTTCTTTAAAGTAAGTGTTAACACGTTTGTTTAATGTTTTAAAAAACTTTGCAGAGTCTTTTCTTGAAAAAGATATTGTTTGTTTTGTCATGCTATTAATTTTTTATACCTAAAACGATGTTTTTTAAGTATTAAGTATATCTACAAAGATAAATAATAATGACGTGCTTATAAATTAATTTATCATAAAAATGCACAATAATTTCTCTACTTTTGCTCAAAATTTAAAAACATGGAGCTCATTCTTAAGTATTTTCCTAACCTTACACAAGATCAAATTAATAAGTTTGCTAAACTTGAATCATTGTATCAAGATTGGAATTTAAAAATAAACGTTGTGTCTAGAAAAGATATAGACGAGTTATATTTACGCCATGTCTTACATGCTCTTGCAATTGCAAAAGTTATAACTTTTAAAGAGGAAACAAAAATAATAGATGTTGGTACTGGAGGAGGTTTCCCTGGAATTCCTTTAGCAATATTATTTCCAGAGTGCGATTTTCATTTAGTTGACAGTATTGCTAAAAAGTTAAAAGTTGTAAACGAAGTAGTTGCTGGTTTAGGTCTTGAGAATGTTAAAACAACACATTCAAGAGTAGAGGATATAAAAGGTACTTACGATTTTGTAATAAGCAGAGCAGTTGCTGCCATGCCTACTTTTGTTCATTGGATAAAAGGAAAAGTATCGAAACAACAAAACAATGCACTTAAAAACGGAATCCTTTATCTTAAAGGCGGAGATTTAACAGAAGAATTGAAAGATTATAAAACAGCAACTATTTATAATATTTCAGATTTCTATTCAGAAGATTTCTATGAAACTAAAAAGATTGTTCACTTACCCATAAAGGTAAGACTTTAATTATTGCTTTTAAAAACGTAAACTATAAGAGAATATCGTTAATTTTAATCTAAAGCGAGATTACTTGTGCATACTTAAAGAATCTTGTATTTTTGCAGCCCGAAAAACAACAGTTTTTTATAAAAAATAATAAATATTTTAAATGAGTCCAGCAGGAAAATTAACGTTCGACGTTTTAATAGAAATTCCAAAAGGGAGTAGAAATAAATACGAATACGATTTCGAATTAGGTAAAATACGTTTCGATCGTATGTTATTTTCATCGATGATGTATCCAGGAGATTACGGTTTTATTCCAGAAACATTGGCATTAGATGGCGATCCATTAGATGTTTTAGTAATGGGAACAGAGCCTACATTTCCAATGTGTGTAGTAGAAGTAAAACCTATTGGAGTGTTTCATATGGCAGATGAAAAAGGGCCTGACGAAAAGTTAATATGTGTTCCAGTTACAGACCCAATATGGAATACTTATAATGATATCAACGATTTAAATCCGCATAGAATTAAAGAAATTACACATTTTTTTCAAGTTTATAAGGATTTAGAAAAGAAGAAAGTAGATGTTGGTGGTTGGGGAGATGCAAAAGAAGCCTACGATATTTTAAATAAATGTATAGAACGTTACGAGAATAGCGAACATAAAAAAAATGGTGATTTTACCATTTAAATTCTATGATACGTCTTTGTAAAAAAGCCTTTTGAAATTTATTTTAAAAGGCTTTTTACTTTTAAAACTATTTACTTACTATATTTGCAAAGTGATACAGTTAACAACATTTTTATTTATTGGAGGCCAAGAGTTTATTTTAATTATACTCGCTGTAGTTATGATTTTTGGCGCAAAAAATATTCCAGAAATAGCACGTGGTCTTGGTAAAGGTATGCGTATGCTAAAAGATGCGAGTAATGACATTAAAGGCGAAATTACTAAAAGTGCAGAGCAAAATGGTTTAGATACTAGCATTACTAAAGATGTGCAAGACGAACTTAAAAAGGTAAAAGACGATTTAGAGGATTTTACAGGTTCTATTAGAAGAAAAATGTAGTATTTTCCTTTTTATTAAATAATAATTTTTAGCATTATTTCTTTAGTTAACCTTTATTGGTCTATAATTTATCAGCTTTACTAGAGAAACGTAAAATTAAAAATCCTAATAATCCTGAGGTAAAAGAACCAATTAATATACCAACCTTAGCTGAGTTAATACTGATTAAGTCTCCTGCAAAAGCTAAGTTGTCAATAAAAATAGACATTGTAAAACCTACTCCTGCAATACTTGCAATTCCTATTATTTGTTTAAAGTTAACACCACTCGGTAACTGCGTTACTTTTAATTTTAGGCCTAAATAACAAAACAAAGTAATGCCTAATAATTTACCAAAAAACAGACTAATTGCAATATTGCTCATTAAAGAAAAGTTGAAATTGTAAGAAGTGCTAATCACAACACCTGCATTGGCAAAAGCAAAGATTGGTAAAATTAAATAAGCTGTAAAGCTGTGTAGTTTATGTTCTAAGAACTGAAGCGGAGAACGTACTTTAAATGTTAAATCGTCTAAGTTGTCTATATTATTAATTTCGTCTTCGCTTAAAAGGTGTTTGTTGTTATTCTCTTCTCCAGCAGCATTTTGAGCTATTTTATTAGATAATATAGACAAGTTTTTTGAAAAAGAAAAAATATTAATTCGTCTTTTAATAGGCACAGTAAATGCTAAAAGTACACCTGCTATGGTTGGGTGAATTCCAGATTTTAAAAAAAGAAACCAAACAATCGTAGCAATAATTAACCCAACAGCTAGTGAGTAATTAAATTTATAATATATTAATGCAAGAAACCCAATTAAGGCCAGAGCGATTAATACTAAAACCCAATTAATTGCGGCACTGTAGAAAATGGCTATAACTAGTACAGCTGCAATATCGTCTATAATTGCAAATGCAGTAAGAAAGATCTTTAAGCTTAATGGCACTCTTTTTCCTAATGTGCCTAAAATAGCTAAAGCAAAAGCAATGTCTGTTGCCATTGGTATTCCCCAAGCTTTTGTTGTATTTGGGTCTTGATTTAATACTAAATATAGTAACACAGGTATTAAAACACCACCTAGAGCAGCTACTAAAGGAAACGTAGCCTTTTTAAAAGTATTTATTTCGCCAATTAATAATTCTCTTTTTAATTCTAGACCGATTAAAAAAAAGAAAATAGCCATTAAGCCATCGTTAATCCAAAGAATTAGAGGCTTTTTCAATTCAAATCCTTCAGTAGAAATTCCTAGTCTATAATCCCAAAGCGTTAAATAGCTGTCTCCAAAACTAGAATTAGCCCAAACTAAAGCAACAATAGTTGCTCCAAATAATAATATACCAGAGAGGCTTTCTAGTTTTACAAATTTCTGAAAAGGTGTTAGCAGTAAATCTTTAATCATTACTTTTTTAGTATTAAATTGTTTTTCTGAAACAAAATTAAAACTTTCTACTAATAGTCAATCCGTCGCGAATAGGCAACACTACAGTTTCTATGCGAGAATCTTCTTTTAAAAGTGAGTTGTATTCTAAAACGGCTTTCGTCATTTTATCTTTTGGATCTAATACTTCAATCACTTTGCCACTCCATAAAACATTGTCAGATAATATGATTCCTCCAGTTTTTAGTTTGTTAATAATTAAGTTAAAGTAATTAACATAATTATCTTTATCTGCATCAATAAAAACTAAGTCAAATGTCTTATTAAATTTTGGTATTATTTCTAAAGCATTACCAAGATGTTGAAAAATTTGTGTTCCATATATAGATTTATCAAAAAATTTACGTTGAAAATCAATGAGTTCTTCATTAATATCAATAGTATCAATAGTACCTTCCCTTTGTAAACCTTCAGCTAAACACAATGTAGAATAACCTGTAAAAGTCCCTATTTCTAGTATGTTTTTAGGGTTAATTAATTTTGAAATCATACTTAATACGCGACCTTGGTATGGACCACTAGACATACGAGGCTGTAATATTTTTTGAAAAGTTTCTCGAGTTAATTGTTGTAGTAATTCTGGTTCATTTTCAGAATGTGCAACAACGTAATCGTCAAGTTTTTCTGGTATAAAATGCATTAGCCTAAAATACGTTTTACTAATTTATCTTTTGCCTCTTGGTCGTCTCCACAAAGCCACTGTATTACGTTGTGTTCCCAAATAGCATCACGTTCGGTTTCTGTAATAATTTTTCTTTCGATGGCTAAATCTAAAATTTTACCAGGATAAGAACTTTGTTTTTCACTTTCCATTTCTCCTAAAGGATAGGGATCGTCGAGTCCCATGAGTACTTGTTTAGAACCTTGATTTCTTATTAAAAGTTCTAATCCTCCTGTATCGTGAACTAACGTATCGAAGAAAATGTTTTTGTGTCCAACTGCTTTTCTTGGATGCGTTTTACCTTCAAATAAATCTGGTCTACCATCAAAACCTTGAATACGTCGTCCAAGGTTAATTTGTGCTAATTGTCCTCCATGTGCAAAGCAAGTTCGCATGTTTGGATACTTATCTTGATATCCATTTAATGTTAAGAAATGATAAGCATCTGCACATTGTGCTAACATCCAGATTAAATGAAAACGCCAAGAAGTATTTTCTAATTTTATAAATTTTTCTCCATCGTATGGATGTATTTCTACTGCCAAATTATACTTATTGGCGAGTTCAAAAATAGGCTCGTTTTCTTCATCAAAAATACAACGCCAAGTACCAATGGTATCCATGTAATGTGTTGGTAAGCATAATAAACGCATCCCTAATTCTTCGACGCAGCGTTCTATTTCCCAGCAAGCACCACGCACAAAACCAGGATGAACCACAAAGCCACAAGTAAATTTACTTGGGTTTTCGCGTTGTACTTTAGCATTAAAATCGTTTTGAAAACGTAACGCTTGTTTCATCTCTTCCACATGTAAACCATTGCCATACAATTGTGATAAGTTAAGTACCACAGCATGATCTAGTTTGTTACGCTCCATCCACTCTAACTTCTCATCTAAAAAGAAACTAGAATCTGTAACTGGACGACTCCAATCTTTCTGGAGCATAAACTTACGGTCTTTATCAACCCAAAAAATACCTTTATCATGCATAAACTGAGGAATGTCTTCAGGATATGGTAATAAGTGTGAGTGACCGTTTATTCTTAGTTTTCGTTTGCTCATATTTGTTATTCCTGCATAAGCAGGAATCTACTTTTTAGTTAAAATTATAATGGATTCCTGGATATGCAGGAATGACAATGCTAATTTAATTGCACTTTCTTTGGTGGTTGCATTACTTGACCACAATTTGGGCAGCTACGTTTGTTTGAATCACCATAATATTTATCAAATATTGCAGGCATATCTGTTTCAATATTATCTAAAGTAAAATCTTCTTCATATAGTTTTGTTGTACAATTCTCACAAAACCACAATAAAGCATCTTTCATGCCTTTTTCTCTAGGATATTCAATTACTAAACCAACAGTGTTAGCGCCACGTTGTGGAGAATGTGGTACTTTAGGTGGTAATAAAAATATTTCTCCTTCTTTAATAAGTATATCTTTTGGAGTGCCTTTATCTATAACTTTTAAGGTAATATCACCTTCTACTTGATAGAAAAATTCTGGTGTTTCATTGTAGTGGTAATCTTTTCTGCTATTTGGACCACCAACAACCATAACAATAAAATCGCCATCTTTCCAGACTACTTTATTACCAACAGGTGGTTTTAAAAGGTGTCTGTTTTCTTCAATCCATTCTTTAAAATTTATAGGCGGAAATAACTTACTCATCATTTTATATTTTGGGCGTTACCAAGGCATGCAAAAAAGCATTGTCTTGGTCAGGCTTTCGGCAGTCGCTCTCTTCAAGGAGCTCCAACAACGCTTCAATCCTTAACGCAAATTTATCAATTCAATAAAAATAGGAATAAAAATTGAGAAATTGAACTATAAACTCTTCGTTCTTCCTCCATCTACAGGAAGATTAATGCCGTTAATATAACCAGCACGTTCACTTGCCAAAAATGTAATGGCATCTGCTAATTCTTCTGGTTTTGCAAAACGTTTAGCAGGAACTGCACTTTTCATAGCATTTGCAGATTCTTCTTCTGTATTTCCAGATTTAGCAGATTTGTTTTTTATAATTTCAGTTAAACGCTCTGTTCCTGTAGCTCCAGGAAGTACATTGTTTACGGTAATACCAAATTGCCCTAACTCGTTAGCTAAGGTTTTACTCCAGTTGGCTACTGCACCACGAATAGTGTTGCTTACACCTAAGCCATCTAATGGTTGTTTTACAGAGGTTGAAATGACGTTTACAATTCTGCCATAACATTCGCTTTTCATAAATGGAACAACAGCTTGTGCTAGTACATGATTACATTTTAAATGTTGTGTAAAAGCACTTTCAAACTCCTCAACATCAGCAGAAAAAACTGGTCCGCCTTTTGGGCCACCTGTATTGTTTATCAAAATATGAAAGCCATGATTTTGTTTTACATAAGCTTCAACCTTTTCTTTTAATGTTTTCGGATTAGAAAAATCAGCAACTATGTAATCGTGATTTCTATGTTGAGGTAATTGGGCTAATGTTGCTTTTAGCTTCTCTTCATTTCTAGCAATAAGAGTAATTTGTACTCCTTCTGCTGCTAAAGCCATAGCTGTTGCTTTACCAATTCCTGCTGTACTTCCACATACTAATGCGTATTTGTTGTTTAGGTTTAAATTCATGTTCTAAGTTCTTTTGAAACCTCTCGACTGTACTCGAGGAGACATTTCTTTTAATTTTTTAATATTTTATACAAACATTTTTAGCTTCAGTAAAGAAACGTAACGCTTCAAAACCACCTTCACGTCCAACACCAGAGGCTTTTACACCACCAAATGGTGTGCGTAAATCGCGAAGCATCCATGTGTTAACCCAAACAATTCCTGCTTGTAATTGATTACTCATGCGCATAGAACGTTTAAGGTTGTTAGTCCAAAGTGTTGCAGACAATCCGTATTTCACTTTGTTTGCCATTTGCAAGACTTCGTCTTCTGTATTAAAAGGCATTATGGTTACTACTGGTCCAAAAATTTCTTCTTGGTTTACTCTGCATTCATCTGTAGGAACTTCTATAACAGTAGGTTGCAAATAATAGCCATTTTCGTAACCATTTACAGAAACTTCATTTCCTCCACAGAGTATGTTTCCGTTTTCTGTTTTGGCAATTTCTATATATTCTTTTACTTTTTCTAAATGTGTTTTAGAGACTAATGCGCCAATATTAGTTGAAGCTTCACTTGGATGCCCAACTTTTAAAGCCTTTATTTTTTCAACAAAATCTTTTTTAAACTTTTTATAAACAGTAGCTTCTACAAAAATGCGACTTCCACATAGGCAAATTTGACCTTGGTTAGCAAAAGAAGATCTTACAGTTGTGTCTAACATATCGTCATAATCGCAATCTGCAAAAATAATATTTGGGTTTTTTCCACCTAATTCTAGCGAGAGTTTTTTAAATAGTGGTGCAGCAACTCTTGCAATATGTGCTCCTGTTGCTGTTCCTCCTGTAAAACTTATCGCTTTAATGTCTTCATGCTCGATAATGGCTTGACCTGTAGATCCACCAAGACCATGCACTATATTTAAAACGCCTTTTGGGAGTCCAGCTTCATTACAGATTTTACCTAATAAATAAGCTGTCATTGGTGTGACTTCACTTGGTTTGGCAACCACACAATTTCCAGCAGCAATGGCTGGAGCAATTTTCCAGGTAAATAAATAAAGAGGTAAATTCCATGGAGAAATACAACCTACAACACCTATAGGTTGACGTAATGTGTAATTTATGGCTTCTCCAATACTTTCGTGGCTTTCGCTTGCAAACTGTGTAATAGCATTACCAAAAAACCTGAAATTACTTGCAGCTCTTGGAATGTCTACTGCTTTTGCTAAACTAATTGGTTTGCCATTGTCTTTGCTTTCTGCTTCAGCAAAACGATTTAGATTAGCTTCAAGTAATTCGGATATTTTTATTAAAATTCTACTACGTTCATCTATACTTGTTTGAGACCAAACAGGAAATGCAGATTTTGCAGCGATGTATGCATTCTCTACATCTTCTTTAGTTGAGTTTGGTATTTGTCCGTATACTTCTCCGTTACTTGGGTTATAGTTATCTATCCAATTATTTTGAATTGGATCGTGGAAATTGCCGTTTATGTAGTTTTGAATGTTCATATTTTTTTGTCATTTCGAACGAATACGAGAATATTATGATGTGATTCCTAGTTGCTGTGCTCCTTCGGAATGACAGAATAACTAAATTATTTCGGTTTATAAGCCATCACCTTAATCTCAATTACCAAATCTGGATGAGGTAATTGATGTACTGCTACTGTAGTGCGTGTTGGTCCTGTTTCTTTTTCGAAAAACTCTGCATAAGCCTTATTATAATCTGCAAAGTCATTCATGTTTACTAAAAAGGAAGTGACATCTACTACGTCTTTTAAACTGGCTCCAACTTTTTTAAGGTTGGTGTCTATATTTTTTAAAACCTCTTGTGTTTGCGTATAAGCGTTTAATTTTTTTGTTCCCATTTCGTCAATAGTATCCACTCCAGCTATGGTATTGTCTGCTCTTCTAGAACTGGTTCCTGAAACGAAAATAAAATCGCCTACTTGTCTTACATGTGGATATGCTCCTCTTGGTGTTACTGTTTTTTCACTCATAATTTTATTTCAATCCTGCAATTCTATCGTCTTCTAGAATGGCATTAGTTTCTTGTTGCACTTTTTTTAATATAATTTTTAAATCGTCTTTCATGTTAATGGTTTTGTCTGCAATCATATTTAAAATTGCTTTGTCTTGCGCTCTTCCTTTTTTCATGGCTTGGCTGTACGGAATGTCTTCTTTAAAAGTTACCATCGAGTATTTCGAGAAATACTCTTCAGGAAATTCTTTTTCTAAAGCCATCTCTAAAATACGCTTTTCTTTAAACATTGGGTTTGCCACATGATCACGCATTTCGTAATAGTTATCTATGGCTAAGTCTGCTATTGCATCTGTATCTGCTTTTCTTGTTTTTTCGTATACTTTAAAAATGGTTTCCCAATCGCCTTCATGTTGCTCTAAAACAGTATTAAATACAGTGACATCTTCAAAAGAAGCATTCATGCCTTGTCCATAAAATGGCACAATAGCATGTGCAGCATCACCTAATAATACATTTTTACCTTGGTAATGCCAAGGTGAACATTTTATAGTGCCTAAAGGTCCTGTTGGGTTATTGGTAAATTCTTCAAGTATATTAGGAATTAAAGCTAAAGCATCAGGAAATTGCGATTCGAAAAAGGCTTTTATAGTTTTTTCTGTAGTAAGATTATTGAAATTATATTCGCCTTCCTCATAACTTAAAAAGAGCGTTACTGTAAAGCTTCCATCTAAATTAGGTAGTGCAATTAGCATGTATTCGCCTCTTGGCCAAATGTGTAAATAGTCTTTACTTATTTGGTGTTTGCCTTCTTTTGAGGCAGGAATTTCTAATTCTTTATAACCGTGTGTTAGATAATTTTGAGAAAAACTGAACAAAAATTTACGTTCTAAAAAATAGGCTTTACGTAAAGAGGATCCTGCACCATCTGCACCAAAAAGGACATCGCCTTTTGCTTCAAATTCTTTTTTGGTTTCGTAATCGTAAAGTTGTGCTGTATTATTTTCTATATCTATACTATTGCATTTTTTATTAAAATGAATGGTTAGATTGTCATATTTATCAGCTTCAGTAAGTAGCAATCCGTTTAGCTCTCCTCTAGAAATAGAGTTAATAAATTCGCCTTTGCGACCAGAATAGTTAGAAGGAAATGTATTGCTTTGTGTGTCGTGCATTAATCTACCATACATTGGTATACATAAGGGTTTGACTTTGTCTTCTATTCCTGCTAATCGTAGTGCTCTTAAACCACGAGCAGATAGTGCTAAGTTTATTGAACGTCCTGCAGAGATATCGGTTGTACGTAAATCTGGTCTGCTTTCGTAAACGTTAACAGTATAGCCTCTTTGTGCTAAACGTAATGCTAAAAGACTTCCGCAAAGTCCTGCTCCAATGATTAGTATGTTTTGAGATTTAGGCATTTAGTTTGTTTTTTAGATATTGAATTTCTTCAAATGATAATCTTAGTTTTTTTAATGATACTATTTGTTCTTTGTCACTATTAGTCACGATTTTTAATGTATCGTTTAGAGAGTTAAATATGATTTTGTTAAAATCGTTATACTCAATATTTGTAATAATTTCACCTTTTATTAAAAATAAAATTCTTTTATCTGTAATAAAAAAACAATCATAACCCTGTTTAGTAAATAAGCTAAAAATACCTAGGATTTGAAATTCCCAAAATGATACTTCACTTTTCTTTTTTATTTTAACAATAATGTTTTCTCCTCTAATTATTTTATGAAATGTATTCAAAATTTAATTCAAAATAGCTTTCAATTTATCAACCATTCTATAAACATCTTCAAAAGTATTATACAAAGGCACAGGAGCACAACGTATTACGTCTGGTTCTCTCCAATCTGTAATAATATGTGCTTCGGTTAATTTTTTATGTAAATTTTTATCGGCATCTTTTACTTGAATAGAGAGTTGACAACCTCTTTCAGTTGGATTAGATGGTGTAATTATTTTAATTTTATTGTTGTTTAATTCATTAATTAAGAACTCAAAATAACCTGTTAGTCTTTCAGATTTCTCGCGAAGTGCATCCATTCCGACTTCGTTAAACATATCTAAAGAAGCCTTAATTGCTGCCATAGATAAAATTGGTGGATTACTAAGTTGCCAACCTTCTGCACCAGGAATAACATCTAGAGGTTGCCTCATATTAAAACGAGTAGCTTTATTATGGCTCCACCATCCAGCAAAACGTTTTAATTTTTTATTATGTGCATGTTTTTCGTGTACAAAAAGTCCTCCTAGACTTCCAGGTCCAGAGTTTAAATATTTGTAAGTACACCAAGCTGCAAAATCTACTCCAGAGTTATGTAAATCTGGTTTTATATTACCAACGCCATGTGCTAAATCTATGCCAACCATACAGTTTTTAGCATGACCTAATTGTGTTATTTTTTTTAAATCTAAATATTGCCCTGTGTAATAATTTACACCTCCAATAAGTAGTAAAGCAATTTCATCGCCTTGTTTTTCAAGTATAGTTTCTAAATCTTCAATGTTTAAAAGCTCTTCGCCTGGTCTTGGTTTCCACTCTATTAAGCCTTCGTTTGCATCAAAACCATGAAAATCTAATTGTGTTTGTACAGCATACCTATCGCTTGGAAAAGCATCACTTTCTATTACAATCTTGTATTTTGTTTTTGTTGGTTGGTAAAAACTTACCATAAGTAAGTGTAAATTAGTTGTTAAAGTATTCATTATAACAACCTCAATAGGTTTTGCACCTACAATTTTCGCCATAGATTCTGTTAGGAATTCATGATATGGCATCCATGGATTTTTAGCTTCAAAATGGCCTTCTACACCAAAATTTGCCCAATCTTCTAATTCTTGCTGAATGTATTTTTGAGTGGCTTTTGGTTGTAAACCAAGCGAGTTTCCTGTAAAGTACAGCCAGTTATTTCCGTCTTTGTCTTTTGGAATATGAAATTGCTCTCTATAATGCGATACTGTATCTTCTTTGTCTAATTGCTTAGCATAGGCTATACCTAAAATATGGTTTGACACTTTTTAGTTTTTAGTTGTTATTCTGTAATTACTTTAATATTCGTGAAATTAAGGTTCTAATTGCCTTCAGCTTTTTTATGGTCTTGAGCTATTTTAATACCACTAAATTTCTCGTAGTTTTCAAAGGTATTGGTCATTGATGGTTCATTAGCATTTGCTTTTCTATAAACCCATTCTTTTATAATAAAGTAGTCATCATAAAAAATATCATAGGCATCGCCTGGTGTATAACCACCATCTGAAGGATAGGTTAACGTAACTTTATTAAGTTCTATTTTACTTATAGGTGCTTCAACTTTAAAAGGTTCTCCTAATGTTGCGCTAGTGTCCCAAATTAATTGAAAAGGTAACAAAGCCCAATATTTATCGTTAATGAAGGCGCGATCTGTGTTTATGCTTTCTTGTTCTATTTTAGACGTGTTGTATGTAATAGTGTCCTTTTCTGTAAGCATTGTTACCTCGTTTGCTTTTGGTTTCCATACCCAAGAACGCCCAAAATGAGAACTGTCTTTGTTAACATTAAATGTAAAGTGAAATTCCTTAACCTTATCCCAATTTTCAAAACCATGCGCATTAGCAATTTTTTGAGCTAGTGTTAATTCAATTTCAGGTTTTTCTTGTTTGCAAGACGCTAAAATGAGCACACAAATAATAAGTAATCTATACATGGTTTTTAGTTTTCTTTCAAAGCTAAGAAATAATAATTAGTTTTGGTAAAATACCAAACAGTTATGAGCACAAATTCTCAATATTTTGAGGTAAATAAAGCAACTTGGAATACTAAAGTAAAAGTACATGCTAAAAGTGAGATGTATGCAATGGAAGCTTTTAAAAACGGTAAGACTTCCTTAATGCAGTATGAATTGGATGCTTTAGGAGATGTTAATGGTAAAACACTACTACATTTACAGTGTCATTTTGGTCAAGATACTTTAAGTTGGAGTAGGTTAGGAGCAAGATGTACTGGAGTAGATTTAAGCGATGAAGGTATCGCATTAGCAACACAATTAAACACAGAGTTGCAATTAGATGCTAATTTTGTTTGTTGTAATGTTTTAGACGCTTCAGCACATATAAAAGAAACCTTCGATATTGTTTATACCAGTTATGGTGTTATTGGTTGGTTACCAGATTTAAAGCCTTGGGGACAGATGATTGCCGAAAAACTGAACAAAGGAGGTGTTTTTTATATGGTTGAGTTTCACCCAATAGTTTGGATGTTCGATTACTTAGAAGGTAAACCCATTATGAAATACGGTTATATGCAAGATGAAGTGATTTATGAAGAATATGAAGGCACCTACGCTAACCAAGACTCTAAAATGGTAACTAAAGAATATGGATGGAATCATGGTTTAAGTGAAGTTATTAATGCTTTAACTGAAGCTGGATTACATATTGAGTATTTAAAGGAGCATGATGAAGCACCTTATAATGTTTTGCCAAATTTAATAGAAACTCCATCTGGAATGTATGTAACAAAAGACAAATTATATCCTTTAATTTTTGAACTAAAGGCAATAAAGTATTAGTTTAAACAATGAAAAAACGATTCTATTTTTGATTTATTTTCCCAATTGTACTGTTTGCCCAAATTAATGAGAGCGATACATTGAGCGTTAAAGCCAGTATGTCACTTACTGGTTTTTACCAACGCGGAAATGTAGAAACAGTAATATTTAGAGCAAAATCAGACTTTAGTTTTAAACCATGGAAAAAGTGGGTTTTTAAAAACCAGAACTCTTATGTATTTCAAGAATTTGGTAAAGAAAAAGCAGATGAAGATATTTTAAGTCTTAACTTTTTATATCTAAATCCAGAGCAAAAAATCTATCCTTTTGTTTTGGGTTTTGTTAGTACAAATTATAGAAGAGCAATAGATTTGCGTTACTTGTTTGGTGCTGGTGTAACATTCCAGATTCTTGAGAAAGAAAAAGATTAGCTTAAACTGTCTTTGTCTAGCGAATATGAGAATACTAACTTTTCTAATACAGACTTTAATTATAACAACTACGATGGTATGGAGTCTATAAACACCTTTAGAGGCACAATTTGGGTAAACGGTAAGTATTATTTATTTAAAGAAAAGTTGATTTTTAATCATGAAATTTATTTCCAACCTTCTTTAGCACAAAGTGATAACTTTCGTTGGCAAGGCGATGTTGGTTTGAAGTTTCCTGTATGGAAATTTTTAAATCTTAAAGTTAATTATAGGCACACTTTCGAGAGCCTTGTTATTGGAGATCAAAAACAAGAAGATCGTTTTTTAACTTTTGGTTTTACCTTAAAAAGTTTTTAAGCATATTTAGAACAAAAGATAAATTGTATCCATTAATTTTTAAGAGTATGGCTACTAATATTTAGATTTTTTAAATTTTTCTATAATCATTCTTTAAAAAGTGACTATATTTTAAAAACCAAAATTAGAACTTAAGCACTAACAGATAAATAATTACTTATTGTAAGTAAATAAAAACAAAACACATAATTAAAAATATAATTTATACTGCAGTTTTTCTAATAGGAATAATTCAAATGGGTTTTGCTCAAACAACGATTACTTCCGAAAAATATTTTTTTTCTTACGAAACAACTAAAAACATAGAATTATATGATACTGAATCAATTCGTGTTGTTGGTTATGAAAATAATGATTTGGCTGTAGATACAGAGATATTTTATCCAAGTGAGGTAGCTAGTGATTACTTTTTAGACCTATCTAAAACCACAAAAGTTATTGCTAGCCAATTATCTTTATATGAGGTTAAAACACCAAAAAAATTAAGAAATGTTGCTAAAGGCTATTATGTGAGAGCAACAGATATAGATGGTGATATTAGAACACCAGTTTTTGTTGTTGTTATGTATCATCCAGACAAAAGTATTATTTACGAAACAACCATATATTGTTATGATAAAGATATTGTTGAAGGCGAAAATATAGCAAAGAGTTTTAAATTGTTATACTAACAGTTTAATTTATTTAGAAAATAATTTTGATAGCTTAATCTTAATTATTTTTATTTAAAACCTTGGTTTATTAATCGTTAAACCACTATTACCCATTTTTACATTACTTTAATTAATGGTTTTTTTTCAAAATCTCAGGCATTTTTGCTTGAAAACGTTTTAATCTTGGTATTGAAACGCCTTGGATATACCTATTTTCTGGATGTAGTTTTTCGTAATTTTGATGATAGTCTTCTGCAACCCAAAACTTTTGGAATGGGTATACTTCTGCAGCAACAATCCTGTTAAGTTTACTCGCTAAATCTGCTTTTTTAGATTCGATAATTTTTTTCTGCGCTTCGTTTTGATATAAAATAATAGAACGGTATTGTGAGCCATTATCTGGACCTTGACCATTAACTTGCGTTGGATTTTGGGATGCAAAGTATACATCTACCAAGGTGTCGAAACTTACAATTTCTGGGTTGTAAATAATTTCTACAGCTTCTGCGTGTCCTGTTCTTCCAGTGTTGCTAGCTTCGTAAGTTGGATTTTTTGTATGTCCACCAGCATAACCACTAATAGATTCTTCTACTCCTTTTACGCTTTCGTAAATGGCTTCTACACACCAAAAGCAGCCACTAGCAAAGTAGGCTTTGGCCATTCCGTTTTCTATTGGAACTTCAACAGGTTTTGCATTTTTTATATTGTCTTGGATTGTTTTTAACTCTGTATTTTGGGCTGTATTTTTACAACTAAACATGACACTCACTAAAACTAATAGTATTAACTTTTTCATAGGTTTATTTTTCAATTTTCTACTGTAAAGTTAAGTAACCTTAATTTTAATTGTTTTAAAATTTTGCTAAAAAAAAGCCTTCATTTTTAATGAAGGCTTTGTTATGATTTTAAAAGAAAAAAAATTATAAGTTTTTAAACATTTTTTCCATTTTTGCTTGTTGTTCTTCAGCTAAAACTTCGTCTACTAAAATACGTCCAGAATGCTCATCTGTAATAATTTTTTTACGAGCTGCAATTTCCATTTGTACTTGAGGTGGAATAGTAAAGTAAGAACCGCCTGATGCACCTCTTTCGATTGGTACAACTGCTAAACCATTTTTTACATTTGTACGTATACGGTTGTATGCTTTAACAAGACGCTCTTCTATTTTTTTCTTGTAGTCCTCAGACTTTTTAATAAGAGCCTCTTCTTCTTTTTCAGTTTCAGCTAAAATAGCATTCAACTCACTTTTTTTATGCTTAAGGTGGTTTTCACGCTCTTTCGCATGTGCTCTTGTTTTGTCTGCAATCTCTTTCTTTTGCTCTATTTGAGCTCTAAACTCTCTAATGTGTTTTTCGGCAAGCTCTATCTCTAGTTCTTGGTACTCAACTTCTTTAGTAATCGAGTTGAATTCTCTGTTATTTCTAACATTTTTTTGCTGCTCGCTGTACTTTTTTATTAAAGTTTTAGCTTCTTCAATTAGATTTTTTTTGTCGCTAATTTGAGTATCGGTTGCTGCTAAATTCTCTTCAAGTTTTTCTAATCTTTTATTTAATCCAGCGACTTCGTCTTCTAAATCACTAACTTCTAAAGGTAGTTCTCCACGAACGTTTCTTATCTCATCGATTCTAGAATCGATTAATTGTAAATCGTATAAAGCTCTTAAACGTTGCTCAACACTTATTTCTTTACTCTTTGCCATACTTTAAAAATAGTTAACAGGATTGGTGTTTGTCTTTGATAAAACGACTGCAAAATTACTAATTTTTTTTGTAAGATGTGCAACTAAACCGTTTTTTGTGTACTGTTCGCTTTCATAATGTCCAATATCTGCCAAAATAATGGTGTTTTCGGCAGAGAAGAAGTCGTGGTATTTTAGGTCTGAAGTTACAAAAACATCAGCTTTTGCTGCTATTGCAGCTTTAATAGCAAAACTTCCTGAGCCTCCTAAAACGGCTACTTTTTGAATTTGTTTATTTGTAAATTTTGAATGGCGTATGCTTTTGGTTTTCATTGTAGTTTTCAAAAACTTAAAAAAATCATGTTCAGTCATTGGTTTTTTTAGAGTGCCAACCATTCCCATACCAATATTCTGGTTTTTGTTTTCTAAGGTTGTTATTTCGTAGGCAACTTCTTCGTAAGGATGGTTTTTAAATAATGTTTCTACTACTTTAGATTCTAGATGTTTAGCGAAAGTGACACTTATTTTTGTTTCATTTTCATAATGTGTTTTTCCTTTTTCACCAATAACAGGATTAGAATTTTCATTACCATTGTAACCGCCAATACCTTCTACATTAAAACTACAATTGCTGTAGTTTCCAATACTGCCAGCTCCAATGTTAAAAATGGCTGCTCTTAATTTGTCTGCCTCACTTTTTGGCACATAAGTAGTAAGTTTTTTTATGGTTTCTACTTGTGGTATTAATATTTTTCTATTTAATAATCCAAGTTGTTCGCAAATTATATAGTTTACACCTTTTATATGGTTATCTAACGCAGTATGAATGGCATAAATAGCAATATCGTTTTTTATAGCTTTTTGTACTGTGCGTTCTACATATGTTTTACCTGTAAGCTTCTTTAAACCTTTAAAAATAATAGGATGAAAACTTACAATTAGGTTACAGTTGTTTTCTATTGCTTCATCCACAACTTCTTCTAAAGTGTCTAAGGTTACTAATACACCTGTTAAACTAGCGTTTTTATCTCCTACTAGTAATCCTACATTATCGAAATCTTCTGCGTATGCTAAAGGCGCAAAGTCTTCGAGGTGGTTTATAACATCTTGAATAATCATTTTATTTGTATGAATTGATTTATAACAAATATAAAATTTTTACTTTCGTTATACTTAAACCTTACTAATGAAATTTATTAGAGTCTTATTATTCCCAATCGTGCCTATTTATTTTGGCATTACTTGGTTGCGTAATAGATTTTATGATTTAGGTCTATTTGCTTCTAAATCTTACCATTTTCCTGTGGTTTGTATTGGTAATATTAGTGCTGGTGGAACTGGAAAAACACCAATGGTTGAGTATTTAATTAGACTGTTACATAAAGATTATACTTTAGCGACATTAAGTAGAGGCTATGGCAGAAAGACTAAAGGTTTTTTGTTAGCTAACAATACATCTTCTGCCAAAACACTTGGAGATGAGCCGTTTCAGTTTTATAATAAATTTAAAAATGAAATAACCGTTGCTGTTGATGAAAATAGGCAAAATGGTATTTCTAAACTTAGAGCGTTAAAAAAACAACCCAATTTAATTTTATTAGATGATGCTTTTCAGCATAGAAAAGTTAAAGCGAAGCTTAATATTTTACTTACTACGTATTCTAATTTATATTGTTATGATTTGGTGTTACCAACAGGTAATTTACGTGAGCCAAAACAAGGTGCAAAACGTGCGCAAATAATAGTTGTTACTAAATGCCCAAGTGATTTGTCACAATCCCAAAAACAAACTATAGTATCTAAATTAAAGCCTAAAAATCACCAACATTTTTTTTTTAGCAGCATAAGTTACGCTAGAGAAGTTGTAGGTAAACAAAAAAATGTAGCATTACAAGATTTAAAAGATTTTACACTTGTAACTGGTATTGCTAATGCAAAACCTTTAACTGCATTTTTAAAAAAAGAAGGTTTAAGCTTTAACCATTTAGAATATGGTGATCATCATGATTTTTCTAAAAAAGAAATCGAGGTTATCTCTAAACATAAGCTTGTTGTAACCACAGAGAAGGATTATGTTAGACTTTTAGAAGAGCAGCAGTTAGGAGATAATTTATTCTATCTTCCCATTACAATTACTATAGATAACGCGCAAGTTTTTAACGAATTAGTGAACTCCAAAATTTAGTTTAAGCGTTTTCTTTAAATACGATTACATCAAATAATTTCTTTTCGAAATCTTCTTGCTTAAATGGTTTGCTAATAATATCGGTAAATTCTGCTTCGTCAAACTCTACCATTTTATCTTCTATTGTTACAGCAGTAAGTGCGTATATAGGAAGGTCTTTATTGAATTTTCTAATTATTTTTGTTGCCTCAATCCCGCTAATTCCTGGCATATGAATATCCATTAAAACAACACCGTAAGTATTAACTTTTACTTTTTCAATGGCATCTTCACCATTTTCTACAATGTCGCAATTAAGTTTCAGTTTGTTTAAAATCTTTTTAGTAATCATTTGGTTGATTTTGTTGTCTTCAACTAAAAGAATATTGATTTTACTTAAAACGTCTTCATTTAAGTCTTTAAAATAATTTATTTTTTCTTTTTCAATTGTTTCTTCTGCAAATTCAAAAGGTATTTCTATAAAGAAAGTCGTGCCTTTTCCAAGTTCGCTATCGAAGTATATTTTTCCATTAAGTATGTCTATTAAACCTTTTACAATAGAAAGTCCTAATCCAGTTCCACCATATTTTCTGTTAATTTGAATAGAGCCTTGAGAGAAGCTATCAAACATTTTTGCTTGCTTTTCTTTACTAATTCCTATACCATTGTCTTCAACTTCTATTTTTATGTTATAAATACCGTTAGTAACTTCTATTTTGTGCACTCTAACCCAAATATCTCCATCTTTTGTAAACTTTATTGAGTTTCCAATTAGGTTAATTAAAATTTGAGAGATTTTAAGCTGATCAGACAAATAATTGTGAGGTAGTTTTTTGTCGAATTCAAAATGTATTTTAACATTATTGCTGTTAGCTGAGTTATTTAAAGCAGAAATGACATTTTCAATTTTCTTTTTTAAATTAAAAACTTCTTTCTCGACTTCTACTTTATGAGCTTCAATTTTATTAATTTGAAGAATATCGTTAATAAAGGTTAAAAGGTAATCACCAGAAAATTTTAACGAGTTTAAATGTGGTATTTGTTCTGGTCTTGGATCTTCTTCTAAAAGCATATTTGTTAATCCGGTTACTGCGTATAATGGTGTTCGCAATTCGTGAGTTACAGTAGATAGAAAATTTGCTTTGGTTCTTGAAGCTAGCTCAGCTTTTTCTTTACTTTCAATAAGTTCGCTATTTTTATTTTGTAATATGAGATTAGATTTTAGTCTAATATTATTGTTTTTGTAAAGCGATAATGTTAGTAATGAGAGTATTGTAATTAAAGCAATTGTTAATTGATTAAAAGTACTCGTTTCAGAATCCTGTTCATTCTCTTGTTCTAACTCTGCATTAACTTGTTTTTGAGCGTTTAATTGATTTGTAATTTTAGATTCGTTAAATTTCTCAGTTAATAACAATTTATTTTTAGCTTCTAGTAATGAGTCTGTTAGTTTTATATGGGCTTTTAAATTTTTATTTGCAAGTTTATAATTCCCATCGCGTTCTTGTAAATTACTTAAGCTTAAATATCCATCATTAAGGTTGTCTGTAGCATTATTTTTCTTAGCAATTGCAATACCTTCTTCAATGTTTTTTTGTGCAGATTTAAGTGCGCCATTTTTAATTTGTACATCTCCTAAATGTATTAAGCTAATACTTAGTAAGTTATTTAAATTAAGTTTTTTAGATAAAGAAATGGCTTTTTTAAAGGTTATTTCGGCATTTTTATAATCTTTTAAAGCGAGGTAAGCTTCTCCTTTTTTTATAATAGTCTCAGTTTCTAGCTTTTGAAGATTTTCTAGACTAGAAAAGGTTTGTGCGGATTTATAGTGTTCTAAAGCTTCTTTTGGTTTTTTAATTTTGAGTAAAACATCACCAAGTGTTTTGTAGGTTTCTGCAACACTAGTATTGTCTTTTGTTATACGTTGAATTTGTATTGCTCTAGTGAGTGTTCTAATAGCTAGATTAGGCTCTTCTAACAGATGATGAATTTTTCCAAGATTATAATAAATAAGCCCTAAACTTTTTTTATTGTTTAGTATTTTAGCTTTATTAATAGCATTTTCTAAACTTATTTTTGCTTGTAAATAATTATAGTGTTCAATGTTTTTTTTAGCAAAAGACAGGTCTGCTTCTACTTCAGCCTGAATTACGGCTATCTCTTTTTGTGTTAGCTCTTCTTGAGCAAAGGTGGTTAATCCAAACAACAAAAAAAATATAAAAATAGTTTTCTGAAATGAATACATTATAGCGATGTTGACTATAACAAATATAATTATTTACTCGATAAAAGTGCTTTTTTTGTCGACAAATTGTTAATCAGGTCGATTATACGGCTAGAATAACCAGTTTCGTTATCGTACCAACCTATAATTTTAACCATGTTTCCAATAACAGAAGTCATTTGAGAATCGAAAATACAAGAGTTTGGGTTTCCCACAATATCAATAGATACAATTGGATCTTCTGTATATTCTAAAATGCCCTTGTATTTGTTTTTTGATGCTTTTTTAAAGGCATTATTAATTGCTTTAATAGTTGCAGGTTTTTTTACATTAAACGTAATATCTGTTAACGAGCCATTTGCAACAGGTACGCGAATACCACATCCACCAATAACATTTACTAATTCTGGAAAAATTTTTGTTAAAGCTTTTGCAGCTCCTGTAGTTGTGGGTACTATAGATTGTCCTGCAGCACGAGCGCGACGTAAGTCTCTGTGTGGTTGATCGTGTAAACTTTGATCTGTTGTGTATGAATGTACTGTTGTTATGTAAGCTTGATTGATTCCACAAAGTTTGTTAATAATAGCAATCATTGGTGCAGCATTATTAGTAGTACATGATGCATTAGAGATTATAGTTTCATTACTATCTAATATACCTTCGTTTGTTCCTAAAACAATAGTTTTAATCGCGTCATCTTCAGGCGGAACAGATAAAATAACACGTTTTGCTCCATTTTTTATATGAAACTCTAAATCTTTAGATGTTTTAAATTTCCCTGTCGCTTCAATAACAAAATCTGGAGTAAATGGTTCCCAATTTATAGTTTTAGGATGCTTTTCGTTTAAAAGGGTGATTTCATCTTTATTAACAAGAATACTATTTTCTTTATAAGATATTTTACCCTTAAAAACACCATGTATACTATCGTACTTTAATAGATGACTCAGTGTTTTTGCATCTGCTAGGTCATTTATTGCTATAACTTTAATGTTTTTGTGTTCTTGTAATAGTCTAAAAACACGACGTCCAATACGACCAAAACCGTTTATAGCAACAGTAATCATATTAATTTATATGTTTTTGAGCCTTGTAAGAAGAACGCACTAGTGCACTACTTTCTACATGACGGAAACCTAAATCTAAACCTATAGTTTCGTATTCTTTAAATTGCTCTGGAGTAATAAATTGTTTTACAGGTAAGTGTTTTTTACTAGGTTGAAGGTATTGACCAATAGTAACAACGTCTACGTTATTAGCACGTAAATCTTGTAATGTTTCTATAACCTCTTCGCGTGTTTCGCCTAAACCTAGCATAATACCAGATTTTGTTCTGCGCTGTCCTTGTTGTTTTAAGTATTTTAACACACCTAAACTACGCTCGTATTTTGCTTGGATTCTTACTTCTCTAGTTAATCGCTTAACGGTTTCTATATTATGAGACACTACTTCTGGCGCTACTTCTATAATTCTATCTATATGCTTTTCAATACCTTGAAAATCTGGAATTAAGGTTTCAAGAGTGGTTTCAGGATTCATTCTGCGAACCGATTTTACAGTTTCTGCCCACATTATGCTTCCCATATCTTTTAAATCATCTCTATCAACGCTAGTTAATACAGCATGTTTAATTTTCATGATTTTTATAGAGCGTGCAACTTTTTCAGGCTCATCCCAATCTACAGTTTCTGGTCTTCCAGTTTTTACACCGCAAAAGCCACATGAACGTGTACAAACATTACCTAAAATCATGAAAGTAGCAGTGCCTTCTCCCCAACATTCACCCATATTTGGGCAACTTCCAGAGGTGCAAATGGTATTTAATTTGTACTTGTCCACTAAGCCACGAAGTTCTGTGTACTTTTTTCCTGTAGGCAATTTTACACGCAACCATTTTGGTTTAGGCTGTCTTTCTTTAACTGATAATACTGAAGGAGTTTCCGTATTCATAAATTTTTCTTTCAAGTTACAAAGATACGAAGTATTCTATAAAATAGTAAGATACCAGACACTAAAACCAACTAGAAAAATAATTCCTAAAATGCTAAGTAAATGTAGTGGTTTAGATGGTCTCCACCTTTCTGGAGTGTGTTTACTGCTAACTAGAGCATAATTAATTATGGCATAAAAAGGAGCAGTAATAAATGAAAGAATAGTTGCTATTTTTATAAGTAAACCCATTTCTGATGCGAAAAAGAAAAAAATAAAAATTGTACCAAAGGTTAAGAGTAAAATCCAAAAGACATAACCAAGTTTTTGTTTTTTATTAGTTAATAATTCTAAAGTTCTATTCATTGCTCTTGGTGAAGCATCAAGTGTAGTAAGTGTTGTGCTAAACATGGTTGTAAAAGCTGCAATACCAATAATGACATAAGACCAATTTCCTAAACTGTTTGCATACATTATAATTAGTTGGTTTGAAAACACACCAGCTTTACTACTAAAAATCTCACCACTATTAAACATCACTAAAGCACCTAAAAGCAAGAAACCAATGCCTAGAAAGATTGCTGTAATGTAACCAATGTTAAAATCGAAGAGTGCTAATTTGGGAGTTATATTTTTAGTGTTTTTTTCTTTTTCTACTGTCCAAAGTGAATGCCATACAGAAATATCTAAAGGTGCTGGCATCCATCCCATAAAGGCAATTAAAAACCCAATTTCTAGACTTTCTTTTGGTAAAATTTGAATAAGAGATAAATGATTATTCGTTTTAGTAAAAGCTAAAATAACAGCTAGAATTGTGCTTATAGTTAGTGTAACAATGATAGTTTTCATTAATCGATCTAGAAGTTTATACTTACCAAAAAATAGAATGGCTAGACAAATAAAAAGAATAATTATAGTCCATAGCTTTATAGAAATAAAATCTCCAAATAAAGTTGAAGCTAAACCTGCCGTTACTATAGTTACTGCTGTTTGAATAGTAAACATAGTTGCAAATGTGAGTGCAAAATAAGTAATAAGTACGCCTTTGCTTAACCTTTTATAACCTTCTAAAAGACTTTCTCCAGTTGCAGATGCATAACGTGGTCCATATTGAAAGAATGGATATTTAAAAACGTTAACTAAAACTAAAGCCCAAAGCAAACTTAATCCAAAATCTGCTCCAGCTCTTGTGGATTGAACTAAATGCGATACTCCAATTGCAGCACCTGCAAATAATAAACCAGGACCGAGTTTTTTTAATGAGAGCATTACTTTTTAATAATTTCTGCTAATAATTTTTTAGCACGAAGCAATTTTACTTTTATATTATTCATGGGTTCGTTTAACTCTTGACTAATTTCGTTATAGCTTAGTTCTTGAAAATAACGTAAATTAATTACCTCTTGATAATTTGGTTTTAGTTTTTTTATATCACGTAGTAACTTTGCTAAATTTTGTTCTGTAATTAATTTGTCTTCAGGTGAAGGAGAGTCGTCTAGTAAACGATACACTTTGTCATCTTCATGATCTGTTATTTTAGAATTAATAGAGCTTTTTTCTTTCCTATGTAAATCTATTTGAATGTTTTTAGATATGGTAATTAGCCATGTTTTAAAAGCATATTTTTCGTCGTACTTATCAATTTTATCGAAGGCTTTAGAAAAGGTTTGAATAGTAATATCCTCAGCATCATATTCATTAGTAACACGCTTTAACTGATAGCCATACACATAATCCCAAAATTCGTCCAATAAAAAATTGAAGGCTTTTTGGTTATTTTTCTTTGCTTTTGCAATGGCTTCTTCTACTTCCAATAGTTTGGTTTTGAAATAAGATTTGCTATAAATATAGTTAATTGAAAACCAATTAAAAACAGTTCGAGAAAAGGAAGTAAATAAAGCACATCGGTTTCGTTTAATTTTTTTGCTGAAAAGCCAACTGCTAAATATTGAATAATTAATCTAAAAATGATTAGAGATGCTACAAATTGCCAGTAAAAAAAGAAAATTAATAAAGTAATTGAAAGCACCCAAAATAACACTTGAGTAATGTAAAATAGAGCTAAAATGGATTTGTGTTTAAATTGATAGCGATTGGCAGTTGAGACATGTCTTCGTTTTTGACGAAACCATTTATTATATGTGGTTTTAGGATTAGAAGTTGTAAAACTTTCTTTTGTAAAGCAAATTGCTGTATTTCCGGAATGTGCAGCTTCGTTAATAAACAAATCGTCATCACCAGAACGCACATCTATATGTTTAATAAATCCATTAGTTTTAAAAAATTCTTCTCTACTGTAGGCTAGGTTTCTTCCAACTCCCATAAAAGGCATCCCTAATTTTGCTAAAGAAAAGTATTGAATAGCAGTTAATAAAGTTTCGTAGCGAATTAACTTATTAAGGAAAGAGTTTTTAATTTTATGGTAAGCACCATAACCTAAGACTATGGTTTTTTCGTTTGTAAATCGAGCAACCATTTCGCTAATCCATTGATTAGAAATAGGCTCGCAATCTGCATCTGTAAACAATAAGTGGTTGTGTTTTGCTGCTTTTATACCTAAAGTTAATGCGTATTTTTTATTTGCCCAAAAAGCTTCAATGTTTTTAACATTAATAATTTTTGTGTTCGCGTGTTTTGCAGCAAATGATTCCATGACCTCTAATGTCTCGTCTATTGAGGCATCATTTATTAAAACAACTTCAAAATTAGAATAGTTTTGTTTAAATATTGAAGGCAAAAACTGTTTTAGGTTATCTGCTTCATTTTTTGCACAGATTAATACAGATACTGGAAGGTTTTTAAAAGGTTTCTTATCTAATTTTATAAATGCAAAACTTCCAAAAAGTACTCCATAGTAAATAACTTGAATAAATACTACAACCACGAAGCTGTAGAAAATAACGTCAAGTAAATTCATAAAATATTATGAATGTTGTGTTTCGTTGCAGTTCTCGAACTGGTCTGAAGTTTTACCGCAGAAACCACAAGATTCACCTTCTTTATTTAACATAGGATTCTGACTTGCACATGTTCCAGCAAATTTACCATCTTTTTTTGCCCATATTTTAATGGCAATTCCTCCAACAGCTATAGCTAACAAAGCTAAAGTAAGTAAAAAAAATTTCACGTTAATTTGTTTAAGATATTATAATACAAAGATAATAGTTTTATATCAATGTTGCTTAATGTGTAATCTATATTCCATTTAACTAATTTTTTTGCATTTAATCAATTTTATTGAAATTTTAGTTAATTAATCATAGTGTAATTGTTAAAAAAGAGAGTAATCTTATTAAATTGAAGTCATAACTTTAAATTAATTATTATTATGAAAAAACTATTAGCAGAATTTATTGGTACTTTCTGGTTAGTACTTGGTGGTTGTGGTAGTGCAGTATTAGCTGCAGGTGTTGCAGATGTAGGTATTGGACTTGTAGGAGTCTCACTAGCATTTGGACTTACGGTTCTTACAGGAGCTTATGCTTTAGGCCATATTTCGGGTGGTCATTTTAATCCAGCAGTTTCTATTGGACTATTTATGGGAGGACGATTTAATAGTAAAGAATTGCCTGGATATATTATAGCTCAAGTATTGGGTGGAGCAGTTGGCGCAGCAGTATTGTATTTAATTGTAAGTAGTGCTAAAGGTTTTAGTGGTATTGAGACTTATCCAGGTGCTTTTGCAACTAATTTTTACGATGCTAATGTTTACGGTGTAAACTTTGGAATGGTAGGCGCTTTTTTTTATTCTCAATAAAGTTTTATTCTCCAATTTTTAACTCTATTTCTGCTACAGGAGTGTCTGTGGTGTTTTTGTTAGGTTTAACGCCTTTCTGTTCAATGGTAATACTTAAGCCAAGTGCATCTTTGGTATAAGGAATTTGTTGCAATCGTCTGTCTGAAGGACTTAATATTCCTAAATTAACTTGCTTATCTTGTAACTCTGCCCAAATTTGATACTCTTGATCTTTTGGTAAAATTGGTAAAGAAACCACATCTATTAAAGATGTTTTTTCTTTAGGATTGATGTACGCTATAGTCTTCAAATTTTTGGCTCGACCATTACCATTTAAAATGTATTTTTCGGTTTCAGGATTATTTAATCTTGAAAATTCTTCAGATAATGCCTCAAGTTTTAAGTTGTTTTCGTCAATATCGCTTCTTAAATCATAGAGTTCATCAACAATTACTTGGTTTTCATCTAATAAATCTTGATTTTGAACAAAAAAGTAGAGCGAACTTCCAGCAAAAATTAATGTCGCTATGCTAGCAGCAATACCAAAAATAAACCACGATTTGTTTGGTTTGGTTTTTAGAGTCATTACTGGTTTATTATCCAATGTTTCTAAAATTGAACCTAGTAAATGTATAGGAGCCTCTTCTGCATTTGCAAAAGCAACTAATTCTAATTTATTTTCAAGTGTATGGTAGGCTTCTTTTACTTCAGGAAAAGTATTAATATAGTGTTCTACCTCAAGGTTTTCTTGAGAATTGGTTAGACCTGTTAGATATCTTTCTAACAAATCAGATTTTAAAAATGTGTCTTTATTAACAGTCATCACATTAGTTGTTAAGGATTGTAAATTTTTTTTAGTTCACGCAACCCTATTTTTAATCTAGATTTAATGGTTCCTAAAGGAATATTTAACGCTTCGCAAGCTTCCTGTTGAGTCATACCTTCAAAAAACAGCGCATTTAAAACTACCTGATATTTTAATTCTAAACTACTCAAGTGCTTTTTTATGTCTAAAGTGTCTTGATTTAAACTATTGGTTGTTAGTTTATATACGTTAGAATCTTCAATTTGGACTTCTTTAGTAGTTTTGTTCTTTAAAGCGCGTACTTTGTCTATTGCAGAATTATAAAAAATACGATACAACCATGTAAATAGTTTGGCTTTAGAAGGGTCGTATGTTTTTCCTTTTTTCCAGACTTTTATAAAACTTTCCTGTAGCACATCATGTGCAACATCGTTATCTTTTATTACTTTTTTAATGACACTTAAAAGCGCACCAGAATAATGCTCGTATAAAAGCGAAATGGCTTTTTTATCTCCATTTTGTAGTAACGTTATTATGTCTTGTTCTGTTGAAGTGCTCAAGTTTTGTTATTGTCTTTTGTTAGGTTAACTTTTGGAATGTAAACTTATTGTATTAAAGAATATTTACTTCGGCTTCAATTTCAATATTAAAGATACGATAAATTGTTTTTTGAATTAATTTTGAAAGCGCCAAGATGTCCTCACCTTTAGCACCACCATAATTTACTAAAACAAGGGCTTGCTTCTTATGCACACCATAATTACCAAAGGTTTTACCTTTAAAACCTGCGGTTTCAATAAGCCAGCCTGCAGGAACTTTAACTTCTTTTTGAGACACAAGATAGCTAGGTGCTTCAGGAAAATTTAATTTTAATTTTTCGAAAGCTTCTATTGAAATTACTGGATTTTTAAAGAAACTCCCACTATTACCAATTTCTTTTGGGTCTGGAAGTTTACTTTGTCTTATGGTTATAACTGCTTGAGAAACATCTTTAATAGTAGGTTCTCTTATGGCCATGGTTTCAAGCTGTGCAGCAATAGCTCCATAATTGGTGTGTAATTGATGCTTGGTTTTTGAGAGTTTAAAAGAAACACTTGTAATTATGTATTTGCCTTTTAATTCATTTTTAAAAACGGAATGTCTGTATCCAAAATTACAATCTTTATTTTTAAAAACCTCAATCTTTAGAGTCTCTAAATTTAATGCTTCACAAGACTCAAAGTGGTCTTTTAGCTCTACACCATAAGCTCCTATATTTTGTATTGGAGAAGTGCCAACATTTCCAGGTATTAAAGACATGTTTTCTAAGCCACCATAGTTGTTTTCTATACACCAAAGTACAAATTCGTGCCAGTTTTCTCCAGCATTTGCTTTAACTATAACGTTTTTATCGTTGGCTTTAATTAATGAAACGCCTTTTAAGTTAATATGTATTACTAGTGCTTGAATATCCTTGGTTAAAAGCATATTGCTTCCTCCTCCAAGAATTAATTTGTTTGGATAGTCTTTAAGCTTTAAGACTTCTATTAACTGGTCTAAAGTGGTAACCGAAATAAAATGTTTTGCTTTTACATCGATACCAAAAGTATTGTGGCTTTTTAGAGATATGTTATGTTGAATAAGCACTAATCTTTATATACTTTTAAAGCTTCTTTAAGTATGTTTACAGATTTTATTAAACTTTGTTTGTTTAGTACGTAAGCAATTCTAATTTGATTTAAACCTACTCCAGGAGTTGAGTAAAATCCTGCTGCTGGAGCAACCATTACTGTTTCTCCATCGACGTCAAAATCTTCTAAAAGCCATTGTGCAAAAGCATCACTGTTTTTAACTGGTAGTTCGGCTATACAATAAAAGGCACCCTTTGGATTTGCAACTTTTAAGCCTTCTATTTTATTTAATTCTGAAATTAAAGTATTTCTTCGTTCTACATATTCCTCTATAACGTCGTCAAAATAACTTTGCGGTGTATCTAAAGCTGCTTCACTTGCAATTTGAGCTAGTGTTGGTGGACTTAATCTTGCTTGAGCAAACTTTAAAGCGGTTTGTATTACTTCTTTATTTTTAGAAACTAGACAACCAATTCTTGCGCCACACATGCTGTAACGTTTAGAAACAGAGTCTATTACAATAGCATAATCTTCTAACCCTTCTTCTTGTAAAATAGAGTAATGTTTGGCGCCATCGTATGCAAACTCTCTATAAACTTCGTCTGCAATTAAAAATAAATTGTGTTTTTTTACAATGGCAGCTAATTTTTTTATTTCTTCTTTTGAATACAGATAACCTGTTGGGTTTCCAGGATTACATATTAAAATACCTTTTGTTTTTGGTGTAATTAACTTTTCAAATTCTTCAATTGGAGGTAATGCAAAATTATCTTCAATTTTAGAAATAACTGGTACAACTTTTACACCAGATGCAGTTGAAAAACCATTATAATTTGCGTAAAAAGGCTCAGGAATAATAATCTCATCATCAACATCCATAATACTACCAAAAGCAAATAATAAAGCTTCGCTTCCTCCTGTAGTTACTATTATATCGTCATGCTTAACATGGATGTTATTTTTAGCATAATATTTAGCAATTTTTTGTCTGTATTGTTCAGAACCCTCAGATCTTGTATAGGCTAAAATATCTAGAGAGTGAATTTTTACAGCATCTAAGGCTATTTGAGGTGTTTTTATATCTGGCTGTCCAATGTTTAAATGATAAACTGTTTTACCTTGTTTATAAGCTTTTTCAGCAAACGGAACTAGCTTTCTTATTGGCGATTGAGGCATAGATTGCCCTTTTTTAGAAATCGATGGCATAAAATATATTTTAGATAACAAAGTTGCAAAAAAAAAGTCTAATCTGTGTTATTAAATTTCTTAACTTCATGAACAATGAAAATAAAAATCACATTATTTTTTCTCTTTTTGTCTTTGCTTTCTGTTGCACAAGGCAAGTATATTGTAAATAATAAAAAAGGAGTCGATAAAATTAGTTTTAAACTGCTTAATAATGTTATAGTCATTCCAGTTGAAGTTAATGGTGTCGCTCTTTCTTTTCTACTAGATTCTGGAGTTAGTAAGCCAATTGTGTTTAACTTTCTAAAGGCATCAGATTCTTTAGAGATTTTAAATGCTGAAACTATTTATTTAAAAGGGCTAGGTAATAATGGGAAGGTTCCTGCATTAAAATCTTCTGGAAATACTTTTAAAATAGGAGATGTTACAAATTATAATCAAGATTTTTACGTGATTTTTGATTCTACAATAAATTTTGCACCTAAATTAGGAATCCCAATTCATGGTATTATAGGTTTTGATTTATTTAGAGATTTAGTGGTAGATATTAACTATAATAGTAAGCAAATAAAACTAATCTCTCCAGAAAAGTATAAATACAAAACATGTAAAGCTTGTGAGACTTTTGCGCTAGAGTTTTATAATAATAAGCCTTATTTTAATGTTTCAGTTGCTATTAAAGATAAAAACATTCCTGTAAAATTATTAATAGATTCTGGTAGTAGTGATGCACTATGGCTTTTTGAAAATGATAGTTTAGGCATAGTAATAAAAGATAATTATTTCGACGATTTTTTAGGCTATGGTTTAAGTGGTAGTGTTCATGGTAAACGTTCTAAACTAAAAGCTTTTAGTTTAAAGTCTTTTGTTTTACGAAAGCCTTTGGTTGCTTATCCAGACTCAACATATACATCTGTTTTAAGAAAAATTAAAGGTAGAAATGGTAGTATTGGAGGCGAAATATTAAAACGGTTTAATATCATTATGGATTACACTAACGCAAGAATTATTTTAAAACGGAACTCTAATTTTAAAAACAAATTTATTTATAATAAAAGTGGGCTAGAAGTAGAGAATGAAGGTATAAGATTGGTTACAGAATATGAACCTAATACTATGTCAAATACAAGTAAAGATAATAAGAGTTCGAATACAATAAATGTTCAAGCTGTTTATACCAATACTAGAAAATTTGTAGTTAAGAAAGCCTATACTATTTCTTTTGTGAGACCTAATTCTCCAGCAGCTCGTGTTGGGCTTCAAAAAGGAGATGTTATATTAAAAATTAACGGTAATGATACCATAAAGTACACTTTACAAGAGTTAATTTATAAGTTTTATGATAAAGAAGGAAAGCGTATAACTATGGAAGTTGAAAGATTTGGAAAAAGAATAAAAGTTACTTTTAGTCTTGAGTCCCTAATAAACTAAAAAGCCTAAAACATATGTTTTAGGCTTTTTGTGTAAATATAAAAATGTGTACTACTGTTCCATTACACTTTTACCTTTTGTTTTTTCAAGAACACTTGCTTTAGAAGGATCAATAACCTCTCCTTTAATTTTAAGTGTAACAGTTGGTGTATTGGCATTAGATAATACTGTAATTGTTTTTCTAATTGGCATAACACGGTTAGTATCATATTTAACCTCAATTTCACCAGTTTTCCCTGGCATTATAGGAGCTTCAGGTTTTTTAGGTACAGTACATCCACAACTTGAACTCACTTTAGATACAATTAATGGCGCATCACCTGTGTTTGTAAACTCAAAAGTTCTTAAGCCATTTGCTCCTTTTTCAATCGTACCATAATCAATCGTTGTTTCTTTAAACTCAATTTTTGCTACTTTATCTTGGGCATTAATTGAGAAACTAATTAATCCGACAAATAATAATGTTATTAATTTTTTCATCATATTTATTTTAAGTGTTTGTAAATTTAACTCCTTTTTATGCGTTCTGCAAAATTATTAGATATAATACAATCTTACATGTACATTCAGCATATTTATCAATACATTAATACAAGTTAATATTTCGCAGAAACAGAAATATAAGTATTTTTGCTATTCAATATTCAAAAACTATTCCAAAGTATGAACATTCCATCAAAATATGATGCAAAAGCAGTAGAAAATAAATGGTACAGTTACTGGATGAAGCATGATTATTTTCATTCTACACCAGACGAGAGAGAACCTTACACCATTGTAATTCCACCTCCAAACGTTACTGGAATACTGCATATGGGACACATGCTAAACAATACAATTCAAGATGTACTTATTCGTCGTGCACGTTTACAAGGGAAAAATGCTTGTTGGGTTCCTGGTACAGATCACGCTTCTATTGCAACAGAAGCTAAGGTGGTAGCACGTTTAAAAGAGCAAGGAATAGATAAAAACGACTTAACAAGAGAAGCCTTTTTAAAGCATGCTTGGGATTGGACCGAAGAATATGGAGGTGTAATTTTAGAGCAACTTAAAAAGTTAGGCTGCTCTTGCGATTGGGAACGTACAAAATTCACAATGGACGACGACATGTCTGAAGCTGTAATTAAAGTTTTTGTTGATTTGCATGAAAAAGGATTAATTTATAGAGGTTACCGAATGGTAAATTGGGATCCTGAAGCAAAAACAACGTTGTCTGATGAAGAAGTAATACATGAAGAACGTCAAGGAAATCTGTATTATCTAAATTATAAAATTGAAGGAAGTAATGATACATTAACCATTGCAACCACAAGACCAGAAACTATTTTTGGTGATACTGCAATTTGTATTAACCCAGAAGATGAACGTTTTACACATTTAAAAGGAAAAAAGGCAGTTGTGCCTATTTGCGGAAGAGTGATTCCTATTATTGAAGACGAATATGTTGATATAGAGTTTGGAACTGGTTGTTTAAAAGTAACTCCTGCTCACGACGAAAATGATAAAGTTTTAGGAGATAAGCATAATTTAGAAGTCATTGATATTTTTAATGAAGATGCTTCGTTAAATAGCTTTGGATTACAATTTGAAGGTCAAGATCGTTTTGTTGCAAGAAAAAATGTAGCGAAACTATTAGACGAAACTGGTGTTTTAATAAAAACTGAAACACATATTAATAAAGTAGGAACATCTGAACGTACCAAAGCTGTAATAGAACCAAGGTTAAGCGACCAATGGTTTTTAAAAATGGAAGAATTAGTAAAACCTGCTATTGAAGCTGTTTTAGGTGAAGATGCAGAGATTAAATTATTTCCTAAGAAATTTGAAAACACTTATCGTCACTGGATGGAGAACATTCGCGATTGGAATATCTCACGTCAATTACTTTGGGGACAACAAATTCCTGCTTATTTCTATGGCGACGGAAAAGACCATTTTGTGGTTGCAGAGAATATAGAGTCAGCAGTTGAGAAAGCTCGAAAAGTAACAGGAGACGCAGATTTAAAAGCTTCAGATTTAAAACAAGATACAGATGCTTTAGACACATGGTTTTCCTCTTGGTTATGGCCAATGAGTGTGTTCGATGGTATTCGTAATCCAGAAAACGAAGAAATAAAATACTATTATCCTACAAACGATTTAGTAACAGGACCAGATATTTTGTTCTTTTGGGTAGCACGAATGATAATTGCTGGCTACGAGTATAAAGACCAAAAACCATTTAACAATGTCTATTTAACAGGTCTTGTTCGCGATAAGCAACGTCGTAAAATGTCAAAATCTCTAGGTAACTCTCCAGACGCATTAAAATTAATTGAAGATTATGGAGCAGGAGGTGTTCGTGTAGGTTTACTGCTAAGTAGTGCTGCAGGAAACGATTTAATGTTCGACGAAGCACTTTGCCAACAAGGAAAAGCCTTTGGAAATAAAATATGGAATGCTTTTAACTTAACTAATATTTGGGATGTTAGTGATAATATACTACAACCAAATTCTAGTAAAATAGCTTTAGATTGGTACGAAGCAAAGTTTCAAACAGCCTTAGTAGAGATAGAAGACCATTTTAGTAAATACAGACTAAGTGATGCTTTAATGGCAATCTACAAATTAATTTATGATGATTTTTGTGGTTGGCTTTTAGAGATAGTAAAACCTGCCTATGGTAAGCCTATAGATAGTCTTACCTATAAGGCGATTATCGCCATTTTTGAAGATAATTTAAAAATATTACATCCCTTTATGCCATTTTTAACGGAAGATATATGGCAATATATTGCAGAGCGTTCACCAGAAGAAGCATTAATCATTGCCAAATGGCCAGAAGCAAAACCAATTAATAGTGAGATTATTTCTCAATTCGAATTTGCTTCAGAAGTCATTTCTGGAATAAGAACGGTAAGAAAAGAAAAGAATATAGCATTTAAAGACGCTATAAGTTTATCGGTTATTAATAACGAAAATTCTGATACTACTTTTGACGATGTTATTTCAAAATTAGGAAATTTAGAAGCTATAGAATACGTTAAAGAACCTGTAGAAGGTGCTTTAACCTACAGAGTAAAATCTAACGAGTACTTTATACCAATGGAAGGCGCAATAGATGTAGAAGCAGAAATTGCAAAACTAACAGAAGAATTAAACTACACAGAAGGTTTTCTTAAATCTGTACAAAAGAAACTTTCCAACGAGCGTTTTGTTGCAGGAGCACCAGAGCAAGTTGTTGCAAGTGAAAAGAAAAAAGAAGCAGATGCTTTGGCCAAGATTGAAACATTAAAAAGTAGCTTAGAAAGTTTAAAATAAAACTTAAGAACATAGTGTTAAAACCTCGCAATTGCGAGGTTTTATTTTTCTTAAATTCTGTGAGTTTAGTTTAATTAATAAAAAAACAATTTAAATTGAACAGTAAAACAAAATATTCCATATTGACAGCAATAGTAATTATTGCAACCTTAGTAATTAAGGATTACATAAGTAATCAAGAGCAAATAAAAGTTGTTTCAGGCGGTGTTACTGTAAAAGCAAATACCAACGAATATTTTTTGCCTACAAGTACTACAGGACAAACTATACATCATCAAGGCTATAGTTTAAGTTATAGCGAACCACATGAACAAGCAGAATGGGTCGCTTATGAACTTAAGAAATCGCATTTATCTAATACCAATTTTAAGCGACCGTATTTTGAAATAGATGAAGCTGTAAAAACGAAAGCTGCCCATTGGAGAAATTACAAAAAATCTGGGTATGATAAAGGTCATTTATGTCCTGCTGGAGACAGAAAGTACAGTCAAACTGCACATGATGAAACTTTTTTAACAAGTAATATTTCGCCTCAAAAACACGATTTCAATGCAGGTGTTTGGAATAGATTAGAACAAAAAACACGCTATTGGGCAAGCAAGTATGATGGTGTTTTTGTGGTTTCTGGTGGTGTTTTAAAAGGCACGATGAAAACCATTGGAACCGAAAAAGTAGCCGTCCCAAATCAGTTTTATAAGGTAATAATCGATAACAATTCTGGAGACACAAAAATGTTGGCTTTTTTAATGGATCATGAAGATTCTAACAAGCCACTTTATAAATTTGTAGTATCTGTAGATGAGGTTGAAGCACTAACAGGAATCGATTTTTTTCATGAATTAGACGACGAAGTAGAAAATAGATTAGAGGCTTCAAGCAATTATAAAAATTGGAGTTTTAATTAATTATTTTTCTAATTCATTGAAGGCGAAACCTCATCAATTCAACATTTACAAACCTATCTTGTCTCTAAAATCTTTCCAGCGTTCCTGTCTTACAAAACGACCTTGTTTTTCTGTGATAAAAGGTTCTAATTTTGCTCTTTTTGCTTTAAAATATCCATAAACAAAATTGTTAAAAGTAGCAAAGCTCTTTCTTTTTAAACCATTAAAAACACCTACTATAAAAGTAAGTATAATACCATAGCGCATTTTATACATGGCTTCACCATGCATAAACCTTGCTTGTTTTCCATAGTTTTGTCCAGTTGGTTTTAAGTGTTTTACTATTAAATTATCATCAAGCACAATCTCCCAATTGTAAAATTTAGCTAATAACTCATCAATTGTATCCCAACCCATATCGTTTTTAAGTTTACCAATCTCTATAAAACAATCTTTTCTATAAGCCTTTAATGCGCCTCTAATGTGTTTTTTTCCTGTAATTTTTTCTCTTTCCCATTTATTGTTTTTTTCAACATAACAATAGCCAGAAGCCATACCAATTTTTTTATCCTTGTTAAAATGTTTAGCTAATGTTTCTAGATAGTTATCTGGAAATATTAAATCGGCATCAAACTTACAAATCACATCATAATCGTCATCTAAACTATTAAAACCTTTATAAAAAGCATTAATAATTTTAGAACCTGGTAAATGTTTGTTTGAAGATGTAATAGTTAATACGGTTAACCATTGGTGTTTTTTCTCAAATTCATCAATAATGTTTTTAGTCTCATCAGTAGAATTATCGTTAACTACTATAACCTTTTTAGGTAATAATGTTTGCGAAGCTAGAGACTGAAGCGTTAGCCCAATATAGGATGCTTCATTGTGTGCAGGTATAACAATATAGAATTTCAAAAAAATAAGAGTTCTGAATAAAATTAACCTAAAATATTACTTTTAATACCTTTCCAACGTAATTTTCTAATAAATTTACCTTCGGCTTCAGAAACTAGATATTCGGTTTTATTAGTTTTAGCCTTAAAAAATCCTTTTAAATCGTTTACAAAAGATATAAAACTTAAGTTCGTTAGTCCTTTTTTTATTGCTGCAATTAGTGTAATTGTAAAACCATAACGCATTTTGTAAAATGCTTCTCCTTGTAAAAAGCGATTTTTTGGATTGTAGTATTTTCCAGTTGGTTTTAAATGCTTAACTTTTAGAGTCGTATCTGTTTTTATTTTCCAACCATAATATTGTGCTAATAAAACATCTACAGTGTCCCAACCAATACTTTGTTTTAAACCACCAATGGCTTTAAAACAGTCTTTTCTGTAGGCTTTAAATGGACCTCTAACATGATTTTTTGATGAGATGGTTTCGTAAATCCATTTATTGTTTTTTTTAATATAGGCCAAACCACCTGCAATGCCAATTTTTTCACTGCTTTTAAAAAGATTTACTATACATTCTAGGTAATTATTAGGTAGAATAATATCTGCGTCAAATTTACAAATAATATCGTAGTTACTGTCTAATGTTTCTAAACCTTTATAGAATGCATTTATTACTTTACTACCTGGAATGTGCTCTTTAGAAGATTGAATTGTAATGCTTTCAATCCAATTGTTTTTAGTTGAAAAATCATCGACTAATTCTTGTGTCTTGTCTGTAGAATTATCATTAACAACTACAACTTTTTTTGGTAACAATGTCTGTGTTGTTAAAGACTCCAACATTAATGCAATGTAGTTTTCTTCGTTATGGGTAGGAATGACAATATAAATATTCAAGGTTTATAGTTGTGTTTTTCTGTGTTAAATTTCCGAAATTATAATGAAACAGCCATGCCTTGAAGTTAAATAAAGGTACTTAGTTATTTTATTTTTTCAGCATAAACAATGTAATACCTTTTGGTAAAATAGCGTAAAATAGTGCGTATGCCTAATTTTTTCGTTGGGTTAGTCCATTTTCTTCGATCAATAATTTTCCAACCTGCTTTTTCTAAAAGCCAGTCAAATTGCCAATCTTCAAATTCATGGTAATGCCTGTCCCATTTGTCAGTTTTACTTCTATAAGCTGAAGCAAACCATAATCGTAATGGAATACTTGCAACTAGCTTGTCGGCTTTTATAGACTTTAAAACAGTGTATGGTGATAATAAATGTTCAAAAATCTCGAAAGCTGTTACAACTGTAGCATCAGATTTTACAATAGCTGAGGTGTCTTCATCTAAATCTTCACCAATTGTGTTTTTAACTGTAAAGCCGCCTTTTTCCATTACTTTTGTAAACGGATTCGATACGCCTAAATCTAAGATTTTTTCTTCTTTAGGTATATGTTTATTTAAAAACTGAAAGGTGAGTTTGTATCTTTTATGTGGAAATTTTCCTTCGTACAAGGCTTTGTTTTTTTAAGTTTTATACTCAACGCATACGTGTTAAATATAATACTAATTAATGTTTGTAAACTATGGCATTAATATTCATTCCTGCACCTACACTAGCAAAAATAATAACGTCTCCTTTATTTATTTTATGACCTTTAAGTTGTCCTTTTAATATTAAATCGTAAAGAGTTGGTACAGTTGCAACACTAGAGTTTCCTAGTGTATTAATGCTCATTGGCATTATACCTTCTGGCATTTCCATTTTATGTAGCTTATAAAAACGTTTTACAATGGCCTCGTCCATTTTCTCGTTAGCCTGATGTATCAATATTTTTTTTACATCTTCAATTTTATAATCGCTTTTTTCTAGACAAGCTTTTAAAGCTAGTGGTACATTTGTTAAGGCAAACTCGTAAATTTTACGACCATACATTTTAATGTAACGACGCTTATCTGTAATTTCTGGCTTATTTGTTTCTCCAAAGTAAATAAAGTGTGCTTCGTCTAATGCAAAAGTTGCTGTTTCATGAGCATTTATTCCGCCTTCTTCATCAGTAGCTTCAACAATTACTGCTCCTGCACCATCACTATAAATCATTGAATCCCGATCATGTTTGTCTACTACGCGAGATAAAGTTTCGGAGCCTACCACTAAACATTTTTTAGCTATTCCAGAAGCAATAAAGGCTTTGGCTTGAATGACACCTTCTATCCAACCAGGACAACCAAATAAAATATCGTAACCAACACATTTAGGATTTTTTATTCCTAATAAATGTTTTATACGTGATGCTATACTTGGCACGGTATCGCTTTGTTCAGAATCATGTTTTACATCACCATAATTATGAGCAACAATAATATAGTCTAAAGTTTCTTTATCAATTCTTGCATCCTTTATTGCTTTCTCTGATGCGAAAAAGGCGATGTCAGAATTTAATAATGAGGGTTTTATATATCGTCTTTCTTCAATTCCAGTAATAGCTTTAAATTTTTCAACTATAACCTCGTTGGTATTGTTTATTGTAGAACCATCTGAATTTATAAATTCATGATTAAAGAAACTCTCGTTTTTTTCAATTTGAGTTGGAATGAAACTTCCTGTTCCTGTAATTTTTGTAGGCATAATGCAAAGCTATTAGTCATTATTATTTTACTAATCTAATTAAATAAAAATAGAGTAATGAGTGTTTTTAAATTAATTGTCTTTTTTTGATTATTTCTTAAAATATGATACTTAAAAATAACAAAAAACAAAAGTCTTTACCAAAAAAGAGGTAAAGACTTTTTTTTAAAGTATTTAAAACCACTACACTTCCATATAGGCTTCGATTGGAGCACAAGTACAAATTAAATTTCGGTCTCCATAAGCATCATCTACACGTCTTACACTTGGCCAAAACTTGGTGTTATGCACATAATCTAGTGGAAAAGCTGCTTTTTGGCGTGAGTAAGGCAGAAGCCATTCGTCACTTGTCACCATATCCATGGTATGAGGTGCATTTTTTAAAGGATTATTGTCGTCGTCTTTGTTTGCTTCGGCAATTTCTTTTCTTATAGAAATCATGGCGTCACAAAAACGATCCATTTCAGCTTTACTTTCACTTTCTGTAGGCTCAATCATCATGGTTCCAGCAACTGGAAATGATACTGTTGGAGCATGAAATCCATAATCCATTAGACGCTTTGCAATATCAACAACTTCAATGCCATTAGCTTTAAAATCACGACAATCAATAATCATTTCATGAGCAGCTCTTCCTTTTTCACCAGAATATAATGTAGGATAATGGTCTTTTAAGCGTTCTTTAATATAATTTGCATTTAATATGGCTACTTCTGTAGCTTTCTTTAAGCCTCTATAGCCTAACATTTTTATGTAACCATAAGATATTAAGCAAGCTAATGCAGAGCCATAAGGTGCAGCAGAAATTGCAGAGATAGACTGATGTCCACCTGTTTTAATAATTGGATTTCCAGGTAAAAAAGGAACCAATTGCTCTGCAACACAAATTGGTCCTACGCCAGGACCACCACCACCATGAGGAATTGCAAAGGTCTTGTGTAAGTTAAGATGACAAACATCTGCACCAATATTTCCTGGATTAGTTAAGCCAACTTGAGCGTTCATATTTGCGCCATCCATATACACTTGACCTCCATTATCATGAATAATTTTAGTAATATCTTTGATAGCAGATTCGTAAACACCATGAGTAGAGGGATAAGTAACCATTAAAGCAGATAAATTATCTTTATGTAATTCTGCTTTTTCACGCAAATCTTCTACATCTATATTTCCGTTTTCTGATGCTTTGGTAACCACTACTTTCATTCCAGCCATAACTGCACTTGCTGGATTTGTGCCATGAGCAGACGATGGAATTAAACAAATGTTTCTGTGGTGATCACCACGAGATTCGTGATAGGCCTTAATAACCATTAAACCAGCAAATTCTCCTTGTGCTCCAGAATTTGGTTGTAATGAAGTGGCAGCAAAACCTGTAATTTCAGTTAATTGGTTTTCTAAAGCATTAAGCATTAGTTTATAACCTATTGGTTGATCTACTGGTACAAATGGATGTACACTTCCCCAATTTGTAGAACTCAACGGAAGCATTTCAGCTGCTGCATTTAATTTCATTGTACATGATCCTAAAGAAATCATGGAGTGATTTAGTGCTAAATCTTTACGCTCCAATCCTTTGATGTATCGCATTAATTCTGTTTCTGAATGGTGCGAATTAAAAACATCAAAGGTCATAAAACTTGATTGACGTTTTAAATGATCTGGAATGGTATTGCTAATTTCAATCGATTTGATTTTGTCTGTAGTAAGTTCTGTAACGCTTTCAAAAATTGAAATAATTTCATTTAAATCTGAAATAGAAGTTGTTTCATTAATAGATATTGTTACAGTATTTGTATCAGGATAATGAAAGTTTACCTCTCTTTTTTCAGCTTCATATTTAGTTTTTACAGCATCAGCTTTAATTTGAATAGTATCAAAATAATGAGAGTTAGCTTGTTCTAAATCTAGTTTTTCTAAAGCTTTAGCTAAAGTAGAAGTTGAGTTTTTAATTTTATCTGCGATAAAAGTTAATCCTTTTGGTCCATGGTAAACGCCATACATGCCAGCCATTACTGCTAAAAGCACTTGTGCTGTGCAAATATTAGATGTTGCTTTATCACGTTTTATATGTTGTTCTCTGGTTTGTAAGGCCATACGTAAGGCTCTGTTGCCATCAACATCTTTTGTTACACCAATTATTCTACCAGGAATATCACGTTTATAAGCTTCTTTTGTTGCAAAAAAAGCGGCATGAGGTCCACCAAAGCCCATTGGTATACCAAAACGTTGTGTAGTACCTACAACAACATCTGCTCCAAAATGACCTGGTGCTTCTAATTTTACTAAACTTAAAATATCTGCTGCAATAGCGACTTTAATCTCTTCAGCATTTGCCTTTTCTATAAAAGATTTTATATCTGTAATTTGTCCATTTTTACCTGGATACTGTAATAATGCACCAAAATATTCATTAGAAAGGTTGTATTCAGACTCATTACCAATAACCAATTCTATTCCAATTGGGTTTGCTCTGGTTTCTAATAAATCTATTGTTTGAGGTAATACTAAATCTGAAACAAAAAACTTATTTACATTAGCTTTCTTTTGGTGACGTTCTCTAACAGAAAACAGAAGTCCCATGGCTTCTGCAGCAGCAGTACTTTCGTCTAAAAGCGATGCGTTTGCAATTTCCATTCCTGTTAAATCAATAATCATAGTTTGAAAATTTAACAATGCTTCTAAACGGCCTTGTGCAATTTCTGCTTGATATGGAGTGTAGGCTGTATACCAACCTGGATTTTCTAAAATGTTACGCTGAATAACTGCTGGTAAAATAGTTGGGTGATACCCTAAGCCTATGTATGTTTTATATACTTTGTTAAGTTTTGAAAGCTCATTAATATGTGATGAATACTCAAATTCACTCATAGCTGATTCTAAGTCTAAATCGTCTTTTAAACGAATGTCATTAGGAATGGTTTCTGATATGAGTTGCTCTATAGTCTCAACACCAATAGCGTCAAGCATTAATTTTTGATCGTCTTCTCTTGGTCCAATATGGCGAAGTGCAAAAGCGTTTGTATCCATTATAATTGTGTGTAAATTTAGTGATGCAAAAATAATGAAAACTTAAGGTATTATTTCTTAAATAAATGAAAGTTTTTAACCATTTAACTCCTTTATTAACAGTTTGCTTAACTTTGTTTAATGCGAGTAATTAAACAGTTTTTTGATTTTTATTTAAATAGTAGTGTTCATGTTGCTTTAGCCGTGTATGCTATGAGTTTTATTACGTTAAAAAGATTCAACATTTTATACGATGAAAACATCTTGTATTTTATTTTTTACGCTACCATTACTGCTTATAATTTTGTGAAATATTTTGGGATTGCAAAATTTCATCACAGAAGTTTAACACAATCATTAAAGGCCATACAAATATTCTCTTTTATTTGTTTTGCGTTTTTATGTTATTATGCATTACAACTACCCTTTAAATCTTTAATATATATTCTAGCTTTTGGAGTAATTACTTTTTTATACGCCTTTCCATTTATCCCAAAAGATTTTTATTTAGATAACCAGCAAAACTTGCGTGATGTTAGTGGAATTAAAGTGTATATTATTGCTTTTGTTTGGACAGGAGTTACTGTTTTTTTACCTCTAATTAACAACGAGTTTACCTTTAATGCAGATGTTTTTATTACTGCATTTCAATATTTTATTTTTGTAATAGTATTAATGTTGCCTTTTGAGATTAGAGACTTAAAGTACGATAGTTTAAAATTAGCTACAATACCACAAAAAATAGGAGTAAAGCTTACAAAGCTATTTGGATTAATATTTTTAATGGTTTTCTTTTTTGCTGAATTTTTTAAAGATGAATTAAGCAACTGTAATATTACTAGTTCATCAATTATTACATTTATTACTGCTATATTTCTGGTCTTTACGAATAAAAAAAGGAACCGTTACTACAGTTCCTTTTGGGTAGAAAGTATTCCAATATTTTGGTTAATTATTGTTCTGCTTTGCTAATTCTTTATCTAAAACAGATTGCATTTTAGTTTTTTCTTTAATATCTAATTTTACAGATTTCTGCTTAATTAAATGAGTAAGTTTTGTGTTGTTTTTTGTATATTTTCTACAAGCGACACAGTATGCTAAATGTAGTGTAAGCTTAATTTTTTCCCACAGTGTAGCATCGTTATACTGCGTTTTATCGCAAGTATGGTTTGCCTCTTCACAGCTTAGAAATATTTTATTACTCATTTTTTAAAACCAATTTTTTTTCTAGACAACCAGCCATAGCAGTTCGTGCTCTGTGTATAATTACCCATAGATTAGACGCTGTAATATTTAATTCATTACAAATAGCTTCAGTTTCGTAATTTAAGATGGTTTTCATTTCGAAAACTTGAGCTTGTTTTGCTTGTGTTACTATTGTTAGTAGTAAGATTAGTAGAAAGTGAAAAATTACTTTAAGTATTTTCATAAAAAAAAAGACGTTATATATAATTTAACGTCTTTTTAAAATGATTGTTTTATAATTTAATGCAAAGTAAATTATTTTATTAATCCTGCACGTTTTAGCAATGCTTCTGGTTTTGGTTCCTGACCTCTAAAGCGCTTGTATAATGTCATTGGATTTTCTGTTCCGCCTTTTGACAATACGTGTTCTTTAAATTTGTTTGCAATATTTTTATTAAAAATACCTTCCTGTTTAAAATAATCGAATGCATCTGCATCTAATACTTCTGCCCATTTATAGCTGTAGTATCCAGAACTATAACCACCTTGAAAAATATGAGCAAATGCAGTACTCATACAATTTTCTTTTACATCAGGAAATAAGTTGGTGTTTTTAAATGCGTCGTTTTCAAAAGCCTTCACATTTTTAATAGTCTCTGGCGACTCTCCTGCATGCCAAGCCATATCTAATAAGCCAAAACTAATTTGTCTTAACGTTTGCAAACCTTCATGAAAAGTGGCAGACTCTTTAATTTTATTTACCAAATCTATTGGTATAATTTCTCCTGTTTCGTAATGCTTTGCAAAAAGCTCTAAAGCTTCTTTTTCGTAGCACCAGTTTTCCATAACTTGGCTAGGCAACTCAACAAAATCCCAGTAAACACTTGTGCCAGATAAACTTGGATAAGTTGTTTTTGCAAGCATACCATGTAAAGCATGGCCGAATTCGTGAAAGAGTGTTGTAACCTCGTTAAATGTTAATAATGAAGGCTTGCTTTTTGTAGGTTTTGTAAAATTGCAAACAATAGAAACATGAGGTCTTTCCTCTTTTCCATCTTTTATAAATTGTGGTTTATAACTCGTCATCCAAGCACCATTTCTTTTTCCTTTTCTTGGGAAGAAATCTGCATAAAAAATAGAAACTAAATCACCATTATTGTCTGTTACTTTATAGGTTAATACATCTCCATGATATTTATCGATGTTGTTTATTTTTTCAAATTGCAAACCGAACAATTTTTTAGCTACTATAAATGCGCCTTCTATAACATTTTCCAATTTAAAGTATGGTTTTAACTGCTCATCGTCTAAACTGAATAATTCTTGTTTTAATTTTTCAGAATAGTAAGCAGAATCCCATTTTTCTAATCGATCTATCTTATCTGTTTTTTTGGCAAAGTTTTCAAGGTTTTTATATTCGTTTTCTGCAGCTGGTTTTGCTTTCTCAAGTAATTCGTTTAGAAACTCAAGAACTTTTTTTGGTGTTTCTGCCATGCGTTCTTCTAAAACAAAGTGCGCATGTGTTTTATAACCTAATAAATTAGCACGTTTAAAACGTAGATTAGCAATCTCTAAAACAATGTTTTGGTTATCTAAATCGTCGTTTTTAAAGGCTTTACTTCCTGCAGCTTTAGAAAGCTCTTGTCTTAGATTTCTATTATCTGCATAAGTCATAAACGGTATATAACTTGGGTAATCTAAAGTTATTAGCCAACCATCTTTTTGTTTGCTTTCTGCTAATTGTTTTGCAGCTTCTTTTGCACCTTCAGGTAAGCCAGACAAATCGTTTTCATTAGTTAGGTGTAATTCATATTTATTGGTTTCGGCTAAAACATTTTCACCAAATTGTAGTTTTAGTTTTGCTAGTTTTTTGTCTATTTCTCGAAGTCTAGCTTTATCAACTTCATTTAAGTTGGCGCCATTTCTAGAAAAGCTTTTGTATTTTTTGTCTAATAAGGTTTGCTGTTCTGTAGTTAGTTTTAAATTGTTTTTTTTGTAGTAAATAGCTTTTACACGCTTAAATAAGGCTGCGTTTAAAGTAATATCATTACCAAATTCTGAAAGTATTGGAGAGACTTCTTGCGCAATTTTTTGAATATCGTCACTCGTTTCGGCAGAATTAAGATTAAAAAAAATGCTAGTGACTCGATCTAATTGCTGTCCAGAAAATTCTAACGCTTCTATAGTATTTTCGAAAGTAGGAAGGGCTTGGTTATTTGTAATTGCTTCTATTTCTCGTTTTGTTTCTTCAATAAGCTCAATAATAGCTGGCTTAAAATTTTCATTGTTAATTTGGGTAAATGGAGCCGAATTATATGGATTAGAAAATTTTTTTGTTAATATATTCATGATGTGATGATTAATTTTTTAATAAAATTTAGTTAAAAGATGCAAAAAATTGAAAATATCTTTTAAATTTGCATCAGATTTTTTCTTGAGAGCTGGTTACTCTCTTAAAAATTATTGATTAATAGCGATAAAAAGCCTCAAATTTATTTGAGGCTTTTTTTTGTCTCAAATTCAAATAAAAGCCAGAATATAAATCGCTTTTAATCGATTATTTTTGTATATAACCGAAAAACCTTGAAGAATTACTTCTGTTTTCTTTCAACTAAATGCAAATTAAGAGTTTTGCTATAAGTTTTTTTATGTGAGTTTTACTCATAGATAGAAAGATTAATAGCGATTAAAAGCCCAGGAGACTGGGCTTTTATATTTTTATATATTTAAGTTCTTAGAAGCTGTTTCAACTTTAAGTTTTAAGCCTTCTTTATAGGTTGTTATTTTATCTAAAACACATTGGTCGCTAGATCCAATTATTTGTGCAGCTAAAATCCCAGCATTTTTTGCACCATTTAAAGCAACTGTTGCAACAGGAACACCTCCTGGCATTTGTAAAATAGATAGAATAGAATCCCAACCATCTATAGAATTCCTGCTTTTTACAGGAACACCAATTACAGGTAAAGGCGATAAAGAAGCTACCATTCCTGGTAAATGTGCAGCACCACCAGCACCAGCTATAATAACTTTTATGCCACGTGTGTGTGCATTTTTACCATAATCGAAAAGTTTTTCTGGTGTTCTATGTGCCGATACAATATCTACTTCAACTTCAATATCAAAACCTTTTAATATATCTATTGCTTCTTGCATTACTGGAAGGTCGCTATCGCTTCCCATGATTACGCTTACTTTGCTCATAATTATTTACTTATTACTTTAATCGTCTTTTTTACATCTTCAGCAATTTTACGTGCTGTATTTAAATTTTCATTTACTATAGTTACGTGTCCCATTTTACGAAAAGGTCTGGTTTGTTTTTTACCATAAATATGTGGTGTTACGCCTTCCATTTTCATAATATCTGCAATGTTTTCATATAAAACATCACCTGTATATCCTTCTGCTCCAACTAGATTTACCATAATGCCACCAACTTTACTTTCGGTTTTGCCTAAAGGTAAGTTTAAAATAGCACGAATATGCTGTTCGAATTGAGAGGTGTAACTGGCTTCAATAGTTTGGTGACCAGAATTATGTGGTCTTGGTGCGACTTCGTTTATTAAAATGTCGTCATTTTTAGTTTGAAACATCTCTACTGCCAACAATCCAACATGATTAAAAGCTTGAGACACTTTTAAGGCAATATCTTGTGCTTTTTTAGCCACATCATCTGTAATTCTTGCAGGACAAATTACATATTCTACTTGGTTGGCTTCTGGATGAAATTCCATTTCTACAACAGGATATGTTTTAACATCGCCATCTGGAGTTCTAGCAACAATTACAGCCAATTCGTTTTTAAAATCTATAAGTTCCTCAGCTATACATTCGCCAGCTGGTAATCCTTTTAAATCATTTAAATTGCGTACGACTTTTACGCCATTACCATCGTAACCAAATTGTGCACTCTTCCAAACAAAAGGAAAATGTAAACCACCATTTAAAACCGCATCTTCAATTTCTGAAGCGTAGGCAAATCGAGAAAACTCTGAAGTAGGTAAATTATGGTCTAAATAAAATAATTTTTGTTTTGCTTTATTCTGTATTACTCTTAAATTCTTTGAACTAGGAAATACTTTTATGCCATCTTTTTCAAGTTTTTCTAGGGCATCAACATTTACGTTTTCAATTTCAAAAGTTAAAACATCTACTTGTTTACCAAAGTTGTAAACAGTATCAAAATCCATTAAATCACCTTGAATAAATGTATTGCAAGCTATTTTGCAAGGCGCTTCATCATTTGGATCTAATACATAGGTTTGAATATCAAATTTTCTAGTGCTGTAAAGCATCATTTTGCCTAGTTGGCCACCACCAAGAATACCTAATTTAAAATCTGAAGAGAAATAGTTCATTGTATTGCCACAAAAGTGGTAAACTTTTTAATTATTAAATAATAATATTATATAACACAAAAATACATTTTATAAAATAAATCAGCCCTAAAATGATAAACCAAAAATCGTATTTCGATTAACAAATACGTATCTTTGCCACTTTCCTTAAAGTAAAATAATGATTAAGCTGCACGACAAATATTTTAAGCCTTTTATTTCTGCTAAAGAAATAGACGCTGCTGTGTCTAAAATGGCAGAAGAACTTGCAAACGATTTAGGCGACGAAATACCAGTGTTTATTGGTGTTTTAAACGGTTCGTTTATGGTAGTTAGCGATTTTGTAAAGAAATACCCAAAACCTTGTGAGGTCACTTTTATTAAATTAGCATCTTATGAAGGTGTAAAATCTTCAGACGATATACAGCGTTTAATAGGTTTAACACAAGACTTGACTGGAAGAACTGTAGTTATTCTTGAAGATATTATAGATACAGGTAAAACGCTTCATGAAATTCACAGAATATTTAAAAACGAAGGTGTAAAACAATTGCTTATAGCAACCTTGTTTTACAAACCAGAAGCTTATAAAAAAGACTTTAAAATTCATTATGTTGGTATAGAAATTCCTAATAAATTTATAGTTGGTTACGGTTTAGATTATGATGGTTTAGGAAGAGACTTGCCAGAAGTATATCAAATAAAAACAACGCAACACATGACAAATTTAGTATTATTTGGACCTCCAGGAGCAGGTAAAGGTACTCAAGCCAATTTTTTAAAAGAAAAATATAATCTTGTACATATTTCTACAGGAGATGTATTTAGATTTAATATAAAAAATGAAACTGCCCTTGGAATTTTAGCTAAATCGTATATGGATAAAGGCGAGTTAGTGCCAGACCAAGTAACCATAGACATGTTGAATGCTGAAGTAGAAAAAAATACTGATGCAAATGGGTTTATTTTTGATGGTTTTCCAAGAACAAATACACAAGCAGAAGCTTTAGATAAACTCATGGAAAGTAAAGACTCTCAAATTAATGCCATGATTGCTTTAGAAGTTGAAGATGAAGTTCTAGTTGAAAGACTCCTTGAACGTGGAAAATCTAGTGGAAGATCAGATGATGCAGATGAGAGTATTATAAGAAACCGTATTAAAGAGTATTATACAAAAACAGCTATTTTAAAAGATTATTATTCTGCTCAAGATAAATATTTTGGTGTAGATGGTTTTGGTAGTATTGAAGCCATTACAGAACGTTTATGTGCTGCTATCGATAAATTATAGTTTTTTATAACGAAACTAAAAACTGAGTAAGTACTAGAGTGAACAACTTTTAACTTATAACTCTAAACTTATAACTTAGAAAAATGACAGAAGGAAATTTTGTTGATTACGTAAAAATGCACGTTAGCTCTGGAAAAGGAGGTCAAGGTTCTACACATTTACATCGCGAGAAATATCTTGCAAAAGGTGGACCAGATGGTGGTGATGGTGGACGAGGAGGACACGTGATTTTAAGAGGAAACTCTAATCTTTGGACATTAATACACTTAAAATACAAAAGACACATTCGTGCTGGACATGGAGGTAGTGGAAGTAGTGGTAGAAGTACAGGAGCAGATGGTGAAGACATGTATGTAGAGGTGCCTTTAGGAACTGTAGTTAAAGATACAGAAACCGACGAGACGCTTTTTGAGATTACCGAAGAAGGAGAAGAGAGAATTGTAGCGCAAGGCGGAAAAGGAGGTCGTGGAAACTGGCATTTTAAAAGTTCTACAAACCAAACACCACGTTATGCACAGCCTGGAATTCCAATGGAAGAAAAGGACATTACTCTAGAACTTAAATTATTAGCAGATGTTGGATTGGTTGGGTTTCCAAATGCAGGAAAATCTACATTGCTATCTGTTGTTACTTCAGCAAAACCAAAAATTGCAGATTACGAGTTTACTACACTAAAACCAAATTTAGGAATTGTAAAGCATCGTGAATTCCAGAGTTTTGTAATGGCAGATATTCCTGGAATTATAGAAGGTGCTGCAGAAGGTAAAGGTTTAGGATATTATTTTTTACGTCATATAGAACGTAACTCTATTTTATTATTTTTAATTCCTGCAGATGCTCCAGATATTAAAAAACAGTACGATATATTATTAGACGAACTACGTCGTTATAATCCAGAAATGCTAGATAAAGATAGATTTGTAGCCATCTCTAAATGCGATATGTTAGATGATGAGTTACAAGCTGAGCTTAAAGTAGAATTGGATAACGAATTACCAATACCTTATTTATTTATTTCAAGTGTTGCCCAACAAGGACTAGTAGAACTTAAAGATTTGCTTTGGGAAGCTTTAAATTAAAATTCTATTTTTTTTAAAATTTTGAGAATATCGTTTTGGAACGTCTACTTCAATACCTTATATTTTGTAATTTAATGTATTGATTTACAAATAGAATACTTAAAAGTGATAAGATTATTTTTTAAGCTTCAGTAAAACTGAATGAATGGTTTTAAAATCTTCCGTACCTACAAAAAACGTTTTATTGTTAGATTTTATTTTAATAGCATTTCCAATACTTACATTATATAACCAGCCATGAGGTGTTAATCTAATACCAATTCCATAAAGAGCAGGTACTTTAATGCTTTCTATAGAATCATAATTAATATCTTTAATTTTTAGTGAACGTTTAAGTAAACCTATGCCAAATTTAGCTTCTATTTTTTCATGATCTATTGTAATAGTCAATTTGTAAAATGTTAAGGCAACTAAAAGTAAGAGTAATACAATAGAGGCTAAATAAAACCATGATATTGGGTTGTCTCCAGATTGTAGAATAAAAGGTGTTAGAATAGAAATTACCACAACAGTTAATATTATTATAACTAGTTTTCCGTATTGTGTTTTTTTATAAAGTAACATATTCTAAATCGTTTTTTTAATTAAAAATAAATACAATATGTTAAAGATATTAAAATCTAAAATAATCACGAACAGTTATTTTAATATTCTAAATAATTATATTTTCATTATTTTTAGGTTTAATAAATATTAAACTTTACATGAAAATTGAAAACTTAGCACCTCAATGGTCAAAATTTCAAAAAATAGGTTTTAGATTTCTTTTTATCTATTTCATACTATTTATATGTTTTCAAAATAATGGAGCATTTCCATATTGGTATGTAATTTTTAAATATCCATTTGAAGCATTAAATGCGTTTATTCCTTGGTTGTGTTCTAATGTTTTTGGTATCGCAGAAGAAGTGACCTATAAGTATACTGGATTTTGAAATAGCTGCATCGCAAATAGCAATCGCTTTTTTAATTTTCCAACGTACTTCTGCATTGGTTTCAGCTTTGTAAGAAATACCTTGAGTCTTTAAAATTGAAGCTAATTTAAAAGCATATAAAGTAGAGACTTCGTGTTTATTATGTTTTTCTATTTCAGCTTCAAGTGCAGCAATGTAAACCGAATCTTTAGCTTTAAATGTAGCATGTTGTTTTACAAAATCTAAGCGTTCTTTATTAGCGTCTGCCAGTGCGTAAGGCGCTTTGTCTTTTAAATGGAATTTAATTAAATCTTGATATAATTTTATAGCATTTAACTCTAGAGATAACGTGTCTTTAGATTTTATTTTTAACCTAGCATATTCATTAGCAGGCGAGAGGTAAGCAGCATCATCGATACTAAACTTATAAGCAGGTCTTGTGATTTTACTTTCTTGATGTTTATAGAATATAAGCGCATTGTGTGCTAAAAAATCGAAAAGTGTTGGTCTATAAATTCTAGAATCTTTTTGTTTATCTATAACAACATCAAAATTTTCTAAACTGGTTTGCTGTAAAATCAATCCGTTGTCTAGAGAATTTTTATAATGCGTGTGTACTTCTTCAAATAAGGTTTCTAAATCCCAAGTTCTAAAATCTACCGTGTCTACTTTCTCGTTAGTTTTTGTACGATTATAAAATTTCCATCGGTTTTGCTGAAAATATTGCCAATATAAAGTGGCTAGAATGTTTTCTAACACGTTTTTAGTTGGTGCTTGGCTTACTTTAATTTCTGCTCTAAACGCATTTATAATATTAAGCTGCGCATCCTCTTCTAGAGTAAGCATAAACTTACTTTTAAAGAGCATTATTTTAATAAGCTGTGGTGCATTATTTTCGGCTTTTGCAATAGTCTCTATTTTCTCTAAAACTTTTAAAGCAGATTTTGGTAGACCTTCAACTTCAAAATTTTCAACGTCACTCCATAATTTGGAATAGTTGTTGTTTTGAGAAAGCGAAGTGTTGGCAAAGAGAATAATCATTAATATAGTCGCTAATTTGTTCATTGTAATCAATTTTTTGAAGCAATTTAATAGCAAAGTATGTTCAACAAAACACTAAATACGTAATGTAGTCGTTTCAATGAGTAAACTAAGCAGTTTTAAAAGTAACCTTTTATTTTAGTTTCCTTTTTTTAAAGTAATAACATTTTAAAGATACGCTAACTTAAATGTTAGCGGAACATTTTTTGATACAAAATCAAAAACAATACAAATAGATTATTATTTTTGTATTAACTTATAAATTATGAAAAAAATCGTATTAGGTTTAGTGTTTTTTCCGCTCTTTTTGATTGGGCAAACAAGCCTTACTGAAGCACAAAAATTAATTGAAAGTAAGCAATTTTATAAAGCAGAAAAAGTGCTTATTCCTTTTGTAAATAATAATCCTGATAATATTCAAGCAACTGAATTACTTGGTGATGCTTTTGGATATCAAAAAAAATGGGACGAAGCCATAACACAATACAAGCTGTTAGTTGAAGCCAAACCTACTGAAGCTAATTTTCATTACAAATATGGAGGTGCTTTAGGAATGAAAGCATTAAATGTGACTAAAATTAGAGCGATAGGGATTATTGGTGATGTAAAAGAAGCCTTTTTAAAAGCTGCACAACTCGACCCAAACCACGTAGATACACGTTGGGCTTTGGTAGAATTATATATGCAACTACCAGGTATTATTGGTGGCAGTAAAAGTAAAAGTTTTAAATATGCTAACGAGCTTGAAAAATTGTCTAAAGTAGATGGTTATTTGGCAAAAGGTTATATTTACGAATACGATAAAGAACCTGAATTAGCCGAAAAATTCTACAAGCTAGCCATTAAGGAAGGAGGCTCCATAACCTGTTACGATAAGTTGACTAAATTCTACGAGAAAGAAGGAAAATCTATAAAAGCAATTTCTAATCTTGAAGCAGCACATGTAAAACATAAACGTAATGCCATGCACTACCAAATAGGAAAAGTGTGTGCAGATTACAATGTACAACTAGAAAAAGGTGAGTTTTGTTTAAAAGTTTATATCGATAATTATAGCTCACAAGATGGTGTTCCAAAAGCTTGGGCTTATTATAGATTAGCACAAATTTATAAGCATAAAAAAGATAAAGATGAAGCGTTAATTTGGATTGATAAAGCGATTACTGATTTGCCAGAAATTGATGTTTTTAAGGAATTTAAAGAAACGTTACATTGATTGTTTTTCTCTGGGAATATTCCTAAAATTCGTACCAAAAAACTATCTTTGAATCATCTTCAACATTAAAACATGAATGTACATTTTATAGCGATTGGTGGTAGTGCCATGCACAACCTTGCCTTAGCTTTACACAATAAAGGTTACCAAGTTACAGGAAGCGACGATACAGTTTTCGAGCCTTCAAAATCAAGATTAGAAGCAAAAGGATTATTACCAAAAGCTTTTGGTTGGTTTCCAGAGAAAATAACATCTAGTTTAGATGCTATTGTTTTAGGTATGCATGCAAAAGCAGATAATCCAGAATTGTTAAAAGCCCAAGAATTAGGCTTAAAAATTTACAGCTATCCAGAGTTTTTATACGAACAATCTAAACATAAAACGAGAGTGGTTATTGGTGGAAGCCATGGAAAAACAACCATTACGTCTATGATTTTACACGTGATGCATTATCACAATCGCGATGTCGATTATATGGTTGGTGCACAATTAGAAGGTTTTGATGTTATGGTAAAACTTACGGAAGAGAACGACTTTATTGTGCTTGAAGGCGATGAGTATTTAAGTTCACCAATAGACAGACGACCAAAATTTCACCTTTATAAACCAAATATTGCCCTATTAAGTGGCATTGCTTGGGATCATATTAATGTGTTTCCTACTTACGAAAACTATGTAGAGCAGTTTAGTATTTTTGTAGACTCTGTTGTACAAGGTGGAAGCATTAATTATAACGAAGAAGATGATGAGGTAAAACGCGTAGTGGAAGCCAGCGAAAACCCAATAAGAAAATTAGCATACCAAACTCCAGACTATACAGTTGAAGATGGAGAAACACTTTTAGAAACACCAGAAGGACCTTTGCCAATTGAAGTTTTTGGGAAACACAATTTAAATAATTTGGCTGGCGCAAAATGGATTTGCCAACACATGGGAATTGATGAAGACGATTTTTACGAGGCCATTTCAACTTTTAAAGGTGCAAGTAAACGTTTAGAAAAAATAGCCGAAAGCAAAACTAGTGTCGCTTACAAAGATTTTGCACATTCACCAAGTAAGGTTGAAGCTACTACAAATGCTGTAAAAGAACAATACCAAAATAGAACTTTAGTTGCTTGTTTAGAACTACATACTTACAGTAGTTTAAATGCTGAGTTTTTAAAGGAATATAAAGGCGCACTAGATGCAGCAGACGTTGCAGTGGTTTTTTATTCTCCTCATGCTGTAGAAATTAAAAAATTGGAAGCAGTAACACACGAGCAAATTGCTAATGCTTTCCAGAGAGACGATTTAATTATTTATACCAATCCTGAAGCATTTAAAGACTTTTTATTCTCTCAGAATTTTGATGATAAAGCTTTGTTGTTGATGAGTTCTGGAAATTATGGAGGTTTGGATTTTGAGGCTTTGAAGAAGTTGGTTGGTTAAGGTTTATCTATAAATTAATTAATGCTGAATAATCAAAGAAATCCTTTTTTAGTATAATTTCATCTGTTATTGGAATGGCAATACGTTTTGGATTCTTCTATATTATTTATAAGATAACAGGAGAGAAGCCTAAAAAAACTAAATATTTTTCTGAAGGTTTTAATCAAATACTTTACAACCTGATTTTAACATTTATTGTGGTTTTTGCTCTAATAATTGTAGTAATATTTTATTCATTGAGACTAAGTTCTTAATCTTTTTTAGAAAATCAAACTAAGTTTTAGCTAAAAACACCATCCAAAAATGCCTTAACATTTTCTTGGTTAGCACGAACCAATTCGGCTCTCGCATTTTCTATGTCTTTTGGGTGTTTGTCTTGCGAGAGTTTAAATTTACCTTCCCAAGTATCAATAGTAATTTCAAAAAGTTTTATATAGTTGAGGTTAGCATCTAATCTAGGATTATTAGCCTCTAAAGTGTATTTGTGGTCTGGTGCTTCTAAAAATTCGGTCATACTTATTAGCGATGCCTTTAAAGCTTCTGTACTTTCTATTGCATTCACTTTTCCTTTTAAATGCACGCGAATATAGTTCCAGGTTGGTAACTGTGTAGTTGTGTAAATACTTGGCGAAATATAACATTGTGGGCCATAAAATAGAATAGTTATGTTGTTATTGTCTTTTAGTAATTGGGTTTGTGGATTGTAGATGTCTATGTGTCCAACAAGCTTATCATCTTTAAAAATTAAAGGTAAATGTGTAATTAAAGGCTCATTATTTTTAACCGATATTATAGTTGCTAAAGGATAGGTTTTAATCACTTCTATTATGTGATTTCTATCGTTATCTTGATGGTGTTTTGGTGGATATTTCAAAAGCAATTACTAATTTAGATTAACGATTTATAAATTTACAATTTTTATATTTACTAGATGACAGAAAAAGGCGCTTCATTTTCAATAAAAAACTGGTCGCAACACGACCAGCCAAGAGAGAAACTAAGAGATAAAGGCAAAGCCGCTTTAAGCGATGCTGAGCTTGTAGCTATTTTAATAGGTTCTGGAACTAAGGCAGAAAGTGCAGTAGCGTTATCTAAGCGTATTTTAGCGAGTACAGATAATAACTTAAGCGAATTAGGAAAACTATCTATTAAACAACTTACAGCATTTAAAGGGATTGGTGAAGCCAAAGCCATATCTATTATTGCAGCATTAGAGTTAGGAAGACGAAGAAGAGGAGCTGATGCTTTAGAACGCAAAAAAATTACATCAAACGTTTCGGTTTTTGAGTTGATGCAACCTGTAATTGGAGACTTAGCACATGAAGAATTTTGGATTGTTTATTTAAATAATTCTAATAAGGTTATCCAGAAAAATCAGCTCAGCAAAGGAGGTATTACTGGTACTTTAGTAGATGTGCGTTTGGCTCTAAAAACAGCATTAGAAGTTAGTGCAACAGCTATTATTCTAGTTTATAACCATCCTTCTGGAACTTTAAAACCAAGTCAAGCCGATAAAGATTTAACAACAAAATTAAAAACTGCAGGACAGAGTTTAGACATTAAAGTCCTTGATCATTTAATAATTACAGAAAACGCATACTTTAGTTTTGCAGACGAAAACTTAATTACTTAAATTCTAAGTCAGAAACACTTTTACTAGATGTGTGATTTGAAATAACATATTGTACTTGGAATTTGGTATTTTAGCGATTGGAATTTGCCAAAGCTATATGTTATTAGTATACACTCATAAAATTACACCAAGATTACGCTACACTTTTAAACAAATCTGTACGCGAATTTTAGGAGTGCCTGTAAGTTTTACTACTACTATAGAAGATTTTATAGCGCACGACAATTTAAAAATGTCTTACACAAGGCAGCCATTAGGTAAAGAGTTTTTTATTCGCTCTAATGAGTTGCTTTTTGAACAAGGATTAAACGATGTCGAAATAAAGGTTAGCGATTGGGAAGACACAAAATGCTTTTTCCCAAATGGAGAACAAAGTGCTTTACCATTCGATATTTTTGCAGCTTCTTTTTATTTGCTGAGTCGTTATGAAGAATATATGCCACATGTAAAAGACGAGTTTGGACGTTTTACTGCCAAAGAAAGTCTAGCTTTTAATAATGGTTTTTTAAGACAACCAGTGGTAGATATTTGGGCTTTAAAATTTAGAAAAACTTTGGAAGTACAATTTCCAGACTTTACATTTCCAGAGCGACAGTATAAAATTACACCAGTTATAGATATTCCAAAAGCCTACAGTTATAAATTAAAAGGCATCATGCGAAGTGTTGGTGGTACGTTTAACGATTTGTTTCGTTTTAAACTAAAAAACATTTACACTCGATATTCTGTGTTATTTGGGTTTAGAAACGATCCTTACGATACATTTAAATATATTATTAATAAACAGAAACAAGTAAAAGATAAATTTATATTCTTTTTTTTAATTGGCGATTTTTCTACTTACGATAAAAATATAAACGCACAAAAAAGTAAGTTTATTTCTCTAATAAAAGAAGTAGGAGACTATTCTAAAATTGGACTTAAAGCTTCCTATTTTGCGCTTACAGATAGTGCAATTCTTAAAACCGAAAAACTAAGAATGGAATCTATTATTAATCAAGATTTATATGCGTCCAGAAATTCCTATTCTAAATTAAATTTACCAGAATCTTACAGAAACCTTGTAGAGTTAGAAATACCTGAAGATTTTACTATGGGTTATATAAACCAAATTGGTTTTAGAGCTGGAACCTGTACACCTTTTTTCTTTTACGACTTAGATTACGAAATCCAAACACCGTTACGCATTAATACTTACCATGTTTTAGATTATGCTTTACTAAAATACCAGTCGACTTTAGATAAAAAAATGCATTTAAATCAAATTATTAATGCTGTAAAAAAGGTGAATGGTGAGTTTGTTCCTGTGTTCCATAATTATACCTTTGGCACAACAGAAACATGGAAAGATTATAAAGAACTTTTCAATATTATATTAGATTCTACAGATGAAGCATAAAATAACAGATATCTTTTTCGATTTGGACCACACGCTTTGGGATTTCGATAAAAATTCTGAACTAACCTTCGGAATAATTTTTAAAAAGAATACTATTGATGTAGACTTGAAACGTTTTTCTGAAATTTATCAACCTATAAATTTAAAATATTGGAAACTCTATCGAGAAGAGAAAGTAACTAAAAGTAATTTGCGTTATGGCAGACTTAAAGAGGCTTTTGATGCTTTAGATATTGTAGTTGAAGACCAAGTAATACATCAATTAGCAATAGATTATATCGATTATTTAACAACCTATAATCATGTTTTTGATGGTACTATTGAAATTTTAGACTATTTAAAACCAAAATATAAATTGCATATTATTACCAATGGTTTTATTGAAGTACAGCAAACAAAATTAGAAAAATCTAATATTTCGCACTACTTTGAAACCGTAACAAGCTCTGAAGCTGTAGGAGTTAAAAAACCAAATGCAAAAGTGTTTCATCATGCATTATCGCTTGCAAACATTAAAAAAGAAAATGGTATAATGATTGGTGATAATTACGAAGCAGATATACTTGGAGCTTTAAACATTGGCTTAGATGCTATTTGTTATAATTACCATAATGTAACACTAGAAAAGGATATTAAAGAAGTTAAGCATTTACTAGATTTAAAAGAATTCTTATAACAATTATTATGAAAAAAACAGTTTTAATTTTACTCACGTTTTTTGCTTTTATAGCAACTTTTGCTCAACAAAGCCTTAACGATTATAAATATATTATCGTTCCAGAAAAGTTCGAATTTTTAAAAGAAGCAGATCAATATAGATTAAATTCATTAACTAAATATTTATTCGAAAAATACAATTTTGAGCCTATAATGGCAGATGATGTTGTTTTGCCAAGTGATTATGCTAAAAACAATTGTTTGGCTTTAAAAGCCGATGTATTAAAAGAGTCTAACTTTTTTAAAACCAAGCTTTTGGTACAATTAAAAAATTGTAAAAATGAAGTGATTTTTACAAGTGTTCAAGGAGAATCTAGAGATAAGAATTTAAAAGTAGCTTATAACGAAGCTTTAAGGCAAGCATTTACAAGTTTTGAATCTGAAAATTACAATTATAATGCTAAAAATGAAATGACTTTAAATCAAGAAATTGCAGTAGTCGAGGAGAAGCAAGAAGAAATAGATAAACTTAAAGCAGAAGTAAAGCAACTTAAAGAAGCTACAAAGGATGAGAATGTAGTTGTTGAAGAAGTTAAAGAGCAACAAATAAAAAAAGAAGAATCTTCAAAAAATACAGCTGATTCTACTTATCGTCTTCGTGCTGAAGCCATACCAGATAGTGCCTTTGCTTATAATTTAATAAATAGTAATGGTAATAAAGTTTATAGTATTTTATTTTCTGGAAAAACTGATTTATATATTGTGAAAGATAGAGATGCAATAATTTATAAATTAAATAATAATTGGGTTATTGCTGAAGCTAATGGAAACGATTTAAAAGTTATAGCATTAGAAATTAAATTCTAATAACCATACTTTTCTTTCCAACTCGCTTTTAAAAAGTCGCGTTGTGCATTTTCTCTGGCATTATTTCCAGGATCGTAAAGCTTGGTGTCTACAATTTCTTTAGGTAAAAATTCTTGTAACACAAAATTGTTGTTGTAATTATGCGAATACTTATAGTTTTCTCCATAACCAATCTCTTTCATAAGCTTTGTTGGTGCATTTCGCATCGCTAAAGGCACAGATAAATCACCTGTTTGTTTTACCAGTTGCTGTGCATTGCCAATAGCCATATAAGCAGCATTACTTTTTGGCGAACAGGCCAAGTATGTAGCACATTGGCTTAAGATAATTCGAGACTCTGGATAGCCTATGGTTGAAACAGCTTGAAAGGTTGTGTTTGCTAGTACTAGAGCTGTTGGATTAGCATTGCCAATATCTTCGCTTGCAAGAATTAGAAGGCGTCTTGCAATAAATTTTACATCTTCTCCACCTTCTACCATTCGTGCTAAATAATACACTGCAGCATTTGGGTCGCTTCCTCGAATAGATTTAATAAAAGCAGAAACTATATCGTAATGTTGCTCACCAGTCTTATCGTAGCGTACAGTATTATTTTGCACTTTTTCTAAAACCATGTCATTTGTAATTGTAATAGTATTTGAAGCCTCAGAATTTACAATCAACTCAAAAATATTAAGTAATTTTCTTGCATCACCTCCAGAAAGTCTTAATAGCGCACTGGTTTCTTTAAGTGTTATCTTTTTTTTAGATATTTCCTCATCAGTTTCAATAGCACGCTTTAAAAGCACCTCTAAATCCTTTTTTTCAAACGGATTTAAAATATAAACCTGACAGCGTGACAATAATGCAGGAATAACCTCGAAACTTGGGTTTTCGGTTGTAGCGCCAATTAAAGTCACCCAACCTTTTTCTACAGCTTGTAAAAGGGAATCTTGTTGAGATTTACTAAACCTATGGATTTCATCTATAAATAGAATAGGATTTTTAGTGGTAAACAACCCACCACTTTGTTTTGCTTTTTCTATAACTTCGCGTACATCTTTTACTCCAGAGCTAATAGCGCTTAAAGTATAAAAAGGTCTTCCAGAGGTTTCAGCAATAATATTGGCAAGTGTTGTTTTTCCAATTCCTGGAGGTCCCCAAAAAATCATAGAAGCAATCATGCCTTGATTAATTTGTTTTGTTAGCGTGCCTTGTTCACCAACCAAATGTGCTTGGCTAACATAATCTGCTAATGTTTTAGGTCTTAATCTTTCGGCTAAAGGAATATTCATGAGGTAAAATTAAACATTTTTTTGTGTAATTATCGAGACTTTTATCAATTCTTAGGTAACTGACATTGTATCACTTTTCAATTTATGGTTTACAAATTGCTATATTTATTAAAGTATGAATAAACAAGAGCAACCTTTTACATTTTCAATAGACACATTACTGTATCCATTGCTATTCGTGTTATTAATTTGGCTCGTGTTTGCTATTGAAATTAGATTTGGTTATCGTTTCAATAAGTATGGTGTGTATCCTCAAACAATAAAAGGTTTAAGAGGTGTTTTGTTTAGTCCACTAATTCATTCAGGTATTAAACATTTATATTCCAATACTATTCCTTTATTTGTATTGTCTTCAGCATTATTTTATTTCTATAGACCAATTGCCTTTAAAGTTGTTATATATGGTATTTTACTTTCTGGATTAATAACATGGTTAATAGGAAGACCATCTTATCATATTGGTGCTAGCGGACTTATTTATGTGCTTTTTAGTTTCAATTTTTTTATTGGTTTATTTTCTAAAAACTATCGTTTAACAGCTTTGTCCTTTGTTGTTGTATTTCTATATGGAAGTCTGTTTATGTATGCATTTCCTATAGACGAACAAATTTCTTGGGAAGGCCATACTGCAGGTTTAATAACAGGATTAGTTTTTGCAATACTATTTAGAAAGACTATTGCAAAGCCAAAAAAGTATGTTTGGGAAGATCCAAATTATAATGAAGAAGAAGATGAATTTTTAAAGTATTTTGATGAAAACGGAAACTTTATCGAGTTACCACATGTCAATGAATGGTTCACTGAAACTGACGAAATTTCAAAGGAAATTTCGGAAATTAATTATATATTTAAAGAACACAAAGAGTAGTATAAAAAACTAATTATTGTTTTTTAATTAGAAACTTTTAAAGTCGCTGTCTTAAAGCTTCATATAAAAAAGCACCACAGGCTACAGATACATTAAGAGATTCTATATCACCTAGCAAAGGTAACTTAGCTTTGGTATCTACCAATTTTAATACAGACGGATTAATACCACGTCCTTCACTTCCCATAATAATAGCACAAGGTCCTGCAAAAGATACATCAAAAACAGTATTTTCTGTTTTTTCAGTTGCTGCTATAACTTTTATACCGCTTGCTTGCATGTGAAACATAGCGTCTTTTATATGGTCAACTTTACAAATAGGTACTTTAAAAACAGCTCCAGCACTTGTTTTAATAGTATCTCCATTAACAGGAGCTCCACCTTTTTTCTGTATAATAATACCATGAACACCAGTACATTCTGCAGTTCTAATTATTGCACCAAAATTTCTAACATCACTAAGTTGATCTAATAAAAGGAATAGTGGAGTAGCACCACTTTCAATTGTCTTTGTAACCAATTCATCTAGATCGTAAAAAGAAATAGGAGAAATTTGTGCAACAACACCTTGATGGTTATTTTTTGTTAAGCGGTTTAATTTTTCTACTGGGACATAAGAAGAGTTTATGCCTTTTTGTCTTAAAAGCGCTTCGAGTTCATTAAATAACTCGCCTTTAAGTCCTTTTTGCAAAAAAACCTTATCTATTGTTTCGTTTGCATTTATAGCTTCTATAACTGCTCTTAAACCAAATATTTGTGTGCTATCTTTCATTTGTGTAAAGGTATAAAAAAAGAGCTTGAAACAACTCAAGCTCTTTTTTTAAATGAATTAAAAGGTTATTGTTTTAAAATCTTTTTTGTTATCGAACCTTCTTCAGAATTTACTCTTATCAAGTAAAACCCAGAAGCCATATTACCAAACTTTATTGTTTTTGTATCTGTTACTTTACTTAAAAGCTGACCAAATATTGTGTAGACTTCTATGCTACTTATAGATTTAGTGTATTCAATAGTTAAATAATCCACAACAGGATTAGGAAAAAGTTTAATAGAATTTTCATCTAAAACGTTTTCTGTAACGTTTAACAAATTACAATTACTTATGTCAGGATTTGTTTCAATAGGATCTCCTGGTGTAAGATTTTTACCTGTAAAAGCAGGATAATCAAATGAAAACTTATGCGCTCTAAAGACTAAGTTAAAAGATGCAGTATCTCCTTGGTTAATAATACCATTAGTAGCATCCGGATTTACGTATTCCCATACTATATTTTCTGCTGGGTCAATCTCAAAGAAATATCCAGAATCTCCATCACAAATTAAAGTATTGCCATTTGGTAAACGCTCTCCACTTGATAGAATTGCTGTAAAAAAATCAGTATTTGTTGGAGTAGTATAAATCCACTCTGCATTTGTAGGACCATAACCGTTAACATTGTCGTAAGTATAATTTCCAGGTGTAGTAACCATTGGATCTATAATATCTATTGATGAATATGCTCTTGCTCCTCCATTATTAAATATCATAATTTTACCAGCATCAGTCAATCCATCTGCTATCCAATGTGGATAATGTTGCCCAAATAAAGTTTGATTAGAAGAGGTGCCTTTATCATAAGCTGCTTTATTTCCCCAACGGTATAAAAAATCACCGCCTTTTCCATAGGTTCCACCAGTACTGGTAGCTGCTTCAGCAGTAGTTGTAGAATGATCAATAATATATATCTCACTCATAATTCTAGAACTTAATACAAGTTGATCTAAAGCGGGATTGTATTGTAATGAATTGCAATGTAACCAGTTAGCGGTCGCATTAGTTGCGTTAATGTAGTTAAAGTCCAATCGATTAGGATTATCTGCTACAACACCAAAGTTATCTTTTGTAGCATCAAAATCTTGAACCAAGTGATCTTTTATATTCCATTCCCAAACCACATTAGCTTGATTGGTTCCAAAAGGTTGAATTTCTAAAATTTGTTCATTAAATACTTCACCTTGAGTTAAATTTGCTGGATTTCTACCAGCCTGTAATGCTTCTGCTTCTGTCATTACAGTTGCTACAATCATTAATATATTTCCGTTAGGTAGTGGATAGATATCATGATGTTGTGTATATGTTGAATCTGTATATGTATATTCCCATATAAGATTATTATCCCAATCAAAAAGTTCAATCTTTCCGCCAACACCACCAAATTGAAAATTATTGTTAGCTATTTTACCAGTTCTGAGTAAATTACCATTTTCTAATAAGTAAACTGAGGCACCTGGAGTGTAAGTACTTGTCCATTGGTGTACGACTTGTCCACAATTATTTAATAAATAAGTTTCTGTAGAATTTATAGGAGATAACAAGGTATAAGCATCATACGATCCCAAATCGTTTCTTAATGTTCCAACTGTATTTTGACCAAGCATTAAAGTTGTCGTTAGAAAACAACACAAGAATAAAATTAATGTTCTCATTTTTTTTTTATTACAAAAATAAAAAAAACCACCTCGCAAGAGATGGTTTTAGTTAATTATTTTAAATAATCTTAGTTACATGCAACACCAGTACCACTTGTAATTACACCAACAGCAGGATAGTAAGCATCTGCAAATACATTACCATTACCATCTGTAATAGTATATTCTATTTCACCATCCCAATCTCCACTTACAAATTCGAAAGAGTAAGTAGAACCTACTGGTACACCTACAACAAATGTTGCAGCATCAGCATCTACTGTATAGCTTGTTGTAACACCATCAACAGTTACGTCGATTGATGCACCATTCCAACCATCACCATAAGTATCTACACCTTCAATTGTCCAAGTAGGAGTATTAAGAATATCTAAATCTATCATGTATCCATCACTACTTGGAGTTAATGCAGTTCTTACACCAGCAGCTGAAACTCTTAATTGTATACTTTCGTTTGCTTCACAAGAAGAATCAAGAAGTGCAGAAACAGGAATCTCAAAGTTAGTTACATAAGGAGGAACCGTAATTTCGAATCCATCTTGATAGATTCCAGTATCAGCATCCATGTACTGATCACCAGCTTCAATATCATCTTGTTCAACATTACCACTCATCAATTCAATTTTAAATTGAGAAGCTTTGTTAATCGCACGATTTAAAGTAAAAGGAATAACAGCACTTTCACCTTCATTTAGTGTTAACGAGGTAACTGTAGTTGTTGCAATAGCTTTGTTATCGTTAGTACCAAACGTTTCATCATCGTTTACACACGATACTGAAGCCGAAGCAACAAACAATAAAGCTAATAATTTAATATATGTATTTTTCATAATTTATTGTGTATTATAGTTTTGTATAAGTATCTACGTGATCCAAGTTACCAGCAGAGAATGTAATTTCATACGATAAAGTGAAACTTCCTGTAGCTGGATCTACTTGTCCATCAGGACCTGCTAAATTTGTTCCTGTAACTTGGTTAGAATAAAACTCCATTAAATTTTGAGCATCAATATTCAAGTCTCCACAAACATCTGTAAATGTTAATCCATGATCAGGTGGAGGTAATTGACCATCAGCCCAAGGACCAGTAGTTCTAGTTTTTAATGTGTTTGGAGCTACAAGTCTAAGGTCTTTAACACCTTGATTTACAGTCACACCATCTTCTCTTACAGAAACAACATTATAATTAAAGTTATTTAATGCAGATTGACATCCAACAAAAGTTATTCTTAATTGGTTACCCAATGCAGAAATTACAGCAGGAGCACCTGTTACAGAATCTAAGTTTAAAATTAATTCTGTTGGTACGTTTGGATCTAGTCCTCCTGTATTAACTAATAGTGGAAATTGTGCAAAACTACCACCTGCAGGAATCGTAACTGTACCTGAAGTATCTACAAAATCAAATTCTTGACCTTCAACAGCAGATGATGCTGGATCGATACTATAGTTAATAGTTAAATCACTGTTTAAGTTTCCATCAAAACCTCCTAAGAAGTTTATTGGGAATTCTTGTTGAATTGCTCCAACATCCTCGAAATAACTCAATAAAGCTGTTCCGTTTGTAAATCCAACTAGATAGTTAGATTCACCAAAAGCGTTTAAATTATCCTCTCCAGTAGAATCATCTACTATACAAGAGAAATTTAGAGTAGCTAATGCTACTGCGCATAATACTATTTTTAATTTTTTCATTTTTTTCATTTTTCTATAATTTAACAATTTTTCTATTAATTAACATCCCAGAAAATCTTGTCACTAAATGCATCTGAAGTAGCCTGTGAAGGTACGTTTCCAGAGTTAGTTGAAAATTCTGATGCTGGGTAAAGTAATCTAACTGGTCTTGTTGGTCTTTCAGCGATAACAGATAATGGTACATCTGGGAATCCTGTTCTGTTGTAATCGATAAACGATTCAATAGCGTTGAAACCACAAAGTGCAATCCATTTCTGAGTCATGATAGCCTCAATTTTGTTAGAAGAACCATTCCATCCAATTCTATTTGCGTTTTGTGATGCTAAAATGTAAGCTGCAGCATCACCTGGATTTCCTAGTAAATTAAATGATGCAGTAATTCCTGCTTCAAACATAGCTTTAGCATCTCCTGAGATATAACCTCTTTCAATAGCTTCCGCTTGTAAGAAGAAACTTTCAGAAGCTGTAAAGATATAACTGTCTTGATCAAATCCTCTTAATAATCCTGGTCCAGGCTCTGAAAGATCTGTAGGAGCTTGACTATTTTCAGCACCTTGAACTACACCTGTAACACCATTTCCTGGTACTCCTGATGCAGGATCAAAGAAACGCTCTAATCTAGTATCGTTAACTCCTGTTCCTGGTAAAGAACCTACATTGAAATTTGCATCTGTTTGGTTATCACCTTTTAAGAATTTTTCAAAATACTCTGATGGTACAATAAAGTCACGATCAAAAGTAGGATTTCCTGCTACATCAAAACCATAGTTTGCCCAAAAAGGGTTTAATCTATTAGCTTCGTTTACATAACCTGGGTTTAAAGTAGCGTCTGTAGTTACAAAATTGTTATCTAAAGAAGCGAATTCAGTTGCTAAGTAAGTAGCTGTTTCTCCTCCCATTTCAGATTGACGTAATAAGATTCTTAATTTTAATGTATTTGCTACTTGAGCCCATCCATTTAAATCACCTTGGAATACAGTATCTTCTGTTCCAACTGGTAAATAATCACCAGAGTTAGCAAAAGTATCTAATGCTAAGTTGATATCTTCAACTAAAGCTCTGTATACAGTTTGAGCATCATCATAAGCTGGTGTTAATACTTCTCCACCTTGTAAAGCTTGAGAGTATGGTGCATCTCCATAAAGATCAATTATATATTGGAAGTAGTAAGACTTCAATATTCTTGATATTGCTTTATGGTTACTATATTCATCACCAGGAGTAGCTATAATCGCTTGGTAAGTTCCCATACCTCTGTATAGGTTTTGCCAAATTGATGTATAAAAATTCTGTGTGATGTTTAATCTGAATTCATCTTGAAAACCACCAGTTACATTATTAATATCACCAGCCCATTGGTTCATAAATATACTACCTAATTCACTAGTAGTTACTTCAAATTGTGCTCTTGGTGCCTGAATGGCTCCAGCTAAGAGTAAATCTGGACTTACTAAGTCTGTTGTAAAGTTTACTTCAGATTCGTTGATATCTAAAGAACTCTCACAAGAATTAAACGCTGCTCCTATAAAAAGCAATGCAATTCCTATTTTAAAATATTTTTTCATAATTATTTTTTTTAAAAAGTTAAGTTTAATCCTAAACCAAATGTTCTTGTTGGAGGATAGTTACCAGCTTGCGTAGTAATACCTTGTGCGTTACCTGTAGAGAATCCTGATTCTGGATCATTGTACCCTCTATTTTCAGCTGGTAAAACCACAAAAGGGTTTCTAGCTGTAGCACTTATTCTTAAACCTGAGATAAAAGTATTTTTAAGATAGTCTTTGTTTAAGTCATAACTTAATGATAATTCTCTAACCTTAAATGCAGTTGCATCTAATACGTGGTTTTCACCAACTCCTCTATAATTACCAAAGAAGTTAATGTATGCACCAGCGTTTGGTCCTGCTGAAGGCACACTAGTGTTAGCTTCAAATACTCCTGGAGAAGTTTCGATAGCAGAGTTAGGGAATATAAATTGACCACGACCACCTTGAGCTGTTTCAACAGCGTGACCTGACCATGTTAAGTTAGATTTAGTATCTGAATAAAATACATGTCCTGTTCTATAATCCATAGTCGCCTGTAAAGACCAGTTTTTATAGTTAAAAGCAGTATTTAAGTTTACAGTATGTCTTGGTGTTGTTCTACCAGCGATTTTAAGACCTGAAGCTTCAATTGGATTACCACTTGTTGGGTCAATTAAAACACGACCTTGAGGATCTCTTTCGTAGTAGTTAGTCTGAATTACTGGGAAAGCTTCACCTTTAATTGCGAATACTTCAGCATATCCTGTAAAACCACCAAGTGATACTTGATCAGCTTGATCTGTAACTTTAGTCACTTCGTTGTTTGTAGTAGAGTAACCTACGTTTACATTCCATTGGATATCATCAGTTTTAATTACTTTAATACCTAAATCAACCTCAAACGCTGTACCTGTTGTTTCAGCAACGTTTACAGTAGCTCTAGAGATTCCAGAAGCTGCAGAAGCTGCAACACTTGTAATTTGGTCTGTACCTGTAAATGAAGAGTAACTTGCATCGATTGTTAATCTATCTTTAAACATTCCAACATTAGCACCAACTTCAAAAGTTGTTAAGAATTCAGGATTAATTAAAGGATCTGTAATAGTTTGATCTACTACAAATGAGTTTTGACCACCAAATGGGAACCCACCTGCTGTATTAACAAATTGCTGAATAGCATATGTTCCAACTCCACCAGCATTACCTACTTTTACGTAAGCTGCAGTTAACTTCATGTAATTTAATACATCACTCTTCATACCTTCAAAAGCCTTTGTTGGTAAGAATGAAGCACTCACACTTGGGTAAAAGAAAGATTGTTTAGATTTCGCTAATCTTGAAGACCAATCATTTCTACCTGTAACTGTTACAAATAAGAAATCTTTATATCCAAAATCTAAGTTAGCAAATGCAGAAATAGTTGCAGAACTTGCTCTTGTATCTCCACTAAACGCATCATCAACACCATTATTTAAGTTACCTGCAGTATATATCCCAGGAACTGTTAAATCTTGACCACCTACTGTTGTAGAACTGTTTTTGAAATATTGATTGTTTAAACCAATGTTAGCTCCAAATGTTACATCTTCTGTTAAATCGTAGTCTAAGTTTACAAAGAAATCTGTATAGTAAGTACTCTGTCTAAAGTTCTGGAAACTAAAGTTAGAAATTAAAGATCTGTTTGCTCCAGTGTCATCAATAATATTTTGTGGCTCATCATAAGCATTTTGGAACGATAAAGAATTTCCTTCAAAAACACGAGCATTACTTAATAACTTAAATGAAATATTGTCGTTAACTTTGTAACCTAAGTCACCTTGTAAACTAATGTTATTGTTTTCTCCTTTTGATCTTTGGTTTTGTAAATTCCAGTAAGGATTAGTATAATATGCATTCCAGTGTCCTTCGTTTCCAGAGTTTTCAAAGCTTTGGATAGGAATGTTAGTTGCAGATTGTAATAATTGAGTGTATAAATCACCATTATGTCGCTCTACTGTAGTGTTAGTATAAACCACATTACCACCTGCAGTCCAGTTTCCTGCAGTTTTGCCTGCTCTTAACGTAAAAGTATTTCTTTTTCTTTTGTCATCTTTAACAACAAATTCAGTTTTTACATTTCTTGCTCCTAGCGTAATGTAACCATCAGCACCACCAGAAGAAACAGAAATAGAATTTTGTTTTGTTAAACCTGTTTGAAAGAATTCTTTCATGTGATCTGCTCCTCTTGATTCGTAAGGTGCTGTAATAAAAGTGCCATCTGCTTGAGGTAATCCAACAGGAACAACTTGTCCGTCAAATTCTGGTCCCCATCCACCATTTTCATATATTACATTTTCAAATCCATTACCTAAATCCCATCCTTGACCGTATCTTGTTTGTTTTTCTGGAACGAATGCTACAGTTTCAAAGTCTAGAGAAGAGTTAACTTGAACAGTCATCTTTTCTCCTTTAGTAGTCGTTTTGGTAGTAACAACAATTACACCATTTGATCCTTGTGAACCATACAATGCAGATCCTGCAGCACCTTTAATAACGTTTACTGTTTCAATTTGATTTGGATCTAATGCATTTAATATTCCAGTTGTAGAAATTGCACCATCTATAACTACCAATGCTTGGTTGTTACCTGAGATAGAACGGTTACCACGAAGTACAATTCTAGTTCCACCAGAAACACCATTAGAGTTTTCAGTAATTGTTAAACCAGAAACTTTACCAGATAAACTGTTAACAACACTTGGGTTGTTAGCTTTAACTAGTTCTTCAGTTTTTACTTCTTGGTAAACTGTTGTAATTTCATCTTTCTTTCTCTTGATACCAAGAGCTGTAATCACAACTTCTTCTAGTTGGTTCTCTAACATTGTAAAACTAATGTTGCTTTCCGCACCAACAGTTTTTTCAACAGTGTTACCAACGTAAGAGAAGACAAGTACATCTCCAGTTTTCGCTGAAATTGAATAATTACCGTCAAAATCTGTTGTCGTACCATTACTAGTATCTTTAACAACTACATTTACTCCAGGTAGCGGTAAGTTGTCTCCATCGGAGATTGTACCTGAAATTGTTTTTCCTTGTGCGAACGAGAGTTGCACAACAAACGCTAGTAATAGCGTTAAAATTCCACTAAACTTTGTTTTCATTTTATATTTTATTTGAATTAGTCTTTGCCAAAAATCATAATAAAAAGTTAATTAAACAATAAATTTTGGTTAAAATTTCAATTTTTTTTCAAAAAAAAACTTTTTCGAACTATTTAAAATTAGAAAATAGATACTAAACTTAAGTGAATTTTACTGTTTGAAAACTTAAAACTTTGCTCTTCTGTTTTCCCATTTGCAAAGTTAAATCTTAATAAACCAGCCTTTGTTAATATTCCAAAACCAACTCCAAAACCGTAGAGATTTTCTTTTGTTTCAATTATTCTATTTTCAAAATTAGCGAAATCTATTATTGAGTGCGCATATATACTTTTGCTTAATTGATATCTGTATTCTGTATTAAGTACAATGTACTGATTAGCCGCAATACTGTTTTCTTGGAATCCTCTAATGGAGTTAATGCCGCCAAACCTAAAGAGTTCGTTGTCTAAATATGAACTAGAATTTATTAACGACCCAGTTATTCTTGTGTAAAAGCTGTTTTTGTTATTTAATTGAAAGACATGAAAAGCATCTAGATTTATTCTGTTTTGCTTTTCTTTATTATTTTTTGTTTGTCTTTCTCCTAAACCATATTCCAAATTAAAACTGCTTTTCAATTGAAAAATGGTTTTAAAGTTCTGTCTATTGTTATAGGTATATTTTATGTTGTATAAATTGCTTTTGTAATCTGAAACTAAAGAAAGGGAGTTTATTTCAACATCTAGTAAGTTATTAGATTCCACACTTTCAATTCCGACATAAATCCTGTTTTTTGAATTTATTTGATAAAAAACACTAGCTTTTTGATTTACAGTTGTGAATGTGCTGTCCCTTTTTAAAATATTTAACGATAATTCTGTACCAATCGGTGAAGAGAATATGTAAGGAAGGTTTAGGTTAACTTCAAAGTTTTTTTGTTCACTTTCATCACTCTTATACATTAACCTAAAAGATTCACCATAATTAAAATTATTATTGAGTTCTAAATTTAAATAACCGTTAAAATCTAGCTTATTTGTTTCTTCATTTGTGCTAAAACCTAAAAAACCATCAAAAGTATTACTTTGGGATTTTTGAAGGTATATGTATAATGTAGTGGAATCTTTGCTGAATAATACTTCAGGATTTTTTGTTTGTTCTGCGAATCGTAAATTATTTAAGTTATCCATCTTTCTTTTAATTGATTCTATATTAAAAGTTTTTTCTGGCTTTATTTTTAAAAACCGATTTAAAAATGATTTTGGGAATTTTTCGTAACCTTTAATTACAACTTTGTCTAAACGGCGTTTTTTTTTATCTTTAACAATAATAAGATTTGCTGTCAAAGTTTTACTATCTTTTATTTTGAGTTCTGAAAGTTTAATTTTTGTAAAAGGAAATCCGTTGTTTACTATTTTTAGGTTTATAAACTTTAAGGTTTCTTCTAATTTGTTTAAAGGAACTGAGAATTGTTTGTTTGAGCTCTTTTCTGTAATGGTTTTAATTAAGTTTTTTTCAATTTCAGTATTATCATAACTAATATCAATGCTTTCATATTTATTGTTTAAGCTGAATTTAACCTGAAAAGAACTATCATTTATTTTTCTTGTAGAGTTTATTTCACTTTCAATATAGCCAGAATTGATTATTTTCTGTTGTAAGGAATCAATTTCGTTTTGGATAGAATTATAATCAGTATGGTTTTTTTTGTACTCATGTGTTTCTATAATTTTAGTCTCTTCATCATTTGCACCTATTACATTTAAATTTGTGTTCTGCGCTCTCAATGTAGAAGAACAAAAACAAGTTATTAATAAAAGAATGGATATGTATTTACACACGAATTTTAGGTATTATATAAGGTGTAAATCTAACGGAAAATCTAAAGATATAATATAGTTTAAAATAGAAATTTAAAAAACTATTGAAAATTAACGAATTAGGGTTTGGATTTAGAAAATTAATTTCTACATTTGCAGCCCTCTTAAAAGAGGTCAATTAAATTTATATATTAAAATATATGCCAACAATTTCACAATTAGTAAGAAAAGGAAGAGCCAAAATAACCAAGAAGAGTAAATCGGCTGCTTTAGATTCTTGTCCACAAAGACGTGGTGTGTGTACTCGTGTTTATACAACGACACCTAAAAAACCAAACTCAGCAATGCGTAAGGTTGCTAGGGTTCGTTTAACTAATGGTAACGAGGTGAATGCATACATTGGCGGTGAAGGACACAATCTACAAGAGCACTCGATAGTATTGGTTAGAGGTGGAAGGGTAAAAGATTTACCAGGAGTTAGATACCACATTGTTCGTGGAGCATTAGATACCGCAGGTGTCGATGGTCGTACACAACGTAGATCTAAGTATGGTGCAAAACGCCCTAAGAAGTAATTTTAAAACTTTAAGAAGAAGACATGAGAAAAAGAGCAGCAAAAAAAAGACCGCTTTTACCAGATCCACGATTTAACGACCAGTTAGTAACACGTTTTGTTAATATGATGATGTGGGATGGAAAGAAGTCAGTAGCTTTCAAAGTATTTTACGATGCAATTGATATTGTAGAGTCAAAAAAAACAGATGAAGAAAAAACAGCTTTAGAGATATGGAAAGATGCATTATCTAACGTTATGCCTCACGTTGAAGTACGTAGTCGTAGAGTTGGTGGAGCAACATTTCAAATTCCTAACCCAATACGTGCAGACCGTAAGGTTTCTACTGCAATGAAATGGCTTATTAGTTACTCAAGAAAGAGAAACGAAAAATCTATGGCGCAACGTCTAGCATCAGAAGTTTTAGCAGCAGCTAAAGAAGAAGGAGCTGCAGTTAAGAAAAGAGTTGATACTCACAAAATGGCTGAAGCAAATAAAGCATTCTCTCACTTTAGATTTTAATAAGAAATGGCAAGAGATTTAAAATTCACAAGAAACATAGGAATCGCAGCTCATATTGATGCTGGTAAAACAACAACAACAGAGCGTGTCCTTTATTATACCGGAGTTTCACATAAAATTGGTGAAGTGCATGATGGTGCTGCAACAATGGACTGGATGGAGCAAGAGCAAGAACGTGGTATTACTATTACCTCTGCTGCTACAACTTGTACATGGAAATTTCCACTAGAAAACGCAGAGCCTACTCCAGATACAATGGATTATCATTTTAATATAATTGATACTCCTGGACACGTAGATTTTACTGTAGAAGTAAATAGATCTTTACGTGTATTAGATGGTTTGGTGTTTTTATTTAGTGCAGTAGATGGTGTTGAGCCACAATCTGAAACTAACTGGAGATTAGCAGATAACTATAAAGTACCTAGAATAGGTTTCGTTAATAAAATGGACCGTCAAGGATCAGACTTTTTAGGTGTTTGTCAACAAGTAAAAGATATGTTAAAGTCTAACGCGGTGCCAATCGTTTTAAATATTGGTGACGAAGAAGATTTTAAAGGTATTATAGATTTAGTAAAGAATCGCGCCATTATATGGCATGATGAAACTCAAGGAGCAACTTTCGATGTTATCGAAATCCCTGAGGATATGAAAGATGAAGCTCGTAAGTATCGTGCACTTTTAATTGAAGAAGTAGCCAGTTACGATGAGAATCTTTTAGAGAAATTTATGGAAGATGAAGATTCTATTACAGAAGAAGAAGTGCATGCTGCACTTAGAGCTGCTGTAATGGATATGGCAATTATTCCTATGATTTGTGGTTCTGCTTTTAAAAACAAAGGTGTTCAGTTCTTATTAGATGCTGTTTGTCGCTACTTACCTTCTCCAATGGATAAAGAGGGTATTAAAGGTATGAATCCAGATACTGAGAAAGAAGAATTGCGTAAACCAAGTGTAAACGAACCTTTCGCTGCATTAGCATTTAAAATTGCAACAGATCCATTTGTTGGTCGTCTAGCATTTTTTAGAGCGTATTCTGGCCGTTTAGATGCAGGATCTTATGTGTTAAATAACCGTTCTGGAAAAAAAGAACGTATCTCACGTATTTATCAAATGCATGCTAACAAGCAAAACGCAATTGATTTCATAGAAGCTGGAGATATTGGAGCTGCTGTTGGATTTAAATCTATAAAAACAGGAGATACACTTACAGATGAAAAGCATCCTATTATTTTAGAATCTATGGACTTCCCTGATCCAGTAATTGGTATTGCGGTTGAACCTAAAACTAAAGCAGATGTTGATAAATTAGGTATTGGCTTAGCTAAGTTAGCTGAAGAGGATCCTACGTTTACTGTGCGTTCAGATGAAGCTTCAGGACAGACTATTATTTCTGGAATGGGTGAGTTACATTTAGATGTAATTGTTGATCGTTTAAGAAGAGAATTTAAAGTTGAGGTTAACCAAGGTCAGCCTCAAGTTGAATATAAAGAAGCTATTACTGCTTCTGCAGATCATAGAGAGGTTTATAAAAAACAATCTGGTGGTCGTGGTAAATTTGCCGATATCGTATTTACGGTAGAGCCTGCAGATGAAGGAGTAGTAGGTTTACAGTTTGAATCTGTAATTAAAGGTGGTAATGTTCCTAAAGAATTTATTCCTTCAATTGAAAAAGGATTTAAGCAAGCAATGATAAATGGACCATTAGCAGGTTACGAAATCGATTCTATGAAAGTGACTTTGAGAGATGGGTCTTACCACGATGTGGATTCTGATCAATTATCTTTTGAATTAGCTGCTAAGTTAGGATTTAAAAACTGTGCTAAAGCTGCGAAAGCAGTAATTATGGAACCTATTATGAAGCTTGAGGTAATCACTCCTGAAGAAAATATGGGTGATATCGTAGGTGATTTAAATAGAAGAAGAGGTATGATGGAAGGTATGGGTGATAGAGCTGGTGCAAAAACCGTTAAAGCTACCGTGCCACTTTCTGAAATGTTCGGTTATGTTACAACATTAAGAACATTATCTTCAGGTCGTGCAACATCAACAATGGAATTTTCACACTATGCTGAAACTCCTTCTAATATTTCAGAAGAAGTAATAAAAGCAGCTAAAGGCGTAGAAGCTTAAAACTAAAAAGAAAATGAGTCAAAAAATTAGAATAAAATTAAAGTCTTACGATCACAATTTAGTTGACAAGTCTGCTGATAAGATTGTAAAAACAGTAAAAAGTACTGGTGCTGTAGTAACTGGGCCAATTCCTCTACCAACACACAAGAAAATTTTCACTGTATTACGTTCACCACACGTTAACAAGAAGTCTAGAGAACAATTTCAATTAAGCTCTTACAAGAGATTATTAGATATATACTCTTCATCTTCTAAAACAATTGATGCTCTTATGAAATTAGAGTTGCCAAGTGGTGTTGAAGTAGAAATCAAAGTTTAATTTTAAACTTTACATGTCCTAAGCTGCGCGCAAAGGAAAAACGGATAAAAATACAATTCAAGGCTGAAACGTATTTTCAGCCTTGAATATTTTTAATAAAAATAATAATAAATAAATAATAATTATGTCTGGGTTAATTGGAAAAAAAATCGGTATGACCAGCATTTTCGACGAAAACGGGAAAAATATTCCTTGTACAGTAATCGAAGCTGGACCATGTATCGTTACCCAAGTCAGAACTGAAGAAATTGATGGTTACAATGCTATTCAATTAGGTTTCGATGACGCGACAGAAAAAAGTGCTACTAAAGCGGACTTAGGTCACGCTAAAAAAGCAGGAACTTCTGTGAAACGCAAAATCGCCGAGTTTCAAGGTTTTGATGAGGAGTACAAATTAGGTGATGCAATCACTGTAGAACACTTCGCAGAAGGCGAATTTGTTGATGTTTCAGGAACATCAAAAGGAAAAGGATTTCAAGGTGTTGTAAAACGTCATGGTTTTGGTGGTGTAGGTCAAGCGACACACGGTCAGCATAACCGTTTAAGAGCGCCAGGATCTATTGGAGCTGCATCTTATCCTGCAAGAGTTTTCAAGGGAATGAAGATGGCAGGAAGAATGGGTGGAGACACTATTAAAGTTCAAAATTTAAGAGTTTTAAAAGTAGTTGCTGAAAAGAATCTACTTGTGGTTAAAGGATGTGTTCCTGGCCATAAAAACGCTTATGTAATTATTAGAAAATAATGAAAGTAGCAGTTTTAGATATAAACGGAAAAGAAACAGGCAGAAAGGCAGACCTTTCTAGCGATGTTTTTGCTATTGAGCCTAATAATCATGCAGTGTACTTGGATGTTAAACAATATTTAGCAAACCAAAGACAAGGTACTCACAAATCTAAAGAAAGAGCTGAGATTACTGGATCTACACGCAAGATTAAAAAGCAAAAAGGGACAGGTACAGCTAGAGCAGGTTCAATTAAGTCTGGAGTTTTTAGAGGTGGTGGTCGCATGTTCGGTCCAAGACCTAGAAACTACAGTTTTAAACTTAACAAAACACTTAAGAGATTAGCACGTAAATCAGCCTTTAGTATTAAAGCAAGTGAGAAAGCAATTGTTGTTTTAGAAGACTTCAGTTTCGACTCTCCAAAGACTAAAAATTTCACTAATATTTTGAAAGCTTTAGACTTACAAAACAAAAAATCACTCTTCGTGTTGGGTGCTTCAAATAATAATGTATATTTGTCGTCACGCAATTTAAAAGGCTCAGAAGTCGTAACTTCTTCAGAATTAAGTACTTATAAGATTTTGAATGCAAATCAAGTTATACTTTTAGAAAGCGCTTTAGAAGGAATTGTAACGAATTTAAGTAAATAAGAAACAAGATGAGTATCTTAATTAAACCTATAATCACAGAAAAAGCAACAGCAAACAGTGAATCAAACAATTGTTTCAGCTTCTTCGTGAAGACAAAGGCGAACAAGGTAGAAATTAAAAAAGCGGTTGAGGCTGCTTATGGAGTTTCTGTAGAAAAAGTTCGTACTATTAATGTCCGTCCAGATAGAAGTACCAAGTTTACAAAAACAGGTATTCAACATGGTAAAACAAATGCAATGAAAAAAGCAATTGTACAACTGGCGGAAGGTGAGATAATTGATTTATACACTAACATGTAATTAAAAGACAAATGTCAGTAAGAAAATTAAAACCAATCACACCAGGACAGCGATTTAGAGTTGTAAATGGATTTGACGCCATTACAACTGATAAGCCGGAGAAAAGTTTATTAGCTCCGAAAAAACGTTCAGGTGGTAGAAACAGTCAAGGTCGTATGACTATGCGCTACAAAGGTGGTGGTCATAAGAAAAGGTATCGTATTATGGATTTTAAGAGAACTAAAGCAGGTATTCCAGCTGAAGTGGCCTCAATTCAATACGATCCAAATCGTACAGCGTTTATCGCATTATTAAATTACCAAGATGGTGAGAAAACTTATGTCATCGCTCAAAATGGGATGCAAGTAGGTCAAACTGTTGTTTCAGGTGAAAATGTTGCTCCAGAAATTGGAAACGCAATGCCTTTAGCAAATATTCCATTAGGTACAATTATTTCTTGTATAGAGTTACGTCCAGGTCAAGGAGCTGTTATGGCTCGTAGTGCTGGTGCGTTTGCTCAGTTAATGGCAAGAGATGGTAAATTTGCAACCGTAAAATTACCTTCAGGTGAAACAAGATTAATTTTGGTTACTTGTATGGCTACAATCGGAGTAGTATCTAATTCAGATCACCAACTACTAGTATCAGGTAAAGCAGGTAGATCTAGATGGTTAGGTAGAAGACCAAGAACTAGACCAGTAGTAATGAATCCAGTCGATCATCCAATGGGTGGTGGTGAAGGTAAATCTTCTGGTGGACACCCTCGTTCAAGAAATGGTATTCCAGCTAAAGGATTTAGAACACGTTCTAAAACTAAAGCGAGTAATAAATATATTGTTGAACGTAGAAAAAAATAAGACATGGCAAGATCATTAAAAAAAGGACCTTACGTTCATTACAAACTAGAGAAAAAAGTTGCAACTAACGTTGAAACTAACAAGAAAACTGTTATCAAAACTTGGTCTAGAGCAAGTATGATTACTCCAGACTTTGTTGGACAAACAATAGCTGTACACAATGGACGTCAATTTGTTCCAGTATATGTAACTGAGAATATGGTAGGTCATAAATTAGGAGAATTTTCACCAACAAGATCTTTTAGAGGTCATGCTGGTGCTAAAAACAAAGGTAAAAAGTAGTAAGCTATGGGAAGTCGTAAAAAACAAATGGCAGACGCTATTAAGGAAGGTAAAAAGCAAATTGCTTTTGCTAAACTTAATAACTGTCCTACATCACCGAGAAAAATGCGTTTAGTAGCCGATTTAGTAAGAGGTGAACGCGTAGAAAAAGCACTTAACATATTAAAGTTTAGTTCTAAAGAAGCATCAAAACGTTTAGAAACGTTGTTAGTTTCTGCTATTGCAAACTGGCAATCTAAAAACGAAGATGCATCAATTGAGGAAGCAGAACTTTTTGTTAAAGAAATTAGAGTTGACGGAGGATCTATGTTAAAGAGATTACGTCCTGCACCTCAAGGTCGTGCACACAGAATAAGAAAACGTTCAAACCACGTAACAATCGTAGTTGGAGCTAATAATAATACACAAAGCTAAGATAGATATGGGACAAAAGACAAATCCAATCGGAAATCGCTTAGGAATTATCAGAGGATGGGAGTCTAACTGGTACGGAGGAAACGATTATGGTGATAAACTTGCCGAAGACGATAAGATCAGAAAATACGTTCACGCGCGTTTATCTAAAGCAAGTGTAAGTAGAGTAATTATTGAAAGAACTTTAAAACTTGTAACCGTTACTATCACTACTGCTAGACCTGGTATTATTATCGGAAAAGGTGGTCAAGAGGTAGACAAGTTAAAAGAAGAGCTTAAGAAAATTACTGGCAAAGAGGTTCAGATTAATATTTTTGAAATTAAAAGACCTGAACTAGATGCGTTTTTAGTAGGAACTAGTGTCGCTCGTCAAATTGAAAATAGAATTTCTTACAGACGTGCAATCAAGATGGCTATTGCTGCTACAATGCGTATGAATGCCGAAGGAATTAAAATCCAAATTAGTGGACGTTTAAATGGTGCTGAAATGGCGCGATCTGAACACTACAAAGAGGGACGTATTCCATTATCTACATTCAGAGCCGATATTGATTACGCTTTAGTTGAGGCGCATACTACATATGGTAGATTAGGTGTTAAAGTATGGATCATGAAAGGTGAAGTGTATGGTAAAAGAGAACTTTCTCCGCTTGTTGGATTATCTAAGAAGCAAGGAAAAGGTGCAAGAGGCGGAAGAGATAATAAGAATCAATCTCGTCGTAGAAAGTAATTTTTTAAAGAACAAGAAAAATGTTACAGCCTAAAAGAACAAAATTTCGTAAAATGCAAAAGGGACGTATGAAAGGAAACTCAGGTAGAGGTCACTTACTTTCAAACGGGACTTTTGGGATAAAATCACTAGACTCGAACTTTTTAACTTCGCGTCAAATAGAAGCAGCTCGTATTGCAGCTACTCGTTACATGAAAAGAGAAGGCCAACTTTGGATAAAAATATTTCCAGATAAACCTATCACAAAGAAACCTCTTGAAGTACGTATGGGTAAAGGTAAAGGTGCCGTAGAATATTGGGCAGCAGTTGTTAAACCAGGTAGAATACTTTTTGAAGTAGGAGGAGTGCCTCTGGACGTTGCAAAAGAAGCACTACGTTTAGCAGCACAAAAATTACCTGTAAAAACAAAGTTTTTAATCGCTAGAGATTACGAAGCATAATTTATTTGATATTATGAAACAATCAGAAATTAAAGAATTATCTGTAACTGAGTTACAAGAGAAACTCGGTGAGATAAAAAAGAGTTATTCAGACCTTAAAATGGCACATGCAATATCTCCTTTAGATAACCCAATCCAATTACGTTCTGTTAGAAGAGATGTAGCAAGATTGGCAACGGAATTAACTAAAAGAGAATTACAATAATTCTGCTGAAAGATGGAAAAAAGAAACTTAAGAAAAGAACGTATAGGTGTAGTTACTAGTAACAAAATGATGAAATCAATAGTTGTTGCCGAAGTAAAAAAAGTAAAACATCCTATGTACGGAAAATTCGTTTTAAAAACGAAAAAATACGTAGCACACGACGAAACAAACGACTGTAACATTGGTGATACAGTAAAGATCATGGAAACAAGGCCTTTATCTAAATCAAAATGTTGGAGATTAGTTGAAATAATTGAAAGAGCGAAGTAATTATGGTACAACAAGAATCAAGAATAAAAGTAGCAGATAACACTGGAGCAAAAGAAGTTTTGGTAATCCGTGTTTTAGGAGGTACTAAAAGAAGATACGCTTCTGTAGGTGACAAAGTTGTTGTTTCTGTTAAAGATGCAACACCTAATGGAAACATTAAGAAAAAAGCAGTCTCTACAGCAGTTGTTGTGCGTACTAAAAAAGAAGTAAGACGTCCGGATGGATCTTATATAAGATTCGATGATAATGCTTGTGTACTTTTAAACCCAACGGGTGAAATGAGAGGAACACGTGTATTTGGACCTGTTGCTAGAGAACTTCGTGATAAACAATTCATGAAAATTGTATCAATAGCACCAGAAGTGCTTTAATACATCAAGAAAAAATGACAAAGCTTAAAATAAAAACTGGAGATACTGTTCAAGTAATTGCTGGAGACCACAAAGGTTCAGAAGGTAAAGTACTTAAAGTATTGATAGAAAAGAACAAAGCCATCGTAGAGGGTGTGAACATGGTAAAGAAACACACTAAACCAAGTGCACAAAGTCCTCAAGGTGGTATCGTAGAGAAAGAAGCAGCTATCCATATTTCAAATTTATCATTATTAAATGGTAAAGGCGAAACTACTAGAGTAGGTTACAAAATGGATGGAGATAATAAATTGAGATTTTCTAAAAAATCTAATGAAGTAATTTAGTTATGGCTTACGTTGCAAGATTAAAACAAGAGTACAAGGACAAAGTTGTTCCTGCTCTTACAGAAGAATTTGGTTACAAGAATGTAATGCAAGTACCTAAACTCACCAAGATAGTAATATCTAGAGGTGTTGGTGCTGCTGTGGCAGATAAAAAATTAGTTGATCACGCTGTTGATGAATTAACAAAAATATCTGGTCAGAAAGCTATACATACTTTATCAAAGAAAGATGTCGCTTCATTTAAGTTACGAAAAGGTATGCCAATTGGCGCAATGGTAACTTTAAGAGGTGAGCAAATGTTTGAATTTTTAGATCGTTTAATCACATCTGCATTACCACGTGTTAGAGATTTCAACGGTATCAAAGCTACAGGTTTTGATGGTCGTGGAAACTACAATCTAGGTGTTGTAGAGCAAATTATTTTCCCAGAGATTGATATCGATAAGATTAACAGAATTTCTGGCATGGATATTACACTTGTTACAACTGCTGATACTGATAAAGAAGCAAAATCACTTTTAACAGAACTAGGATTACCTTTTAAAAAGAACTAATTATGGCAAAAGAATCAATGAAAGCCCGTGAGGTAAAGCGTGCAAAAACGGTTGCTAAATATGCTGCTAAACGTAAAGCTTTAAAAGAAGCTGGAGACTACGAAGCATTACAGAAGTTACCAAAAAATGCTTCACCAATTCGTCAACATAACCGTTGTAAACTTACAGGTAGACCAAAAGGTTATATGAGACAATTTGGTGTTTCTCGTGTTATGTTTAGAGAAATGGCTAATCAAGGCTTAATCCCAGGTGTCAAAAAGGCAAGTTGGTAATAATAAAGAATTATAAATAGGTTTTAGGTTTGGTGTAGAAGAGTTCTATTTCCAAAAACCGATACCGTAAATTAATAAATATGTATTCAGATCCAATAGCGGATTATCTTACGCGAGTTAGAAATGCAGTAAAAGCTAACCACAGAGTGGTTGAGATTCCTGCTTCTAACTTAAAGAAAGAGATGACTAAAATATTATTCGACCAAGGATATATTTTAAGTTACAAATTTGACGATTCTAATGTACAAGGAACAATCAAGATTGCTCTTAAGTACAACAAAGACACAAAAGAGTCTGTCATCAAAAAAATTCAAAGAATTAGTACACCAGGTTTACGTAAGTATGCTGGCGCCAACGAAATGCCAAGAATCTTAAATGGTTTAGGTATTGCAATTGTTTCTACCTCTCATGGAGTTATGACAGGGAAACAAGCGCAAAGAGAAAATGTTGGTGGTGAAGTATTATGTTACGTATACTAAAAACAGGAAGATATGTCAAGAATAGGTAAAAATCCAGTTTCAATTCCTGAAGGTGTAACAGTAGAAGTGAACAACGGCGTAATTACTGCAAAAGGTAAATTAGGCGAGTTAACTCAAGAATACACAGGTATTGATATTAAAATAGAAGACGCTACTATTACATTGGAGCGTCAGTCTGAAAAGAAAGAAGTCAAATCAAAGCATGGCTTGTATAGAGCCTTAATCGCTAATATGATTGAGGGTGTGTCTAAAGGATGGACTAAAGAATTAGAATTGGTTGGTGTGGGTTATAGAGCCTCTAACCAAGGACAAAAATTAGATTTAGCTCTAGGTTTTTCACACAATATAGTATTGGATATCGCTCCAGAAGTTAAAGTAGAAACAATTTCTGAAAAAGGTAAAAACCCAATAGTAAAGTTAACCTCGCACGACAAGCAATTAGTTGGTCAAGTAGCAGCTAAGATTCGCGGTTTCCGTAAGCCAGAGCCATACAAAGGTAAAGGTGTTAAGTTTGTTGGTGAAGAAATAAGAAGAAAAGCAGGTAAATCAGCTTAATAAATAGGTTATGGCATTAACAAAGAACGAAAGAAGACAAAGGATAAAAAACAGAATACGTAAGATTGTATCTGGTACTGAAGCTAGACCAAGATTATCTGTTTTTAGAAGTAATAAAGAAATTTATGCTCAAATCGTAGATGACGTGACTGGTAAAACTATCGCTGCTGCATCTTCAAGAGATAAAGATGTGAGTGGTGCAAAAGGTAATAAAACCGAAGTTGCTGCTTTAGTTGGTAAAGCAATTGCTGAAAGAGCATTAAAAGCTGGTATTGAGACTATCTCCTTTGATAGAGGTGGATACTTATACCACGGTAGAGTAAAATCATTAGCAGAAGGTGCTAGAGAAGCAGGACTTAAATTTTAAGACATTATGTATCAAAAATATAAAAACGCAGAGCTTGTAAAACCAGGAGGTTTAGATTTAAAAGATCGATTGGTAGGCGTACAACGTGTTACTAAAGTAACTAAAGGTGGTAGAGCATTTGGTTTTTCTGCTATTGTAGTAGTTGGTGATGAAGATGGTGTTGTAGGACATGGTTTAGGAAAGTCAAAAGACGTGGCTACAGCAATCGCTAAAGCAATTGAAGATGCTAAGAAAAACTTAGTTAGAATTCCTATTATCAAAGGAACATTACCACACGAACAAAAAGGTAAATTTGGTGGAGCTAGAGTAAACATTATTCCTGCTGCTCCAGGTACCGGTGTTATTGCTGGTGGTGCTGTAAGAACAGTTCTTGAAGCCGTAGGTGTACACGATGTATTATCTAAGTCTCAAGGATCATCTAACCCTCACAACGTAGTAAAAGCAACTTTTGACGCATTATTACAACTAAGAGATGCTGGTTCTATCGCTAAAGAAAGAGGTATTTCACTTGAAAAAGTATTTAACGGATAATCATTAGGACAGATGGCAAAGATTAAAGTAAAAAAAGTTAAAAGTGCAATCAACCGCACAAAAAGACAAAAGCTAACATTAGTAGCCCTAGGTCTTAAAAAGATTGGACAGGTTGTAGAGCATGATGCCACACCAAATATCCTTGGTATGGTTAAGAAAGTCGAACATTTAGTTTCCGTTGAGGAAGCTTAAAAAATATAACTTAACAATGGATTTAAGTAATTTAAAACCTGCAGAGGGTTCAGTAAAAAAACAAGGGAAACGCATTGGTCGTGGTCAAGGTTCTGGTAAAGGTGGTACTGCTACACGTGGTCACAAAGGAGCTAAGTCGCGTTCTGGTTATTCTAAGAAATTAGGATTCGAAGGTGGTCAAATGCCATTACAACGTCGTGTACCTAAGTTTGGTTTTACTAATATCAATCGAGTTGAGTACCAGGGTGTAAACTTGGATACCTTACAAGAGTTAGTAGAAACAAAGAAAATTAAAAATACTGTAGATTTTGAAACGCTAGTAGAATTAGGATTAGCTGGTAAAAACGAGCTTGTTAAAATTCTAGGAAGAGGCGAATTAAAAACAAAATTAACAGTAAAGGCTCATAAATTTACTGCGTCGGCAAAAGCTGCTATTGAAGCTGCTGGTGGTGAAGCTGTAACTTTATAAGATATATAGAATGAAAATAATAGATACATTAAAAAACGTCTGGAAAATTACAGAGCTCAAGGATAGAATAATATTAACTCTTGGGTTATTGTTAGTTTATCGTTTTGGAGCACAAGTAGTTTTACCAGGTATTGATGCTACTCAATTAGGTGGAATCCAAGAAACTACAGGTAGTGGTATTCTGGGATTATTGAATGCTTTTACTGGTGGTGCTTTTGCTAATGCTTCAGTATTTGCTTTAGGTATCATGCCTTATATCTCAGCTTCGATTGTAGTCCAGTTAATGGGGATAGCTATTCCGTATTTACAAAAACTACAGAAAGAAGGAGAGAGTGGTCGTAAAAAAATAAATCAAATTACACGCTGGTTAACTATTGGTATTTGTTTGGTACAAGCACCAGGTTACTTAGTAAGCTTACCTAGTCTAGGAATCCCTTCAAGTGCTTTTTTATTAGGTACCGGAGGTCTTTTTTACTTTTCTTCTATAGTTATATTAGTGACAGGTTGTGTTTTTGCAATGTGGTTAGGTGAGAAGATTACAGACAAAGGTATTGGTAATGGTATATCATTATTAATAATGGTTGGTATTATTGCTAC
>NZ_JAQWGS010000026.1 GCF_029238095.1 Lacinutrix sp. | reverse complement strand
AACAACACTTTGGGTTGTATATCTACACCATAAATTGAGTTTTGTATGACACCTAATTTACGAACGTAATCTTGTATATTGATGAATACCATCCGCACCACTTTCAATTTTTGTCATATCTCCACCAATTCTATCATCATACGTTCCGTTTAATCCAAACCAAAGTGTTGTTTTCTCTGATGGGTAATAAAACAATTTAGGATTAAATGAAATTGATGTTGTTTTTGGTAGATTGCTAAAGCCATCATCTTCTGGGTCGTATGCTTTTTGATAATGACCAGAACCATAAAGTGATACACCGAATTTTTCATTTCTTTTACTATAAAATACATTGGCTGTACTTCCTAACGCTTGGGTTTGAGTTAGCATAATATCTAATGCAGGTTCTTCATCTGGTGTTTTAGATACCATATTTACCAATCCTGCTATCGCACCTCCACCGTATAGCGTTGATGAACTTCCTTTGATTATCTCAAATTGTTGTAAGTCTAAAGGTGGGATTTGTAAAATACTTAACCCACTTGAGAAACCACCATATAAGGGAAACCCATCTCTTAAAAGTTGTGTGTACCTACCATCTAAACCTTGAATACGAATATTGGTACTCCCACTACTTAATGATGTTTGTTGCATTTGTATTCCTGTGCTTTCACGAAGCACCATAGAAATATTAGTAGGATTCATTATTGCTTTTTCTCCTAATTCCTCTGCACCTATAAACTCTATACGTGTCGGTATTTTTCTAACGGTTCTCGTACTTCTTGAAGATTGCAATACTACATCATCTAATTGATTGCCACCTTCTTTTAATTTAAAGACTAACGCTGTATTGCTTGGAATTTGAATTGTTGTCTCAAATGCTTCAAAGCCTAAAAAGGAAATTATTATTTGATGCTGACCATCTGGTATTTCTGTAAAAGTTGCAATACCATCAAAATCGGTTACTGCTCCTTTTTCTAATGCTTCAAAGTAAACCGTAGCACCAAATAAAGGCTCGTTTTCAGCTTCTGTTAGAACTTTTATTTGTATGTCTGATGTTTGTGCCTGTAACGATAGGCAAAGTATTAATATGAGCTTTATGCTCAATAGGTATTTATTCATTGAATTGTATTTGTAATTAACTAAATAATTGATTTAAAATCGATTTGTTTTAGCTGATTACTTGTGGCGGATGCCAAATATTGGAAAGGAAATTAAACCCGTAAATAGGTTGATATGTAGAAATTAACTCCGTCGAGATTTCAATATTAAGTTTTAAATCAAATGTCTTGATGGGTTCGTAAGTAATTGTCATACCGCAACAATTACAAATACAAGTTACAGGACAAGAATCGTCGCTATCTTCTTGATGATTATGATTTGTACTTATCTCGTCTTGATGCTGCTGGTCTTCTATATTTTGACCATCAGAACAAGGCTTTGCTGAAAGCAATAGTACTATTAAGGATAATATGATTGTTACAAATTTCACAATTACAAAGATAAAAATTTAATGATGCAATGGTTGTGCAATTATTTTATTTAAGCGACAACCTTTGCTTTCTCCTTTAAAGTTTCAAGATGCTTTACCATATTGCTTTTACACCATACCTCTGGCTCTAATTTAGGTGTGTGTCCTATCGCTTTGGTTAATTCCTCTGTCATTATAGCCTCAACAATATCTACATATTCTGCTGTGGTAGAAATACTATCGTGTATTGTAAATATTGGTGCATCTGGATATTCTATTGATATGCGTTTTGCTATAACATTTATCATTAAGTAACTCTCAATGCTCTGCAACAATCTTGGAAGTAATGATTTATCTTTACTCTTAATCTGTCTAAACACCTCATACACGTATGGGAACATCTCCTTAAACATCTTCTTTGGTTTTGCATCCTCTTGCCCCAAAAACCTATTATCTGTAAATAGCACTTGAAATACTGCTGTTTTTACTTCCTTACGGTTTGAGAATGTTTCACCTAAACGTAGACTAAATTGTTGTTCTAAAAACTCATAAAGTGTCCCACTCACCACAAGATTTGTATACTGACTAAACTCATTATTCATAAGGGTTTTATCAATATCTCCTAACATAATGTAAGAATCAGTATCGTGTACCTTTATGTGAGATATACTCAATCTATCATCAATCTTACCATCAACCTTATAATTATTATCATTTATACTATTAAAAGAATAAAAAGGTCGGTTTTTGGGGTCGTCGAATCTGATTGATAACTCTTTTTGTGTATTTGGCTCATTTTTTTGCTCAATCCAGAACGAGCGACTCAACAATATAGTGCTTAAATAAGGTTGGCTATTTTTAATATCTATCGAAATTAATTTTTGGCCATCATACGTTACTGCATTTCTGATAACGCTTCGCATATTAGTAAGATTGGAATGGAAGCGATATACATTATCATCGTGCAACAAATAATAATCTTTACGGCTTATTTTTTCTACGCTAATTTTTGCGTGATTTAATTGGTCAATAGGTCTTTTATATTTGACTTCGACCTTACCATAGTTATTAAACTTTTTGGATTGCCACAAAGATTTGTTGTCTTTCTTCAACGCATATTCTTCGGCTAAAAAATTATTGACGTAATCAATATCAATTTCTAATTTTTCATCAAACCATTTTGTTAGGTAGTTTAGATGGTTTACTGAAACTGCTCTATTGTTACGTTCAACTTTTAATTTCCTGTGAAATGTTTGGTCGCTAATAGAATGAATAGCTACTTCGCATCTGTATTCTTCAGTAAGTCTAAACCCTTTTGATTTTGAGCCAACAAAATATTGATTATCTGTTTCTATAATTTTCGCAACGTTGATAAGATAGTTTAAGTACTCTTTATAATTAGAGATTTTGTCCTGTAAGATTTTTGCACTTATAGATACAAAGTCATCATACATTAAATCTTTGTTGTAGAGTGTAAGCGCATTTATTAAATGAATAACATATAATAGCTTATCTCTTTTGTGTTTGTACTTTTTAAAATTAGGTGGGTAATCATAAACAATTTGGTCTATGTCTAAATTCTCTGGTATGTATAATCTCATTAAGCACTCTTGTTTTGGGTTAAAATTCTAACTACATCGTCATACTCATAGTACATTGTTTTACCCATTTTGGTAAAGGGTAGTGTACCATTGATTCGTAAATTTTGCAACGTACCTGGTGAGATATTTAATAGCTCACGTACGTCCGCTGATTTTAACCACTTTTTTTGCTCTGTTTGGCTTCCTAAAATTGTCTTAAGTTCTGTTATGATTTCCTGTTTTAGAGTCTTTAAATCATCCTTTGTAATTACTTCAAATGTCATTCTATATAAAAAATATTAATAGGTATTAACTACCTGATTTCTAACATACAATATACGCCAAAATCACCTTTTATAAATGAAAAGTTATTGACAGTTATTAACGAAATAGGTGAACTTTTTAACAAGAAACCACCTGTATTACAGGCAGTTTCAGGTATAAATCTCTATTTTTAGATTAAATTGTTATTGGGCTATCTTATTGGTGTTTGGTCGAGTATTTTTATCAGCAAACTTTTGTTTCAAAATTGCCATATCATCGCTTACTTTTCTATCCAATATTTTAGCATAGTGCTGTGTCGTTTTAAGTGATTTATGCCCTAACATTTTGCTTACTGATTCCATTGGCACACCGTTAGACAATGTTACAGTAGTTGCAAACGTATGACGAGCTAAATGGGTGGTTAAGTTTTTATTGATACCACACAAGTCTGCTATCTCTTTTAAATAGGCATTAGACTTTTGATTGCTCAATACAGGAAGTAAAACATCTTTTGTAACTGCCTCTGGATGATTCTCATATTTCTTTATAATTTCTAAAGCGGTTGGAAGTAGTGGAATGTTACTGCGTGTATCTGTTTTAGTACGCTTTGTCTTTATCCACTTATCTCCATCAATACCAAATACCAAATTGTCTTTTGAGAGCTTCTTAACGTCGCTGTATGCTAAACCAGTAAAACAGCAGAATATAAAAATGTCTCTTACTTGCTCTAATCTATTGGTGTGTAACTCTTTTTCGAGCATTGTTTGTATTTCTTCTTCTGAAAGGAATTGGCGTTCTACTTCTTTTAAACGTACTTTATAATTAAGAAATGGGTCTTTTTTAATCCAATCGTTTGCTATTGCTATACGTACAATCTTTTTAAAATTCTTGATATACTTGATTGTACTGTTATGTCCGCAGTTTCTAACCGTTTTTAAATAGAACTCAAAATCTGTGATATACTTGTGGTCAATTCTGTTTACAGGTATATCACTTACATTGTATTGAAGTTGCATAAACTCTTGTAGATGCTTACATACCGTTTTATAACGCTCTAAAGTTCCGGCTGAAAACTCTCTACCTACTAATTTTTCAACTTGTTTGTTGTGATTTTTAAAGATGGTTATAAGTGTTCTTTGTTTTTCCTCAACTCCTAAAAACTTGTTTTTAAGGGTTTCGGTAGTAACCTCTTTGTTATCTTGAATTAAGTCTCTTTGGCTTTGATATACTTTTGTAGTAAGTGAATCTAAATAGGCATTTAGTTCTCGTATATCTTCTGTTCTACCAATAGCTTTATTGGCTTCAACGCTCCATTTCTCAATCTCAATGGTACGTTTTGTGCTAATCTCTGTACGCTTACCATCTATGGTAATACGTAGGTAAATAGGGCATTTGCCCTGTGCATCTACTTTACTCTTTTTTAAGTAGAATAATAATCCAAATGTTTTGTTCATTCTGGTGACCTTTAATTATACATTAATTTACAAAATTTCGAGGTCTTTTAATTGATATATTGTTCTGATTTATAAACAGTTATAAACAATTAGGTGACCTAATTAAGGTTATAAAAAGGTCACCTAATAGGTCACCAACAGAATGGTTTTTAATACATATTTTGATGTTTTGGGTAAAATAAAAAGTCCCATAAACATTGAGTTTACAGGACTTTCGTCGATTTTGAATAAATCTTGGCGGAGAATGAGGGATTCGAACCCCCGGAGGTGTGACCCTCAACAGTTTTCAAGACTGCCGCATTCGACCACTCTGCCAATTCTCCTAGAGTGCATCTACAAGCTATTTGCCTATATGCGGCTGCAAATATAGTATCCTTTTTAGTTCTTTTCAAATAAATAATGCGATTTTTTCAAAATAATATTTAAAAATTGGAATAGCTTTCGTTTGTTTATTGATTGCTAAAAATTTAATGTGTCTTGTGATTATTAATTCTTTTTGATTAAGATGACATGTTTTCCAAATAAATAACAACTTTTGCACTTCAATTTGTGTTTTTAGTTTTTTATAAATTTTTGCAACGTGTTTTAGAATTGTTACCTCAGGAATTGTTTTTTCTATCAATTTTATATGTTAAAGTTGTTATATTTTTTTAGCTAAACCTAATCGCTCAAATAAAAGAAGCTTCATCATATTTAAAGTTTTTCTTCCAAAAATTGTGTTATAATTATTTATGATATTTGGAAATCTTGCTTTTGAATATTCCAGTTTCTCATGAGTTAATTAATTCATGAGTAGTTTTCAAATTCAGAAATAGTATTTTTAATTTCTTTAAGACTTTGTTCTTCTTTATTGCGAATGTAATTCTATTTTTGTAAAAAATTTATTACGCAATACTATGGAAATAATTAAAGCATTAAATTGGAGATACGCTACTAAATCTTTTGACAAAGATAAAATGGTAACTAAAGAGAAATTAAATATTTTAATAGAGGCTTTTAACTTAACAGCAACCTCTTATGGTCTTCAACCAATTAAATTATTGGTTATATCGAATAAAGAACTACAAGATAGTTTAGTTAAACACTCTATGGGTCAAAAACAAGTAGCTCAAGCTTCTCATGTGTTAGTATTTTGTATAGAAACTACAATTGATAAAATATATATTGATAAGTATTTTGAATTGGTTAAAGCTATTCGAAATACACCAGATGAGATTTTAGATCCTTTTAAAAACTTTTTGATAGCTGATTTTGAGAATAAGTCTAAAAAAGAAATTAATGAATGGTCAACAAAACAAGCATATATAGCACTAGGTAACTTGTTAACTGTATGTTCTATAGAGAGAATAGATGCCTGCCCAATGGAAGGTTTTGATTCTAATATGTATGATGAAATTTTAGATTTAAAATCAAAAGGTTTACAATCTGTTTTAGTTTTGCCTATTGGATATAGAGCAGTTGATGATTATATGGCTCAATTGCATAAAGTTCGTAAGGAGTTGACTGACAGTGTTATTACGGTTTAAATAATATACTGGTCTGATTATTGATTATATTTACATATTTTATATAATTGTAATGTATTAATTTTTTATTATGAAAAACCTATTAGTTTTAATATTGCTTTGTGTTTCTGTACAATCTTTTTCACAAGATGACGAATACTCAAATATTAATTGGTTAACTGATTTAGAAGAAGCTAAAGAAGAATCAGCTACTTCAAATAAGCCAATTTTAATTTATTTTACTGGTAGTGATTGGTGTCCTCCGTGTAAAATGTTAAAATCAGATTTTTTTAATTCGGAAGCATTTGAGAAAAAATCAGAAAATTTTGTTTTACTTATGGTAGATATGCCAAGAAGGCAGGATATTATTACAAAAGAACAACGTGTTAAAAATAAGAAAGTAGTAAACATCTATAATAAAAAAGGAAGTTACCCTAACCTAGTAGGAATAAATGCTAAAGGTAAAGTTTTGGGTGAATTGTCTGGATATACTTTTTTAAGAGAGACTGATAGACATTTTGAATTTATTGATGCAATCATACAAAAGAATTAGTTTTTATGTTTTATTAAAGTATTGCCTTTTAAACTTTGATTTGAGAGGCTTTTTTTATTAATGAAATTGAACTATTTTTGAATTAAATTAAAATAAATTTATGCCAGGATTTGAACGCTTTGGAGATTTAGAAAGAGAGGAATTAAAAGATGTTTTAGATAACGGTGTTTTAATGCGTTATGGTTTCGAGGGAATGCGAAATGGTCATTGGAAAGCAAAAACATTAGAGATGGAGCTAAAAAACACTTTAGAGTCTAATTATGTTCAGTTGGTTTCTAATGGAACATCTGCTGTATCTGTAGCATTAGCCAGTGCTGGAGTAGGTGCAGGAGATGAAGTAATTATGCCAACATTCACTTTTGTTGCTAGTTTTGAAGCCATACTAATGCTAGGAGCAATACCTGTATTGGTTGATATTGATGATACATTAGGGTTAGATGCTAAAGCCGTAGAAGATGCTATTACTTCTAAAACAAAAGTAGTAATGGCTGTACAAATGTGTGGAAGTATGGCAAATATGAATGCATTACAAGCTGTTTGTTCAAAACATAACTTATTATTAATTGAAGACGCTTGTCAAGCCATAGGTGGACGGTATAATTCTAAACCTTTAGGATCTATAGGTGACTTAGGTTGTTTTTCTTTTGACTTTGTAAAAACCATAACTTGTGGAGAAGGAGGAGCTGTAATTACAAATAATAAAGACTACTATATAAACGCAGATGGTTTTAGCGATCATGGTCATGATCATTTTGGTAACGATAGAGGAGCAGAATCTCACCCTTTTTTAGGCTATAATTTTAGAATATCTGAATTGCACGCAGCTGTTGGTTTAGCCCAGATAAAACGATTACCAGAGTTCTTGGCTGTTCAGAAAAAAAGCTATACAGTTTTAAGAGATGCTATATCTAAAATCCCAGAAGTTACCTTTAGAACCGTTCCTGATGGAGGAGAGGAAAGCTATGCGTTTTTAAATTTCTTTTTACCAAATCTTGATTCTGCTAGAAAAACTATAGATAATTTTAAAGAAAATGGTATTGATGCTTGTTGGCATTATTACGATAATAATTGGCACTATGTAAGAAAGTGGGATCACTTAAAAGAAGCGAAGTCTTTATTTCCCATATCTCAAGAGATTAAAGATGCATTAAATATATTAAGTGATAAAACCTTTACCCAAAGCGATCATTATATTGGAAGAAATATTTCATGTCTTATTAAACTATCTTGGACAACAGAAGAAGTTAAAGCAAGAGCATTTAAAATGGTTCAGTCTATAAAAGCATCAATTTAATAACTTACATACTCTACAATCTCTAAACCATAGCCAATAATACCAACTCGTTTTGTTTGTTGTGAATTAGAAATTAGTTTTAGTTTGTGTATGTTTAAATCGTGTAAAATTTGTGCGCCAATACCAAAGTCTTTAGCATCCATATTTATGGCTGGAGCCTTTTTTACCTGTCCTTCAACCTGATCTTCCTTTAAAAGACTTAATCGTTTTAAAAGGTTTAACGATTGTGATTGCTGGTTAATGAATAATAGAGCACCTTTGCCTTCTTGGTTTATTACACGAAACATATCGTCTAATTTTTCATCTGCATTATTAGTTAACGTACCTAATATATCATTGTTTACTAAGGTTGAGTTTACACGAGTTAATACAGGTTCATTTGTTGTCCAATCGCCTTTAGTTAATGCTATATGGACTTGATTGTTTGTAGTTTGTTGGTATGCACGTAGTCTAAAACGCCCAAACCTTGTTTCTATATTAAAATCTTCCTTTTTATCAATTAGAGAATCGTGATCCATTCTGTAAGCCACTAAATCTTCGATAGAAACTAATTTTAAATCGAATTTTTTAGCGACTTCTATTAGTTGTGGTAAACGTGCCATTGTACCATCTTGATTCATTATTTCTACAATTACACCAGCAGCATCTAAACCTGCTAAACGCGCGAAGTCTATTGCAGCCTCTGTATGGCCAGTTCTGCGTAACACACCACCTTCTTTGGCAACTAATGGAAAAATATGACCAGGTCTAGCTAAATCGAATGGTTTTGTGCTTTTATTTATTAAAGATTTAATAGTTAAAGCGCGATCACTTGCAGAGATTCCTGTTGTTACACCTTGTCCTTTTAAATCTACTGAAACTGTAAAAGCAGTTTCCATAGGATCTGTATTATTGGTTACCATCATATGCAAACCAAGATCCTTACAGCGTTCCTCGGTTAAAGGCGCACAAATTAATCCTCTTCCATGAGTAGCCATAAAGTTTATCATTTCTGGAGTTACCAACTCAGCAGCAGCAAGAAAATCACCTTCATTTTCTCTATCCTCATCATCAACTACAATAATAATTTTTCCTGCTTTAATATCGTTAATCGCTTCTTGAATGGTGTTTAGTTTAAAAGCCACTTTTGGTTTGGTTTTAGTAATCATTATAATACTTTTATAATGCAAATATATTGCTTAATTATGATTTATTAATTGAATAAAGATTTGATTTTTATATTTCAGAATAGTTTTAGTATTTAAAAAGCGCACTCTTATTTTAATTTATATTTTATAAAGTAAAATATACTAACTATTAATGAAATTAAACCCAATTGTAATAAAGCTGAGGCATATTGAGCCAAGTTGTTATTAGCAAAAACAAAATGAAGTATCACTAGAATTGCTGATAATATTAAAGTTCCAATTGAGAGTTTAACTAATGTGTTATTAATTTGCTTTGTTGTATTAAAGGTAGCGTCTTTAGTTGTACTATTGTTTTTTTGAAACGTATTTTTAAAAGCAGCTAAAGATTTTAAAACCTGTTTTTTTTCGTTATTGTAATTTACATAGTAAAATAGACTTACTATTGACGAAACAACACTTAATTGTATAGCAGCTAAAGCATATTCAGGCAACTTGTTATTTGCGAATATAAAATATAAAACCACGAGCATAGCAGCTAATATTAAAGTTCCAATTGAAGCTTTAAAGAGCAACTTTGTTTTTTTATTTAATGTTTTATTAAGTGTTTTTTCTGTGGATTCAGGTTTTTTAACGGCTTCAGAAGTGCTAGAATTATTAAACTCTACAGCGTTTAAATCTTTTTTTATTTGTTTTTTCTGAATAAAATAGAAGATAAAATAAAGCGGAAAGCCAATTAAAGAAAATAGAATCCCATATATGCTATTATTCTTTCCTAAGTGTTTATATAGGTTTGTGTGTTTTGAAAACGATTTTGCTAAAGCAAATATGAATGTTAAAAAAATAATAATACCAATAATAAAAACAATATTACCAATACCAGATAATTTATTATTAATTAGTACTCTTCCTACAATTATAAAAAGCATTCCAATACCATATAATATGAATGCAAGTTTAGAATCTTCAACATAATCGTTTTTTAGCGTACTAGCTTCTTCAAGAAAATCTTTATTTAAATGGCCAGCCATTTTAAGCTCTTGTCTTGTAATGCCTCTAGATATTAAAACAGAAATTGCTGTGTTTTTATGTTCTACTGTGTAGTCAAAATTTCTATAATTTCTTACAATCGCTATAAGCTTGTTGTCGTCTAATTTGTTAAGAATATTATAATCATTAGAATCTACATTAAACACTCTTGTGCTAAATTCTGTTTTCTTTGTTTTAATTTTGAAGAATTTTTTAAGTGGTTCTAATAAACCATCTGTTTCAAATAAACCTCTGTCTTTTGTTGCTCTTGTTGTTAAATAGATACTTAGTGGTAGCATGATTAGTGTAGAAAACCATGTTGCTAAAGCTGGATTAAAAGAACCATCTTTAGCACTGTTTTTAGCAAAAATACCAATAAAATGGTAGCTTAAAAAGAGTACAATGGCAATTACCATAGGTAATCCTAAGCCTCCTTTTCTAATTAAGGCGCCTAAAGGAGCACCAACAAAAAATAAAATAATACATGCTATTGCTAGAGCAAATTTTTCATGCAACGCAATAATATGTTTGTTTAACCAAATAGTTCCACCTTTTAAATTAGTTTCTTTTGCAGTTATAATTTGTTCTGTACTAGATACTGCATTTATAGCATAATCTAAAAGTTGTACTTTTTGTTTAGTATTAAAAAGGTCTATAATTGTTCCATTATAGATAGTGTCTTTTTTTGTGTTTACAGAAAGATTTAAAGTACCAATGTTAGTTCTATTATAGAGTGTTGTTCCAAATTTTTCATATTCAATTTCACGCTGTATAATAAGAGAATCTGTTGTGTAATTTAAATCTCCAATAGCAAGCATTGTGTATTTGTTATCGGTGTTTTTTTCATCTAAATCTACAGTGTTTAGTTGCGATAAATCTATATTCATCGTATATTTTGCAAATTCACTTTTTAAAAAAGGGTTCTTTATTTTGTCTTCATGTTTTTTTGGAGGTGTATCATCATAATAATAACCATCAAAGAGTACAAGTTTTAAAATATCAGAGTCTTCAGCACTAACCAGTTCACCAGTTTTTGCTACAATAGTTTTATGGTTTCCAGGTTTTTTAATTTGTCCTTGATGTATCACAACATCTTCTAAATATTGTCCACGATCACCAGTTTTATTGGCTACTTTAATATTAAAATTATCACCAATTTGGTTAAATTGTCCTTTAGCAATAGCCATGGCAGGTTTAACTTTTGCAATGTTTTTTCTCAAGTTATAACTTTCGTATTCTGCTCTTGGAATGATATTATTACTAAAAAAGAAAGTAATAATACTTAGTATTACTATAAAAACGCTAAGACTGGACATAGCACGTTGCAAGGAAATACCAGTAGATTTCATCGCAGCAAACTCATAATTTTCGGCAAAATTACCAAAAACCATAATAGAAGATAGTAATATTGTAAGTGGTAAAATTAAGGGTATTAATGTAGGTGTAATGTAGAAAAGAAACTTTAAAACGGTTAAAACATCTAAGTCTTTACCAGCTAATTCTTTAATATATAGCCAAATAGCCTGTAATACAAAAATCAGCATGAGTATAACAAACACGCTGATAAAAGTTTTTAGATAAGAAGTTAATATGTATTTATCTAATATTTTCACTAAGTGTACCTAATCTAAATCTGTGTTATAAATATTATAACCTTCATATTTACTTTTGTCAAATGTAAACAAGGTTTTCGAGATAGGTTCGTTAGTTTTAAAAGAATTAACAGTTAGTGTAGTTTTTGTTCCATTATTACCAATTTGTATAAGATTATAGATATGTTTTGTTTCTGCATCTATACCAAGAAGAATATATTTAAAACTTGCATTAGAGTCTATAGGAGTTAATTTTAAATATTGAATTTTTCTACCTTTTATATTCTGAACAATATCCATTTTATAAACAAAGCCTGTTTCATAAAACAGAAGCATTTTACTTGGTGTTATGTCTCCTTCTTCGTTTTCATCTTCTGTAGAAACAGTTATTTCATTATCGCTTGGAACTATTGTGTATAACTTTTTTCCATCAAATATTCTTGTAAAACCATTAAAATTTAATCTATACTTATCTCCCGAAAGTACAACATCTCCTCGTGTTTCTTGTCTCATGTTTTCAGAAGTATTTTCCAAAACATTTTTAAAATCTAATGAGATGTTTTCATAACTTTTAACTTTTGAAGAAACTTCATTTAAAAGGTTTTTTGCTTTGCTATCATTTTGTGCAAATGCTACTGTTGAAATAATTAAAGCGAGTACTAATACTGTTTTTTTCATTTTAAAATTTAAATTTTAAAAGCTTCCTAAAAATGGAATACTTTTTATTGACCTTCATTTTCTAATAATTGATCGAGAGCGATTAGATCTGTTACTAAAACTTGTCTCGCTTTACTACCTTCAAAACCACCAACAATACCAGCAGCTTCAAGTTGATCTATAATTCGACCTGCACGATTGTATCCTAATTTTAGTTTACGTTGCAATAATGAGGCCGAACCTTGTTGTGCTGTAACAATAATTTCAGCAGCTTCTCTAAATAGTTTATCTCTATCTTCTATATCTATATCAAGACTCGTGCCATCGTCGCCACCAACATATTCTGGAAGTAAATAAGCATTAGGATATGCTTTTTGAGCACCAATAAAATCGACTATTCGTTCTACTTCTGGTGTATCTACAAAAGCGCATTGAACTCTAATCATGTCGTTGCCTTGCGTATAGAGCATATCTCCACGACCAATAAGTTGGTCTGCTCCACCAGCATCTAAAATAGTACGAGAATCTATTTTACTAGAAACTCTAAAGGCTATACGTGCTGGGAAATTGGCTTTAATAATACCAGTAATTACATTAACCGATGGTCTTTGCGTTGCAATAATTAAGTGAATTCCAATGGCACGTGCTAATTGTGCTAGACGTGCTACAGGAGTTTCTACTTCTTTTCCTGCGGTCATAATTAAATCAGCAAACTCATCGACCACTAAAACTATGTAAGGTAAGTAAGCATGACCATCGTTAGGATTTAATTTTCGCGCTTTAAATTTAGCGTTGTATTCTACAATATTACGACAGAGTGCGTTTTTAAGCATTTCGTAACGGTTGTCCATTTCTATACAAAGTGAGTTAAGCGTATTAATTACTTTAGTATTATCAGTAATAATAGCCTCTGCTTCATCTGGTAATTTTGCTAAATAATGTCTTTCGATTTTATTAAATAAAGTAAGTTCTACTTTTTTAGGATCTACTAAAACAAATTTAACTTCAGCAGGATGTTTTTTGTATAATAACGAAGTTAATACAGCATTTAATCCAACCGATTTCCCTTGTCCTGTAGCACCAGCCATTAACAAGTGTGGCATTTTTGCTAAATCTATTACCAGCGTTTCGTTACTAATTGTTTTACCAATAGCTATTGGTAAATGCATATCTGTATTCTGAAATTTTTGTGATGCTATTACAGATCGCATAGAAACAATGGTTGCATTTTTATTTGGTACTTCTATACCTATAGTTCCTTTTCCTGGAATAGGAGCAATAATTCTAATACCTAATGCAGCTAGAGATAGTGCAATATCGTCTTCAAGATTTTTAATTTTTGAAATTCTAATGCCTGCATCTGGAACAATTTCGTAAAGCGTTACTGTTGGGCCAATGGTAGCTTTAATGCTCTGAATACCAATTTTATAATTGTTTAACGTTTCAACAATTTTATTTTTATTTTCTTCAAGTTCTTCTTGGTCAATTTTTATACCTTCAACATCGTATTTCTTTAGTAAATCTAAGCTTGGAAACTGAAAATTGCTAAGTTCTAAAGTTGGGTCAAATTGACCAAAATCGGCTACTAATTTATCTGAAAGGTTATCAGTTTCAGATTTTTCTTCGGCAAATTCCTCAACTTCCATTGCTATTTCTTCTTTTTCGTCTTTTGGGATTTCTACTTCAAAAGTGGTCGTTGGCTGTTGATGTTTCTTAAGTTTTGGCTCTTCAATTTTAGAATGATTACTAATTGTAGGCTCTGTAGTTTCAACATTAATTTCAAATGCTGTTTTAATTGCTTCAGCCTCTTCTGTTAATGCATTATCAATAGGAATTATTGTTTTGTCTGAGGCTTCCGTAAATTCTGATTTTATATCTTTTTTTGCACTTCTAAAAAGAGCACCAATACGTTCTGGTGAAAAACCAAATCTTATGGCTAGATAGGTAATTAAGACAAAAACGAGTAATAGTACTATACCAATTTTACCAATATGATGTTCTAGAAAAATATTTAACTCAAATCCTATAGTGCCAGATAAAACTCCAATTTTTGAAAAAATAAATCCAAGTAATATAGAAGTCCATATTACTATAAGTGTTCCCCAAAACCAATGTTTAAAAAGCTTTTCTTTTTTTAAATCTAAAAGAATATAAATTCCAGAAATAATAAGCAGTCCAGAAAAAATAAAAGAAGAAATACCAAAACCACGTTGTATGAAAAAATCACTCAGCCAAGCACCTGTTTGGCTAGCCCAATTTTGCGTTTCTACTATTCTTGAAGGGAACTCATTAATAACACTTTGGTCTGCTTTTCCTGTAAAAAGAAAAGATAAAAATGAAATAAAAATTAGAATTCCTAAAAGCATTAAAAGACTACCAAAAATAAGCTTTTGCTGACTGGTTAATTTAAAACTTGGTCTTTTAAAAGACAGCTTTTTTTTGGTGGTTTTAGATTTTGCTTTTGCTTTGGACATTTTATGTTTATGTGACGTAAAAATACAAATAACTAACGTTATTCCTAATTAGTAATTGTATTTAAATGCGATTAAAAAAATTTAGGAATATAAATAATACAACCTATAATAAAAGCAGCCACAGCAACTATAAAAACGGCTCCTGCGGCTAGATCTTTTATCAAGCCAATTTTTGGATGATGTTCCGGATGAATAAAGTCTGCTATTTCTTCAATAGCAGTGTTAACACCTTCTATTGCCATAATTAATGCTATAACTAAAATTTGTATGCACCATTCTGTTGGCGAAAGCCCAACATAAAATCCAGCAACAGTCATTAAAACTCCAATAAACAATTGTACTTTTAAACTAGCTTCTGTGGTTATTAATAGGTAAGCACCTTTAAACGCAAAGCCTATACTTTTAATTCTGTTTATTAAAAAGGAATCTTTTTTTTTACTCATCTAAAAGCGCATATAAAGAGGCTTTATAATTGGGTTCGTCTGCAACTTCTTGAACTTGCTCAGTGTATTTTACAATCCCATTTTCATCTAAAACAATTACACAACGTGAGTGTAAACCTTCAAATGGACCATTAGCAAACTCTAGTCCATAGTCTTTACCAAATTGGCCAGTTTTAAAATCGGACAACATCATTACATTATCAATACCTTCTGCACCACAAAATCGAGCTTGAGCAAATGGTAAATCTCTTGAAATGCATAAAACTCTGGTGTTTTCCATTTCTGCTGCTTCTTTGTTAAAAGATCTAACAGAAGTTGCACAAGTGCCAGTATCTACACTTGGAAAAATATTTAGTACTACTTTGGTGCCTTCGAAATCTGCTAATTTCTGGGTAGATAAATCACTAACTGTTAATATGAAATCTGGAGCTTTTACTCCTACTTTTGGTAAGTTTCCCGTTGTTTCAACTGGAGTTCCTCCTAATGTTATTTTTGCCATTTTTTTGTTTTTATTTAGTGAATGTTAAAAATAAACATTCTACTTAAAATTTATACCTAAGAATCTAATATTTTTATTAAAACCAATAACTAATTACTATTTAATAAATTAATTATATAGTTTATAACTATAGTTAGATAATCTTATTCAATTTATATTTATGTGGAGTTAAATATATAATTGTTTAAATTTACAAATAATAAGAATACAAAAACACACATTTATGGAACACAACAATAATGGAGACACAAGTAAATGCCCTTTTTTAAGTGGCGATCAAAAACAAACTGCAGGCCGTGGAACAAGTAATCGAGATTGGTGGCCTAATGAGTTGAAGTTAAATATCTTACGCCAAAATGCATCAAAATCTAACCCAATGGGAGACGATTTTGATTATGCTGAAGCTTTTAATAGTGTTGATTTTCAAGAGTTAAAAAAGGATGTTATACATTTAATGACAGATTCTCAAGATTGGTGGCCAGCAGATTATGGGCATTATGGACCATTTATGATTAGAATGGCATGGCATAGTGCTGGTACTTATAGAGTAGGAGATGGAAGAGGAGGCGCAGCTTCGGGTTCGCATCGTTTTGCACCATTAAATAGTTGGCCAGATAATGGTAATTTAGATAAAGCTAGATTATTATTATGGCCAGTAAAAAAGAAATATGGAAATAAAATTTCTTGGGCAGATTTAATGATTCTTGCAGGAAATTGTGCTCTAGAATCTATGGGTTTTCCAACATTTGGATTTGCAGGAGGACGAGCAGATGTTTGGGAACCAGAACAAGATATTTATTGGGGAAGTGAAACAGGTTGGTTAGACAACGATAACCGTTACGATACAAGTGATGGAGATTTAGAAGGTCATTTAGGTGCTGTACATATGGGATTAATTTATGTAAATCCCGAAGGCCCAAACGGAGAACCAGATCCATTAAAATCTGCACACGATATAAAGATTACTTTTGGACGTATGGCAATGAATGATGAAGAAACCGTTGCTCTAGTTGCAGGAGGTCATACATTTGGTAAAGCGCATGGTGCTGCAAATCCAGAGGAATATGTTGGTACAGAACCTCATGGTGCCAGAATTGAAGAAATGAGTACAGGTTGGAAAAATTCTTTCAAAACAGGTGTTTTGGACGATACTATTACAAGTGGATTAGAAGGTGCATGGACACCAAATCCAACACGTTGGGATAACGAGTATTTTGATGTGCTTTTAAACTACGATTGGGAATTAACAAAAAGTCCAGCAGGTGCTTACCAATGGACACCAACCGCAGCTTCTAACGCAAAAAGAGCGCCAAAAGCTGGAGATGCTAATAAAACACAAGCCCTAATGATGTCTACAGCAGATATGGCTTTAAAAATGGATCCTACGTATTTAGAAATCTCTAAGCGTTTTCATAAAGACCACAAGGCTTTTGAAGATGCTTTTGCACGTGCATGGTATAAATTAACGCATAGAGATATGGGACCAGTATCTCGTTATTTAGGTCCAGAAGTACCACAAGAAGAATTAATTTGGCAAGATCCAATACCAACAGTAGATTATAAATTAACTGAAGATGATATTGATACACTTAAAAATAAGATTTTAGATTCTGGATTATCTATTTCACAAATGGTATCAACAGCTTGGGCTGCTGCTTCAACTTACAGAGATTCAGATAAAAGAGGAGGAGCTAATGGAGGTCGTTTACGACTTGAGCCTCAACGCAGTTGGGAAGTTAATAATCCAGAAGCATTAAATAAAGTACTTGAGGTATACGAAGGTATTCAACAAAGCTTTTCTAAGGTATCAATGGCAGATTTAATAGTGCTTGCTGGAAATGTAGGTGTAGAACAAGCAGCAAAAAAAGCTGGACATTCTATTACTGTTCCTTTTTCTCAAGGTAGAGGTGATGCTTCTCAAGAACAAACAGATTTAGAGTCTTTTGGGTATTTAGAACCTTTAGCAGATGGTTTTAGAAATTATATGAATGCTAAATTAAATGTAGCTGGTGAAGATTTATTGATTGATAAAGCAAACCTGTTAAATTTATCTATTCCAGAAATGACTGTTTTAGTTGGTGGTTTAAGAGTTTTAGGTGCTAATTATGATGGTTCAAAAAATGGTGTATTTACAGATAATGTTGGTAGTTTAACTAATGATTTCTTTACTAATGTTCTTGATTTTTCATTAACATGGAAAGCAGCTACAGCTGAAGATAAAGAGTTTATTGGACGTGATAGAAAAACAAATGCTATGAAATTTTCTGGAACACGTGCAGATTTAATATTTGGTTCAAATACAGAGTTAAGAGCAGTTTGCGAAGTATATGGAGCAAATGGTGGACAAGAACGTTTTGTAAATGATTTTGTAGCAGCTTGGGCAAAAGTGATGAATCTAGATCGTTTTGATTTAAAGTAAATAATGTACAGGATACATTATATTGATTAATAGCAAAAAAAGCCAACACAATTGTGTTGGCTTTTTTATATAATACTATTTTTTATTTTTTTGCTATTTGTCTTATTTTAAGATTAAGAGCTGCAAAGAATAAAGTTGTAAATGGACTTAACCAATTAAAAATGGCATACACAAAATACTCACCTACACCTACACCTAATACTCCAGATTGGTATGCTCCACAAGTATTCCAAGGAATAAGTACAGAAGTTACAGTACCTGAATCTTCTAAAGTTCTACTTAAGTTTTCTGGCGCTAATCCTTTATCTTCATAAGCTTTTTTAAACATCTTTCCAGGTATTACTAATGCTAAATATTGATCACTAGCAATTGCGTTTAAACCTAAACAACTAATTACTGTACTTGCAAATAAACCAAATACTGTAGTTGCGACAGATAGTAATGCTTTTGTTATTCTTGCTAAAGCACCTATGGCATCCATAATGCCACCAAAAACCATTGCACAACAGATTAGGTAAATAGTCCAAAGCATTCCATTCATTCCTCCTGAACTAAAAAGCTTTTTCAATCTTTTAATAGTTATTAGTTTATCTAAATTTTCAGCTTTATTTTTAATTACAGTTTGATCTTTATATTCTGATGAAAAGAAAGTTTTTAAATTTTCAACAGTATATACTCCTTTTAAATCATCGCCTGTAAAAATATTTTGGAGCTTTTCATCTTTATTAATTTTTTCTAAATCTTGTTCAGATAAAGCTGCTTTATAAGTTGTATCATCAATTTCAACACTTGTATCTGTAAGTATAGAATTTATTATAGTTTTTGAAGAAGAATCTGTTATAGAACTAATAAGCTTTGGTTGAAAAATAAAAGCAAATATTATTGCTAATATAACACCTGAAGCTAAAGCTATTAAAGGTTTTGTTTTAAATAGGATTAATACAATTACTCCAACAGGAACTAAGAAAAGAAGAGGAGTTATATTAAAATAGGTATCTATTGTTTCTAATATAAATGCTGTATCTGAACTACCTGATGTGTCAATAGTTGTGCTTAAAATAGAAAAAACAATTAAAGTAATTATTATTGTAGGTACAGTAGTAATGGTCATGTAGCGAATGTGTGTAAACAAATCTGTTCCAGCCATAGCAGGCGCAAGGTTAGTAGTATCGCTTAAGGGTGACATTTTATCTCCAAAATATGCGCCTGAAATTACAGCTCCTGCAATCATTCCAGTTGGAATACCAAGTGCGCTACCAATACCAATTAAAGCAATACCAACTGTTGCAGAGGTTGTCCATGAACTTCCTGTTGCAATAGAAATAATTGCAGCAATAATAACAGAAGCTGGTAAAAATATAGCTGGACTTAAAACTTGTAATCCATAATGTACCATTGCGGGAATTACACCACTAACTAGCCATGTTCCTGCTAATGCACCAACTAAAAATAAAATCATTAATGGCACAAAAACACTTTTAAGGTTTTCCCAAATTTCTTGAATCATGACGATAAAAGGAACTTTATTTAAGAAGCCACCAACCATTGCAACAAATCCACCTATTAATAAAATAATTTGATTAGTATAACCACCAAACCATTCTTGATCTTCAACAAAAAAGATATTATAAGCCAATAGTCCCATTAAAATTACAACAGGAACAAGTGCTTCAAAGATGTTTAATTCTTTATTATCTATTATTTTTTGATCTTTAATATCTATTTCCGAAAGATTATCGTCTTGCATATTAGTTAGTTTTTTTAGATATGTAATGTTACGATTTTAGAATAAAGTATGCAAATTGAATTCCTTGATGTATGTTTGCAATAATTATGGATTCATTAACGCAAATAGTTTTAGGAGCAGCTTGTGGAGAAGCAGTTTTAGGAAGAAAGATAGGAAATAAAGCCTTGCTTTTTGGTGCTATTGCTGGCACAATTCCAGATTTAGATGTATTTATTGGAAGACTATTTTATAATAATGAAATAGATAATATGCTCTTTCATCGTGGCTTTATGCATTCTATTTTGTTTTCGGTTATTGGAGCTTTTCTTTTTGGTTGGTTGGTGTATATATTGTATAATTCTGGAAAAAGAAAAGATACAACAACATTAAACAATTGGATTCTGTTATTCTTTTGGGCACTTTTCACGCATCCAATATTAGATTGTTTTACACCATATGGCACACAATTATTTGCACCATTTTCTAATTATCGAGTAGCTTTTAATAATATTGCTGTTGCTGATCCAGCTTATACATTACCTTTTTTAATTTGTATGATTGTTTTAATGTTTTACAATAGACAATCTATGAAAAGAGTACAATGGCTCAGATTTGGAATAGGAATAAGTTCAATATACATGCTATTTACAATAGGAAATAAACTTTATATAGATAGTGTTTTTAAAGCGTCTTTAGCTGAAGAAAACATTAAGTATTTAAGATACAGTGCTCAACCTTCAATATTAAATAATATTCTATGGTATGCTATTGCAGAAACCGAAACATCTTACAAGGTTGCTTACTACTCTTTGTTAGATGAAAGTAGCCGTTTTTCTGAATGGCAAACACTACCAAAAACCAAAGATATTTCAATTTTAGACTATAAAGATTTAAAAGACTTAGCTTGGTTTAGTAACAATTATTATAGTGTTGAAAAAACTACTGATTCTGAATATTTATACAATGATTTGAGGTACCCATTGGTAAAAACTAAAAAAGGATATGAATCTGTTTTTAGCCTGATGCTTTTTAAGGAAAATAATAGATTAAACATGAAACCGTTTGCTCCTAAAGTTGATGATTTTGGTGAGACTATGTCTAATATGTTTCAACGTTTAAAAGGAATATAAAAGCCCTTTGAAATTAATCAAAAGGCTTTTTAATTTTATTATTTTAATTCTAAATTAAAGAATGCTTAATGTTTTCATACAGTCTTTCATCATATTAAAAGTACGCTCAATATCTGCATCTAATCCAATAGAAAAACGAATTAACCCATCACTCAAACCCATTTCAGCTTGTTCGTCTTCAGGAATTTCAGAAGATGTAGAGCTTCCTGGTGCAGAGAACAACGTTTTATAAAAACCTAAACTTACAGCTAAGTAACCTAAGTTTTTTTCTTGCATCAATTCCATTAAAGCGTTTGCTTTTTCTAATGATCCAACATCTATGGTAAGCATGCCACCAAAACCATATTTATCATTCATCATACTTTTAAATAAGTCATGAGAAGGATGCGAAGCTAAACCAGGATAAACAGTTTTTAGTCCAAGACCTTCAAATTTATTAGCTAAATAGCTAGCATTTAAACTATGTTGTTGCATTCTAATATGTAAAGTTCTTAAGTTTTTTAAAACCGAAGCAGCTCTTAAGCTATCCATAGTAGAACCTAATAGCATACAAGCACCATCGTTTACGTTTCTTAAATCATTAATAAATTCTTGAGAACCACAAATAACACCACCAACAGTATCACTAGAACCATTAATAAATTTTGTTAAACTATGTATTACAATATCTGCACCTAATTCTGCTGGAGAAATAGATAAAGGTGAAAACGTATTATCTACAACTAATTTAAGATTGTGTTTTTTAGCTAGTTTAGATAAACCTTTAATATCTGCAACTTCTAATAAAGGATTACTTACAGATTCGCAGTACAGTATTTTTGTGTTGGGAGTGATTGCAGCTTCAACTACATCTAATTTTGTAATATCTACAAATGAAGTTGAAACATTAAATCTAGGAGTAAAGTTTTTTAAGAAAGCATAAGTTCCACCATAAATGGTTCTGCTAGAAACAACATGATCTCCAGCTCGACAAAGCTGCATAATTACTGGAGTAATTGCTCCCATACCAGAAGCAGTAACATTAGCAGTTTCTGTGCCTTCCATAGCAGCAAGTGCCTCTCCTAAATATAAATTAGAAGGAGTAGAGTGACGAGAGTATAAATAACAACCATCTGCATTTCCTTCAAAAGTATCGAACATGGTTTTTGCCGATAAAAAAGTATAAGTTGAAGAATCTGAAATTGAAGGATTAACACCTCCAAACTCACCAAAATATTGTAAGTCTTGAATATTATTTGCTGGTTTAAATGCCATAAGTTTTAGAAAAAAATTTATTGTTTATAGTTATATCATGTAAAATTGAGATTATTTAGAATATAAATCAATAGAACACTTAATAATTAGTTAATAAAACTAGATTAATAATTATTATTAGATTATTTTAAATATGTTTTGTTAAATTTATAACTTTAACTGAAAATTTTTCCAAAATGAGTTTCGATATTTTAGATACTAAATTAATTCACTTACTTCAAAAAGACAGTAAGCAAACAAATAAAGAGTTGTCAAATCAGTTAAATTTGTCTGTAACAGCTGTTTATGAGCGTATTAAAAAGCTTGAAAATAATGGTGTTATCAATAAATATGTTGCGCTAGTAAATAAGGAAAAAATCAACAAAGCGTTTGTTGCTTTTTGTCATATTAAATTAGAAAAACACACGCACGACTATGTTATAAAATTTGAAAAAGAAGTCGCAAAATTGCCAGAAGTTTTAGAATGTTATCATATAAGTGGAGATTTTGATTATTTACTAAAAGTTTTAGTAAAAGATATGGAAGCTTTTAGGGAGTTTATGGTAAGTAAACTAACTAGTATTAGTCATATTGGTAGTACACACAGTACTTTTATGATTAATGAGGTAAAACACACAACATCTATTTCTGTATAAAAAATTAATGGTTATGATGCATTCTACTGCTTATAAATTATCAGAATTTTTTATCATATTTATTCTTGTACCAGTTAGTTTTGTTTTAGATTTTTCAATTTGGATAAAGCTCACAGTTTCAATAATTGGGTTCCTTTACATTATATATTTACTATTAAAAATTGAAAACAAGAGGTTAAAATTGGCAAAACATATAAATTGGAATATTTTTTTTAAAAACACCATGCTAAAGTTATTAGTCATAGTAATTATTACTGTGGATTTTGTGTTTTTCTTCGATAAAGCAAACCTCTTTAAAGTGCTAATTAATAAACCTTTAAAATGGGTTGTTTTATTATTTATCTATTCTATTTTTTCTGTTTATCCTCAAGAGCTAATATTTAGAACCTTTTATTTTAGTCGTTATGATGCTTTATTTCAAAATAAAAAAGTATTCCTTTTTATTAATGCTGTAGTTTTTTCCTTAGCACATTTGTTTTTTAGAAATGCTTTGGTCATAATACTTACTTTTTTAGGAGGTTTACTCTTCGCATTTACATATAAAAAAACAAAATCTACACTATTAGTAACCATAGAGCACGCTATATATGGTTGCTGGCTCTTTACTGTTGGAATGGGAGATATGCTCGGTTTTCCTAGTTAAATTCTAAATTTTAATGTTTAACTTAGTTTGTATTTGTAAAAAATGGTAATTTAATGGTTTATATAATTTGTTTACATGAAGCATCAAAAAATTAAAGAGATTTACAAATCTATTTTCGAATCTTACAGTAATCCTTCTTTAGAAAACCACATTAAAAAAATAATAGAGCTTGATAGTTTTTTGCCTTATAGTTCTACATTTTTTTGCATCACTAATACTCAAGAATTAATGTTCGAATACATAAGTAAAAATTTTAAAACTTGTTTGGGTATAAATCCAATAGAACTTAAAAAAAAGGAATGAAATATTTCTGGAGTTTAATTCATCCAGATGATATAGAAGCATGGCTATCTGCTTTAAATCATTTAATGGAGTTTACACTATCTGAAATTACAGCAACACAAAGAGAAACAGCAAATTATACTTGGAATTATAGATTAAAAAATGCAAAAGGAGATTATGTAAATGTGATTCAAAATACTACACCTCTAGCATTCGATAGTGATATGAAGCCAATTATTGGTTTAGCACACTACACAGTGCTTTCAGATAAAATTAAAATGCCAATTACAGCCACAGCTATGCTGTTAAACAATAATAATGAGTACGAAACTATTTATTATAATAATTTTTCTCAAAAATTATTAAATTCAGGAATTAGTAATAGAGAGCGCGATATTATTAGGTTATTGGTTTTAAATTATTCTAGCAAAGCAATTTCTAGTAAACTAAATATTAATCCTCATACTGTAGACACGCATAGAAGAAACATTTTAAAGAAATTAAATATATCTTCAACTGGAGAATTAATTGGTATGCTTAAAATGAATAAAACCATACTTTAAAATTACTCAAATTGAGTATTGTAGAGTTTTATTATTATTTTGAACTTAGCTTTTGCTAATAATCAATATTTTTTTAAAAGCCTGTTTAAAGAACTTATTTCTTAAATAGGCTTTTTTTATTAAATAAATATGCGTTAAAATTCATACAATGCATTCGTAATTAGTCATTCAAAATTGTATTTTTGTATTGTAATTAAATTTGTCATTTCCGAGAAGACGGAAAATATAACAAAAACATTATTTTATGAGTAAATACGATGTGGCCATAATTGGTTCAGGACCTGGAGGATATGTAGCAGCAATACGTTGTGCACAACTAGGTATGAAAACAGCAATAATAGAAAAATATTCAACATTAGGAGGAACGTGTTTAAACGTTGGTTGTATTCCAAGTAAAGCGTTGTTAAGTTCCTCGCATCATTACGAAGAAGCAACAAAACACTTCCAAGAACATGGTATCGAAATTCCAGGAGAGATTAAAGTTAATCTTGAAAAAATGATTGGTCGTAAGCAAGCAGTTGTAGACCAAACAACAGGAGGAATAGATTATTTAATGAAGAAAAACAACATCGATGTATTTACAGGTGTTGGAAGTTTTAAAGATGCTACACACATAAAAATTGATGGTGAAGAAACCACAGAGATTGAAGCAAAATATAGCATTATTGCCACAGGCTCAAAGCCATCAAATTTACCATTTATAACATTAGATAAAGAACGCGTTATAACTTCTACCGAAGCTTTAAAGCTTAAAGAAATTCCAAAACATTTAATTATTATTGGAGGAGGCGTTATTGGTTTAGAATTAGGTCAAGTGTATCGTCGTTTAGGTGCAGAGGTTACTGTTGTAGAGTATATGGACAGAATTATACCTACAATGGATGCAGGCTTATCTAAAGAGTTAAACAAAGTGTTTAAAAAAGCAAAATGTAATATGATGCTCTCTCATAAGGTAGAATCTGTAGAACGTAATGGAGATGAAGTTGTTGTAAAAGCAAAAGATAAAAAAGGACAAGATGTGGAATTTAAAGGCGATTATTGCCTTGTTTCTGTAGGACGTCGTCCATATACAGAAGGTTTAAACTTAGAAGCAGCAGGTGTTAAATTAACAAATCGAGGACAAGTAGAAACAAACGAACATTTGCAAACCAATGTTTCTAATATTTATGCAATAGGAGATGTTGTAAAAGGTGCAATGTTAGCACATAAGGCAGAAGAAGAAGGCGTATTTGTTGCCGAAACTTTAGCAGGACAAAAACCACATATCGATTATAATTTAATTCCAGGTGTGGTTTACACATGGCCAGAAGTTGCTGCTGTTGGTAAAACAGAAGAAGAATTAAAAGAAGCAGGCACTAAATACAAAGTTGGGCAATTTCCATTTAGAGCTCTTGGTCGTGCCAGAGCAAGTGGAGATATTGACGGATTTGTAAAAATTCTTGCAGATGAAAATACAGATGAAGTATTAGGAGTACACATGATTGGGGCTCGCTGTGCAGATTTAATTGCAGAAGCTGTTGTAGCTATGGAGTTTAGAGCAAGTGCCGAAGATATTTCGCGTATGTCTCATGCACATCCTACATTTGCAGAAGCAGTAAAAGAAGCAGCATTAGCAGCTACTGAAGATTGTGCTTTGCATGTGTAAATAATTACTACATCATTAATAAAGAAGATTTTAAATATTAAAAAGCAAGCTATAAAGCTTGCTTTTTTTAATAAAAATAACATGAATGAATTAACGCTTAGCACACCAGCACTACTATTTTCAGCTATATCTTTAATTATGTTAGCTTATACTAATAGGTTTTTAGCCTATGCAGCTGTAGTAAGAAATTTAAAAGAAAAATTTTTACAGCAAAAAGATGAAGCACTACTACTTCAAATTAATAATTTAAAAAAACGATTATACCTTACACGTTCCATGCAAATATATGGTATCACCAGTTTATTACTTTGTGTGTTAACAATGTTCTTAATTTACGTTGGACAACATAATTTAGCAGTTTGGGTATTTGGTCTTGCGTTATTGTTGTTAATTTTATCTTTAGGATTTTTAATACGCGAAATTCAAATTTCGGTAGATGCATTAAACCACCATTTAAATGATATAGAATACCATCTAAATAAAAAATAATAAACTTTGTAATCGCAGCAATAATAAAGATGAATCTTCAACCCTTAAAAATACCATCAGGATGGACTGTAGAGTGGAATTTACTTACAGAAACAGATCCTACTACAGAAACAATACACGAGTTTACAGGCAGTTCATTATTATTAATAAATTCATCAACCAGATTAAAAGCTATAGATGTTTCTTGGCGACCAGAAGCCAATTTAAATGGTGCTTACCAGTTACAAGTTATTTGTATGCTTCCTAATTTTAATAAAAAAACTAATACAATGGAATATAGTGGTTTGTGGGAAACACCAGAACTAGAATTTACTACAAAAAACCGTTTAGAGTTAGTTAAAAAAATAAACCAATTACTACTAACTTTAAAGCCTTATAAAGATTCTCGCATTCTATTAAAGCCAGGTGTTGTAGATGAAGTAAACGAATCGATTAGACAAGAATTGCTTTTAGGATTGACATCTAACGTGGTAATCAAAGTTATAGAATCTAATCATAAAATTCTTCAAGACTTGCTATTAGATCATCAAGCAATTACTAAAGCAGTAGTTGAAAATTTAGCCAAAAATGGGATAACAAAAGGTGTTAAAAATAAAGCAAAACAACTCTTAAATAGTAAGCGTTTTAAACAGTTATAACCTCTTTTAAATAGTATTGAGATATTTCTTTATTATAAAAATGGACAGCTTTTAAATAGCCTTTATTAAATCTTCAATACGTAATCTTTTGTTATAATTACTTTCATTAGTTTCTCGAATAAAACATTGAGAACTTATAAGGTTATTATTAGCTTTATCAATTAATTCTTTTGAAGTAAAAGGACCATATTCTTTAGATTTTTCTATGTAATAATACTCGTGTGTATAAATAATATCTTTAGCTTTATTTATATATCTAGAATGCAAAAAGCGCCTTATAGAATCTTGGCTGTCTAATGGTGTATCACTTTTACTTTCATTAACAAACACTGCTAAATTTTTAGACTTTCTGTCTATATCAAGTGTTAAGAGATGATTTTCTCTAAACATTATTTTAATAATATTAATTTCATCGTCGCTAGTAATACGAATGAATTCTGCATTTACATAATGCCATTCTCCTTTAGAAATAATATTGTTTTTAGTAATAGAAAGTACATTGTTTTTATGAAAACGATAGATGGTCTTTCTTGTTTTAATATCATTTATTAGAACCCAATTATTATCTATCAATATAGACGTGTAATTAAAGTCGTCTTTGGAGAAATCTGAATTATTGATTTGATTGTGAGTCGATGATGGCATCCTTAAATTTAAGCTAATGAATTTAATATTTAAAATTAAACGCCAATTTTAAGATAAACGTATCTTGAGGCAATTAAAAAACAGGATAATATTATAACACTATTTATTCTTATTTTTTCTGTGGTAATTCTTGTCTCCTCTAGTTTTTGGTTTTTTATACTTTGCTGCAATTTTAAATTTGTAAGAACCTCCTTGGTTTTCTTTAGAATTTTTTTCAGATTTTTCATGAAAAGCAGGACCAGGAGCATCTTCGTCTTTTAAACGTTTGTGCGGATTATTGTGTTCTTTAATTTGTGGTCTTTCCTCTTCAATAAGTTCTTTAGAAATTTCTACTTCAGCAGGTAAATCTAGAACTTCAACTTGCATTTGCATTAAAGTTTCAATGTCTTCTATTGCATGCTCATCTTTTTCTGTTGTTATTACTATCGCATTTCCTTCGCGTTCTGCACGCCCAGTTCTACCAATTCTGTGCATATAATTTTCTGGAAATTCTGGTGTGTCAAAATTAATAACATGAGAAACATTATCGATATCTAAACCACGAGCCATAACATCTGTAGCCACTAAAATTCTATTAATACCTTCTCGAAATTGTTCTATGCTGCGTAACCTATAGTTTTGTGTTTTGTTAGAGTGAATAACACAAAGTTCTTCGTTATATTCTTCATCTAAAGCTTCAAAAAGACGATCTGCCATTTTTTTGTAAGCTACAAAGATTAAGACTTTATTATAAGTTCCTTCATCTTGAAGCAAATGCTTTAGTAAGTTTAGTTTTGTATAAAAATTAGGCGCTTTATAACGTACTTGCTTAATGTTTTCTAAAGGAGTTCCAGAGGTAGCAATAGATACTTTTTCTGGAGACTTAAAGAAATCGGTGATTAATTCATCTACATGATGCGTCATGGTTGCAGAGAACATAATGTTTTGGCGACGCTCTGGCAATAAATCGAAAATATTAATAAGTTGATGTCTAAAGCCTAAGTCTAGCATGACATCTACTTCATCAATTATTAGTTTTTGAATAGATTTTAATTGCAAAACTCTGCTTAAAGCTAAATCATACAAACGACCAGGAGTTGCAACTAGAATATCTATACCTTCGGCAATGGCTTTTTTTTGTGTGTTAATATTTGTACCACCATAAACACCTAGAACACGAGTATTTATGTATTTTGTTAATTTTTCAATTTCATCTACAACTTGAACCACAAGCTCTCTTGTAGGAACTAAAACTAAAACTCTTGGGTTTTCTTGTTTAGAAAATGGTAAGTTTTTAAGCACAGGTAGCATATAAGCAAACGTTTTACCTGTTCCAGTTTGTGCAATACCAACCATATCTTTTCCGCTGGCAACAACGCTAAAAGCTTCGGCTTGAATAGGAGTAGGCGTTGTAAAGCCTAAATCGTCAAGCGCATTATATAATGGTGTATTTAAGTTTAAATCTCTAAATGTCATGCTGCAAAGTTAGTTTGTTAATATTGAAATCGCTAATCATTTTTGTTTTGTATCAAAAAACAATAAGTAGTTTTTAATATGATTAAAATTTCGGTACTTTGTAATCAATCACATCACATTGAGGACTCAGCAAAAACACAACATTAAAAACATAGAAATATTCAAGCAAAATTTACTTGTTTGGGCTCAGCAATTTAATAATGTGGTTTGGTTAGACTCTAATAATTATAGTCAAAACTATTCCAGTTATGATGCCATTTTAGCAGTAGATGCGTTTACAGCCATACAAACTGATTATACTAATGCTTTCGATAAATTAAAAACGTATTATACTACAACAAACGATTGGATTTTTGGTTACTTAACCTACGATTTAAAAAATGATACCGAAGCCTTAGAATCTATTAATGATGATGGTTTAGATTTTTCAGATTTGTTTTTTTTTCAACCCAAAAAAATATTTTTAATAAAAGGAAATACACTTGAAACGCAATATTTAAATGCTGTAAATGATGAGTTGGAAGCAGATTTATTAGACATTGAAAAATCTAACAATCCATCAATAGAAAAATTTAAAAATTCAATAAAAATTAAACTAAAAATACACAAAGACGAGTATTTTAATAAAGTAACAACAATATTATCTCACATACATAGAGGCGATATTTACGAAGCCAATTTTTGCCAAGAATTTTATGCTGAAAACACGACTATTCAACCTTTAGAAACTTACAACAAGCTTAATGCTATTTCAAAACCACCTTTTGCAACGTTTTTAAAAGTTGGTAGTAAATATTTATTGTCTGCTTCACCAGAACGCTACATAAAAAAAACAGGAACTAAAATAGTTTCTCAGCCTATAAAAGGCACAGCAAAAAGAGATAAAGACCTTATTATGGATTCCATTTTAAAAAATGATTTGGTAAGCGATGAAAAGGAACGAAGTGAAAATATTATGATTGTTGATTTGGTTAGAAACGATTTATCTTTAACAGCAAAAAAAGGAACAGTAAAAGTCGAAGAATTATGTAAGATTTATAGTTTCGATCAAGTGCATCAAATGATTTCAACTGTGGTTTCAGAAGTTGATGTAGACACAAATCCTATAGATATTATAAAAACTACTTTTCCAATGGGAAGCATGACTGGAGCACCAAAAATTTCAGCAATGCAAATTATAGAAGACCTAGAAGAAACCAAACGCGGTTTATATTCTGGAAGTGTAGGTTATATTAAGCCAAATGGAGATTTCGATTTTAATGTAGTGATTAGGAGTATTTTATATAATGAAGCTAACAAATACGTGTCGTATTCTGTTGGTGGTGCAATTACTGCTAAAAGCGAACCTTTAAAGGAATATGAAGAATGTTTAGTGAAAGCAAAGGCTATGCGAGAAGTGTTGGAAGGGTAAGTGTAGAAGGTAAGAGGGATAAGGCTAAAGTTATAAGGGATAAGCACATGGAGAAATTGCAATAACAAGAAGTGAAATAGAAAAAGATAAAAAGCTTAAATTTGTATTATGAAGAGTTATAGAGATTTAATTGTTTGGAATAAATCGGTTAATATGGTGACTCTAGTAAATGCCTTGATTAAAAATTTTCCTAGTGATGAAAAATTTGGATTAACCTCTCACATTAAACTGAGTTCAGTTTCCATTCCTTCAAATATAGCTGAAGGTTTTGGTCGAAATTACACTAAAGACTATGCTCGCTTTTTACAAATTTCTAGAGGATCACTATTTGAAATGCAGACACAATTGCAAATAGCTGTAAACCTTGGTGTTATTTATGAAAATGAATTAACCGAAATTAAATCACTTTCAATAGAAGTATAAAAAATGCTTAATGTTTTAATCAAAAAAATGCTCAACTAATGCCTTGTGCCTAATAATTTATAACTTGCTTCAAAATTTCCAAAATCGTATAAAAATAAACCTTCCTTTTCTACAAGAAAGCAAGTTGCTTATAGCCATTTCTGGAGGACTAGATAGTGTTGTTTTAACACATTTATGTAAAGAAACTAAATTAGACATAGCATTAGCGCATTGCAATTTTAATTTAAGAGTTAAAGAAAGTGATGCAGATGAAATATTCGTTCAGGAATTAGCCAAAACTCTAAAATTAGAAGTCTTTATTCAACATTTTGACACTAGTAATTATGCCAAAGAAAACAAGTTGTCTATTCAAATGGCAGCTAGAGAATTACGCTATAATTGGTTTCAAGAATTAGCAGAACACTTAGATTTAGATTATATTTTGACTGCACATCATGCAGACGATAACCTAGAAACCTTTTTAATAAACCTAACGCGAGGTACAGGACTAGAAGGCTTAACTGGTATTCCAGAAACAAACGGAAACATAGTTAGACCATTATTAAGTTTTTCTCGTGATGTTATTCTAGACTATGCCAAAAGCAAACAATTAAAATGGAGAGAAGATAGTAGCAATGCATCTATAAAATATCTAAGAAACAAATTAAGACATGAAGTTATACCTAAGTTAAAAGAAGTCAATTCTAATGTGCTTCAAAACTTTGAAAACACATTACAACACCTTAGAGAAACTGAAGACATTGTAGAAGAAAGTGTAAATGCAGTTTTAAAACGCGCAATTATAGATATTAATAATGATGAAATCACTTACGATATTTCACAATTTTTAAAACTCAACAACCCAAAGGCCTATTTGTATGAAATTTTCAAACCGTTTGGTTTTACAGCTTTTAACGATATTTTAAGTTTGTTAACTGCGCAAAGTGGAAAACAAGTTGTATCTCAATCATTTAGATTGATAAAAGACCGAACACATTTAATTTTAGCACCTTTACCATTAGAAGATGACAATGAAGTAATAACAATTAATATTGAAGAAAAAGATAAAAGTATTCAAAACGGTATTATATTTTTTGAAAAAGCTGAAAGCGTCACCAAAACTTTAAAAAATGAAATATTTGTAGATGCTAAAACGTTAAACTACCCATTAACTGTAAGGAAGTGGAAAGAAGGCGACTATTTCTACCCATTAGGATTAAACGGTAAAAAGAAATTGAGCAAATACTTTAAAGATGAAAAACTATCTTTGTTAGATAAAGAAAAATGTCTGTTATTGTGTTCTAATAACGAAATAATCTGGGTAATAAATCATCGTGCAGATCAACGTTATAAAGTCAATAACACAACTAACAATATCATAAAAATAACATTTAAAAAATGAAGAAAATTTTAGCAGTAGTACTCTTGATATTTTCTATGCAAGTTTTGTTTGCACAAGTATTAGAACCAGTAAAATGGAACGGTAAAATTGAGAAAATATCAGACACTGAATATAATCTCATTTACGAAGCAACCATAGAAGACCACTGGCATTTATATTCCCAAAATCTTCCAGAAGGAGGTGCAATACCAACAGAGTTTATTTACAATGAAAATGTAGTATCAAAAGATTTTGAATTAATTGGAAAAGCTACAGAAAGCGAAAGCACCACAAAATTTGACAAGGTCTTTGAAATGGAGATGACCTATTTTGATTACGAAGCCACTTTTACTCAAAAAATTAAGGTTTTAAATCCAGAATTAACAACTATAGAAGTAGAGGTCAGTTACCAAGCTTGTGATGATGCAAAATGTTTTTTTCAGAGTAAAACTGTAGATTTTCAGATTAAAAAAGAAACTAAAAACGAAAGTAAAATACTAGATCCAGTAAAATGGACGTCGTCTGTTTATACACTAGGCAAAAACGAGTATGAAATAGAATACACAGCTGTTTTAGACGATAAGTGGCATATTTACTCTCAAGACAATACAGACCCAATGGGTCCAATAGCAACAGAGATTGCATTTAAAAATGAAAATAAAGACTTTGAGCTAGTTGGTGGTTTAAGAGAATCAAAAAGCATTGAAAAGTTTGAGAAAGCATTCGATATGGATGTAAAATACTTTTCTAATCAAGCCGTATTTACTCAAAAAATCAAAGTTTTAAATACAGATTTAAAAACAATAGAATCAGAAGCTTATTTTCAAGCCTGTGATGACGAAAAGTGTTTAGCACCAGCCTTTGTCGAATTCAAAACCAATTTAAAAGATGCTATAACTAGAATAGCTGTAGATAACACCAATTCTATTGATGAGACTAATAGAAATTCTAAAGGTTTATGGAGTATCTTTTTTATTGCCTTTTTGTCGGGTTTTGCAGCCTTACTAACACCTTGTGTTTTTCCAATGATACCAATGACTGTAAGTTTTTTTACTAAGCAAAGTAAATCTAAAGCAGCTGGAATAAAAAACGCTATTATTTATGGACTTTGTATTATAGTAATTTATGTATTATTAGGCACAGCTGTCACAGGAATATTTGGAGCAGACGCTTTAAATGCGCTAGCTACAAATGTTTGGTTTAATCTTATTTTCTTTTTATTACTAGTTGTTTTTGCTTTTTCATTTTTAGGTGCTTTCGAAATTATGCTACCTAATTCTTGGGCAAATAAAGTAGACTCTCAAGCCAATAGAGGAGGTATGGTTGGTATTTTCTTTATGGCATTAGCTTTAGCCATAGTATCGTTTTCATGTACAGGTCCAATTGTAGGTACACTTTTAGTAGAAGCAGCATCAAAAGGAGGTTTAGCACCAATTATTGGCATGTTAGGGTTCTCTATGGCAATTGCATTACCATTTGCATTATTTGCAGCTTTTCCTGGTTGGTTAAATTCTTTACCAAAATCTGGAGGTTGGTTAAATACAGTAAAAGTCGTTTTAGGGTTTTTAGAGTTAGCATTAGCATTTAAATTTTTATCGCAAGCAGACCTAGTTTTACAAATGCACCTACTAGAAAGAGAAGTATTTATTGCTATTTGGATTGCTATATTTGGAACTTTAGCATTATATCTTTTTGGTAAAATTCAATTGCCACACGATTCACCTTTAACACATATTTCTGTAGGTAGATTAAGCTTAGGATTAGTTGTTTTATCTTTTACCATATATATGATTCCTGGACTTTGGGGAGCACCATTAAATTTAATAAGTGCATTTCCACCACCTTTAGATTATAGCGAGTCGCCTTATGGCGTAGGAAACTCCAAAGGAGGAGGAAGTAGTGCAAGTAGTGATCATTCAGATTTGCCAGAAGGTGCTCACTTGTTAGCACCACACGATATTTTGGCATTTAACGACTACGATTTAGGTTTAGCCTATGCTAAAAAAGTGAATAAACCAGTAATGATTGACTTTACAGGTTGGGCTTGTGTAAACTGTAGAAAAATGGAACAAAATGTTTGGCCAAAGCCTAATATTCTAAATGCTTTAAAAAACGATGTGGTTTTAATCTCACTTTATGTAGATGATAAAAGACTGCTTGAAGAGGATGAAGTTGTAGATTCTAAACTTAGAGAAGGCAAAAAACTAAAGTATATAGGGCAAAAATGGAGCGAATTTCAAACCATTAAGTATAAGTCTAATACGCAACCTTATTATGTGTTAATGGATCATAATGAAGAAAACTTAATAGAACCAGTGGCCTTTACTCCAGATGCAAATGAGTATTACAATTGGCTAAAAACAGGTATAGATAATTTTAAATAACAAATTAAATCCTGCTTTTGCAGGATTTTTTTTACTGTATTTTTATAATATGAAAACAATAAAAGGCAACATAGTAGATATTCAAAATCATCTTATATTTAAAGGTGAAATCACTATAGAAGCCGGAATAATAAAGACTATTGTTGAAAAGGAACATAATGTAAACCATTACATTTTACCAGGTTTTATAGATGCTCACATACATATAGAAAGTTCTATGTTAGTGCCAAGCGAGTTTGCAAAATTAGCAGTAAGACATGGCACAGTTGCAACGGTTAGCGATCCTCACGAAATAGCAAATGTACTTGGTGTAAAAGGTGTAGAGTTTATGATTGAAAACGGAAAACAAACACCATTTAAATTCAATTTTGGAGCACCTTCTTGTGTTCCTGCAACTAGTTTTGAATCTGCAGGAGCAGTAATAGATTCTGATGACATTAAAACCTTAATGGCAAATTCAGATATTAAATATCTGGCCGAAATGATGAATTATCCTGGCGTACTTTTCGACGATGAAGAAGTCCTCAAAAAAATAGCTTGGGCAAAACACAATAACAAACCTATTGATGGTCATGCTCCTGGTTTAAGAGGTGAAGACATTACCAAATATATAGCAGCAGGAATATCTACAGACCATGAATGTTTTACTTTCGACGAAGCTTTAGAGAAGCTTCAAAAAGGTATGAAAGTGATTATTCGTGAAGGCAGTGCAGCAAAAAACTTTGATGCTTTAATAGATTTACTCCCAGAACATTTTAAAAACATAATGTTTTGTAGTGACGATAAACATCCAGACGATTTATTATTAGGTCATATCAATCAGCTTTGTGCTAGAGCAGTAAAAAAAGGCATCGATGTGTTTAAAGTGCTTCAAGCAGCTTGTTTAAACCCAATTAAACATTATAATTTAGACGTTGGGACTTTAAAAGTTGGTGAAACTGCAGATTGTATTGTAATTAAAGATTTAAAAGACTTTAAAACGCTTCAAACCTATATAAATGGTGAATTAGTTTTCGACCGTGGAAAAGTAAATATTTCAGATGTAGTTTTCGATAATCTAAATAATTTTAATTGTGATACAAAAAATGTAGAAAACTTTAGATTTAAAACTTCAGCTAAAAAAATCAGAGTTATAGAATGTTTTGATGGCGAATTAGTCACAAACGAAATTATTGCAGATGCTCTAATAGAAAACGGAAACTTAGTCTCTAATACAGAAACTGATGTTCTGAAAATGACCGTTGTAAATCGATATAATAACCAAAAACCTGCGATTGCTTTTATAAAAAATTTCGGACTAAAAGAAGGTGCAATAGCCAGTTCTGTAGGACACGATTCTCACAATATTATTGCTGTTGGAGTAGATGATGCTTCCATTTGTAAGGCAGTGAATGCAATAATTAATTTAAAAGGAGGTATTTGCGCAGTTAATGCTTCCGAAGAAAAAACACTAGCACTTCCAGTTGCAGGAATAATGAGTGATCAAGATGGTGAAACCATTGGTGCAAAATATGCAGCACTCGATAAAAAGGCAAAACAAATGGGAAGCAAGCTTAATGCTCCTTACATGTCCTTATCGTTTATGGCGTTATTAGTTATTCCTTCTTTAAAATTAAGTGATAAAGGCCTGTTTGATGGTAAAGGTTTTAAATTTACTAGTCTAGATATTAAATAATCTCTTTCTTTTTTTTAAATTTAAGTTCTAAAGGAATTTAAATATGCTAAAAAAAGTTTATGCAAGTGCTGTTTTTGGAGTTGAAGCTTCAACTATAACTGTAGAAGTAAATGTAGATGCTGGAATAGGCTATCATCTTGTAGGACTTCCAGATAATGCAATAAAAGAGAGTAATTATCGTATTGCAGCTGCTTTGCAAAATAATGGTTACAAAATTCCTGGTAAGAAAATTACCATTAATATGGCTCCTGCAGATTTAAGAAAGGAAGGCTCTGCTTACGATTTAACTTTAGCTATTGGTATTCTTACAGCATCAAAACAAATTCAAGCCGAAAATATAGAAGACTATCTAATAATGGGAGAACTCTCTCTCGATGGGAGTTTGCAACCTATTAAAGGCGCTTTGCCAATTGCCATTAAAGCAAAAGAAGAAGGTTTTAAAGGCTTTATTTTACCAATTCAAAATGCAAAAGAAGCAGCTATTGTTAATGACCTTAAAGTCTATGGAATAGATAATATTAAGCAGATCATTAATTTTTTTGATAAAAATGAAGCTATCGAAGAAACCATAATTAATACGCGAGAAGAGTTTTACAAGAATTTAGATTATCCAGATTTTGACTTTGCAGATGTAAAAGGCCAAGAAGGTATAAAACGCTGTATGGAAATTGCTGCAGCTGGTGGACATAACATTATTTTAGTTGGTCCTCCAGGCGCAGGAAAAACCATGTTAGCAAAGCGTTTGCCAAGTATTTTACCACCAATGTCGCTTAAAGAAGCCTTAGAAACTACAAAAATACATTCGGTTGTAGGTCGAGTAAAAGCCAATTCTGGCTTAATGGCACAACGTCCTTTTAGGAGTCCACATCACACCATTTCAAACGTGGCACTTGTAGGAGGAGGCAGTTATCCACAGCCAGGAGAAATTTCATTATGCCATAACGGTGTTTTGTTTTTAGATGAATTACCCGAATTTAAACGAGAAGTTTTAGAAGTCATGAGACAACCTTTAGAAGATAGGGAAGTCACTATTTCTAGAGCAAAATTTACGGTGACTTATCCATCGTCATTTATGTTGGTAGCTAGTATGAATCCAAGTCCTAGTGGCTATTTTAACGATCCAGATTCACCTGTAACCTCTAGTCCAGCAGAAATGCAACGCTATTTAAGTAAAATTTCTGGACCTTTATTAGATAGAATAGATATTCATATAGAAGTGACTCCTGTACCTTTCGATAAATTATCCGATGAACGTAAAGGCGAATCATCTATAGATATTAGAAAACGAGTTACAAAAGCAAGAGAAAGGCAAACAAAACGTTTTGAAGATTCTGAAACAGTACATTACAATGCACAAATGAATGTAAAGCAAATTCGTACACATTGTAAGTTAGATGATGCCTCAAAAACACTATTAAAAACAGCAATGGAACGCTTAAACCTATCTGCAAGAGCTTACGATCGTATTTTAAAAGTCTCTCGCACGATTGCCGATTTAGAAGGTGTTCAAGATATTAACGGTAGTCATATTAGCGAAGCTATTCAATACAGAAGTTTAGATAGAGAAGGTTGGCTTGGGTAATTTTCAGTTTCAGTTTTCATTTTACACTAATAACTTTTAAAGTAACTTATAGCCACTTTAATAGCTTCTTCACTTTTTTAAGTTTCCCAGTGTAAGGTGCATATCGTAAAGGTAAATCTAACCAATTTCCTTTTTTTACAACTGCTTTTTTATGCGAAAAGGTGTCGAAAGACAATTTACCATGGTAGGCTCCAATACCACTATTTCCAACACCTCCAAAAGGTAATCTGTGGTTTGCAAAGTGAATTACAGTATCGTTAATACAACCACCTCCAAAAGAGAAGGTTTCTATAATTTTTCTAGCTTTAGCAGTGTTTGTACTAAAAACATAAAGTGATAAAGGTTTTTCGTATTTAGAAATGATAGTTTCAATGTCTTGTTTATTTTTATAAGCCAGAACAGGTAAGATAGGTCCAAAAATCTCATCTTTCATGACTTCGCTATCTAAACTTGGTTCATCTATTAAAGTAGGAGAGATGTAATTTGTTTCAGCATCAGTCTGTCCACCTATAATACAATTTTCATTGTCTAGCATTTTAGCCAACCGATTAAAATTCTTTTTGTTTACTATTCTGCAAAAATCGCTTGAAGCTTTTGGTTCACTGGTGTAAGCCTTTTCAATTTCTGTTTTCATAGCTTTATAAAAATCTTCTTTTTTACTATGATGAATTAATATATAATCTGGAGCTATACAGGTTTGTCCTGCATTTAAAAATTTGCCCCAAACAATTCGCTTAGCTGTTAGTTTTATATTTGCAGTTTCATCGATAATACATGGGTTTTTGCCACCTAGTTCTAAAGTTGTAGGTGTCAAATATTCAGCTGCAGCTTTTGCTACTATTTTTCCAACATTTACGCTTCCTGTAAAGAATATATAATCCCAACGTTGCGCTAATAATATTGTAGAAACATCAACTCCACCTTCTATAACGCTTACATGTTCTGGTTTAAAGACCGTTTTTATTATGTTATTTAATAGAGCAGAAGTATTTTGTGTGAGTTCACTAGGCTTCAAAACCACTGTGTTTCCTGCTGCAATAGCAGCAACCATTGGTGTTATTGCTAATTGGTACGGATAATTCCAAGGTGCAATAATTAATGTTTGTCCGTAAGGTTCAGAGTATAATCTATCTGAAGATGGGAAATTTAATAAACTAGGTCTAACTCGTTTTGGTTTCGCCCATTTATTAATGTTTTTAATCATTAAATCTAAATCAGATAATACAACAGTTGTTTCTGTTAACACAGTTTCAAAAGCTGGCTTTTTAAAGTCTTTAGCTAAAGCTTCAATAATATCGCTTTCACGTTTTATGAGTTCCATTTTTAACTGTTGTAAAACCAGCTTTCGGTAAGTTACATTTATTGTGTCACCAGTTTTAAAAAAGTTTTTTTGAGATTGTAATAGTTCAGGAATCATAAGAATTATAGTATTACGTAAATGTAGCAATTTAAAGGCAAGCATCCCAAATAGCATCTTTTGGTAAAGGCGCAGTGATATCTAATTCAATTTTAGAGACAGGATGAACAAATTTAATATTTCTAGCATGTAAGCTAATACTTGCATCTTTATTACTTCTATCGAATCCATATTTTAAATCACCTTTTATGGGAGAACCAATATTAGATAATTGTACACGAATTTGATGGTGGCGACCTGTTTCTAAATTCACCTCTAATAGAAAATAGTTATCTAAAGTCTTAATAGTTTTGTAATGTAAAATGGCTTTTTTGCTATCTGGTACTTGGTTTATATGTGCTTTAGACTTATTATTTTTAGGATTCTTTTTTAGCCAATGCGTTAAAGAGTCCGATTCTTTTTCAGGTTGATTTTTTACTAAAGCCCAATAGGTTTTTGAGATGTTTTTAGAGACGAATAGCTTATTTAATCGAGGTAATACTTTACTCGTTTTAGCAAAAATAACTAAGCCAGTTGTTGGTCTGTCTAGTCTATGAACGGTTCCTAAATACACATTGCCTGGCTTATTGTATTTTTCTGCAATGTATTCTTTAACAACATCGCTAAGTGGTTTATCTCCAGTTTTATCACCTTGTACGATATCTCCAGCCCGTTTGTTGACTACAATAATGTGATTGTCTTCGTATAGGACTTGAAGGTTGGATTTGTTTGAAAGAATTTTTAACACTGAAATAAGTTATAAGTATTTAAAATGCCTAGAGTTTACTGATAACTGAAGACTTAACCTAATATTTTTTTACACTGAGATTCATAAAGTTTTAACTGAGATTCACAGAGAAATTATAGTAAAGTTAACAAGCTTTAATGTCCACAATCTGCTTTATTACTTTGTGGCTTAGGGACTTTTAAAAAAAAAAAAACTAAAAGGTTAGTATTGTTCACTATCATTAGGGAAGTCTCCACTTTTAACATCCTCACCATATTGCGTAAAAGCAGTAGTCATCTCTTCATATAAATTCATGTAGCGTCTTAAAAAACGCGGATTGAATTCATGTGTCATCCCAACCATATCGTGAGTAACCAAAACCTGGCCATCAACACCATTTCCAGCACCAATACCTATTACAGGAATAGAAACACTTTTAGCAACTTCTTGAGCTAACTTAGCAGGTATTTTTTCTAAAACTATAGCAAAACAACCTGCTTTTTCAAGCATTAGAGCATCTTCTTTAAGTTGTTGTGCTTCTTGTTCTTGTTTTGCACGAACAGTATAAGTACCAAATTTATAAATAGATTGTGGTGTTAAACCTAAGTGTCCCATTACAGGAATTCCAGCATTTAAAATACGTTTAATAGATTCTTTCACCTCTTTTCCACCTTCCATTTTAACAGCGTGTCCTCCAGATTCTTTCATTATTCTTATGGCAGAACGTAAGGCCTCTTTTGGATCACTCTGGTAGCTACCAAAAGGTAAATCTACAACAACTAAAGAACGTTCAATTGCACGAACTACAGATGAGGCATGATAAATCATTTGGTCTAAAGTTATAGGTAAAGTCGTTTCGTGTCCTGCCATAACATTACTGGCAGAATCGCCAACCAAAATTACGTCTATTCCAGCTCCATCAACAATTTTTGCCATGGTATAATCGTAAGCTGTTAACATAGATATTTTTTCTCCACGTTTTTTCATATCGACTAACGATTTTACAGTTACTCTTTTATATTCTTTTTTTGCTACAGACATTTAGTTTAATTTAAGATAGGATGTAAAAATACTAAATTACTATATAATGTTCAGTTTTTATTTAAAGCTGAAAAACAATACATTGCATTTAAATTATTCTACTATGAAATACTACATTATAATTATCATGCTTTTTTTCTTCGGAAATATTACTGCGCAATCTGAAGCTGAAACAGAAGTTAAACAAACTATTGAAACTTTTTTTGAAGGTTTTCATAAGCAAGATAGTACTATAATGAATTCTATAATTTATAAGGATATAAAGTTACAATCCATAGGAAAGAATAGAGAAGGAGCGCTTGAGTTAACAACTACAGTATATTCTAAATTTTTAAAATCTATTGTGTCTATACCTCAAGATCAAAAATTTGAAGAAAAAATATTAAACTACACTATTCAAATTGATGGGAATATGGCAAATGCATGGACAGACTATCAGTTCTGGTTTAATGGTCAATTTAGCCATTGTGGTGTTAATTCCTTTCAGCTTATAAAAGAAAACAATACTTGGAAAATTTTCTATTTAGTAGACACACGTCGTCGCGAAGGATGCAATAAGGAATGAACATTACTCTGTATTTACTGAAAACTGTACACTGCTGAATATTTTTTTCTTAACAATCTGCCATGTTAACTCTAACTGCTAATCCACCTTTGCTAGTTTCTTTATACTTGTTATTCATGTCTTTGGCTGTTTCCCACATGGTTTCCACGACTTTATCTAAAGGTACTTTTGTATTTTTTGGATCTGTTTCTAAAGCTAACTCAGCGGCATTAATGGCTTTAATAGCTCCCATACTATTACGTTCTATACATGGTATTTGCACCAAACCACCAATTGGGTCACAGGTTAAACCTAAGTGATGTTCCATAGCTATTTCGGCAGCAATCATTACTTGTTCTGGTGTACCACCAAGTAACTCTGTTAAGGCTCCAGCTGCCATTGCAGAACTTACACCAATTTCGGCTTGACATCCACCCATAGCAGCACTAATAGTTGCTCCTTTTTTAAAAATACTTCCAATTTCTCCAGCCACAAGTAAAAACTGCTTGATGTGTTTAAAATTGGCTTCATGGTTTTCTATGACTAAATAATACATTAAAACCGATGGTATTACACCTGCACTTCCGTTTGTAGGAGCTGTAACTACACGACCAAGAGATGCATTGACTTCATTAACAGCTAAGGCAAAGCAGCTTACCCATTTTAAAATTTGTCTGAATTTTACTTCACTCTGCCTAATAGATTCTAACCAATCTTGAGAAGTTACATAAGGCATTTCTATATTTAAATTCTTGTGCATATCAAAAGCACGACGCCTAACATTTAATCCTCCAGGTAGAGTGCCTTCAGTATGGCAACCAGTAAACATACAATCTAACATGGTTTGCCAGATGCGTTGTAGTTCAGAATCTATAGTCTTGTCGTCTCTAAGGGATCTTTCATTTTCTAAAACAATTTCAGAAATCGACTTATTTTCAGATTGACAAAAGGCCAATAATTCTGTAGCTTTATCTACTGGAAATGGAAATTCTTTTTTTAGAATTTTGTTTTCAGCGTCAATGGTTCGTTCTTCTTTAATTACAAAACCACCACCAATAGAATAGAAGGTAGATTGGTGAATTTCGGTATTAAACTTAAAAGCGGTAAATGTTATAGCATTAGAATGAAATGGAAGAAACACACGATTAAAAATAATTTCTGAATGTCTATCGAAGTCAATTATTTTTTCATTGCCTAAAACGAGTTTTTCGGTATTATCTATAGAAGCTATGATAATATCTATGGTTTCAGTTGGTATGTATTCAGGATCGCTTCCACTCAAACCTAGCATGATTGCTAAATCTGTGGCATGACCTTTTCCTGTTAAAGATAGTGAACCATATAAATCGACTTGAACTCTAGTAACGTCTTTAAAAACGTTTTCTTCTTTTAACTCATGCAACCAACGTTCTGCTGCACGCCAAGGTCCTAACGTGTGAGAGCTTGATGGTCCTACTCCAATTTTAAGCATATCGAAAACCGAAATACATTCCATAATTACTATATCGTTTTAGTTACACAAATATAGCTTTTTGTCTAAGCTCTAAGCATAAAAAAACAGCTTCAATTATTAAATGAAGCTGCCATACTAAGTAATACATTTATTAATTACTTAACGTATTGTTTAATCTCGTTATAATTGTTAATATCTATGTTTCTATTATTTATAAAATCTACAGGTAAAACCACAATTCTAAAGGTTTGATTAATCCGTTCATTATCTGTTAACAAGTTAAAATTAAAAGTTGGATGAGAGTCAATAAAAATGGTAACAAAATCGAAGTTGTGTTCAAAATTATATTGAAATTCCTCTGCGGCATTAATATATATAGTTTCAGGAAGTGGTTTCCAGACATCAAAACCGTCTATTTGACCTCTTAAATGATAAACTAATACCATATCAGATTCAAATAACTCAATATTTAGAGGAACCTCTAAAGACTCTTGGTAATTATTAGTAGATGAAAAACTTATGGTTCTTTCAAAAGATTGTCCTACAAAATTGACGCCATCAAAACCGTCGAATCCAGGAGGACCTTGCGGACCTTCGCAAGATGTTAAAAATAATGTAAGAACTGTGATAATAGATAATATACGCTTCATGATATTTGTTTTTATTTAATTTATATCAAAACTGATACCAAAGTAAGATGAAATTAAATTATTTCAGAAATATAACATATGACATCATGTCACATTTTTTCTACTGGCATAATCATTGTTTTAACCAATACGTAAATAATTATTAAAATACATTTCCGCAAAAGCGGCAAACTAAAACAAATATAAATTATGAGTAAGATTATTGGAATCGATTTAGGAACTACCAACTCTTGCGTTTCTGTAATGGAAGGTAACGAGCCAGTAGTTATCCCAAATGCAGAAGGTAAAAGAACAACTCCATCTGTAATTGCCTTTGTAGAAGGTGGTGAAATTAAAGTTGGAGATCCAGCTAAAAGACAAGCAGTAACTAATCCAACTAAAACAGTTTATTCTGTTAAACGTTTTATGGGTAACAAGTATTCTGAATCTAAAAAAGAGGCAGAGCGTGTACCATATAAAGTAGTAAAAGGAGATAATGACACACCTCGTGTGGATATTGATGGTCGTTTATACACACCTCAAGAATTATCTGCAATGGTATTACAAAAAATGAAAAAAACTGCTGAAGATTATTTAGGAACTTCAGTAAGTGAAGCAGTAATTACTGTACCAGCATATTTTAACGATGCACAACGTCAAGCTACAAAAGAAGCTGGAGAAATTGCAGGTTTAAAGGTACGTCGAATTATTAATGAGCCAACAGCAGCAGCTTTAGCTTATGGTATGGACAAAAAAGGAACAGACCAAAAAATAGTAGTATTCGATTTTGGTGGAGGAACACATGATGTATCTATCCTAGAATTAGGAGATGGTGTATTTGAAGTGTTATCTACAGATGGAGATACGCATTTAGGTGGAGACGATGTAGACCAAAAAATTATAGATTGGTTAGCAGATGAGTTCAATGCAGAAGAAGGTATGGATTTACGTAAAGATGCAATGTCTTTACAACGTGTTAAAGAAGCTGCAGAAAAAGCGAAAATTGAATTATCATCTTCTGAATCAACTGAAATTAATTTACCATACATTACAGCTACTGCTAGTGGACCAAAACACTTAGTGCGTACATTAACACGATCTAAATTCGAACAGTTAATTGACGATTTAGTAAAAAGAACAATTGAGCCATGTGCTACAGCTTTAAAAGCTGCAGGTTTATCTAAAAGCGATATCGATCAAGTTATTTTAGTTGGTGGATCTACACGTATTCCAGCAGTACAACAAGCAGTAGAAAAGTTCTTTGGAAAAACACCTTCAAAAGGTGTAAATCCTGATGAAGTGGTCTCTTTAGGAGCAGCAATACAAGGTGGAGTTTTATCTGGAGATGTTAAAGATGTATTACTTTTAGATGTAACACCTTTATCTTTAGGTATTGAAACAATGGGTAACGTAATGACAAAACTTATTGAAGCCAATACAACAATACCTACTAAAAAGTCGCAAGTATTCTCTACTGCAGCAGATAATCAACCTTCAGTAGAAATCCACGTGTTACAAGGAGAACGTGCTATGGCTGCAGACAATAAAACTATTGGTCGTTTTCATTTAGACGGTATTCCTCCAGCACAAAGAGGAACACCTCAAATTGAAGTAACCTTTGATATTGATGCTAACGGAATTATTAAAGTTTCTGCAACAGATAAAGCAACAAACAAGACACAAGACATTAGAATCGAAGCGTCTTCTGGATTAACTGAAGAAGAAATTCAAAAAATGAAAGCTGATGCTGAAGCTAATGCAGATGCAGATGCTAAAGCAGCAGAAAATGCTAAGAAATTAAACGAAGCAGATTCTATGATTTTTCAAACTGAAAAGCAATTAAAAGAATTTGGTGATAAATTATCTAATGATAAAAAAGCACCAATTGAAGACGCTTTAGAAGAATTGAAAAAGGCTTATGAAACTAAAGATATCGCAGTTATAGAGCCAGCGTTAGAGAAAATTAACGAAGCTTGGAAAGTAGCTAGTGAAGAAATGTATAAAGCACAAGCTGAAGCTCAAGGTGGAGCAGCAGGACCAGAAGCAGGAGCAGGAGAACCAGCTCAAGCAGAAGGTGACAATGTTGAAGATGTAGATTTCGAAGAGGTAAAATAAGCTTTTTGTTATCCTGCACTTGATGCAAAACCAATAAATACTAAAAACGTAATCATTAATTTGATTGCGTTTTTTTATGCTTAAACATTTTATTTATTACCAAGGCATGAGGAAAGGTTATGGCTGCAATAAAGGAAAACAAAATAGCATAAAGTAGTTTCTCTTCTTTAAAAATTGATACAACAACTACTATTCCAACTAAAGAAACTAACCAATACGGAAAAGCACCTTTTAGATAATTTATAATAGTTTCCTTTTTAAAACTACCATAAATAAAATGCACTTGCTCAAAAAGTGAAGGAATACTGTGCCAAAGGATAAAATATATTGTAAATCCCCAAATTAAAGTAGAAACCTTGAAGACTATAGCAAAAACGATTAAATAAAATAATTCTTTAAATATTATAGTATTAAAGTTTTGTATTGTATTAAATAATTTCAATGCTAGTAACACCAACGCTATTGATGAGCTTACAAGACCATAAATTATAATTTCTTCAAAAATGGTATAATTGGTTATGGAATAAATAACCTCAATTACTTCTGTTGCATTAAATAGGAATAAAAGAAAAAGAATAAATAACCCATAGAAGAGATAAAATAATTTAACAAAAAATGGATTGGATTTTTTCATTTTACTTTCCCAATGTTGTTCTCCAAAATGAAAAGCACTAAAAATTATAAATAATATAAAAGCTATAATAGGTATGTAATAAAATAATACAACTGCTGAAAATACGGTAAGTAAATAAACACCTAAAACTTTAAAAAATGGATGTTTTGTCTTTTTGTTAGAAATATTTTCTATTAATAAGATGTCATTAGATCCATGTAAGATTCCGAAAGAAAAAATTAAAATAAAACCCAAAATTATTTCATATTCTCCAGGAACTATGGAAGTAATCCATAATCCTAAAAAACTCAACACAATTGATATATTGTAAATTTTGTCCATTTAATTATACAAGATTAATAATAAAAAACAAAAAATTTTGTTAAAATCGAAATAACTTTGTTAAAAAATTTAGTAACTTTGTTAAAACATAATTTATAATTAACTAAACAATTTCACTATGAAAACTTTATTATTTTTTGCAGACGTTACCCAAAAAATGGATCCAACTGATTATGTAGGATTTACATTTTTTGTTGGTTGTATGGCCATGATGGCAGCATCAGCCTTTTTCTTTTTATCATTAAATCAATTCGATAAAAAGTGGAGAACTTCAGTTTTGGTCTCTGGACTTATTACCTTTATTGCAGCTGTACATTATTTTTACATGAGAGATTATTGGGCAGCTAACATGGAATCTCCAACCTTCTTTAGGTATGTAGATTGGATTTTAACTGTACCATTAATGTGTGTAGAGTTTTACTTAATTCTTAAAGTAGCAGGTGCTCAAAAATCACTAATGTGGAAAATGATTTTTTTCTCTGTAGTGATGTTAGTAACAGGTTACTTTGGAGAAGCTGTTTTTAATACAGGTAGTGGACCTGCAGTTTGGGGAGCAATCTCAGGTGCTGCATACTTCTACATTGTTTATGAAATATGGCTAGGAAGTGCAAAAAAATTGGCAGTAGCTGCTGGTGGAGATGTATTGAGTGCACACAAAATTTTATGTTGGTTTGTTTTAGTAGGTTGGGCAATCTACCCATTAGGATATATGATGGGAACTGAAGGATGGTACAACTCTATTTTACCACAAGGAGGAATTGATGTAGTGTATAACATTGCAGATGCTATTAATAAAATAGGATTTGGATTAGTTATATACTCATTAGCAGTAAAAAAGAATGAAACTGTTATTAGTTAGTTAATAAGTTAGTATATTCATTCTTAATTAAGCGTAACTCTCTAGAGTTACGCTTTTTTTATTTAATGTCATTTTATTAAATTAATTTAGCGACACTAATATTAATAATTGATGTACAAAAACTTAAAAAAAGTCATTAAAAAAATAGTTCCAAAAGCATTAATCTATAAAAACGAAAAATTTTTAAGAAGCGTAATTGCTTTAAAGTATAAAGGCAATACATTTAAATGTAATATCTGCGAGTTTAAGTTATCTCAATTCATCGAAAACGAAAGAGGAGGTCGTCTTTGCCCTAAATGTGGAAGCGTCTCTAGATCAAGACGGTTATGGCATATTTTAAAAGATGAGGTTGAAGGTAAAGTAATGCTTCATTTTTCTCCTTCGCTTAAATTAAGTCAAAATATTAAAAACTCTAAAGTAAAAGAATATATTACAACAGATTATGTGGGTGAGTTTAATGCTAATAAACAATTGGATATTGAAAATATAAATGAACCAGATCAGTATTTTGATTGTATTGTATGTTTTCACATTTTAGAGCATATCAAGCTAGACACTAAAGCAATGTCAGAGCTTTTAGAATATTAAAACCTAATGGTACCTGCTACATTCAAACACCTTTTAAGGATGGTACAATTTATGAAGATGATACCATTATAAGTAAAGTAGAGCGACTAAAACACTTTGGGCAAGAAGATCATGTAAGAATTTATTCTGTTTCTGGATTAATAGAACGTCTTCATAATGTTGGCTTTACAACAGAAACGCTTCATTTTACAAACGCTAAAGACAATCTTTTTGGTTTTTCTGAAAACGAAACAATTATAAAAGCCTTTAGGAATTAAAATATTATTTTTGTGCGTTTAGTTAAAAGCTATGCATGCATAATATTTATTATATTTGTTTAAATTTACAAGTCATATGAAAACCAAACTCACACAACTTTTAAACATAAAACACCCAATTATTCAAGCACCAATGTTTTTGGTATCTAACGTAGTAATGGTAACAGAAGCGATGAAAGGAGGTATTGCAGGTTGCATACCAGCGCTTAATTACAGAACACTTGATGAGTTACGTGCTGCCTTAAAGCAATTAAAAGCAAATAAGGTAGAAGGTGGAGCTTTTGGCTTTAATTTAATTGTTAACAAATCGAATTTAAAATATAAAGGACAATTAGAAGTCATTTGCCAAGAAGGCTGCGATTTTATAATTACTTCCCTTGGAAGTCCAGAAGAAACCATAAAACAAGCACATAAAGCAGGCATAAAAGTATTTTGTGATGTTACGGATTTGCGTTTTGCAGAAAAAGTACAACAGCTAGGAGCAGATGCTGCTATTGCAGTTAATAGCGAAGCTGGAGGACATAGAGGCAACTTATCTCCAGAGGAGTTAACTAGTCAATTAAGTAAAGCTTTAAGTATTCCAGTAATTTCTGCTGGAGGTGTTGGCTGTAGAGCAGATATAGATAGAATGTTAAGCTATGGAGCAGAAGGCGTTAGCGTTGGAAGTCCGTTTATAGCCTCTGTTGAAGCAGAAGTAACAGACGAGTACAAACAGGCTTGTGTAGATTATGGCGCAGATGATATAGTGATGACACAACGTATTTCTGGTACACCATGTACAGTAATTAATACTCCATATATTCAAAAAATCGGGACTAAAGAATCTTGGATAGAATCTGTTTTAAACAAAAACAGAAAACTTAAAAAATGGGTAAAAATGATTCGTTTTTCGATAGGTATGAAAGACACAGAAAACGCTGCTAAAAAAGCAACCTATAAAACGGTTTGGGTTGCAGGACCAAGTATAGAGCATACCAAAGCGATTTTGCCAGTAAAAGATATTATTGCCAAGTTGGTGAGTTAGAAGCTTTTTTAGAGTAGCATATAAATATTGTATGTTTTAATATTCTCAAACTACTTAAAAAAATGAATAAAGCTGTATTTATTTTTATAATTATATTTTTTTCGTCTTGTTCAACTCGTGACGATTTAGATATTAAGGACTATCCAATTATTACCTCCATAAATGAATTATCAGAATATTTTGATCTGAAAATAGACAAATCCGGAAAGTATGAAACAGCAAGTATCACTAATTATTTTGATGGATCTACAGAGTTAGAATATACTTATGAATTATTAGAGTCACAAAAATATGATCCTTTATATTACTCCATAACAGTTGATAAAGAGAGAAGTATAAAAGATGCTAAAGAAGTGTATCTTCTTGGAAAAGGAGCACTAAGTTTAGTAGGAAATTCTTTTGGACAAGGCACTAAAGAAATTGATACAATTAAGCTTCCAGGAGATAATTCTTATTATGCGCTAAGAACGCTTGATGGAGAACCAAATGGTATGTTCTATATTGTTAGACAAGGAAGAACAGTATATACAATGATGGTATCTGGACTTTATACTCCAGACCATAGTTTACTTTTAGATTTATTGATGCCAAAAACAGTTAATCTAGATAAATTTGAATTTGTTAAAAAATAGTATTTGTAATTCAAACTCAAAAATGGTTAGACCTAAACCAACCCATTAATAATTTCTACATTAACCACATGCTTCCCATTAAAAGGCATAATATTTACTTCATCACCAAATAATTCTCTTGAACGATTGGTTTCATAAGCCATACGTTCTTCATTTAAATAGTCATCCTCAGTACCATAAACTAGAGATACTTTAGCTTTTAAAAATGCAAAATCATCTGCAACTAATTCCTTTGGTATGCCTCCAGAATGTAATACTAATTGTGAACATTGTAGTTTACGGTGTTTTAGATATCGAGTAGATACACTAACGCCTTGAGAGTAGCCAAAAATAATCAGGTTTTTGCTATCAGGAATTTCTTCTTCAGCTAAAATCGCATCAAAATAACGCATAATATTTTCGGTTTCTTTTACTGTGTTCTCTTTGGTTAACCAACAGGCACCAACATGTTTAAAACCATTTTGATAATACAAACTTGGAGCTTGAGGAGCAATAATGTAATTGTCTTCAGCATTTAGTCCTTTAAAATAGTTTATAAAATATTTGCTTAAATAACCCATACCATGGCAAACCAACCAGACATTTTTTGTGTTTTTGGTTAAAGTGTTTAAAGTAGAATATGGTTTTTTAGTACTGTAAAATATTTCTTTTTCTTTTGACTGCATTGTGCTTTGTTTCGTATTTTTACAAGATAAAATGAAGTATAAAAATACATTAAATAGATGAGTCTTTCTAAAAAAGAAATGCTTGCCAAAGCAAATGCAGCAAGTCAAAATACATTAATGGAAACTTTAAACATAGAAATTACCGACTTTGGTGATGATTTTTTAGTTGCTAGAATGCCAGTAACACCTAGAGTACACCAACCAGATGGTGTCTTACATGGTGGAGCAACAGCAGCCTTGGCAGAAAGTGTTGGTAGTTTTGCTTCTCATATTTTTATTGACACAGAAAAGTTGTTTGTTCGTGGTTTAGAAATTACTGCCAACCATTTAAAGAGCGTAACAGATGGTTTTGTTTATGCAAAAGCTACTTTTTTACATAAAGGTAGAACCACACAATTATTAGATATTAGAGTAACAGATGAAGCCGGTAATTTAGTCTCTATTTGTAGATTATCTACAATTTCGTTACCAAAAAAGAAGGAGTAAATGCTATTAGAAGATTTTTTTGAAATAGCCCAAAACCAATTTAACGATGCTTTGCCCTTTGTGTTATATCAAAAGCCAAACGCGTCTGTAGTAAAAGGTTTGTTTCAAAATAATGATTTGGTTTACACTTCAGAAAACTTAACCGAAAGTGGTTTTGTTTTTGCGCCTTTTAATATTGAAGAACGTACAGTACTTATTCCTAGTAATCAATCTGAAATATTAGAATGTGATTTTGTAATTCCTGCGCAAACAGAAATCAACTTACAGGAAGCTAATAATTTATCTGAAGCCAAATCATTTCATATCAATCTGGTATCGAAAGCTATAAAAGCTATTAAAAATAACACGTTTAAAAAAGTAGTGCTTTCAAGGAAGGAGGAGGTTAGCCTTTTAGAAGGAAATCCAATAGAGCTATTTAAACGCTTGTTATCACAATACAAATCAGCTTTAGTATATTGTTGGTACCATCCTAAAATAGGATTGTGGCTTGGCGCAACACCAGAAACCTTATTAAGCATTACTGGAAATAGGTTTACTACCATGGCTTTGGCAGGAACACAAGCGTATAAAGGCAACAATAATCCTACTTGGAAAACAAAAGAAACCCAAGAACAACAGTTAGTTACCGATTTTTTGGTAAATAATTTACAACCGTTAGTAAGTAGTTTAAATGTTTCAAAAGTAGAAACTGTTAAAGCAGGAACTTTACTACACTTAAGAACTCAAGTTTCAGGAATTTTAAATTCAAATTTAAAAGCAATTGTCGAGGTGTTGCATCCAACACCTGCAGTTTGTGGACTGCCAAAAGCAGTATCAAAACAATTTATATTAGAAAATGAAAACTACAAACGAGAATTTTATACTGGTTTTTTAGGTGAATTAAATATAACCGAGAAAATAACCAGAAACACAAACAGACGTAATATCGAGAACAGTGCTTATAATTCTGTAAAGACCGTTTCGAACTTATTTGTTAATCTAAGGTGTATGCAATTAACAGACGTTAAGGCGCACATTTATATTGGAGGTGGTATTACCAAAGATTCAATTCCAGAACAGGAATGGGAAGAAACTGTTAATAAATCTCAAACCATGAAAAAGGTGTTGTTTTAATTCGGTTTAAAATAGACGATTTTGTATTTTTACATTTCAGATGAAACACCCAAAAATTCCACTCGCTCAAACCGTTGTTCAGCTTTGTAAAGCTAAAAACATACAGCATATTGTATTGTCACCAGGCAGTAGAAATGCACCTTTAACTATAGGATTTTCTCACGATCCTTTTTTTAATTGTTATAGTATTGTAGACGAGCGTTGTGCTGCATTTTTTGCTTTAGGAATTGCACAACAAATTCAAGAACCAGTTGCTGTTGTTTGTACTTCTGGTAGTGCGCTTTTAAATTATTATCCTGCTGTTGCAGAGGCTTTTTATAGTAACATTCCATTAGTTATTTTAAGTGCAGACAGACCAAAACATTTAGTTGGTATTGGAGATGGACAAACTATTAATCAAGAAGACGTATTTAAAAATCATATTTTATATTCTGCTAATTTAAAGCAAGATTTAAGTGAAGAAAATAAACTTGAGTTAGAAGAGTTGCCTTTACTAAAAAATATTAAAAACAAGCTAGAAAAATATCTTGGCTTACAAAGAACAATTCAGCAACATAATGATGAACAGATAAATGCAGCAATAAATACCTCTATTTCACAAAAAGGTCCAATTCATATTAATGTGCCATTTAACGAACCTTTGTATGATATGGTAGACGAATTAGTTGTTAACCCAAAAGTGATTCCGTTATCCAAAAACGGTATTGAAGTTGAAGACTTAAGTGCCTTTATAAAGCAGTGGAATATAGCAAAACGCAAACTAATTTTAGTAGGTTCAAACTTGCCAAATACCGTTAACCAAAACTATCTAGATATTTTAGCAGCAGACGAAAGTGTTTTAGTATTAACTGAAACAACTTCTAATATTCACCATGAGCGTTTTATTCCTGGAATAGACAAGCTAATTGCAGCTCTAAACACAAAAGAATTTGAAGCACTAAAACCAGATATCCTATTAACATTTGGAGAACTTGTTGTGTCTAAAAAAATTAAAAAGTTTTTAAGAGAATATAAACCTAAACAACATTGGCATATTGGAGAACATAACGCTAATGATACCTACTTTGTATTAAATAAAGTATTTAAAACAAGTGTAAATACGTTCTTTTCTAAATTTTTAGTACAAACTAAAGCAATACAAAGCGACTATAATAATTTTTGGCTTTCTGCATTTAAAAGCAGAAGAGAAAAGCATGAAGACTATATAAAATTAATGCCTTATTGCGATTTTAAAGTATTTGCTATTTTATTAAAAGCAATTCCCAGACATTCTCAATTTCAAGTAGGTAATAGCTCAGCCATTAGATACACACAGCTTTTCGATTTAGATACTACTATTCAAGTCTTTTGCAATAGAGGAACAAGTGGAATAGATGGTAGTACAAGTACAGCAATTGGTGCAGCACTAGCCTCTCCATTGCAAACCACTTATATTACTGGAGATTTAAGTTTTCTATACGATAGTAATGCACTTTGGAATAATTACACACCTAACAATTTTAGGATTATTGTTATAAATAATGGAGGTGGAGGTATTTTTAGAATTTTACCTGGACATAAAAACACGTCTAACTTTGATACTTTTTTTGAAACTAAACACAATTTAACAGCAAAACACTTATGTCAAATGTTTGGATTTGAATACGCTACAGCTACAAATGAAAAGGAGTTATCTGTACATTTAGATAATTTTTATACTGTAGGAAAACAGCCTAAATTATTAGAAGTTTTTACTCCTGGAGATAAAAATGATGAGATTCTTTTAAACTATTTTGCCAAGATTAAGTGATTAAACGATAGATTTTTCCGTTTATCGAAATTGAAACTTTAATTTTTAAATACAGTAATTTTATTCATTCAAAAAAATTGTATATTTAGAGAGTATTAAAAAAACTAAAACTACAATTATGAGTAAAAGAGATGACCTAATCGTAAAATATGCTTCAGATTTAAAAGACAAGTGTGGTACTAATCCAGATATGGATTTTTTAACAAAAGTAACTATTGGTTGTGGACCATCTATCTATAATAAAGATGCTGCAACTGTTTCTGGTTCAGATCAAAGTGAGTTAGATACTGTAAAAAATAATTTCTTAATTAAGAAATTGGGTTTAAAAGATAGTGCAGATTTAGATAAAGCAATAGACTCTGTAATGGAAACATACGGTCGTTCAAACAAAAACAAATATAGAGCAGTAGTATATTACTTACTTGCTAAGCATTTTAAAAAAGAGTCTGTTTATAAATAGGCCTTGTTCAATAAATTTTATCAAGCGTTATAACTTAGGTTATAGCGCTTTTTATTTAAACATTAATTTAGTTTTATAAAGCAGTTTTCTAAATTAAAAAAAGCATATTTAAAATTTAATATTAGTATTTTTGTACCATGATACATATTGGAGAATTTAATACATTAGAAATACTTAGAGATACAGAACCAGGTATGTTTCTGGGCGATACAGAAGGTAATGAAGTTTTATTGCCTAACCGTTATGTAGAAGATGTTTTTAAAGTTGGAGATGATGTAGAAGTATTTATTTACTTAGATAACGATGAGCGATTAGTTGCTGTAACAGATGAGCCACACATTACCAAAGGTGATTTTGCAGTTTTAAGATGTAATGCAGTAAACGATTATGGTGCTTTTCTTGATTGGGGAATGGTTAAAGAATTGTTCTGTCCATTTAAAGAGCAAGCTTTCCCAATGAAAAAAGGAGGATGGTACTTGGTACATTGTTATTTAGACGAAAAATCTGAAAGACTCGTAGCTTCTAGTAAAACAAATCGTTTTTTAGATAATACAGAACTCACTGTTGAAGAGTTTGAAGAGGTAAATCTAATAGTCTCTCATCCTAGTGATTTTGGAATGAATGTGATTATAAATAAGCAGCATATGGGCTTAATTTATAAGGATAATATTTTTCAAGAGTTAAGTATTGGAGATCGTTTAAAAGGTATTGTTAAAAAAATTAGACCAGGAAACAAGTTAGATATCGCTCTAGGTCAAATAGGCTACAGAAATATAGAACCTAATGCAAAGAAAATTCTAGATACATTAGGCGATAATTCTGGTTATTTACCACTTCACGATAAATCTTCTCCAGAAGCCATAAAAGAAGCTTTAGAGATGAGTAAAAAGAATTTTAAAAAGGCAATAGGTACGCTTTATAAGCAAAAACAAATTACTATTGAGAAAGATGGTATTCGTTTAGTTTAAATTTAAATTAATTTTAGATTTTATAGCCTCTGGTATAGCATCTTTATGCACCATTATAGAAATAGTTTTAAGTTTCATATAAGCTTCGCTCATATTTATAAAACCATCATTTCCTACATTTTTAGTTCCCCAAGAATTCTTTACTTTATAATAAGTGTTTCCATTTTGATCTTTAATAATGCCAGTTATATGCATTAAATGATCGTCTGTTGTATTAAAGTTTTCGAATTCTTGTTGTCTATATTCAGGTGTAACATCCATTTCTGGCATAATATTTACAAGTGCATCACTACTATCTTTAGCTTCTGGAATGACAGCTACACCATGTTTAGAGGAGAATGTTTTTTCACTTACATCACAATCTAATTCAATGGTGTAGCCTTTATTTAGAGCATAATTTATTGTTGACATTAAATCAGTTAACGGTACGTTATAAAAACTTCCGTTAGAAAAATTATCTGGAATGTTTAAAATAAAATTAGTGTAATAAGGTTGATGAGTAAACGATGTAATAGTAACATAATTCTTAGGATTAATTTTTGACATTTCTAAAAAAGACTGTGGCGTGTAGTCTACACCTTCATAATTAAAAGTCGTTATTTTTTTTCCTAAATAATAATCTAGAACAGCTTCAACATCTGTTTTCCAATTAGTTTTATAAGCTTTTTCATTTTTTAGATAGGTGGTAACAATAGTTTTTAAAGAATCTGCTAATTTAGAGTGGTTGTGTTTTTTTTCGTTCTCTTTCAATCCAGAAAATACAATATTCGGTACAATACCATTTTTAGAAATACTATTAATTACATCGTGTGCTAATCCGCCTTGGCTAAATTGTGCTTTTCCTTGTCTCATTACGTAATTCCAGGCTTTGTCTGTGTATGTTTGCCTTACAGTATACATTTCAGATAAATCAATTTGCTTGCCAGTAAGCCTAATGATTTCACTTTCTAAGAACGAAGAGGCCGAAAAACTCCAACAAGTTCCAGTACTACCTTGGCTAATAACATCTGTAGCATCTAAATCTACAACAGTTTTAAACTCGTAAGATTGTGAAAAACCAAAAAAGGATACAAAAAGTAAAATATATAATGCGCTAATATTTTTCATAGGAAGACTGCTATTTATTTAAAATGATTTATTTTTGACTAAAATAAGAAAAATGAGCAAACCAGATTGGAAAGTCGCTAAAGAATTTGAAGATATAACTTATAAAAAGTGTAATGGTGTTGCAAGAATAGCCTTTAATAGACCAAACGTAAGAAATGCGTTTAGACCAAAAACTACAAAAGAATTATACGAAGCTTTTTATGATGCAGGAGAAGACACGAGTATAGGTGTAGTTTTATTGTCTGCCGAAGGTCCATCGACCAAAGATGGTGTATATTCTTTTTGTTCTGGAGGAGACCAAAAGGCTAGAGGTCATCAAGGTTATGTTGGTGACGATGGTTATCACAGACTAAACATCTTAGAAGTACAACGATTAATTAGGTTTATGCCAAAAGTAGTAATTGCAGTAGTTCCTGGTTGGGCAGTGGGAGGAGGACACAGCTTACATGTGGTTTGCGATCTTACTTTAGCCAGTAAAGAACATGCTATTTTTAAACAAACAGATGCAGATGTTACTAGTTTTGATGGAGGCTATGGCTCTGCTTATTTAGCTAAAATGGTTGGGCAGAAAAAAGCACGCGAAATCTTTTTTTTAGGAAGAAATTACTCTGCTCAAGACGCTTTTGAAATGGGAATGGTAAATGCTGTAATTCCTCACGATGAATTAGAAGATACAGCATATAAATGGGCTCAAGAGATATTAGAAAAATCACCAACGTCTATTAAGATGCTAAAATTTGCTATGAATTTAACAGACGATGGTATGGTAGGACAACAAGTATTTGCAGGAGAAGCAACACGTTTGGCTTACATGACAGATGAAGCCAAAGAAGGTCGTGATGCCTTTTTAGAAAAGCGTAAACCTAACTTCCCAAAACAATGGATTCCATAAATGTCTAAACTAAAAGCATTTATTCAAGCAGCACGATTACGTACCTTACCACTTTCCGTTTCTGGAATAATTGTGGGTTGTGGATTGGCTGATTTCAGCACAATAGATTTACCACCAGATGGGCTTTTAGTTCAATTTTTAAATCCAGAATTAAACTTATCAATATTTATTCTTGCCATTCTAACCACAATCGGTTTCCAAATCCTTTCAAACTTTGCAAACGATTATGGTGATGGTATAAAAGGCACAGACAATAATAGAGTAGGAGAGCAACGGTTAGTTGCTTCAGGAATTATATCGCCAAAACAAATGAAACAGGCTATGATAATTACAGCAATATTAACATTAATAGTTGCTATTGCTCTAATCTATCAAGCTTTTGGCAAAGATAATTTTGGCTATTCTATATTATTTTTTGTTCTAGGAATAGCATCAATTGTTGCAGCCATAAAATATACTGTTGGTAAAAATGCCTATGGCTATTCTGGTTTTGGCGATGTGTTTGTTTTCTTGTTTTTTGGATGGTTAAGTGTTGTAGGAAGTTATTTTCTTTACACTAAATCCATTAATTGGGAATTGTTTTTGCCAGCAACAACAATAGGCTTGCTAAGCATTGCTGTTTTAAACTTAAACAATATGCGTGATAGAATTGAAGATGCAAAAACCAATAAAAATACTTTGGTTGTAAAAATGGGAAGTCAAAAAGCAAAATTATACCATTATACTTTAATTATTTTGGCCTTAATTTGTGCAGTCACCTACGTTCAGCTTCATTATAATTCACCAATTCAATACATGTTTTTACTAGCATTTATTCCGTTACTGCTCAATATAGTTACTGTTGCTAAAAATATTATTCATAAAGAATTAGATAGCGAATTAAAAAAGGTAGCACTAAGTACCTTTTTGTTTGCCATATTATTTGCTATATTTAATTAAACTTATTTTGATATGAAAATTACATTTTATGGTCATGCTTGCTTGGGTATTCAGATTGAAGATATACATATTTTGGTCGATCCCTTTATTACAGGAAATCCAAAAGCTTCTCATATTGATATTGAAACTTTAAAAGCAGATTATATTTTGCTTACACATGCACATCAAGATCATATTTTAGATGTTGAAGCTATTGCAAAAAGAACAGATGCTGTAATTATCTCTAATTTTGAAATAGTAACACACTTTCAAAATTTAGGTTTAGAAGGTCATCCAATGAATCATGGAGGAACTTGGGATTTTGAATTTGGAAGCCTTAAATATGTAAATGCAATCCACACTTCTTCTTTTCCAGACGGAAAATATGGAGGACAACCAGGTGGATTTGTGTTAGAAGGCGAGAAAAAGAACATCTACATCGCTGGAGATACTGCGTTAACGTTTGATATGAAGCTTATACCATTACAAACTAATTTAGATTTAGCCATTTTACCAATTGGAGATAATTTTACCATGGGAATTCAAGACGCAATTATTGCAAGCGATTTTGTGCAGTGCGATAAAGTTTTAGGCTATCATTTTGATACCTTTGGTTATATAGAAATAGACCATGAAATGGCAAAACGCTTGTTTTTTAATAAAGATAAAGACCTCATGTTATTAGAAATTGGCGAAAGTATAGAGTTGTAAGGAGTGCCAAAATAAAGAAACTATTATAATTTCTGTAACAATAGTAATGTTAACTCAGTTTTACCAAATAAAGAATTAATAGAAGCGATTCTATCTAAAGAAAATTTTAGTACAAAGCCACTAAACAATCTAGGTGGACCTAAAGATGATGAAATTGTATATATTGTTTAATAACCAAAATTGAAAATGGTTTATTTCCAATGTTTACTGTAAATTCTAAAACAGTTACTGTATACTATTCATTAAAAGAAGTACAATATTCCCTAAATATTTTATTGTTTAAAATCCAAACGCGCTTATAGCCTCTTTTTATTCACTTTTCTAATTGCATTAATACGCTGTATATTAGTATTTTTTTAACCATGATTTTAAAAACAGTGAGTTTGGTATTCAAGGAGATATACAATACCGTAATTGGAATATTGCTGGAGATCTAGAACAATTACTATTAAGAACTGGTTTAACCTATTCTCCAAAAGAGTCTAACGTAAAGTTTACCTTAGGTTATGCAAACATTACAACTGGAACTCCTGGAGATAGCGATGAAAATTCAGGAGAAAATAGATTATATCAAGAAGCATTACTTCCACAAAAAATTCTAAATCGCGTGTTTTTGACTCATCGCTTTAGATATGAGCAACGCTTTGTAGAAAATCAAGATTTTAGAACACGTTATCGTTATAACTTATTTATTAATGTGCCATTAAATAAAAAAGTACTTGAAGAAAAAGCATTATATGCTGCATTTTACAACGAGTTATTTATTAATGGACAACAAAATATTGGAAACAATAGAACAGTAGAACTTTTCGATAGAAACAGAACCTATTTAGGTTTGGGATATGTGTTAAAACCATCTGTACGTTTTCAATTGGGTTGGATGAATCAAAAGACAACTAATTGGGGAAAAGGACAATTACAATTAAGTATGCATCATAATTTTTAATCAATTTAATATCAACAAATTTAATAACAATTAATATGAAAAAGAGTTTAAAGTTTTTAGGTTTAGCAGTAGTGTTTTTCGGCTGGAACAAAAAAAGGAAGCGATTAATACTGTAGAAGAAGAAGTAGAAATTAAGCAAACTGCAATTAAAAGTATTTTAACAGCAGAAGAACAGGCAAGCATGACACCAGATGAAATTATTGGTCGATTAAAAAAAGGAAACGAGAATTTTGTGAGTAATAATCTTACACAGCGTGATCATTCTAAACAACGTAGAATTGCTGCTATTGGGCAATATCCAAAAGCAATAGTATTATCATGTGTAGACAGTAGAGTACCAGTAGAAGATGTTTTCGATTTAGGTATTGGAGATATTTTTGTTGCTCGTGTTGCAGGAAATATAGAAAATAGAGACATAGTAGGCTCTATGGAATTTGCAACAGCAGTAGCAGGATCTAAATTAGTAATTGTTATGGGTCATACACAATGTGGAGCAGTAAAACACGCCATCGATAATACAGATGCAAAATCAATGAATATGATAGCCTTGGGCGATTTATTATCAGAAATAAGACCATCAGTTGATATGACAGAGCGAATAGGAGAAGTATCTTCTAAAAATGAAGCATTCACGAATAATGTGATTAATAATAACGCCTTAAAAACAGTTGAGGATATTAAATTGCAATCACCAAAACTAAAAGAGCTTGACGATAATGGAACTATAAAAATTGTAGCAGCAGTTTACGATATGGCAACAGGTCGCGTTAATTTCTTATAAATAAAAAGTGGATTAGTCTCTATTATTTAAAAGTTGATGTTTTTAGTAATAAAAGCATCAACTTTTTATATTTCTGCGTATTTTTGAAGTCATGAAAATGAGAGCAACCTACCATAAATACGTACTTAATTTTAAACAACCTAGTGGAACTTCACGTGGTGTTTTAAAAACAAAAGAGACTTGGTTTATCATCATAAGTTCTGAAGGTAAAAGTGGAGTTGGAGAATGCGGTATTCTTAGAGGTTTATCAATAGACGATAGACCAGATTATAAGGCGCAACTTAAATATACCTGCGATAATATTGACAAAGGATTAGTTTTTCTTTTAGCTAAAAACATAGAGTTTCCAAGCATACAAATAGGTTTAGAAATGGCTTTTAAATCTTTTAATGCAGAAAATAAGTTTGAATTGTTTCCTTCTAAATTTACTAAAAACCAAGATTCAATAGCAATTAATGGTTTAATTTGGATGGGAACCGAAGCCTTTATGAAACAACAAATTCAAGATAAAATTGAAGCAGGTTTTAAGTGTATAAAACTTAAAATTGGAGCTATAGATTTTAATACAGAATTAGGTTTATTAAAAGGTATTCGAAAGCAGTTTAGCGCAAGTGATATAGAATTACGTGTTGATGCGAATGGTGCGTTTAGTCCAGAAACAGCTTTAGAAAAACTAAAAAAATTAAGCGATTTTAAATTACATTCTATAGAGCAACCTATAAAACAAAATCAATGGGAAGCTATGGCAAGGTTATGTGAAGACACACCGTTACCAATTGCTTTAGACGAAGAATTAATAGGTGTTTTTACAATAGATAAAAAGCAAGAGTTATTACAAGCTATACAACCACAATACATTATTTTAAAACCTAGCTTTATAGGTGGGTTTAATGGAACAAATGAGTGGATTACTCTAGCCGAAAAACAAAAAATAGGTTGGTGGATTACAAGTGCTTTAGAAAGTAATGTTGGTCTTAATGCAATCGCGCAATACACGTATTTAAAGCAGACTACAATGCCTCAAGGTTTGGGTACAGGAGGTTTGTTTACCAATAATTTTTCATCACCATTACAAGTAAAAAATGGTACATTGCAATACAAAAATAATATAAACTGGAACTTTAATTTATAAGAAACATGTATATAGCTCAAGCATTTAATAGTTTACACGATTGGTGGAGATACGCCGTAGGCATAATGGTAGTTGTTGTTGGTGTTTTTGTTTTTTCTTTGCCACATATTGTGGCTGTTTTTATTAAGAGATTAAATGCAGAAGTAGATTTATTAAGACTTGATGACGTTAATTATTTAATGTCTTTATTCGATTCTAATACTAACCTTGTGTTTTTGTTACTTCCATTTGTAGGTGGTTTAATTTTTCTATTTGGAATTGTAAAATTATTGCACAAACAAACGATTACAAGCTTAACAACATCAAGAAAAAAAATAGATTGGAAACGTATTTTCTTTGCTTTTTTCTTTTGGGGAATTATATCTTCTGGAATGGTGCTTTTAGATTATTATTTAGCTCCAGAAAGTTATATAGATAATTTTGAATTGAATAGGTTTTTAGTACTAGCAGCAATAGCTATACTCTTATTACCAATTCAAACCAGTTGTGAAGAGTATTTATTTAGAGGCTATTTAATGCAAGGTATTGGTGTTGTTACTAATAGCAAATGGATACCGTTAGTTATAACTTCACTCATTTTTGGATTACTGCATATTTCTAATCCTGAGGTTGATAAATTGGGTTACATCATTATGGTTTATTACATAGGAACAGGTTTGTTTTTAGGTGTTATTACTTTAATGGATGAAGGAATGGAACTGGCTTTAGGTTTTCATGCAGCAAATAACTTATTTACAGCACTATTAGTTACAGCAAACTGGACAGCTCTACAAACACATTCTGTTTTTAAGGATGTTTCTGAGCCAGAATCTGGTATTATGGATATTGTTTTACCTGTATTTATCATATTTCCCATAATTCTTTTCATTTTTAGTCGTGTTTATAAATGGTCGAATTGGAAAGATAAGCTCTTCGGAACTGTTATAGAACCATCAAAAGATAATTATAAAATATTAGATTAATACATGCTTAGTTTTAATTGCGTTCATGAGTGTTTTAAATATAATGGTGTACATTATAACTTTAAAAACTTACAAAATTTAGCGCTAGATTTAGTTAAAACTAAAGCATCTTATAATTGCGACATTGGTTCTTTTTTAATACAATGGCTAGATCAGTCAAAAACAATAACACTTAACACTTCAGGTTCAACTGGTGTTCCAAAAACCATTACAATGCAAAAGCAAGCTATGGTAAATAGTGCCATTGCTACAGGAGTATATTTTAATTTAAAACCAAAACAAAGAGCACTTTTGTGTCTTCCTGCGCATTATATAGCTGGAAAAATGATGTTAGTTCGTGCCATAGTTTTAGGACTGGAATTAGATAGCATCGAGCCAAAATCTAATTTAGAAATCGATATCAATAAACAGTATCAGTTTACTGCGATGGTACCAATGCAGCTTGAAAAAAACATAAATAAATTAAACAATATAAAAACGCTTATTGTTGGTGGAGCCAAGGTGTCTTCTGTATTGCAATCTAATTTACAGACATTAAAAACTGCTATTTTTGAGACTTATGGTATGACAGAAACAGTTTCACATATTGCAGTTAAACATTTAAACAATCCAGATAATAACTTAAATTTTAAAGTATTACCAAATATCAATATTTCCCAAGATAATAGAAATTGCTTAGTAGTTGAAGCACCAAATATTTGCGATGAAAAGATCATAACAAACGATATTGTTAAAGTGCATTCAAAAAACGAATTTGAATGGTTAGGTAGATTCGATAATATTATAAATTCTGGTGGTTTAAAAGTGTTTCCAGAGCAAATTGAAAACGTATTATATCATAAAATCAATAATCGCTTTTTTATTGCTTCAGAAAAGGATAATACTTTAGGAGAGCGTGTAGTATTAGTTATAGAAGGAAAAGAAAACAGTTTAAATGCTTCAGCTTTAAATGATTTAAGTTCATATTATAAACCAAAAGTCGTATATTATGTAGATGAATTTGTAGCGACAGATTCAGGAAAAATAAAAAGAATAGAAACTTTAAAAAAGATTAAAAAGAAATAAAGTACGTTCACTCAATAAAAGGTAGCATACACGTATTGAAAAGGCGTGTTTACTCATTATAGATTTAATTTATAAAAACTACTGCGTAGTTTAAATAAACCAAAAAAATAAATATTATGAAAAAAGTACTACAAATAGTCATTGTTTTATGCATAGCTTTTCAAGGGCTAATTTTATAGTGGCAAGAAATAAATTTATTGTTACTATTATTATACATTTTGTAAGTCATTCTACTAAAAGTATAGTTCTTAATAGCGTCCTCGTCTAAGTCTTCTTTATGTTTATTGGTAAATGCACTAACTTCGGTATTTAATACTTCAATAAAATAATTGGCATTATCAATATCATTTGTAATAGAGAATTCTAGATTTTTTATTTTAGGGATATCGTTAATAAAATCTGTAAAATCTGAAATTACTTTTTTAGGTAATTTTTTATCTATATAAATAACTATTGGAGCAGCAAACTGATTAATTTTTCTGATTTTAGAGCTTTTAAAAACATGTTTTTTGTAGTTTTTTATAAAAGAAGTATTATCTAAAATTGAAAAGTCTTTTAAAGAATGTAATTGGGACGAATCTATTTTAACTACTGTAGTATGAATCGCTATAGTTTCTTTTTTAGGAAACATTACAGTTAAAGTTTTATCTGTACTTGAAATTTCATAGGATTTATTCAAAGTAATAATATCTTCATTTTGAGAATACAAATGAAGCGATAAAAAGCAAAAAAAAGTGAATACTATATTTTTCATATTAAACCTGTAAAACACCCATATTAAAAGGTTTCTCAATAGGAGCGTGGTTTGCAGCTTCAATTCCCATAGATATCCAAGTCCTTGTATCTAGTGGATCTATTATGGCATCTGTCCATAATCGAGATGCTGCATAATATGGTGACACTTGGTTATCGTATCTGTCTTTTATTTTAGAAAATAATTCTTCTTCTTTTTCTGGAGTAATTACTTCACCTTTTTTAAGTAATGAGGCTTTTTCAATTTGTAATAATACTTTAGCAGCACTGTTGCCACTCATTACAGCAAGTTCAGCACTTGGCCAAGCCACTATTAATCTTGGATCGTAGGCTTTACCACACATAGCGTAGTTTCCTGCGCCATAACTGTTACCAATAATTATAGTAAATTTTGGCACAACACTATTACTCACTGCATTTACCATTTTTGCTCCATCTTTAATAATGCCACCATGCTCACTTTTACTGCCAACCATAAAACCAGTAACATCTTGTAAGAATACTAATGGTATTTTTTTCTGGTTACAGTTTGCAATAAAACGTGTGGCTTTATCTGCACTATCATTGTAAATAACACCACCAAACTGCATTTCGCCTTTTTTGGTTTTTACGAGTTTACGTTGGTTAGCAACAATACCAACTGCCCAACCATCTATTCTAGCGTAAGCAGTAATAATAGTTTGTCCATAACCAGCTTTATATTCGTCATATTCACCATCATCCACTAATCGTGAGATAATATCTAACATATTATATTGGTCTGCTCTTGATTTTGGTAAAATGCCATAAATATCTTCAGGATTATCCTTAGGTTTTTTTGCTTCTACACGATTAAAACCAGCTTTATCATAATCACCAATCTTGTCTATTAGTCGCTTAATAGTATCTAAGGCATCTTTATCGTCTTTTGCTTTATAATCTGTAACACCAGAAATTTCACAATGTGTGGTTGCACCACCAAGCGTTTCATTATCTATACTTTCTCCAATTGCAGCTTTTACTAAGTAACTTCCTGCCAAGAAAATACTTCCAGTTTTGTCTACAATTAAAGCCTCGTCACTCATAATAGGTAAATATGCACCACCAGCAACACAACTTCCCATAACTGCAGCAATTTGCGTGATTCCCATACTACTCATTATCGCATTATTTCTAAAAATACGACCAAAATGTTCTTTATCTGGGAATATTTCGTCTTGTAATGGTAAGTATACTCCAGCACTATCAACCAAATAAATAATTGGTAGTTTGTTTTCAATTGCTATTTCTTGGGCTCTTAAATTCTTTTTTCCTGTAATAGGAAACCATGCACCAGCTTTAACAGTAGCATCATTTGCAACAACAATACATTGTTTACCGCTAACATAACCCATTTTTATTACTACACCTCCAGAAGGACAACCACCATGTTCTTGGTACATGCCATCACCTACAAAAGCACCAATTTCAATACTTTTACGTTTGCTGTCTAATAGATAATTTATACGTTCTCTTCCTGTAAGCTTTCCTTTTTCATGATGTTTATCTATTCTTTTTTGTCCACCTCCTAATTTCACTTTAGCAAATTTGCTACGTAAATCTGATAATAATAATTTATTGTAATCTTCGTTTTTATTGAAGTTAATATCCATAGTCTCTTTAATTTCCTACGAATTTACAAAACCATTAACGGATTAAAAAGTGAATAATTTGTTAAAATCATTAACACGGAATTATATTCCTAGTAATATATTAAATATTTATTGTATATTTGTACTATCAAAAAACAAAGAATATGAAAAACATAATAACATTTGCAGGATCTAACAGTAAGAATTCAATAAATAAACAATTAGCAATTTATGCTTCTACATTAGTAAAAGATGTTAATGTAACAGTTTTAGATTTAAACGATTTTAAATTACCCATTTATGGAATAGATTATGAAATTGAACATGGTATTCCAGATAACGCTCATAAATTTTTAGATTATATTAAATCTTCAGATGGTCTAATATTATCTCTAGCAGAGCACAACGGAACTTATGCAACTGTTTTTAAAAACCTTTTCGATTGGATGTCTAGAATCGATGGAAAATTATGGAGTAATAAGCCAATGTTATTAATGGCTACTTCTCCTGGTGCTAGAGGTGGAGCAACAGCATTAGAAATAGCTAAAGGTCGTTTTGGATATATGGGTGGAAATATTGTAGCTGAATTTTCATGTCCTTCTTTTGGAGAAAATTTTAAAGATGACAAAATTATTAATAATGAAATAAATGAGCAGTTATTAGAACAAGTGAATACATTTCAAAACAGTTTATAAAAACAGTTCAGAACTTATAAATATATAATGGGAGATTTAGCAAAAGATATCAATTCAAAATTTGAAAATAATAGAGTAAAAGCAATGCTCAATATTATTTATACTGCCAATTGGATAACAAGTTGCCAGAATGAATTTTTTAAAGATTATGCTATTTCTCCTCAACAGTATAATATTTTACGCATATTGCAAGGAGCAAATCAAGCTTTAAATGTGCAAACGATTAAAGATAGAATGCTAGAAAGATCTCCAAACGCTACACGATTAATGGATAAGTTGTGTGCTAAAAACTATATACAACGTTTTCCTTCAGATTACGATAGACGCGTAGTAAATATTACGATAACTCAAGACGGTTTAGATTTATTAAATTCTATACCTGTAGATTTTAATAAAAGTCTGTTAAAAAACTTAAATGAAGCAGAAGCTGAAACATTAAGCAATTTGCTTGACAAAATGCGTTAATCGTATTTTTTAACCAAATACTTTCCATGGAAAGTATTGCTATTACAAATAATTATGAAATTAAATACAATAAAAAGAGCAGGGAAAAGTCATTTTGTAGATATGGGACCAATAAGATTGCGTCAACCATTTCCTACACAACACATAGAAATGATAGATCCATTCGTACTACTCCATCATTATGGTCCATATGAGATATCAGAAACTAATAACCCATTCGACCTTGGTCCACATCCACATAGAGGTTTTGAGCCTGTAACATTTTTAGTGCAAGGCGAGCAACTGCATAGAGATTCTCTAGGAAACGAAAGTGTTGTAAAAGCTGGAGATGTTCAATGGACTACAGCTGGAAGAGGTATTATTCATGCAGAAGGTCCTACTAAAGATTTAGTAAAGAAAGGTGGAACAATAGAAGGAATTCAATTATGGTTAAACCTACCTTCTGGTTAAAAAATGATAGAAGCAAATTACCAACATGCTAAATACGAAGAATTTAATGTCATCACTTCAAAAGATAAAAAAATTGAAACTAGAATTATCGCAGGAGAATTAGATAATAAATACGGAAAAATAGGCACACAAATAGCAGTAAATGCTTTTATGATAGATGCAAAAATAGGTGGAGAACAGTCTATTTCGTTTTCTAACACACATCATGGATTGCTATACCTTTTAAAGGGAAAAGTAATTGTAAATGGAGTTGAAAATTTAGAATTAGATAAAAATCAACTTATGGAATTTAACCAAGATGGAGAAGGCTTTTCTATTAAAGCTGAAGAGAATAGTACTTTGTTATTTTTATCAGGAGAACCTATTAATGAACCAGTAGCAACTTATGGTACATATGTTATGAACTCTCAAACAGAACTTTTAGAGGCTATGAGAGATTACCAAATGGGTAAAATGGGATTTCTACCTTCAAATTAATTAAAAGAAACTACAAATAATGAAAACAATAATTCATAAATCAGATTCAAGAGGATTCGCAAATCATGGTTGGTTAAAATCACATCACACTTTTAGTTTTGCAAGTTATCAAAACCCAGAACGCATGAGTTTTGGAGCGCTTCGTGTTTTAAACGATGATATTGTACAACCTAAAATGGGTTTTGGTACACATCCACATCAAAATATGGAAATTATTTCAATCCCATTAAAAGGAGCATTATCTCATAAAGACAGTATGGGAAACAAGCGAGCTATAGAAGTAGGAGAAGTTCAAGTCATGAGTGCAGGAACTGGATTAACTCATTCTGAGTTTAATGATAGTAAAACGGACGAAGTGAATTTTCTTCAACTCTGGATTATGCCTCAAGAATTAGGTGTTAAGCCAAACTACGAGCAGCGCAATTTTTCTTCTGAAGGAAAGCAAAATCAATTACAAACACTTGTAGCACCTTTAGATAAGTTAGAAGACAATGCGCTTCCAATAAATCAGCAAGCCTACATTTACAAATCAAACTTAGAAGCAGAAAACACTATCAGTCTTAATGTAAAATCAACTTCAAACGGATTCTATATTTTTGTAGTGGAAGGTGAAATAGAAGTAGCAAACACTACACTAGATAAAAGAGATGCTATAGGTGTTTTAGAAACTGAAGCCTTAGAAATAAAAGCAAATATAAATTCAGAATTAATAATAGTAGAAGTACCAATGCATTAATTATAATTATTAATTAATAGAGAAAAGGCATCCAAATTTGGATGTTTTTTTAGTTTAAAAATACGATATTTGTTTTCCCTAAAAATTAATAATTATGGCAATGAATAAAAATACAGTGCTAGCTTGGGCTACCACAATAATGATAATAGTAGGTTTGGGTTTAATCGCTTTAGGAGCATTTAGATACGATGATGTCGCTGGATGGGGATTTGCAGCAGTAGGTTTTGGCTTTTTTGCTATTGCTTGGGTTTTTAATGCTCTAAAAGGAAGGGTTTAGTAATAGTTTTACAATTGCTAACTAACCATCATAATAAATAATTAAATAAACTAAAAGTATGTCTGACGATAAAAAGATAATATTTTCAATGTCTGGTGTAACCAAGACATTTCCTAGTGCAAACACACCAGTATTAAAAAACATATATTTAAGTTTCTTTTATGGAGCTAAAATTGGTATTCTTGGACTTAACGGTTCTGGTAAATCTACGTTGTTAAAATTAATAGCTGGAGTAGATAAAAACTATCAAGGCGATATTGTATTTTCTCAAGATTATTCGGTTGGATACTTAGAGCAAGAACCTAAGTTAGATGAAGATAAAACCGTTATGGAAATTGTTAGAGAAGGAGCAGCAGAAACCGTTGCCATTCTTGACGAATACAATAAAATTAACGATATGTTTGGTCTAGAAGAAGTCTATAGTGATGCTGATAAAATGGATAAGTTAATGGCTAGACAAGCTGTTTTACAAGATGAAATTGACGCAGCTAATGCTTGGGAACTAGATACCAAACTAGAGATAGCAATGGATGCTTTAAGAACTCCTGATGGTGACAAAAAAATAGCAGTATTATCTGGAGGAGAAAGACGTCGTGTTGCATTATGTCGTTTATTATTGCAAGAGCCAGATGTATTACTTTTAGATGAACCAACTAACCACCTTGATGCAGAGTCTGTACATTGGTTAGAGCATCATTTAGCACAATATAAAGGAACTGTTATTGCTGTAACGCACGATAGGTACTTTTTAGATAATGTTGCAGGATGGATTTTAGAATTAGATAGAGGAGAAGGAATACCATGGAAAGGAAATTATTCGTCTTGGTTAGACCAGAAGTCTAAACGATTAGCTCAAGAAAGCAAAACGGCTTCCAAAAGACAAAAAACATTAGAACGTGAGCTTGATTGGGTTAGACAAGGAGCAAAAGGAAGACAAACTAAGCAGAAAGCGCGTTTAAAAAATTACGATAAATTAATGAGTCAAGACCAAAAACAATTGGACGAAAAACTCGAGATTTATATTCCTAATGGGCCTCGTTTAGGAACTAATGTAATTGAAGCTATTGGAGTTAGTAAAGCTTATGATGATAAGTTATTGTATGAAGATTTAAATTTCAACCTACCACAAGCTGGTATAGTTGGTGTTATTGGTCCAAATGGTGCTGGTAAAACCACTATTTTTAGAATGATAATGGGTGAAGAAACTCCCGACAAAGGTGAGTTTAAAGTTGGTGATACAGCAAAAATTGCATACGTAGATCAAAAGCATACTAACATAGATCCTAAAAAAACCATATGGCAAAACTTTAGTGATGAGCAAGAGTTAGTCATGATGGGAGGAAAGGAAGTAAACTCCAGAGCTTACCTAAGTCGTTTTAACTTTTCAGGAGGAGAACAAAACAAAAAAGTAGAACTACTATCTGGTGGTGAACGTAACCGTTTGCACTTAGCTATGACACTTAAAGAAGAAGGTAATGTTTTACTTTTAGATGAGCCTACTAATGATTTAGATGTCAATACTTTAAGAGCGTTAGAAGAAGGTCTTGAAAACTTTGCTGGTTGTGCAGTAGTTATTAGTCACGACCGTTGGTTTTTAGATAGAATTTGTACACATATTTTAGCTTTTGAAGGCGATAGTCAAGTCTATTTCTTCGAAGGAGGATTTAGTGAATACGAAGAGAATAAAAAGAAACGTCTTGGAGGCGATTTAATGCCAAAACGTATTAAGTATAAAAAATTAATTAGATAATATTTCAATTTTAAGCATAAAAAAAAGCAGACAATCGTCTGCTTTTTGTGTGTATTATATTTTATTATTTCTCACTATCATTAGGATACCAATCTAATTGAATGACCTCAATATCTTTGGTTTTTTCATTAACAATAGCCTTAAATTTTTCTACATCACTGTATCCTTCAGTACCACGATAATGGTAAGGATACACTTGCATTGGTTTAAAATTCAAAACAGCATCTGCGGCACTTTCAACAGTCATAGTATAAGGTAAGTTCATACAAATAAAGGCTTTGTCTATATTTTGAAGTTTTCTCATTTCAGGAATATCTTCAGTATCACCAGATATATAAATACGCTCTTTTCCAAAGGTTAATACATAACCATTACCTCTTCCTTTGCTATGATATTTTAAAGCTTCTTCACGTAAATTATACATAGGAATAGCTTCAATAGAGAAAGCTTCATAATCAACCTTACTGCCATTAATCATAGCCTCAGTTTGTTGTCTAAAGTTTTTAGGCAATAGCTCATAAACAGCTTCTGGCGCAATAATAGTAGCAGTGCTTGTTTCTATAGCTTCTATTGTATTTAAATGTAAATGGTCGCTATGAATGTCTGTAATTAATATATAGTCTGCTTTTGGCAGAGATTCAAAGGCCTCTTTGCCACCAGTAGGATCTACATAAATAGTTTTACCGTTGTATTCTAAAACCATAGTTGCATGTTCAATAGGCGTAATTTTTAACTCAGCACTCTGTGAGTTCTTTTTATCTGTATCTGTTTTTTTATCATTTTTACAGGCTAATAAGCTCAAAGTAAAAAAAATAACTAAAGCGTATTTTATTTTCATATTTAGTGTTTTTTTTAGAGGTTAAAGATAATTTCTTTATTTCATTATTTATAATTTTCAAAGCAAAACAAATAAAACAATAGACTTTTGTAACATTTAAATATAAGTTAACACATATAAGTAAGCTATTTTATTTCAAAAGTTAGATTTTTTAACGAAATTGCTTTAGAATTTATGTTGCTTTTTGTTTCAACAAAATAAATATAAATTCTAAAAAAAAATGTACAACTTTAAAACCAAGTATATCCTATGTCTGATGATTTTGACTTATTAGAAACAAACTCAAACGAGAAAACCGAAAAAGTAGATGTTAATTGGGGAAAAGCAATAGATACCATGAAATCTAAGCTTGCCCATGGGTTTTGGCATGCAAAGTTGGATCTATAAGAGAATACTAAGAAAGCCTTTTTCTAAAAGAGGAAAAGTACCAACCTTCTCATCTTTACCTTTATATTTTAGAGAGTTTAAATTAAAACCTTCAATTAAAAGAAATAAAAATTAGTAAGTTTATTAACTGTTTTGATTACACTTTTATTAACGACTACTGTAGTTATATATGGCTTTAAGTTTCATAAATACGAGTCTACTCAATCTGAATTAGTTAATGAAATAAACTTAAAAAAGAACGATGAAGCTTTTCAATTTTTATTAAAATCTGGTAGAAATAGATTTTATTCTAAAAACTATTTTAGCGCTTATTCAGAATTGGTTTTGGCTCATAAAATTTGCTCAGAAGACAAAGATGTAATCAATTTATTAATTGAAACTTCACGAGCTCTGTGTCAATCTGATTTAAAATATTGCGAAGCTTTAGATAATTATTTAGAATTATAAGCCTAAATACTCCATCTTAATATCACAACGTTTATAAGGACAGTTGTCTTCAACTTCTATTTCTGCAAAGCCAAACTTTCGATATAAATAGATGGCATTTTCAAGTTTTCTGCTAGAATAGAGTAGTAGTCTATTAAACTGTTCTGTTCTTGCAAAAGCAATGCAGTGTTCTAAAAGCTTTTGTCCAATTTTTTGACCTCGAAACTCTGGAGATACAGCCATTTTAGTATGTTCGAAAGCATCTTGTTTTGGTAATGGCATTAAAGCATAAGTGCCAACAATAATATTATCGAGTGTAGCAAAAAAAATATAACCACCTTTATTTATTATATACTTTTCTGGGTAACTTAAAACTTCTTCGTCGTATGGCTCAACATAGAAAAAGGTTTGAAGCAATTCTATATTTAAGTTATAAAAATCACGCGAGTATTTTTTATCAAACGGAATAATCTCTAAATGCATTTTAACTTGAAAAAAAATTAGTAAGTAATAATAGTACCATTGTAATTAAGGAAACTAATAAAGTTAATATATAGGTAGATTGTTTTTTGTTTTTCTTTCTAAAACCATCTATAAGAGCCCAAATGGGTATAAAAACAAGTGCTAAAAGCGCAGGAATGGTTAATAATTCTCCAATTACTCTTATAAATTGAAATTCTAATTTAAAATAGAACACTAAGAGTATAAAACAAAAATAAATGCAAACAGCAATTGCTGCACGAAGCCTGTTATTTTCTAATGCCAATCGGTCTTTCATAATTAATTACTGTTAGCTCTCATAAAATCTGTTATAAGATATGCAATTAATTTTCCTACTTGTGCTTCTGTTTTCTTGGTTGGTGCAGCTTCACAAATATGAAGATAGGCAGCCAATTTATGACTTCCAAAAGAATGAACAAACTCTCGCGCTTGATTTACAGAGAAACCAGAAGGTGTTTGTGCACTACTTGGTATATTTGCAATAGCATCACAATCTATTTCAATGCCAAAATTAGCTTTTGAAACGTATTTTAAAGCTTTTTTTATTTCAGATTTAAATTTAAATTCTTTTCTAACTTCTATAGCTTCAAAAGTATTATACTTTATAGTGTTTTCTCCATTTAAAGCCTCATTTAAAATGTTTTGAGAGGTATAATTTTCATGTATCCCAAAGATAAAATACCGATTCAAAAATCCTTCCGCGAAAGCGTAACTAAAACCATTACCACTGTGTCTGCCTTCGAGTGCTCTAAAATCTGTATGCGCATCGAAATTAACTACATTTATTTTATTTTTTAAGGCCAGAGATGTTCCTTTTATATTACCATAAGCGTTGTTATGTCCACCACCAATAATAATAGGGATTTTTCCAGCTTTCACAATATTAAACACAAGATTACTAACTTCTTTATCTATTTCTGAAACAAGAGCTCTTGCCTTTTTTAAATGTCTTTCGTTGTTTTGATCCCATTTAGAAAGTTGTTTTTGTGCTTCATAAAAATCCAAATGTCCAAGAATACACAATTGTTCTCCTTGATTAAGAGAGTTATTTTGTGTATTTAACAAAATTTTAATTGTAGCATCCCAAGCCTTGCAAGTGCCTTGTTTTCCCTTATTTGCAAAAACGCCAACGTCTTCAGGTAAACCAATTAATACATACTTGACGTCTAAATGTTTTAAGTCGTCGTATATGTTTGTAATGGATGGTAATACCATAATTTGCTCTCCAAATTTAGTTTCGCCAGAACGTGTATTTACAAGTTCATCAACTTTAGATTTGGACATTAAAACCAATTTATTCATAACGTTTAAGATAGCGTTTTAAAAGATTAAAATTAATGTTTTAAAAGTAGATTATAAGTATTGTTACCTTTAAATTAAATATAAATAACCTTTAAAATTAAACTATTATGGAAAGTAAAACAGTAAACACTAGTATAAAAGTGGCCTTAGGTATTGCAATCGCTTTATTTGTTGGATTAGGCGTATTTTCAACTTCTCTATACAAGGAAAAAGTAGAAAACGAAAAAGTTTTAGTAGATGAAAAGACTAAAGTATTAAATGAATTAAACCAAATGGCAGTACAATACGATGTTGCAATGCGTGAGAATAAAGTAGTAAACCAAAATTTAGTTGAAGCTAAAGCGCGTATTGAAAGCTTAATAGATTCTTTAAAAGTATCTGAAACTAACGTAAAAAGCTTATGGAAATTTAAAAAGAAGTATTTAGCATTACAAAAGGAAATGGACTTCATTTTAACTGAAAACGATAAACTTAAAGTGGAAAACCAATTGCTAGCAACAACTTTAGATAGTACTAAGGTGGACTACGAACTTAAACTAGCAGAACGTACTACGTTTACAGATTCCCTTTTAGTACAAAATACAGCTTTAGTAGATATAGTGGAAGGTGCTGCTGTATTATCTGCAAATAGCATGAATGTTACTGGTGTAATTGAGCGTTCTTCTGGAAAGCAAATACCTACAGAACGCGCAAGACGTAGCGATAAGATTAGAATTTGTTTTACAGTAGCTAAAAATAAACTAGTTCAGGTTGGAGACAAAGAACTATTTGTACAAGTTATAGATCCTAAAAACAATATTTTAGGAGTAAACGAACAAATTACTTTTGGAGAAGAAGTTTTAAATTATAGCTTAATTAGTAAGTTTAATTACGAAAACCAAAGTTTACCAATTTGCGAGTACCTTGCAAAGAAAAATGATGATGTTGATTTTGAAAAAGGCACTTACAAAGTAAATGTTTTTAATGGTAAAGAATTAGTGACGAGTTCTCAGTTTACTATGAAATGATTTCAAAACACATGATATTTAAAAAGCCTGAAAATTTAAATTTTCAGGCTTTTTTATTTACTTAAGGCATATATACACAACTCTCTAATGTTCCAAATAGCATCTAATGTATAAGTTAGTTTTTCATCTAAAAGCCATTGTTTTAGATAGTTTTGGTGTATTTGTATTTTGTAGTCTCCAATACCTTTTGGTTGTATTTCTGTTTCCAGTAGCAGTTTGTTATTAAAAGACTCTTTAGAAACTAAAGTTCTAGTAATATCTAAAATAGCTCCATTTACTTTTAAGTAGGTGTGTGCTTCTGGAATATACTCTAGATTGTATTGTTTTAAAACGTTGCCTACACCTTTGGTGTTCGCTTCATTCATTTTATAAATACCAATAAAAAACTGAACAGTATCCTGCTTATTTTCAATAGCAACCTGTTTTAAAAAGGCATGTTTTGTAGAGCATGTGCCTTTATTTTCTGTTAAAACAGAAAGATACTTACTTCGGTCTGCTGTTCTTCCGTAAGGTACGTTTTTAAGATAATTGCAAAGTAATAGAAAATTGTTCAAGCCATTCGCTTTACATAACATAGAGAAAGACAAGGTACTTTCAATATTAAAATTAAATGGTTTCACCATTAATAATCACTTTATCTATACTATTATCTCCAAAAGCATATGGTAAATAGTTGTAGCTAGGTACTTTTTTAGTAATAATTAGGTTTGCTTTTTTACCTTTTGTAATGCTTCCGTATTGGTTACTAATTCCCATAGCATAAGCACCATTTATAGTGGCTGCATTAATTGCTTCTTCGGGAGTTAACTTCATTTTAATACAAGCAGTACTCACAACAAAATTCATATTTCCAGAAGGTGTAGAACCAGGATTATAATCTGTTGCTAATGCTAGAGGTAAACCTGCATCTATAATTTGTCGTCCTGGAGTGTATGGAATACTTAAAAAATACGAACAAGAAGGCAAGGCCACTGGCATTGTATTGCTGCCTTTTAGTGCATTTATATCGTCTTGATTGAGTTCTTCGAGATGGTCTACACTTAGTGCGTTATGTTTTACAGCTAAAGCAACACCTCCAAAAGTATTAAACTGGTTCACGTGTATTTTTGGTGTTAAATGGTATTGTTTTGCTGCTTTAAGAATTTGCTCTGTCTCTTCTAAAGAAAAATAGCCTTTTTCGCAAAATACATCTATGTAATTTGCTAGGTTTTCCTTAGCTATTTTAGGTAACATTTCATTAATAATCAAGTCTAAATAACCTTTTTTATTGTTTTTGAATTTTAGTGGAAAAGCATGAGCTCCTAAAAAAGTGGCTTTTACTTTTATTGGAAATTCTTTTTTTATGCGTTGTATTACGCGAAGCATTTTAAGTTCGGCTTCTGTAGACAGTCCATAACCAGATTTTATTTCTAAAGCTCCAGTACCTAATTGCATTACGTTTTTAACACGAACAATAGATTGTTGGTATAGGTCTTCTTCGGAAGTGTTTTCTAGTATTTTTACACTATTTAAAATGCCACCACCTCTGTTGGCGATTTCTTCGTAAGACAAGCCGTTAATTCTATCTACAAATTCTTGCTCTCTATTTCCTGCATATACAATATGTGTGTGCGAATCGCACCAGGTTGGCAAAACAATTTTTCCTTGAGCGTCAATCACTTCATCTGTATTGTTATACTTGCAGTTTTCCATACTGCCAAAGTCTACAATGATATCGTGTTCTATAAATACATAAGCGTTTTTAAGCGTTGGCAATGTTTTCATGGCTTCACCAGAAACCTTTAAAATATTTGGTTCTCTAATTTGAAGTAATTCTTTTATATTTTTTATTAAAATAGTCATACTAAAGTGTTTGTGAGAAATCTGATGAGTATAAATTAAAAGCGACAAAAAACATAATGATAATACCGAGTAAGCTTATACACCAATTATATTTTTTTATAATCAAACGCGACACAAAATAGAGTAGAAGCGTGGTAACACCAATAATACCTGGAATCCATTTTAAGACTACAGACGCTAATGGTCCAGCATCAGAAAAATCTGCAGAAAAAGTTATGGATAAGGTGATTATTTCTACAATAATGATTGCAATGATGTTGTTTTTTGGGTTGTCGAGATGTTTAATCATAGTGTAAATATAGAGAAAATGTAAAAACCGATTATTGAATAATAATAATCGGTTTTTTTAAGTATGTTGTAGATTTTAAATTAGTTTAGACTACCAACCATGTTTTCTGGTTTTACCCATTCATCATAGTCTTCGGCAGTTACATAACCTAAGTTTACAGCTTCTGTTTTTAAAGTGGTTCCGTTTTTATGCGCTGTATTTGCAATTTCGGCAGCTTTATAATACCCTATTTTGGTGTTTAAAGCCGTTACTAACATTAACGAGTTGTTTAATAATTCTTTAATAATAGCGTGATTAGGTTCTATTCCAGCTGCACAGTGCTCTTCAAAACTTGTGCACGCATCACCAATTAATTGTGCAGATTGTAAAATATTTGCAGCTAGCATTGGTTTAAATACATTAAGCTCGTAATGGCCTTGTGTGCCACCAACAGTAATCGCAACATCGTTACCCATTACTTGTGCACAAACCATGGTTAAAGCCTCACATTGTGTTGGGTTTACTTTTCCTGGCATGATAGAACTTCCTGGTTCGTTTGCAGGAATAATAATTTCTCCAATTCCAGAACGTGGTCCAGAAGCCATCATTCTAATATCGTTAGCTATTTTATTTAAAGAGACTGCTAATTGTTTTAATGCGCCATGAGATTCTACAATAGCATCATGTGCAGCTAAAGCTTCAAACTTATTTTCGGCAGTAACAAATGGCAGATTAGTAAATTTTGCAATGTATTTGGCTACCAAAATATCATAGCCTTTAGGTGTATTTAAACCAGTACCAACAGCTGTTCCACCAAGCGCTAATTCTGCTAAATGTGGTAACGTATTTTCTAACGCTTTTAAACCATGATCTAATTGCGATACATAACCCGAAAATTCCTGACCTAAAGTTAAAGGCGTTGCATCCATTAAATGCGTTCTACCAATTTTCACAACGTCTTTAAAAGCTATAGATTTATTGTGAAGTGTGTTTCTTAATTTTATAACACCAGGAATGGTGATTTCTACAATTTTTTTGTAGGCTGCAATATGCATACCTGTTGGAAAGGTATCGTTAGAGGATTGCGATTTATTAACGTCGTCATTAGGAGCTATTACTTTTTCGCCTTCACCAACAATACGTCCTGCTAATTGCTGAGCTCTATTGGCTACGACCTCATTTACATTCATATTAGACTGTGTTCCGGAACCTGTTTGCCAGATTACTAATGGAAATTGGTCGTCGTGTTTGCCTTCTAAAATTTCGTCGCAAGCTTGAGCAATTAAATCTCTTTTTGCTTCGTCTAAAACGCCTAATTCTGCATTTGTAAAAGCCGCAGCTTTTTTTAAGTAAGCAAAACCGTAAACCACTTCTAAAGGCATAGAAGCCGCTGCGCCAATTTTAAAGTTATTTCTTGAACGTTCTGTTTGTGCTCCCCAAAGTTTATTTGCTGGCACTTTAACATCACCCATTGTGTCTTTTTCTATTCTAAATTCCATGTGTTTTCAGGTTTGTTTTAGGTTAGCAAAATTACGAAATTTTGAGGATTATTTTTTAATGAATGTAGATAAGTTTTAATAGAATTACAATACTTGATTTTGAGTATTGGTTTTATAAAAACTAACTTAGTTTTATGAATGTTTTTGTACATGCAAATAGTAGATATAACTGTAAATTCAGTTTGGTGTGAAAAATAAATTAAATAATAATCTATTTGAGCACGCAAAAAAGAACTATAATCAATAAACAGGTTATATTTTTAAATGTATTTATAGTATTCTTCACATACATAAAATTAGGTCTTTACCATAGTTTGATTTTTCTGGTATTATAAATATCATATTCTAAAATAAATACACTTTTTTTTACGAATTAGGCATTGATTTTTAGTAGGTTAAGAACTAATTTGCAACCTAATTTTTAATCATTTTATTAACATCATAAAAAAAATTAAAATGGGAAGGAAAGTTAATTTTATTCTGCTTCTTTTAATCGTATGTTTTTGTGCATTTACTGCAACAAATTATCAGGAGTTATCTTCAGAGATTGACAAAGGCGATACCGCTTGGATGCTTGTTGCTAGTGCATTTGTTCTTTTAATGACACCAGGATTGTCTTTTTTCTATGGTGGAATGATTGACAAAAAAAATATAATTTCTACCATGCTTCAAAGTTTTGTTGCTTTGGGTGTTATTAGTATACTTTGGGTTTTTGTTGGTTTTAGTTTAGCTTTTGGAGATAGTATAGGTGGCATTATTGGTAATCCGTTAACCTATCTTAATTTTAAAAACGTAGGTTTAGAACCAAATCCAGCATTTTCGTCAACCACTCCCTTTATGACGAGTATGGATTTAACTTAAAATTTGCAATTATTACGCCAGCCTTAATAACTGGTAGTTTTGCTGGTCGTATTCGTTTTAGAAGCTATATTTTATTTATGGTTTTGTTTAGTATTTTTATTTATAGTCCTTTAGCACACATGACGTAGCATCCAGACGGTTTATTTAGAAATTGGGGCGTTTTAGATTTTGCTGGTGGAACTGTTGTACATATGTCTGCTGGATTTGCAGCACTTGCTGGAGCACTTTATTTAGGAAAAAGAAAAGTTGTACAAGAAGCGCATGCAAATGTACCGTACGTTATTTTAGGAACTGGATTACTTTGGTTTGGGTGGTTTGGTTTTAATGCAGGTTCTGCTTTAGGCGCAAATGGAGATGCCGTTATTGCATTTGCAAATACTAATATTGCTTCTGCTACTGCTATGATTACTTGGTTGTTTTACGAGCGCTATATGGGTAGAAAAATGTCTGCTGTAAGTGCCTGTATTGGTGCTGTTGTTGGATTAGTAGCTATTACTCCAGCTGCTGGATTTGTTAATATAGGACAGTCTATGCTTATTGGTTTTGTAGCAGCTATAATTTGTAACTGGATGATTTATTTAAAAAATAAATCTAGTGTTGATGATACTTTAGATGTTTTTCCAAGTCATGGAATTGGTGGTGTAGTTGGAATGATTTTAACCGCTGTTTTTGCTAATGAAGTTGGACTTATTTATGGTGAAACTAACACTTTTTATTATCATGTTTTAGCATTGTTTATTACTGTTGTTTTTACATTTTGTGGCAGTTATTTACTTTTTAAAATTGTAGATGTGCTTTTAAAAATGAGAGTTCGTGAAGACCAAGAAGCTCGTGGTTTAGACCTCAGTCAACATGGTGAACAGATAGACTAGTATTTTAAATATGTTAACAATGCTGTTAATAATTTCAAACTTTATATTGTATAAAAAAACAGTTTAACTTATATTTGTGCAATAATTAATAAAAGACACATCGATTATGTTCGAATTTGACCAATATTTAGGCTTTTTAGCATTCTTAACTATTTTAACCATAGGCTTTTGGTTAATGATATTTTTAATCACTTTTGTTGTTCCTTATTGGATTGGTGGAAGTTTATTAGAGCGTCTTAAAGAAATTAAAGAAGAGAAGAAAGCTAAGCGTGAAGCTTAATTAGCTATATTACTACATAAAAAAAGGGAAACTTAATATTAAGTTTCCCTTTTTTTTATAACTGTTTTTCGCAAGATTATGCTCTGTCAAATGATTACTGAACAGTGCCACATAAATCTATCCTTCAAAACCACCATCGTCTCCATAATCACCACGTTTTTCAACTTTCTTTTTCTGGTTAAATCTATAAGTAAATGCTAAGTTAAAACTACGTTCTCTCCATTGAAACTCACTTTCGGCATTAAAAGTTGGAGTAGTTGTGGTTTGTATTCTTTTTCTACTGTTAAATAAATCGTTTACATTAAAAGCAATAGATGCGTTTTCATTAAATAAGTCTTTACTAAATACCATAGTTGTAGAAAATATGCCTTTTCTTGTATTTTGGGCATCTGCACTTGGACCATTATAGTTTAAATTGGTTTGCCAATCTATGTTTCCTGGTAAGGTATATTTATTATTTATTCGTGCAAACCAGCTGTTATTTGTATTGTCTAAAGATAAACCGTTAGGTGTTGTTCCTTTTATTTCATTTTGAAAGAAATTAAAATTACCATTTATACGCCATTTTCTTGAAGGGTTATAGGTTAAAGTAAACTCAAAACCGTAACGGTCTTCTGTTGCATGATTAATAGGAGTTCGCTTAATAATTGGTAATTCTTCACCATTTACATTTGCTGTGTCTCCAGTATCGAAGCTAATAAAATTAAAACCATCTGTTGCATGAGAATAATAAGCAGACGAATTAAATGTAAATTTCCCAAAACGTTTTAAGTAACCTAAATCTATTTGTCCAGAATAACTTGGGTTTAAATCCGGATTTCCTTGAAAAAAGTTTGTTACACTATTACGAGAAGGAAACGGATTTAAAAAGAAACCTCGTGGTCTTCTTAAACGCCTAGCGTAACCTAAGGTTAAACTTTCTTTATCGCTAAATTCGTAATTTAAATTTATAGTTGGAAATAGACCTGTGAAATCTTTCTTGTTAAAATCTCCAGAAGTCGGTTGGTCTATAGTGATTCTTGTGTTTTCTACTCTTAATCCTAATAAAAATGAAAACTTATTAAATTTGCTACCATATTGAGCGTAGAAAGCATTGACGTATTGCTTAAAATTTAACACGTTTGTTAAGTCTAAATTTGTTTGAAAAAAACCAGTATCGTTATTTAGTTGCGCAACAGTAAAGTCTGTTGTTGTGGTGTCAAAATTACCTCTATAGCCAGCTTCAAATTGACTATTTTCTCCAATTGGTAATACATAGTCTGATTGCAAAAGAATCTGGCTTTGGTCTTCTAATGTAACTACATTCTCAACAGCAATATCGTTAACAGTAATTAAAGCATTCTGGTTTTCTTGATTGTCTTCATATTGAAAATCGAATTTAAAAACATGTCCACTTTCTTTAAAGTTTTTTTGAAAGTTTAACGCATATTGCATGGTTTTATCTTCTTCTGTTTCTGGTTCTAATCGTATAGTTGTAGAAAATAAATTTCTATTTGGATCAAATTGATTTAGAATGTTTGTATTTAAATCCTTGTCATTACTATCTCTGTATAGTATTGAACCTGTTAAAGAGGCAGAATCGTTAACATACCATTCAACACCAAAATTAGTGGTTAATCCTTTACGTTGCCTATCGTAAGTATTCGATTCATCTAAAAAATTCCCAGTAGAATTGTATTGTGTTAAAGAAGAAGAATTACCTGGAGATTCTCTATAGCTATAGCCAGAAGTATTAAAAATATTGAGATCTCCTGTTCTATAATTTATATTTCCATTTATTCCAGCTGAAGGATTATAACCAACGTTAGTTGTAATGGCTCCATTTAAGCCTTGAAGTTTACTTCGACGCAGGATTATATTTAAAATTCCACCTGTTCCTTCGGCATCGTATCTTGCTGATGGAGAAGTAATGACTTCAACTCTCTCAATTGATTCAGCAGGAAGTTGACGCAAAGCATCTGTAGAGTTTAAACCAACTAATCCAGAAGGTTTACCATTAATTAAAATACGAACGTTGTCGTTTCCACGAAGTGCTACATTACCTTCTACATCAACGGAAACAGATGGTACGTTGTCTAAAACATCGCTAACGGTTCCACCTCTTACAGTTAAATCTTTTCCAACATTATAGATTTTTTTATCGAGCTTAATTTCAACAGTTGTTTTTTCTGCAATAAGTTCTACTTCTTCAAGTGTTGTGGCACTTTCTATAAGATATATGTTTCCAAAATCTGTAGACTTATTTATTTCTCTAGCTTTAAGTGTTTGTGTTTTAAAGCTCATAAACTCAAAAGATACATTGTATGTACCAGCAACAACCTTAAAGTTAAAATCTCCTTTTTCGTTTGCGCTTCCACCAGAAACAATTTTACCATCTGTAGGATTAGAAATTACAACAGTAGCCCATTCTAATGGTATATTTGTGTCTTTTTCTAAAATTTTTCCAGAAACAGTCACCTGTTCTTGTCCTAAAGCTAAGCTTGTTAAAAAAAGAGATAGAATGGTACTAATAATTATTTTGTGCATGTCTTGAGTTTTGTTTTTTAGATTTCAAAAGTAGAATTTGGTTTAAAGTGTTTTGCTTAAATCTTTGTTAAATAAAAAAAGCCTTGTGAATTCACAAGGCTTAAAGTTTAAGATATTAGGTCTAAAATCCGTTCTGGAGGTCTGCCAATAACTGCATTGTTACCACTAACAACAATAGGTCGCTCAATTAACTTGGGATGTTCTAACATAGCATTTATAATGGAGTCGTTGGATATGTCTTTATTTTTGTAATTAGACTTCCAAATAGCTTCGTTTTTTCTCACCAAATCTATAGGTTCAATTCCTAATAATTTAATTAACGCTTTTAGTTCAGATTTTGTAGGTACATTTTCTAGATATTTAATCACCTTAAAATCTTTTCCTGATTTTTTTAGAATTTCTAGACCACTACGCGATTTACTGCAACGGTTGTTATGGTAAATTATAATCATAGAACTTTATTATTTTATAATTGATTAGAATCTGTTGTTTTTTGTCCCATCATCATTAAATAGGCTTTTAGAAAAGGAGTAATATCGCCATCCATAACAGCATCTACATTTCCAGTTTCATGAGCAGACCTAACATCTTTTACTAATTTATATGGATGCATGACGTAATTTCTAATTTGGCTTCCCCATTCAATTTTCATTTTTCCTGCTTCAATGTCTTCACGTTGAGCTAATTGTTTTTGCAATTCAATTTCGTAAAGCTGAGATTTAAGCATCTGTAATGCTCTAGATCTATTGTCGTGTTGCGAACGTGTTTCAGAACATTGTATTTGTATTCCAGAAGGCTTGTGTAATAGTTGTACTTTTGTTTCAACTTTATTTACATTTTGCCCACCAGCACCACTTGATCTTGCTGTTGTAATTTCTAAATCTGATGGATTGATTTCAATCTCTATAGTATCATCAACCAAAGGATAAACATAAACCGAAGCAAAACTGGTATGTCGTTTTGCATTACTATCGAAAGGAGAAATACGTACTAATCTATGCACTCCATTTTCACCTTTAAGCCAACCAAAAGCATAATCGCCTTCAATTTCTATGGTTACTGTTTTAATTCCAGCAACATCACCTTCTTGAAAGTTTAGTTCTTTTACTTTAAAGTTGTTTTTTTCGGCATACATTAAATACATACGCATAAGCATTTGTGCCCAATCACAGCTCTCTGTTCCACCAGCTCCAGCAGTAATTTGAAGCACAGCACTCAGGCTGTCACCTTCTTCAGATAACATGTTTTTAAATTCAAGATCTTCAATTAATGTTTCTGCTTTTTCAAAACGGTTTTCAACATCTTTTGCAGTGGCTTCATTTTCTTTAAAGAAATCATAAATAACTTCTAAATCTTCAATATAGGTAAATGCAGTATTATAGTCTTCTACCCATTTTTTTTTCACACGAAGTGATTTCATTATAATTTCTGCAGCTTTAGAATCGTTCCAAAAATCAGGAGAAAAAGTTTGTTCTTCTTCATTACTAATTTCTATAAGTTTGGCATCTATGTCAAAGATATTGCCTTAACTTAGTTAGGCGTTGTGAGAGATCTTTAATTTGATCTTGTGTTATCATTATATTTAAGTTTAAAACAAAAATAGAATTAATAGCAGCATTTGAAAATTATTCCTCATTTATTTTATAGTTTTATGCTAAAAATAAATACAAATGAAATGAGCCACATAATATATTTCTAATTAAAATGTTAATGGCAAATTCTATCTGACAATTATTTAAAATGAAAGACGAACAGATAAAAATTGATTTAAGGAGTGACACCTTTACTAAGCCGTCTCAAGGTATGCTTGAAGCTATTGTTAGTGCTAAAGTAGGAGACGATGTCTATAAGGAAGATGAAACTGTTAATGCTTTAGAAGCACGTGTAGCCAAGCTATTTGGTAAGTCTCATGCTTTGTTTTTTCCTAGTGGAACAATGGCTAACCAAACCGCAATAAAGTTACATACTAATCCTGGAGATCAAGTTATTTGCGATAAATATGCTCATATCTACAACTACGAAGGTGGAGGAGCCTCTTTTAATAGTGGTGTATCTTGTAAATTAATCGATGGCAATAGAGGTATGTTTACTGCAGAACAAGTTATAGAAGCTATTAATCCTCCAGATTTTTACCACAGTCCATTAACCACTTTAGTAGAAATAGAAAACACTACAAATAAAGGTGGAGGATCTTGTTGGGATTTTAACGAGCTACAAAAAATAAAGAATGTTTGTGAGACTAATAACCTAGGATTTCATTTAGATGGTGCACGTCTTTGGAATGCATTAGTAGCTAAAGATGAAAAACCTCAAGCTTATGGTGAAATTTTCGATACTATTTCTGTTTGTTTAAGTAAAGGATTAGGTTGTCCAATTGGTTCAGTATTAGTGGGTGACGAACATTTAATGAAAAATGCTATAAGAATTAGAAAAATTCTTGGAGGTGGTATGCGTCAAGTTGGATTTTTAGCTGCAGCAGGACTTTATGCATTAGATAATAATTTAATACTATTAAAGGAAGACCATAAAAAAGCTAAGGAAATAGGCTCTGTTTTAGAAAATTGTTCTTTTATAAAAAATGTAAAACCAGTTGAAACCAATATTGTTATTTTTAATTTAAATGATGACATTAATGGTGTTACTTTTATAAATGAACTAAAAAATAGAGGTATTTTTATAAGTGATATGGGACAAGGAAAATTAAGAATAGTAACGCATTTAGACTATAATTCTAGAATGCATGATGCTTTTTTAAGTTATTTACAGACTTTTAATTTTTAAAACTACTTTTTTGTAACTTAATGATTATCAATATTTAAAAGTATATTTTTGTTTTTAATCAGATATATTTGCACTTTGTCGAAATGCTCTTGAAATTTTAACATTTAAAGGTCTTTTTTTTCATTTAGATTTATTTTTGCATAGTATTAAATTATGGACTAAAAATTTAGTTTAAAATAATCTATAAATAACCATTAAAATTATTAAAAAATGAAAAAAGTATTACTAACAATCTTATCTTTTCTTGTTTTTCATCATTTAAGATTTAAAGGTTTGTAAAAATAATAAAACCTCTCTCTTATATTAAAGTGATAACTAGTTCACTTTTTGCTGACGTTATACAAGTATAGTATTTAAACCATAAAAGCCTCTAACAGTATTTTACTTTTAGAGGCTTTTATGTATTGTTTACAACTAATTTACTTAAACATATCCATACCAGGAATACTTGGCATTCCTTCTTTTGCAACTGCAGCTAATTCTGCATCATTAATTTGTGTGGCTTTTTCTATTGCTTTATTTAATGTTAATATTAAATAATCTTCTAATTGTTCTTTGTCTTGTAAAAGCGCATCATTTATAGTAATTGCTTTTAAAGTTCTATTTGCTGTTAAAGTAACTTTTAAAAGACCGTCGTTGCTTTGTTCGTCAACCAAAACAGAATTTAATCTTAATTTTGTTTCTTCTACTTTTTTTTGGGTTTCTTTAAGTTTACCCATCATTACTGATAAATCTCCAAACATAATCTTTGTTTTATATTAATATAAATACAAATTTATTAAATTGAATGGTTAATAACCAACATAATATCTATTCAAAAAACTGATACTTTTATTAGTATTAGTTTTATTTTTGTTTCACTATTTAAAAAATAATAAAATAGAATATGCTTAAAACATCAGTGTTAGTTAAACCTCCAATTGCAAAAAAAACACCCAAGTCTATAGAAAAACATAACGATGTTCGTTTAGATAATTATTTCTGGATGAATGATAGAGAAAATAAAGAAGTTATTGAGCATTTAAATGCTGAAAACGCATACACTAAGTCGGTTTTAAAACACACCGAAGCTTTTCAAAAAGACCTTTTTGAGGAAATGAAAGGTAGAATTAAAGAAGATGACAGTTCTGTTCCCTATAAATTAAATGGGTATTGGTATATAACTAAATTCCAAAAAGGTAAAGATTATCCTATTTACACCAGAAAAAAAGAAACTTTAGAAGCTCCCGAAAGTATTATTTTAGATTGTAATGAAATGGCTAAAGGTCACGCCTATTTTAAATTAGGAGGTATTTCTATTAGTCCAGACAATACAATGGCAAGTTTTGCAGTAGATACTGTAAGTAGAAGGCAATATACACTTCAAATTAAAAATTTGAAAACAGGAGAAATCTTTTCAGATAAAATAGAAAATACAACAGGAAGCTCTACTTGGGCAAATGATAATAAAACCCTGTTTTACGCTAAGAAAGATGCAGTAACCTTGCGTTCAGACAAAATTTATAAACATAAATTAAATACAGAAGCAACTTCAGATGTTTTAGTATATCATGAAACAGACGACACGTTTAATGCTTTTGTTTACAAAACAAAATCTAAAAAATATATCGTTATTGGTTGTTCTAGTACTCTAACTTCAGAATATAGAATATTAAACGCAGAGACTCCTGATAGCCATTTTAAAATATTTCAAGAAAGAACACGCGAGTTAGAATATTCAATTGCACATTATAACAATAGTTTTTACATTATTACAAACAAAGATGGTGCTATAAATTTTAAACTTCAAAAAACGTCAGAACACAATACACAAAAAGAAAACTGGAAAGATGTATTGCCTTACAGAAAAGACGTTTTATTAGAAGACATTGAAATTTTTGATAATTATCTTGTAATTAATGAACGTGAGAATGGACTTAACAAAATTAGAATTATGAGTTGGAATGGAGATGAAGATTATTATTTACCATTCGATAACGAAACCTATACTGCAACCTTAGGTAATAATCCAGATTTTAATAGTACCGAATTAAGATATAGTTACAACGCATTAACAACACCAAGCTCTGTTATAGACTATAATTTTATAACTAAAGTAAAAACTATAAAAAAAGAGCAAGAAGTTTTAGGTGGTAAATTTAATAAAGACAACTACGAATCTAAACGTGTTTGGGCAACAGCAAGAGATGGTATTAAAGTGCCCATTTCTATAGTCTATAAAAAAGGAATTACTTTAAATGGAAAAAATCCACTATTGCAATATGCTTATGGATCTTATGGCGCAACAATAGATCCTTATTTTTCCACAATACGTTTAAGTCTTCTCGATAGAGGTTTTGTATATGCAATTAGCCATATTAGAGGTGGAGAATATTTAGGTAGAGAATGGTACGAAAACGGAAAGTTATTAACAAAAATGAACACCTTTAGTGATTTTATAGATTGTTCAAAATATTTAATTGCACAAAAATATACATCTCCAGAGCATTTATATGCCATGGGAGGAAGTGCAGGAGGGTTGTTAATGGGAGTGATATTAAATCTTAATCCAGAACTATATAAAGGTGTTATAGCTGCTGTACCATTTGTAGATGTTGTTACAACAATGCTTGACAATACTATACCTTTAACAACAGGAGAATACGATGAATGGGGAAACCCAAACGAAAAAAAATATTACGATTATATGAAATCCTATTCACCATACGATAATGTAAAAGCAATAAACTACCCAAACTTACTAGTTACAACCGGTTTACATGATTCTCAAGTGCAGTATTTCGAGCCAGCAAAATGGGTTGCAAAACTTAGAGAACTAAAAACAGACACTAATAAATTATTATTTCATATCGATATGGAAGCAGGACATGGTGGTGCTTCTGGACGTTTTGAGAGTTTAAAGGAAGTAGCACTAGAATATGCTTTTTTGTTTGATTTAGAAGGAATTAATAGTTAAAAAAAAAATGCTTATTTTTGCGAGGTTTTAAGATACATTTAATTAAACAAAGTAACAGAACAAGTATTGTTTATGGCACATGAAAGACAAGTTTTTGATAACGTATTAGACCTAGTAGGTAATACACCAATGATAAAGCTAAAAAAAATGACTTCGGATTTTAAAGGTAACTTTTTAGCTAAAGTTGAATCTTTTAATCCAGGACATTCTTCTAAAGATAGAATTGCACTATATATTATTGAACAAGCTGAGAAGCAAGGAATCCTTAAACCAGGAGACACTATTATTGAAACAACTTCAGGTAATACAGGCTTTAGTCTTGCTATGGTTAGCGTTATTAAGGGTTATGATTGTATTTTAGCAGTGAGCTCTAAATCTTCGGCAGATAAAATAGATATGCTAAAAAATATGGGAGCCAAGGTTTATGTTTGTCCAGCAAATGTAAGTGCAGACGATCCTAGATCATATTACCAAGTAGCTAAGCGCTTACATGACGAAATGAAAGGTTCTGTATATATTAACCAATATTTCAACCAACTAAATATAGATGCTCATTACGCTTCTACAGGACCAGAAATATGGAACCAAACCGAAGGTAATATAACACATTTAGTAGCATGTAGTGGAACTGGAGGTACCATTTCAGGTATTTCAAAGTATTTAAAAGAACAAAATCCAAATATAAAAGTTATTGGAGTAGATGCTTTTGGTTCGGTACTAAAAAAATACCATGAAACGAGAGAGTTCGATGATAAAGAAATTTATCCTTACCGTATTGAAGGTTTAGGAAAAAATTTAATTCCAACAGCTACAGATTTTGATGCCATAGATAAGTTTGTAAAAGTTACAGACGAAGAAAGCGCACACACTGCTAGAGAGATTGCAACAACCGAAGGTTTGTTTGTAGGTTATACTTCTGGAGCAGCTATGCAAGCAGTAAAACAACTAGATGCTGAAGGTGAATTTAAAGCCTCAGATACTATAGTTGTTGTTTTTCCTGATCATGGTTCACGCTATATGAGTAAAATTTATAGCGATAAATGGATGAGCGAACAAGGTTTTTTCGATAGCAAAAACGCTGAAGCCGCACAAAGTATTCAATACATTAAATAAGATTATATTGCTAATTAATATTTAAGCTAATACTCATAAAAAAGTATTAGCTTTTTTTATGTTAATAATACAATGAAAAAATGTTATACAAAAAACTTAGAATTGCTTAATTTTGTATTCTCTAAACTAACAAATTACAAATGAAAGATTTATTTGCAAAAATATACAAGGATAAAGGTCCATTAGGAAAATGGGCTGAGCAGGCAGAAGGTTATTTTGTTTTTCCAAAACTAGAAGGACAAATATCAAACCGTATGAAGTTTCAAGGAAAGGACGTTATTACTTGGAGTATTAACGATTATTTAGGTTTAGCAAATCATCCAGAAGTTCGTAAAGTAGATGCAGAGGCAGCTGCAGAATATGGTTCTGCATATCCAATGGGAGCACGAATGATGTCTGGTCATACAGCATTACATGAAAAACTTCAAAATGAATTAGCAGCATTTGTAAGTAAGGAAGCCGCTTATTTATTAAATTTTGGATACCAAGGAATCATGTCTACAATAGATGCATTGGTAGCTAAAGACGATATAATAGTTTACGATGTAGATTCTCATGCCTGTATTATAGATGGTGTGCGTTTGCATATGGGAAAACGTTTTACTTACAAGCATAACGATATCGAAAGTCTAGAAAAAAATCTAGAACGTGCTACCAAAATGGCAGAAACAACTGGAGGAGGAATTCTAGTAGTCTCTGAGGGTGTTTTTGGCATGCGAGGAGAACAAGGACGATTAAAAGAAATAGTAGCGCTTAAACAGAAATTTAATTTTAGGTTGTTAGTAGATGATGCTCATGGCTTTGGAACCTTAGGAGCAACAGGAGCTGGAGCTGGAGAAGAGCAAGGTGTTCAAGATGACATAGATGTTTATTTTGCAACTTTTGCAAAATCTTTAGCGAGTACAGGTGCCTTTATTGCTGGAGACAAAGAGATCATGGATTATTTAAAATATAATCTGCGCTCGCAAATGTTTGCAAAGTCTTTACAAATGACTTTAACAGTAGGTGCTCTAAAGCGATTAGATATGTTACGTACAATGCCAGAGTTAAAGCAAAACTTATGGAAAATTGTTAATGCGCTACAATCTGGATTGAAAGAAAGAGGATTTGATATTGGTTCTACTACAAGTTGTGTAACACCAGTATATCTTAACGGAAGTATTCCTGAGGCTATGGCTCTAGTTAGAGATTTAAGAGAAAATTATGGTATTTTCTGCTCAATAGTAGTCTATCCAGTAATTCCTAAAGGATTAATATTATTACGTATGATTCCAACAGCAACACATACTTTACAAGATGTTGCTGAAACATTAGATGCTTTTGATGCCATTAGAACACGTTTAGAAAATGGTACTTATAAAAGAATGTCTGCTGCTTTAATGAAAGCAATGGGAGAATAAAACTTTATAATTGTAAATTAAAAAATCCGATTCAATTTTGAATCGGATTTTTTTTTTAAATTTTAGCTTATTTCTAATAACTAATGTTTTTTCTGTAGGTTTTTCTTCGTTTAATAACAACTGGAAAAAAATGTTTCCAAATTTTATGTATGGCATCGTTATCTTCTAATTCTGGTGTTCTATAACAATCTATAATACCTTTCTTTTTAAAAGTTTCATAATACTCATTAAAAATAACAGCGTGGACACCTTTGTTTTGGTAATCTGGATGTACACCTATTAAATAGAAAACAACATCTTTACTAGTTTTTTTAGCCTTTAGTAATTTTGCAAAACCAAAGGGAAACAATCTACCATTCATTTCCTGTAAAGCATGTGCGAACCTTGGCATTACAATAGCAAAAGCAACCATATTATCATTTTCATCGACTACAAATTTAATATACTCAGGATTTACAAAAGAGATGAATTTCTTTTTAAAATATTCTTTTTGAATATCTGTAATTTCAACAAAAGAAGACAGGGAAGCATAAGAAGCATTAAACAAATCAAACATTCTGTCTACATAAGGCATCACTTCAGATGTTTTTGTTAACTGCAAAGCAGTTAATTTGTAACGCCGTTTTATGAGTTCTTGAGCTTTATAGAAAAACTCTGGTTTAACGTTTTTAAAAGGAAATTTACTTTCTGAGTAGGATTTTTCTATCTTAAAACCTAAAGCTTCATAATGTTTAATATAATAGGCATGGTTATACCATGTTATCATATTACTTATCTGGTTGAAACCTTCTGTCATTACGCCAACCTTGTCTAGGTTCGAAAACCCTACTGGACCTTCTGTATATTCAAGATTATGTGCTTTACCAATCTTATCTACTTCGTCTAAAAGTGCTTTGGAAACTTCTAAATCATCTATAAAATCAAACCAACCAAAACGCATTTTAAGCAGATTTTGGTTTTTTACTTCAAGCCAGTTAATAATGGCAGCAACGCGTCCAACAAGTTTTTGGTCTTTGTAAGCAAGTAGTAACGTGGCTTCAGCATCGTTAAAAATAGGATTCTTATCTTTATTAAAAGTCTCCATTTCTTGACTAATAATAGGAGGCACCCAAAATTTTGAGTCCTTGTATAGAGAAAACGGAAACTTAACAAATGTTTTTAAGTCCTTTTTGGAGGTAACAATTTTAATTGTAATCATATGCATTATTCGTCATCAAAATCTATACTCTGAGTTTCTTTTTTGCGCTTTTTATCACCATCTGGTGCATCATCATCTTTATTTTTCTTGTTTTTCTTTTTACGTTTTTTATTTGCTTTACGTTCGGCTTCTTCTTCTGCAGATGTTCCATTATCCATTTCTGGATCTTTATGAAAATCTAAACGATAAGATACACCTAAATTTACACCAAATACAGAAGGCGTATCTTTTGTGTTAAACGTTAAAGCCGTGTCGAGCTGAAAATCTTTACTCCAAAGATAAGCACCACCAAATCTAAATAGATTATCGGCATAAAAATCGCTTTGTATACCTTGTGTTTCACCAAATAGAACCCATTGTTGATTAATGGCTTTTGTAACTGTAACTATATATTGAAAATCTGAAAAATCTGTACCTATTTTATCTTTAGAGAAATTCATTACCAAAACCCAACCACTAGAAAAGTTATTTTGTGTGGCAACCATTACTTTTGGACTAAAACCTTCAACTCCAGGAGCAGTGTATGGATTGTCTTTAGTATCAAAATTTGCACCAACATAAACAGCAACAGCAGGAATTAAACTACTCCATTTAAAACGCTTGTTGGCGTGATAACTATAAATATTTGGTTTTTCTTCTTCAGCATTTTTATATGGATCGTAAACAAGATATTTTGCGCCTACGGTTAGGTTTTTAAAATTTGAACGCTTAAATTCTGTTGGTATTAAAGATCTAAAATCTGTTTGTGTATCATTTTGATAAGTACCTTCTATATTTATTTCTAACTGAGGTAACAGTAGTCCATAACGTGCTGCAAAATCGACACCAAAACCAGAAACATCATATTTTAAAGGTGTATGCTCTTCTTTTACAGTAAATGGTCCTGCTTCAAATTGTACAACATTAGTACCTACAGAAAAGGCAGATCTTGAAACACCAGGACGATTAGAGTTTATAACTTCTGTATATTGAGCTTGTGCTGTTAAACTAGCAATAAATAAGATTATTGTTAAATAAGTTTTATTTAGGAACATAAGTTTTAGGTTTAGGTTCAAATATAGAGATTTTATATTTTTTTTAAGGATTTTAATCTGAAATTACTCTACAAGATTTGTATTTTTGTTTTCTAATATTACTGTTTATATTTTATTTTGAGAGTTCTACTAATAATCTTATTAATTTATCTTGGTGTAAAAATTATCTCAAGATATTTTGGACCATTAATCCTTAAATACTTCACCAAAAAGGCTGCAGAACGTTTTGGTAGCCAGTTTAGAGATTTTGGTAACCAAAACAAGCAACAACCACCAAAAAAAGCAGGCGAAATAACAATAGATAAAATGCCTGAAAATAAAACTTCAAACAAAACGGTTGGTGAATATGTAGATTACGAAGAAATTGATTAATTTTCGGTTTTAAGAATCATATCATTATTTATGCAATCAACTTTTAAAAAAATCCTTCCACATTTAGTTGTGCTCGTAGGTTTTATAATACTCTCATTAGCATACTTTAGTCCTGTATTACAAGGTAAACAAATATTACAAAGCGATATTTTGCAATACAAAGGTATGGCTAAGCAACAACAGGATTTTAAAGCAAAAACTGGTGAAGAAGCCTACTGGACAAACAGTGCTTTTGGAGGTATGCCAACCTACCAACTTGGAGCTAGGTATCCACACACCTATATTAAAAACTTAGATTTAAGTTTACGCTTTTTACCACGTCCTGCAGATTATTTGTTCTTATATTTTGTTAGTTTATATATTTTATTACTCAGTTTAAAAGTAGAATATAAATTAGCTATTATTGGTGCTTTAGCTTTTGGGTTCTCTACTTATTTAATAATTATTTTAGGTGTTGGGCATAATAGTAAAGCTCATGCTATTGCCTATATGCCTTTAGTTTTAAGTGGTATTGTGTTAACCTTTAGGCGAAAATATATTGTTGGTTTTGTTTTAACCACAGTTGCAATGGGATTAGAGATTGTAGCAAACCATTTTCAAATGACATATTATTTGTTGATTTTGGTTATTGTTCTAGGAACTGTATATTTAATAGATGCCTGTAAAAAGAAATTATTAACACACTTTTTTAGGTCTACAGGAATACTATTAGCTGCTGTGATACTTGCAATTGGTTTAAATGCAACTAACATATTGGCAACTCAAGAATATGCTAAAGAAAGTACGCGTAGTAAAACAGAGTTAACCATTAAGCCAGATGGATCACCAAGAAAAGAAATTAGTTCTGGTTTAGCTAAAGAAAGAATCACAGAGTATAGCTATGGTTACTTAGAGACATTTAACTTGTTTATTCCTAGGTTTTTAGGAGGAGGAATGTATGAGGATTTAGGAAAGAATTCTGCTTTTTATAAATTTTACAGAAGTAGAAATGTTCCTCCTTACCAAGCATCAGAAGCAGCAAAAGTTATACCTACATATTGGGGAAATCAACCCATAGTAGAAGCTCCTGCTTATATTGGAGCAGTATCTTTGTTTTTATTTATTTTCGCCTTGTTTTTAGTAAAAGGCAGACTAAAATGGTGGATAGTAGCAGCTTCAATTTTAGCTTTATTACTATCGTATGGAAAAAACCTTAGTATATTAACAGATTTCTTTATCAATTTTGTGCCATTGTACAATAAGTTTAGAGCAGTAACGTCTATACAAATAATTATAGAACTATGTGTACCAGTTTTGGGAGTTTTTGGATTGGTAAGATTATTTAATGACTATGAAAAAGATGAAAATAAACTAAAAGCTTTAAAATTTACAACACTTATTACAGCTGGTTTATGTTCACTATTCTTGATTTTTAAATATACAGGAATTCTTTTAGATTTTGAAGGTATTAGAGACGCAAGTTGGGCAGAAGTTAGAGGACAAGATTTTGTAGATGCAATTGTTGCAGATAGAAAAGCAATTTTTAGAAATGATACGCTAAGAACCATGTTACTAGTTCTAATTTCCTCAGGAACAATCTACTTGTTTTTAAAGCAAAAACTTTCTAAAAATAAAGTAATTATAGCTTTTGCTATATTAATTATTTTTGATTTAGTTGGTGTAGATAGACGCTATGTAAATTCAGATAATTTTGTAACCAGTAAAGAAGTACAAAGACCCTTTAAACCTAATAATGCCGATAAATTAATTTTAAACGATCCAGATCATTTTAGAGTTTACGATGTAAGTTCAGGAGGAGGAAGAGCCATTTCTCAAAAAGTAGATGATATGACTAATGGTGGTAATTCTGCTCCATATTTTCATAATACAATTAATGGTTATCATGCAGCAAAACCAAAACGTTTTGATGAACTTTCAGATTTTTACGATTTTACAAGCAACATAGAAATTCTTAATATGCTTAATGTTAAGTATATTATTAGTGAAGACGACACTAACCAACCTTATCCTTACTTAAATTCTGATGCTAACGGAAATGCATGGTTTATAAAAAAACTAAAAGCAGTTAATACTGCAGATGAAGAAATTATTGCGCTATTTGATTTAAAAACTAAAACAGAAGCAGTAATTAATACTATTGAACTTAAAGAACAAAATAAAAAGTTTCTAGTAGATTCTTTAGCTACTATAAAGGTTATAGAATACCAACCTAATTATATAAAATACGAAGCTAACAATACCAACGATGGCTATGCTGTGTTTTCTGAAATGTATTATATAAACGGTTGGAATGCCTACATTAATAACGAAAAAATCGCATATAACCGTGTAAATTACCTTTTACGTGGTATGGAAATTCCTAAAGGGAAGCATAATATTGAATTTAAGTTTGAGCCACAAGTTGTTAAAACAGGTACAACTATAACTTTAACAAGTTCAATTCTATTAATGCTTATTGTTTTTGGAGGTTTATTTTTTCATTTTAGAAAGAAAAAATAAAAGCTTTTACTAATAGCATATAATTATTTTCATGCAGAAAAAAAAAGTCTTAATAGTTTTGTATTATTGGCCACCAGCAGGAGGACCAGGCGTGCAACGTTGGCTAAAATTTGTAAAATATTTACCTCAATTTAATATAGAACCTATTGTTTATTGTCCATCAAACCCAGTTTATCCTCAAATAGATAACAGTTTATTAGACGAAATACCTAAAGGTATTACTATACTTAAACAGCCTATTAGTGAGCCTTATAAAATTGCAAATGTATTTTCTAAAAGCACAAAAACGATTAGTAAAGGTATATTTCCAGATAAAAATAAACAAAGTATTATTCAAAAAGCAATGCTTTTTGTTCGTGGTAATTTCTTTATACCAGATGCAAGAAAAAATTGGGTAAAACCTTCTGTTCGTTATCTTTCAACCTATATTTCAGACTATAATATAGATACTGTTATCACCTCAGGACCACCACACAGTTTACACCTTATTGGCTTTAAATTAAAAAAGAATATAGATATTAGATGGATCGCAGATTTTCGTGATCCGTGGACAACTATTGGTTACCACAAACAATTAAAATTAACAAAAATTGCTAAAAAAAGACATAAGAGACTTGAAAGTGAAGTTCTAAATAACGCAGATACTATTATTGTAACGAGTAATGTCACTAAAACTGAGTTTAAACAGTTAACAACAAAGCCTATTGAAGTTATTACTAATGGTTACGATATAGAACAAGTTAAAGCTAAAACTTTAGATTCTAAATTTACATTAGCTCATATTGGTTCATTTTTATCTAAACGTAATCCCTTAATTTTATGGCAATCTCTTCAAGAATTAATAAATGAAAACGACGAATTTGCTCAATACTTTAAGCTTAATTTGGTAGGATTAGTAGGTGAAGAAATTTTAAGTACTATTGAAAAGTATAATTTAACTAAATACTTGAACAATGTTGGTTATGTATCACACAATGAGTCTGTTAAGTATCAAAAAAAAGCACAGGTTTTATTGTTAATTGAAATAGATTCTCAAGATACAAAAGCCATAATTCCTGGAAAACTATTTGAATATATGGTCTCAAACAGACCTATTATTGCTATTGGTCCTTCGGGATCAGATGTTGAGACTATTATTAAACAAACCAATACAGGAGATTATTTTTATTATAATGCTAAAACAGCATTAAAAGCAAAAATATTAAGTCATTTTCAAGCTTTTAAATTTGGAAATTTAGAGGCCAAACCTATTGGAGTAAGCCAATATAGTAGAGTGCATTTAACACAAAAACTATCTAAAATACTTTTAGAGTTTTAAAGTCAAGGCGTTTTAAATTTATGGGAATTGTAATAAAACAATCTATTCAAAATACTATCACAACCTTTATTGGTTTTGCAATAGGTGCAATAAACACACTTTTTCTATACACTAATTTTTTAACAGACGCGTATTACGGTTTAGTAGGTTTCTTGCTCTCTACAGCCAATGTAATGATGCCATTTTTTATGTTTGGTGTAAGTAATACTTTAGTTAAGTTTTATACCTCTTATAAAACTAAAAATCAGCAAAATAGCTTTTTAACATTAATGTTGTTTTTACCTTTAATAGCTATAATACCTATAGGTTTAATTGGCATTTTTGGTTATGAAACTATCAGTAACTGGTTATCTACTGAAAATACGATTATTAAAGATTATACATATTTGATTTATATTATAGCTGTTGCAATGGCTTATTTTGAGGTGTTTTTTGCTTGGAGTAAAATACATTACAAAAGTGTTTTTGGTAACATCATGAAAGAAGTGTTTCATCGTTTTTGTATTTTGATTCTACTGTTCGCTTTGTATTATCAACTTTTAAATGTAGAACAATTTATTATTGCAATTGCAATAGTTTATGTGTTAAGAATGCTGATAATGAAGCTTTATGCTTTTAGTTTAAGATTTCCCAAATTAGATTTTAAATTTAATTTTGAGGTGTTTTCAGTTTTAAAGTATAGTGTATTAATAATTATAGCAGGTTCTGTTGCTATGTTTATGTTAGATCTAGACAAATTTATGCTAGGTAAACTTATAGAGATAGAAAATATTGCCTATTATAATGTTGCTGTATATATTGCTATTGTAATTGCTGTTCCAGCTAGAGCTATGCATCAAATTACGTATCCTTTAACAGCAAAATTTTTAAACGAACACGATAATGTATCGCTTTCAGTATTATATAAAAAATCTTCGTTGAATTTAGTAATAGTAAGTGGTTTGCTATTTGTTTTAATTGTAGTAAATATTAACCAGTTATATGCTTTAATGCAAGTTGAATATAGTCAAGCGTTGTTTGTTGTTATTATTATTTCAGTTGTTAAATTAATAGACAGTTTGCTAGGTATCAATAATTCAATCATTTTTAATTCTAATTATTATAGAATCATTCTTTTATTTGGTGTTTTAATCATTTTTGTTGATGTAATGCTTAATTATATTTTAATTCCAATTTACGATATTAATGGAGCAGCAATTGCTTCATTTATTGCCTTGTTTTTATATGGAAGTTTAAAAATTTGGTATGTAAACAAGCAATTTAAAATGCATCCATTTTCTAAATCTACTTTATATGTATTGTCTTTAATAACGATACTTTCATTTAGTTTTTACTTTTGGGAATTTAATTGGCATCCCATACTAAATATGGCAATAAAATCTATAATTGTTGTGGTTATCTATGGTGTTGTGGTGTATCGTTTTAATTTTTCCAAAGACGTAAACGCTATTCTTAACAAGTATCTAAAACGATAATGTTATTTAAAAGGCTTGGATTCTGAGATAAGTTAACCTCCAAAAATAAATCCTGTACTTGCTTTTTAAAGACAAGTTACAGGATTTATTAATTAACCACTTAATTTATTTATCTACGACTAGATCTGTTTGATGTAGATTTGCGTTTTGTAGAGTTTGAAACTGGTCTAGATGCTCTAGATTGAGTAGTTCTACTTTTAGTTATCACGCGTTTATTTGTTTTTGGTGTACTTTGTTTTATCGTTCTTTTTGTTTGAGTCCTTGTCCTTGTTGGAGTAGAAGTATTTGATCTTGTTCTAGGTGCAGAAACAGTAGTATTACTTCTTGTTCTTGGTGTAGAAGCAGTTCTATTAGTTCTCGTTCTAGGTGTTGAAACGTTGTTTCCTCTTGTTCTTGGAGTAGAAGTAGTTGCATCGCTACGTGTTCTAGTTGTAGTTGCAACGCGAGTTCTTCCTTCTGTTCTAGAAGCATAACTTCTATTTCTTGTAATGGTGTTTCCTCTTCTGCTAGCAACAGCAGTTGTACGTCTAAAGTTATTTGTATAAGGTCTATCGTATCTATAACGAATTGGAGTGTAATGTCTTCTATAAGGTCTATTAAAAACAACACAGTAGTTAACTGGTGGTAAAATATAAAATCTGTGCCAAGGTCTAAACACGTAGGCTCTGTTGTAGATGTTTATATAACCTGTACAATAATCGAAAACATTAAACCTATTGTAGTGAACAAACAAGCCACCAACTCTGTTAATATAACCTCTATTATTGTAGTTAATGTTTACATTTCCGGCTTGACTTATTCTACCATAATAATCGTAAAAAATTGGTGTGTTTTCAATTTGAATTATGGCACCAAACTCATCATATTGTACATAAGCACCATAATCATAACCAGAGTTAAAACTAATATTTCCATTTGGAGATCCAATCGATACATTTACATTAGGTCCATAATTAGGCATGTAAAAATCGAATTGACCGTCTGCATAAATCGAAAACTCAATGCCTTGCTCGTTAAAAATAAAAGATTTACCATAACCTCTGTAAGAGTTTGCAGTATTGGTTTCTATATGGTTTAGGGTGTTAGTGTCGTCTGCATTAACAGTAAAACTCGTAAAGAGTAATGCTGAGAATAAATAGATTAAATGTTTCATAGTGTTTATATTTATTGTTTAATAAAGGTCACATGCTGTTCGTTATTTGTCAATCTTTTAGCTATAAAATTTTAGCATGTTCATTTTATAATATTCGTTTTTTAAGATTGAACAATTAAATAAATACAAGCATCATGCCAAAACTAAAACGATGTAGTTTTGTAAACCGAAGAAATACACGTAGTTTCGCGTTATACTTAAAGTAAGCAAGCTCATATGTCTTTTAAAAAACTCAATCCACAAATTTTAGAAGCTTTAGAAACTAATAATTTTGAAGCACCAACACCATTACAAAAAAAAGCATTGCCAATTATAAAGGGAGGAGCTAATTTGTTTTGTATTGGTAGTAAAGGCTCAGGAAAAACCACAGCTATAATAATTAGTGTGATGCAGAAATTAAAGTGTAAACCTGAAGGTGATGCGCCTAGAGCTTTAATTTTGGTAGAAACAAAAGCCGATGCTCTAAACCTAAAGGAAGCATTTGAGAAATTTATAAAGCCAAGAACGATTAGGATATATACTGCCTACGATGAACAAACACTAGACCAACAACGTGAAGAAATTTATTACGGACAAGATATATTAATAGCAACACCAAAACGCTTAAACAAGTTGTATTTAATGAATAGTTTAGACTTAAGCCAATTAAAATTATACATTTTAGAAGATGCAGAATTTGCAGAAAAAGGATTATACTTTGCTGCTATTAATCGTATTCCAGAGAGTATAAATAAATGCCAATACCTTGTTTTTGCTGAAACATTAAGTGCAAGATTAAAACGTTTTGAAGATACTTTTATGTATCGTGCGCAAACTATTAAAGTAAAATAAAATTCTTAAAATTTTCTTTTTAGCATTCAATTCCTTAAAATTGTAAACGAAGTTAATCAAATGGAGTTGGACTCTGTTGCTAAGCAGGAGCTGAAAAAACACTTTTAAAGACTCTAAATTGCTTGCAGGAAGTGCAAATAAAAGCTTAGACTCTATTATAAATAACACAGAAAACAATAAGAATTTATCTTTCGATTTTAATACAAAAGCAATTGATTCTTTGTTGCTAATTCAAGCTCCTATAGAGGAAGTGTATAAAGCCATGGGAATGAATGCGGATGCTGGTTGGTTTTCAAAGGTTTGGTATTCCCAAATTTTAAAATTTTACAAAGAACAAGATTTAGGAACGGTTTTAAAATCTATGTTGGATGCAACACCAATTGCATTGTTTGTATTATTACCAATTTTTGCTTTATTACTAAAAGTGTTCTATTGGAGAAAAGGTCGCTATGCCTATCATTTAGTATTTACATTTTATTTTTTCGCATTTTTATTTATAGTTTTTAATGCACTACTAATTGCAGATTTTATAATAGATGTTCCAGGTTGGATAGATTTTTTAATAATTCTATCTACATTTATTTATCTCTACATTGCTTTAAAACGTTTTTATGAACAAGGCTGGTTTTTGAGTTTAATAAAAAGCGGAATAATAACGTTTGTATTTCTATCTATGGTTTTGCCTATAGCTTTAATTGCACTAGGAATGATATCTTTTATGTTTTACTAAAACTGAATTTTAAAAAATAATAAATATTGGCGATAATTTTTTTAAAGTTTTTCTCTTAAATATTTTCCAGTTACCGAGGCTTTTATGTTTACAAGCTCCTCAGGAGTGCCAGAAGCCACTAGTTGTCCACCATGTTCGCCACCAGTTGGTCCTAAATCTATAACATAATCTGCACATTTTATAAGTTCTAGATTATGTTCAACCACAATTATAGAATGGCCTTTTTCTATTAAAGCATTAAAAGATTTTAAAAGTTTTTTAATATCGTGAAAGTGTAAACCAGTTGTAGGTTCATCAAAAATAAACAAAGCTGTTTCTTTGGTATTTCCTTTTCCTAAAAACGAAGCTAATTTAATACGCTGTGCCTCACCACCTGAAAGTGTTGAAGAGCTTTGTCCAAGTGTTACATAACCTAAACCTACATCTTGTAAGGGTTGTAATTTATTTTTAATTTTAGTAACATGATTGGCTTCAAAAAAGGAAATGGCATCATCAATTGTCATATTTAGAATATCGTCTATATTCTTATCTGCAAAAGTAACTTCGAGTACTTCCTTTTTAAAACGCTTGCCTTTACAAGTTTCACATTCTAAATGTACATCTGCCATAAATTGCATTTCAATAGTTACTTCTCCTTCACCTTTACAGGTTTCACAGCGTCCACCATCTACATTAAAGCTAAAATGTTTTGCAGCATAGTTTCTAATAGTACTTAGTTTTTGCTTACTAAAAAGCGCTCTAATATCATCGTAAGCCTTTATGTAAGTTACAGGATTGGAGCGAGACGAACGACCTATTGGGTTTTGGTCTACAAACTCAATATGCTTTACATTACTATAATTTCCTTTTAACTCTGAAAATTGTCCTGGTTTATCTCCAAAGCCAGTGAGCTTTTTTTGAAGAGCTGGAAATACTATTTTTTTAACTAAAGTACTTTTTCCACTTCCTGAAACACCTGTTACCACTGTTAGCATGCCTAAAGGAAAGCTAACATCTATATTTTTTAAATTGTTTTCGCGAGCGCCTTGTATTTCAATATTGTATTTTGAATTACGTCGTTTTTTTGGAACTTCAATTTTAAGTGTTTCATTTAAATATTGAGCAGTTAAAGAACTAGAAGATAAAATGTCTTTAAAAGTTCCTGTAGCTACAACATGGCCACCAAAAGTTCCTGCTTCTGGACCAATGTCAATAATTTCGTCTGCTTCTTTCATGATGTCTTCATCATGTTCTACAACAATAACTGTGTTACCTAAATCGCGCAAAGCTTTTAAAACTAAAATAAGTTTTTCGGTATCCTTTGGATGTAAGCCAATACTTGGTTCGTCGAGAATATACATAGAGCCTACAAGACTACTACCTAATGATGTTGCTAAGTTTATACGCTGACTTTCTCCACCAGAAAGCGTATTAGATTTTCTGTTAAGTGTTAAGTAATCTAATCCTACATTAGATAGAAAAGCGAGCCTGTTTTCAATTTCTTTTAAAAGTCTTTTAGCAATGGTTGTATCGTTATCATTTAATGTTAACTCTTTAAAGAAAGTGGCTAGTTTATCTAGAGGCATTTCTACTAAATCTGTTAATGTAGCATTATTAATTTTTACATAATTTGCTTCTGGTCTTAAACGTTTACCTTTACAAATTTTGCATTTTGTTTTACCTCTGTAACGCGATAGCATTACTCTATTTTGAATTTTATAGGCTTTACTTTCTAGCTCTGTAAAAAAGGAGTTTAAACCTTCAAAATATTGGTTTCCATTCCAAATTAAGTCTTTATCTTTTTGCTTGAGTTGAAAATACGGTTTATGAATTGGGAAATCGAATTTATGAGAGTTATTAACTAATTGATCGCGATACCAGCTCATACTTTCGCCTCTCCAAGGAAAAATAGCATTTTCGTAAACCGATAATGCGGTGTTTGGGATTACTAAATCATCGTCAATACCAATAACATCACCATAACCTTCACATTTAGGGCAAGCGCCATAAGGATTATTAAAACTAAATAAATGTACATTAGGTTCTAGAAAAGTAATACCATCTAACTCGAATTTATTAGAAAATTGTCGTAAATGGTTATCATCTAAACTTTCTATAAAACATTCGCCTTTACCTTCAAAAAAAGCAGTTTGTATAGCATCTGCTAATCTGTTATAAAAATCCTCGTCGTCTTTTACAACAATTCTATCTACAACTAAAAAAAGATCTTTCGTTTTTTTTGTAATACCTTCAACTTTATCTAGACGAATAATATCTCCATTGGCTTTTATTCTAGCATAACCTTGTGCATTTAGAGCTTTAAGCTTATCACTCATTTCTCGTCCATCTTCAAGATGAATAGGAGCGAGGAGGAGGAGTTTTTGTCCTTTAGCTAAAGATTTTACATAATTTAAAACGTCTGTTACACTATCTTTTTTTACTTCTTGACCAGAAATAGGAGAATAGGTTTTGCCAATTCTGGCAAATAATAATTTTAAATAATCGTATATTTCTGTAGTAGTACCAACTGTTGAGCGAGGATTTGTAGAATTTACTTTTTGCTCTATAGCAATAGCAGGAGCAATACCTTTTATGTAATCTACTTTAGGCTTATTTAATCGACCTAAAAATTGTCTTGCATAACTAGATAGGCTTTCTACATAGCGTCTTTGGCCTTCGGCATACAACGTATCGAATGCCAAACTAGACTTTCCAGAGCCAGATAAACCTGTAATAACTACCAATTTATTTCTTGGAATTACTACATCAATATTTTTTAAGTTGTGCAATTTTGCACCTTTTATAATAATATTATGTTTTGGGTTTACTTCGGAAAGCTTAGTGTTCATAAGTGTTTATAATATAAAAAGAATACAAAGATAACACTTAAAAAGGAGCTTATAAAAAAGTTTATTGTGTAATAAAATGTTAAAAGTTTAAATTTTTTTTGTTTTTTCGGAATGATTGTTGTTATATTTAACTCATTATAAATAAACTAATTCACAAGCCTATAACATAATATTACTTTTAAATTTATTAACTCCATTGTAGACGCTTAACTTCTGCAATTAAAAGTAATGATTATGCGAAAAGAACTTATATCTGATGCTACTCTTGTAAGTAGTTATATTGAAGGTGATGAATTTTCTCTAGAAATTTTAATAAAAAGACATAAACAGCGCGTTTATAGTTTTATCTATTCGAAAGTTTATGATAGAGATATTGCCGAAGATGTTTTTCAAGATACTTTTATAAAGGTTATTCGTACCCTAAAAAGAGGAAAGTATAACGAAGAAGGTAAGTTTTTACCTTGGGTTATGCGTATTGCTCACAATTTGGTTATTGATCATTTTAGAAAAAATAACCGTATGCCTAAGTTTGATAATACTGGTGAGTTTAGTATTTTTTCTGTGTTAAGCGATACCAGTTTAAATGCTGAAAAAGCACTTATTAAAGATCAAGTCGAAACTGATGTAAGGCGTTTAATTGAAGAGTTGCCAGATGACCAAAAAGAAGTTTTAATGATGCGTATGTATCAAGATATGAGTTTTAAAGAAATCTCTGAGCGTACTGGTGTTAGTATAAACACAGCTTTAGGACGTATGCGATATGCTTTAATAAACATGAGAAAGGTTATAGAAAAACACAATATTATTTTAACAAATTAACAGTACACAATATTAGAATAAATTTTACGTTATCTATTTGAACAAACAAACAAATACATGGCGAAAATTTACTCTGAAAATTCTAAAAAAATTAAAAAATTGAACCCTAAGGATGAAACGATAAGTTTCATTCTTGATTATTCCAAAGCTTTAAGTGTTATAAATTACCAAAAAATGAAGTTTGAAGCGCTTCTGAATTAGACTGAAAAAATCCTGATATATATCAGGATTTTTTTTTCGATTGCATTTAAAAAAGTGTAAAACGCTGCAGCTTCTTTTGGGTCATTAAATATAAACGAGGCTACTTTTTTTAGCTTACTTTAAATTTTCTTGCAGTTGTAACTTCTGGTTTTCAATTTCTTGAGCAATTTTAATTGGAATACATAACGTTATAATTAGGAAAATCGCTAAAATTTGAAGTTAGTTTTTCATGCATTACATTTTTAATAATGTATTAATTATTACAACGTTATTGTGTTCATTTTTATTTTTTAGATTGCCCGTAAGCTTTTAAAACAGAACGTCTTCCTATAGTTTTTGTGATAATGTCTTTATCTAGATCCCAACCTCTAGCAGGAGAGTATTCTCTACCATACCAAATAATTTGAAGATGTAAATCGTTCCACGTTTCTTTTGGGAATAAGCGTTTAGCATCTTTTTCTGTTTGTGTAACATTTTTTCCGTTTGTTAAATTCCATCTGTACATTAATCTGTGTATGTGTGTATCTACCGGAAAAGCAGGTACACCAAAGGCTTGAGACATCACTACACTTGCAGTTTTGTGTCCAACAGCTGGTAAAGCTTCTAAAGCTTTAAAACTTTGTGGTACTTCGCCATTGTATTTATCAATAAGAATATGAGACAATCCGTAAATGCCTTTACTTTTCATTGGTGATAAGCCGCAAGGTCTAATAATGTCTTTAATCTCTTCAACGCTCATTTTTATCATATCATAAGGATTATCTGCTTTAGCAAATAGTAATGGTGTAATTTTATTTACACGAATATCTGTACACTGTGCAGAGAGCAATACAGCTACTAATAGCGTGTAAGGATCTTTATGATCTAACGGAATTGGAATTTCTGGATATAATGTATTTAACGTATTTATAACAAAATCGACCTTTTCTTGTTTAGTCATTAGTTGTATTTTTGATGAAAGAAAATAAAAATCAAAATTACAACTATGAACACATTAAAACAAGGCGATAAAGTACCAGATTTTACAGTTAATAATCAAGATGGAAATCTAGTGTCCTTATCAGATTTTAAAGGAAAAAAGTTAGTCGTATTCTTTTATCCAAAAGCGAGTACACCTGGTTGTACAGCAGAGGCATGTAATCTTACAGATAATTATAAGGCTTTACAAGACAAAGGATATGAGATATTAGGTGTTAGTGCAGATTCTGAAAAAAGACAAACTAATTTTAAAACTAAGTATAAGTTTCCTTTTGATTTGTTGGCAGATGAAGATAAAACAGTAATTGATGCTTTTGGTGTTTGGGGATTAAAAAAGTTTATGGGCAAAGAGTACGATGGCATCCATAGAAAAACTTTTTTAGTTGATGAGAATGGAGTAGTAGCTCACGTAATAGATAAAGTGAAGACAAAAGATCATGCTGCGCAGATTTTAGAATTGTAAAGCATTAAATTTAAAGTTTTTAACAAAAGCACTCTTTTTTAGGGTGTTTTTTTAGAAAAAAACCTTTCTAATACTAATAAATACAAACAACATTAAAGTATAGATTAAGAAAAATGGTAGTATAAATTGTTTTAATCCTATTACCAACATTATTGCTATGATAAGGAGTTGGAAACCAAGTCCAAAAGTAGAAATACTCGTCATTAACCAATTAGGAAAAACTTTTCCTTTACTAGCATTGTGGTCTAGTTTATAAATAATACTATCGAAAGCTCCATATAAAAACTTGTATAAGCCAAAAAGGATATTAACATGTTTTTGTTTTTCGCCAGCTAAAGCTATTGGTGTTTTATTTTCAAAGACACGACTTGTTGTATCACCATCAAATTTATTTCTTAAAATTACATAGTAGTAATTATAAAGTGTGCCTTGAAGTTGTAAGCCTAAAAACGCAAAAAGTGTTATCCAGATATTAGTATTGGTAATGTGCCAAATAGTTATAAAAAAAAGCGCATTCAAAATAATATCTGCAACAGAATCTAGGTATCTTCCTGTGTAAGATGGTGTTTGTTTAACTCTCGCTAATTCGCCATCTGCTGCATCTAAAATAGATTTAAATATAAGAAAAAACGCAGCCAACCAATAATAAGCATTGAGTATGCAATAGATTGCTAATAAACCAGAAATTATAAAACCTATAGTAACATGAATAGGTGTAAAGTTTGTGTTTTTTAATGCATTAGCAATTTGTCTTGCCAAAGGTCTTCCATAATCTGAAAGATCTAAAAATTTATGCTCCTTAGGTAATTTTGACATTATATTGTCTTGGGAAGTCTGTACTGTGGAATATACCAACCTAATTTTATAGGTTTTACAAATGTACAATAAGTAATACGTAAATCTCTTACTAAAATAAAGTTAAAAACAAAAAAAAACTCAAGACTAACCAGTCTTGAGTTTTTTTAAAGTGTTAAATTTATTTATTGTATGGTTACATTAAAAGATGTTTCTATATCAGTTTCTCCTCCTGCATCACTAAGTCTAGTGTTAGGTTTGATTGGTTCGTGACGTAAAGTAAAAGTTAATACTCCTGTACTTGCAGCTCCAGAAGTAATAGTAAAGGCAGTGCCTAATGGATTGCCATTATCATCAAAGTTTGTATAAGCTGTAGTTAGGTTTAAACTAGAACTAACAGTATAAAAAAATTGATGCTCGTTACTTTCCTCTTCTACTTCCTCAGTAATATCCTCTGCTGGATCTTCAGTTTCATTTAATAGTTCTATTCTTCCATTATATGTAGTGTTTGCTGCTAAGTCTCCAGATACAGTAGTTACAGGTAAATTAGGGCCATCACCATCTAAATCTTGTGTTTTTAGAGTAATTGCAGTACCACCACCATTAGGTGTTAATGTAACTGTTATTGTTGTTATTATTTCTTCTTCATTTACTGGAGGAGGTGTTGCATCGTCATCATTTGAACAAGCGTTAGTAAAAAGTAATGTAATTAATGCTAATGTTATTAATTTGAAATTTTTCATTGTTTTATTTTTTAATTATTAATAGTTTATTTTTAAATTTATTGAGTAATCTCTACCTAAATCGTTGGCATAATATCTTAAACGATTTAGATAGTTTCTGTAATTGGTATTAAAAATATTGGATACACCAAATCCAATTGTTAGTATTGATTTTTTACTGAGTTTATAATCTATACTTGAGTTAAAACCAAGTAAATGATAAGCATCAGGAGGTGTGCTTACATCTACAATTTCTAGTGTTTCTGTTTCAGGCACAAAGACTTCAAAATTATTATCTGGAAATTCATTTTGTCTAAAAACATATTCACTTTGTAGTCTTAAATTTAAATTATTTAATTTTTTATTAGTGTATGCAATTGCATTTCTTGTGCTCGCAGCTGGCATATTAATTAAAGCATCTTTTTTGGTTATGTCTTTACCTTTAATTATGGAAAACTGATGGTTATATTTAAAATAATCATTCAATTTAATTTCACCATCTATATCAACACCCATAAGTCTAGCGTTCGTTTGTCTATATTCCCATACTTGAAAATTACCTCTTATAGTTTGTTGTACCTCTATAGGCTCTATAACTATAAAATCTGATATTAAATTTATGTAAGGATTAATAGTAAAACGAATACGATCACTATCGTGTTGAAGAGTAAACGAAAATTTATGTGCAGTTTCCGACTTAAACTCTAAACCACCCAACTCAATTCTTGATGCAGAATGGTGCAATCCTTCGCTAAACAATTCAGAAGGATTTGGTGCTCTAGATGCTAAAGAGTAATTAAACAATAGCTTAAAGTCTTCTTTAAAATTATAAGAAATTCCTGCTGTTGCCGAAGGATTATAAAAGTTTAATTTAGGGTTAACTAAAATTTGGTTTCCAAATTCTTCTACAACAATATCTTGAAAAGTAGAGTCGTATCCTCTGTCTTCCCAAAACGAGGTTCTGTAAAACTTTAATGCATCTAAATAAGTGTAATCTAATCTCGCACCAAGTTCAAAAATGAATTGATTATTGATTTGTTTTTCTAAAATAGCATAAAGCCCAGTATTATATTCGCTGTAATCTGGTATTAATCTTCTTATTCCTGTGCTAGGATCTGCAAAATTAGTTTGGTATTGTCCTGTTAGACCTAATTTTAGATTTGCTGTTTCAGATAGTTTAGAATCTAAATCTAAAAGCAGCGTATGTGTGTTAAGTTTTAAATCCAAAGACGGTTTATCTCTGTCATCTCCTCTTCTTACATCAAACTCTAATCTATTATTTTGTTGAAAGCTATATTTAAAGTCTAATTTTCCTAGTTTTTCAAATTTTTTAAAACCTTTTAACTTTAATATATGATGTTCAACATCTTGTTTAGGTGAATTTATATTGTAAGTAAAATCGTCAACAAATAATGGCTCAAGGTTATTAATAGCTCTAATTTGATCTTGTGCACCTCCCAAGTGTGAAGCTCTTAAAATTCCAGTTTCCATTTTGTAGAGAGAATAAGAAGCTTCTAGACCAGATCGAAATCTATTAATTCCTCCTCGAACAGATAAGCTACGTTCATAAACGCCTGTATTACTTAAATTATAATCTGGCGCATTAAAATCACCAAAACGTTTTATAGTTCCTTGTATGTTTCCATACCAACCACTTTTATAAGTTTTAGTTAATTGAGTTGTCGTCGTGCCACCTCTGCCATTAGAAGCAGCAGTAACTATGGTTTTACCATAGATACTATCTTTAACTGGAGCCTTAGCAGTTTCCGTAATAACAATGCCTCCTATGGCATTACCACTATATTGTAATGCGCTAGCACCTTTAATAACTGTAATATTATCAATAGCATTAATGTCTAAATTTGGTGCATGTTCAGCTCCCCAATCTTGATCTTCTAGCCTAATTCCATCATTTAAAATAACTACTCGACTACTGTGTAAGCCATTTATTACAGGTTTTACAATAGTATTACCTGTATTTAGTGAGCTTATTCCTGAAATAGAATTTAAAACATCTCCAAGAGATTTACTACTGCTTTTTTCTAATTCTTCTTTAGTTATTTTATTTTCTAAACTGGTTTCGGAATCATTATTAGTTTTACCTTCTAAAATAATTTCATTTAATTCTTCTAAATGATGTTCTAAAAGAAAAACCTTTTCAATGCTACTTATTAATTCAATCTTGTAAGTCTTTGGCAAACAAAAGGCGTGACTTATCTCAATTGTGTAGGTTTGATTACACAACCCTGAAATAGTAAATCCTCCACTTTCATTAGTTAATAACTGTTTATTGATTTCCAAAACAACTATTCTAGCATCAACCAAAATGGTATTATCATGAAGGTCTAAAACTTTACCAGTTATAGTATTATTACAGTTTTGTGAAATAATAAAATTACTACTAATTAATAAAAATAATAAGATAAATACACGCATGTATTGTTAAGAATTAAGGTAAAATATAAAACACTTGACCACTAATAAAAATATTTTAGAAGTAATAATGTAATATATAATAATTTGAAAATGAGGTGTTAAACCAATTTAGTTTGAAGAGATTTATGTTGTTGGTGGTCCTCTAAGTGCAATACCAAAGTTTTTATAACTTTTTAAAAATCTATATTTGCTATAGAAAGTACTATAATTGTTATTATTATAAAAAATAATAATCTCATTAAATGCTACTGTAAAATTATTGTTTAGTTTAAACTTGTAAAATTCACAATCTATTTCTACTTCATGAAAATGAGTATCTAATGTGTTAGTACAGACTTCATGTTTATGATTTTTAAAGGCGTGTGTTAACTTTACAGCAGAAGGCAATATTATAGCAACTAACAGTATCATTGCGATACCTTTAATTATAATATTTAACATTCTGTTTTCCATTTAATCTATAAATCGTCCTAATCCAAATCTACGTAACATTTTCTTTTCAAACTCCCAGAAAAATTTACCTTGTCCAAGTAAATAACCAAAGGTCACTAAAAGTATTTGATAGAAAATAAGACCAATGATACTATATAAAAACCAATAGACAAAGATATTTAAGTTTTCTTTAGTAATTCCTATAAACTTAATAAACGGTCTACCTATAAACAAAGAAGATGAACCAGTAATGGCAAAAACAATAAAAATCCTAATAATTTCCCAACGTTGTTTTACGACCCATTTTTTTTCTAGTTTTTTAAAAATTAATAAAGTTAATTTTAAAAGAATGGAAGTAATTAAAATGCTTATTGTTAATTTTAATGCAACGTGAAGCTCTGATTTTAATACACTTACAATTTTATATGATGAGTAAAATAGACCTAGCAAACCTACTAAAGGAAAAAATAATTGCCAGTTTTTAGTGATTTCCCAACGCTTTTTAAAGTCCTCCATTGCATAAATTTTAAAGGTGCAAATATAGATTAATTTGGAGGAACTCTTGTGCCTAATAGGTTTTGGTTATATTTATTTTGAAAATAAATAAAGTAGTTATACATTTTATAGTTTACATCATAGCCATAATCTATACCTTGTCTATAATTAATTTCAAACTCGTATAAATTTGAGTTGTATCGTGAAGGTGATAATACGCGCCTGTTCCATTCTTGAACATAGCGTAGGTTTCTATTCTCTAAAAAATTCTGATTATAAAAGCCTTTAGGCTTTGCGTTAATTGCTAGGTAAGTACCAAAACCAGGTTCTATAATAACAACATCGTATTCAAGATTGTCTCCAGAGATTTTAATTGTGTCTCCTGTTTTTACTTTTAAAGTTTCGTTTTTTGCAGGCACTATCTTTTTTGATGTATTGCAGGCGAACACAAAAACAAGAATTGTTATGATGAGTAGTATATTTTTCATGATTTCAATTTTTTAATAAAAATACAAAATAAATAGCTGAGATAAAAAGCAAAAAAAAGAGCCGAAAAAAATTCGACTCTATAAATACTTTATATTTAGGTGAAAGTATTACTTTCCAAAAAGACCACCTAGCAATCCGCCAAGTCCTCCTTTTTTCTTTGCACCACCAAGTACCATTCCAGCTACATCATCTACTATACTACCATCACCATCTAATATAGATTCTAAGAAACTTTGCTCTTTTGCAGCAGAGTTTCCGCCTAGTAAACCTCCTAATAAATCTCCAATCCCATTAGAAGAACTTACATTTTGTTGTTGTGCTTGTTTACCTATCATACCCATTAATATTGGAGCAGCAACTTTTAAAATATTAGCTACCGAACCAGCATCTAAACCAGATTTTTCACCAATTACTTTTTCTACTCCTTGTTGTCTTGAACCTAATACGTGACCTAAAATTTTTGATCCATCATTTTTTACTTCCTCATAACACCACCACCAAATAATCCGCCAAGATTATCTAAAATGCTACCATCGTGCTTTCCTTGTATTGCACCCATAAGACCTTCAGCTCCTTGTGGAGTAGAAGCATTACGTTGCATTGCTTTCATTAAAACTGGTAAGGCCATAGTAAGTACACTACTAGTTTTGTTTGTATCGTTTCCTGTTGATACTGCAACACCGCTAATAATCGATTTTCCTAAATCGCTTCCTAATAAATCTAAAATTCCTGACATCTTTTTATTTTGTTATTGTTATTAATGTATCCAAATTACATAAAAAAAGCCTTAACGATATTTTTAAGGCTTAGTTTTAATTATTTTGCAATTTTATCTATAAAATGTTAGTTTTTATCGGTGAGAAGTAAACTTTTAATTTGTGATGCTAATTCTAATCCAATACGATCTTGAGCTTCGTTTGTTGCTGCACCAATATGTGGTGTTAATGAAATTTTTGGATTCATTAATATTTGTACTGCAGGAGTTGGCTCATCCTGAAAGGTGTCTAAACCTGCAAATGCAACTTTACCACTATCTAAAGCCTTTACTAACTCTACTTCGTTAACAACACCACCACGTGCAGCATTTACTAATCCTACACCATTTTTCATGATATCGAATTCTGCTTTACCAATAACATAATCTTTTTGGGCAGGAACATGGAGTGTTATAAAGTCTGAATGTTTTAAAACTTCTTCCATAGGTTCAGTTTCAATTTCCACATTAATAAATTGTCCGTTATAAAAATCTACTTTTATATTTGCTTTTCCAACAAATTTATCGGTTGCAATAACTTTCATTCCAACACCCAAAGCTATTTTAGCAACTTCACGACCAATACGACCAAAACCTATAACACCAAGTGTTTTGCCTCTAAGCTCAATACCTTTGGCATAGTTTTTCTTTAGTTTTTTAAATTGAGTATCACCATCTAATGGCATGTTTCTATTAGAATCGTACAAATAGCGTACTCCTGTAAATAGGTGTGCAAAAACTAATTCTGCTACAGATTGTGAAGAGGCTGCAGGTGTATTAATAACGTGAATGCCTTTTTCTCGTGCATAGTCTACATCTATATTATCCATACCAACACCACCACGACCAATAATTTTTAAGTTTGGACAAGCATCTATAACTTCTTTTCTTACTGTTGTAGCACTACGTACTAATACTACACTAATTTTATTGTCATTTATGTAGTTTGCTAATTGCTCTTGAGCTACTGTTGTTGTTGATACTTCAAAACCTGCTTTTTCTAAGTCTTCGATTCCGCTTTGCGAGATACCATCATTTGCTAATACTTTCATTTTTGTAGTTAAAAGTTAAAAGTTAAAAGTTAAAAGTTCATGGAACAGTTAGCATTTTAACTTAAAATTAATTTATTATTTAAGCTTTACTTTCTAATTCACTCATGACTTCTACTAATACTTTAACACTGTCTAAGGATAAGGCATTATACATTGAAGCTCTGTAACCACCAACACTTCTATGGCCATTTAATCCGTTAATTCCAGCCTCTGCTATCATAGCCTCAAAAGTTTCTTTTAAATTTTCGTTTTCTAAGGTAAATGTTGCATTCATTTTAGAACGATCTTCTTTTGCAGCGAAACCTTTAAAAAGTGGATTTAAATCTATTTCAGAATACATTAAAACTGCTTTCTTTTCGTTTTCTTCTTCTATTGCTTTAATACCACCTAAATCTTTTAACCATTGCATAGTTAACATAGAGGTGTATACTGCAAAAACAGGTGGTGTATTAAACATGCTACCTTTATCTATATGAATTTTATAATCCATCATAGAAGGAATTTTACGCGATACTTTTCCTAAAATATCTTCTTTAACCACTACTAAAGTTGTTCCTGCTGGACCCATATTTTTTTGAGCTCCTGCATAAATTAAATCGAATTGTGAAAAATCGAGTGTGCGAGAAAAAATATCACTGCTCATATCACATACCATTGGAATATCTACTTTTGGAAAACTTTTCATTTGTGTACCAAAAATAGTATTGTTAGAGGTGCAATGAAAATAGTCGTAATCTGAAGGTACATCGTAACCTTTTGGAATATAATTAAAGTTTGCGTTCTTTGAAGAAGCTACTTCGTATACATCGTCGTAAATTCTAGCTTCTTTAATTGCTTTATCACTCCAAGTTCCTGTATTTAAGTATCCTGCACGTTTTTCTAATAAATTAAGCGCGACCATTAAAAACTGAGTACTCGCTCCTCCTTGTAAAAACAAAGCTTTGTATCCTTTGCCTTCTAAACCAAGAAGCTCTAGCGCGAGAGCTCTACCTTTTTCCATAACATCGACAAAAGGTTTGCTTCTGTGTGATATTTCTATTAATGATAAGCCGTTATCGAAGTCTAATAAGGCTTCTGATGCTTTTAAGATAACTTCTTTTGGTAATACGCATGGTCCTGCGCTAAAATTATGTCTTTTCATGGTATGCTGAATTTAATTTCAGTATCTATTAGTTCTCATTTTTTTTATAAAAATGATTTAAATTTTAATATTACAAAGGTGCTAAATAATGTGCATTTTTTTGTTATGAAAATGATAATTTATTAGCTATAATTTTAACAAAAAAGCAATAGTGTCTTCATTATCTGCATAATCCCAAAGATTTGGTTTTTGTGTATTACCAAACTCAATTTCATTATTAATAAAATCTTTGGCTACAATGCATTGTATGTTTTCTTTTTCATTTAAAAGCCTATGATTTAGCGTTGTAAAATCCTCATAAAACTCATAAAAAACTGTAGCAATAGGAGAAGCATAACTTTCGTCTTCTTTTATCATTAAAAAACCATTCTCAAGCATATTAAATTCACTCATTAAATATACAGCCTTATTATAATCGTAATTATTGGCGTATTTGGCTTCATTAATTATTGGGTGCCATTTGTACATGGCGTTAAAAAAAGCATCAAAATTGTAATTTTTTGGTAAAAATAGTTTAGATACGTTTCTGCAACCCAGACCATAGTATCTAAAAATATCTTCAGAGAGGTTTTCAAGTTCTTCTTTTGTTTCTTTTCCAGAAAGTACTGCAACAGAATTCCTGTTTTTTCTTATAATGGATGGCTTGTTTTTAAAATAATATTCAAAATAGCGAGCAGTATTACTGCTTCCAGTAGCAATTACAGCATCAAACTCCTCTAGTTGTCCTTCAGTAAATTTAATTTTGCCTTTGAATTCTGGTTCTACATACTCTAAATATTTTGCTATAAAAGGTAAGAGATGTTTATCGTTAGAAGATTGTTTAACTGTAACAGAATGTCCAGATATTAACACCGAAATAAAATCGTGAAATCCAACCAATGGAATGTTTCCAGCCATAATTATAGCTACATTTTTTTGGTTAGTTTTATTAAAATTATAAGCTGAAACCCATTTGCTTAAATTAGTTTTATTTAGAGAATTAGTCCAGCCGTTTAAAGCAAAAACAATATTAGCTTTGGTAAACCATCCATTACTCTCTTGTGCTATTTTAATTTGATGCTTAAAACCATCAAAAAATAGATCATTTTGTGGTACAGTTTCATTTTTTTTGAATTCTTCCGAAGAAAATTGACTTAAAAAAGCTCCTAATTTAATGAAAGCGTTAATTCTTTGTTGTAATTCCATTTGCTACTTGCGTAAGAAGTGTATAGTCATTATTTTTGCAGTAGCAAATTTACGCAAACTAAATAAAACAACAACTATGGCAATTATTATAACAGACGAATGTATAAATTGTGGAGCATGCGAGCCAGAATGCCCAAACACAGCAATTTATGAAGGTGCTGACGATTGGAGATACAAAGACGGAACAAGTCTAGAAGGCAGTATAGTGCTTACAGATGGTAAAGCTGTTGATGCAGATGAAGCTCAAGAGCCTATAAGCGATGAAATTTATTATATAGTACCAGATAAGTGTACGGAATGTGTTGGTTTTCATGAAGAACCACAATGTGCAGCTGTTTGTCCTGTAGATTGTTGTGTTCCTGATGATAATCATGTTGAGACAGAGGAAGTATTATTAGGAAAGCAGAAATTTATGCATCCTAACGAATAATACGCATAAATAATATTAAATGATATATAAAAAAGCCAAACGAGACTAGTTTGGCTTTTTTTATAAATTTATTTTTTTACTTCATTCAATATCTGTCATTTCAAAAACTAAATATTCCATAACTCTATCTGTTGTTGTAAAATCGAATGCTTCATTTTCAGTATGAAATGATGAATAGAATATTGCACCTTGGCCTAACAAAAATGTAAATGCTAATCCTTTGTTTTCAGTAACAGTTGTATTAGTATCATCTCTATAATCAACCGTACCATTTAACCAAGAAATAGTTGTTGAAGCGTCGTAAGAATCTACCACTTGCCAACCAGGTAAAAACGCGTTGATTTCTACAGTATCATTAATAGATATTCCAAAATTAAGTAATAACCAAGCGCTTAAATTCCCATCTAGAATAGTTGCTGTCGTTGTTAAAGATTGACCACTTCTTCTTGGTGTATAAAACGATAAGTAATCTGAATCATTATTAGTGATTGTGTTTAAAAGACTAGAAGACCAGTCTGTAACATACAAAAAGCCACCATTATTAACATAGTCCATTAAATTTTGTTCGTACAAAAGATTATTAGAATGCGAGCTACAATTAATAAACAGAATGTCATATGAAGCTAAAAGCGCAGGATTAGACATTAAATCTGTATAAGAAAAACTTACATTTGGATCTAATATTGGATTTCTATTCGCCATACCATTGTTCTTACCATGATAATGCTTATTAGTTGTAGTTCTGTTAGTTGTAATTCCATCAATAATATCGAATAAAGGTAATCCAGTAATAGGGTTTACTAATCCAATTCCATATAGTACACTTTCAATATTATCATAACTTCCTGTAATAACTCCAATATTTGGTAGTATTTCAATTTTATAATTTTCTTGGGTAGTTTCACCTTCAACAGTAATTTGTTTTTGGGTAGAAAATAAGCCTTTTGATAAAGAAATATCATATTCACCTTTTGGAATATTCAAAACAAAAACACCTTCAGGATCTGTAGTAGTTTCGTATTGTTTAATATTATTTTGAAAAGCAACAACTTTTGCATCCACAATTGGATCTTGATTGTTTGGTGCTAAAAGTTTTCCTCTAATACTAATATTTTCTGGAATTGGATTTGGCTTTTCGTCTTTAGAGCAAGAAAAAACAAATAATAGAAACAATAAAGATATAATAAATGATTTCATAATGATTAGTTTATGTTGATTCACAAATATAACAATTTAAGTTGAGTATTTCCTAAACAAGCAAATTATTCTAAACGTATTCATTGAAGATTTAAAGAATTAACTACATTTGCAAACGCAAAATCTAAGAGGTTTCCAACTTTACGGAAACAATAAAAATATATTTCAATGAAAGCAGGAATTGTAGGCTTACCAAACGTAGGAAAATCAACATTATTTAATTGTTTGTCTAATGCGAAAGCACAAAGTGCAAATTTTCCGTTTTGTACAATAGAACCAAATATTGGTGTGGTAAACGTACCAGATCCTAGACTTCAAAAATTAGAAGCTTTAGTAAATCCTGAGCGCGTATTACCAGCAACAGTAGAGATTGTAGATATTGCAGGTTTAGTAAAAGGCGCAAGTAAAGGTGAAGGTTTAGGCAATCAATTCTTAGCAAATATTCGCGAGACAGATGCAATTTTACATGTTTTACGTTGTTTTGATAACGATAATATTGTTCACGTAGATAATAGTGTAGATCCTATTCGCGACAAAGAAACTATTGATATAGAATTGCAGTTAAAAGATTTAGAGACCGTAGATAAAAAGCTTGATAAAGTAAAGCGTGCTGCTAAAACTGGAAATAAAGAAGCACAAAAAGAAGAAGCTGTTTTGTTAAAACTTAAAGTAGGTTTAGAAGCAGGAGTATCTGTTAGAGCTTTAGAGTTTACAGAAGAAGAATATAACGATTTTGTAAAACCATCTCAATTAATAACAGATAAGCCAGTAATGTATGTTTGTAATGTAGATGAAAGCGCAGCAGTTAATGGAAACGATTATGTTAATAGAGTAAAAGAAGCAGTAAAAGATGAAAATGCTGAAGTCTTAGTGCTTGCAGTAGGAACAGAGGCAGATATTACAGAATTAGACGATTACGAGGAACGCCAAATGTTTTTAGCAGACATCGGTTTAGACGAACCAGGTTCTGCAAAATTAATTCGTTCAGCATACAAATTATTAAATCAACAGACGTATTTCACTGCAGGTGTAAAAGAAGTGAGAGCTTGGACTATAAATATAGGGTCTACTGCACCACAAGCAGCAGGAGTTATCCACACCGATTTTGAAAAAGGCTTTATTAGAGCCGAAGTTATTGCGTACGAAGATTATGTGTCTTTTGGAAGCGAAGCTAAAGTAAAAGAAGCAGGGAAAATGCGAGTAGAAGGTAAAGCTTACACTGTAAAAGATGGTGATGTGATGCACTTTCTTTTTAATGTCTAAAAAGAGTAAAGTAAATTTATACAAAAGACTAAAACGAGATGGTAATTCATCTCGTTTTTTTGTATATTTATTTTAATAAAAAAGATAGTTTCTTTGTCAATAATACTTATCAAACTACATTGTTAATTACTTTATCAATGCAGTGTTTCATTTTTTGTAACGTTGTATTATATTAGCGTTCTATCACGAAATTTTAATCAATTCTATGTCTGAACAAACTAAATATACCGAAGATAATATACGCTCGCTCGATTGGAAAGAGCATATTCGTATGCGTCCAGGTATGTATATTGGTAAATTAGGCGATGGTTCATCACCAGACGATGGTATTTATATTCTACTAAAAGAAGTGCTCGATAACTCTATAGATGAGTATGTTATGGGAGCAGGAAAAACCATAGAAATTTCTGTTCAAGGTAGTAAAGTGATTGTTCGCGATTATGGACGTGGTATTCCACTTGGTAAAGTTGTAGATGTTGTTTCTAAAATGAATACAGGAGGAAAATACGACTCTAAAGCCTTTAAAAAATCAGTAGGATTAAACGGTGTTGGTACCAAAGCAGTTAACGCCTTATCGTCTTATTTTAGAGTTGAATCCTCTCGAGATGGTAAAAGTGCATCAGCAGATTTTGAACAAGGTAATTTAATTAACCAAGAGTTATTAGAAGAATCCAGTCGAAGAAAAGGAACAAAAGTTTCTTTCATTCCAGATGAAATCATCTTTAAGAAATATTTGTACAGATCAGAATACATAGTTAAGATGCTAAAAAACTATGTTTATCTTAATCCTGGTTTAACCATAGTTTTTAATGGCGAAAAATATTTTAGTGAAAATGGCTTAAAAGATTTGTTGGCTGAAAAAATAGCACAGTCCGATTTGCTTTATCCAATTATTCATCTTCGTGGAGACGATATAGAAGTAGCTTTAACTCACAGTAAAACCCAATATAGCGAAGAATATAACAGTTTTGTAAACGGCCAAAATACAACACAAGGTGGAACGCACTTAACCGCATTTAGAGAGGCTCTTGTAAAAACCATTCGTGATTTTTATGGAAAACAATACGATGCATCAGATATTAGAAAATCTGTTGTCTCTGCCATTGCCATAAAAGTAATGGAGCCTGTTTTCGAAAGTCAGACCAAAACAAAATTGGGTTCTACAGATATGGGTGGCGATTTACCAACCGTTAGAACTTATATAAACGATTTTTTAAAAACCTATTTAGATAATTATTTACATAAAAATCCAGAAACAGCCGAAAAAATTCAACGTAAAATATTACAAGCAGAGCGAGAGCGTAAAGAGTTGTCTGGTATTAGAAAATTAGCTAAAGATCGCGCTAAAAAAGCAAGCTTACACAACAAAAAATTGCGCGATTGTCGTGTGCATTTTGGCGACACTAAACACGATAGAAACTTAGAGTCTACGCTATTTATTACAGAGGGAGATTCTGCATCAGGAAGTATAACGAAGTCTCGAGATGTTAATACTCAAGCGGTTTTTAGTTTAAAAGGAAAGCCATTAAATTGCTATGGTTTAACAAAGAAAATTGTTTACGAAAATGAAGAATTTAACCTGCTCCAAGCAGCTTTAAATATTGAAGAATCCTTAGAAGACTTACGATATAATAATGTAGTAATCGCAACAGATGCAGATGTAGATGGTATGCACATTCGCCTATTGTTAATTACCTTTTTTCTTCAGTTTTTTCCAGAAGTTATAAAAGAAGGACATTTATACATATTACAAACACCTTTATTTAGAGTGCGTAATAAAAAGGAAACTATTTATTGTTATTCAGATGAAGAGCGACGAGAAGCAATAGAAAAATTAAAACCAAAACCAGAAATTACTCGATTTAAAGGTTTAGGTGAAATATCACCAGACGAATTTGTACATTTTATTGGTGAAAATATTCGTTTAGATCCTGTAATGTTAGACGACAACATGTCTGTTGAAGACTTGTTATCTTTTTACATGGGAAAAAACACACCAACACGACAAGAGTTTATAATTGATAACCTTAAAGTGGAGTTAGATATAATTGAAGAGGAAAAGTAGATGACAGAAGAGCAAAACGACGATTTAGAAAATCTAAATAACGAAAACCCAGAGAACCAAGAACCACAAGAAACCATTACCAGAATTACTGGAATGTACAAAGAATGGTTTTTAGATTATGCTTCGTACGTTATTTTAGAACGTGCAGTACCAGCAATTGAAGATGGTTTTAAGCCTGTGCAACGTCGTATTATGCATTCTATGAAAGATCTCGACGATGGTCGTTACAACAAAGTAGCAAACATTGTTGGGCACACCATGCAGTATCATCCACATGGAGATGCTAGTATTGCAGATGCAATGGTGCAAATTGGGCAAAAAGATTTATTAATAGACACACAAGGAAACTGGGGAAACATATTAACTGGAGATCGTGCAGCAGCATCTCGTTATATTGAGGCACGAATATCTAAATTTGGATTAGACGTTGTTTTCAATCCAAAAATTACAGAATGGCAAGCCAGTTACGATGGCAGACGTAAAGAGCCTGTAAACTTACCAGTTATGTTTCCGCTATTGTTAGCACAAGGAGGAGAAGGTATTGCAGTAGGTTTGTCTACCAAAATATTACCACACAATTTTATAGAGTTAATCGATGCTTCAATTAAACATCTACAAGGCAAACGCTTTACAATTTTACCAGATTTTCCAACTGCAGGAATTGCAGATTGTTCAGGGTATAACGATGGATTAAGAGGAGGGAAAGTACGTGTTCGCGCTAAAATTTCACAAGTCGATAAAACTACATTAGCTATTACAGAGATTCCTTTTGGTACAACAACATCAACGCTTATAGATTCTATTTTAAAAGCGAACGATAAAGGAAAAATTAAAATAAAAAAGATTGAAGATAATACTGCTGCTGAGGTTGAAATTTTAATTCATTTACCTTCAGGATTATCACCAGACAAAACTATCGATGCTTTATTTGCCTTTACAAGTTGTGAAAGCTCAATTTCACCATTAGGTTGTGTAATTGAAGACAATAAACCATTATTTGTTGGTGTCACCGAAATGCTTCGTAGAAGTACAGATAATACAGTTCAACTTTTAAAACAAGAGCTTGAAATAAAACTTGGCGAACTTGAAGAACAATGGCATTTTGCAAGTTTAGAACGCATTTTTATAGAAAACAGAATCTACCGAGATATTGAAGAAGAAGAAACTTGGGAAGGTGTTATTAATGCAATAGACAAAGGACTTCAACCACGTATAAAACATTTAAAACGTGCCATTACTGTTGATGATATAACACGTTTAACAGAAATTAGAATTAAACGTATTTCAAAATTTGATATCGATAAAGCACAACAAAAAATTGATGCTTTAGAAGAGCAAATAGCAGAAGTGAAACATCATTTAGCACACTTAATAGATTATGCTATTGCTTATTTTACAAGATTAAAAAAGGAATATGGCCAAGGACGTGAGCGTAAAACAGAAATAAGAACCTTTGGAGATGTAGACGCAACAAAGGTTGTTATTAGAAACACAAAACTGTATGTAAATAGAGAAGAAGGTTTTGTTGGTACGTCTTTAAGAAAAGACGAGTATGTAGGTGATTGTAGTGATATAGACGATATTATTGCATTTACAGGAGACGGAAAAATGATGGTAACTAAAGTTGATTCTAAAACCTTTATAGGTAAAGATATTATTCATGTCGCTGTGTTTAAAAAGAAAGATAAACGCACCATTTACAACATGATTTATCGTGATGGCAGTAAAGGAGCATCTTACATAAAACGTTTTGCAGTCACCTCAATAACAAGAGATAAAGAATACGATTTAACAAACGGAACTAAAAGTTCTAAATTATGGTATTTTTCTGCAAATCCAAATGGCGAAGCCGAAGTGATTTCGGTTTTCTTACGTCAAGTAGGTAGTGTAAAAAAACTAAAATGGGATATTGATTTTGCCGATATTTTAATTAAAGGACGTGCAAGTAAAGGAAACGTGGTTACAAAATATCCTATCAAAAAAATAGAATTAAAAGAAAAAGGAGTGTCTACACTTAAACCGCGTAAAATATGGTTTGATGATACTGTACAACGTTTAAATGTAGATGGTCGAGGCGAACTAGTTGGTGAATTTAGAGGAGAAGACAAACTTTTAATTATTCACCAAAAAGGAGAGGTTAAAACCGTAACACCAGAGGTAACATTGCATTTTGATGATGATATGATTGTTATGGAAAAATGGATTCCTAAAAAGCCCATTTCAGCCATTTATTTCGATGGTGAAAAAGAAAAATACTATGTTAAACGTTTTTTAATAGAAAACGAAGACAAAGAAGAAGTATTTATTTCAGAACACGAAAACTCACAATTAGAAATTGTTTCTACAGACTGGAAACCAATGGCAGAAATTGTTTTTGCTAAAGACAGAGGTAAAGATAGAAGAGATAATGAAGAAATTAATATTGAAGAATTTATTGCTATAAAAGGCATAGCTGCTTTAGGGAATCAGCTTACTAAATACAAGGTAAACCAGGTTAATTTGTTAGATCCTATACCCTACGAAGCTCCAGAAGAAGTACATGCAGAAGATATTGATGTTGTAGATGAGGAAAATGTAACTTCAAATACAGCTACTACATCAAAAAAAGAGGAGAGTGACAATCAAAGCATAAGCAAAGAATCTTCTAACACTCCAGAAAATCCTAATGACGACGCTTTTGATATTGATGAAACAGGACAAGCAAAGTTATTTTAAAGTGTAGCGTTATTTATTTTGGTTCTCCCACAGGTTTTAAAATAGGTATTTAATTTTTCAATATTTTTTACATTGTAATGGTTATTTAAATCGTATGTGTAAATCGTTTTATAATTTTCTTTAATCTTGAGTAAATAAGGCATATGTGGTAGCCATCCAGAGCCAATTTCAATTATGTTTTTATCTTTTAAATCTATATTTATAGTGTTTAATATATGCTTAACTACGCTATAACTATTATTATTTGCTTTAATATTTTTAGTGATATCTTTAAAAGATTTTTTTTGAATTTTATGATATAAATAATAGCCTAACTTATTTGGTAGACTATCGAGTACTTTTAATACTAAAGTTTTTTTCTGATGAAATTTCATAAATTAAATTTATTACTACTTCTTTGTTTTACTAACTTTCTGGTTTAAAAATTCTACTAACAAAGAAAAAGCAATAGCAAAATATAAGTAACCTTTAGGTATTGCACCAACAGAGTTACCAAATAATGCAGTATGAGACAAATGTCCAGCTTCTGTAATTAGCATAAAGCCTATAAGTATTAAAAACGACAATCCTAGTATCTGTATACTTGGATTTCTTTCAATAAAAAGTCTAATTTTATTAGCGAAAACTATCATAATAATAATAGATATTACCACAGCAATAATCATTAAAACCAGATTGTGGTTGTGGTTATCAGATAGTCCATTAGTCATACCAACAGCAGTTAATATAGAATCTATAGAAAAAATAAAATCAATAATTAAAATTTGGACAATGGCTTGTTGTAAAGATTTAATCACTTTTCCTTTTACTTCATTTTCATCATGATTAGGAGTCTCTACTTTTTCTCTTATTTCAGAAGTCGATTTGTAGATTAAAAATAATCCACCACCAAATAATATAAGAGCTTGCCAACTAATTTCAAGATGTAGCCAGTTGGTTTCTATTATTTTGAAAGGCTTAGACAAACCAACTAAAAACGACACAAAGAATAATAATATTATACGTTGCACCATTGCCAGTAATAATCCAATGTTTGTTACCTTATTACGTTGTTTTTCTGGTAACTTATTAGCAGCAATAGAAATAAAAACAATATTATCTATCCCAAGAATAATTTCTAAAAAGGTTAAAGTTAATAAGGCAAAAATGGCATCCGAAGTTAATAGAAAATCTAACATGAGTTGTTGTTTTTTTTATGGATTAATATTAAATTCTGAAACACGATAAGCAATTCCTTTTTCAACTCGTTTTTTCTTATTACTATCTGGAGAGGCATCTTGGTATTCAAAGGTATACGAGTCTTTGGTAGTGGCAATGATTTTAAAATGCACAGCACGTTCTTCTGCCATGTTTTTTGGGTTTATTTTTTTTTGAATAAATTCACAATCATTTATCCATCTAATAGAAGCAGAGTCTATTTTGCCTTCAAAAAGATCAATGTTTAAAAGTTCTGTTCTAATAAATTTAGCAGTTTTTTCAACACCATTAGCCTTAAAAGTAAACTCAAAAAAGCCTGTTTTGTAATCTTTACAATTACGTTCAATGCCTTGGCAACTTGATAATAGAAATATTAATACAATAGGAAGTGTAAATCTCATATAATAGATTTTAAACAAATTTACAAAATAGTAGAATTTAAACTTAATTTAAAGCAATAAAAGTGAAGCGCTAAGAATCGCGTATTTAATTTTTTAAATAGAATACTGCTTAATTTTCGAAATTTGAAAAACTACCATCTTTATAGAAAATAACAATTCGATCTATTTCTTTTTTAGAATTTGAAGCAATTTGATTTATATCAGAAATTTCTGGAGGTAAATGTTCTGTTTCAGATTTCGAAAATAATTCTTGATTTTCAGAATTATCAATTTTAGGTTGGTACACAGTTTTTTCTTCTAAAATCTTTTCAGAAGGAAAAACACCTTTTCCATTCATTAACCAATATAATTCTACTTCTGGAAAAGAGGAGAGTACTTTTAAAACAAATTCTAAACTTGGCTTATTTCTACCAGAAAGAATGTGCGATATACTAGAGCGTTGCACACCAATTTTTTCGGCAAAAGAAGAGGCACTTTCACCGTAGTAATCTATGACTTTTTTAAGTCTTTTAGTAAAATCTTCGTTGTTAATCATTGTTATACAAATGTAAACAATCAATTGGAATAAACATGTTTACAAATGTATATTTTTTAAAAAACTTCATCATTATTAATGTATATCACTGAGTATTTAATTAATTAAAAACTTTATATGAATACACTTAAATAACTGAAAACATGTAATTTAATCTTTATTTTATATTAGTGATATATTTTGTTCTAATTTCAATAGCATGCAAGTCTATTTTTCTAAAGATTTGGTTACAGTTGTAAATTACAATTGTAACATTTTCTGTTTACAATTGTAAATATATAAAGTGTTACATTTGTAAACAAGATTTTAACGAATGACGAACACTACATTAAAAACCATTTTTAAAACCTACAAAGAGACTACTCTTTTTGGTCGTTATATACATACAAAATCTATTGCTGCGCTTTTAAAAAAACATCAAACTAATTTTAAAATTCAAGTTATTGGGCAGTCTGTTTTAAAAGAGGACCTTTTTTCTATAACTATTGGTTCTGGTAAAAAAAGGATATTAATGTGGTCTCAAATGCATGGAAACGAATCTACAACCACAAAATCGCTTTTCGATTTACTTAATTTTTTGTCTTCACACGTAAATTCAAAATCAATTTTAAAAACCTGTACAATTGTTATTATTCCTATTTTAAATCCAGATGGAGCAAAAGCATACACGAGATTAAATGCTAATGGTGTAGATTTAAATAGAGATGCGCAACAGCTTACACAGCCTGAAAGTTTAGTTTTAAGAACCGTTTTTAGTGAGTTCAAGCCGCATTATTGCTTTAATTTACATGGACAGCGTACTATTTTTAGCGCAGGCAATACAAATAATCCTGCTACTTTGTCTTTTTTATCACCAGCTCAGGATAAAGTTTGTTCAATAACAGAAAATAGAAAGGTAGCAATGTCTGTTATTGTTAAAATAAATAAGATGTTGCAAAATGAAATTCCTAACCAGGTTGGTATTTACGATGATGCTTTTAATATAAACTGCGTTGGAGACACTTTTCAGAGTTTTAATGTTCCTACAATTTTGTTTGAGGCTGGACATTACCCTAGCGATTACGATAGAGAAGCGGTAAGGTGTTTGGTGTTTCAGTCCTATATCATAGCATTAACTACAATTGTAGAAGAGGCTATTGCATTAAACGATTATCATGATTATTTTCAAATTCCACAAAATAGAAAGCTGTTTTTCGATGTTATTATTAAGAATGTACTTTTTAATAATGAAGTATTAGACGTTGCTATTCAATATCAAGAACGATTGATTGAAAATTCAGTACATTTTATACCAAAAATTGAAAAAATTGAAAAGCTTGATGCTTTTTTTGCGCATAACTACATAGACGCTAATGGTCAAGTGGTTTTTAACGAAAAAAATAAACCAATATTTGTAGGCAGCGAAAACGTTTTCGTTTTAATAAATAATGAAAAATATGCATTAAATTTTGATTAATCCGTGTTTTTAATGTGGATAATTCATTAAAAATGTATTATTTTTGTTTTTTATTTAATAAAACCAAAAAAATGGCAAAGTTTAAATTAGACGAGATTGATCATCAAATTTTAGATATGTTGATTGATAATACTAGAGTACCTTTTACAGATATAGCAAAAAAATTACTAATTTCTGCTGGTACAGTTCATGTTAGAGTAAAGAAAATGGAAGATGCAAGTATTATAAAAGGCTCTTCGTTGAAATTAGATTATAAAAAATTAGGATACTCGTTTATAGCTTATGTTGGCGTTTTTCTTCAAAATACGTCGCAAACAAAGTTTGTTTTAGAACGTATTAACGAAATACCTTTTGTTACTGTAGCACATGTTACTACTGGTAAATTTAATATTTTCTGTAAAATTAGAGCAAGAAATACAGAGCACGCTAAAGATGTTATTTTTATGTTAGATGATATTGAAGGAGTGTATAGAACTGAAACTATGATTTCTCTAGAAGAAAGCTTAAATGATAAAAAGAGGTTAATGCATTATATTTTTAACTCTCTATAGTATTAAACTATCATAAATTAAAGTCCTTTAGTTATATTGTTTTGGCATTTTTTATGGATTAAAAAACCGAAAATAAATTTTAAAGCCCTAAGCATAAGTTATGAAAGTCACAGATTTACAAAAAGGAGAGTATTTACCTTTTTTTCAGCCTTATATCAATAGAATTGGAGAATTAGTATTAGTAGATGGTTTAGAAGATGGACTAAAAACGGTTATTAGCTTTTTTAAATCCATTCCGGAAGACAAGTTAGAATACCGTTACGAGGCTAATAAATGGACTATTAAAGAAATTATTAGCCATATAATAGATTCAGAACGTGTTTTTGCATATAGAGCTTTGCGTTTTGCAAGAAAAGATAAAACACCTGTTGTTGGTTTTAATGAAAACGAATATGCTGAAACAAGTTATGCAAATACTAGAACATTAGAAGACTTATTGGAAGAGTATACTTATGTTAGGCAATCTACAATAGCGCTTTACAGAACGTTTAATAGCGATGCTTTAAGGAGTGTTGGTACTGTAGGCGGAGGAGAAGTATCTGTTAGAGCACTAGGTTTTTTAATTGCAGGACATGAAAAACACCATTGCGAAATAATTAAAGAACGTTATTTGTAATAGTTTTTATTTACATTAAATTAAAGTTTGTAAAACTCAAAAGCTTCTATTATTGCTTCGTTGCTAACAATGCAATCTATTTTGGGTTTACCAATTGCTTTTAAAAGCACAAAGTTGACATTGCCATTCTCATTTTTCTTATCATATTTTAAAAGCTCTATAATTGATGAGTAATCTGTTTCAAGAATATCAACATGTCCATAAATAGCTTTAATAATTCCTTTAATGGCTGTATTTTTTTCTTCTGAAAAACCACAATATTTAACCGAAAGAAAATTTGCTAAAATAATACCAATAGCAACGGCTTCTCCATGGAGTAAACGCTCTTTGTTGTCGTTTTCCATAAAATAAGACTCTATGGCATGTCCTAAGGTGTGTCCGTAATTTAAGGTTTTTCGTAAGCCTTGTTCTGTAGGGTCTTGAGCAACAATATTTTTTTTAATGATAATAGATTCGTAAATTAATTCATCTAAATCTTCTATTGTAGATTGAGATAAATCTTGAATCTTATTCCAATAACTTTCATCAAAAATTAAACCATGTTTTAGCATTTCGGCTAAACCAGAACGCATTTCTAATTGTGGTAAAGTCGCTAAAAAAGCTGTATCAACTACTATTAATTCTGGAGTATTAATAACTCCAATTTGGTTTTTTAGATGTCCCAAGTCAATTCCGGTTTTTCCACCTATAGAAGCATCTACCATTGCTAATAAGGAGGTTGGAATGTTAATAAAGTCTATGCCACGTTTAAAAGTAGACGCAACAAAGCCACCTAAATCTGTTACAACACCACCACCAATATTTATAATAACACTTTTTCTATCTGCACCATATTCAGACAAGGCTTCCCAAAGTCCTAGACAAATATCTAGATTTTTTGATTCTTCTCCAGGATCAATTTCTAAAATATCGTAAGCAACATCAGCATCAATATTTGCTAGAAAAAAAGGAACGCAATCAATATTTGTATTGGTGTCGCATAAAATAAAAACTTTAGAATAGTTTATGGTTTTTAAATGCTCATTTACTTGTTTGTAACCTTCGTTATTAAAATAAATAGTGTAATCCTGTGTTGTTATTGGTTTCATTAAAAAGTAAATTATTATGTTGTAAAAGTAAGGAGTTTTTGAAGAAATATAACTTAGTTGAATTATATTTGCTTAAATATATTCGCTTTTTTATGAGTACTGAAAAATTTTTTAATAATACAGAAATTGCTTTTGCTTTAAAATCTAAAAAAGAATTGCAAAAAGCACATTTTTTATTTAAAACGATGGCAAGCCCAACATTGGTTAGTGTAGGTTCTAAAATAGCTTTAACATCTTTAAATATAGGGTTGCCAGTTAAAGGTTTAATAAAAAAGACTATTTTTAGTCAGTTTTGTGGTGGAGAAACAGAGAAGGAGTGTTTGCCAGTTATATATAAGTTAAATGAAAAAGGCGTGTCTTCTATCATGGACTTTTCTGTAGAAGGAAAAGAAAGTGAAGCCGATTTTGATGCTGCTGCAAAAAAGAAGGTGGAGTTGGTGCAATTTGCTAGTGAGCATGACGAAATTCATATAGTAGCCATGAAACCTACTGCATTGGGACGCTTTGGTTTATTTCAGAAAGTTTCTGAAAAAGCTGAGTTAACTACTAATGAGCAAGAGGAGTGGAATAGAATTGTTGCGCGTTTTGATGCCATTTGCAAAGCTACTTATAAAGCAAAGCTTCGTGTATTGATTGATGCTGAAGAAAGCTGGATGCAAGACGCAGCAGACGATTTAGTAGAATTAATGATGGAGCGATACAATACAGAACGTTTAACAGTATACAATACCTTACAGTGTTACCGTTGGGATCGAATAGATTACATGAAACAGTTACACGAACGCGCCAAAGGAAAAGGTTATCTAATAGGTTTAAAAATTGTTCGTGGTGCTTACATGGAAAAAGAGCGTGAACGTGCAGAAGAAAAAGGTTATCCATCTCCAATATGCGCTACTAAAGAAGATACAGATACAACATTTAACACAGCATTAAGTTATATATTAGATCATTCTAAAGATTTTTCTGTATTTGTTGGAACTCACAATGAAGCCAGTTCATATTTAGCCATGGAGCTTATGGCTCAAAAAAAGATGGAGCGTAATAATAATACTGTTTGGTTTGGTCAATTGTATGGTATGAGTGATCATATTAGTTTTAATCTTGCAGAACAAGGTTATAACACAGCAAAATTAATTCCTTTCGGACCAATAAAAGAAGTTATACCATATCTTATTCGTCGTGCTGAAGAAAACACCAGTGTTGCAGGGCAAACTGGTCGAGAGTTGTCGCTTTTAAATAAAGAAATGAAAAGAAGAAAGGCGTAAGTGTTTTTATAAATCTAACTAAAATTAATCTATAAATTCTATACTTTGAATTGTAGCTGTTTTATCACAGTTTTCTACTGAGAGTCCAGTATCTTTTCCGTCTATTTCGCCTTCAACAAAATAAACACCACAAGGTTTTTTTCTAGTATCACTATCAGAAAAATTAACATCTCCCTTGTAAAGTATGTAGTTTATTTTGGTTGTGTCAATGCCTTTTAAGCTTATAAAGGCTGTTGCTTCAGCAGAGTATTCTAATGTTTTGGTTCTAATGTTTTTTAAAACTCTAGCATCTGGACCATAATCGCAAGAAGCTTTTTTTCCGTTTAAAAAAAAGGCGAGAATTACTAAACCAATAGCAAAACCTCCAAAATAGTAGCCAAATCTTTTTATTAAACTCATTTTTTTATTTTTTGAATAAATTTAAATCTAAATGTTTTGACAAAATTCGGAAATATAACCGATTTAAAGTAACGTTTTAAGAACTAATTAAATTATTAAAAAATAAGTAAATTAATATCGTTATAACTTAGGTCAAACCATTCTCCTACTGCACGATTAGTTAAAATACCATGATAGAAGTAGAGTCCGCTTTTAAGACCAGGATCCATTCGTAAAGAATGTTCTAGTCCACCATCTTCAGCAATTTTAAGTAAGTATGGCGTAAAGATATTACTGATAGAAGCAGAAGCCGTTCGAGAATAACGTGCTGGAATATTTGGAACACAATAATGGATTACACCATGCTTTTCGAATACAGGATGATTATGCGTTGTTACTTCACTGGTTTCAAAACAACCACCCATATCTATACTAACATCTATAATAACAGAGCCTTTTTTCATTTGTTCTACCATGGCTTCAGTAACAATTACAGGAGAGCGATCTCGACCTCTAACAGCTCCAATAACAACATCACAGCGCTTTAAGGCTTTGTTTAGGTATTTTGGTTGAATGGTAGAGGTGTAGAGTGTTCTCCCTAAATTAGTTTGTACACATCGCAATTTGGTAATTGAATTGTCGAATATTTTGACATTTGCACCTAAACCAATTGCGCTTCTAGCTGCAAATTCTCCTACAGTTCCAGCGCCAAGTATAACAACTTCAATTGGTGGAACACCACTTATGTTTCCAAACATTAGTCCGTTACCATTTGTTGTGTTGCTTAAAAGCTCTGAAGCAATTAAAACCGAAGCTGTACCTGCAATTTCACTTAAAGCACGAACAGCAGGATAAGCACCATCGTCATCTCGAATAAACTCGAAAGCCAGAGCTGTTATGCGTTTATTAGCAAGTGTTTCGAAATATTTTTTAGATTGAGTTTTTAACTGTAAAGCCGAAATTAATATCGTTTGCGGATTAATTAGTTTTAGTTCTTCAAGAGTAGGTGGTTCGACCTTTAATATCATTGGACAACTATAAACCTTTGCAACATCGTTAGTTATCTCTGCACCATTTTCACTGTAGTCTTTATCGCTAAACTTAGAGCCTTTTCCAGCACCAGATTCTATAAGTACGCGATGACCATTGTTTACAATAGCCGAAACTGCATCTGGTGTTAAGCAAACGCGTTTCTCTTGAAAAGCTGTTTCTTTGGGAATACCAATAAACAATGAACTTTTGCTTTTTAAAACCTCTAAAGTTTCTTCTTGTGGTAAGAGTTGCGCTTTAGAGAAAGGAGTAATGGATTTTGCCATGTTTTACTAATCGTTTTTTACAGAGATTTAAATTACGAATAAATAGTAAATTAACAAGTATGTTGTTGATTTATTAATTGAGTTAGCGAAATCTAAATGTTTTAATGAGAGGACATTTCTAATGTTCTGCTAAAACCATCTTTAATTTTTATTGTAATTACATGATGATTTGAAATTAAATTCTCTATCAATTCTGGCCATTCAATAAATAAATAAGCATCAGAATTTAAATACTCTTCAATTCCAAAATCGTAAAGTTCACTTTCGTCCTCTATGCGATATAAGTCGAAATGATAAATTGTTCTGGTTTTAGATTGGTATTCATTAACAAGAGAAAATGTTGGGCTGCTAACGGTGTCGTTACTATCTAACGCTTTAACCAAAGCTTTAATAAGAGTTGTTTTACCTGCACCCATTTCAGCTTTTAAGAGAAATGTTGTTGTGTTAGAGTGTGCTAGTATTTGTTTAGCTACACGCTCTAAATCATCTAATTTATAATCAATTTTTAGCATGACACAAAGTTAAAAAAGAAATCTCAAAATAAAGTTTCTTACTTAGGATTTAAAACAACAAAAGGAATAATCATCTCTTCTAACGAAACGCCTCCATGTTGATAAGTATTTCTGTAATAGCTAACATAATGATTGTAGTTATTTGGATAGGCAAAAAACAAATCACTTTTTGCAAAAATAAAAGAGCTATTCATAGATATAGAAGGTAAGTGTATTGTTTTTGGGTCTTTTGCAGCTAAAACATCTTTGTTCTCATAGCTTAAACTACGTCCTGTTTTGTAACGAAGATTTAAACTTGTATCCCGATCACCAATTACTTTAGATGGGTTTTTTACATTAATAGTTCCATGATCTGTAGTTAATATTAGTTTAAAACCCATTTGTTGTGCTTGTTGTATCATTTCTAGTAATGGTGAGTTTTTAAACCAACTTTGTGTTAAAGAACGATAAGCTTTATCGTTAGACGCTAACTCTTTAACAACATCCATTTCTGTTTTAGAATGCGATAACATATCTACAAAATTATAAACCACAACTGTCAAGTCATTATCTTTAGTGCCTTTAAAGTTTTCGGCTAATTTTTTTCCATTTTTTAAATTAGTGATTTTATAGTATTCATGTTTTAAATGCGATAATCCTAATCGTTTTAATTGTGCTTCTAGAAAATCGTTTTCATGCATATTTTTACCACCTTCATCTGTGTCGTTTTTCCAGTATTCAGGATGTATTTTTTCCATATCACTTGGCATTAAGCCCGAGAAAATTGCATTTCTAGCATATTGTGTAGCAGTAGGAAGAATACTAAAAAATGCAGTTTCAGATTTCTTTTTGTAATGGTTAGTCACAAAAGGTTCAAACGCTTTCCATTGGTCGTAACGTAAGTTATCTACAACTACTAATAATGTTGGTTGTTCTTGGCTTAGTTCAGGTACAATTTTATCTCTAAACAGGTTGTAAGACAGTGTTGGCGCATCTACATTAGGCTCAAACCATGAAGGATAGTTTTTGTCAATAAATTTTCCAAACTGAATATTAGCTTCGTTTTTTTGAGATTCTAAAATCTCAAACATTCCAGAATCTTCTATATCTTCAAGTTGCATTTCCCAGTAAATTAGTTTTTGGTATAGCGAAACCCACTCGTCATAACTATTTACCATGGCCATATCCATAGCTATTTTTCTAAATTCTTGTTGATAATTCGAAGTTGTTTTTTCTGAAATTAGTCGCGAATGGTCTAAATTTTTCTTCAAACTCAGTAAAATCTGATTTGGATTTACTGGTTTTATTAGATAATCGGCAATTTTATTACCAATAGCTTCTTCCATTATGTATTCTTCTTCGCTTTTGGTAATCATGACCACAGGAAGCGTATCTTGTTTTTCCTTAATTTCGTTTAGAGTCTCTAATCCCTTTAATCCAGGCATGTTTTCATCTAGAAATACGATATCAAATTTTTGGTCATCTAAAATTTCTAGCGCTTCAGTACCACTATTGCACTTGGTAACACTGTAGTTTTTTTGCTCTAAAAAGATAATATGTGGTTTTAGTAAATCGATTTCATCGTCAACCCAAAGTATTTTTATTTTATCCATGTATATTTGTTTATCTAAATCAGTAAAAAATTATCAGTTTGCAAAAAAGTAACAAACTCAAAATATTAAACGACCCAATTTACGGTTTTATTACTATCCCTAATTCGTTAATTTTCGATTTAATAGAACATCGCTATTTTCAAAGACTACGTCGAATCACTCAAATGGGAATGAGTTATTTGGTTTATCCAGGAGCACATCACACTCGTTTTCACCATGCTATAGGTTGTATGCACTTAATGCAAAAGGCAGTGCAAGTGCTTCGTTTTAAAGGTGTTGAAATTTCTGAAGATGAGAAAAACGCACTTTACATAGCTATTTTACTGCATGATATTGGTCACGGACCATTCTCTCATGCAATGGAGCATAGTATTGTAAATGGTGTGTCTCACGAGCAAATATCATTGCTTTTTATGGAAAAGCTCAATGCAGAATTTAACAACGATTTAACGTTGGCTATTAAAATTTTTAAAGGCGAATATCCAAGACCTTTTATGTGCGAGCTTATTTCTAGTCAAATAGATATGGATAGAGCAGATTATCTAAAACGTGATAGTTTTTATACAGGAGTTGCAGAAGGCAACATAAACAGCGAACGCTTAATAACTATGCTTAACGTAAAAGACAACAAGTTAGTGATTGAAGATAAAGGCATCTATAGCATAGAAAAGTTTCTTGTCGCCAGACGCTTAATGTATTGGCAAGTGTATTTGCACAAAACAAGCTTAACTGCAGAACAATTACTAATAAGAGTACTTAAGCGTGCAAAGGAATTAACAAAAAAAGGAGTGAAGTTACCAGCTAGTAAACCGCTTCAGTATTTTTTAAATGAAGAAATAATACTTAATAACTTTAATACAGAAAGCCTCGAGACGTTTTCAAAGTTAGACGATTACGATATTGTTTCGGCTATGAAAGCATGGCAGTATCACGAAGATTTTATTTTGAAAAACCTCTGCGATATGATTATTAATAGAGATTTATTAAAAGTTAAAATAAAGAAAAAACCAATAGAAGCTTCAGTATTAATTCAACACAAAGAAGAATTAATCACCAAGTACTCTATATCTAAAGCAGAAGCAGATTACTTTGTGTTTACAGGAGAAATATCTAATCAAGCCTATACAAGAAAGAAGCAAGGAATTACTATTTTGCATAAAAATGGTAAAACCGAAGATGTTGTAAAAGCCAGCGATCAGTTAAATTTAAAAGCATTAGCTAAACCAGTTACAAAATATTATATATGCTATCCTAAATCTTAATTTGGATTTATAAACATGCAATGGATTAGAAAATATAGAAATCTAAAAGCTTGATAAAGCCAGTTTTTAATATGGTTAAACCGTTTTTAAAAGCATTAGAATCAAACAACTTTTAAACAACCAACAATATATGATACATTTTTTCTATTTTTGCTTGACATGAAATTTACAGCAGAACAAATAGCTGGTATTTTAGAAGGCGATGTGGTAGGTAATCCACTGGTAGAAGTTTCTAAATTATCCAAAATAGAAGAAGGAGAAGAAGGAGCATTAACCTTTTTGGCTAATCCTAAATACACGCATTATATTTATAGTACAAAAGCATCTATTGCAATTGTAAATAAAGATTTTGAACCAGAACAGGATATTTTAACAACATTAATTAAAGTTGACGATGCTTATAAATCTTTTTCAAAACTATTGCAATACTATAATCAAGTAAAGCTTAATAAATTTGGAATAGAACAACCATCTTCTATAACAAGTTCAGCAAAACTAGGTTCTGATATTTATGTAGGTGCTTTTTCCTATATTGGAGAGAATGTATTTATAGGAAATAATGTAAAAATATTTCCAGGATGCTATATTGGTGATAATGTTACTATAGGAAACGATACAGTTTTATTTGCTGGAGCAAAAATTTACTCAGAGTGTATAATAGGTAATAACTGTATTATTAACTCTGGAGTAATTATAGGAGCAGATGGTTTTGGTTTTGTACCAAACAAGGATGGAGCATACGATAAGGTTCCACAAATAGGTAATGTTATTATAGAAGATTTTGTAGATATTGGAGCCGCAACAACTATAGATAGAGCCACTTTAGGATCTACAGTTATAAGAAAAGGAGTGAAGCTTGATAACCAAATTCAAATTGCACACAACGTAGAAATAGGAAAGAACACTGTAATTGCAGCCCAAACTGGTGTTGCAGGTTCCACAAAAATTGGTGAAAACTGCCAAATTGGTGGACAAGTAGGATTTGCAGGACATTTAGTAATTGGAAACAATGTTAAAATACAAGCACAGTCTGGTATTGGTAAAAATATAAAGGATAACGAAACGCTTCAAGGTTCTCCAGCATTTGGTTATGGCGATTGGAACAAATCTTATGTTTATTTTAAAAACCTACCTAAACTTGTAAAAACAATAAACGAATTAGAAAAAAAAGGAAATGGCAATAGTTAATTCGGAAATTAAACAGAAAACTATAGAAAAAGAAGTCTCTTTAACAGGTGTAGGATTACACACAGGTAAAGAAGTTACTTTAACATTTAAACCAGCACCAGCCAATTTTGGATTTGCATTTAAGCGTATAGACTTAGAAGGTTGTCCAGTAATTGAAGCAGATGCAAACTATGTTACAAATACACAACGTGGCACTTGCTTAGAGAAAAATGGTGTAACAATACAAACTTGTGAGCATGTTTTAGCTGCATTTATGGGTTTAGATATAGATAATGCTATAATAGAATTAGATAATGCTGAACCTCCAATTATGGATGGATCTTCAAAATTCTTCGTAGAAGCTATAGAAAAAGCAGGAGTTGTAGTTTTAGAGGCTTTTCGTGAAGAATATGTTGTTAAAGATGTTATTTCTTATACAGATGAAGAGTCTGGTAGCGAAATATTAGTCATGCCAGCAAAGGAATACCAGGTTACTGCTATGGTAGATTTTGGCACTAAGGTTTTAGGCACACAAAATGCTACATTAAATCATCTTTCAGGCTTTAAAAAAGATATATCAGATTCTCGTACGTTTAGTTTTCTACACGAATTAGAATCGCTCCTAGAACATGGTTTAATTAAAGGTGGAGATTTAAATAATGCTATTGTTTATGTCGACAAGGAATTGTCTCCAGAAACAATGGAGAAATTACAAGTTGCTTTTAATAAAGATAAAATTACAGTAAAACCAAATGGTATTCTTGATAACTTAACCTTGCATCATCCAAATGAAGCTGCAAGACATAAATTATTAGATGTAATTGGTGATTTAGCTTTAATTGGAACAAGAATTAGAGGAAAAGTAATCGCTAATAAGCCAGGACACTTTGTTAATACTCAGTTTGCAAAAAAAATGTCTAAGCTTATTAAAAATGAAAGACGTAATAATGTTCCAGAAGTAGACTTAAATCAATCTCCATTAATGGATATCAATCAAATAATGGAAATGTTGCCACACAGACAGCCATTTTTATTAATTGATAAAATTTTTGAGTTAAGCGATTCTCATGTACTTGGTATGAAAAATGTTACCATGAACGAGGAGTTTTTTAAAGGTCATTTTCCAGGAGCACCAGTAATGCCAGGTGTTTTAATAGTAGAGGCTATGGCACAAACAGGTGGAATTTTAGTATTAAGTACTGTTCCAGATCCAGAAAATTATCTGACTTTTTTCATGAAAATAGATAAAGTTAAATTTAAACAAAAGGTGGTTCCTGGTGATACATTAATTTTTAAGTGTTCTTTAATAACGCCAATAAGGCGTGGAATATGCCATATGCAAGGTTATGCATATGCCAACGGAAAATTATGTGCAGAAGCAGAATTAATGGCTCAAATATCAAAAATAAAATAATACTTTTATGAATCGAGCAAAATGAAGTCTTTTAAAGAATTAGTAAAATTTATATTGCAAACACATTTTTTCCACTTAAAATAATATTACGAAATGAACCAACCATTAGCATATGTGCATCCAGGAGCTAAAATTGCAAAAAATGTAGTAATAGAACCTTTTACTACTATTTACAATAATGTTACCATTGGAGAAGGCACTTGGATAGGAAGTAATGTTACCATTATGGAAGGTGCAAGAATAGGTAAAAATTGCAGTATTTTTCCAGGTTCAGTTATTTCGGCAGTACCTCAAGATTTAAAGTACGACGATGAAGATACACTTACAATTATAGGTGATAATGTAACCATAAGAGAATGTGTCACCATTAATAGAGGTACAACAGATAGAATGAAAACAGTAGTTGGAGACAATTGCTTAATCATGGCTTATTGTCATATTGCCCACGATTGTATAGTAGGAAACAACTGTATATTCTCTAACAATAGTACATTAGCAGGACATATTACAATTGGTGATTATGTTATTTTAGCAGGAATGACAGCTGTGCATCAGTTTTGCTCAGTTGGAAGTCATGCGTTTGTAACAGGAGGATCTTTAGTTAGAAAAGATGTACCACCTTATGTAAAAGCTGGTCGCGAGCCATTATCTTATGTTGGTATTAACTCTGTAGGATTAAGAAGAAGAGGTTACACCACTGAAAAAATTAGAGAAATTCAAGATATTTTTAGAATATTGTATCAGAAAAACTATAACAATACTCAAGCTGCTGGAATAATTGAAGCAGAAATGGAAGCAACAACAGAAAGAGACGAGATTCTTCAATTTATTAAGAATTCTCATCGCGGAATCATGAAAGGTTACTTCAAATCAAATTAAAAAATAAAATAAAAACACATGGCAACTACTTCAGATATTAGAAACGGATTATGTATTAAATACAATAATGATATTTATAAAATCATTGAGTTTTTACACGTGAAACCTGGTAAAGGACCAGCTTTTGTGCGTACTAAAATGAAAAGTGTTACTAGCGGAAAAGTTTTAGATAATACATTTTCAGCAGGACATAAATTAGAAGATATACGTGTAGAAACGCACAAATTTCAATACTTGTATAATGATGGTGAATTCTATCACTTCATGAATGAAGCAGATTACTCACAAATTCGTCTTTTAGAATCAGCTTTAGATACTCCAGAACTAATGAAAGAAGGAGAAATTGTTACTATACAAATAAACACAGAAGATAACATGCCGCTTTCTGTAGATATGCCTGCAACAGTTGTATTAGAGGTTACTGCAACAGAGCCAGGAGTTAAAGGAAACACTGCCACAAATGCTACAAAACCTGCTACTGTTGAAACAGGAGCAACTGTAAATGTGCCTTTGTTTATTAATGAAGGCGATAAAATTAAAGTTGAAACAGAAAAAGGGACTTATAAAGAACGTGTAAAAGAATAACAAAAAAGCACTAAGTTTTTTATAATGGCCTCAGAATACTTAAACTTAATAATTATAATTCAACACTAAAAACCAACAATGAAATTCCTAAATTCTAAAACCTTAAAGGAAATAGCCCATATAATTAATTGTGATTATGTTGGTGCAGATGATTTTGAGATTTTAGGAATGAATGAAATTCATGTTGTTGAATCTGGTGACATTGTTTTTGTAGATCATCCTAAGTATTACGATAAAGCTTTGCAATCTGCAGCAACAATTGTATTAATCAACAAAGTAGTAGAATGTCCAGACGGAAAAGCACTTTTGATTAGTGATGATCCTTTTCGAGATTTTAATAAATTAACAAATCATTTTAAGCCTTTTAAATCCTCTAATATTGCAATATCTCCTTCAGCTAAAATAGGTGAGAACACAATTATACAACCCAATTGCTTTATAGGAAACAATGTTAGTATTGGTAATAACTGTGTTATTCATGCAAATGTTACCATTTATGATGATGCCATAATTGGTAATAATGTAACAATTCATTCTGGTACAATATTAGGTGCAAGTGCATTTTACTACAAGAATAGACCAGAAGGATTCGACCAATTGCTATCATGTGGTCGCGTGGTTATAGAAGATAATGTTCATATTGGAGCACTTTGCACAATAGATAATGGTGTTACAGCAAATACTACAATTGGCGAAGGCTCTAAATTAGATAATCAAGTTCAGGTTGGTCATGATACTGTTATTGGTAAAAAATGCCTGATTGCTTCTCAAGTAGGAATTGCAGGTTGTGTTATTATTGAAGACCAAGTTACCATTTGGGGACAAGTTGGTATAACAAGTGGTATTACAATAGGAGAGAAAGCTGTTATATCTGCACAATCTGGTGTTAGTAAATCTCTTGAAGGACATAAAAGTTATTTTGGTACTCCAGCAGATGACTTTAGATCGAAATATAAAGAAATAGCTTCTATTAGAAAGATACCAGAGATTTTAGACAAATTAAAGATTAAATAAATGAGCCCTAAAGAATTAGTAAAGCAGTTTTATGAATATGATTTAGTGAAAAATAAAATTTCAGTAGAACAATATTTTCATAGAGACTGTCAATTACATTGGAACAGTAGTACAGGATTTCAGATTTTAAATTACGATGCTATTTTAACATTCTTTAATAATATAAATAAAAACTACTATAATTTAAGAACAGAAATTAGTCATTTACTTCAAGATGGAGATTTTATAACTAGTAGACATACCGTTTTTGGAAGAACTATTGAAAACCAAGACGAAGAAATTCCATTGGCTCATTATATAAGTATTTGGCAAATAAAGGACGAAAAATTATATAGAGGACATCAAATTAGTCAATTAGCTGATGATGCTGCGATTATTGCAAATTCTTTTTCAGAAATAAAAGTTTAAAAAACTTTATATATAGCTGTTAAAAACTTACTTTTGCCACGTTTTAAAACATAAAAAATTAAACAACAATGAGCGTTTTAGTAAATAAAGATTCAAAAATTATAGTTCAAGGATTTACTGGTAGTGAAGGTACATTTCACGCTGGACAAATGATTGAGTATGGAACAAATGTTGTTGGTGGTGTTACTCCAGGAAAAGGAGGGCAAACACACCTAGACAAGCCAGTTTTTAATACTGTTGAAGAAGCTGTAGAAAAAGTAGGAGCAGATACAACAATTATTTTTGTACCACCTGCTTTCGCTGCTGATGCTATTATGGAAGCTGCAGATGCTGGAATTAAAGTTATTATCTGTATTACAGAAGGTATTCCAGTTGCAGATATGATTGTAGCATCAGATTATATAAAAGATAAAAATTGTCGTTTAATTGGTCCTAATTGTCCAGGTGTAATAACTCCAGGAGAAGCTAAAGTTGGTATCATGCCAGGATTCGTGTTTAAGCAAGGTAAAGTTGGTATTGTTTCAAAATCTGGAACATTAACTTACGAAGCTGCAGATCAAGTTGTTAAACAAGGATTGGGTATAACAACAGCTATTGGTATTGGTGGAGATCCAATTATAGGAACAACAACAAAAGAAGCTGTAGAATTATTAATAAACGATCCAGCTACAGAATGTGTAGTAATGATTGGAGAAATAGGTGGACAACTTGAAGCAGATGCTGCAAATTGGTATAAAGCTAGTGGTAGTAAAAAACCAATTATTGGTTTTATTGCAGGAGAAACTGCACCTGCAGGTCGAACAATGGGACATGCTGGAGCCATTGTAGGAGGAAGTGACGATACTGCTCAAGCTAAAAAAGCAATAATGAGAGCTTGTGGAATTAATGTAGTAGATTCACCCGCAGAAATAGGAAAAAAAGTAAAAGAAGTTTTAGGATAAAAGAACTTTAAACAAATTAATATTAAAACCTCACAAATTATTGTATTTGTGAGGTTTTTTTATTCTGAACACCATTGAAATTCTTATATTTGATTTAATAAATACAAATCTTCCGAAACAATCGGAAACTCAATTAACCAATTTTTTATATGAAACTTTTAGAAGGTAAAACAGCTATAATAACAGGAGCAAGTCGTGGTATTGGAAAAGGTATTGCAGAGGTTTTTGCACAACATGGCGCAAACGTTGCATTCACATACAGTGCATCTGTAGAAGCAGCAACCGCATTAGAAAAAGAATTAATAGCCTTAGGTGTTAAAGCTAAAGGGTATAAGAGTAATGCGGCAGATTTTAACGAATCTCAAAAACTAGCAGAAGATGTTCTATTAGAATTTGGTAGTATAGATATTTTAATAAATAATGCAGGCATAACAAAAGACAATTTGCTAATGCGTATGGGAGAAGAAGACTTTGATAAAGTAATAGAAGTTAACTTAAAATCTGTTTTTAATATGACAAAAGCAGTGCAACGCACAATGCTAAAGCAGCGTAAAGGCTCTATTATTAATATGAGTTCTGTAGTTGGTGTTAAGGGAAATGCAGGACAAACAAACTATGCAGCTTCTAAAGCAGGCATTATTGGTTTTTCAAAATCTGTTGCCTTAGAATTAGGTTCAAGAAACATAAGAAGTAATGTTATTGCTCCAGGTTTTATAGAAACCGAAATGACTGCAAAGCTAGACGAGGACACCGTTAAATCTTGGCGTAATGCAATACCATTAAAACGAGGTGGAACTCCAGAAGACATTGCAAATGTTTGCGTGTTTTTAGCAAGCGACATGTCTGCTTACATTACAGGACAGACCTTAAATGTAGATGGTGGCATGCTAACCTAGTACAATTATTAATCTTAATAAATAACCACTCATGAAAAAATTAATTTATGTTTTTACGCTTTTTATAGCGACTACAGCGTATGTAAATGCGCAAGACTGGATCGATTATAAATCTGAAGATTTAGCTTTTATTTCTGAATATCCAAAAGAACCAAAAAGAACAGTGCAAGACTTAGAAACTGCTGTTGGAACACTTAAAATGCACATGATTATGCATGCGCCAACATCTGGCGATGATAACGCAGTATATTCCTTAATTAGATCAGATTATCCCAAAGACCAATTTGAAGATGCAGATGATGAATATAATACCAATGTATTAGATGGAGCTGTAAATGGAGCTGTAAATAATGTTTAAGGTGAATTAGTTTTTGATGATAAAATAAAATTAAATGGTTATCCTGGCAGAAGCATTAAAATAAAAATAGCAGGTGGATTTATTTATATTAATGCATACTTAGTAGAAAACATCATGTATATAACTCAAGTTATTTGTCTTACAGATAATGATAATAATCCAGGTATTAAACGTTTTATGGATGCATTCAATATTTTAAAAGTAAAAGAATAATTGACAACACAAAAAATTCTATACATATTACTTGCAGGAATAGTCGCGCTTTTATTAGCGCTATTTCAATATAAATATAAAGCAAAAGGCGCATCAAAAAAGAATGCGCTTTTTGCCTTTTTACGTTTTTTAAGCATTTTTGGAGTCTTATTATTAATAATCAACCCAAAATTCCAACAAATAACCATTTTTAACGAAAAGCCTAACCTTGTCTTAGCGATAGATAATTCTAATTCAATAAAGCATTTAAATCAGGTAGAAAATGTATCAACAATAGTAGATAATATTAGAAATAACAAGACTTTAAAAGACAAGTTTAACATAGACGTTTTTTCTTTTGGAGCGACACTTAATGTTTTAGACTCTTTGTCTTTTAAAGAGCAACAAACCAATATAGACAAAGCTTTTAAGGCTTTAAACCAAGTGTATAAAAAAACGGTAGCTCCAACTATTATTATAACAGACGGAAACCAAACTTATGGTAATGATTACGAATATGCGGCTAAAAAATACAAGCAACCCATTTATCCTGTTATTATTGGTGATACTGCACAGTATCAAGATTTACAGTTAAAACAACTTAATGTAAACAAGTTTGCATTTTTCAAAAATAAGTTTCCAGCAGAAGCTATTCTATTGTATACAGGAGATCAAAACGTAAATACTAAATTTGTAGTAACTTCTGGAAATAATACTGTTTATTCTAAAAATCTTAATTTTTCTCAAGATGATAATTCTATAATTTTAAACTTCACTTTACCAGCAAATAGCGTAGGCGTTAAAAGCTATAGAGCAGCTATATTGCCAATTACAGATGAAAAAAACAAAGCAAACAACAGTAAAAATTTTGCAGTAGAAGTTATAGACCAAAAAACAAAAGTAGGTATAGTAACTTCTGTTTTACATCCAGATTTAGGCATGCTTAAAAAAAGCATAGAAACTAACGAGCAGCGTAAGGTGGTGTTCTTAAAGCCACAAGAAGCGATTAGTCAACTTAATGATTTGCAATTAGTTATTGTGTATCAACCAAACAATACATTTAAAAATCTGTTTGAAGCTTTAAAGCTTCAAAACAAAAATAAATTTGTAATTGCTGGACCAAAAACAGATTTTAAATTTTTAAATACTGTTAGCGAAAATTACCAACAGGATATTACTTCCCAAACTGAAGATTATCAGCCTAAATTAAATTTAAATTACAGTGCTTTTATTATTGAAGATTTAGATTTTGAATCCTTTCCGCCAGTGTTTGCTAATTTTGGTGAACCTAATTTTTCAGTACCTTTTGAGACTGTTTTATACAAAACAGTTGGTTCTATTAGTACAGAAGAACCGCTTCTAGCTACATTTGAAATTAATGGAAGACGAGAAGCCGTTTTATTTGGCGAAAATATTTGGAAATGGAGAGCACAGAGTTTTGTAAACAATGAAAGTTTTAATTCTTTCGATGATTTTACAGGAAAATTGATACAGTATCTCGCTTCTAATAAGCGTAAAAATAGATTGAATTTAGATTACGAATCGTTTTACTTAGGAAGCAGTACTATTGTTATGTCTGCTCAGTTTTTTAATAAAAACTATGAGTTTGATGCTAATGAGAGTTTAAACATTATTGTTACAGATAAAGTTAATAAAACCTCGCAAACCATTCCTTTTATCTTAAAAAATAATAATTATCAAGTAAACTTAAGCACTTTGCCAGCTTCAGATTATACTTTTACAGTAAAAGCGACTAGCGAGACTATTTCTAAGTCTGGAAGTTTTAAAATTTTAGAATATAATGTGGAGCAGCAATTTTTAAACGCAGACGTTTCAAAATTAAATACACTGGCTAGCCAAAGTAATGGTAATAGTTATTTTGTAAGTAATTACAAAACGCTAATAGATTATTTAGCAAAAGATGAAAGATACAAACCTATACAAAAAAGCAGTAAAAATAGTGTACCTTTAATCGATTGGAAATACCTTTTAGTTCTAATAGCGTTAACACTTGCAATAGAATGGTTTATGAGAAAATATAACGGATTAATATAATTAAAAATAAAAAAGAAATGGAAAAATTACCAAAAATTGGATTACCAATATTAATAGGAATAATAATACTAGTTATTGTTGTTGCAAAATCTGCTGTAACTATAGATTCTGGTGAAGCAGGAGTGCTTTTTGAAACTTTTGGAAAAGGTGTTGTAACAGATAAGCCACCAATGGGAGAAGGTTTTCATATTGTAGCACCATGGAACAAGGTTTATATTTATGAAGTGCGTCAACAAGAGGTTTTTGAAAAAATGAGTGCTTTGTCATCTAATGGATTAGATATTAAATTAGATGCTTCAATTTGGTTTCAGCCAGACTTTAAGAATTTAGGAAAGTTGCATCAAGAAAAAAGTAAAGAATATATTGGACGTGTTTTGCTTCCAGCTGTTCGTTCTGCCGCGAGAAGCGTTGTAGGTAGATACACTCCAGAACAACTCTACTCAAGTAAGCGTGACGCAATACAACAAGAAATTTTTGAAGAAACAAAGAAACTTGTAGGAAATCAATACATACAATTAAATGAAGTTTTAGTTAGAGACGTAACGTTACCACCTACCATTAAAGAAGCGATAGAACGTAAACTAAAACAAGAACAAGAGTCTTTAGAATACGAATTTAGACTTGTAACTGCAGCCAAAGAAGCAGAAAAAGTAATTATCGAAGCACAAGGAAAGGCTGACGCAAACCGTATTTTAAGTGCGTCGTTAACAGATAAAATACTTCAAGATAAAGGTATTGAAGCAACTGTTAAACTCTCAGAATCACAAAATAGTAAGGTTATTGTTATAGGTTCTGGTGATAGCGGAATGCCAATTATTTTAGGAAATCAATAAATTTGCTAATAAAATCATAAAGTTTTTAATTTACATCTAATTGGATTTGGTGTTATTGATTTTTTTATGAATATTTGTATATAACAAAAAGAAAATGAACTTTATTCAAATACATCATCATTATCATACTTGCACTCGAGCGAAGCGATAATGTATTGAATAAAACCAACATATATTAAATCCGTTTGAGTAAATCAAGCGGATTTTTTTATTCCCAACAACCAAGGGAGTTTATCCGAATAAAGATTTACTCTAACAAACAAAAACTAAAAAATAAAATGAGTAAACTTAAAATTGCGGTTCAGAAATCAGGAAGACTTAATGAAGACTCAATGAAGCTTCTAAAAGATATAGGAATTTCTATAGACAATGGTAAAGATCAATTAAAAGCAGTAGCAGCAAACTTTCCTTTAGAAGTTTTTTATTTAAGGAATGGAGATATCCCTCAATATTTAAGAGATGGTGTATAGACATTGCTATTATTGGCGAGAATGTATTAATAGAAAAAGGTACAGATTTGCCAATAGTAGAACGTTTAGGTTTTTCTAAATGTAAGGTATCTATAGCTGTACCTAAAAACTCTAAAGCAAAAAGCTTAAAAGATTTAGCAGGTAAAAGAATAGCAACTTCATATCCAAACACTGTTAATCAGTTTTTAGATAAAAATGGTATAAAAGCGAACCTTCATATTATTAATGGCTCTGTTGAAATTGCACCAAATATTGGTTTAGCAGACGGTATTTGTGAGAAAGCGTAATTATAAAAACCAATTCGTGTTTTAACTTCCAATTTTGCTTACTCTTTTTAAGTAAATAATATTGTAAAGGAATAAAGCTACAATATGAAAAAGCACCAACTAAAGCATAGAGTGGAAGATAGGTCAGCTTTTCAGAATGGTTTAATTCTGAAACATCCAAAGGTTCTGTAAAAAATAAAAAAGCAAAAACCCAAAAGGCAACACCTAAAGCAATAATTAAATGGTGTTTAATTTCAGGATCGAATGGGTATTTTGTTTTCAATAGAATGCTTTTTCTATTAACGAATTTAATAAAAAAAGCATCAGCTCTAAAATTTTAGAACTAATGCTTTTGTGTGTTCTTTTTAATTGCTAGTTAAGAAATCCAGCCTTTAGTTTTAAATAGTCTTCCTAAAATAACAAATAAGATAGCAAATGCAATAATCATTATTGTCATCCCAATATTGCTAGCGTATCCATTCATTAAAATGTAACTCATTTGAACAATGACTGCTAAAAGCGACAAAAGCAATAAAGAATAGCCTATTTTTTTTCTTAGAAGAATAAATACAAAACCTAAGAAGCCAGCAAAAACAGCTATAGCAAATGCTGCAGTAACCCAAGAAGGAGTATTGGCTGCAATATCTAATTGTTCTTGAGTATACATGTTTCTAAAACTTTCTGTATTGTAAGCTTGTTGTAAATAAGCATTAACTCCCATGCCATTCCAAATTAAGCCAATAATGGCTACTATCCAAAACCAAATTGGCGGTTTTTGTGTTGAATTTACTGTCATAATATTTTATATTTAGTTAGTTAATAATAATACAATATATAAAAATTTTGTTTAACGCTAGTTATAGGTTATTTTCGAGTTTATAAATTAGCACACTTTTGAAGAAATTTTATTATCTAATAACTATACAATATCTAGGCTATCGTTTTCACGGTTGGCAAAAGCAGCCAGATGTAAAAACTTTGCATCTAATGGTAGATAGAACATTAAATTTTATACTTGAAGGCCAACGCTTTAAGAGCCTAGCATCTGGTAGAACAGACGCAATGGTATCTGCCGAAGAAGCAGCCATAGAGTTGTTTTTATATGAACCTATAGAAGATAAGGTAGCCTTTTTAAAGCTTTTCAACACCAACTTACCACAAGATATTAGAGCATTAGCCATAAAAGAGGTAGATGCTAAATTTAATATCATTAATAACTCTAAAGTTAAAGAATATTTGTATTTGTTTGCTTTTGGAGATAAGTTTCATCCGTTTTGTGCACCTATATTAACTACTATTTTAGAGGACTTAGATATTGAAATCATGAAAAAGGGAGCCAAACTATTTCAAGGTGAACATTACTTAAAAACCTATTGCTACAAACCATCTGATAATGGAATTTATAATCGCGAAATTTTAACCTGTGAGATAATTGAAAACACAATATATTCTGCAAATTTCTTTCCTAAAAAAAGCTATTTGTTAAGAGTTCGTGGTAAAGGATTTATGAGAAATCAAATTAGATTAATGATGGGTACTTTAATAGATTTAGGAAAAGGAAAGCTTACTTTAAATGATATCGAAAAGTCTTTAGAGCCTGAAAATACTATTAAAATGGAATACATTGCACCTGCTTCGGGATTAATACTTAAGAGTCTTCAGTTTGAATAAAGCTGTTAATTATTTTATCAACTACTTGGATGTCTTAACATAAATTAATCTAATTTAAGTTACTAACAAGCAGTTATTTATCTATTAATAAACGCTGTAATTATTTTATTTAAAAACTAATAATAAATGTAATTTGTATTAAAATAAAAATTACATTTGCGGCGAAATATCAAATGTATTAACAACAATTAAAAAACAGTAAAAATGAAAAAATCAGCATATACTTTAACTTTATTATTATGTCTTTCTTTAGTCTTTGTAGGTTGTAGAGAAGAAAAAGAAACTCCAGCAGAAACTATTGAAGAAACAATTGAAGAAGTAGGTGAAGAGGTTGAAGCAGCTTCAGAAGATGTTCAAGACGTTATTGAAGATGTAGAAGAAGTAGAAGAATAATAAATTTATAATTATTAAATTTAAAAGTCTCAGTAGCTAATTTAGCAACTGAGACTTTTTTTGTAACTTTAAATTCATTTTTAAAAATGGTTTATGGTTTCAAAAGACGTCTTTAATTTTTTAAAAAAATTAGAGAAAAATAATAATAGAGATTGGTTTAATAGCAATAAGTTAGAGTTTAAAACTTTAGAAAGCGAAGTTAAAATGTTTTACTCTAAAGTAAACCAAAAGCTAAACATTCACGACAAAACCGATAAAGTAAAACTCTTTAGAATTTATCGAGACGTTCGTTTTTCAAAAAACAAACAGCCCTACAAAACACACTTTAGTGGCTCATTTCATCGTGTAAAACCTCACTTAAGAGGAGGTTACTATTTTCATATTCAACCTAATAACGAGAGTTTTGTGGCTACTGGTTTTTGGGATCCTTCAAAAGAAGATTTATTTCGTATTCGTAAAGAATTCGAAATGGATGATGAAGAAATTAGAGCCATTATCAATAATAAGACATTTAAATCTGTTTGGGGAGAACTAGAAGGTGAAGCATTAAAAACAGCTCCTAAAGGATTTGATAAAGAGCATAAAGCTATAGATTTAATAAGACGCAAACAATTTATTTTCACTAAGAAATTTACAGATGAGGAAGTGCAAAATAAAGATATATTAGAAAAAATAGACCAAGCTTTTAAAGGCATAAGACCATATTTTGATTATATGAGCGATGTTTTAACCACTAATTTAAACGGAGAATCTTTAATATAAAACAAACATTACATGATTAAGAAAATTGTATTTCCCATTCTTGGGCTTTTAACTGTACTATCCTGTACAGACAAAAACAAATCTCTAGCAGATTCCAAAACTGAGACAGAATTTAAAATAGATTATGAAAAATTTACTTTAGATAATGGTCTAGAAGTAATATTACATGTAGATAAAAGCGATCCTATTGTAGCTGTAGCAACAGTAATGCATGTTGGTTCTAATCGTGAAGAGCCAGGAAAAACAGGCTTTGCACACTTTTTTGAACATATGAGTTTTAACGATTCAGAAAACACTCCTGTTGGTGCTAATCGTAAAATGATACCAGAATGGGGAGGAAGCAGAAATGGTGGTACATCTAACGATTATACCGTCTATTATGAAGTGGTACCTAAAGATGCGTTCGAGAAAATTTTATGGATCGATTCAGACCGTTTTGGTTATATGATTAATACTGTAACCGAAGCAGCATTAGAACGCGAAAAACAAGTGGTTAAAAACGAAAAACGACAACGTGTTGATAACGCAGCCTACGGTTATACAAACGAAATTATTAGAAAAAACCTTTATCCAGAAGGCCATCCTTACAACTGGACAGTTATTGGGTCGCTTCCAGATTTGCAAGCGGCAACGTTAGAAGATGTTAAAACATTTTATAAAAAATATTATGGAGCAGGTAACGCTTCACTTGTAATTGCTGGAGATATCGATGTTGAGGAAACTAAAGCTTTAGTAAAGAAATGGTTTGGAGAAATACCAAGAGGACCAGAAGTTAAGCCTTTAGAGCCTAGACCTGTTACACTTGAAGCTACTAAATCTCTATATTTTGAAGATAACTTTGCAAAATTACCAGAACTTCGTATCGTTTTTCCAACAGTAGAGGAGTATCATAAGGATTCTTATGCCTTAAACATTTTAGGACAATTATTAAGCGGAAGTAAAAAAGCACCTTTATATAAAGTTATTGTTGAAGAAGAAAAATTAGCACCTAATGTAGGAAGTTACCAGTCAAGTAGCGAGTTAGCTGGAGAATTTATTTTTAGAGTAAGAGCTAACGAAACCATAGATTTAGATAGTGTAAAAGTTGCCATAGATAAAGGTTTAGCCATGTTTGAGGCAGAAGGCGTTAATACAAAAGATTTAAAACGCATAAAAGCAGAGCAAGAAACTAACTTATATCGAGGTGTCAGTACCGTTTTAAACAAAGCCTTCCAATTGGTTCAAGATAATGAGTTTATTGGCGATCCTAGTTACATAACAGAAACTGCTAAATTAACCAATGCAGTTACAGCAGAAGATATAATGCGTGTTTATAATACTTACTTAAAAGGTAAAAACTATTTAATGACTAGTGTTGTTCCAAAAGAACAACTAAATTTAGCCATTACAGAATCTACAGAAGCAAAAGTTTGGATAGAAGAAGTTAAAAAAGATGTTGCAAACGAAGAAGTTAGCCAAGGAGAAGAAGCGGTTTATGAGAAAACACCAAGCAAATATGATAGAAGTGAACCAGATTTTGGTGAGTTACCATTATTTAAATCACCAATTGTTTGGAAAGGCAAGTTAGAAAATGGAATGACGTTTACTGGCATTGAAAATAATGAAGTACCATTAGTAGAGTTCGATATAACAATTCCTGGAGGACAACTAATAGAATCTATTGAAAAAGCAGGAGTTTCAAGTCTTTTAAGCGATTTGCTAATGCAAGGCACTAAAACTAAATCTGCAGCAGATTTAGAAGAAGCTATTGGTATGTTAGGAGCCTCAATTAACATGTATACTACCAACGAAGACTTTCATGTAACTGGCTCTTGTTTAGCTAAAAATTTTGAAGAAACAATAGCATTGGTTAAAGAAATTATATTAGAACCACGTTGGGATGAAAAAGAATATAACCGTTTAAAACAAGCATTAGAAACTAACTTAAAAGGTAGAGAGGCTAATCCTAATTTTATAGCATCTTCTAATTTTAATAAATTAATATATGGAGAAAATCATCCTTTTGGAGTTCCAACATCTGGAAACTTTGAATCGGTTAGTAAAATTACTTTAAACGATTTGCAAGAGTATTATTTAAAATTATCACCAAAAGATGCTAACTTTCATCTTGCAGGTGCTTTAACTAAAGCGCAAACCTTAGATAAAATCTCAATTTTAAACGATTGGAAAAATGATGCTATAGTTATAGATAATTACACTATACCAGAACAAAATAAAGCAAACACATTGTATTTTATAGATGTTCCAGACGCAAAACAATCTGTACTTTACATTGGTAAATTAGCCTTATCTCAAACAAATGAAGACGCTAATAATTTAAGTTTTGCAAACGAAATTATTGGAGGTGGTTCTAGCGGACAATTATTTCAAACGCTTCGTATTGGTAAAGGTTATACTTATGGTGCTTATTCTTCAATAAGTTCTAATAAAGAAGTCTCTCCATTTACAGTACGAACTAGTGTAAGAGCAAATGCCACACTAAAATCGTTAGATATTATAAAAGAGATGTTGACTAATTATGCAGAGAACTTTAAAGATAAAGAAGTAGAGCTAACAAAAACAAAAGTTTTAAAAAGCCAAACTCGTGCTTTCGAAAGCTTAGGAGCTAAACTTGGTATGTTAAGACAAATGAGCAAGTATAATAAAGCTGAAGACTTTTTAGTGAAAAACCAAGAAGAATTAGTTAATATGAAATTATCTGATTACAAAGAAGTTATAGGTACTTACTTAAATGAAAAGGAGATGATTTATGTTGTAGTAGGAGATAAGAAAACTCAATTTGAAGAAGTAAAGAAATTAGGTAAAACCGTTATTGAATTAGATATTTTTGGAAATAAAAAATAAAGGTTAATTTAATAATCAATCTTAAAGCCACAATTTCATTAGTAATTGTGGCTTTTTATTTAATTTTTTTAAAAAAAAGTAAACTATACCTCTGCAAGAACAGGTTCTAACAGTTGGATTTGGCTTTGTATACGTTGTATTACCAAATTCATCATACGCTTATTTAATGCTGAAGAGTTGGTAATGTAAAGCTTATATTCTTCAATAGTAAATAGGCCAATAATTATTCCTTTTAAGGCATTTCTAAATTTTATATCTTTATGTATAGCATTGTCTATATAATGCATTCGTTTATCTAAAGTCAATTCATAAAACACATTTTTGTGTTTAGAAATATAGTTTTTAAAAACTTCAACAAATAAATCGTTTTGCAGTTTAATTATAGGACGTAGTGTTAAGTTCTGAAAACGCTCGTCTGTACTCATATTATTACTAATTTTAATAGAAGAAATAATAGGTCTAATAGCTAATAATTGTTCATCTCTAGTAGTCATAATTGTTTCAGTTTTTATAAAAATATTAATTATGAAGCTATAATGATTCACTATAGAATTTTCTTGTTAACGGTCTTATGAACAATTATCTTTATAAAAATTAATATACTATGAGATTTCACACAAGAAAATGGGTAAAACCAGAAGATTTAAATCCTAATGGCACTTTATTTGGAGGACGTTTATTAGCATGGATTGATGAGGAAGCAGCTTTATATACTGTCGTTCAACTTAATAACTCAAAAATTGTTACAAAATATATTAGCGAAATTAATTTTAACAGTAAAGCTTTAAAAGGTGATATAGTTGAAATTGGTATGGAAGTTAAAAGTTTTGGACGTTCCTCTATTACTTTAAAATGCGAAGTTAGAAATATGATGACACGAGAAACAATAGTTACAGTAGATAATATTACTATGGTAAACCTTGGAGATGATGGTAAGCCAAAACCACATGGTAAAACTAAAGTAGAGTTTATAAGCGACAGGTTAAACGATTAGTGTGATTAAAACTTTCAAAAAAAAATTGAATTAAAAGTTTAAATTACGCTAAAGGTTTTAGATATTTTTTATCGACATAAAAAGTTCCAAAAGGAATTAAAGAGCCTAGTAAAATAACAATAAAAGTTTTAGTATTCCATTTGTATGTTGTTTGTAAAAATATTGCCAAAGCAATATAAGCTACAAAAAGTAAGCCATGAGGCATACCAAGAAGTTGAACATATTCATCGTTACCTTCTGGCATACGCTTATATACAGCTGCTGCCATTAATAACAAATACGAAACACCTTCTAACAAAGCAATAATTCTAAACGTTTTAAGCATCCTATTTTTTTATTAATTTCTTGATAGTGATTTCTTTTGTGTTAGGATCTATAAATTTTGCTAAATATAAGCCTGCAGACAAATGAGAAACATTAACACTTTTATTATTGCTAATAGCGCTAGAGTTTACTAATGCACCATTAATAGTGTAAATATCAACAGTGTAATTTTTAATACTGCTGGTTTGAATGTTTAATTGGTTTAAAACAGGATTAGGATATATAACAATATCGTTTTCCAAAGTATTCTCAGAGGTAGATAGTGACGCATCAAAATATTGTACTGCTAAGTCATAGGCTTCTTTACCAATTTTATCACCAATAATACGACCTCTTATGTCATCTATTGGAGGATGAATTCCTCCCCAAATACGAGATAAACTTGTTTGATCTGAAGCATCTCTATAGGTTGCCCATTGTAAAGTAAAACTTTGAGTTGGTCCTTCTTCAAAAACTAAAAAATCGTTTTGTAAAATATCAAATGTTCCCATTCCACCTGGAAAAAAGGCGTCTCCAGTTACTAAAGTTAATACTTCTGCAGCAGCTCTAGAAAAAGTAGAATGTCCTGAAAGATAACCAGCAAAAGGAGGTGTTACAAATGTAGGACGTTGGTAGGGCCACCAATGCTCTCCAAGAATCCAATCTACTCCAGCAACATCAACTGCTGGATCTGTAATAAAATCTGGACCTTTCCATGATTTAATTTTAATTTTATTTACATTTTCATCACCAGTTCCAGCTAGAGCATCTCCAGTTTCTATTAATTCTACTAAACCAGGAATTAATGGCATGCCATGAGGATCGTAGCTAGGTAAAGTTGCATCTGTACTTTGTCCTTTTCCAGCCATATATCTAATTGCAGATATTGGTCTAATATAATCGTAATAACCTTTAATTCCCCAAGTGTCTACAGCAGCATCATGCATTGCTCCACCTAAAACCAAATAGCCTTTAACATCCCACTCTAAATCGCTTAATATAGGACCTTGACCATTAAATTGTTTTACGGTATCTGGATGATCGCTTACATAATTTATAATAGTAAACCAATGTCCTGGAGGAGTCTCAGAATCTGGGCCATCTGCCCAAAATTCTGCTAAAACTCTAGCGTAATCACTTCTTTTTACCAATTGTGGTACATAAGGCAATCCTGTACTTGGATTTAAAGCATGTCCAGTTCCAGAATCTCCTCCATTTGTAAAGTCGTAAAACGCTTTATATTCTTGAAAAGTTTGAGGATAATTGGTTAAGTCAACATTTCCTAAAGCTCCTGGAGAAATATCAATAGTTGTATTATCGTTTGGATCCAGATGCGATGACCAAGAGGCAACTAATGTAAAATACCATTTATAAGGATCGTCAATACCATCTTCATTAGAGTTTTGTATATAATCTGGTGGTCCTGGATCGTTATAAACATAAGAATCAAAACCATTATTTAATATTTGTAAATCTGTGCTTTTAAGTGCAAACGGACTCACTTCTCCCCATTCAGGACTCAAGAAACTAGGTGTGTCTAGAGGATAAGTGTTTCCACTCTGGTCAACAAACACGTCGAATGCTAGAGGTTGCCACGAATTTGGATTTATAGCAGTATTGTCTTCGTATAGCTCCAAAACTAAAGGCTGATTTGATGGAGAATAAAATTGATTTGTATAACTATTTTGTTCATTAGAGCCATCTTGAAGACCAAAAGCTATAATTTCTTGTGCAAAATAGTTTCCTAATGCTGCATAAGAGTTGGTACTATAATCTGTAGAAGTAAATGTAGCATCGTATCCTAAGTTACTAAACAGAGTGTTAATTGAAATAAGAGTGTTAGCTGAGTCTGGTGAGTTTGCAAATCTATAATTTAAAAGTCTATACATTGTATAACTCATCATTTCTGCTCTTGCAACATTTATATCTGTAGGTGTAGCGATACCATTAAAGCTAAAATTGTAACCTTGAAATGTTTTTCCTAAAAAAACAGTTTCGGCTTGAGTATCAAACAAAGCCCAAGCATCATACATTGCAACAGAAGTATGAAATAAGTTTCTAGCATGTATTGTAGGTCTTGCAAAGTCGGACCTAATAGCATTTAATAATTCTTCATTCCATTGTCTTGCAATAGATTGTGATTGCATTGTATTTAAAGAAACAAACAATAATAGTGTTGTAATTAGAAGTTTTTTCATTTAAATTATTAATTTGTGTAGGTAACAGAAACTATGCGTTTTGCAAAATTCTTTAAGCATAGTATTAGTAATAAATTTATAATATTTTTTAAATTTAATAATTTGAAACTTGATTTTTAAGATAAGATTATAAAATCTTGATTTTTAAATCAATAAATTTACAACAGTATAAAAAAATAGAGAATTGAAAAGATGAAAAAAAAATCACGAATACTAATAATTATTTGTTCGTTGGCTTTTTTTGGATGCCAAAATCAAGCTGTAAGTCAAGTTCCAAAAGTTGTTGAAAAGGCTTTTAAATTAAAGTATCCAGATGAAAACGATCCAGATTGGGAAATAGATGCTCACGGTAATTTTGAATCTCATTTTAAAAAAGAAGGTGTAAAATATAGAGCTGATTTTTCTCCTGAAGGTATTTGGATTGAAACAGAAACCAGCATATCTAAAAAAGACTTACCAAAATCTATAAGAGAAGCCATTAAGAAAAATTATTCTAAAGAGGAAATCGCTGAGATTGAAAAGGTTGATAGTGCTTTAAAAGGTGAATTTTATGATGTAGAATTCAAACAAAAAGGAAAAAATAAAGATGTAGAATATCGTGCTTCTGGAGAAGAACTTTAGTTTAACAAGTGTTAATTATTTTTTTATGCAATGAAACTATTAGACTTTAATTTCGACTATATCTTAGAAAATGATGTTGTTCTACTATCACCTCTAAAAGCAGATGATATTAATTTGTTATCGAGGTTTTCAATTTACGAACCAAAATTATGGGAATTCTCTTTGCAACCTGCTAATGGTTTAGAAAATTTGAAGGTTTATATTGAGAAAGCATTACATGATAAATTAAATAATAAATCGTATCCTTTTATTGTATTCGATAAACGAAAGAACGCATACGCAGGAAGTACTCGCTTTTACGATTACCAACCAGAACACAACACAGTACAGCTAGGTTACACTTGGTATGGTAAGGATTATCAAGGTACAGGTTTAAATAAAAATTGTAAATATTTAATGCTTTCTTTTGCTTTTGAAACATTAGGTGTTGAACGTGTAGAATTTAGAGCAGACAATAATAATAAAAAGAGTATTGCAGCCATGAAAAGTATAGGTTGTAGAGTAGAAGGTGTTTTAAGGCAAAATTGCTCTACACCAGAAGGTAACAGACGCGATAGCATTGTTTTAAGTATTCTAAAAAACGAATGGTTTGATAGTATTAAAACTAGTTTGGCTTCTAGGTTATAATTAATTAAAGTGTCTTTATCTTTACCAAAAAAACAGTAATGGCAAACCAAAATAAATCGCAACAAGCTATTTTGAACAAATTGAATATAGAAGCGCTAAATCCTATGCAGGAAGAAGCGTTTTTATCTATTTCATCTATTGATAATACGGTTTTATTATCTCCTACTGGAACTGGTAAAACACTTGCCTTTTTGCTACCCACTATTAATAATTTATCTGCTAAATGCGAAAATGTACAATTACTTATATTAGTACCTTCTCGTGAATTGGCAATACAAATTGAGCAAGTTGTTAGAGAAATGGGATCTGGATTTAAAGTAAATGCAGTTTATGGCGGAAGACCATTTTCTAAAGATAAAATAGAATTAGCACATGCTCCTGCAATATTAATTGGAACACCAGGTCGCGTTGCAGACCACCTAAGGCGTGAAACATTTTTAGTCGAAGACATTAAAACGCTGGTTTTAGATGAATTTGATAAATCTCTAGAAATAGGTTTTGAAAAAGAAATGAGTGCTATTTTAGCTAGTTTACCAAATATTAAAAAACGAATTTTAACTTCTGCAACTCAGGACATGGAAATTCCAAGATTTGTTGGTCTTGAAAACGAAATAGTTATAGATTATTTAGATACTAAAACCTCTAATTTAGTAGTTAAGAAGGTGATTTCTCCAGAAAAGAACAAACTACAAACCTTAGTAGATTTATTACATTCTATTGGTAATAAACCAGGAATTGTATTTTGTAATTTTAAAGATACCATTCAATATGTAAGCGATTTTCTTCTAGAGAACAACATACCACATGGTTGTTTTTATGGAGGAATGGAACAAATAGACAGAGAGCGTGCTTTAATAAAATTTAGAAACGGAACGCATCAAATTATTATAGCTACAGATTTGGCTGCTAGAGGTTTAGATATTCCAGAATTAAATTTTATTATACATTATCAATTGCCTTTAAAAGCTGAAGAGTTTACTCATAGAAATGGTAGAACTGCCAGAATGAATGCACAAGGAACAGCATATGTTTTGCAATGGGAAAACGAATATTTACCAGAGTTTATAACATCTACTCAAATTGAAAAGCTAGGAGGAAAGACCTCTAAAATTAAAAGTGAGTGGTCCACCTTATTTATTTCTGGAGGAAGAAAAGATAAAATCTCTAAAGCCGATATTGCTGGTTTGTTTTTTAAACAAGGTAATTTGCAACGTAACGAATTAGGTGTAATTGAGTTAAAACAAGACTGCGCTTTTGTTGCTGTGCCAAAAGTTAAATTGGAAACCATTATTGCTAATACCAATAATACACGACTAAAGAAGAAAAAAGTACGTGTTCATGAGGTATAGAACTAAAAACAGGCTGATAAATACAACCTGTTTTTTTACAATTTTAGTGTTAGGTTTAACAACCCATTAATCCAAACGATACCACTAATTCCTGTTCTACTTTTTCACCTTTTTTATTTTCAGCAGGAACCCATTGGTCTGGAGTGTTTTTTATTAATTGAATCATAAAATCGTCTATTTTTGGATAATTAGAGGATCTGTCTAATCTTACACTTTTAATGTCTCCAATTTTTGAAACTGTAAAAAAGAGTTTAGCGGCTTGTAATTTTTTTGGTTCTACTTTTTCAGAAGCTACAATGGCTTTTCCTTTAGTTCTTAAAAAGTTTAAAAGCACAGCTTTTCCTTTAGAATATTCAGCTTGTTTTTCTGGGACTATAGTATGGTGTGGTGTCCAATGATTAGTTTGGATAGCATTTGTTTCGGTATTTTTTTCAGTAAAGTATACTGAAATTTTAAAATTTGTTGAATAGTCTGAGTTTTGTAAAAGCTTTAATTGGTTGACATTAAATAAAGGTGTTTTAGCTTGTTCTTGTATTTCAGAATATTTTTCATCTTTAAAAATTACAACACTTACAGACTCAACGTCTATAATACCATCCACAACTTCTTGATCTAAAAAAGCTTCAAAGGATTTTATCTTTTTTAGCGCACTCTTTTTTATTGGTCTAAATCGTGTACCAACATCATATATAAAATCTTCAAATACTTCTGGTTCTTTTTTGTCTGTTTGTGTTGAGTTAATTGCAAGGTCTTTTGAAACATTAACTTCTTTTTTGTTTCTGTTTAAAACACAAAAAGCAATAACGCTTAATGTAATAACTGTAGTACAAATAATGAGGATACTTTTTTTCATAACTTTAAATTTAATGATTAATGATGACTTATTTTGTTTGATGAAGTAAAACTAGGAGGAATAGTTTCAAAATATGTCAAAAGAATGTAAAAGAAGTGTCAACAACTACCAAAAGTCATAAAATTATGTGTTATTTACAGCTAATTATGAGAAAACACATTTATTCTGTAGTATTCTATTGTACTGTTTTTGCTCTTTTATTAGTGAGTTTATCTTGTACAAAAGAACCAAACACTACACGTTCTGAAACCACAAAACTAGCTTTACGTGATGTTGGACATCATTTATTACTAAGCAATCAAGATTCAACTTCTTTAATTATGCCAGTTATAAATTTAGGTAATTTTAAATATGAATTATCTTTTGAAAACCAACTAAGTATTCATCCAGATACTTTGGTAAAACATATAAAAATTAGTTTTGAAAAAGCTAGTTTACCTAATCAGTATCTTACCGAAGTTATAAAATGTGAAGACAATCAAGTAGCTTATAGCTACGAAATGAAAGAAAACAAAGAAAATGGAATCATCCCTTGTGGTGGCAGACAATTACATAGTGATTGTTATTTGGTAACGGTTAGATTTACTAAAATAACTAAAGCTGGTTCTGGTTATACTTTGCCTATAGTTTTATCTATTATAGGTATTTTTGGGTTATTGCTATTTAAATTTTTTAGAACAAGGTCTAAACCATCGAATGAAATTAATCAAGACAATTATAAGGCGATTGGACAGTACAAATTCTATCCAGAGCAAAACAATTTAGTAAAAGCAGCAACAGAAATTAGTCTTTCAAAAAAAGAATGCGAGCTTCTTGCTCTATTTGTAGCAAACCCAAATAAAATAATAAAGCGAGACGAACTCACAAAAAAAGTATGGGAAGACCATGGTGTTTTTGTTGGTAGAAGTTTAGATACTTATATTTCTAAATTACGTAAAAAACTACAAGAGGATGCTTCAATAAAGCTAACTAACGTTCATGGAGTAGGTTATAAGTTGGAAGTACTTTAAAGTATATTTTAAGAATTGGTAGTACATCTTATAAAAGTGTAGTTATCTTTGCTCAAAATTATATTCTATGCCAAACCATTTTTCAGATTTAGGTATTAATGAAGCTTTACAACAAAGTCTTTCAGCTATAAAAATTACTGTTCCAACAGCAATTCAAGAACAGGTAATTCCTGTACTATTAAACCAAAAAGAAGATGTAGTTGCATTAGCAAAAACAGGAACTGGTAAAACAGCTGCTTTTGGCTTGCCTTTATTACAATTAATTAATGTAGAAGACAGCACTATTCAAGCAGTAATTTTAGCTCCAACAAGAGAATTAGGACAACAAATTTTTAATAGTCTAGAATCTTTTGCAGCACATAGTCCTAAGATTTCTATAGCTTCCGTTTGTGGAGGCATTCCAATTAAACCTCAAATTGAACGCTTAAAACAACCTACGCATATTGTTGTAGCAACACCAGGTCGATTGGCAGATTTGGTAAAGCGTGAAGCAATTAATATTAAAAACATTTCATATTTTATTTTAGACGAAGCAGATGAAATGGTAAGTGCTTTAAAAGAAGGTTTAGATAGTATAATTAAAGAAATTCCTAAAAAAAGAAGAACTTTATTATTTACTGCAACTATGCCAGGAGCCATAAAGCAATTGGTCCAAAATTACATGTCTAAAAAAGTAATTCAAATAGAAGTAGATATGGCAACTGTTGGTCATCAAGGTATAGAGCATCAATACATTGTTGTAGAGCCAATAGAGAAACTTGAAGTGTTGCTTCATTTTTTAAACACTCGAGAAGGAGAACGCGCTATTATTTTTTGTAAAACAAAAGCTGCTGTAAACAAGTTAGCAAAAAAATTAGCAATAAATAAATTTTCATCTGGTGCTTTACATGGTAGTTTATCTCAAGGTATACGAGACCGTATTATGGGTCAGTTTAGAGAAGGACATATAGATATTTTAGTAGCAACAGATTTGGCTGCTCGTGGTATTGATGTAAAAGAAGTGTCTTACGTTGTAAATTATCATTTACCAGATACTTATGATGCTTATGTGCATAGAAGTGGAAGAACAGCTAGAGCAGGAGCAAAAGGCTTGTCGCTTACCATAATTCAAAAAGAAGAGATTGAAGATATTTCGGATTTTGAAAACGAACTCGATATTGTATTTAAACGTTTTAAAAAGGCAGATGCTAAAAGTATTGAAGACAATAACACCTTATTATGGGCAAAAAGAATTTTTAAAACCAAGCCAAATAGAACCATTTCTGAAGATGTGAAAGCTAAAGTTAAAACTATTTTTCATCATTTAACAAAAGAAGAATTAGTAGATAAAATTCTTGCAAATTATGTAAAGGAAACAGAAAATGTGATTACAAAATCTGAAGATAATAAAAATAAGAAAGGTAGCTAGTTAGTTGTAATTTACATGAAAGAAAACAACCATAATCAAGAGATAGAAGCTTGTATTGCAACGCTACAAAAGCTGCTAGAAAATACTAGTACACTTTTTGAATTGCCAGAAGCACAACGTGTCGCGCTATTTAAAGCAGCTGGAGAATTAACGCGTCCTAATAGAGAAGAGTTTCAGCGCAGAAGAAAAGATGCAAAAAAAGCTGCAAAGCGTAAACAAATTGAAAGCGATAAACATGCTAGGAAATCTACAGGAATTCGTTCTGCTCGCGAAGCTGCATTATTTGTAGCTCCAAAATTATTGTCTGCGGCATCAATACCAGAAGACACACCAGAATTAGAATCTCCAAGAAACTGCTATGTTTGCAAGACTGTTTATGCAAAACTGCACCACTTTTACGATACCATGTGCACAAACTGTGGTGATTTAAATTATGCCAAACGATTTCAAACTACAGATTTAACAGATCAAGTGGCTGTAATTACAGGTTCTAGATTAAAAATAGGCTACCATATTACACTTATGTTATTGCGTTCTGGAGCAACAGTAGTAGCTACTACGCGTTTTCCTGCAGATTCTGCAATCAGGTTTTCTAAAGAAGAAGATTATAAGGATTGGAGTGCTCGTTTACATATACACGGACTCGATTTAAGACATATACCAAGTGTAGAAATTTTCTGCAATTACATTGAACAAAAATACAACCGATTAGATATTTTAATTAATAATGCAGCGCAAACAGTAAGAAGACCATCAGGCTTTTATTTTCATTTAATGGCAAACGAAAAGCTTCCTGTAGACCAACTACCAAAATTGGCTCAACCGTTATTAAAAGACCATATTAATTGTTTACAAGAACTATCAGATTTAAGTATAAGTACATCAAAAACGAGTAAAAACAATGTGTTACCAGTAACATGGCATGGTCCAGAACCTGGCATTGGATTGCGTAACTCGGCAGAATTATCTCAAATCCCTTATAGTTTTGATAATTCTTTACAAACGTCTGAAGTCTTCCCAGAAGGAAAATTGGATGCAGATTTACAACAAGTAGATTTACGTAAAACCAATAGCTGGCGTTTAAAGCTTGGTGAAATTGAAACTACCGAAATGGTAGAAGTGCAATTAGTAAATGCTGTTGCTCCATTTGTACTGTGCAATCGATTATCAAATGTTATGATGAAAGAAAACACAGGTAAAAAGCATATTATTAATGTTTCTGCTATGGAAGGTAAGTTTCATCGCTTTAAAAAAGAGGACAGACATCCACATACAAATATGGCTAAAGCTGCCTTAAATATGCTAACGCATACTTCTGCAGCAACATTTGCTAAATCTGGTATTTATATGAATGCAGTTGATACTGGTTGGGTAACAGACGAAGATCCTGCAGAATTATCTAAGAAAAAAGTAGAAGTACACGATTTTCAGCCACCTTTAGATATTGTTGATGGTGCTGCCAGAGTTATGGATCCTTTGATAGATGGTATTAACACAGGAAAACATTGGTCTGGTAAGTTTTTAAAAGATTATTTTCCAATTGATTGGTAGGTTTTAAATTCATATTAATAATTAAAAATAACTAATTTTAACCATGCCAAAATTAAGTTCTAAAGCTTTAATTATTATTGCATTTATAGGTATTTATGTTATTTGGGGATCTACATACTTGCTAAATAAAATATCTGTAACAGAGTTACCACCTTTTTTTCTTGCAGCAATTCGTTTTTTTAGTGCTAGTATTTTAATTTTTAGTATAGCAAAAGCTTTAAAATTCAATCTAAAAATCTCAAAAAAACAGCTATTAAATTCTACATTAATTGGATTTCTATTTCTAGTTTACGGTAACGGTGTTTTTGTTTGGGCTTTAAAATATGTGGATAGTGGCTTTGGTGCTTTATTAGCTTCTACACAACCTTTATTTGTTTTATTGTTAATGCGTTTTATTGATAATAAAAAAATGAAACCAAAATCTTTAATAGGTGTTGGTTTAGGTGTTATTGGAATGTATTTGCTTGTAGGCCAACAAGAATTAGTAACAGACAAAGACACCTTATTAGGTATTTTTATGATTTTTACATGTGTTTTTGCCTGGAGTTATGGAAGTGTGTTTGTGGGTAAAGCAGATTTGCCTAAAAATTATTTTGTAAGTACAGGCTACCAAATGCTAATAGCCAGTATTATGCTAACCATTTTAAGCCTTATTTTTGGAGAAGCATGGGTTTCGCCATTACACTGGAGCATAAATGTACAACTCTCTATGTTGGGACTTGTAACCTTTGGAAGTATTGCAGCTTTTACTGCGTTTAATTATCTTTTAAAACAAGTATCTGCAGAGAAAGTAGCAACATCTGCTTATGTAAATCCAATAGTTGCTATGGTTTTAGGATGGTATGTTTTAGATGAAACCTTAAGTACACAATCTATAATTGCAGCTGCAGTATTGCTTACAGGTGTTTATTTCATTACATCTAGAAAAAAAACCTAATATTTCTGTTTTCAACTGTTGATTTTTTATCAAATATCTGTTGTTATTATTAATAAATTCAGCATTTATTGATGAACTCTGATACAAAAAAACAGTAGCGATTTAAACTCATAAATTTAATTTCCTATAGATTGGTAGGTTATATCAAATTATTGGCACTATCTTTGCGCTTTAGTAAACAATTATTAAAATTAAATATTACATTATTATGAGTAAAGGAACAGTAAAATTTTTCAACGACACTAAAGGTTTTGGATTTATCACAGAAGAAGGTGTAGACAAAGATCACTTTGTACACATTTCAGGTTTAGTAGATGAAATTCGTGAAGGTGACGAGGTTGAATTTGACCTACAAGAAGGAAACAAAGGATTAAATGCAGTTAACGTAAAAGTTATCTAATATATATTTCAAGTTTTTTTAAAAAGCCCATCAATATTTTGATGGGCTTTTTTATTGTTGTTTTAATTTTTAACAAGATTACAATTTTATTTGGATAGGTGTTATATTTAAATTTTAAAAATCTTTAATCTTTGCTCCTTTGTTATTAAAAACACCTTGAACTAAGTCTCCAGATTTGTTATACTTCATGACACCTAGACCATCTATTTTATCATCTTTAAAGAAGCCTTTAAATACAGAACGGTCTACATAGGTATATATACCATAACCATTTCTTTTTCCGCCTAAAGTATAAGTTGTAGGTTTTAAAGTGTTTAGCATCGGTTTTATTAATATCATAAAAGTCGATTTTGTTACCTTTTTTATCCACAATTACTTTATAATCGTAAATTCCGCTTTGTAAAATTTCTTTAATTAAATAACCATTTTTGCCTTAATAAATTACAATACGATATACTGCGTATTTTTATTGACTAAAAAAATTAGTTTATCTAGAAAACATGACTGAAGAGGAGAGGCTGTCTAAATTTTGAGTATGAAATGCTTTTAGTTCCTTTTTAAGCATATGTAAAAAAGCATAATATCTACTTAAAGCTATAACGTTTTTCTTCTGTTGAAGAGGCTTTTAGCAAATTGTTAAATGTTTTAATGCTATTGAAATTGAGTGTTATCGCTTCAGAAACTGCAATCCCAACTATACCTGTCTCTAAAATAGCTTTAACATCATCAGTTGTAATGCCACCAACGCTAATAATTGGTATTTGAGTATTTAAAGTATCTAAAATTGTTTTGTAAGCTTCTAATTCTAACTCAGGATTTGTAGTCTCTTTTGTTTTGCTAGCTTTAAAAGGTCCTAAACTAATATAATCTACATCCTTAGTAATTAATGTTTGACATTCTTGTAATGTACTTGCAGTGCCACCAATTATTTGCCAAGTATACAAATGTTTTCTTACTTCTTTAGGACAAGTATCTGTTGGTCCTAAATGCACACCATCTGCTTTTACACTTTTTGCAATTTTATAATAATCGTTAATAATTAATCTGGTTTGAAAATGAGAGGTGATTTCTCTTGCTTCTGTTGCTAGTTTTAAAATCTTTTTTTCAGAAATATTTTTTAAGCGTAGTTGCACTAATTCGGCTCCAGAAGAACATGCCTTTTGTATGTTTTCTATGTGTTCTTTAGGTGATTTGCCTTGAGTAATATAATGTAGTTTAGGTATAATCATGCTTTATAATTTCACTCAAATTATTAAAATAAACGTTCCTTTTTTTAAAGTCATTTAGACCTGAGGTCTAAGTAGTTTACAAATCTACTTTAGATTCTTCATATTTATGAACTTAAGATAAGGCTATTAGTATAAAAGTTATAAAAAGAGTCTTGTAGAATCTTCTTTTTCAACATAATATTCGCTTATCTTGCACGCGTTTTATTTGTATTTGCAATATAGATAATATAAAAAGTTAAAATCATGAAAAAAAGAAGTAAAACAGAAGATAAAGTAACACAAATTAATAAAGTTGTTGAAGCATTTTTTAACGCAAATCCAGATAAAGATTGGATTCCAGTAAAAGACATTATGCACGATTTAGTAAAAGCAGGTGTTTTTTCAAAAGATCAAAAAAAAGGATTACCACTTCGTAAAGTTTTACGTGCTTTAGATCAAGAAACCCTACTTAGTAGTATTCCTTCTGTTCATGCAGAACGAACAGAGTCAGCTGTTTATTGGTACTTGGTTAGAGAAGGTACAACATTTACACCTCAAGAACCTACAAGTACAATATCTAAAAAAGAAAGAGCAAAAGCGACAAGAGAAAGCAGCGATGAATTTTATATTTTAGATCTTTGTGATGAGTATCTTAAAGAACAATCTTCTCGAAAACATACTTTTTCTTTTTTGCTAGGCGACATGCACAAAAGAGGAAAAACTAGAACAAAGTTACCTCTAGCAGCTTATTATGAAAATGCAAATTTGGTTATAGAATTTAAAGAGAAAACGAACCACACAGAAGCTTATCAAGAGAAACTGCAAGTTATGACTACCAGTGGTATTACTAGAGGTGAACAAATTATTAGATATAATAAAAGACGCAAAGACGTATTACAGAAAAAGAATATTAATTTAATAGAAATTGATTATTCTTTATTTGATTGTGATTCTAAAAATAATTTAATCCGAAATAAGGAAACAGATGTAAGGCTTATTCAAGATCTACTAAAAAAGTACGTTAAATAGCTAATAACCAAGCCTTTTAAAGGATTTTAAAGTGTTTTATAAAGACTTCTAATAGAGAATTATATTTGTGGTAAACGAATATGTAATGAAACGCTACGCTTATGGCTTCAAACTATTTAAAAAAGGAATGACACATTTCTTTTGTTGTATTTTTTCTTGTTTTTATAGTTTATATTGTTAATTAGCTGATTATTCTTTAATTTATTATGAAAATTATCAAATCTTCTGTTTTTTTAATCTTTTTTCTTCAATTCTCTACCATTAGTTTATCACAAAATAAAGTAATAGATAGTTTAGAAAATGAGCTAGTTATTAATAAACAAAAAGATAGCAGATTAGATAAAATAGTAAGTGATTTTAGTTCTTTTTCTTTACCGAGTAACGCAATGTCCGTTTCGCTGTTTTTGTGGAGTCTAATTATAGGAACATTGATTAACGCTGCGTAGCAGACCGATTTCTGGTTTAATGCCCAAGTACTGCACATACTTATGGAAACGGATTATTCTGGGATATTTTACATAATAACATTATAGCTGAGAATTGGTACTCTGACTTAGAAAACCAAATAATAGCAATTGTCCTATAATTAATATTATGTAAAATAGGTGCTTGATCATTCATTAACTTTTCGTACCAATAGAAGTTCTTTTTTATGTGGTTAATATTTGAAATTAATTCATCCTTAATTAAGTCTTCTGTAGGTTTAAGCGTCTCGTAAATAGATTTATAATCTTGATCTATTTCTAATAATTTGTTAGATAATACAGAATTGCTTAGAGTTGCTTTATCTAAAGATGAAGAAACAATAGAATTAAAAGATGCAAACTCAACAACCATAGTTACTAGATAAGGAGCTTGTTGGCTTACGTATTTAGTTTCTTTTGGTGTTTTATCTTTTTTAAGAAAAAGATTATAAAGTTTTAAATCTTCATCTAAAATCTGTTTAATTCTTTTTATTTCTTTAATATCTGTTTCTATGCAGCAATTTTATCTACTTGTGCTTCGTCTTTTTTTGCTTCATTTCTATTATTAATAGCCACAGCAACTAAAATACCAACAACTACAAGTATAATTTCTCCAATAGCATAAACTAGGTAATTCTGCAAACGTTTGGTTTTAATAGATTTAAATCTATTGATGTTAAATAGTTTCATGGTTTTAAATTTATATAATTTAATTTCCTGTTTTTGCTAATTCGTATTCTAATGCCTCTAAAGATTTCCCTTTGGTTTCTGGTAAGATTTTTAAAAAGATAAAGAAACCTATCAATGCTATAGCTCCAAATATAAAAAAGCTTAAAGCGTTACCTAAAGTAGCTAGTTCCCATGGAAAAATTAATTGTACTAAAGAACTAAATAATGAGTTAATAAATGCAATAAAACCTATGGCTAAACCTCTATATTTTAATGGATATAGCTCTGATAATAAAACCCACATTACTGGGCCTAAAGAAAAAGCAAAACACGCTATAAAACCCAAAATACCAATGAGTATTAAATTCGCATTTATTATGGTTGCAGCCTCTAAAATAGCACCATCATTTTTGCCATAGACTTTATTTCCTAGAGCAGTTTTAACATCATTTTTAAAATCAATATCATTATCATAAACCTTATCTGCAAAAGGTAATAGTTTTTCAGAATTTAAAAACGTAAACGTATTAATTTGCTCTTGCGTAAGCTTATAGGTCGCTTGGTTAAAGCCATAGGCACAAAGTAATAAACTTATAGCAATTCCAGCAGTTCCAATGAGTAATAAGGGTCTTCTTCCCATTCTATCTATTAAATAGATGGCTACAAAAGTAAAAATCACAGAATTAACAGCCAGTAATACACCAGATGAGAATGCAGCATCTGTACCAATTCCTGTTTGTTTAAATATTGAAGTCGCATAAAAGTAAACCGCATTAATTCCAGTTACTTGTTGCAAAATGCCAATAATTAAACCTAAAACAATAATAAAACGGAGTGATGGCTTTAATAAGTCTTTAATCGTTGAAGGCGTTTTATTTTTATCTGTGTTTATGTTGTGTTCAATAGCTTTTATTTCTATGGCACTTCTTTCTTTTCCGTGAATTTGTATTAAGACTGTTTTTGCTTCCTCATATTTTCCTTTTAAATAGAGCCATCTGGGACTTTTAGGTACAAAAAATAATAAAATAAAATATAATAAAGCTGGAATTAACTCCACTCCTAGCATCCATCGCCAAACGGTTTCATCTGTTAAAAATGTGTATTCAGGAGTATTATATTTATTAAAATAATAATTACTTAAAAAAGCAGCAAAAAAACCAAAAACGATGTTTAGTTGTTGTATTGATACTAGCTTACCTCTATTTTCTGGAGTTGAAATTTCTGCTATGTACATTGGTGCCAAAACTAAAGCTGCACCAAAGGCTAAACCACCAATCATTCTTGCGATATAAAGCATTTCGTAGCTTATAGCTAATGCTGATAATAATGCTGAAATGGCATATAAAAAAGCAACTAGAATAAGTATTGTTTTTCTTCCAAAAGTGTCACTTAGTTTTCCAGAAAATAACATTGCAAACATAGCAATCCAAGATGGCGCACTAACTATCCATCCCCAAGAAACACCTCCTGGATCTAAATTAAATTCTGGACCTGCAAAAGACATGACTCCAGATATTATTCCAGCATCAAAACCAAAAAGAAAGCCTCCTAACGCTACTATAAAACTAATAAATATTGTGTAAGCCTTTCTATTCATAAATTTTCTTTGTTTTAAAAAAAGTAAATTTAACAAAATATCGATTTGTAACAGTAGACACTTTGTAGCTTAATTTTTAATTAATAAACATATTGTTAATACTATTTGTTATTAGCTCTCTATCTTTGCTAAAGATATAATATAAATTATGACTAACGCACTTAATGTCTACGGTAAACCACTACAAAACTGTTCATGTAATCCATTAACAGGTTATTTGCGTGATGGATTTTGTAATACCACACCAGACGATTTTGGCACACATGTGGTTTGTGCAATCGTTACTGATGCGTTCTTAAACTACTCATTACAAAAAGGCAATGATTTAATCACACCAATACCATTATGGAACTTTCCTGGTTTAAAAGCTGGTGATAAATGGTGTTTGTGTGTATCGCGTTGGAAAGAAGCACTAAAAGCAAATGTTGCACCAAAAATAGACTTAAACGCAACACATCAATTAACATTAAAGTTTGTTTCTTTAGATGTTTTAGAGCAATATGCTATTTAAAATCTTCAACAATCTGTTTTGCTACTGCCTCTCCACTACTCATTACAGCATTTAAAGAACCATTAAGTTCAGTATCTCCTGTTAAATAGATGCTATCTGAGTGTTTATATTTTAAGTAATCTTTAGTGTATCTCACTAGTTTTAAGTCTGGTAAAGCTTGCTTAATCTCATAACGCTTAATAAAACGTTTGGTTGTAATATTGCAATAGGTTTTTAGTTCAGATATTACTTTCTGGATTAACTCAGCTTCGTTTAAATGATGTTGTTTAACAACGGTTACAGATAATAAATGATTATTTGTAATGCTATTTTTTGTTTCAATACTTGTAGTGTAAAAAATATTATTTATGATTGCTTTTTCATCGGCAATTAAACCTATAATAGGTTTTTTTAGTGTGTTTTGTTCGACTTCAAAATAGAGGTTATCGCAAGATTTCCAATTCATTTCTTGCTTTAAATTTAATAGTTTAGAAGCTTCTGTGGCAATAACAATAGCATCGGTTTCTATAACAGAACCATCTTCTAAAATAATACGATTCTCTTCTACTGCTTTAACTTTAGTATTAAATTTAAACGTAGTGTTCTTCAGTTTTAATTGTAACTGATTAGGAATAGCTTGAATGCCATTTTTAGGGATAACAGCCAAACCTTCACCAAACATTTTATAGATAAACTGAAACATGACGCTCGAGGTGCGTAATTCGGTCTCCAAAAAAATACCACTAAAAAAAGGTTTAAAAAAATTATTGATAATACGATCTGAAAACCCTTTTGCCTTTAAATAGTGAAGTGTTGTGGTTTGTTCTGCGTTAAAAATAGCCTCAATAGATTTGTTTTTCAGTTCCAAATTCAATTTAAAAATAGCAAGCTTGTCTTTTACAGAGCCAATATTAGACGTAAGAGTTGGAATAAAAAGCGAAATAGCTCTTAATGGATCACCTATAGTTGTTGGTGTTCCATTTTTAAAAATAACAGCTCCTGGCAGTAATGTTTGAAGTTCTAAAGCTTTATAATCTAAAAACTGTTTTGCTTTTGGATAGGCTTCTAACAAGACCTGAAATCCATGATCCAACTGAAAACCATCTACTGTGTCTGTTTTAACGCGTCCACCAACACCATTGGTCGCTTCAATAATAGTTGGTTTAAAGTTGGCTTTCTCAAGTTCTAAAGCAGTAATCAGTCCGCTAATTCCAGCACCAATAATATATATATATTTAGAATTCTTAGTCATTGTAATTGGTTATTATACTTATATTATACTAAAACAAAATTACAATTTTAAGTCCTAAAAACGAGGTTTTATTTAATGTTTATAGTTGTGTTTTATGCTTCGAAATTAACAATATTGTAGAATTAATTTTAATTTTGATAGATTATTTTTAACAGTTAATTCGTTTAATTAATACATGCAAAGGAAAAATATATTAGTATTATTTTACTATAATAATTTCATAATTTTTGGTTAAAAAAACAATTACATGTAACAGTTTTTGTATCTTTAAGTATAACTTAAAATTTTTATTATATGACAGTGAACTATGAATACGATGGCGTAACAGCAAGCCAGGAACTGGAAGCTTACGTAAAGGGTAAATTAGATAAATTATTTAATAAATATGAATTTATAGTGCGTGCAGATGTATTTTTTAAAACAGAAAACACATCTAACAGGAGCTCTAAAATGAAAACTTCTATTCGATTGAGTGCTCCTGGACCTAGATTGTTTGCAGAGACCACATCAGATTCTTTTCATAAAAGTGCTGCTGAAGTTTTAACCGCTTTAGAGAGGCAATTAGATAAACGAAAAAGCCTGATGCAAACGCATTAATATAAAATTGATTTAAATAAAAGTCACTCTACAGAGTGGCTTTTTTTATACAAATTACAATAATAAAATAGTTGAGAATTATTGAAATTAATCCTCAAAACGATAATAACCACATTTTAAATAAGCACCTTCAGGAAAACTAATAGGATGGTCGCAGTCGTGATATGTCTTTAGTATACACTCTTGGCCTCTGCTTACTTCTCCTAACGCTTGAGCATTAATATCAAAAAATGTTTGTGCTATTACTCTAGAAGAACAAGAGGCTAAAACTAAAAGTCCTTTCTTAGTCGTTAGTTTTGCACCTAATTGTGCTAATTGTGCATATTTTTTTTTAGCTAATTCTATTTCGCTTTGTTGTTTGGCAAAACTAGGAGGATCTATTACCACAACATCAAACGTTTGTTTGTTTTTTATCATGGTTTTCATAGCTATAAATGCATCGTCTGCAATGGTTTTATGTGAACCAGAATAACGATTTAGTTTGCCATTTAAAACTGCAATCTCTAATGCTTGTTTACTAATATCTAGACTTGTAACTTCTTTTGCTTCATTGGCTAAAGCATGTACCGAAAATCCTCCAGCATAACTAAACACATCTAAAACGGTTTTGCCTTTACTCCACTCACCTACTTGTTTTCTATTGGCTCTATGGTCTAAAAAATAACCCGTTTTATGACCTTTAATTACATTTGCCGAAAAGTTAACGTTGTGCTCAACAAATTCAACAACTTCATTTTCTAAAACACCATAAACCACTGCTCCATTTTCAAGATTGTGAAGTTTTGACTGCTCTAGGTTTCTACTAAGTCTAATTACAATAGTTTTAACTTTAGAAGTGGTTTGCAGACTTTTTAAAATAGAGTCTAAATAGGGAATCCAGATTTCAGAATATATTTTTACCACCAAAACATGTGCATAAACATCTGCTATTAAACCTGGAAAACCATCATTTTCGCCAAATAAAAGTCTATAACTGTTAGTATTGGTTTTTAGTAGCGTGCTTCGTTTTGCGAAGGCTTCTTTAATTTTTGTGTTAAAAAAGGCTGTATTTATAGTAGCTGAAGTGTTTCCGCTATGCAGCATTTTTATACGAATGGGAGAATTACCATCATATAAGCCAAGTCCAATAACTTTATTTTTATTTTTTCCAAAAATAATAGCTAGATCACCACTTTTAGCATCATCATTAATTTTTGTAATATTATCACTAAATACCCATGGATGGCCTTGCATTACAAACTGTTCTCCTTTGGCATTTAACTTTACAGCTAATCGTTTAGGTGTGTAACTTGAAGTAATACTTGATGCATATTCACTCATAGTATTAAAGCGTCAATTCTTTAATTTTAATGCCTAATATCTTTTCAATATCTGCCACTCTTTGTAGTTCGCTAGGCAAAACTAAAGCAATAGATTGTCCTTTTTTTCCTGCTCTAGCAGTTCTTCCACTTCGGTGTGTATAGTACTCTATGTGTTCTGGTAATTGATGATGAATAATAAACGCTAAATTATTTACATCTATGCCACGAGCAGCAACATCTGTAGAGATTAATATTTGCAAATTTGTGTTTTTAAAAGCACGCATCACTTTATCACGTTCTTTCTGTGTCATGTCACCTTCAAGAGCATCAACATTAAAACCTTCTTTTTGTAATTGTTGCTTTAAAGCCTGTGCTCCTGCTTTAGTTCTGCAAAAAATAATACCACGTTCCTCTTCTCTATCTTCTAATAAACGCATAACAGTATGCGACTTATCTACAATTGCAGTTTTTACAAAATGATGAGAAATATTAGCATTCACAATACTTTCTCTATCAATTTCAACACGTTTAGCATCTTTAGAAATATAGCGTTCTACAATTACTTTTAAATCTTTTGGCATAGTTGCAGAAAATAACCATGTATTACGAGCGCTTTTAGTTGTAGCGTCTAAAATGGTGTTTAAATCTTTTTTAAAGCCCATACTTAGCATTTCGTCTGCTTCGTCTAACACTAAAGTGTTAATGTGTTTTAAATCTATTATATTTTTGTCTAATAAATCTACTAAACGACCTGGAGTAGCAACTATAATATGTGTAGGTCGTTTTAAATTACTTATTTGTATGTCTATTTTCTCGCCACCATAAACACCTTCAACAAAAATTTTCTTGTCGTTATATTTAGTAAATTTAAAGAGCTGTTTTTTTATTTGCTGAACCAATTCTCGTGTTGGAGCTATAATTAAGCCTTGAACTGCGTTTTTATTAGCATCAACTTTGTGTAAAACAGGCAAACCATAAGCAGCAGTTTTTCCAGTTCCTGTTTGTGCTAAACCAACAAAATCGGTTTTAGATTTAATTAATATGGGAATCGCTTGTTCTTGAATATCTGTAGGTGTTTTAATACCTAATTCTTTAAGTGATTTTATGTAATTGCTGTGTAATCCTAAATCTTTAAAAGTACTCATAATCTATTTGTTTTGTCTGGTCGAGCGCAGTCGAGACCTAAATAAGTATTGAGTAAAAAACGTCTCGACTGCGCTCGACGAGACGACTTATAACTATCTAAAAATTAATCTTCTGGTGGATAGCCATGAATGGCTTCAAAATCACTATCAAAATTAGAACGCAAATAGGCATTTAATTTCTTTTTATAGTCGTCTTTTAACCATTCTACAAAGTTAAAAGTACTTTTACTAATACACTTTGTATAACGTTGAATTCTGTAGTCTATATCGTCTTTAAGTAATTTTGCTAGTGCTAAAGCATCCCATAAATCTTCACTATTTTCAATACAAATTTTTGCATGGTGTTTTATAGAGCGTTCTAATATGACTTTTGATGAATCTCCTTCTCTAACAGATTGTATATACATGGCTTTAATATCAAAATAGATATCTTCAGACTTTGCAAACTCAGCTCGAAGTTCGTCTGGCATTTCGTACCTAAAATTTTCTTCTAAATCTTCATCACTTAAAATACCATCAAGATAAAAGTTTGGAGATCTAAAAATTTTGTGCCAATCTAAGTCACTTCCCCAAGGTCCAAAACGGTGAAGGTTGTTTCCTAAATCTACAACAGTAAATTTATTTTTATGCTTTAAAATACGTGAACCACGACCAATCATTTGGTAGTATAAAGTTAACGATTTTGTAGCTCTGTTTAAAATAATACAATCTACAGTAGGTTCATCAAATCCAGTAGTTAGTATACTAACAGAAGTTAATATGGCATCTGGCGTTTCTTTAAACCATTTTAAAATGGCTCTACGCTCTTTTTTTGTGTTGTTATTATCTAAATGTGCTACAGGATAACCTGCACGTCTAAAGGTGTCATAAACGTGTAAAGAGGTGTTAATTCCATTATTGAATATTAGTGTTTTTCTACCTTTACAACGTTCTTCGTAAGATTGAATAAGCTTGGTAAGCATATCTGTATTGGTATATAAATCTTCAGAAGATTTTACAGTATAATCACCATTTGCTCCAACGATTAAAGACGTTAAACCTACATTGTAAGAGAATATTTCGGCACGTGCTAAAAATTCATTTTCAATCAAAGAATGTATGGTTTCACCAACAATTAATTCGTTGTAATTATCTTTCATTGGCAAATTAATATTGCTGCTTAAAGGCGTTGCTGTAACACCTAATATGAAAGATTTCTCAAAAAATTTAAAAAGTTTTGTAAACGAATTGTAATGCGCTTCATCTATAATAACTAAACCAATATCGCTAATGTCTAGTTTATCGTCATTTAAACGGTTATTTAAAGTTTCTACCATGGCAACAAAACAATTGTAATCGCCTTGGTCGCTTAAATCTGCTTTAGAATCAACAATTTTATTGGTTACACCAAATTCAGACAGCATATTAGAGGTTTGCTTGCTAAGTTCAATTCTGTGCGTCATCACTAAAACTTGTTTTTTGTGATGCTTTAAATACTGACGAACAATTTCTGAGAAAATAACCGTTTTACCTCCACCTGTTGGTAATTGGTATAGTAAATGATAATCTTCTGGAGCATCTTCAAAACACTTAAAAATCTTATCAATTGCACCTTTTTGGTAGCTATATAAACTCTTTCCTTCTTGTCTTTCTTCTAATTCTAAAGCTGTAACTTTCATTAATCTGTTTCAAATTTGCGATGTGCAAAAATACAACGAATTAAAGGCTTTACAAGAACAATATGGGAATTTTTTTTTAAATGTTTATTTTAGCGATCTCATATGAAAGACATTTCAGATAATTTACAAGCACAGTTTAGTGGATTCTACAATACGCCTCATTTATTTCTTGATCGTGTTCGTAAGATGGAGCCATTTGTACCTTTAAAGCAAAATACTCCTGTTTTTTCTGGTAGTAATCTAGAAAAAATAAGACTTGGACAACGTGTGGAACGTTTTGTTACTACAGAATTGATTCAAAATAACACTATTAAAATTTTATCTGAAAATCCGCAAATTCAAACAGAAAATAGACAGACTATTGGCGAATTAGATTGTTTGTTTTTAGAAGGTGAACAGCCTGTGCATTTAGAAATTCAGTTTAAGTTTTATTTGTATGATGTTACTTTAGGTAGCACAGAAATTGATCATTGTATAGGTCCTATGCGACGTGACACTTTAAACGAAAAATTGCAAAAGCTAAAAGAAAAGCAGTTGCCACTACTATTTGCAAAGGAAACAAAGCCACTCCTTGATCGATTAAATTTAAAAGCTGAAGATTTTAGTCAGAAAATTTACTTTAAAGCGCAAATTTTTGTGCCTTTTGGAAAACAAATAGAATTAAAAACGCTCAATCAAGATTGTATTTATGGTTTCTATTTTAAATATGATAAATTATATGAATTTAACGATTGCAAATTCTATAAACCTAAAAAAACAGATTGGTTACTTGATGTTACTCTAAATGTAGATTGGAGATCCTATGATGCCATTTTACCAGAATTAAAAGTATTTCAAACTGAAGGTTACTCGCCCATGTTATGGCTTAAAAAGCCTTCAGGTGTTATAGCTAAATGTTTTGTAGTTTCTTGATTTGTAGATAATTAAAAGTTAAAAAGGCAATTTAAAAATTAATTATATAGTTCTATAAGTACTTCAATAAAAAAGCCATTACTTAAAAGTAATGGCTTTTTAAATTTAATAGTTTATAAACTATTTTTTTATAAACTTCTTTGTAAACATTTTACCATTAGATTCTAAACGAAGGATATAACTTCCTTGACTTAGATTAGAAACATCTATTGTGTGTTTAGTTAATTTCAGGTTCATGACACGTTTTCCTTCAATATTAAAAACAGTTGCAATTTTCCCAACTAAACTAACAGGACTATTAATATTCATTATTTTTCCAACTGGATTTGGATAAATAACAGTATTTACTAACGTCTCATCCTCTACACTTAAAGTCTGTCCTTCTGTAATAACATGATGAGTGTTTATGGTTGGATTTTCTATATTATCTATAATTCCAGAAGGCCAATAAATAATTATATTAGTGATCGCTGTTTCTGTTCCTATTCCAAAATGAGCATTTAAAGTACTCATAAAACGGAAGCCTTCACCACTACGAACATCGCGTATTTGAATACCACCAGCAGTATGCACTTCTATTCTAGCTCCAATACCATTTATATTACTAGCAACACCTGTTGTTGTAATAGTTACCCAGTTGTTGGTATTTGTATCGTTTAGGTATAAACTTGAGCCTGAAATAGCATCTACAAAGCCATCATTATTAAGGTCACCAAAAGAACCATTATTGCCAGATAAAACATTATCATGTACTGTAAACGTCATATCTCCATTTCCAAATAGTACACTACCATTTGAGGCAATATCTAAGTTTCCATCGTTGTCAAAATCATAGGTTGCATTTTCTATTCCTAAGTTGGATAATGCAGGTAAAATTCCCGATGCAGCTGTTACATTTGTAAAGGTGCTATTACCATTATTTCGCATTAATTTATGCGTTCCATCTGCAGTTGAACTTGCGCCTATAAAAACATCCATATCACCATCATTATCAAAATCTCCCCAAGCAGAAGACCAAGTTTGTAAAGGATCTGCTAAACCAACAGCAGTACCTACTTCTGTAAAGCTACCTGTACCGTCATTTTCGTGCATTTCATTAATATTAATTGTAGAAGAACCACCACGACATTTTGCAATAAACATATCCATATCTCTATCGTTATCATAATCAATCCATATAGAGCCGTAATTTCCTCCACCAGCTATATCTCCAAGGCCACCTTGGTTAAATACTAAGTTACCATTACCGTCATTTAAATAGTAAACATTTGGATCTACATCATGACAAACAAAAGCGTCTAAATGACCGTCTTGATTTAAATCTACAAAGTTTGAACGTTGAGAGAATACATATTCTGATCCAGAAATTTCAGTAAAACCATCTCCTGTATTATTGGCTTTCATAAATGTAACACCATTTCCTCCACCATATAATAAATCTGTAAAACCATTTCTGTCGAAATCTGCAGCGGCTAAACTCCAAGAAGGTGAATTGTCTGCGCTGGTTGTAGTTATGTTTGTAGCTGTAGAACTCAGTCCACCTGTAGCTTGTTGGTAAAAGATATTTACATTTGTATTGCCAATAGAAACAACATCATCTAAAAAGTCACCATTCATGTCTACTGCTGCTCTTTGTGATCCTGTTACAGAAACATTAGAAACAGTAAATGTTGAAGGAGATGGAGGTGCTAATGTTGTAAACATTAAAGGTCCTCCCCAAATACTAACATCAGATCCGCAAATTGCACGTACATAGACTTCATAGTTGGATCCAGCGTTTAAACTTGTTAAATTAACTGTACTTGCACTTACTCCAATGCCAGTTCCTGAAGGAATACCTGTTCCAGCAGGTTGTAAAACATATTCCCATGCAGTTTCTCCGCTATTGGCTACCCATGTTAAGGTTGCTGAATCTTGAGTGATAGCACTAGTATTTAAGCTTGAAGGAGCAATACAAAAAGTTCCACAAGTCTCAATACGAACAAAATCGATAGACATGTCGCCCTCAAATCCTGTTCCTGTTCCTGTATGACTAAACTCCAAATAAATAACTTGACCAACATAAGTATCTAAGTTTACTCCTATTGGAGCCCAAGCTTCTGTTCCACTTAATTGTAGCTCTCCAGTATGTGTAAATAAGGTTGTAAAAGGACCACTTGCAGCAGTTCCTACGTTAACATTTAATGTTCCAATATCTGCTCCATAAGCATGCATATAAAAAGACAATTCTGCTCCATCTGTAGCAGTTGTTAAGTCTATAGCAGGACTAATTGCAGATGCTGTGGCAGAAGTATTTCCAGAAGCTTCATAGTTCATAAAAGCAGAGCCACTAAACGCATTATTTGGTCCTGTACCTGCAGATCCTGAATCGTTAGGGATTTCCCAACTTCCATTGCCATTATTTAAATCTCCTGTCCATCCAGAAACAACATCGAATTCTTCTGTTACAATAAATGTTGAATTACCCGAAGCACAAGTTACACCAACAGGAGCAGGTGGTGGACAATTGCTTTGAGTAATAGAGCCACTGTTTATTGAGCAATTTACATCTTGATCATTTTGTATGTTAAAAGTAACATCTGTAGCATTTACGTATGGTCCAAATTGAACCATTCCAGCAGTACTTAAAGACTGCGTTGGACTAGATTGATTATCTGAAACAGTTAATGAAGTTGCAGAACCAATGTCTGATACATCAACATTCACTAAAAAACCTCCACTAGTATCACAGTCGTTTACAACTGTGTAAGCAGCAGTAGGATTTGTACAGGTAGAACAAGTAACATCAAAATCCCAAGGTGTATAGTTATTATCAGAACAATTAATGGTGATATCAGAATTTATAGAGACTGTAATTGTATCTCCATTAGATTGAAATGTGAGACCGGTTAAATCTCCATTATTTCCGTAACCATTATATATTTCAGAACCATTTGTGTCTAAAACAATCAATTCGTCCCAAGTGTCTTCTGTTTGACCAGAGTTAAATGTAACTTGTAAGTCTGAACCATCAGTACTCACAAACACGAAACTTGTTGTGTCGTTGTTAGTGTAACAATAAGTTGTGTTTACTGCTCCTGCAGAACAATCTACTGTTATTTGAGCTTCTGCAAAAAGGCAAGAAACCAATAAACAGATTATTAAAGTAATCTTTTTCATAAGCTGGTTTTTTATTTAAAATGTAAATATTTTTTTTAAGAATGCTTTTTAGTTTGTTAAATAGTTATTTATTCGCATTCTGTTGTTAAACTATCAATCCATTGGCCAATAAGGCTAACTGCTTCTTCGTGAATAATACTTCTACCTAGAAGAGGCATTCTAAATTCTTCAGCAGTTGTATTTATTCTGTAATACATTACTGAACGTTCTTTTAACGAAGGTGTTACTATATCAATCATACCAGGAATATTTGTGTCTGGATCAACACAAACACCTAAATTTGTTTCATTTTCTGTTTCATCAAATGCAAAACGTACAGGTCTATAATCACAATGTGATAATTCTGAATGGCAATGAGCACAGTTAATATCAATATATGATCGTACTCTTAAGTTAATAGGCTGGGTTTCGTCGCTCCATTTTACTACAGTATTAATTGTTGCTGGTATATTGTTTTCTAAATAGCCTTCATTGATTAATTTTTGTAATTGATTTATAGAACCTTCAGGATAATTATAATTACTATTTAAGTTTTGTGGTTTTACACCAATTGGAACTGAGCTGGTTTGAAGTTTATGGCATGTAAAACACTCCACTTCAGATGGTATGCGATAATTAGTATTTTTTACAACTCCATTTTCTATAAAGTCGACATTAGTAAAAGAGCCTTCTAGACTAAAAGTTGCTTCCGTTTGGTCATCATTCCAAATATAATCTGCAAAGTGCCAATCGTCCTCTTTTCTTAACATTAAACGGGTTTCAATAATACGTGTGGTATTACCAGGTTGGACATTTGTATAATAAAATGTTTTAATTAAAATTGTTCCAACTGGAAAGTTTATAATTTCATTATCAGCACTATAAGTCGCTTTAACATCGCTAGGCATCCATACAAAACGCTTCTTTTTTGCGTAGTCTGTAAATAATGTAGAAATCGGTTCGTAAGCTATAACTCCTATTGCTGGATCTTGAGCTTTCATATCACCTTCAAAAAAACGATATTCAGAAAGCGTATTAAAAGGATAAGCGTCCATATTTAAAACCACTGGAGATATTGGAGTTGGTTCGTAACCATCATCAGTTGCAGGATTATTATCTTCAGAACAAGAAAAATTTGTTAGAAGAAGTAACAGTATAATGGTAATTTTGGGTAGTTTATTGATCATATTATATTAATTAAAAAACGAATATAAATAAAAATATTGATTGTAAGCGTTTTAATGTTAAACCTACAACAACTAAATGTGTTTTTTCCCTAGCTTTAAATGTCTGTTCTTTTAATAATTAAGAGCAGTTATAGAATTTATAGTTATATGTGATGCTAAAGTTTAAATAAATTATAAAATATTTATTAGTTAATAACTCTCAATAACTTCACAAAAAACCTCTAATTGAAATTACTATTTTGCAGTTTCTAAATTATTTTTAATGTTGAAAGTCTGCATTGCCGAAAAACCATCTGTAGCAAGAGAAATTGCTGCTGTTCTTGGAGCTAACACAAAACGTGATGGTTACTACGAGGGCAATGGCTATGCTGTAACCTATACTTTTGGACACCTATGCACGCTTAAAGAACCAAACGATTATAAACCGTATTGGAAAAGCTGGGATTTAAATAATTTACCAATGTTGCCAGAACGCTTTGAAACCAAGGTTTCCAAAGATTCTGGAATTAAAAAACAATTTAGCATTGTAAAAAGTTTATTTGATAAAGCAGATGTTGTTATAAACTGTGGTGATGCTGGACAAGAAGGAGAACTCATACAGCGTTGGGTTTTAAACCAAGCCAATTATAAAGGTAAAGTAGAGAGACTCTGGATTTCGTCTTTAACAACAGAAGCAATAAAAGAAGGTTTTAACAACCTTAAACCGTCGAGTGATTACGATAATTTATATTATGCAGGTTTTTCTCGTGCTATTGGAGATTGGCTGTTAGGTATGAATGCCACACGTTTATACACCGTAAAACATGGAGGTTATAAGCAAGTACTATCTGTTGGTCGTGTACAAACACCAACTCTAGCCATGTTGGTTAACCGTTTTAAAGAGATTGAAAATTTTATACCACAACCCTATTGGGAACTTCAAACCATGTATCGTAACACCTTGTTTAGTTATGAAGAAGGACGCTTTCTTAAAATGGAAGATGGAAAAAAACTAGCCGTAATTGTAAAAGAACATGATTTTGAGATAGTATCTACAGCCAAAAAAGCAGGCAATGAATATGCTCCAAAATTATTCGATTTAACTGGTTTGCAAGTCTATTGCAATACAAAATTTGGTTTTAGTGCAGACGAAACCTTGAAAATTGTTCAAAAACTATACGAGCAAAAAGTAGTAACTTATCCAAGAGTAGATACCACCTTTTTACCAAACGATGTGTATCCAAAAGCACAAGGAATACTAAAAAAGTTAACTAATTATGCTGCACTAACACAACCACTTCAAGGCAAAAAACTTAAAAAAACTAAAAAAGTTTTTGATGACAGTAAGGTAACAGACCATCATGCGATTATTCCAACTGGGCAACAAATGAATTTACAGTACAACCAGCAACAGGTTTACGATATTATTGTACGTAGATTTATTGCTGTTTTTTATCCGGATTGTAAAGTGTCTAATACCACAGTTATAGGTAAAGCCGAGAAAGTAAAGTTTAAAACCACAGGAAAAGAAATTTTAGAAAAAGGCTGGCGAGTTGTTTTTGAGACAACAAACGCCACAAGTAGTAATTCTGAAATGTTACCAACATTTGTAAAAGGCGAAAAAGGACCACATGAGCCTTCATTTTTAGAAAAACAAACTAAACCACCAAATCAATTTACAGAAGCCTCTCTCCTACGTGCTATGGAAACTGCAGGAAAACAAGTAGATGATGAGGAGTTGCGAGAGATCATGAAAGAAAATGGTATTGGTCGTCCTTCTACGCGTGCAAATATTATAGAAACGCTTTTTAGAAGAAAATATATAAAACGTAACAAAAAACAAGTCATACCAACAATTACTGGAATCCAATTAATAGATACTATTCAAAATGAATTATTAAAATCTGCAGAACTTACTGGTAAATGGGAAAAACAATTAAAGGATATTGAAAAAGGAACCTTTAGTGCAGGAAGTTTTATTAAACAAATGAAGCGTATGGTAGATCGTTTGGTTTTTGATGTTAGAAGTGAAACCATAAAAGCAAATATCTCTTCTGTAAATAATAAACCAACGGTAACAAATAAAAAAACAGTTAAGAAATCCACTGAAATAACATCAGAAAAATGTCCAAAATGTAAGAATGGTAGAATTTTGAAAGGAAAATCGGCTTATGGTTGTTCAGAATTTAAAAAAACTTGTGATTTTGTGATACCATTTAAGTTTGAAGGCAAAACGATTTCCGAAAAACAATACATTAGGTTACTTAAAAAAGGATCTACAGTTAATTTAAAAGGATTTAAAGTTAATAAGATTTTTACAGAAGGACTCCTTCGTTTTGATGATAATTTCAAACTTAAATTTGAAGCAAAAAGAAGTAAGGTTATTTCGAAGAACACTTCCGAAGAAAACAAATGTCCAAAATGCAATAAAGGCACAATTATAAAAGGAAAAACAGCTTATGGTTGCAGCGAATATAAAAGTGGTTGCGACTTTAGATATAATTATGATTTAATTCGTAAAAATGCAAATGGACAGCAATTAACTAAAGACTTGGTTTATAAAATTTTGAAAGAGAATTAAAAAATTTAGCATGAGGTACTTGTTGCTACATCATCTTTAAAACACAATATTAATTGGACGCTAAACAGCATAAACACTTTAAAATACACAAGCCCTATGGTATGCTCTCACAATTCGCGAGTAATTCAACCCAACAAAAAAGAAAACATTTTTTAGGAGAGTTGGGAAATTTTCCAGAAAGCATAATGCCTATTGGTAGACTCGACGAAAAAAGTGAAGGCTTATTATTATTAACTACAGATGGAAAAATAAGTAATTATATTAATAGTAATGGTGTAGAAAAAGAATACTATGCATTAGTAGATGGAGCGATTTCTGAAAGTCAAATTACTCAACTTCAAAAAGGAGTAGAAATAGGTTTTGATGGTAAAAAATACCAAACCAAACCATGTAAGGTCTTAAAACTAGAAACACCTCCTCTTCTGCCCAACCGCTCAAAAAAAATTCGTGATGCAAGACATGGTCCAACGTCTTGGATTTCTATAACGTTAACAGAAGGCAAGTTTAGACAGGTTAGAAAAATGACAAGTGCTATTGGTTGCCCAACTTTAAGGCTTGTTCGCTTTAGGATTGGTAAAATTAGGCTTGATAATATGAAAGTTGGCGATGTTAACGCCATAAATATTCTTGCTGAGCTTTAACTATAATTTATTACTTTTATAAGACTAAGAATCAATAAATCTCATTAGTTTTGTTTAAAATTTAAATACAATATGCAAAAGCAAATAGGTTGTTTTTTTTACGATATTTTTCAAGGTTTAGGTGTAGAACCTATAACTGCAAAATATCTAAACATGCTAACACTATTATTGTTATCAATCATTCTTATTTATATTATAGATAAAATTATTAGAGCCATTTTGCGTGCATTATCTGCTCGAATAGCCAAACAAACCAAGTCACCTTTCGATGATTTATTGTTAGCCAATAAAGTTCCTAGAAATGTTGCACATATTCTGCCATTAATTATTGGTTTAAACTTATTGCCAATAATTTTTATTGATTTTGGTTTTATAGAGATTCCAGTGCGTAAAATATTACAAGTTCTATTTATAGTATTAACACTATGGATTGTTAGAAGTGTTTTGCATACACTAGAAGATTATTTTAAAACCTTACCAAGATTAAAAGATAAACCAATAGATAGCTACATTCAAGTATTCATGATTTTTGCTTGGATAACAGGTATAATTGCCGCAATTGCAGTTTTTAGTTCCGTTTCTATTTGGAAATTTATTACAGGTTTTGGTGCTGCCTCAGCAATTATTCTACTTATTTTTAAAGATACTATTTTAGGCTTTGTAGCTAGTATTCAAGTCTCTATAAACGATATGGTTCGCATTGGTGACTGGATTACATTCGAAAAATATGGTGCAGATGGAGATGTTATTGAAATAAACTTAGCAACAGTTAAAGTTCAGAATTTCGATAATACAATTACTACAATTCCTACTTATGCAATGATTTCTGATTCTTTTAAGAACTGGAGAGGCATGACAAATTCTGATGGTAGAAGAATTAAAAGACATTTAATGATTAAGCAGAGCTCTATTAAATTCTTAACTAATGAAGATATCGAGCGTCTCAAATCTGTTCAGCTAATAAGCGATTATTTAGAACAAATGAATAGTAAGATTAGTAAATATAATATGCAAAATAATGCAGATAAAACCCAACTGCTAAACGGAAGAAATCTTACTAATATTGGTGTTTTTAGAAAATACATACAAACCTATTTAGAAAATCACTCAGCTATTAATAAAGACATGTTGCTAATGGCAAGACAATTACAGCCAACCACTCAAGGTATTCCTCTAGAAATCTATGCGTTTAGTAAAGACAAACGTTGGGAAAATTACGAATATGTTATGTCAGATCTTTTCGATCACTTCTTAGCTTCAGTGCCTTATTTTGATTTAGAAATCTTCGAACTTCCAAATTCTAGTGCTTTTAAGTAGTGATTAATTTAATTAATACTTATTAAAATAGCTTAATAGTTAATTATTAGTTAATATAATTATAGTATTAATAGTAATACTATAATATTTGCAATTAAATTATTTTACTATGAAATATTTACTTTCAAATATTAAAATTAATATAAACGAAAAAATTTATTTAAAAGATCCAGAATCTTCAGATTTGGGAAAGCGAATTATTGAAAACAGTATTTATTTAATAGATACTATTGGTTTTGATGGATTTACTTTCAAAAAATTGGGAGAAAAAATTGGTTCTAATGAGAGTTCTATTTATCGTTATTTTGAAAGTAAGCATATGTTACTTGTTTATTTAACTTCTTGGTATTGGACTTGGTTAGAATACCAACTTGTTTTATCTACAAATAACATTGAAGATAATAAACTAAAATTAGAGAAAGCCATTGCAGTGCTTACGCAAACTACTACAATAGACTCTGCTTTTAGTCATATAGACGAGGTTATTTTAAAACAAATTGTAATTAACGAGTATTCTAAATCTTATTTAACCAAAGAGGTAGATAATGAAAATAAGGAAGGCTACTTTGCTGTTTACAAGCGATTGGTAAATAGATTAAAAGATATGATTGTAGATGTAGATGTTTCCTATAAATACCCTTTAACTTTGGCAAGTACAGTAATTGAAGGTGCAATGCATCAACACTTTTTAAAAAATCACTTCCAATCTATTACAGAATGTAGTCAAGGTTTACAGCCTACTGATTTCTTTAAAGATTTAGTGTTTAATATTTTAACTCATAAATAGATGGCTAAGAATGTTATTAACGCATGGCAGCGTTTTGTTGGACTTTTAAAATTAGATAAAAAAGACATCAAGCAAATTATTTTCTATGCTATTTTTGCAGGATTGGTAAGTCTATCGCTTCCTTTGGGTATTCAAGCTATTATTAACCTTTTACAAAGTGCACAAATAAGCACCTCATGGATGGTATTAGTAGGTTTAGTTACTTTAGGTGTTATATTTGTTGGTGTGCTTCAATTAATGCAAATACGTATTATTGAGAACGTACAGCAAAAAATATTTACAAGATCTTCTTTTGAATTTGCTTACCGTTTTCCAAAAATGAAAATGGATGGTTTAAGAGGCTATTATCCACCAGAATTAGTGAATCGGTTTTTTGATACCTTAACCGTTCAAAAGGGATTATCTAAACTTTTAATAGATTTTCCAGCTGCACTGATGCAAATTATTTTTGGTTTATTATTACTTTCTTTTTACCACCCATTCTTTATTATCTATGGTTTTTTTCTATTAATATTAGTGTACATAGTATTTAAGTTTACTGCACAAAAAGGTTTAGAAACAAGTTTAGATGAATCGGATAATAAATATAAAGTAGTACACTGGTTACAAGAAATAGCACGTTCAATTTTAAGTTTTAAACTATCTGGAAAAACAACTCTAGCAATGGACAAAAATGACAGGCTAGTTTCAGATTATTTAGAAGCTAGAGAAAATCACTTTAGAGTATTAGTAGTACAGTTCATACAATTAATAGGTTTTAAAGTACTAGTTACTGCTGGATTATTGATTATTGGTGGTTTGCTTGTATTAAATCAGCAAATGAATATTGGACAATTTGTTGCAGCAGAAATTATTATTTTATTAGTTATTGCCTCTGTTGAAAAACTGATTCTAGGATTAGAAACAATGTATGATGTTTTAACAGCTATAGAAAAACTTGCAAAAATTGTAGACAAACCTTTAGAATCTCAAGGTGGAGAATTATTAGATATTAATGATGAAGCGTTTATTGTAGAGCTAGAAGACGTAACTTTTAAAGTTTCAGATAGAGATAATCCTATATTAGAAGATATTTCGCTAAAATTAGAACCTAAGCAAACCTTATTAATTAATGGAGAAAGTGGTTCTGGTAAATCGAGTTTGTTAAAGTTAATTGCAGGCTTAATTTCTCCTACAAAAGGAAAAATTTATGCTAATAATAAATCGTTAATTGGTATTAATTTAAATTCTTATAGAGCGTATCTTGGTCAAACTCAAACAGAAGAAACACCTTTTGAAGGTACACTTTTAGAGAATATTACTTTTGGTGATCTTTCAGTTACAACAGATCAAGTTAATGCAGCTATTAAAGTTGTTGGCTTAAAAGATTTTGTAAAATCTTTACCGTTGGGTTTAAAAACTATTATGTATCCAGAAGGAAAAGGCATTTCGTTTACAATTTCTAAAAAGATAATGCTAGCTAGAAGCATAGTTAAACAACCTAAAATGTTACTTTTAAAAGAACCTTTAGATCAATTTGAGGCAGAAGAAGCAAAAATTATTATAGACTTTTTAACAGACCCAAGACATAATTGGACTCTAGTTGTGGTAAGTCAGAGTGATTTATGGAAAGCAAAAGCAAACAAAACGATTACACTTAGTAATGGTAAAATAATTAACACAAAATAGTATGTTAAATATTTCGCATAATAAATTAAATACAACGGTTGATATTTCTGGATTTAAGTCTTCTAAAAAAGCTTTTGAAAAACGACATTACAAGCAGTTTAACAGATTGCTAATTATATCTGCAATAATATGTTTTATTATATTATTCTTCCCTTGGACACAGAATATAACAGCTACAGGAGCGGTTACTACTCTTACTCCTGCTCAAAGACCACAAAGTATTCAATCTCCAATTCCAGGAAGAATAGAGAAATGGTATGTTAGAGAAGGAGATTTTGTTAAGAAAGGAGATACCATTCTTTTTATATCTGAAGTAAAAAGCGATTATTTTGATCCTGATTTAGTTCAAAGAACAGGACAACAAATAGATGCTAAAAATGCATCTGTAAAAAGTTACGATTATAAAGTTAATGCCTTAAATAATCAAATTGGAGCCTTAAGTAATGAACGTAGTTTAAAACTTAAACAAGCAGAAAACAAATTATTACAAAGTAAGCTTAAAGTAAAAAGTGATAGTATAGATTTTGAGGCTGCTAAAACCAACCTTAATATAGCAGAAAAACAATTTTTACGTGCAGAATCCTTAGAAAAAGAAGGTTTAAAGTCGTTAACAGATGTAGAAGAAAAACGCTTGAAGTTACAAGAAACACAAGCCAAACTTATATCTCAAGAAAACAAATATTTAGCAGCACAAAACGAAGTGTTAAATGCTCAAGTTGAAATAACTCGTGTTAAAGCAGAATATATTGAAAAAATTTCTAAAGCTCAAAGCGATAAGTTTACTGCAGAATCAAACCAATTTGATGCTGTTGCACAGGTTTCAAAATTAGAAAATAATCGTTCTAATTATGAAATTAGAAATAACATGTACTATATAAAAGCACCTTTAGATGGCTTTATAAACAAAGCAATAAAAACTGGTATTGGAGAAAGTTTTAAAGAAGGAGAACGTTTGGTAGGTATTATGCCTGCTAATTACGATATGGCTGTGGAAACGTATATAGATCCAATAGATTTGCCTTTGGTTCATATTGGTGAATCGTTCAGAATTCAGTTTGATGGTTGGCCAGCAATTGTATTTAGTGGATGGCCAAACGTGTCTTATGGTACCTATGGAGCTAAAGTAGTTGCAATGGAAAGTTTTATTAGTGAAAACGGAAAATTCAGAATTTTATTAGCACCAGATAAAGAGGATTATGATTGGCCAAGTGCAATTCGTATAGGTTCTGGTGTTAAAGCTATTGGTTTATTAGAAGATGTGCCTATTTGGTTCGAATTGTGGAGACAATTAAATGGCTTCCCTCCTAATTATTATCAGCCAATATCATCTAAAGAATCTGCAAAAAAGTATTAATACATGAAAAAATATCTATTACTATTTTGTTTCATACTCTCCTATTCAACATATGGACAGTTAGATAATCCAGAAGAACTTTCGTTCGAGGAATATTTGGGATTTGTTAAACTATTTCATCCTATAGCAAAACAAGCTAATCTAAAAATTGAAGAAGGCCAAGCTAATTTAATGAAAGCGCGTGGAGGTTTTGATCCCAAACTAGAAGTAGATTATAATAGAAAAGACTTTAAAAGTAAAGATTATTACAATTTATTTAATGCTACTTTTAAAGTGCCAACTTGGTATGGTATTGACTTTAAGGCTAATTTTGAAGAAAATAGTGGAGACTTTTTAAATCCACAAAATAGTGTACCCAATAATGGGTTATTTACTGCAGGAGTTTCTGCTTCTTTAGGTCAAGGCTTATTTATTAATGAGCGCATGGCTACATTAAAGAAAGCTCGGTTTTTTAACAATCAAACCAAAGCAGAACGCGATTTAATGGCTAATAACATTGTTTATGAGGCAGCTTTGGCTTATTTTGATTGGGTACAAGCATTTAACGAAACAGAAATGTATAAACGTTTTCTATCTAATGCAAAAATTCGTTTTGAAGGCGTTCGAGAGAGCGTATTAGCTGGAGACAAAGCAGGAATAGACAGTTTAGAAGCCAATATAAATATTAATAATAGAGCTTTAGCTTTAGAACAATCTAAAGTTAAGTTAATGAAAAACACATTAATGGTTTCTAACTTTCTTTGGTTAGACAACGATGTGCCACTGGAAATAAATCCAAATGTAAATCCAAAACCACTTGAAAAATCTGAGGTTGACAGTGTTTTGCAATTGGAAGAATTAGTAGAGTTTAATGCCGAAGCGCATCCTAAATTAATAGCTTTAGATAGTAAGATTAGTGGTTTAACAGTTGATAAAAGACTAAAAGCTAACAAGTTACTACCAAAAGTAGATGTGCAATATAATTTTATTACACAAGATCCAGATATTGGCAATAGCTTTAACACATCAAATTATAAAGCGGGTTTAAACGTTGCCTTTCCGTTGTTTTTAAGAAAAGAGCGTGGTGATTTAAAATTAGCAAAAATTAAAATTGAAGCAACAAAGTTTGAACGTACAAATACCTCTTTAAGTTTAAAGAACAAGGTTGAAGCTTTAAAAAGAGAGCTTGAGTCTTACATTACTCAAAATGAAATTATTGCAGAAGTAGTTAAAGATTACGAAACACTTTTAGAAGCCGAAGAGCGAAAATTTAGCTTTGGCGAAAGTTCTGTTTTCTTAATAAATTACAGAGAATCGAGCTTAATAGACGCGCAATTAAAACAGCTTAAATTAAGAAACAAGTTCTACCACACTAAGGCCAAATTATTTAATAGCTTAGGTACAGTATTGAATTAGCACTATAAAAAAAGCCTTGATTTAAATCAAGGCTTTTATAGAGATTACACGTTAAAAGTCATGTTATATTTTCTTTACACGTACAGCGTTTAAGCCTTTCATGCCTTTTTCTAGTTCAAACTGTACTTTGTCGTTTTCTGTAATTTCGTCTAATAAACCACTAACGTGACAGAAGTACTTCTCTTGATCTTCGGAATCAATAATAAAACCAAAACCTTTAGAAGAATCGTAAAAAGAGACTTTTCCTTTTCTAATAGGATCTACCTCAGGTAAATCTTCTTTTTTAGGTACTCCTAATACAATATTATCTGCTTTTACTTTAATTTTATCTTCAGGATCTGGTGGAGTATCTACAAGATTTCCATTAAAATCTACGTAAGCAAACTGGATACCATCTGTTCCATTTTCTTCCCTTTCAGCCTTTCTGGCCTCCATTTTCTTTCTTTTGTCTTCACGCTTTTTAAGACGCTTTTTCTCTTTTTCTAATTTGTTAAATGTCTGTTGCGACTTTGCCATTCTTTTTTTTGTGTAATGTTAATTGTTAGCTGGATTGCTAAATTTTTGTAAAAATACGTTTTTCTATTGGTAATTTAAAGAAAATAATAAAGTTTGCTATTCCTCTTCTGGTGTATATATAACAGTAAAGGTTCCTCTTACTCCTGTTAAAAGGTTCCATTGACTCTCTAAAATTAAAACACCATCTTTATCATATACTTTAAATTCAGCAGTGTTTGGTCCACTACTGCCTTGATTCAAAGCTTCAAATTCAATTACGTTGTCACCAGGTTTTAATGTAGTAAAATAACTTTTAAACTGTCTTTCTAATAGAACTCTTTCTTTTTCTACATAACCATTTAAATAACATCTAATTAAATCTCCATCTTGAGCACCATGATCTCTGTATATAATGTTTAAGCTTTTTGAATTGGTTTTGTATTCGCCAAAAAACTGTGTTGTAGATCTACCGTTATTACTTATTTCATTATCAGGTCTCAATTTCAAAGCGTTTTTTAATTGCTTCTGGTATAATTCTGCAGGATTTCTAAACTTATTCTCTTTAATCATAGAAAAATCTTTACGTTTAGCTACGGGAAGTACTTCTTTTTTTGGTAAAACAATTTTGTTTTCTTCCGCTTCTTCTGGCTCTATATTATTTTTTTCTATAGGCTGTATTATAAGTTCATTGTCTTCTTTAGGGTCTTCTGCTTCTACCGCAGGAATAGCTATAGATTTGTTATCACTATCAATTTGAGCGTTTGAAGTAAGCACTAAAAAGAGTGTAAAAAGAAAAAACAAGTTAAGTTTCATGTATATATAAATCTATTTTCAAAAATAAAACAAAAACTATACCTAAATATTAAAATTCTCATAATCCTTTAAAAATATATAATTTTCAAAAGTATAAAACTGTTTTATTATAGAACTTATATGTTTTCAAAACCAATAATTAGTTAAAATGTGTTAAAATAGTACTTTGTTTTACATAGTACTGTAACAAAATTGAATTCTTGTCGTCTTTTAAGTATAACAGAATAATTTTAATCAACATTTAAAACCAATAGTCATGAGAACTTTAAACAACAATCAATTAACAGGAACATTAGAAGGTACTAAAAGTAACACTTGGAATTCAAGAAGACGTTTTAGATAATTTAGAATCATCAATCAAATCAAAACCAATAGTCATGAGAACTTTAAACAACAATCAATTAACAGGAACATTAGAAGGTACTAAAAGTAACACTTGGAATTCAAGAAGGCGTTATAGATAGTTTTAAAAATAATCAATTATTACTGAAGACTTACAGTAACAGAAAACAAAGATTATGAATCGAGCATGCAAAAAATATCAATCATTTATGCAAATGATTAATAGCAAACAGCATGTGTCATATAAATAAAATAAAAATAAACACATGAAAGCAATTATTAATACCTTAAGAAAAACAAATTGTATTACTGAAGAACGTTTACATGTTAGTAGAGAAATCTTTAAATTCAGTAACTCAAAAGATGGATTATGGAATGGCGTTAAACGTTATGCGCATTAATTTTTACTTTAATAATTTTTACAAGAAAGCCAGCATATTACATTGCTGGCTTTTTTATATTCTAGTTTTTGTAACTTCACAAGGTTAACAAAACTACTAAACATGAAATCACTACTATTAAGTTTTTGTATTGCTACACTCCTATTCTCTTGTAAAAGAGAAATAAAACCAGAAACCGAAGCAGAGCTTTTGGAGCGTGCAAAAGCTATACATGAACGTGTGATTACTTTAGATACGCATTGCGATATTAATGTAAAAAACTTTACAGATTCTTTAAACTATACTCAAGATCTAGAAACACAAATCACCTTGCCTAAAATGAACTCTGGAGGACTTGATGTGGCTTGGTTAATTGTCTATACAGGACAAGATAGCTTAACAACGGAAGGCTATAAAAAAGCATATGATAATGCTATATCTAAGTTTGATGCCATACATAAACTCACTAAAGATATTGCTCCAAACGACATTGAATTAGCCGTGAGTTCTAGAGATGTAGAACGCATAATTAAATCTGGCAAAAAAGTAGCTATGATTGGTATAGAAAACGGTTACCCAATAGGATTAGATATTAAAAATGTAGAAAAATTTTATAATCTTGGTGCTCGCTATATGTCCTTATCTCATAATGGTCACAGCCAATTATGCGATAGTAATACAGGTGAAGAGAAAGACGAATGGCTTCATGAAGGTTTAAGCGATTTAGGCAAAGCAGTAATAATAGAAATGAATAGACTTGGCATGATGATAGATGTATCGCATCCTTCTAAAGAGTCTATGAAACAAATGATTGAGTTGAGTAAAGCACCAATTATAGCTTCACATTCTTCTGCTAGAGCATTGTGTAATCATAGTCGAAATTTAGACGATGAGCAATTAGGATGGTTAAAAGAAAATGGTGGAGTTGTGCAAACTGTAGCATTTACGAGTTATTTAAATACCGAAAAAAACGATATGTATCACAAAGCTAGAAAAGAATTACTAGAAAAAATTGGTGATTCTTTACATGAAGCTGGAGATGCATTTTTTGTTAAACAATGGTATAAAGAAGACAATTGGGTTAAGCTTACAGACCAAGAAAAACAGGATATTAATAATAATAAAACATTAAATATTCTTCTAGATATATTCGAAAAGAAATCTAAAGCAAATCCTGACTTTCCTAAAAAAGTAAGTGTTAAAGATTTAGTAGACCACATCGATTATTTAGTAGAAAAAATGGGAATTGACCATGTTGGTATTAGTAGCGATTTTGATGGAGGTGGTGGTATTGAAGGCTGGAAAGATGCTAGCGAGACCTTTAATGTAACGTTAGAACTTGTTAAAAGAGGCTATACAGAAAGCGATATAGAACAACTATGGAGTGGAAACTTGTTAAGAGTTTTAGACGAAGTCGAAGCTGTGGCTAAGAAGATTAAGAAAGAAAATTAATTCAACTGTTTAATCATGTTTTTTATCTTTTCAATTTAAGATTTGATTTTTGAATACTCTATAAGTTCACTTTGATATAAATTATTTAATAGCTTAATAAGCAACCAGCTCTAATAACTCACCTTCAAACTTATCACGCGATAAATATTGGTCTTCTAATTGATTTATAAAAGGAATTGGAGTGTCTAAACTGGCTACACGTTTTACTGGTGCATCTAAAAACTCGAAACAGTTTTCCATAATTAATGCCGAAATATCACTAGCAATACCACCAAACAGAGAATCTTCTTGTAGAATAATTACTTTTCCTGTCTTTTTTGCTGATGTATAAATGGCATCAATATCTAAAGGTTGTAGAGAACGTAAATCAATTAAATCTGCATCAATACTTGGATGTTTGTCTAAAGTGTTTAATGCCCAATGAACAGCTTGACCGTAAGCAATAACGGTTATTTGTTCTCCAGTTCTTAACATCGCTGCTTTTCCAAAAGGAATAGTGAAATAATCTGTTGGTACTTCCTGGCGAATACTTCTATATAAGGCTTTGTGCTCAAAAAACAACACAGGATTAGGATCGTTAATTGCAGTTGCTAATAAACCTTTAGCGTCTTTTGGAAATGCAGGATAAACTACTTTTAAACCTGGAGTTTTTGTAAACCAAGCCTCGTTGGTTTGACTATGAAATGGTCCTGCAGCAACTCCTGCTCCACATGGCATACGTAATACAACGTCTGCATTCTGGTTCCAGCGATAATGTGATTTTGCTAAATAGTTAACCACAGGATTAAAACCAGAAGTTATAAAGTCGCTGAACTGTAATTCTACAACACTTTTAATTCCAGAAATGCTCAATCCCATTGCTGTTTCAATAATTGCAGACTCGCAAATAGGCGTGTTACGAACTCTGTCTTTTCCAAACTGCTCTACAAAACCATCTGTAATTTTAAAAACACCACCATATTCGGCAACATCTTGTCCCATTATTACTAAATCGTCGTGCTTTTCCATTGCTTGTTTTAAACCTTCAGAAATGGCATCAATTAAACGAAGTTCTTTAGTATTTATATTTTCTTCAACTTGTTGATAATTAAATTCTTGGTACACATCATTTAATTCGTTACTAACAGAGGAAGTTAATTTTTCTTCGTCATTAGTTTTGTCTAAATGCGTATCTATTTCAGCTTTAATTTCAGCTTTAAAAATGTCGTCTTGCTTTTCTGTTAATATATTTTCAGCAATTAAGTACGCTCTAAAATTATCTACTGGGTCTTTTTTCTCCCAAGCATCCATTAAGTCTTGAGGTACATATTTTGTACCACTTGCCTCTTCATGTCCGCGCATTCTAAACGTTTTAAATTCAATTAAAACGGGTTTAGGATTGCTTCTCATGTCTTTAGTAATTTGAGAAATTTTAGTGTAGACTTCTAAAATATTATTTCCATCTATAATGTGCGATTCCATGCCATAACCAATAGCTCTATCTGCTAGATCTTTACAATTGTATTGTTCTGTTGTAGGTGTAGATAATCCGTAACCATTATTTTCAATACAAAATAAAACAGGTAATTGCCAAACCGAAGCAACGTTTAACGCTTCATGAATATCACCTTCACTAGTGCCTCCATCTCCAGTAAATACAGCTGTAACTAGGTTTTTGTTTTTTAATTTACTAGCTAACGCTATACCATCTGCTACGCCAAATTGAGGACCTAAATGAGAAATCATACCAACAATATTAAACTCTTGAGTACCAAAGTGAAACGAACGATCTCTACCTTTTGTAAAACCATTGGCCTTGCCTTGCCACTGACTAAAAAGCCTGTATAAAGGAATGTCACGGCTTGTAAAAACACCAAGATTTCTGTGCATTGGTAAAATATATTCTTCCTTTTGCATAGCCAATGTAACACCAATAGATATAGCTTCTTGCCCAATACCAGAAAACCATTTACTAATCTTGCCCTGACGCAATAGAATAAGCATTTTTTCTTCTATTAAGCGAGGCTTTAACATTGCTTTATAAAGCTCAATTTTTGTTTCTGATGATAAGTTGGTTGTTTTATACTTTATGTTTGGTTTCATAAGCGTCTTTGACATCACTAATAAGGTTTGCCAAATATAACAATATTGGATAAAAATAGATTATGGTTACTAAAAATTATTGATTATTAATTCTCCAATCTTTTCTTTACATTTGTATATAGATGAATATTTAATAATAGTATAAATGACAAGCATTCCAAGTGTTAATTTAGAAGATTTTCTTTCTGAAGATCCAAAGAGAAAACAAAAATTTATAGACGAAATTGGTAAAGCCTACCAAGACATAGGTTTTGTGGCTTTAAAAGGCCATTTTTTAGATGAAAAACTAGTGGAGAGATTATATTCTGAAATCAAGAATTTTTTCGCGATGTCAGTTGATGAAAAACGTAAATATGAAATTCCAGGAATAGGTGGACAACGTGGTTACGTGTCTTTTGGGAAAGAAAGTGCAAAAGGTAAAAAAGAAGGTGATTTAAAAGAGTTTTGGCATTTTGGACAGTATGTAGAAGATGATCCCGAACGCGCTAAAGAATATCCAGAAAATGTTGAAGTAAAAGAATTGCCAGCTTTTAATGCTGTTGGCAAAGAAACCTACCAAATGTTAGAGAAAACAGCTAAGTATGTTTTAAGAGCTTTAGCTTTACATTTAAATTTAGAAGAAACATACTTCAATAATTATATACACAATGGTAATTCTATTTTAAGACCAATTCATTATCCACCAATAAAAGAAGAACCTAAAGCAGCAGAACGTGCTGCAGCGCATGGTGATATTAATTTAATTACTTTGCTAATGGGAGCTCAAGGTCGTGGTTTACAAGTTCAAAACCATGAAGGAGAATGGCTTGATGCTATTGCTGAACCAGATGAGTTAATGATTAATGTTGGAGATATGCTGTCCAGGCACACAAACAACAAATTAAAATCTACAATACATCGTGTTATTAATCCTCCAAAAGAGCTTTGGGGAACCAGCCGCTACTCTATTCCGTTTTTTATGCACCCAATAAGTGAAATGAAATTAGATGTTTTAGAGAGTTGTATAGATGAAAACAATCCAAAACAATTTGATGATATTACAGCAGGCGAATTTTTAGACCAACGTTTAATTGAGCTTGGTTTAAAAAAGTAAGCAATATTCAGTTTACAACCGTAACGCAATCTAAATATTGAATACTTAAAAAGATGGATTTAAAAGATCAATTAAAAAATCTCTTTCCTGAACACGAAGAAAAAGACGTTGAAACCAATGGAGAAGCTAACACACTTTGGTTACAAGACGACCCAATTATTTGTAAATACGAAAAACGAAAAGGAAAACCTATTACTGTTTTAGAAGGTTATACAGGTGCTACTGAAGATTTCAAAGCTTTAGCTAAAGAATTAAAGCAAAAACTAAGTGTTGGAGGTAGTTTTAAAGACGATAAAATTATTATTCAAGGCGATTATCGCGATAAAATAATGATTATGCTCAAAGAAAAAGGCTTTAATGTAAAACGTGTTGGCGGTTAATTTTTATGTCTAAGCAAACACTCCATATTACTAATGGTACAAGCCTTACTAATTATCTTAAAAAAGAGAATTATGAGGGTGAAATGTTAACTTGGCATGAAATGTTGTGTGAAGGCCCAACTGAAAAAGAAATAGATACTCCTACTTTTTTTGAAAAACGCAAAGCCTTTTTAGAATCTGTTTATAATGTTGAATATGATGAATTTAAGATAAAGTCAGAAATAAATAAACTTAATAGTGTAAACGATTATAAAGAAGTGATCCTTTGGTTTGAGTACGATTTGTTTTGCCATATCAATCTTATTGCAGCAATTAGCTTGTTAAAACAAAAAGGAATAAGAGTTCCAATGTTTTTAGTTTGTAGTGGACGTATTGAAAATGAAAAAGGACTCAAAGGATTAGCAGAATTAACTCCTAAACAACTTAAAGAACATTATCAAAATCGAATAGAATTAACAATAGATGATGTTGCTACAGCTCAAAAAGCTTGGCGTATTTATTGTGAAAACGATCATAATCTACTAAAACCTTTAATTACAAGGCCTTCAAACTTTAAATATTTAAGCATTTGTCTAAAAGCACATTTAAAACGTTTTCCAGATATGCGAAGTGGTTTAAGTACTTTAGAGTATAATATCTTGAAATTAATTAAAGAGTATACAATAAAGTCACGTCGTCATTTAGTTGGTTATGTATTACACTATCAAGGTTATTATGGCTTTGGAGATATGCAAATAGTGAGACTAATAGACAAACTTGAAATATTATATACTGAAACAGAGGATACTTTAACCTTAAATCGAGATGGACATTTAGCCTTAGAGCATCAAAAAAACTTTAGAAAAGAGCTAAATTGTAATTTTGTTTTTGGAGGTGCAAATAAACAAGAGTTTCAGTTTAATAAAAAAGCAAATAAATTGATTAAAAATACAGTGAATGCCAATTAAAGAATCAGAATTAATTTTAAATCCAGATGGAAGTGTATATCATCTTAATTTAAAACCAGAAAACATTTCAGACACCATTATTTTTGTTGGTGATCAAGATCGTGTAGAGAAAATTACCAAGCATTTTGATAGTATTGAATTTACAACACAAAAACGCGAATTTAAAACTCAAACTGGTATTTATAAAGGAAAAAGACTAACTGTTTTATCAACAGGAATTGGTCCAGACAATATTGACATTGTCTTAAACGAATTAGACGCACTTGTTAATATCGATTTAAAAACCAGAAAACCCAAGAAAACATTAACATCTTTAAATATTGTTAGAGTGGGTACTTCTGGGTCTTTACAAAAAGATATTCCTGTAAACTCGTTTGTATTAAGCACGCATGGTTTAGATTTAAACGGTATGCTTCACTTCTATAAAACTGATGGTATTAATAATGAAGCTGTTGAAAAAGCATTTATAGAATTCACTAATTGGGATACCAATAAAGCAAGGCCTATTGTTATAAATAACAGCAAGGCTTTAGAGAAGCGTTTCGATGAATCAATTGTGCATAAAGGAATGACTGCAACAGCTGGTGGTTTTTATGGACCTCAAGGTCGTGTTTTACGTTTGCCTTTATTTGATGATTCATTAAATAAAAAAATGGATTCATTTTGCTATAAAGACTTTAGAATAGTTAATTTTGAAATGGAAACCTCTGCAATCTATGGTCTTTCAAAATTATTAGGTCACAATGCATTATCATTAAACGCAATAATTGCTAATAGAGCGAATGGAACGTTTAGTAAGTATCCAAAAAAAGTAGTTGAAAATTTAATACAATATACCTTAGACAAATTAGTAGAATAAAACGTTTCGAAATTAGAAGATTAAATTTTGATTATTCTTAGCAAATAATAATAGTAAGATTAACGCTTTTGCGGCAAGTAGTATGAAGACAATAAATATTGGAGGAGTTCCAGAACATTTTAATTTGGCATGGTATTTAGGCCTTAAAAACGCAGAATATAAAAACTCAGGTATTAATTTACGTTGGAAAGATTATTTTGGAGGTACAGGAGCTATGTGTAAAGGACTTCGTGATGGAGATATAGATATGGCAGTTATTTTAACAGAAGGTATTATTAAAGATATTATTGCTGGTAATAAATCTAAAATTGTTCAGGTTTTTGTCGAGTCTCCTCTTATTTGGGGAATTCATGTATCTCACGATTCAAATTATAAAACCATAAAAGATATAAAAGGAACAAAAGCAGCTATTAGTCGTTATGGCTCTGGATCACATTTAATGGCCTATATAAATGCTCAAAATAATGGTTGGGATTTAAAAGAAGATCTTGATTTTGAAGTTATTAAAAACCTTGATGGCGCTGTAAAAGGCTTAACAGAAGGCAAAGCAGATTACTTTATGTGGGAAAAATTTACAACTAAACCCTTAGTAGATAATAGTACATTTAGAAGAATTGGTAATTGTCCTTCTCCTTGGCCATGTTTTGTTATTGCAGTTCGTGAAGATTTTTTAAAGACCAACAAAGAAGATGTAAAAACGATTTTAAATATAGTTAATGCAACAACTTCTGAATTTAAAGATATACCTAGCATAGACAGAATGATTGCGAATCGTTATGAACAAGAAATTGAAGACGTACAAGAATGGTTAAGCTTAACAGAATGGTCTCAAGAAAATATTTCTAAGGATACTGTTGCAAAAGTTCAAGACGAATTATTTGCTTTAGATATAATTCCTGAAAAATGGGATTATAATGAGTTAGTTGAAAAATTGTAATAATTATAACGCAACCTTTTAAACATTTCTTCATCTACAGAAAAAATAGCTTTTATGAAATTTTTAAAACCTTTAAGTTTTTTTGTTGTTATATCATTATGCTTTTTAAATACACAATGTGATGAAGATGACGATTTTCCAAATCAAATAACAATTCAAAATAATACAAGTGTTCAAATTCAAGACAATCAAAATACTTATAGTGTTGGAGATGAAATAATTATTGAAACTAATATTTCATTAAATCAAACAACTTCCAGCGGTGAGACTATATCTCTCTCAGATTACGATTATTCAGAACCAAAATCTGCTTACCGTTATTATATTACTTTATACAAGTTAAACGAATTTGGAAGTATTTCTATGATACCTTTAATGGAATCTAACATTACACCATTAGAAGGAAATACTACGATAGTTAATGGATCGCTTTTTGTTGAAGCCTTTTTTAATGGAGAAAGTTACACAAATACAGTAAGTATAACCTTAGCAGAAACAGGAACGTTTTATTTAGCAGGATTACGTTTCCTTCAAAATAACGATGGACAGTTAGATATAGATGGTGGTGTCTCAGAATTTGCTTTTGTAAATATTAATTCAACAATTGTAAACGCAAATAGTGAAGGCGGTTTTGAGTTTTTTGTTAATTAATTACCATTCAATAACTTTTAAATTTTTAGATTTTAAAATAGCATTTGTTTTACTAAAATGCTTATTACCAAACCAGTAACCTCTATTTGCACTTAAAGGAGAAGGATGTCCTGAAGTTAAAATACAGTGTTTTTCTTCATCTATAAGTTTGGCTTTCTTTTTCGCAAAACTTCCCCAAAGTAGGAATATAACACCTTCTTTATTATCACTTATACTTTTTATAACAGCGTCTGTAAACGTTTCCCATCCTTTTTTTTGATGACTTCCTGCTACATGTGCACGAACAGTTAATGTAGCATTTAACAAAAACACACCTTGTTTTGCCCATCGTTCTAAATTCCCGCTTTTTGGGTATGCAATACCTAAATCGGTTTCAATCTCTTTAAGAATATTAATTAATGAAGGAGGGTGTACAGTTCCATTACTAACACTAAAACACAAACCATTGGCTTGATTATAGTTATGGTAAGGATCCTGACCAATAATAACCACTTTTAAAGCTTCAAAGGTGCAAGTTTCAAAAGCATTAAAAATTTCTGATTTTGGTGGAAAGCATTGCGTGCTTTTGAATTCAGAATCAACAAATAGCATTAACGACTTATAATATGGTTTTTTAAATTGCTCTTGCAAATGTGGTTCCCAACTTTTGTGAATATTTAAGGCCATTGTTGTTTTTGTATTTCAGAATAAAAATAATACTATCTTTAATGCTATAAAAATTATTCAGTTTGAAAAACCTAAAATTCCCTTCAGCTCAAACCATTTTATTAATTATTGCGGCTTTAGTTACGCTTCTAACATGGATTGTTCCTGCAGGAAAGTATGCTACATTAGCATATAATAAAGACACTAAAGTATTTACTCAAACAACAAACGATGATGTTAAGAGCCTTCCAGCGACTCAAGAAACTTTAAATGCTTTATCAATAAAACTCCCATTAAATAAATTTACCAATGGTGATATTTATAAAGCCATTAATATTCCCAACACCTACAAAAAGTTAGAAGCTAAACCTCAAGGCATTCTGGAATTTATAAAATCGCCAATAAAAGGTATAATTGAAGCTGCTGATATTATTTTCTTGGTTTTAATAATTGGAGGTCTTATAGGAATAATAAATAGCACAGGAGCTTTTGACGCTGGTATAGGTTGGTTGGCAAGTGCATTAAAAGGTTATGAGTTTATTTTAATAATTTTAGTAACATTATTAGTTGCAGCTGGTGGAACTACTTTTGGTTTTGCTGAAGAAACTATAGCCTTCTTTCCTATTTTAATTCCAGTGTTTTTAGCTGCAAAATATGATGCTTTGGTTGGTGTCGCTTGTATTTTTATAGGGTCGTCTATCGGTACTATGTGTTCGACTATAAATCCGTTTAGTAGTATTATTGCAAGTGATGCCGCAGGAATGAGTTGGACTACAGGTGTTTGGGGAAGATTTGGAATGTTAATGGCATGTTTAACGATTTGTATTATTTACATTTTACGCTATGCAAACCGCGTTAAAAAAGATCCAACACAATCTATTATCTACGATCAACAGCAGCAAATAGCAGCACTTTTTTCTGGTAACTCGACAGAAATTGTAAAATTCACAACGCGTTTAAGGTTGGCATTATTTGTTTTTGCTATGTGTTTTGCAATTATGATTTATGGTGTGGTATTTCTAGAATGGTGGTTTGTAGAAATGACAGCAACTTTTTTAGTAGGAGCCATTTTAATTGGCTTTATTACTGGCATTAAAGAATCTAACTTTGTAGACACTTTTGTAAAAGGTGCTGGAGACTTGTTAGGCGTTGCATTAATTATTGGTATCGCCAGAGGAATTACAGTTATTATGGCAGATGGTTTAATTAGTGATACCATGTTACATTATGCAAGTGGTGTAACAAACGGAATGAATAAAGGTTTATTTGCTAGTGCAATGACTGGAATTTACGCAGTCCTTTCATTTTTTATTCCAAGTTCATCAGGAATGGCTGTACTAACTATGCCAATTATGTCTCCTTTAGCAGATGGTGTTGGTGTAGGTAGAGAAATTGTGGTTAATGCATACCAATATGGAATGGGATTATTTTACTTAATAAACCCAACAGGATTAATTTTAGCATCTTTAGCAATTGTAAAGGTTGGCTTTAATAAATGGCTAAAATTTATTATGCCTTTGTTTCTTATTTTGGTAGTATTTACACTATTAGTTATGACGCTTTCAGTATATTTATAGCACATAATTTTCACTATAAATGTACACCATTATTGGCGCAGGAATTGGTGGTCTAACCACTGCTATAGTCTTCGAGAAATTAAATATTGAGTATCAACTATTCGAAAAAACAAAAGCACCAAGTGCTTTGGGAGCAGGAATTTGGTTAGCACCAAATGCTTTGCAAGTTTTAGAATTTACAAGTGTTTTAAATCCTGTTTTTAAAGTTGGGAATGTTATCAATCGTATTACGTTATCCAACGAGAAGTTAGCACCATTAGCAGATAGTAGCCAATTACCAGCAAAAGAAAAATATGGTTTTTCCACATTAGCAATACATCGCGCTAAATTGCAATTAACGTTAATTGAAGCCATACCAAAGGAGAAAATTCATTGGAACAAAGCAATAAAATCTTTCAAACAATCAAAAGATTCTGTTACAATTACTTTTACAGATGGTACACAAATGCAAAGTCAATACCTTATTGGTGCAGATGGTATAAACTCTAAAGTGCGCTCTCAACTATTTCCAAAATCTCAAATACGTTATTCTGGTCAAACCTGTTGGAGAGGAGTCATGAAAAAGGCTTTGCCTAAAGAGTTTAAAGATCGAGGCATCGAAATGTGGGGAAAGGGCGTTCGGTTTGGTTTATCACAACTATCAGCACATGAAACGTCTTGGTTTGCTGTAAAAAATAGTAAAGCGTTTCAAAAAGACGATAAAACTATTTTAAAACAAGAACTCTTGAAAATGTTTAAAAACTTTCATCCATTAGTTCAAGAGCTCATAAACACTACAGAAATTCAAGATATTATTAGAAATGATATTACAGATTTAAAACCAATGAAACATTGGCAAAAAGGCAATATCTGTTTAATTGGAGATGCTGCACATTCTACAACTCCAAATATGGGACAAGGTGGTGCGCAAGCTATTGAAGATGCTTATTATTTAGGTAAGTTAATTACAAAATATCCAAACGAAAATATTTTCAATAAATTTGAAAAAAAACGCTTTAAGCGTGTAAATAGCATAGTCAGACAATCGTGGTTAACCGGAAAAATTGCTAATTTAAAAACAGGAGCGAACATTAGAAATGCTGTTTTTAGAGCAATTCCTAAAAGACTAATTGACAAAAACATGTATTCTGTTTATGATTTAAATGAATAAAAAATCTTTTAGGAATTAATATTTATTGTTAAAATCTTTATTTCTAAAATATTAGGTTCGTTTTTAAATGGTTAAATTAGGTTAGACGATTAATGCAAAAAATTCCTAATCTCACTTCTATTCCTTAACTTTGTTCTGCTAAGAAAAAGAACCATTTTATATTATTCCCAATATTTTGGGAAACACCATGATTAACATCCATAAAAAAACATTACAAGATCTAGAATTCGCTACCGTTTTAGAGCAATTAAGCAAGTACTGCGTTACAAGTTTAGGCAACCAAAAAGCATCTGAAATAGAGCCTTTTCAGGATAAAGAGACCTTACTTAATGCTTTATTATTAACTAATGAGTATGTGTCTTCGTTTTATAACGATAATCGTATACCAAACCATGGTTTCGATGCCATTACCAAAGAATTACAATTACTGCGCATAGAAAACACCTATTTAGAAACTCATAGTTTAAAAAAAATTATCTCGATTTCGCTAACAGCAAACGAAATTGTTAAATTTTTAATCAAGTTTGAAGAATATTACCCAAACTTAAATAGGTTTTCAAAACGTGTAGAGGTAACTACAGTGCTTATAGAAAAAATTGACAGTGTTGTAGATAGATTTGGAGATGTAAAAGACAATGCATCTACATTGCTTCAGGAGATTCGACAAACTATAAATAAACTTAAAGGTAAAATTAATTCTAGTTTTAGTTCAGCATTAAACCAATACCATAATCTAGACTACCTTGACGATATTAGAGAGTCGGTTGTCGAAAATAAACGAGTACTAGCTGTTAAAGCTATGTATAGACGTAAGGTTAAAGGAGCCATAATGGGTGGAAGTAAAACCGGAAGTATTGTTTATATTGAACCTGAAACTACCTTACAATATAGCAGAGAGCTCAATAACTTGCAGTACGAAGAAGGTGAAGAAGTGGTTAGAATATTAAAAGAAGTCACTAATTTTTTACGTGAGTTTTTACCTTTAATAACGCAATACCAAAAATTCTTAATAGATATTGATGTTATATCTGCCAAAGCAAAATATGCTAGATCTATGGATGGTATTTTGCCAGAAATAAGTGAGAATAGAGAGCTGTTTTTACGCGATGCCTACCATCCACTTCTCTATTTAAGCAATAAAGAAAAGAAAGAAAAAACATTTCCACAAACCATCACTCTTAATAATGACAAACGTATTATTGTTATTTCTGGACCTAATGCAGGAGGAAAAAGTATCACCTTAAAAACGGTTGGTTTATTGCAATTAATGTTGCAAAGTGGCATGCTAATTCCTGTTCATGAACGTAGTAAAGTAACTTTATTTGATCGCATTTTAACAGATATTGGAGACAATCAATCTATTGAAAACCAATTAAGTACTTACAGTTATAGATTAAAACAGATGAATTACTTTTTAAAGAAAGTAAACAAAAACACGCTGTTTTTAATTGATGAATTTGGTACAGGATCTGATCCTGAACTTGGTGGTGCATTAGCTGAAACGTTTTTAGAAGAATTTTATGCCAGAAATGCTTTTGGGATTATAACCACACATTATGCAAATTTAAAAATGTTGGCCAACGAGAAACCAGAAATGATTAACGCTAATATGATGTTTGACGAGCGTACACTAGAACCATTATACAAACTGGCTTTAGGTCAAGCAGGTTCTTCGTTTACATTTGAAGTGGCACAAAAAAACGGAATCCCTTACAGTTTAATTAACCGTTCTAAAAAGAAGATAGAACGTTCAAAAGTGCGTTTTGATGCGACCATTGCTAAACTTCAAAAAGAACGTGCAAGACTTGAAAAAACTGGTGAATCTTTAAAGAAGAACGAACAAAAAAAACAATCTGAAGCCTATAAATTAGAAGAAATAAATACAAAGATTCAAAAAAAACTGGAGAGCTATCAAGAATTGTATGATAGTAATCAGCGCTTAATATACTTAGGGCAAAAGGTAAATGATATTTCTGAAAAATTTTTTAAAGATAATAAGAAACGTGAACTTATGGCAGAGTTGTTTCGTATTGTACAAATAGAGAATTCTAAACGTAAAAAAGTATCTGCTAAACAAGCTAAAGCCGAAAAAGTTAAAGAAGTTCAAATTAAAAAAGAAGCAGAACAAAAGGTTGAAGTTATTAGAAAAAAGAAAAAAGAAGCTAAGAAAAAAGCTATTCCAATAGAGAAACCAAAACCTATTCTTAAAATAGGCGATCGTGTAAGAATGCACGATGGTAGAGCTATTGGAACTATAGATGCATTAGAAAAAGGTAAAGCAATTGTTAATTATGGTATGTTTACTACCAATGTTAATATTGATTTATTAGAGTTGGTTGAAGCAGTTAAGTAGTTTTTATTAATTCCTTATGTGTTAGTAAGCTCGCGTCTTATATTGATTCCGAAACCTAAGTAAATTACTTTAAACTTTTTATAAAGATCTCAATAACAAAATTTAAAGAAGAATTTCTTTCGAACTCACACTTATATGCTTAAAATTCTAACAAAATCCGTATTTTTGTATTGTGATAAATGATATACCAAAACATAAAAAATTAATACTTTTTGATGGTGTTTGCAACCTATGCAGCTCATCTGTCCAATATGTTATTAATCATGATAAAAACAATGTTTTTATGTTTGCTGCTTTACAAAGTGACGTTGGTAAACAAGTAATAAAGCATTTTAATGTAGATCCTTCAAAAACAGATTCTATTTTACTTTATTCACCACAAAACGAGACGTTAAAAATAAAATCTACTGCTGCATTACATGCTGCAAAAAGTTTAGATTTTCCATTACAACTCCTCTCTATATTTTTAATTATTCCTACTTTTATTCGTAATTGGGTTTACGATTTTATAGCAAAAAACCGTTATAAATGGTATGGAAAGAAGGAGTCGTGTTGGATACCAACACCTGAATTAAAAGCTAAGTTTATTGGCAAATTAAATTAGCCAAGCACATTCTTTTTATAGCTTTATATACATTAAAATATACTGTTACAAATTGCGTTAACTATTATAATTACTGCATTCACGCATTAAAAAGTGCTGTTTACTCATTGTAGTTTTATATCAAGCCAAATTGCTTTTACTTTTATGTAAGCAGAGATTACTAAAGTCTTAAAGTATAACACAGTTAGTTTACCTTAATTCCTGTGAATTAAGAACGAGTAGGCTCTTTTACAGTTTTTAGTCTAGGCTTTAGAAGCTTCAGTTAATGGTTACTGAACAGAATATGTGTTTACTTTGAGACTTTATTTTTTAAACTGTGTTTAGGTAAGTGACTTTAGAACATAAACTTTTAATTTTTCTAAAATTGAATATATAAAGCTACTTTAAACTGTTTAATATAAAATCGAAATTTTTTTCTGAAGCATCTGTATTTAAATAAGCATCTGTGTAATATTTAGAAGTATTAGCAAGACCTAAAGATTGCAACTTTGTAATCACTTCTTTATATTCTAAGGTTACTTTTCCAGTAAGTAACACATCAAGATCGTTTTCATCTTTAGCGTATCTATACACCTTTTTTAAGCCTGTTAAATACAAATGGTCTTTTGTAAAGCCTCCTCCTCTATGCACTCTTATAGTAATCGAGAATGCTTTATCTCTGTTAACTTTGTATTGATTATGTAATAAATGAAAAGTATCAGAGAAATTATAACCTTTAGCCAAAGAATCTGTAGCAATAACACGATAAGCCAATTCTTTAAGTCTAGTAATAGTTAAGCAACCAGATTTATATTCTGAATATACAGCTAAGCCTTCTTGTGTTTCAACATTGTTAGGAAAACCATTAGAAAAAATCTTTAATGGTTGATTTATACTATTAAAAGTAGTGACTAAATGCACACCAATTTCATGGTTTGCTAAAACTTTAAGTTGGTTTTTACTAAACTTATGGTTTTTTCTTAAAAGCAAGGTTTTTGTATTGTTTTGAACCATTGCTGCTGCTGCAATATTGGTCGATTTTTTAATGGTAAAGTCAAAATCGTAACGTGTTCTAAACGCTTCAAAATAGTCAATAGCATCATCAACATTGTATAATGGTAGTAAGTCTTCTTCAAAATCACTATTATCGAAACGCAGTATAAATTTTGCGTTTTCAATATCACGCTCTGTTGGTGTTCCAAAACTTTTAAGACTATTATAGTAGAATTTTTTGCCTTGACCTATGGTTTCTATGCACTCTATTAAACCAGAGTATTCATAAATTATATCTTTATATAAATTACGAATGTCTTCATCTTTTATGCGTTCTAAACGTTGAGAAAAAAAGAGTCTGTGCAACTTATAACCATTAAACCTAATTTTTGGGTACTTAAAATTGGGCTCATAATTAAACTTTGAAGAGAAAAAATGTTTTTTTTCACTTTCGATATTTAATGGATTGATATAGTTTAGTAATTCAATTTTTTTTACCAAACGATCTAAATTAGAATCGATATCAAATAGGTTTTGGTAAGATTTTATTAGCTTTTCTGTCACCATTATTTTTTATGTCTGTTATAAAATGAATTTGCATGATCTACTAAACGCGTTCTCAATTGTTTTTCTACCGATGCTACAACTTCAGGATACATAATATAATCGTACTCATCGCAATATACTTTTGCGATTTCGGTTGCTAAAACCAAAGTGTTTTGAAAGTTCTGAGAAATGAATTTCAAGAAATAACCATTACCTTGAAAGGTGTCATTAATTTTAGAAGTCGATTGTATTCCACCAGGTAATTGTAATTTACCTAAGCTCTCACTCCAAGAATTTATATCTTCATTAAATCGAGTTTGGTCTACATTACTTGTTCCTAAATTCCATGTTGGCACTGCTCTATCCCAACGTTTCCAGTTATAGCTATGCATATCGTATACCACACATATTCCAAATTTCTCTTCAATTTTAGAAATCAAAGCGTTAACAACCTTATAAAAAGCATGATGTTTATTTAAAGATTTTTGCCTCTCCTGGTCTGGTAGTGGTTTTTTCCATAATTGTTTTCCCCAAGCATCAACGTAAATTGCAGTTTCGGGAGCACGATTTAAGTCGTATTCAAAACGTGAGTCCATTCCAGCAATAAGAATAGGATGAGAAATAACCATGTTTTTAGTTTCTGGATCTTCCTCATACCAACGTTCATATTCGGTATGTAAACAATTGTCCCATAGATCTTTTCTAAATTGATGTCCATCATGTACTGCACCACAAACGTAGTGTACATAACTATCTATTTTTAAAGTAAAAGAATAATCGCTTGAAACAGCATGAAAGGTTTCTTCAGCATTTATTTTATCTAGTATCTGTTGGATTGTTAGCCTTTCCATCTATTTGATTATTCTTTTAAAATTTTTCGGATAAACGATAATGTTGCTTCTTCCATTTCATTAGATTCGCCATCTGCATAAATCATTAATTTAATATCAGCAAATAACTCGGCATAATCATTTTCGTAATAATTATGTGTTTTAACAGCTTTAATTATATTTTGTATGCATTGGTAATCATTATCTTTATTAAACTGCTTGTAAACATTCGTGTAAGTCTTTTTATCTACTCTAGAGCGAATATAATTTGTTTCCTCAACAGACTGCTGTAAATCTGAATTTGAAATAAACAATAAAATATAAGCGACCAATTCTTTTTTAGTCCATTGATTGGGAGTATTCATAGTTATGAGATTTTTAAAGTTCCGTATTCTGTCCATGAGCCATCGTAAACGCTATTACGAAATCCTGCAACGGTTGCAGCCAAAGCTAAAACTTAAGCAGTAATTCCAGAGCCACAAGTAAATACTAAATGTTGATTATGTTGTGCCAATGCACTAAAAACAGCATGTAACTCTTCTTTAGACTTTAGTTTATTACCATTTAAAACGTGATTAAATGGTAAGTTTACAGACGAAGGTATGGTTCCACTTCTTAAACCTGTTCTTGGTTCTGCTACTATACAATTAAATCTATCGCTTGATCTTGCATCAATAATTTTAAATTTTTTATCTTTTGTAATAGCGTCAAGAGAATCAATATATACAACTTGATCAGAATTATAGTGCGCTTTAAAATCGCCTTTTTTAACACTGTTATTAGTTGTTTTTTCTTCTAAAGGATAGCCTTTAGTTTTCCATTCTGGTAAACCTCCATCTAAAATTGCTGCATTTTTTAAACCAAAGGTTTTTAATAACCACCAAGCTCTAGCACTAGAATAAATACCATGACTATCGTAAATAACAATAGTAGAATTATTATTAATACCTAATTCTTGAGCAGCAGTTTCAAATTGTTGAGTACTAGGGATTGTGTTTGGAAAAGTTGCATTCCTATTGCTAAACTTATTTTTAATGTCGAAAAACTGAGCACCAGGCAATTTCATTGTTTCTAAAGCCGAAACGCCCCCTATAACCTTAGAGATTGTAGCGTCAAACACTAAGAGGTTTGTATCTTGTATATGATTGTATAACCATTCTACAGAAACTATATTGTCTATTTCTGTGATTTCAGACATTTTTAATATGGTTCTTAATTTATGTTTAAAAAAATCAGGACATGTTTTCTTGTAAAACAAGGTGCAAGATTTAATATATAATTGATATTAAATATAACAATAATTAAGCATCTTCTACTCTTTTACGTAATCTAGAACGTCTATCGAATGCCTGTAAATTATCAACAACTTTACTTTCTAGAAAATCAATAACCTTCTCTTGTATTTTTACTTTGTTTTTGTATACTTTATTCATGTAAGTTATACCACCTGGAGACATAACATTTACTTCTACCAATTTTCCACCTATAACATCTATACCTACAAAATACAGGCCATCTTTAACTAATTTAGGACCAATTTGCTTGCACAATGCTTTTTCCGTTTTAGTTAGCGTGTGTTTTGCAATACTACCACCAGCTGAAACATTCGAGCGATGATCATCAGATCCTGGTACGCGTTTCATGGCACCAATAGCTTCTCCATTAAGCATTAAAATTCTTACATCACCTTGATCTGCACCTTCTATATAATCTTGTAGAATAACGTAATTTGAACTACCATCACTACTGTTTATGTAAAAATCTAATAAAGAATTGATGTTATTCATAGCGGATTTTTCTATTAAAATAACTCCAGAACCACCAAAACCATTTAGTGGCTTAATAATCATTTTATCTGCTTTAGATTCCTTTATCTGTCTTACTAAATAGTCTTTATTTTTAGATACATGCGTATTTGGTATAATGTTACTATGCGCATCACCAAAAGCTGCTGTATATAATTTGTTATTTGCTTCTCGCATACCTTGAAGCGAGTTAATAATAAAAACATCGTCTTTTACCGAGTCTAAAAAATTAAGCATAATAGGATCTAAAGGTGGATTTGCTCTAAAAAAAATGGCATCAAAACCTGCAAGAGGTAACATTTCTTCTCTTAAAGTTGCTTTTGCGTAAAAGCTTTTTAGGGTTGATGGTACTTTTTCCATTCTATTAATTACTCTGCAAAAAGCATTGGTAACACTATCTCTAATAGTTAAGTTTGCAGGAGTACACATAGCAACACCATGACCTCTTTTAACACATTCTTTAATAAGTGCGAGACTGGTATCGTTTTCTGGATCTATCTCTTTCCAAGGATACATTATAAAGCAAATATTCATAATTTTATTTTTGATTATTGGTTTTTATAAATTTATTGATAATAATTGGTTAGATAAAATTTATTTAACAGCTTCATAATTATCATCCCATTCTTTAGGTTTTGGTTCGTGTAATTTATCTAAAGATTTTGCAACCATCATAGAAACAGTAGCATCTCCAGTTACATTTACAACTGTTCTACACATATCTAAAGGTCTATCTACCGCGAATATTAATGCCAAACCAATAGGTAATAATTCTGCAGGAAAACCAATAGACTCTAAAACTATAACTAACATAACCATTCCAGCACTTGGTACAGCTGCACTTCCTATAGAGGCTAATAAAGCAGTTGCAATAATTACTAATTGATTTGTAAATGTTAAGCCTTCTGGCCAAATAACTTGCATAATAAATACAGCTGCAATACCTTGATACAAACTGGTTCCATCCATATTTACTGTAGCTCCAACAGGTAATACAAATCCAGAAACTTCTTTATCTACACCTAAATGTTCTTCTACACGTTCCATAGTTACTGGTAAAGTAGCAGCACTTGAACTTGTTGAGAACGCTAGTAATTGAGCAGGACTAATTTCTTTTAAAAACCATAATGGTGATTTTTTAGTGTACACTTTTATTAAAATTAAATAGAAACCAATCATTAAAGCTAAACCTAAAACAACACAACCAGCATATGCCAATAGCTTTATTAATATCTCTGTATCATCGAAAGCAATAATTACATTTGCCATCAAAGCAAACACTGCATAAGGTGCAAAAAGCATTATTAAATCTACCATCTTCATAACAACTTCGTTAAGCGAATCGAAAAACTTAATCAATGGCTTAGCTTTTTTCTCAGGAATTAATAGCAAACAAATACCAACAAATAGTGCAAAGAAAATTACCTGAAGCATTTTTGCTTCGCCTAAAGCAGTAAAAATATTGCTTGGAAATATATCAACTAAAGCTTGTAATGGACCTGCATCATTTTGTGCAGATGCTTTTGCTAATTTATCTGTAACACCAGCATCATTTTCGTATTTTAGCTTAATATTCTCAATAGTGTCTTGAGACATTCCTGCACCTGGTTTTATTATATTAACTATAGATAAACCAATAATAATAGCAATTAAGGTAGTGCCAACATAGATTAATATGGTGCGTAAACCCATGCTTTTTATCTTAGAAATATCTTTTAAGTCTGAAATTCCTTTAATTAAAGATGCTAAAATTAATGGTACAGCTATTAACTTTAAAAGGTTGATAAATATGGTCCCAAAAGGTGCAATCCAATTGGAAACAAATAATCTTCCATCTGCACCAATGCTATTCATAGCAAAGCCAAAGAGGATACCTAATACCATTCCAATAATTATTTTCCAGTGTAATGCTAGTTTTTTCATACGTTTTTCTCAAGAAAGCGAGAAGCTTGTTGTTAGTTAGTTTTTATAGTGAATTCCTACTTTCGGAGGAATTAAATGTTAGTATATTATTTTAATAATGATAAGTGTTAGAAAAATAAACAAGTAAAAAAGACATCCACAACCTTGTGCATTAGCTGACTCTTTCTGCTTTTTATCAAAACTAAATTTTTTAAATCGTTCATATTCAATCTCATTAAACGATTTTGTTTTAGAGCCAATATAACTTTCACTTTTTAAAGGAAAAAAGAAATAAGTCAACCACTCACTTTTTGATAAAGGTTTAATTTTACGATTTTCTAAATTTCTTTCTGCTTCTGTCAATCTATGAAATTTCTGCTATCGCAAGAATATCTAATACATTTTATTCAACAACCAGAAATCTGCTAAGACCAATGCTGCCATTGCTTCTACAATTGGGACTGCTCTTGGAACAACACAAGGATCATGACGTCCTTTACCTTGCATTTCAACACTATTACCATCTTTATCTATAGTCTCTTGCTTTTGCATTATTGTAGCAACCGGCTTAAAGGCTACTCTAAAATAGATATCCATACCATTGCTTATTCCGCCTTGAATACCACCAGATAAATTAGTTTTAGTAGTACCATCTTTATTATACAAATCGTTATGTTCGCTCCCTTTCATTTTGGCACCACAAAAACCACTTCCATATTCAAAGCCTTTTACGGCATTAATAGATAACATGGCTTTGCCTAAATCTGCATGTAATTTATCAAAAACAGGTTCTCCCAAGCCGACAGGTACATTTTGAATAACGCAAGTAATAGTTCCACCTATGGTGTCTCCTTCTTTACGTATTTCTTTAATACGAGCAATCATTTTATCTGCTGCGTCTTGATCTGGACATCTAATGTCGTTAGATTCAATTTTAGAGAAATCTAAATCTTGATAGGGCTTATTAATAAAAATCTCTCCAACTGAAGAGGTAAATGCATTAATTTTAATATTTTTTAATAATTGCTTGGCTATTGCTCCTGCAACTACTCTACTTGCTGTTTCTCTGGCAGAACTTCTTCCTCCTCCACGATAATCGCGATGACCATACTTTTTATCGTACACATAATCGGCATGACTTGGTCTATAAGACTCTTTTATGTGAGAATAATCTTTGGATTTCTGGTTTGCATTTTCTATTACAAAACCTATTGGAGTTCCGGTTGTTTTGCCTTCAAAAATTCCAGATAAAAATTTAACTTCGTCTGGTTCTTTACGCTGTGTTACTATTGCAGATTGACCTGGCTTACGTCGATTCATCTCCTTTTGAATAGCCTCAAAATCTAAAACTATATTTGGTGGACAACCATCTATTACACCACCAATGGCAACTCCATGAGACTCGCCAAATGTTGTAATATTAAAAAGTTTACCAAAGGTATTTCCTGCCATATAAATTTAATTTATGCTAATGTAAAAGTTATATCACAGAAACAAAAATTGTATAATACTTTATTAGGTATTCTTCTTTAAAATTTTACTTTTACAAATGATAAAATAAACCCAACCCAATGAAAAACTTAAAACACATCATTCTGCCATTAATTGCAATGCTTTTTATTGTTTCATGTTCTGAGGATAATAATGATAGTAATACAAACAATAACAACAACAATGGAGGTAATATAATTGAAGGTAATTATTTTCCTTCTACAGTAAATAATTATTGGAAGTACGATGTAACAAGTACAGATAATACAACCAACCAAAATATTGTTAGTCTGGATAGTTTGTATGTTGTGGCAGAAACTGTAACAACTGCAATGCTAGATGTAAATGATGGTTTGGCTGCAAATGGACCAATAATTGGATTGCTTGCTAGCGGAACTTTAACAAAATCTGATACTACTTTAGCTGTAGATGGTGCATTAGAATTACCTGCAGAAATCACAGATTTAATCGATTTTGATATTGCATTAAATAATTTTATACTATACAACATAGAAGCAAACAATAATACCCAATTAGCTTCAAATTCTAATTCTATTACACAGGATTTTAATGGTTTTCCTTTAACCATAGCCTATCAACTAAAGTCTACTGCCTTAGGTCATTCTGAAAACTTAAACCTTAATGGAACATCTTTTTCTAATGTGGTTTCTTCTAAAATGACTTTAAATCTTAGTGTTTCAACAACTATAACTGTGGCAGGTATTTCTTTTCCTTTATCTATTTTAAATGCACAGGATATTTTAGTTTCTACAAATTATTATGTAGAAGATATTGGTTTGGTTCAGGCAGACTCGAATACCAATTACCAAATTAGTGCTACAGCTATTACAGCACTAGAAGCAGCAGGAGTTAATTTACCAATTCCCGCAAGTGGTTCTACTTCTGTTTTGCAAGCATTAGCAGACTATTCTCTTGCTGAATAAATCATAACTTTTAAGAGTAATTATATTAAAGCTTCCTTTAATATGCTAACAGGATGTAAAGCTACTCTATTTGTGCCATCTTTTATTTGATGCCTACAACTGGTACCATTTGCGGAAATTATCGTGCTTTTATCTGCCTTTCTAATTGCCGGAAATAAGGTTTGTTCTCCTATTTGCATACTTATTTTATAGTGCTCTATTTCGTAACCAAAACTTCCTGCCATACCACAGCAACCACTAGGTATTATAGTTACTTTATAGTTTTTGGGTAAGTTTAATACATTAAAACTATAGATTTGATTGCTTTGTGCTTTTTGGTGGCAATGGCCATGAAATTTAATTGTTTTTGCTTTAGATGTAAATTGAGAAGCGTTAATATTTCCAATAGCTATCTCATTACTTAAGAATTCCTCAATTAAATAAGTGTTATTAGAAATGTTTTTAGCTGATGTTTTGTCGTCTGCTAATTTCAAATATTCATCTTTAAAAGTCAAAATCGCTGAAGGTTCGATGCCAATAAGTGGAGTTTTAATTGAAATGATATCTTTATAAATTTCTACATTTTTATTAGCAACTTTTTTGGCTTGTTCTAATAGTCCTTTAGATAAAAAAGCACGACCAGATTCGCTATTGTTTAGCATCTTAACATTATAGTTTAACGCTTGTAAAAGTGTAATTGTATCTATTCCAATTACAGTGTCTAAATGATTTGTAAACTCATCATTAAATAAATAAACTGTTTTAATAAAATTTCTTTCAACTATATCATTTTTAATTATTTGAAACTCTTTTTTTAAACTTTTACTTGAAATTAAAGGTAAGTTTCTTTCTTTGGCAACTTTAAGTGTTTTTTTAAGTATTGAAGCTGTAAAGACATTAGAAAATAATAAGTTTGATAGTCGTGGAAAATGACTTCCAACAGTATTTAGTTTGTTGTTGTAAGCAAATAATTTTGTTCTTAAACTAACACCATTTTCTTTTTGGTATTGGTATTGAAATTCTGCTTTTAAACTTGCAACATCCACACTGCTTGGACATTCGCTTGCGCAAGCTTTACAACTTAAGCATAAATCGAAAACTTGTTTTAATTCTTCATGATTAAAAGCATTCGCTTTATCAGAATGTGTTAAATATTCTCGTAAAGCATTTGCACGAGCTCTTGTTGTATCTTTTTCGTCTCTAGTGGCTCTATAACTTGGGCACATTGTACCACCAAATTCTGGCAATTTTCTACAATCTCCAGAGCCATTACATTTTTCAGCCTCTCTTAAAATACCTTCAGAAGCTGAAAAATCTAAAAATGTTTCTATTTCTGGCTCTATTCTATCAACTTGATAGCGTAAATTTTCATCCATTGGTAATGCATCTACAATCTTTCCTGGATTAAAAATGTTATGAGGGTCAAATACTGTTTTAATGCGTTTTAATAGTTGGTAATTAAAATCACCAATCATATATTTTATAAACTCTGCTCTAACAATACCATCACCATGTTCACCACTAAAAGAGCCTTTATACTTTTTAACTAAAGCAGCAACATCTGTTGTGATTTTTCTAAACAAAATAACGTCCTCTTTCTTTTTAAGATTTAAAATAGGTCTTAAATGAATTTCTCCAGCTCCTGCATGTGCATAATACACTGCGTCTTGTTTGTAGCCTTCCATTAAAACTGAGAATTCTGAGATATAACTTGCTAAATCTGGTAGTGCGACTGCTGTATCTTCTATACATGCCACTGCTTTTTTATCTCCAATAATGTTTCCCAATAAGCCTAATCCTGCTTTTCTTAATGTGTTGGCTTTTTCTATGGCTTCGTTTTCTAGACTAATATTTGCATAGCTCAAGCTTTTATTCTCAAGTGTTTTTATAAGGCTATTGGCTTGTATTTTCACATCTTCTATGGTGTGACTTTTAACTTCGCACATTAAAATAGCTTTAGGATCGCCAGAAATAAATTGCCTATTTTCGGTTTGGGTTTTATTATTTTTTGTACAGTCTAGAATGGTTTTATCCATCATCTCACAAGTAAACAAATTATGCTTCATTACTGGTGTAACTGCCATTAAACAATCGTTAATAGACTTAAAATGTGCAGCAACCATAATACTTTGAGGAGGTGGCAACTTATCTAATTTAAGCGTTATTTCTGTAGTAAATGCCAAAGTGCCTTCACTGCCTGCTAAAAGTTTACAGAGGTTAAAAGCTTCGGTTGTGTTAATAAGCTCATCTATAGCATAACCAGTATTTCTTCTATGTATTTCTGGTTTTGGAAAGTTGTTGATGATTTCGTTTTTTACTTCATTAGAGGACAATTCACTTAAAATAGTTTTATAAATAGTACCTTCTAAAGTATTTAATTTGGTTTTATTTTGAAGTTCCACTGCAGACAATTCACCAAAAACAGCTTCACTTCCATCGCTTAAAATAGTTTTAAGTTCAATAACCTTATCTCTTGTTACTCCATACTTAATAGAAGTAGTTCCTGAGGAATTATTACCAACCATACCACCAATCATGCAACGATTAGAAGTTGACGTATTTGGGCCAAAAAACAAGCCAAAAGGTTTAAGGTAATTATTAAGTTCGTCTCTAACCACTCCTGGTTGCACTGTAACGGTTTGATTGCTTTCGTTTATATTTAAAATTTTTGTAAAATATTTAGAAACATCTACAACAATACCACTTCCTACACATTGTCCTGCTAAAGAGGTTCCTGCAGTTCTAGGAATTAAAGAAGTACTGTTTTTGAATGCAAAATCTAAAAGCCTCTTAATGTCATTTTTAGACTTAGGGAAAGCGACGGCTAATGGTAAAAGTCTATATACAGAAGCATCTGTAGCATAAAGACGTTTCATTAAATCGCTATAATGCAATTCGCCTTCAATGTTTTTTTCTAAATTTTTTAATGCTTCTTTTTTATCATTCATTATTAAGCTAAATTTATAATTTATTAATAACTTTTAACCATACATTAGTACAATTATTTTAGTAGAAAATTACAATAATTGTAAATCGAAAAGATATAAAAACATAAAAAGATGAAAAATAAATTTTTATTATTAGTAGTTACTCTTGGATTTGGATTAAATGTTGCTGCTCAAGAAATTTCTAAAAATGCAATAGGATTAAGAATTGGAGATAACGATGGTTTTGGAGGAGAGATCTCTTTCCAAAGAGCTCTTGGTAAAAATAACCGACTAGAATTAGATTTAGGTATTAGATCTGGCAACAATTATGATGGATTTAAACTAACTGGTTTATACCAGTGGGTTTGGCAATTAGAAGGTGATTTTAACTGTTATGCTGGAGCTGGTGGAGGAATAGGAAATTATAGCTACGAGCTTCCTACTCCTTTAAAAGACGAAAGTGAAACATTCTTATTTGCAGCTGGAAACGTAGGTATAGAGTATAATTTTGATATTCCTATTCAGCTCTCTTTAGATGTTAGACCAGAGATTGGTTTTGGAGATTTTAGAAACGATTTAGATTTTGACTTAGCATTAGGATTGAGATATAGATTTTAAAAAAAAACACTATTTTTACAAACCATTTCAAACTAATCTTGGAATTTTTTTTTATTGCGGCAAGATTGTTGCTTTTACATTTAAAAATAAATTAAAACACAATGAAACAAAAATTAATACTTTCGATTTTTTTATTTAATATGATGGCTTTTACAGCTTTTGGACAAACAAACCTTAAAGTTGGTTATGCTGATATTGAATATATTTTAGGAAATATGCCTGAAACCGTTAAAGCGCAAGCAGATCTAGATATTGTAAAAGATAAATTAGTTAAAACAAGAGATTCTTTGGTTGTAGATTATAATGCACAATTAAAAGCCTATGAAAAAAATGTAGCAAGTTTGGCTCCAGAAAAGAAAAAAGAAACAGAAGTTAAGTTATTACAAATAGAAAGAGGTATTCAGGGCTTTGAAGCTGATATTCAAACTGCCATTAACATTAAAAAAGATGAACTTTTAAAACCTATATATGAAAGAATTGGAGTTTTAATTAAAGTTGTTGCAAAGCAAAATAGTTATACACATGTTATTAATTCTCAAATTGATGGTAATAGTGTAATACTCTATGCTGAAGAAAAAACAGATATTAGTGACCTTGTTATTGCTGAAGCTAAAAAGTAAGCGTTTTTATAATTTTTATTAAAAATACCTCAATTGAGGTGTTTTTTTGTTTATTTAGTTTTTGTAATATCTATTTTCAATGACAAAAAAAAGAACTCTTGCAATAATGGCTGCAGGTTTAGGCTCTCGTTTTGGAAGTTTAAAACAATTGTATGCTATAAATAATAACAATAACTCAATAATGGATTATTCTATTTTTGATGCTATTTCAGCAGGTTTTAATAGCATTGTTATTATAGTGAGTTCTCAAACACTTAGTGTCTTTCAAGAGCGTTATTTAGGTAAATTACCTCAAAATATTAGCTTAGAATTCGTAGTACAACATTCTCCAGAACTCATTCTAAAATATCCAAAAAGGCAGAAGCCATATGGTACAGGACATGCATTATTAAAATTAAAAAATCACATTGAAGGAAATTTTGCGCTTATAAATGCAGACGATTTTTATGGACGCGCTACTTTTAAACTTATGTATACTAATTTGTTTAATGCACCAGGACAGAAAAACTATTGTATTGGCTATAAACTAAAAAATACTTTATCTAAAAATGGGTATGTGTCCAGAGGTGAATGTTTTTTGGATACTGAAAATAATTTGAGAGATATTATAGAGAGAACACATATTTACCAAAAAGACAAAGCATTGTATTATAAAGTTGAAAGTAATACTGAAATTAAAATAAGTGAAGACACAATTGTATCTATGAATTTTTGGGGTTTCACACCTAAAATATTTGATATTGCAGAAAATGAGTTTATTGCTTTTTTAGAAAATCACGGAAACGATAACACCAAAGAATTTTATATTACCACAATAGTAAACACCTGTACAAATAATACTTCTCAGTATTTTAAAGTATTACTAACAGATTCTCAATGGTTTGGTATTACATATAATGAAGATGCATTAGATGTTAAAAATGCAATACGTACTTTAACCAAAAATACTATTTATCCTGAGCAATTATGGTAGAAAAACTTGAAGCAATCGCAAATCAGTTTTGCATAAACGCTACTATTAAAAGCATAAGGACGTTGCAATCTGGACATATAAATGACACTTATTTAGTAACAACAAACACTAGTGATAGTTTTGTATTACAAAAACTAAACAGCTATGTCTTTAAAGATGTTATTGGGTTAATTGATAATAAAATAAAAGTAGCTCAACTCATTAGCAAAAACATTGAATCTAAGCATTTAAATATATTAAGCACTCAATTTTACAAAGCTAAAAACGGTAATTTCTATGTAAAAGGTGATGATAACGAATACTGGAACCTTCAAAATTATATTCCGAATGCAATTACTTTTGATAAAGTACCAAATACTGAAGTTGTTTTCGAAGCTGGCAAATTATATGGTAGTTTTATAGCATTAACTAATAATGCGACTGCTCTAGAAATCAAAGAAACTCTGAAAGATTTTCATAGCGTGCCATTTAGACTTGAACAGTTTAAAGAGGCTCTAGAAAATGCCTCCCAAGCACGAAAAGAAGAAGCGCAAAAAGAAATTGATTTTGTTTTAGAGCATCAATTGGAGATGAGTAAAATTGACGCTTTAAAAAATGCAAATACATTTCCAATAAGAATTACACATAACGACACAAAATTGTCTAATATTTTGTTCGACAAATGCAATAAGGGTCTTGCTGTTATAGACTTAGATACTGTTATGCCTGGAATTGTTCATTTCGATTTTGGAGATTCTGTACGCTCTATCTGTTCTAATGCAGAAGAAGACAATGATGATTTTGAGTCTTTAGAAATTCAGTTAGACTATTATAAAGCGTATTGTAAAGGTTACGCAAAATCAACTAAAAAGCTATTGAGTAAAACCGAAATCAAGTATCTACCTCTAGGAGTAAAAACGATTATATATATAATGGGTTTACGCTTTTTAACCGATTTTCTAAACAATGATAAATACTATAAAACCAAATATGCTACTCACAACCTTGTGCGTGCAAAAAACCAATTTGCATTAGTAAATAGTGTTATTAAAAATTATAGTGAAATTACAGCAATAACCAATAATGCTTTTGGTCTAGAGGATATCTCTTAAGACTTCAGCTTTACGTTGTTTATCCCATGTTCCTCCAGTAAAATCTGGTATTTTAATGCTTGCACTTTGGTTTGCTACAGATAATTCAGACAATGGCGTAATTGCGCTCCACATAACACTATCGTACAAATTAATATCCAATGGCAAACCTTTGTTTAAACAACGAATGAGTCTGTAAACCATTACAAAATCCATTCCTCCATGACCAACTGCATTAGCATCTATTTGCGCTTTTAGTTTTTTCCAAAGCGGAGGATCGTATTTTTCACGATACGTTTTATAATCGTCGTCTTTTAACCAGCCATGAGACCATTGTAAATCGTCATGACCAACATACAAACGTGATGGATAACCTTGATGCACAGCCTTTGTTCCAGTTACAGTATTTAAACGCGAATATGGCCTTCCAGTATGCGTATCGAACTGTAGCATAATGGTTTTTCCTTTTTTAGTTCTTATTAATGTGGTATTCATATCTCCACAAACAAATTCTTGTGTTTTAAAATTCTCCTTTTTAGCACCATAACTTAGGCTTTGTTCTCGAGAACTCATACTCACTAAGTGGTCGTAATTATCACCTCTACCAATATCCATATACATACTTACAGGTCCTAAACCATGTCCTGTGTATAAGTTTGCATTTGTAGTTTCATGGTGTTTTATGCGCCATTGGTCTTCGTAATACGTTTCATGCATCATGTGTTTTCGTAAATCGTGAATGTAAGCGCCTTCTGCATGATTTATATCGCCAAAAACACCTTGATCTATCATATTTAAAACCCATAGTTCTTCACCATTAAAACAGCAGTTTTCCATATACATACAATGCCTCTTTGTACGTTCTGCAACTTCAATGAGCTTCCAACAATCTTTTAAAGTCATCGCCATTGGTTGCTCGCAAGCTACATGTTTTCCGTTTTCCATCCCAAAAACAGACATCTCTGTGTGGTATTCCCAAGGTGTAGCAATTAAAATTAAATCGATATCATCACGTTTGGCGAGGTTTTTCCAATCGTCTTTATCTTTAAAATATAAGGTTGCTTCTTTATCTTGAATCGTTTTTAAGTAGTCTTGATTTTTCTGAAGTTTTTCTTCTCTTAAATCTGATAATGCAACAATTTCAGCATGATTATTTTTAATTAAATACTCAAACATTTGAATAAGCACACTACCTCTATTTCCCATTCCAATAATACCAACACGAACTTTACTTATGGCTTCTGTTGTTAAGTTTACTGCATTGCCAAGCACTTTTTCAGTTTTTAGTAATTCTTCAAGGATTTCTTTTTCTGATTTTTCATCGTTTGCACAGGCAATTAAAGAAGGTGTTACACCTAAAAATAAGCCAGCTCTAGCAGTAAGATTGAGAAAGGATTTTCTATTCATAATATTTTGGTTAATTAGAACAGAAAGTTAAAAAATAAATTTTAAATGGATAAATTATTAAATTTTTATATTTAAAGACTTTAGGCCTTTTGAGTATGCATACAGCTCTTGAGTGTTTCTTCATAAATAGCTTCATATTGTGGTACTATATTATGAATATCAAATTTTTCAGCTTGCGCTCTAGCATTTAATTTGAATTTATCTAAAAGTGATTCGTCTTTTAAAAGTTTAATAGCATTTTTACTCATAGCTTCTACATCTCCAACATTACTTAAAAAACCAGAAAAATGATCTTCGTTTACTTCAGGAATTCCTCCTGTATTACTGGATATTACTGGAACTCCAGATGCCATAGCTTCTAAAGCAGATAAACCAAAACTTTCTGTTTCACTTGGAAGCAAAAATAAGTCGCTAAAGCATAAAATTCTATCAATTTCATTACTGTTACCAAAGAAAACCACTTTGTCACTTATACCTAGTTTTCTACATAATTGCTCCGCAGGTTCACGTTCAGGACCTTCACCAACCATCATTAATTTTGCTGGAAGCTCTTTTTGAACGTTATAGAAAATATTGATAACATCTGGAATACGTTTTACCTCTCTAAAATTACTAATATGAGTTATAATTTTCTCATGGTCGTTTGCCATCATTGCACGCTGACAGTCTGTAAATCCATGATTAAACTTACTTAAGTCTATAAAATTAGTAACTACACTTATGTCTTTTTTAATATTAAATAAACGTAATGTATCGTCTTTTAAACTCTGGGAAACTGCTGTTACAGCATCAGATTTGTTAATACTAAACGTAACAGCTGGCTTGTAAAATGGATGGTTACCAACTAAGGTAATATCTGTGCCATGAAGCGTGGTTACTATTGGCAAATAAATATTATCTTCTAATAATATTTTTTGAGCCATATACGCTGCATATGCATGAGGTATTGCATAATGTACATGAAATATTTCTATTTCGTGAAGCTTCACCATATCTACCAATTTACTAGATAAGGCTAATTCGTATGGTTGATAATGAAATAAAGGATATTCAGGAACATTAACTTCATGATAATGAATATTATTTCCTAAAAGTTCTAAGCGAACAGGCTGATTATAGGTTATAAAATGAATAGTATGACCACGTTTAGAAAGCTCTAAACCTAATTCTGTAGCTACTACTCCACTTCCTCCAAATGTAGGATAACAAACAATGCCTATTTTCATTTTTTTAGTTTTAAAGTGTCTAAAGTAATAAGTATTTAGAGTCAATAACTCAAACCTAAAACTGTAAGACTTTATTTTACTTTTATGTTAGTTGTAAAAAGTATGAATACTTACAATATATTTCAACTTTTAAATACTTATCTAATAATAGCCTCATAAATAGCTTCTTGTATGTTGGTTCTAATATCTTCACGAAGCAACATATTTTTTCCTTTAGAAGTTGGATAGGTTCTATTTGCCATAAACACATATACCAATTCCTCATCAGGATCTGCCCAAGTGTAGGTTCCTGTAAATCCTGAATGCCCAAAACTTGTCATAGACACACAACCACAAGTTGGTCCAGAATCTGCTAGTTGTGGTTTATCAAAACCAATCCCTCGTCTTACTTTTTTATCGCAATAGTAACATGTATTAAACTTATCTAATGTCTCTGGTTTTAAATAGCGTACACCTCCATAATAGCCTTTTTGTAGATACATTTGCATAATTTTAGCAATATCATTTGCATTGCTAAATACGCCAGCATGACCTCCTACACCATTTTGCATTGCTGCTCCCATATCGTTTACATAGCCTTGTACTTTTTGAAAACGATAATAATCGTCTTCCTCTGTTGGAGGAATCCGCGAATTACTAATGGTTTTATATGGATTGTAATGCGTATTATTTGCACCTAATGATTTATAAAAATGATCTTGTGCTAACTCGTCCAACGGTTTGTTATAATGACCTTCAATGTATTGTTTTAGAATATAATATGGTAAATCGCTATAACGATAACGCAAGGTTGACAACAAATCTGTTTCCTTAATAATTTTAGGAATAGAGTCTTGGTAGTCTTCACGCATGTATAAGTTGTTAGCGATCTTAATATTGAATTTACCTGTTGGTGTTTTACTGTAATATTTTGGAGAAGGTTGTTTTGTAACCGAATCTAAGGTTTCGTAATAAAAAGGAATCCATGGTTTTAATTGAGCATAATGCGACAACATTTTCTTAAGGGTAATATTCTTTTTATTAGATTTTTTATAATAAGGTAAAATAGTAGATAACTTAGTATCTAAAGACACGATACCTTGCTCCTCTAATTCCATTAATAATGGTAATGTGGCTACAATTTTAGTTAGAGATGCAACATCATAAATATCATCTCCTTTAACAACCTCAGCATCTTTATCGTAGGTATGGTGACCAAAATTTTTATTATATATTATGCTGCCTTTTCTTGCCACTATAAGTTGTATACCTGGTGTCATTCCAGCATTAACAGCATGATTAGCAATAGAATCTATTTTTTTTAATTTGTCTGAATTTATTCCTACACGCTCAGGAATACTATAGCCTAAACGTTTTAGTGAATTTGTTTGCACACCTTTACCAAGCCTAAAATTTGGTCCTGCAGATACTGGTAATGTTCCTTTTGCAGGAAGCGCTCCAAAAATAATTTCGGCTGAAGTCTCTTGAGCTATGTCACTATTTTGATAGCTAACAACAACACTTTCTATATTAGCAACTGTTTGTAAGTCTAATAAGGCATATGGCTTAGCAAATACATCTAATATAACGGTATTTGTTCTTGCTATTTCATAGAGCCATGTTAGTTCTTGGTCTGAGAACTGATAAGGTTTCCATGGACTCTCATTAGATTTATGAAAGCCAACAATAACAGTATTGTAGTTTTGAAGTTTTACTATTAAATCGCTTAACACATCTGCTTTAACTTCATGTATTTGTGTATATTTTTTTAAAGTATTTAAAAATGTTGAGCCATCATCATCACCTAATTTTACATAAGCTATTTTTTTTGTTTCTAAATGACGTAATGGTAGTATATTTGAAGTATCACGAGCAATAGTAATAGATTGCTCCATTAATTCTTCATATAACATGTCGTCATTTAATCGATTTAAATCTTCACTTAGATTTAGAAGTGAAATGGGTTTATAATTATTTAAACCAACTTTATATTTTGCTTGTAATACTTTTTTAACTGAATGCGCTAAACGTTCTTCTGTGATAATTCCGTTATTGTATGCATACTCTAGTTTTGAAATTCCAGAGGCTACATCTACAGACATTAGCATAACATCATTTCCAGCTAAAAAAGCTGCTAAGTCTATATTACCTATGGTGTTTTTAGAATCTTCGGTGTTACCGTCTACTCCTTCGAAAACAAAGTCTGCTGCACCTTTCATGGTTAAAGCATCTGTAAAAATAAGACCCTTAAAACCTAATCTTTCTTTTAAAATAGTAGTGACTATATTTTTTGAAATAGAAGATGGATAATCTTGTTTTGGTTCTAAACTCGGGATGTTTAAATGTGCAACCATAACACTAGATAATCCTTCTTTAATTAATGCTTTGTAAGGATATAACTCAACAGAATCTATACGTTTAGAACTGAATGCTACAGTTGGCAAAGTTTCATGAGAATCGGTCTCAGTATCACCATGTCCTGGAAAATGTTTCGCGTTTGCTAAAACACCTGCACTTTGCATACCTTTCATGAAAGCAGCGGCTTTTTTGGTAACGTTATCTCTATCTTCGCCAAAAGAACGATTACCTATAATAGGATTATTTGGATTTGTATTAATGTCCACTACTGGAGCAAAATTAAAATGAACTCCTAAACGTTTACAGTGCTCTCCTAACTGCTTTCCTGTTCTTTCTATTAAAGTATTATCTTTTATAGCACCAAGCGTCATGTTCCAAGGAAAAGCATAAGTAGAATCTAAACGCATGTTTAATCCCCATTCAGCATCCATACCAATTAGCATTGGTGTTTGAGAAGCAGCTTGCAATTCGTTATTTAGTTTTGCTTGACGATATGGACCACCTTTAGAATAAATAATACCACCAATTTTATTATTTTTTATTTGATTTAGAACTTTAGCCTTTTCATCTTCGTTTTGGCTAGAAAAAACTTGCACCATATATAATTGTGCAATTTTCTCCTTTAATGATAATGAATTATAAACGCTATCTACCCATTTTTTTTGTCCCTCAACATTATTGGTTAGTAATGGATTAGTAATCTCTTGTGCATAAAAAGCAGATGAAATAAGACTTAAAGTAAGTAATAAGAATAATTTGCGCATATAATTATAAGGATAAAAGTTGCTATAGTAAACTACAACTAAAAACTATGCCAAGTTATTATTTTTAGTGCTCTTATTAAAGATTTTAATATAGTTTTATGAAGAAATAATGTACACTTTTAATGTTCACTATTTACTATACTTTTATTTAATAATAGAATGCAATTTCTATTCTAATAAATCTATATGTTTATCATGATATCCTAGCAAATACAATACACCATCCAATCCTATACTGGAAATAGCACTTTGAGCGTTATCTTTTACTTTTGGTTTTGCATGAAAGGCTATACCTAAACCAGCAAGATTTAACATTGCTAAATCGTTTGCTCCATCACCAATAGCAATGGTTTGGCTAATGTTTAAACCTTCTTTATTTGCTATTTCTTTAAGGTATTCTGCTTTTTTATTGCCATCTACAATGTCACCAAGATAATGACCTGTTAATTCACCATCAATAATTTCTAATTCATTAGCATAAACATAATCTATACCTAATTCTTTCTGGAGATAGTTACCAAAGTATGTAAAACCTCCAGATAAAATTGCTGTTTTAAAACCATATTTTTTTAAAGTGTCTATTAAGCGTCTTGCACCTTTTGTTATTGGTAAGTTTTTAGCAACATCTTGAAGCACTTCTTCTTTTAAACCTTTTAAAAGTTTCATTCGTTTTTTAAAACTCTCATTAAAGTCAATTTCTCCTTGCATTGCAGATTCTGTTATTGCTCTAACTTCAACTCCAACTCCTGCTAATTCTGCAAGTTCGTCTATAACTTCGGTTTGAATTAATGTAGAATCCATATCGAAACAAACCAAACGTCGATTACGTCTATAGATATTATCTTCTTGAAAAGCAATATCTACATTTAGGTCTTTAGAAATTTGCATGAATTTTTCTGTAAACTCTGCTTTATTATCTATTTTGCCTCTTATAGATAGTTCTATTGATGCTCTTGGGTATTCTTCTTTTTCAACAAGAGAAGTACGTCCTGTTAAACGTTTTATGGCATCTATATTTAGGTTTTTTTCTGAAATAACATGAGTTACCATAGAAATTTGTTCTGCAGTTAATCGTTCTCCTAGAATAGTAATAATGTAACGGTCTTTACCTTGAAGCGTTACCCATTTTTCGTAATTTTCTAATGTAATTGGTGTAAATTTTGCTTGTATTCCTAATTCATAGGCTTTAAATAAGATATCTTTTAAAACAGGTGAAGCACTAGCACCTGATTCTATTTCGAATAACATACCTAACGACAAAGTATCATGAATATTAGCTTGTCCAATATCTAAAATTTTAGCACCATATGATGCTAAAACGTTTGTTATACTTGAGGTTAAACCTGGTTTATCTTGTCCTGAAATGTTTAATAAGAAGATTTCGTTCTTCATCATTTAAATTGAAAATTTTTGAAACCTAACTATTAACTAAGAAATCTATTGTGCCAACTCTCGCTAGCAGGAACCTCCCAATTTTCGTTTAACTCTACAATATTAGTTACTAAATTATTAAAAACGATGGTGTTTTTAGAGACTGCTTTTTGTTTTGCCATGGTTCTAAAGTCTGTTAAGGTTTTATGAGCCACAAATTCTCCTTGTTTGTAGGATACATTCATTTTATCCATTAAATCCACATTATACTCCTTTTCTAGTTGTTGAATAAAATGTACTGAAGCGTCAATACTACATCCTGTAGCAGCCTGAGAATCTTGATCTATTGCTAGAATAATAAAACGCTTGTATCTTATATCGAAACCTGCATTTAAGTCACTACCATGAGCTGTCCAATTCGTAATAAAGATGTTTAATTTTTCTTTTATCGCTTCTAATTCGTTTTCTGAAAACGAACGGTTGGCTTGATATATCCAAACTTTAGAATGTTCTGGAAGTGTATTGAATTCTACTAACATTTTATTTTTCCTTATTGTTGTTATTTTTCTTCCTTTTATAAAAAAGGTAAATTTCTTTTGCACCTAAAAGCGTACTAAAAATCAAAAAGTTAAAAATAAAAGTATTTAAGTTAAATGGTTTATTATTATATACATCCAATAGATACATGCAACCTGCAAAAAATAAACCTGCAAGTAGACTAAATAGTATTTTTGCTTTTGTGTTTTTACTTAAAGACATTGCTACTCTACTTTTTCTATCTTTTTTAGAACTTTAAAATTTCGATAATCTGTTATATTAGGATCGTACAACTCTATCTCTTCATAGATAACATGTAATTTTTGACCTTTAAGCGCTGAAGTATCGTTTAGCAAATTTGAACCTTCAAAATAACCAAACCATAACATTTTTTGTTCGCGATTATTGTTATCTTTAAAGTACACGAGATTAAATTGCTCAGTTTTTATTTTTGAAAACTCTCCATAGATGTCAAAACTTTCTATGATAGTTTCTTCATCTTCAAGGTTTCCTGCAAATGCCATAAATACATTTGGACAATAACCAACCATTGTAATTCCTATTTCTTCTCCAAATTTTTCTAAAGAAGCATCGTTAGAAAATGATATATTAAGATATTTATCTGCATTTTTCTTGTGTTTAGAATAGCTTTCCATTATACACAATCCAAATTCTAGCTCTACTTTTGCTGCACCGGCTTCCATGACATCTTCAATTTTACTAGAGATACAGTCGCAAGTTTCTTTTGCTATTACTTCTAATAAAGCTTCTTTAGAATCTATTTGAGCAAATAAACCACTGAAACTTAGAATGCAAATACAAGTGAAAATATTTTTTATCATTTTTTTATAAATTTTGCGAACTTGCAATTAACTCTGCAACATCCATAACTTTAATTTCGTTTTCTTTTTCTTTAACTTTTACTCCATCAGACATCATGGTCATACAATAAGGACAACCTGTGGCTATAATATCTGGTTTGGTTTCTAATGCATCTTCTGTTCGCAACTCATTAATGTCTTTATCTCCTTTTTCTGGCTCCTTAAACATTTGTGCTCCTCCAGCTCCACAACATAGTGCTGTAGCCTTATTACGCTTCATTTCTAACAACGTTGCATTTAACGTTTTTAATACATCCCTAGGTGCATTGTATTCTGAATTTGCTCTACCTAAATAGCATGGGTCGTGAAATGTAATGCGTTTATCTTTAAAACTACTTTCGTTTATTTTTAATTTATTAGTTGTAATTAACTCTTTAATAAATTGGGTATGATGTAAAACTTCGTAAGTTCCACCTAAACCAGGATATTCGTTTTTTATACAGTTAAAAGAATGTGGATCGCAGGTTACAATACGTTTTACATTGTATGCGTTTAACACTTCAATATTCATAACGGCTTGCATTTGAAACAAGAATTCATTTCCTGCTCTTTTTGCAAGGTCACCAGTTGCGCTTTCTTCGGTTCCTAAAACTGCAAAATTTACTTTTGCTTTGTTTAGAATTTTCACAAATGCTTTTGTTATTTTTTTTGCTCTATCGTCGTAACTTCCAGCTGAACCTACCCAAAATAGAATATCTGGTGTTTTGCCTTCTGCTATAAGTTCTGCCATTGTTGGCACAATAAGTTGTTCGCTCATGTTGTTTATTTTATATGAGTTATTTCTCTTTTTCTTTTATTCCTGCAAAGTCTTTTTTTGCTATTCTAATGTAAACAGCAATTTTCTTTTTGCCATCTATTAATTGGTTTTTAGGGTCGTTTTTTTCGTTCTCTGTTCGTCTAATAGCATCTTCACCTAGCAACTTTAATTGGTTTTTAGAACAGTAATCACAAAACACTTTTTTTAGTGTAATGTCTATTGGTTTTCCTGCTTTATAATCTATTTCTGTATAGACTTTTATTTGCAAGGAGTCTTTTCTATAATCTTGTGCCGAAATGTTTTGAAAAGCGCATAGCATAATAAGTATAATAGTTAGCTCGTATGTTGCTGTTTTACTTTTCATTTTTATTTATTTCTGGTTTGCATTAGCGATTGAGGCATTTGTTGAAGCTCCTTGCAGAGAGCGCGACCTTTAGGTAATGCCCAAATTATATTTTTATTCGTCTTTCCAGTTTAGTCTATCCATTTGGTTATATGGCCATGGTGCTCCATTATTTTCAATATTTGTCATCATGTTATTCAATTCCATTGGTGCTGCACTTTGTTCCATTACTAGATAGTTTCGCATTTCCATGATAATATTTAATGGATCGATACTTATTGGGCAAGCTTCTACACAGGCATTACAACTAGTACAAGCCCAAAGTTCTTCGGTAGTGATATAGTCGTTTAATAACTGCTTACCATCGTCTACAAATACGCCATTGTTAGCATCTATATTTTTACCTACCTCTTCTAGACGGTCTCTGGTGTCCATCATGATTTTACGAGGAGATAATTTTTTACCTGTTAAATTTGCTGGACATTCGCTAGTACAACGTCCACATTCTGTACAAGAATAGGCATTAAGTAAGTTTAACCAACTTAAATCTTGCACATCACTGGCTCCAAATTTTGCTGGTGGCACATCTGCTTCATCTTCAGCTGGTACTGCATAAGGATCTGCATCTGGATCCATCATTAATTTAACTTCTTTGGTTACGGCATCGTTATTTGGAAATTGTCCTTTAGGTGTTAGTTTGCCATAATAGGTGTTTGGGAATGCCAATAATATGTGTAAATGCTTAGAATAATATAGGTAATTCAAAAAGATTAAAATACCTACAATATGCAACCACCAAGAGCTTCTTTCTACAAGGTGTAAACTGTTTTCTGAAAGTCCTGAGAATAATGGTGCTATATATTGACTGATTATATTACCAGAGTCTAAGGCTTGAAATGATGTGTCTGTTGCATTCATAACCAAAAACAAGGTCATTAATACCATTTCAAAATAAAGAATAATATTCCCATCGTTTTTTGGCCAGCCTGACATTTCACTACTCATAAAACGTTTTAGTTTAATAACGTTTCTACGAATCCAGAATATAATTACTGCTATAAACACTAAAGCAGCTAACACTTCGAAGGTTCCTATTAAAAATCCATAAAGCGATTCTGGTAGTATGCTCAAACCTATTCTATGTGTTCCGAAAAGACCATCGATTATAATTTCTAATACCTCTATGTTTATGATTACAAAGCCTACATATACTATAATATGAAAAAAACCTGATACTGGACGTTTTACCATTTTACTTTGTCCTAAAGCAATCATGGCCATATTTTTCCAGCGTTGTGATTTATTATCGTTTATGTCTTTGTCTTTTCCTAGCTTTATGTTACGAAAAAGTTTTTTTACATTTCTAGCAAAGTAACCAATGCCAGCAATTAGAATAATAGCAAATAGTATGTTTGGTAAATAGTTCATGTTAATAGTTGTGTTTTAATTCTTTTCTTTTATCTCATTACCTTCAGCATCATAACGTTTTGCTTTTTTTCCAAATAATGAAAAATGCACATAACGTTTAGGATTAAGTTTCATATCCTCAAGTAATTCTTCCATTTGCTTTGAAGCACCTGCAAGATTTTGGTATAGTTTTTCGTCTTTTAATAGCATACCTATAGAACCTTCTCCATTTTCTATACTTGCCATTACATTATCGAATTTTTTTATGGTTTCTTGTAATTCTTTAACTGTTTTTGCAATATCTACTTCTGCCATATTATTAGTCATTGTAGTTAAATTGCCAGATGTTGTTTCGAAATTAGCAAGTGTATTGTCTAATTTTGCTTTGTTAGCATCTATTAAGCTATTTATGGATTTTGCTGTAGCATTAAAACTTTGTACTGTAGTATTAAGACTAGCTATACTGTTTTTTAAATCGGATTGCGCCTTTGCATCAAAAATGGTGTTAAAACTAACTAAAAGTGTATCGGTTTCACTCATTACTTTCTCTATTTTTTCTTGTAATGGTGTTAATCTCTCGTTTACCAACTCTACAATACCTTCTTTTGTTGCGCTTTCTAAATAATCTCCATTTTTAGCATTTGGAGCATTATCAAAAGCTGGAATAATTTGTATTTCTTTTCCACCTATAAATCCATTTTGAAATAACTCGGCTTTACTATTTTTAGAGAATTTAAAACCTGTATCTACACTCATTTTAACTACTAGTACTCCAGAGTTTTCATCTTCGAAATAAATATCTAAAACTTTACCAATGGCATAACCATTAATGGTAACTGGTGTAGATGGCTTTAACCCTTCAACATTGTTATATTTAGAATATACAATCATGGAGTCTTCTAAAAGATTATTGCCTTTTAAATAACTAAAACCAAAAATAAATAGTACAATTCCTAAAATGGCAAGTATAGCAGTTTTGACTTCTCTGGATATTTTCAAAATAAAAGTGTTTGATTTGGTAACAAAAATAAAATAAATATACTTAGAATAGGTCTAATTACTTACACTATTTAGGGCTTTTTGTAAACTAATACGCTTCCCTTCTTTGTAAGCAACTATAAATGCACTTTTAAAGCCTTTTTGCCTAGCTTCGTTTTGCATTGTTTGTATTTTGTTAATATTTGATGAATATCCATAAAAATATTTATACAAATCACCTTCTTTCTCTCTAGAAATCTCTTTCAGGCCTTTAAAATTAAAAGGTTTTGGCTCTAGTTTTTTTGAAGATGCTGCAATTTGAACTTTAAAGATAGTATTAGGTATTATTTTGTCTTCACTAACTGTTTGGTTAACTTCTTCTTTGTTAGGAATAATAAAATTGCTGTCTACAATGTTACCAAATATTTGATTTTTATAGCTTACAATACCATCTTTAATGGCTTTAGCCATTTCTGTTTGCCCTTTTTTAGAGTTTAAATACGCTCCTTCTTTTTTGTAGGTTAAAAATCCTGTCTCTACTAAAACACTTGGCATATAGGTGTTGTGTAATACCCAAAAAACATCTTGTTTTACTTTTCTGTTTTTACGATTTAAATTCACCATGTTTTCTTGAATAATATTTGCAAGTAAAATACTATTGTCTAAGTTTTCTTCAGCTATTGCACTTATTCCAATTAAAGATTCTGGCTTGTTTGGATTAAATCCAGAGTATTTTTCTTCATAATTATCTTCTAGATAAATGACTTCATTCTCTTTTTTTGCGGTATTTAAGTTTTGTGAGCTTTTGCTCAAACTCATAACAAAGGTTCCTGCTCCATGCGCTTGGTTGGTGTAAGAATCGCAATGTACAGAAACAAACAAATCTGCATCTGCTCTATTTGCTATTGCTGCTCTTTCAATTAACTCTATAAATACATCTGTTTTTCTAGTATATATAACTTTAAAATCTGGCATTTTCTCTAAAGCAGCACCAATTTTTAATATTATATTTAATGCGATTGTTTTTTCTTCATACCCATTTCCTAGGTTGCCAGGATCTTTTCCTCCATGTCCAGCATCAAGAACAACAATAAATTGTTCTGCTTTTTTTTGAGCATTTGCAGAAAGCGCTACTGTTAATGTTATTATAATTGATACGAAAAGTGTTTTTAATCTCGTTTGCATAGTGATATAAGCGATTTTAATGGTGTTTAGTATGGATTTATAAATTATGTTAAATTGATAAATTAATCATAAAAAATATATGTAATTTTGGGAATTCAAAAACCGAGCCATACTTTAGCAAAAATACATACAAAAGCGTTGCATACAAATAGAATCCATATACTTTTTGTTTTAAGTTTTACAGTGTTTATCAACACTTTTAGCTTTGCCCAAGTAGACCCTAAAAGCGAAAGTATAGAAATAACTCCAAGTTTAGAAAAAGAAACTGTTGCTAAACCAATAGTTAATGATACTATTGTTTTGCCAATTGAAAAAGCTATGACTCTTAAAGAATCTGACTCTACAGCTACAGATTCTATAAAACCTAAACCAGCACTTTTACAAGGCACAGTAACATCTAGAGCAAAAGATTATAATGCTTTTGATAGACGAGAGAAAAAGGCATACCTATACAATGAAGCCCAAGTAAACTACCTAGATATGGAAATCACTGCAGGTACTATTGTTATAGATTACAGTAAAAATCTAGTATATGCAGGAAGATTAAAAGATACAGCTGGTGTATATTCTCAAAGACCTGTATTTAAGCAAGGCGAAAATATTGTTGAGCCAGATTCCATTATTTTTAATTTTAAGAATAAAAAAGCTTTAATTTTTAATTCTAGAACCGAACAAGGTGAAATGAAAGTTTTATCTAAATACTCAAAAAAAGAAAACGATTCTGTTTATTATTTAGGTAATATGCGAATAACGACGTCTAAAAACGAAGAGGATCCTGAGTATTGGTTTGATGTTAATAAAGCAAAATTGGTACCCAACAAAAAAATAATTGCCAGTAGCGCTCAAATGTTTATTTACGATGTGCCTACTCCACTTGTTGTCCCTTTCGCTTATTTTCCTCTAAATAAAAAACAAACTTCAGGAGTGATTTTTCCAAGTTTTGGTGAGCAAAATGACAGAGGCTATTTTTTGCAAAATGGAGGTTATTATTTTGCTATAAATGATTATGTAGATTTAGCTGTGTTAGGAGACTATTATACTAATGGAAGTTATGGACTGCGTTTAGAAAATAACTACAAAAAACGCTATAAATTTAATGGTCGATTAGGATTTAGATACGAGAATTTAATAAATAGCGAACGTGGTTTTCCAGACTATTCTAAAACTACAATCTACAATTTGCGTTGGTCTCACAATCAGGATACAAAATCAAATCCAAGTTCAAGATTTTCTGCTTCTGTAAACTTAGGAAGTAGTAACTATTACCAGCAATCGCTAAACCAAGTAAACACGGCTAGTTTTTTAAATAATACTTTAGCATCTTCTGTCTCTTATTCTAAAACGTTTCAAGGTGAGCCTCAAGTGAATATGAGTTTAACAGCTACACATTCTCAAAACACCCAAACCGAGCAAATAAACCTAACTCTACCAACCTTTCAAGCTAGTGTTGGTCGTGTTTTTCCTTTTGCTCCTAAAGTAGGTTCTAAAAAAGGAATTATTCAGAATATAAACTTACAATATAATGTTAGAGCAGAAAACAGAATCCAAACTACAGATTCTTTATTCTTTAAAAGTGAAATGTTTGATGATGCTAAAATAGGAATGAAACACTCTATTCCTATAACCACCAACTTTAAAATCTTTAATTATTTTAGTGTAAGTGCTAATGCAAATTTTGATGAAACTTGGACGTTAAATACTATCGATCGTTTTTATGACAGTGCTAATAATACTACAGTAACAGAAGACATAAAAGGCTTCGATTCTTACAGAACATATAACTTTTCATCAAGTATTGGTACAACAGTCTATGGTAATTTTAATTTTGAAGATGAAGGTGAAGATAAAAAAATTAAAGCCATTAGGCATGTCATGCGACCTAGCATAAGTTACAATGTTAATCCTGCTTTTGATAGGTATTATGACACTTATGAAGTAACAGATATAAACGGAAATAGCATTAGTGAAAATGAGTTTTCTCGTTTTGAAGGCAGCCTATTTGGGTCTCCAAACCAAAATTATTCTAGCTCTATAGGTATAGGACTCAGTAATAATATTGAAGCTAAAGTAAGAGACAAAGACAGTACAAAAATAGAACCAAAAAAAATTATATTATTAAATAATTTAAATTTCTCTACTTCATACAATCTTGCAGGTGATTCCCTACGTATAAGTCCTGTTAGAATGAGTGGTGGCACACAATTATTCGATAATAAAATGAATGTGAATTTTGGTGCAACTCTAGATCCTTATGCCTTAGATAATAATAATAGAAAAATAGATGAGTTTAATATTAAAAATGGAGGAAGCTTATTTAGAATGACAAGTGCAAACCTAACAATAGGTTATAGCTTAAATAGTAAAGGTAATGATAGAAATTCTAAAACTAGTGATAGAAGTAGAACTGAAACTCTAGATAGTGGAGGACGTGATGATGATTTATTTGGTAGATCTCAAGATTTTGCAGACCAACGTTTTACAGAAGACGACGATGAAGAAGAAGAAGTAGGAGATTTATACAATTATTCAATTCCATGGAATTTGCGCTTGGCATATGCTGTTAATTATTCTAATGCACAACGACAAAATGAAATATCTTCACATTCTTTAATGTTTTCTGGAGATATTGAAGTTTCTCCACGTTGGAGTGTTGGCGCATCTTCTGGATACGATTTTAAAAACAAAGGTTTCTCATATACTCAATTACGTTTTGCACGAGATTTACTAAGCTGGCGCATGAATTTTAGTTGGATTCCATTTAGTCCTAGAAGTTCTTGGAATTTCTTTATTGGTATTAAAGCCAATGTATTAAAAGATTTAAAATACGAGCAACGTTTACAACCAGACCAAAGACTTTAATTTAGACTCTTTTTTCATGAAAAAAATAATTAAAACAATACATGCTCCTGCTCCAATAGGACCATACAATCAAGCAGTTTTAAGTGGGAACACTTTATATACTTCTGGACAAATTGCCTTACATCCAGAAACTGGAGCATTAGTTCTTGATGATATAACTAGGGAAACAAAACAAGTTATGGAAAATATGAAAGCTGTTTTGGAGGCTGCAGATATGACTTTTGAAAACGTAGTTAAAAGCTCTATCTTTATTAGTAATATGCATAACTTTAACGCTATTAATAAAGTTTATGCAAGTTATTTTAATGAAGCTACAGCTCCTGCGCGAGAAACCGTGGAGGTTGCAAATTTACCAAAGTTTGTAAATGTAGAGATTAGTATGATTGCTATTAAATAGCTTTCATAAAAAGTGCAGCGCTAGATGCATTTGTTGCTAATGGTACTTCATGTAAATCGCATAGTCTCATAAGCATTAAAACATCTGGTTCATGAGGATGCTTTTCTAATGGGTCTCTAAAAAATATAACCATATTACATTTGCCTTCGGCTACTCTAGCAGCAATTTGCGCATCACCTCCTAATGGTCCTGATAGCATTTTAAGGACTTGAAATCCTGCTTTTTTAACTTTTTCGCCAGTTGTTCCTGTAGATATTAAAGTTATATTTTTTTGATGTAAAATAGATTTATGCTCATTTAAGAACTGAACCATTTCTGCTTTCTTTCCGTCATGAGCAATAATTGCTATTTCCATTAATTATGTTGTTTAGTATGAAATGACACTAAACCTTCTATAGGTCTGCGTTCAAAATTACCAGTTTTATATCCCAATTCTTTAGCTACTTGCTTAATTTCATCTTTACAGAAATAAGCAATAGAGCCAGCAAAATGTACAGGAACTGTTTTTATTTCTTCTTTAAATTGAAGAATCATATTCTTAGAAAATAGGCGAATTCCATTTTTTATTAATTCTCGAATATATTCAGAATCTTTATTCAAAATCATGAATTCAGCAAAATTTGCTAGGTATGCATTAGGATTTGGTTGTTTGTAAAGATTATGTTTAATATAATCTGCATCTAGATTATATTTATCTTCAAAAGCAATCTTTATATTCTCTGGCATATGATTAAAATAATAATCGCGAATAAGTTGTTTTCCAAAATAGTTTCCTGAGGCATCATCCATTAATGTATAACCTAATGAGTCTACACGTTGCTCTAAGGTTTTACCATTGTAATAACTACAGTTAGATCCTGTTCCTAAAATACAAACTACAGCAGCTTCGTTAGGCGTATTTATTGTTGCATAAACAGCAGCCATAGTATCTTCACTAACTTCTACTAATGCATTTGGAAAAAACTGTTGCAATACAATTTTTAATGCTATTCTTGGGTTTTCTGTACCGCAACCTGCTCCATAGAAATAGACATTAGTAACTACATCTTTATTAGCTGTTAGTTCTTTACTTTTATTTATGGTTTTTCTAAGTTTTTTTTCAGAAAGTATAGCAGGATTTAAGCCTTTAGTTCTAATTTTCTCAAGTAATTGGTTGCCATTTTTATCTATTGCAATCCAATCGCATTTTGTGGAACCACTATCAACAATTAATATCATGATTTAAATTTAGTTTAATTATTTAAATAAAAAAAGCGCAGTAAAACTTTTGAAAGAAAATTCTAATGCGCTTTTAGAATAGAAAAAGACTATTGTAAATTGTTTATTTTTTCTGCTAAATCAACTAATTTATTAGAATAACCAAATTCATTATCATACCAAGATACTAATTTAAAAAATGTAGAATTTAGTTCTATTGCAGCTGCAGCATCAAAAATACTAGTACGATCATCACTTACAAAATCTTGAGAAACCATCAACTCATCAGTATATCCTAAAACACCTTGCATTGCGCCTTCAGACGCTTTTTTAAATGCAGCTTTAATTTCTGCTAAAGATGTTTCTTTTTTAGTTTTAACTGTTAAATCTACTACAGAAACGTTAGCTGTAGGAACTCTAAAGGCCATACCAGTTAATTTCCCGTTAAGTTCTGGAATAACTTTGCCTACTGCTTTTGCAGCACCAGTAGACGCTGGAATAATATTTAATAAAGCACTACGTCCACCTCTCCAATCTTTTTTAGAAGGACCATCTACTGTTAATTGAGTCGCTGTTGTTGCATGAACTGTAGTCATTAATGCTTCTTCTATACCAAAATTATCTTCAAGAACTTTAGCTAAAGGCGCCAGGCAGTTAGTGGTGCAAGAGGCGTTAGATACAATTGTATCTGATGCTTTTAATTTCTGGTCATTTACACCCATTACAAACATTGGTGCATCTGCACTTGGTGCAGAAATGACTACTTTTTTTGCGCCACCTATTATATGGTAGTTTGCTGTTTCTAAAGTTGTAAAAATCCCTGTACAATCTGCAACAACCTCTGCTCCTGCTTCATCCCATTTCAGGTTTTTTGGATCTCTTTCTGCAGTCACTCTAATGGTTTTACCATCAACTACAAGATTTCCATCTTTTACTTCAATAGTACCATCAAACTTTCCATGAACAGAATCATATTTTAATAAATACGCTAAATGTTCTACATCTAATAAATCGTTTATTGCTACTACATCAACGTTATCACGTTTTACTGTCGCTCTAAATACAATACGACCTATTCTACCAAATCCGTTAATTCCTAATTTTAATTTTGACATAATTTTATATTTGTTTTTTATTGGTTTCCGAAAGAACGGAAATACTATTATTTTTTATATTATGTGGTCATTATATCAGACACACGTATTAATTCTTTGTTTATTTTAGATTTACCTTTTACGGCTTTCTCTAAAGGTGTTAATGCAATTTTATCGCTAAGTAATCCAACCATGAAATTTGATTGTCCTTCCATTAAGCTTTCCACTGCTTTTACTCCCATTCTACTTGCTAAAACACGGTCGAAACACGATGGTGATCCACCACGTTGCATGTGCCCAAGAACTGAAACTCGAACTTCATATTCTATCATGTTTTCTTCAACATAATCTTTTAGTTCGAAAACGTTTTTGCCAATTTTATCACCTTCAGATACGACTACAATACTGGAAGATTTTCCTGATTTTTTACTACGTCTTAAAGACTCTAATAAGCGATCTAAACCTAGGTCTTCTTCTGGAATTAGGATTTCTTCTGCTCCTGCTCCAATCCCTACATTTAAAGCTATATGTCCAGCATCTCTTCCCATAACTTCTACAAAAAACAGTCTGTTATGTGAACTGGCAGTGTCTCTAATTTTATCTATACAATCTACAACTGTATTTAAAGCAGTATCGTAACCTAGTGTGTGTGAGGTTCCATAAATATCGTTATCTATAGTTCCTGGAATTCCCATAACTGGAAAGTTATACTCTTTATTAAATATAAGAGCTCCGTTAAAAGTACCATCTCCTCCTATTGTAACTAGACCGTCTATACCTTTTTCTACTAATGCTTTATGCGCTTTTTTTCTCCCTTCAGGAGTTCTAAATGCATTAGAACGAGCAGATTTTAGTATTGTACCACCTTTATTAACAATTCCTTTTACATTTCTAGCCGTTAAATCTGTAAAATCTCCTTCAATCATGCCTTCATAGCCACGATAAATCCCTACACATTCTATATTATGAAAGGCGCAAGTTCTAGCTACAGATCTAATTGCAGCATTCATTCCTGGAGAGTCTCCTCCAGAGGTCATAACTCCAATTTTTTGTATTTTTTTAGACATATAATTCCCTTGTTTCTAGCTAAACTAGTAAAGTATTTCTATATAATAACAAGGATTTCACAAAATTTAACAAGCACAGTTTCACTATAACGTTTTAGTTAGTAAGATTGTTGAAAAGATGCTTTAATTTTTAGTTTTGGAGTGTTTTAATCTTTCTTTTTTAGTTCGAAACCAGATGGTAATGGTGTTTCTTTTTCTTCAGTTTTAGGTGCTGTTTGCTCTTTTTTATCGTCTGCTTCTTTTTTACTGAAAATTTTCCTAAGTAATTCACCAAACGTATCAAAATCAACAGAATATGCTATACCAAGACCTTGAGTATAACCAATCTCTTCACCAAAATTTCTAATGCTATTTTCTCTATTAAAAACTGTTGCTGTTAAAGTGCCTTCTTCATTTAATAAAAAATCTATTTGAACATCACCTGCAATTACAGAGTCTGATGCACCACCAACTGGTACTCCTACTTTACCATTAATTAATACACGATCTGTAATTTTAGTCTGTAAAGTAAAACCTACACGATCGTCTGTGTTATAATCTGGACGACGTTGTCCTGCTTCGTAATTTAAACCTATTTTAATTTTATTATCAGAATCTGTAAAAATACCATTAATAAGACCGTTTATACGTTCTGCAATAGTACCAGTAAAATTAATATCTTGTAATTGTCTGTTAAAGCCTCCTGTTGTTAGTAAATAAAGTGCTTGATTGTCTCTTACGTCTTTAGAGTCAAGTCTGTAATTTAACTCAGATTTTATGGTTGAACTTGCGTTAGGAAATTCGAATTCAAAAACAGGTTCTGGTCTTTCTAATTTACCAGATAAATTAATCATTAATTCAACAGGAATAGTTCTATTAATAGGATTATCTAATAATGGAGACGGATTTGTTCTTGTTTTGTAAATGGCTTGAATATCAAGTTCTGCATCTAAAGGGTTACCATTCCATTCTATTATACTTTCATAAGGTTTTACCGTGAATTTTTTTTCTATTATTCCACCATACAGGAAGTTGTATACACCTTCATGTACAATAAAATCCCCAAACATTTGAAATTTGTCGTTTGTATTAATGTTAAATAGCAAACTTCCATTTCCTCGTCCTCGAATGGTACTTCCAGACTCTCTATCCATTACGATTTCAATAATAGCATCGTCTGTTACGTTAAGATCGAAAAAGAGTTCTAAGCCAGAAATAATTTCGGTTTCAATTATTTTACCTTCAGATTTTGCGAGTTTTTCTTCTGGCGTTAACCAACGAATAAACGAATTATCACCAAAAGATTCTACATCGCTTAAAGGAATATAAAATTCTGTTCCTGGCTTTGTTTCTGCTTCAGCTGTAATTCTAAGTGCTTCTGTTGGTCCAAAAATATTAGCATTTCCTGCTATAAATCCTGTGCCATAATATAAAGACTCCTCTGCCATTTTGGTGTCAAGAACTAAAAGTCTATCTGTTTCAATACCTAAATTTAATCTCCAATTTCCAAAATTAACATGACTTACAATACCATCTAAAAGTGCTTTTGTTCCATATTTAACATCTGTTAAACTAATATCATTAAAATTAAAATTCTGATTATCTAATGTAACAGATGAGTTCTCTGCAAAGTCATAATCTACATTTAGATATGGTACTTTAAGACCTCCTTTATTTACTTTTAAAGCACCTTTAAAATCTGGTTGTTTTAAATCTCCAACAACTGCTATTTTTCCGGTAACTTCTCCTCTTATATTACTAAGTACTGGTTCTAATAATGGTGAAAGAATATTAATATTAAAATCGTTAAAACGTAAGTCTATAGCAATTGCTGCGTTTTTCTCTGAAACATCAATATCTCCAACAGCTTCAAAAGCGTTTTTATCGTCATTTTTAATTTTAGCTTTAACACTATAGTTAGTAAGTGATTGATTTCCTTTTATATTAGCATCAAAAGAACCAAAATAGGTGTTGTTTATTTCTAAATCGTCTATGGTAATAGAAGAACTTGGTAGATAACTTCCATTTTTTTGCAATAAATCTAACTTACCATTTACATTACCAACCAAACTTAAACTATCTATTCTTGGTGTTATTTTAGCTAGGTCTACATCCTTAAAGTTAAGTTTTATGTCTTTATAAGAAGAGTCTTTTACTATACCATTTAGCCTTATTTCTTCATTTTTATGACTCAAAACAAATTTTTCAATATTAAAATCGCTAAAACCGTTAGCAATCTCAATTTTATTGAACCTGTCTGATGCTTCATTAAGTTTCCAAAGATTATCTTTAAAGGTTACTTCGCTAGTTTTAAAACCAACTACAGAGTTTTTTCTCTCGTTAATAGTATGGTAAAAACTAAGACTATAATCGTCTGTATTGCCACTTCCTCCTTTAAATTCACTTTGCATATACAACGTGTCATTCAAGGTTACATTAATAAGGTTAAATTTTGAAATATTATAAAAATTAGTGTTTAAACTATCTATTTCAACATAGGTATTATATAATGGATTTTTATTATCTACTTGTACTTCTATCTTGTTTGCAAAATAATCTAACCATTCGATTTTTGGCGATTTAAAGGTTAAGTTAAATTCGTTTTCATCGGTTTCTACACGACCTCTAATAAAAGTGTTCGTTCCTAATTTTAAATCTGGAAAAAATACTTCTACAATTTTGTTATAAATTTTAAAATTAAAATTTATAAACTGATCTGTTTCTATAGTGTTTGGTGATTGATTTGTATAGATACTTTTAATAGAGTTTTCGAATAAATCTGGGACATCTTTAAATAAAAATTCACCTCGCATTGTACCTTCTACAATATCTGGTGAGTTTATGTTTATTATATGCTCTTTACCTTCAAAACTTGATGCTATACTGAAATCCTCAAAATAATAATCGCTTGTTTGATTTTTATAACTTGTTTTTTTAAAATTGATATTTCCATAGGTATCATCTACGTTAGTTCCTTTAATTTTCATTTCTACAAAACCTTTAAAAATAGATAAGGAATCTCTTTTGTAAAGGTTTATTTTGTTTAAATCTGCATATGCTACATTTGCTGAAAAATCGAACGTATTTATTGTTGTCGACAAATCTGCTAGACCATTAAATTCTAACTTCAAGTTTTTATCGTCTACAAGTAGATTTCCATTAAAAACACTTTGCTTATATAAACCGTTAACTTTAATGTTTTGGTAATTATAGTTATTATAATTTATTGCATAAACATCGCCTTTTATAGCGGAAGTTAAGTTTTCTTTTTTAAAACCAAATCCATCTACGTTTAAGTTTGAAGAAATCTCACCCAAATTTGGGTCTTCTAAAAAAGCACCAATATTAAATTGATCGAAAATTACATTGCCTTTATAGGTTGCAAGATCAATATCATCTACATCTGTTAAACTTAAATTAGATTTTACAAATCCTAATGAAGTATTAATTTTTAAATCTGCATTAATTTTTGAAGGTGTTATGTTTGTTGTTCCTTGTATGGTAAAGTCACCAAGCGTATCGAAAATAGAAGGAATTGATGCTCCTAGCACATTGGGTAGTAAGCGTTTTAAATCTTTGTAGTTAGAGGTTAAGTTTGAAAAAGTGCCAAACATGGCAAAATTATTCTCTTCGCTATTAAGAAGGTTTTTAAAAGTAATGTCACCATAAATTTTAGTGCGCGTACTGGTGTTTAATTTTAGATTTGAAAGTTTTAAATCGTTTAAAGTACCAGATACATCAGTATTAAAACGTGCACGTTGGTTTACACCAAACTCGTTGTAAAAAACATTTAACTCGTCTAAAGCTATATTTGCATCGTTAAAATGTGCTACTATTTGAACTTTATTTTCAAAATCTTTAAAATCTTCTCTGTTGTAATTAAAAGTAACATTTCCTTTTAGTGCTGAGTTTTTTGTTTTTAAATTTAAATTATTAAACACCATGTTTTCGAGTGTGTACTCAAAATTGGTAGACATGTTTTGTATAATTAGTCCTCGACTATCTAAAAAGGATAAGGTATTTATTCGTGCACTTACATCGCTTCCATTTATAAGAAAGTTAGTGGCATTAATATCTAATTTATCGAATTCTATAATTTTTGGTGTTTCTTTGTTCTCATCAATTAATCTAAACAAACCACTGTATATAGATACATCACTAGATGACAATAGAAAAGTACTTTTTTCTAAACTTGGATTCTCTTCATCAAATCTGGCTACAAAGTAATCAAGATTAGTATCTGTTTCTCCTTTGTAGGTTACAACATTAAAAATAAGATCTTCAATATCTATATCTCCAAAATTAAGTGTTCCATCAATAAGATTTCTAAAATTTATGACTGAAGTGTTAAGTTCTGATGCGCTAATTAGAGTATCTTTTTTAAAGTCTAAAATTAATATGTCTTTTAGCTCTACATCACCATTAAATTGAAGACCTACTTTTCCAATGGTAATATCAGTTTCATAGTCTTCATTAATAAAGTCAGTAGCAAACGTTCCTAATTTTGTTTGAATTGCAGGAATAGATAAAACCAGCACCAAAATGATGAAGAGTAGCAATAATATTGCTATTAGTTTTCCTGCTATTTTTAGAAATTTCTTAATGAGAAAATTAAGTTTAAAAAACTACCTTTGTTTATTGATTTATTTTCAAATCAAAATTAACAATTATAATGCCGAATATTCACATATGTCATCACAAAATATTTATATACTAGCTATTGAGTCTTCTTGCGACGATACTTCTGCTGCTATACTGTGCAACGACACTGTTTTAAGTAATATTGTTGCTAACCAAAAAATACATGAAGAATTTGGTGGAGTTGTACCAGAATTAGCCTCTCGTGCACACCAACAAAATATTGTACCTGTTGTGCATCAAGCACTAAAAAAAGCAAATATTAGAAAAGAGCAATTACATGCTATTGCCTTTACAAGAGGACCAGGATTAATGGGTTCGCTTTTAGTTGGTACTAGTTTTGCTAAATCTTTTGCTTATGGTTTAAATATTCCACTAATAGATGTAAACCATATGCAAGCTCATATACTTGCCCATTTTATTACAGAAGAAGGTTTTAAAAAGCCAACATTTCCGTTTTTAGGCATGACTATCTCTGGAGGTCATACTCAAATTGTAAAAGTTGAGAGCTACTTTAATATGGAAGTTATTGGCGAAACTATAGATGATGCTGTTGGTGAAGCTTACGATAAAAGCGGAAAAATTTTAGGATTAGGTTATCCTGCTGGACCAGAAATAGATAAACGTGCACAATTAGGAAACCCAAAAGCATTCCAGTTTACCAAGCCTAAAGTTGAAGGTTTAAATTTTAGTTTTTCTGGATTTAAAACTGCTGTTTTGTATTTTATACAAAAAGAAGTAAAAATGAACCCTAATTTTATAGCCGAAAATTTAAACGATATCTGTGCTTCTATTCAATATACCATTATTGGTATTTTAATAGATAAATTAAAAACAGCAACTAAAGAAACTGGAATAACACAAATAGCAATTGGTGGTGGTGTATCGGCAAATTCTGGAATTCGAAAAGCTTTAAAAGATGGAGAACATAAGTTTGGATGGACAACCTATGTTCCTAAATTTGAATACACCACAGATAATGCTGCAATGATTGGTATTGTTGGCTATTTAAAGTATTTAGAAAGCGATTTTTCGAAGAATAATGTTATGGCATCTTCTCGACTAAAAATATAATGACTAGTAAATATTTTATGTGCCCTAATTTAATTACGAAAGTATCGTGTTAAAAAAAACATTTGGTATAATCTTTATTATTGTTGCTTTAGCTATTTTATTGGGTATTATTTCTCAAATGCCAAAAAAAATCAATACTATTTTTTATAAAATAGACAACCTAGATGCTTTTGCTCTGGATTTTGTTCTAAATAATATTTTTTTGTTATTAATTGCAATTTTCTTAATCTGTTTATTATTTAATATTGGAATTAAGTGGATTAGAAGTTAGTAATAGCGTCTCTTTGAAAGGCACTAATTTCTTAATAAATATCAATGTTTTCTATTCTTTCTATTAGTGTTCTATTTATAATAAGTTAAATATGAGCTTTTTATAGTTAGACTTGAGTTGTTTTAAAAATTGTCTTGTTAAAATCCTTGTTAATAACCTTATCATCAATTACAATAAGCACGTTATTTTTTTGTTTTTTTGTATTTAAAATAAATATCTCTTCAAAATGAATAAGTTATTAGTCTTACTTTATCTCTGTGTATCCTGTGCTGCATTAGCGCAAACCAATGTTAAAAAAGAACTTAAGGCTATAGAAACACTAGAGCAAGCACAAGACTACATAGGCGAAAAGCAAACTAGAAAGAAAAAAATATTAGTTTTTAATACCGAAAAACACCAAACTTCACTGGCAAAAGAGCTTTTAGAAATGCCTGTAGGTTTCACAAAAACCGATAGGACGCAGTTTAAAAAAACACACTATAAAATTGTAAAAAAAGAAAACGAGCCGCATTACAGAATAAGCTATATCTTTTTTGATGGTAACAAAATGCCTGTTAGCGAAATTTACGAACTGCGCAAAACCATTATGGCAAAATACAATAGAGGTGTCGATTTTGGTGACCTTGCAAAAAAATACTCTATGGCAACTAATGCCAGAAAAGGAGGCGATTCTGGTTGGGTAAAAGATGGACAATTACCAATAGAAATTGAAGAAGAGGCCAACGATTTAAAACATGAACTAGACGCTATTTTCGATGTTGGTATAACAGACGACAATGGTTTTTACATTGTTAAAAAAACACACAGACTAAAAATTATTAAAGAAGTTTATGTCTTAAAAGTGCAAGAAACAATAGACTAATGCAATTATTTTATAATTCTGAAATTAACGAAAACACCTCACAATTTTCTTTCTCAAAAGAAGAAAGCAAACATATTATAAAAGTATTGCGTAAAAAAGTTGGAGACACTATGCACATTACTAATGGTAAAGGTTGGTTGTTTTCTGCCAAAATTAGTAGCGATAATATAAAAAACTGTGTTGCACAAGTTACAAATAAGGAATTTCAAGACCAACCAAAATACCATTTGCATTTGGCTGTGGCACCAACAAAAATGAATGATCGTTATGAGTGGTTTCTGGAGAAAGCAACAGAAATTGGTATTCAAGAAATTACACCAATAATTTGCGACCATAGTGAACGTAAAGTTATTAAGCCAGAGCGTTTCGAGAAGATTTTGCAATCTGCAATGAAACAGTCTTTAAGTTGTTATTTGCCTAAATTAAACCAAGCTATTGCATTTAATAACTTTATAACTCATGATTTTAAAAGCGATTTGTTTATTGCGCATTGCGAAGAAAACAATAGAACAGCTTTAAAACAAGCTTTAAAACTAAACCAAGACACCACGATTTTAATAGGTCCTGAAGGCGATTTTAGTAGTAAAGAAATAGCATTAGCATTAGAAAATAATTACATTCCTGTAACTTTAGGAAACACACGTTTACGTACAGAAACTGCTGCTATAGTAGCTTGCCACTCTGTTGCTTTTGTTAATGAGTAGTGTTGTTATTATTTTTTGGAGAATAGTATATTAAAAATTTATTTACTATTTAGTGGTAAGACGTGTGACAAAAATCAGACATATCATAAATTATTATACGATTTTATGGAACACAGAAATTTAAAAATGTTCCCTATATTGACGACAGAAAGGTTGACTCTCCGACAATTGTTGGACAGCTATGTTCAGGAAATATTTCTTCTCCGTTCTAACACTTTAATAAACAAATATCTTGACAGACAGCCCAGTAAAACACTGAAAGACGCATTGGGATTTATTGAGAATATAAAAAACAATAGCCTTACTTATTGGGCAATTACACGAAAAGAAAATGAAAAACTTGTAGGTACAATTTGTCTTTTTGATGTTTCAGAAGAACAAAAAAAGTGTGAAATTGGATATGAACTTTTAAGGGAATATCAAGGAAAAGGAATTATGACAGAGGCAGCGAATAAAATAATTAAATATTCAAATCAAACGCTTGGACTCAAAACAATTGATGCTTATACACACAAGGACAATGAAAGTTCAATCAATTTTATTAAAAAATTGAAATTTAAGAGAATGGATAGTGTTGATGAGACAAATTCAAAGTTGATTTTATTTCGACTAAATATTAGTAATAAAAACAAATGAGGATTATAAAAAAGTACGAACCGCTGACAATGTATATGAAAAATAGGAGAAACAGTAGTGAAATTAAGGCTTTTGGCTAGTATAAATTTGGGCTTAACCGAAAGTTAAGTGCTCCAAAATTACTTGCTTTTAATACACTAACCAATGATGTGCCATTTCATTGCGGAACGTAATCATAATTGAAAAAGAATGAAAAAAATATTATTTAAATTACCTGAATACTACTTAATAGTTTTAGCCATTTTAGCTGGATATTCACCACCATTTTAAATTAATCCTATTTTTATTGTAATTGCAGGAATCTTTACTCTCCAAATTATTTTTAAAAACAAGATTTCAGGAATATCATTAGGAATTCTTTTCTTTTTAATCAATTTGTATTTCCTTGGAGCTTTAATTTCGGAATTCAATGAATTCGCTGAATTTAATAATAAAACAGAGCAATTACTATTTGTAGGCTTGATTATTTGGATTGTGAATATGATATTATCATTAACTATGATTTATAAATATTCAACCAATAACTTTAAGAAAGGCTTACGGATAAGATTGGAAAAGCAAAGCATATAAATAGCAAGATAAATACCATTTGCATTGGTTTGTTTTATATTTTTGAAATATGATATTTAGCTTAAAAAAATCAAATACTTTTTTTCTAACACCAATTGCTTTAGCTATTTTTTGTATACAGTTTACTGTAGCTCAAGATTTAGCCATTTTAAAGTATAAAGGTGGAGGCGATTGGTATTCTAACCCAACTGCTTTACCTAACCTTATTAAATTTTGTAACGAAACTATTGCTACAAAAATGAACGAAAAGCCAGAAACAGTAGAAGTTGGCAGTACAGATATTTTTCAATATCCTTTGTTGCACATGACAGGTCATGGCAATGTGTTTTTTAGTGACGATGAAGCCCAGAATTTACGTAATTACTTAATTTCAGGAGGTTTTTTACATATTGATGATAACTATGGCATGAAACAATATGTAGTAAAAGAATTGAAAAAAGTGTTTCCAAATCAGGAGTTAAAAGAATTGCCTTCAAGCCACGAGATTTTTAAAACTGCATTTGCGTTCCCAAAAGGATTACCAAAAATTCATGAACACGATGGTAAAAGACCACAAGCTTTAGGCTTGTTTTATGAAAACAGATTAGTACTTGTGTTTACAGTAGAAAGCGATTTAGGCGATGGTTGGGAAGACCAAGAAGTACACAACGATCCAGAAGAAACAAGACTAAAAGCATTACAAATGGGCGCAAATATTGTTAAATATGCTTTTGAAAATTAGCAGTAATCAATTATCAATAATTGCTAATAACCGATAGTTGAAAAAATGCAACTCACCCACTACACCACTAACTTTAACAAAAAAAAATTCCCAATCACTTTAGTTTGCGAGAACGTAACTAATGCTCCAAATATTGGCAGTTTATTTCGGATTGCAGATGCCTTTGGAGTAGAAAAAATAATATTTTGTGGTGATAATATTACGTTAGGCAGAAAAATGACTAAAACGTCTCGTGCTACAGAAAAAGTAGTAAAACACGACGTTAATTGTAAAGTTTCAGATGTGGTTTCAGGCTTAAAAGCATTAGATTACCAATGTATTGCTTTAGAAATAACTGAAGATAGTGAGCCTATTCATACATTTAGATTTTCAGCTAAAAAACCAATAGCACTACTTATTGGTGATGAGAATTTTGGAGTTTCGGAGCACACATTAAAAGCTTGCGATCATACTATTCATATAAATATGTTTGGACAAAACAGTAGTATGAATGTTGTACAAGCCACAAATATTGCACTTTACGAAATAACTAAGCAAATTTTATAAATTGTTTATATATTTACTAAATGAACTCGAATACAATTTCTAATGGTATTTTAAAATCTCTAGGTATTATTCTTGGTATTTTTTTACTACTATTTTTCCTATATAAAATTCAATCTATTATCGTTTACATTTCTATTGCAGCAGTAATATCTTTAATAGGTAGGCCTATTGTGCTGTTTTTAAGACGTAGGTTAAAATTTAGAAACACAATCGCTGTAATTGTTACAATGGTAATTCTTATTGGTTTGTTGATAGGTTTAATTTTATTATTTATTCCCTTAATATTAGAGCAAGGTCAAAACTTATCGCTATTAAATATTAATGAATTACAAAGTAATGTTGAAGGCTTATACAAGGAGATTGTGGCGTATTTCGACCTTAAACACATTTATGTAGAACAATCTATAAAAGACTCAAATTTGTTAGGTATGATAGATTATTCTGTGATTCCTAATTTTTTAAACTCACTAATAAGTGGTTTTGGAAGCTTTAGTATAGGTTTGTTTTCGGTTTTGTTTATTTCATTTTTCTTTTTAAAAGACAGTAAATTATTTGAAAACGGAATCATGACTTTTATCCCAGATAATAATGAGTTACGTTTAAAGAAATCATCAGAAAAAATAAAGAACCTACTCTCTAGATACTTTGTTGGTTTAATTTTTCAAATCCTTATTTTATTTATTATCTATACCATCTTCTTACTTATTTCTGGAACAGAAAACGCTATAATTATTGCCTTTTTATGTGCCTTACTTAATTTAATACCTTACGTAGGACCAGTAATAAGTGGTGTATTAATAATAGTATTAAGTATGACTAGTAATCTTGGAGAAAATTTTAATGAGGTTATGTTGCCTGCTACAATTTGGGCTGTAGTTGGTTTTGTTATTGGGCAATTAATTGATAATTTTATAAGTCAGCCTAAAATATTTTCAACAGCAACAAAAGCACATCCATTAGAGATTTTCTTGGTTATTTTAATAGCTGGAGTTTTATTTGGAATTGTTGGTTTAATAGTAGCAGTTCCAGCTTACACTGCTATAAAAGTGATTTTAAAAGAGTTTTTATCTGAAAATAAAGTTGTTAAAAAACTCACTAAACACATTTAAGTATTAGTTTGAATAATACTATTTTAAATATTGAAAATCAAACTATTATAAAAAACTATTTAAATTTTAATAGTAGTGAGTTTTTATTAAAAGGCATCGCAACTGCTACAGCAAGTAGTATAGAGTTAATAGAACAAATTGAAGCTAAAAAACGTTGTGAAAAAAAATTACCTATTTGGTTTTCTACACATAATATATACTATCCAAACAAGCTAAATATAGAGCAAACATCTTCAGAAATTACTGCACAGTATAAAGCAGAATTAGTTTCTGGAGAAACATTAATCGATTTAACTGGAGGTTTTGGTGTAGATTGTTTTTACTTCTCAAAACGTATTAAACAAGTTTATCATTGTGAGATTAACGAAAATTTATCACAAATTGTAAGGCATAATTACCTACAACTAAAAGTAGAAAATATTAGCTGTATTCCAGAAAACGGAATAAAAATCTTACAACAAGAAAACAAACTTTACAATTGGATATATATTGATGCTTCCAGGCGCGACGATATTAAAGGAAAAGTATTCTTACTTAAAGATTGCCTACCTAGTGTTCCAGAGCACTTAGAATTGCTTTTTATGCATTCTAAAAATATAATGATAAAAACATCTCCTTTGCTAGATATAACATCTGGTATTTCAGAGTTAAAACATGTTAAAACTATACATTGTGTTGCAGTAGATAATGAAGTTAAAGAGTTGCTTTGGATTTTAGAGGCTGATTTTAAAGGTGAAATAGAAATAAAAACAATTAATATTTCCAAACAAACCAAACAGGTTTTTAATTTTAATTTAAAAGATGAATCAACAGCAAATGCTTTAATTGGTAATGCATTAGCCTATATCTACGAGCCAAACTCAGCTATTTTAAAATCTGGGGCTTTTAAAATACTTGCAAAAAAACTTAATCTCTTTAAATTACATAAGCATTCACATTTATACACCTCTAGTGAACTTATAGAGTTTCCTGGTCGTAGTTTAAAAATAGTTAACATAATAGAATACAATAAAAAAAAGTTTAAGCGAGAGTTTACAGCCGAAAAAGCCAATGTAACTACAAGAAATTTTCCTGAGACTGTTCAGCAAATCCGTAAAAAACTAAATTTAAAAGATGGCGGAAGTAATTATTTGTTTTTTACAACAAATTGTAATAATATAAAAATTGTAATCGTTTGTAAAAAAGTACTATAATCTCTTTTCTACTTATTTTCTGAATCTTTTTTGGAAAGTGCAATTATAGTCTTTAATCGCTCTTTTCTAGCTATTTTTTCTTGACGAAGTTTAATTTTCTTCTTATCCATGAGCTTAGAATGCTTTGCCTTATTTTTTGTATTTTTTGCACTACCCAATTTTGCCATAGAAAATTTATATTTTGAGACTATTAAAAACAAGAAATCCTTCTCAACTAAATGAAAAGGATTCTGTGAGCCCGACAGGATTCGAACCTGTGACCGCCTCCTTAGAAGGGAGGTGCTCTATCCAGCTGAGCTACGAGCCCGTAGCATTTAAAAAGTCGGGGTGGCAGGATTCGAACCTGCGGCCTCCACGTCCCAAACGTGGCGCGATAACCGGGCTACGCTACACCCCGAAAATAATTATCTAATAATTGCGGAGAGACAGGGACTCGAACCCTGGCGACAGTTACCCGTCGACAGATTAGCAATCTGCTCCATTACCACTCTGGCACCTCTCCAATTAATTATACAAGAACTTAGCAATAAATTGCGGATGCAAATGTAAGATAACATCCTATATAACACAACAATTTTAATTAATTTTTTCTAATAATTATTCTGGATATTCTATTCTTAAATGGTAAATATTTGCAAGCTTGCGTTTTAGCACTTTTTTTATGGCTTGAATTTCCTTAAAAGTTATGTTAGCATTTAGAAATTGACCATCATCCATTTGTTTATTTAATATGTTTTCTACAAATTTATCTATTTTTGTGGATGTTGGTTCTTTTAAACTTTTTGATGCAGCTTCGACACTATCACACATCATTAAAATTGCAGTTTCTTTACTAAATGGCTTTGGTCCTGGATAAGAGAAATCTGAAATGTTTATATCCTCATTTAAAGCTTTCTCTTTCATATAGAAATAATAAACACTACTGTCTCCATGATGCGTTCTAATAAAATCGATTACACGATCTGGTAAATTGTTTTTCTTTGCTATTTCTATTCCGTTTATAACATGATCAACTATTACTTTTGCGCTTTCTTTTGGTGATAACTCATCGTGAGGATTTAGTCCTGAAGATTGGTTTTCGGTGAAATAAGTTGGGTTTTTCATTTTACCAATATCATGATAGAGTGCTCCAACCCTAATTAACATAGCATTTGCACCAATTTCGTTGGCAGCAGCTTCAGCTAAATTAGCAACGTTAAGCGAATGATGAAAAGTTCCTGGCGCTTCATTAGACAATTGTTTTAAAAGCTTTGTGTTAGTGTCTGATAATTCTAATAACGACACGTCCGAAACTAATCCAAAGAGTTTTTCATATATATATATTAATGGTTGTACAAAAAGAGTAGCCAAACCACATAATACAAAAAGTCCAAAAGTGTCCCATTTTAAAGTATCAATACTCCCTTCATGTATTAAGAAAAAAGCAAAATATGCAATGATATAAATAAGTGTAATTTGTCCAACAGATATGAATAAATTTGCGCGTTTATATAGCTCTGAAACTGTTAATATAGTTACTATTCCTGCAATAATTTGTAAAAACATATATTCATAACTATTAGGAACAATAAAACCTAAAAGTAAAACTGTAATTACATGTGAAAATAGGCCTAAGCGTGCATCGAAAAACGCCTTTAAAACTAATGGTAATATTGCTATTGGCACAATATAAATGTATTTTGAATTGTAGTTAACAATTAGAGTTGTTAATAAAACCATTAAAAAAACATTAAAAAATATAAAGGTGACTTTAGTGTTGTTATTAAAGACATCTAATCTGTATTTTCTTAAAAAAAGTAATAGCATTAAAAGCGCTAAAGCTACTAGCAAAGTATAAGCGAATATTATTAAGTTGTAATTAGATTCGTTCCAAACTTGAGATTCATATTCTGATTCTAAAGACTTAAGTATTAAAAACTTATTTCCTTCTACTACTTCTCCCTTAGAAATAATTAGTGTTTCTTTTTCAATACTTCCTCTATTGTAAGAAATGGAGTTTAAACGCTCTTCAAGAGCTCTATCTGAAAGGGTTTTGTTAAATTCTAAATTAGGTTCAACAATATTAAAAAACAATATAGATAATGGCTTAGCATATTGTTCAAGATTCTGCTTTTTTAACTCTTCATCAATATTTGGTTTTACTTGAGATTGCTTGTAGATATTAGAAAAATCTGTTTTGCTAACTTCTACTCTATCTTTTAAAATAACAACGACTGATTTATTTTCATTTAATTCATCTTCATTTGTAATACCATATTCGTAAAGTTTTTGAAGAAGTGTTAAACCAAATTTTTTAATTTCATCTTTAGATGTATAAATAGAATCTGGAAATGAATTATTAAAATTTTTGTTGTAGGCTTTTAAAACATTTGATTTAATAGTAGTATCAATACTAAAATACTTAGTTGCGGTTTTTTCAATTTCTTCTTTTTCTAAAGCTAATTCTTCAGATGTTTTTTGAATAGCAAAGTCAAAAGGTGCGTATAAAGTTTCAGATTGCCAAGGTTTGCCTTTTTCAAAATCATATTTAAATTTTCCGCTTTTAGGAAACAAATAAACAATTAAAAAAGTTGTAACAATAAACAGAAGCACCTTGTAAACTAAAGCATGATTTTTATAAAATTTATTTACTAAGTCCTTCATTATTAAAGTTAGATTTATTCTTTAAGTTCAAATGTAATAAATTATGAATTCAATATCGCTTATAATAGGTATATCACTCTTATTTTTCCTAAAAATTGATTATTTTTGCATCACGTAAAATTTAAGACTCATAAAATGAATAAAGAAGTAGTAATTGTATCGGCAGCAAGAACACCAATTGGAAGTTTTTTAGGTGCTTTATCAACTGTATCTGCTCCAAAGTTAGGAGCAATAGCTATAAAAGGCGCATTAGATAAAATAAATTTAAAGCCAGAGTTGGTTCAGGAAGTTTTAATGGGAAATGTTGTACAAGCTGGTACAGGACAAGCTCCAGCAAGACAAGCTGCAATATTTGCTGGTATTCCAGATACAGTACCATGTACTACAATTAATAAAGTTTGTGCTTCTGGAATGAAAACCGTAATGCAAGCTGCTCAAGCCATTGCGCTTGGAGATGCAGACATTATTGTTGCTGGAGGAATGGAAAATATGAGCTTAATACCTCATTATTTTCATGCAAGAAGTGCTACTAAATTTGGACCTGCAAGTTTAATAGATGGTATGCAAAAAGATGGCTTAGTAGATGTTTACAGCCAAGAAGCTATGGGTGTTTGCGCAGATGCTTGTGCTACAGAATACACTTTTTCTCGTGAAGATCAAGATGCTTATGCAATAAAGTCTTACAAGCGCTCTGCAGCTGCTTGGGAAACTGGAAAATTTAATAACGAAGTTGTACCAGTTGCTGTACCGCAGAGACGTGGTGATGATATTATAGTATCGGAAGACGAAGAATACAAAAACGTAAGAATGGATAAAATTCCAACATTACGCGCTGCTTTCTCTAAAGATGGAACTGTTACCGCAGCTAATGCCTCTACTATTAATGATGGTGCAGGTGCTATGGTTTTAATGAGCAAGGAAAAAGCATTAGAGTTAGGTCTTAAACCTTTAGCAACTATTAAAGGTTATGCAGATGCGGCTCACGAACCTAAATGGTTTACAACAGCTCCAGCAAAAGCTTTGCCTAAAGCATTAAAACGTGCTGGTGTTGATTTAAAAGATGTAGATTTCTTTGAGTTTAACGAAGCTTTTTCTGTTGTTGGATTAGCAAATATGAAAATATTAGGATTAAATGATAGTAATGTAAACGTAAATGGAGGTGCTGTTTCATTAGGTCATCCATTAGGATGCTCTGGTGTTAGAATATTAATTACATTATTAAACGTTTTAGAACAAAATGATGCTAAAATTGGTGCAGCTGCTATTTGCAATGGTGGTGGTGGTGCTTCGGCATTAATTTTAGAAAGAAATTAATTTAACTACAATTAATGCAATACGGCATTTGTAATTTAAGCATTGTCCCTTTAAGACTTGAAGCTAGTGATACCAGTGAAATGGTATCGCAAGTTTTGTATGGAGATGTGTTTAAAATTATTGAAATGCGAAAGTCTTGGTGTAAAATTCGTTTGGCTTTCGATAAATACGAAGGCTGGATAGATACCAAACAGTATTTTGAAATAAGCAAAGAAATGTATGATGATTTAAGGCATGAAAAACCAAAATTATCTTCAGATTTAATAGAGTTTATTCAAGATAAAAACCAACAACTCTACGCTATTCCTTTAGGTTCACAACTCAACGGATTATCTATTCTAGAACACCATTTTGATGGCTTAATTACTCAAGACAAAAAGCCTAAAAACCAATTAGTTACTACAGCTTTTAATTATCTTAATTCGCCTTATCTTTGGGGAGGAAAAACACCTTTTGGGATAGATTGTTCTGGGTTTACACAAATGGTTTACAAACTGAATGGTTATAAATTACTGCGTGATGCATCTCAACAAGCCACACAAGGTGAGGCATTAAGTTTTATTGAAGAAAGTGAACCAGGAGATTTAGCGTTTTTCGATAATGCAGAAGGTAATATTGTACACGTAGGAATAATTATGAAAGACAACTACATTATTCATGCGCATGGCAAAGTACGTATTGATAGATTAGACCATTCTGGTATTTATAACGTTGATAAATGCATGCATACACATAAACTTCGTGTGATTAAGAAAATTGTTTAGACCTTCTTAATAAACTTTTTTATTGACCTAACTCAATAAGTTTAGCGTTAATAATATTAAATTTCACATCTTCTTGCAAAAAAGAGTATAATCCTTTTAGTTGCTTTAAAATACTAATATTGTTAGGTGTACTAATAAGTATTTCCTCTAAAATAATAGAAGACTGTTTATATAAGTCAGCTTGTTGCTTTTGGTAAGCTTCAAACTTTGAATTATCTTCAATTGTAGTTCCTAGTGCGTTCATTTTATCTGCAATTTGAGAAGCTTCATCTATATATGTTTTAGATAGGTTTATTGCTGCATTTACATAAGTAGAATCTAATTCTAAAACTTTTTTATAAGCTTTTCTTGCCTCAATTATTTCTCCATGTTCTGCACTAATTACTCCAATATTATAGTAAGAATCTACATCGTTAGGATTAATAGATATAATTTCCTGCATCATCTCTTTAAATTTATCATAATTTCCTAGTTTGTAATAAATATTTCCTTTCGTTAATAAAAGAGAAGCATCATCAGGATTAGCTTTTATAGCTTCATTTGTAGCGATTAATGCTTTATTGTAATCACCAATTATATTTGTGTAAATCCAAGAAATATTTTTAGTGATTTCGGGAAGTTTAGATTCTGTATTTATTTCAACTGGACTTGAATGAGTACCAGATTTTATAGACAAATCCCTTATTGTTTTATCTGCAAAAGGCTCTTTTTCTCCATTAGCTTTATTTGTAGCAAAGTACTTAGTTCTTACACCAGTATAATTTAAAGTTTTTAATTCTTCATAATGTTTTAGAGCTTTAATATAGTCTTTTGCTGTAATAGAATTTGATGCAGCAAAATATAAAAAGTCAAGGTTTTCTGGTTGTACCTGATAAGCAATATATAAAATTTCTGAAGCGCTCTTGTAGGCTTTTCCTTTTTGAGCTGAAATTGCATTATCAACTAATTCACTTACTATTGTTTCCAAAAGAGGTTTAACTTCTTTTGTGTATTTATAAATTTGGTGTTTGCTTTCTAACTCTAATACTTTAATAAAGTTTTCACCTGTTCAATAGTTTTTTAAATACTGTTTTCCTTGAAAGTAGGTTTTTACACTACAATAATTAAAATCAATTTCTACTGTCCTTGTTTGAGCCACTAGATTATAACAATTGATTAAGAGTAAATTTTAAACAAAAACTTTTAATGACTACAAATTTTTCTTTTTTAAAATATTTAATATCACAATCTCATGTTAATTTTGTTTAACAATACTATTAATTAGTTAAACATTTTGTAATTTTATACTATAAATCTAATACAATGGCAAAAAAGAAAAACATTACTCAAAATGATATCATTTCATTTTACATGGATTATGTTTTAGAGCACGACCAACAACCAAAATCGGTTTACAGTTTTGCAAAACATAACAACTTTGAAGAAACAAAATTTTACGAATACTTTGGAACCTTTGAAGCAGTAGAAAAGCATGTCTTCAAGGCATTTCATGATAATTCTACAGCTACTCTACATAAAAGTGAAGACTATCCAGAATTTGAACCTAGAGATAAACTTTTAAGCTATTATTTTACTTTTTTTGAAAACCTTACCGCTAACAGAAGTTATGTTGTTTATGCTTTAAACAAACATAAAAACAATTTAAAATCTTTTAAAGCATTAGCGGCTTTAAAATCTAGTTTTACGCATTATATCTCAGAATTAGGTATAGAATTAATAGATATTAAAGAAGACCGTTTAGACAAAATTCAAAATCGTGGCTTACAAGAAACAGCTTGGCTGCAACTTTTATTGATCATGAAATTTTGGATAGATGATACCTCTTCAAGCTTCGAAAAAACAGATATTTTTATTGAAAAATCTGTAAATACAAGTTTCGATGTTTTAAACATTGCACCATTAAAAAGCTTAATAGACTTTGGGAAATTCATTTTCAAAGAAAAAATTAAGATGAATTAAAAATAAAATAGAGAACTATTGAAAACCATAGACAGAATACCAACATCAAAGATTCAGCGTGCTTCAAAATTAGTCCAAACTGGTGCTAAAGTTGGTGTTAATTATCTTAAATATTATGGAGATAAATTAACAAAAACAGAAGTCGAGGCAAAATCGCGTTTAAACGAGAATAACGCTGAAGATATTTACGATGGCCTTAAAAAACTAAAAGGTAGTGCGCTAAAAGTAGCACAAATGCTAAGTATGGAAAAAAGTATTTTACCACAAGCATACGTGGAAAAATTTTCTTTATCGCAATTTTCAGTACCACCACTTTCTGCGCCTTTAGTAACAAAAACATTTAAAAAATACTTTGGTAAATTACCAACTGAGATCTTCGACACCTTTAACTCTACTTCTACAAATGCTGCCAGTATTGGGCAAGTACATTTAGCAGAAAAAGATGGGAAAAAACTTGCTGTGAAAATTCAATATCCAGGTGTGGCAGATAGTATTTCTAGTGATTTAGCAATGGTTAAACCTATTGCTATTCAAATGTTTAATATTAAAGGAAAAGATAAAGACAAATATTTTCAAGAAGTTGAAGATAAACTTGTTGAAGAAACAAATTACATACTTGAAGTTGCACAAAGTAATGAAATAGTTGCTGCATGTAAACATATTCCTCATCTAAAATTTCCTGAATACTATGAAGAATTATCGTCTGAACGCATCATTACTATGGATTGGATGGAAGGTGAACACCTTTCTGAATTTACTTCGCACAACAAAGATCAAGCAAAAGCTAATAAAATAGGACAAGCACTTTGGGATTTTTATATGTTTCAAATGCATGTGCTTAAAAAAGTACATGCAGATCCTCATCCAGGTAATTTTCTAATTTCCAAAGAGACTGAGTTAATAGCTTTAGATTTTGGTTGTATGAAGACTATTCCAAACGAGTTTTATGTGCCTTACTTTGAATTAGCAAAGGCTGAAAGTATAAACAATCCTATTACTTTTAGAGAAAAAATGTATGAATTAGAAATATTAAGAACAGACGATTCTCCTGAGGAATTAGAATTCTTTTCTGAAATGTTTCATGAAATGCTAAGTTTATTTACACAACCTTTTCATGTAGAAACGTTCGACTTTTCTAACAAAGAATTTTTTGGTAAAATAACCGAACTTGGGCAAAAATATAGTAAAAGTACCGAATTGCGAAAAATGAATGGAAATAGAGGTTCTAAACACTTTATTTATATTAATCGTACGTTTTTTGGATTGTATAATTTAATGTTCGATTTAAACGCGAAAGATATAAAAATCAACAATTTTAATACTTTATAAATGCATTATTTTAGCCTAGAAGACATTAATAACCTTAAGCATTTATACAAAATTAATCTTATTAATAGTTGTTCGGGATTTAAGTCTGCAAACCTAATTGGTACAAAATCCAAAGATGGTATAGAAAACGTTGCTGTGTTTAGTTCTGTTACTCATGTAGGTTCAAATCCACCAATTTTAGGCTTTTTTTGTAGGCCAACAAAGGTTACAAGAGACACCTATACAAATATTAAAGAGACAGGATTTTACACTATAAACCATATTCAAGAGTCAAATTTTAAAGAAGCGCATCATACATCTGCTAAATACAATTCCATTATTTCTGAGTTTGATAAAACACAATTACAATCAGAATACAAAAACGATAGCTTTGCGCCTTTTGTAAAAGATGCTCCAATTCAATTAGAAATGAAGTATCTTGGAGAATACCAAATTAAAGAAAATGATACTATTTTAGTTTTAGGTGAAATTCAAGGATTGTACATAAATCAAGATATTTTAACTGAAGATGGTTTTATCAATCTTTCGGATGCTAATGTTGCAACTATTAATGGATTAGATGGTTATGCTTTTCCTAAATTAAAAGAAAGATTAGCTTACCAAAGACCAAAATAAATTATGAAAATATTAGTTACAGGTGCCACAGGCTATATTGGAAAGCGAATTATTCCTTTACTTTTAGAGCAAGGACACACTGTTATATGTGCTTTAAGAGGTAAATTAAGAACTGAAAAACGATACATTGAAGAAGCTAATGTTAAAGTAATTGAAGTCGATTTTTTAAACAAAGACACCCTAAAAAACATACCTAAAGATATAGATGCTGCGTTTTACCTAATACACTCAATGTCAAATTCCATTTCTAGTTTTCAGCAAATGGAAAACGATTGTGCAATTAATTTTAAACAAGCAATAGAGAAAACCAACTGCGAGCAAGTTATCTATTTAAGCGGCATTACTAATGACACTAAACTATCTAAACACCTATTGTCTAGAAAGAATGTAGAAAATATTTTGGCATCTACTAAGTATGCATTAACGGTTTTTAAAGCTGGAATTATTGTAGGTTCGGGAAGTAGCTCTTTTGAAATTATTAGAGATCTTGTAGAAAAATTACCAGTAATGGTAGCACCTAAATGGTTAAACACTAAAACACAACCTATTGCGATTAGAGATGTATTAACTTTTTTAACACGCAGTTTAGGAAATAAAGATTTATACAATACATCTTACGATATCTTTGGTCCAGAAATACTAACCTACAAAGAACTTTTACTTCGTTTTGCTAAATCAAGACATTTAAAGCGATACATTATTACTTTTCCTTTAATGACTCCACAGTTATCAAGCTACTGGCTGTATTTTGTAACGTCTACATCATACAAATTAGCAAGAACACTTGTAAATAGTATGGGAGTTGAAATTATTGGAAAACCTAGTAATATTAATACTTTACTACATGTTAAACCTATGAGTTATGATAAAGCTCTAGAATTAGCCTTTGTAAAAATCAAGCAGAATAGTATAATATCTAGTTGGAAAGATTCTTTTGCAAGTAGCAGACAAAAAAAACGTATATCTGCAAAATATATTAATGTTCCAAAATACGGCTGTTTTAAAGATGTTAAAGAACGTAAAGTAAAAGACGAAACACGCACATTTGCAAAAATCTGTGCCATAGGTGGAGATAATGGTTGGTATTATGGGACCACTCTATGGAAAATTCGTGGGTTTATGGATAAACTAGTTGGAGGTATTGGTTTAAGACGAGGTAGAACAAATAAAAACGATATTAAAACAGGTGATGCATTAGATTTTTGGCGTGTACTTTTAGTAGATAAAAAAGAGAAACGCTTATTGCTTTTTGCCGAAATGAGATTACCAGGAGAAGCTTGGCTAGAATTTAGAGTTGCAAAAGGGAAAGTATATCAGCGTGCTGTTTTTAGACCCAAAGGCTTAGCTGGAAGACTATATTGGTATAGTGTTTTACCATTTCATGGTTTTATTTTTAAAGGCATGATTAATAAACTCGCAAATGCCTAAAGGCGTTAAAAAAGAAAATTTACCTTCTAAACAATGTGAAACTTGTAACTTAAGCTTTACTTGGCGAAAGAAGTGGTCAAAAAATTGGCAACACATAAAATATTGCAGCGAAAAATGCAGAAGAAACAAAACAAAACCAGCTTAATTTGGTTTAAAAATAACTTAAGAATCCACGATAACAAAACACTAACTAATGCAATAAATAATAGTGAGACTGTAATTGCTGTCTATTGTTTTGATGTTAGGGAGTTTGAAAAAGATTGTTTTGGATTTAAAAAGACTGAAAAATATAGAGCTCAGTTTCTAATAGAGACAGTTACTGATTTAAAAAAACAATTAGAAAATATTGGTATTCCGCTATTTGTTTATAATGACTATACTGAAAAAAGCATCGCTACTTTAAATTCTATATTTAATTTTGATGCGCTTTATCTTCAAAACGAATGGACTAGCGAAGAAGAAACTATTTACAAGCAAGTATGTAATATCAGGAATAAAGGGTTTCCAATTTATAAAGAATACGATCAGTTTTTATACCATCCAGAAGATATATCTTTTAATATAGAAGAATTACCAAACGTATTTACAAACTTTAGAAAACAATTAGAAAAGCAAAGTGAAATAAGAAAACTACAAGCAGATAAATATTTAACAAAAACGCATCTTGTAAAAAATAATACTACAATACCAAGCCTAGAAAACTTGGGTTTTAATAGTTTCGAACCACATAAAAACTCTGCCTTTCCACTAAAAGGTGGTGAAACGGAAGCTTTAAAACACTTGAATTATTATTTTTTTGAAACTAAAAAACTCGGCTTTTATAAAAAAACTAGAAACGGATTAATAGGAATAGATTTTAGTTCAAAATTTTCTCCATGGTTAGCAAATGGCAGCTTAAGTCCCAGAACAATCTATTGGAAAGTAAAAGAGTTTGAAGCACTTCACTTTAAAAACCAATCGACTTATTGGCTTATTTTTGAACTTATATGGAGAGATTATTTTAAATATGTTTCCTTAAAACATAAAAATAATATTTTTAAAATTGGAGGTATATTAAAAAAGGACTACCAATGGAACACACATCAAAAAGACATTAATAAATGGATAAATGGGGAGACCAAAGAACCTTTTGTAAATGCAAATATGTTAGAACTTAAAAAAACAGGATGGATGAGTAATCGTGGTAGACAAAATGTTGCTAGTTATTTTTCGAAAAATTTAATGCTAGATTGGCGTATTGGTGCTGCCTATTTTGAGTCTTTACTTATAGATTACGATGTGCATAGTAACTATGGAAACTGGATGTATGTTTCAGGAGTTGGTAACGATCCAAGAGATAGAACGTTTAATGTAAAATTACAAGCTCAACGATATGATGCTGATAGAAAGTATCAACGTTTATGGCTTCAAGACACCTTATTTTAATATTTTGAAAACACTTAGATTAATTTTAGGAGACCAACTTAACAGTAAACATTCTTGGTATAAAGGCAATCAAGACAACTACGTATACTGTTTATTCGAGATGCAACAAGAAACCAATTATGTCAAGCATCACATTCAAAAAATTATAAGTTTTTTTGCTGCTATGCGCTCGTTTGCAAAAACATTAGAATCTCAAAATTGTGAGGTTATCTATTATCAATTAGATACAAAAGAGAACACGCAAAACCTTACAGATAACCTTGAGCAGTTAATTAAAAAACTAGGGATAAAAAGGTTTGAATATCAAGAACCAGACGAGTATAGATTAGATAAGCAACTCTCTAATTTTAGTAATACGCTTAATATTGAAACAAAAATATTTTCTACTGAACACTTTTACACAGATCGACAAGACTTATCTCGTTTTTTCAAAGACAAAAAGCAATGGATAATGGAGAGTTTTTATCGAGATATGCGCAAAAAGCACAATATCTTAATGGTTGCCAACCAACCTGAAGGTGGTAAATGGAATTACGACAAAAGCAATAGGAATAAATGGAAAGAAAAAGACAGGATTCCAAAATACAGAGCTTACAAAAATGAGGTTTCAGAAATTGTTGCACTCTTAAATTCTCAAAACATTAACACCATTGGTCATTTTGATACTAAATATCTGGAGTATCCTATTAACAGAGAACAAGCACTTGATCAATTAAAATATTTTTGTGAGCATTTATTAATTCATTTTGGTGATTACCAAGATGCAATGCATACAGAACAAGCTTACCTTTTTCATTCACGTCTTTCTTTTGCGATGAATTGCAAAATAATTTCACCAAAAGCCATTGTAACAACTGTTTTAAACTATTGGAGAACACATGGCGAAACCATTGATATTTCTCAAGTTGAAGGCTTCATAAGGCAAATTATTGGTTGGCGAGAGTATATGCGTGGCATGTATTGGGCATTAATGCCAGAATACAAAACATTAAACTATTTAGAGAACTCTAACACATTACCAGATTTCTTTTGGACAGGTAATACAAAAATGAATTGCCTAAAAAAGACAATTAACAACTCTTTAGACAATGGTTATGCGCACCACATTCAACGTTTAATGATTACTGGAAACTTTGCCTTATTAACGCAAATAAATCCAGACGAAGTAGATGCATGGTACCTTGGTATATACATAGATGCTGTAGAATGGGTTCAATTACCTAACACTAGAGGCATGAGTCAATTTGCAGATGGTGGAAAAATAGCTACAAAACCCTATGTTTCTAGTGGAAGCTACATTAGTAAAATGAGTAATTATTGTGATGGTTGTTTTTATAATAAAAAAGAAAAAATTGGAGATAAAGCCTGTCCATTTAACAGTTTATATTGGAATTTTTTAGATGATAAAAGAAAACAGTTAAGCGATAATTTTAGAATGAAGATGATGTACAGTTTACTTAACAAAATGAAACCAGAAGATTTGCACAATATTAAATTAAGAGCACAAACTATTATAGAGAATCCTAATCTTTTTTAAAAATTGAAATCTTAAGTCTTCCATTGTTAATAATGCCAAAAGAAGAACTACAAATCGTATGGTTTAAAAGAGACCTTCGTTTAAAAGATAATGAAGCCATTGAACATGCTCTAAAATCTAACAAACAAGTACTTTTACTTTATGTATTTGAAGATTTTCTTTTTCAAGACAAGCACTATAACAAAAGACATTGGGACTTTATAAAACAGTCTCTCGAAGATATTAACAACAACTTAAAAGCTTTTAATTCTAAAGTGCTTGTTGTAAACCATACCATAGAAGTTGTTATTAAAACATTACAGCTGCACTACTCTATTACTCATATTTATTCTCATCAAGAAACAGGAATACTTTCTACGTATAAACGCGATCTTAAATTTGCTTCGTTTTGTAAACAACACAGTATAATTTGGAAGGAAAATATTAATAATGCCATTATTCGTGGCTTAAAAAATAGAAATACTTGGTTTAATGATTGGAATACTTATATGATGCAAAACGACCACGTCTTTAATCCTAAAAAAAACCAATTATTACATACATCTAAAATTAACACATTAGAAAAACACTTTAAAATAGTAGATCTAAAAACTTCAGATAACAAACTTTTTCAAAAAGGAGGTACTACTACTGGATTAAAATATATGCGTTCCTTTTTTATAGAACGTTATCCAAATTACATGTTTCATATTAGTAAACCATTAGAATCAAGAACAGGCTGTAGTCGTCTTTCTCCCTATATTTCTTGGGGAAATCTCTCTGTTAGACAAGTTATTAATGTTGCTGCAGAGGTTAGAAATAAAGGCAAACATAAAAGACATTTAAATGCTTTTATCTCCAGATTAAGATGGCAAGCACATTTCATTCAAAAATTTGAAATGGAACATACTATGGAATTTAAAAGTATAAATAAAGGCTATCATGATTTAAATAAACCTTTAAATATAGAATTTCAAAACGCATGGAAGACTGGACAAACGGGCTATCCTTTAATAGATGCTTGCATGCGCTGTTTAAACGAAACTGGATATCTAAATTTTAGAATGCGAGCAATGGTGGTTTCTTTCTTTGTTCATAATCTATGGCAGCCTTGGCAAGATATGAGTGAACATTTAGCTTCCATGTTTTTAGATTTTGAACCAGGAATACATTATCCTCAAATACAAATGCAAGCTGGAGAAACTGGTATTAACATGCTTCGTATATATAATCCTATAAAAAATAGTATTGATCATGATTCTAATGGTACTTTTATAAAAAAATGGGTTCCAGAATTACAAAAACTACAAGCACCATATATACACGAACCACAAACAATGTCTTACTTCGACCAACAGTTAACAGGCTTCGAACTTGGCAAAGACTATCCATTTCCGATTGTTAATGAAAAATTATCAAGAAAAACAGCAAGTACTATATTGTGGGATTTAAAAGACAATAAAATGGTAAAAAGTGAGTCAAAACGCATTCTTAAACGTCATACATTAAGCAATAGAAATAGTTTGATGAACAATAATTAATACCAAAACTGTAATATTTTGTTAATTTTGTTTATCATTTTGTTTTAGACGTTAAACATTTTGTAGATTTGAATATAAGTTTAGAAATAAACATTTTTTTAATGATATTTAATACAACACATTCAAGCAAAGAAAATAAAGAATCAATCAACGAATTTGTTGGTAAATCTTATGGTTTCATAGAAAGTATTAAATTAAAAGGAATTGGTTCTAAACGAATGGTAATAGATAATGTGAGTCCTAATTTAAAACAATATCTCAACACAGTTTCAGATATTAATTATGCTAACTTAGAACTTAGACCAAAGGGCGTTTTAATTCATATAATAAAAGGCCTACAAAACTTTACTTGGGCAATACCATATTACCAATTGGTAATATATAGAACAAATGCTTCTAGTATTCATGCACAAGGTAAATTTATTCATTTTAAAAACAATAGAATGTTTAAAGAGAATAAGTTGTTTTTTGATAAACTTTTAAATGAAAAAATAAAATTTGATGAGCAATATCATTTCCAAACCTAACAAACCAGATAACTTCACTACCGAAGATATCGACAGAATAATAGAAATGGCTTGGGAAGATAGAACTCCTTTTGATGCTATTACCTTTCAGTTCAACATTAAAGAACAAGAAGTTATAGAGCTCATGAGAAAAGAAATGAAACCTAGCAGTTTTAGAATGTGGAGAGCTAGAGTTCAAGGCAGAAAAACGAAACATTCTAAAAATAGAAATTTTGAAGAAGGACGCTTTAAATGTTCAAGACAAAAACAAATTACACACAACAAAATAAGTAAAAGATAAATATTGCTATGAAAAAGACTAATTTAGAATTACTTACACAAGAAAACAAAATGAATTTAAATGGTTACTCAGTACAAGACATTGGTGACGACCACCTATTTACAGGATTAGAAACGCCAATGAAACCAGATGCTTTTAATCTCTCAGACACCGAAAAGAAAGAAAAAATAGCCATTCTATTTGAAGAAATAATGGATGTTTTAGGTCTAGACTTAACAGACGATTCTCTCAAGGGAACTCCCAAAAGAGTTGCGAAAATGTACATTGAAGAAATATTTTCTGGATTAAACCCTGAAAATAAGCCAAAAATTGCTTTATTTGACAATAAGTATCAATACAACCAGATGCTTGTAGAAAAGAATATCACGTTTTATTCTAATTGCGAACACCACTTTGTTCCAATAATAGGTAAAGCACATGTGGCATACATTTCTTCTGGCAAGGTTATTGGTCTATCAAAGTTAAACAGAATAGTACATTATTTCGCAAAACGACCACAAGTACAAGAACGTTTAACAAACCAAATAGCAAACGAATTAAAAACAATTCTAAATACTGAAGATATAGCTGTTATAATAGATGCAAAACATTTATGTGTTTCGTCTCGAGGAATTAAAGACGAAACCTCTGCAACTGTAACTTCTTATTATGGAGGCGCGTTTAAAAAACAAGCTAAAATAACTGAATTGCAGAATTACCTAAAAGATTAAAAATGGATATTTTAAAAGAAGCACTAGAGTTCGAACAACAAGGAACATCTTTCAAATCTACAAACGAACGAATAGTAGCTTCAAGAAAAGCTAAGGAAATAATACTTGGTTTAAATCAAATTTATAAAGAAAGTAAGGATCCTGAATTAATGGAAGTCATGAAGCGCCTTACTGTTATTAAACAAAAAATTGAAAAACGACTAAAAGGTCGTCCATCATCATAGAATAGACTTGCCTTTGGCTAATATTGTGTCTATTCTCTTAAAAAAATCATTAATAAAAAATGAAAAACATTGTAGTTATAGGCGGAAGCAAAGGCATTGGTAGTGCTATTGTTTGTAGTCTTGTTTCAGAAAACAGAGTCTTTAACATTAGTAGAACTTCTCCGGAAAATTCACATCAAAACTTAATACACTACTCTTGTAATGTATTAACAGACGATTTGCCAGAAATTGAAGCTATAGATACTTTAATATACTGTCCTGGAAGTATTAATTTAAAACCAATCTCAAGATTATCTCTTGAAGACTTCAGAGAGGACTTCGAAATTAATGTTATTGGTGCTGTTAAAACAATACAACAGTATCTACCAAAATTAAAAAAAGGAAACGCACCTTCTATCCTACTATTTAGTACTGTAGCCTCAAAATTAGGAATGCCTTATCATGCAAGTGTTGCAGCTTCAAAATCTGCTATAGAAGGATTAACAAAATCTCTAGGAGCAGAATTAGCACCAACCATTCGTGTAAATGCCATTGCTCCAACCGTTACAGACACCACATTAGCTGCTAAGTTATTAAGGAACGATAAGATGGTTGAGAATATAAAAGAACGTCATCCTCTAAAAAAATTCTTAAATCCTGAAGAAGTAGCCAATATGGCAGTATTTTTAACTTCAGAAAATGCAGCCTCTATCTCTGGTCAAATATTCGAAATGGATTGTGGTATTGTAAGTTTTAAAATATAAAAAATGAACCCATTTAAAATATTTGCTCAAACCTTGTTTTCAAAAAAAAATAACGATCCAATCAATCCTAAACCCTTATATGATATAAAGCTCAACGGTTTAAATGGAAAGCCTATTATTCTTTCAGAATTTAGAGGAAAACACCTTTTATTTGTTAATGTAGCCTCAAAATGTGGTTTTACACCGCAATACAAAGACCTTCAAGAATTACATGATAAATATAAGGATAATCTTGTAATCATTGGATTACCTTGTAATCAATTTGGTAAACAAGAACCAGGTAATGCTAAAGATATTGAGTCTTTTTGTGAAGTAAATTATGGTGTAACTTTTTTAATTTCAGAAAAATTAGATGTGAAAGGCAGTAATGCGCATCCTCTATATAAGTGGTTAACTCAAAAAAGTAAAAATGGTGTTTCAAGCTCGACTGTTAAATGGAATTTTCAAAAGTATTTAGTAAATACCAACGGAGAACTAATAGATTATTTTTTTTCTACAACTAAACCTACAAGCTCTAAAATAACAAAATACTTAAAAGTATAATGAAGCTTTTTAAACACTTCTTATTTTTTTTAATTATAAATTTTGGAGGTTTATATATTGGTAATTTATTAATGAATAATGGACCACAAACTAGTTGGTACATAAATCTTAATAAAGCACCTTGGACACCACCAGGTTGGGTTTTTGGTGCAGCATGGACATTAATAATGATATGCTTTTCTATCTATTTAGCACACTTATTTATAAAAGTAGACAGTACAAAACTTAAGTTAGCTTTTGCCTTACAAGTTGTATTAAATGTATCTTGGAATTATGTTTTTTTCAATCAACATTTAGTTGCCTTTGGTTTAGTTATTATCTCTGCATTAACAATTGTTCTTTTTACTTTTTTCTTTAGCAATTTTAAAAGCATAAAAACGAAAAGCTACCTAATATTACCATACATGATTTGGCTACTAATTGCTACGTCTTTAAACGCTTTTATATTATTTAATAATTAAAATGAAAATTTATACATTACATAAAAAACAGAATTTACCAATAACTAAAGAAAAAGCTTGGGAATTCTTATCTAGTCCTAAAAATCTAAAAACCATCACACCAGATTACATGGGATTTAATATTCTCTCTGGTGCAGATAGACCAATGTTTTCAGGACAGATTATTCAATACATTGTCACTCCAATTTTAGGTATTAAAACCAAATGGGTTACAGAAATAACACATGTTGAAGAAGGTAAATATTTTGTGGATGAGCAACGTTTTGGACCATATGCTTTATGGCATCATAAACACTTTATTAACGAAATTGATGGAGGTGTTGAAATGGAAGATATTATAGATTATAAAGTACCATTGGGCATTTTAGGTCAGCTAGTGCATCCTATTCTAGTAAAGCCAAAATTAGAAGAGATTTTTAATTATCGCACACAGAAGTTAGAAGAACTATTTGGTAAATATTAAAATGAAACAAACTATTAACATATTCTGGTTTAGAAGAGATTTACGTTTGGAGGACAATCATGGTTTTTTTGAAGCTTTAAAAAGTGACAAACCAGTATTGCCTATTTTTATTTTTGATAATACCATATTAAGCAAACTTCCAAAGGATGATGCACGTGTAACTTTTATTCATGAAAGTTTACAAGAAATGCGAGAGGTTCTTGAAATCAAATACAACTCTGTTATTGCTATATATCATGGTACACCAGAAAATATTTACAAAGCGTTAATTGAAAATTATACAATTGATACTGTATATACAAACAGTGATTACGAACCTTATGCAATATCTAGAGATAAAAAAATAAAAACGTTACTAGAGTCAGAAGGTATAACATTTAAAGCCTTTAAAGATCAAGTTGTTTTTGAGCGTAATGAGATTGTAAAAAAAGATGGATCGGCTTATAAAGTATATACACCTTTTTCTCGTGTTTGGTTAGATGAATACAAAAGAAATGGGATTACTTATTATCCTTCGGAAGAACGACTTAATAACACCTTTAAATCTTCTGAATTACAAAATCTAACTTTAGAAGATATTGGTTTTAAGGAAGCTAAAGTTAAAATTGCACCTTATACAGTAACACCTACTTTAATTGCAGACTATGAAGCCACAAGAAACTTTCCTGCTCAAGATAACACCTCAAAATTAGGACCACATTTACGTTTTGGAACTGTAAGTGTTCGAAAAATGGTAAACGAAGCCTCAAAACAACAAAATATTACTTTTTTAAAAGAACTAATTTGGAGAGAGTTTTTTATGCAAATATTATGGCACTTTCCACACACTGCCGAAGAGAGCTTTAAACCAAAATATGAAAGAATAGAATGGCGTAACAACGAAACCGAATTTAAAGCTTGGTGTGAAGGAAAAACCGGTTATCCATTGGTAGATGCTGGAATGCGACAATTAAACCAAACAGGTTTTATGCACAATCGTATACGCATGTTAGTAGGTAGTTTTTTATGCAAACATTTATTAATAGATTGGCGTTTAGGAGAAGCTTACTTTGCTTTAAAATTACATGACTATGAAATGTCTAGTAACATTGGTAACTGGCAATGGGTTGCTGGTTGTGGTGTAGATGCTGCTCCATATTTTAGAATATTTAATCCTACGACTCAAATAGATAAATTTGATAAGCAACACAACTATATAAAAAAATGGGTTCCAGATTACCAAGAATTGACGTATCCTACTCCAATTGTCGACCATAAAACTGCTAGAGAACGTTGTTTGAAGGTTTACAAAACAGCCGTTTCTTAATTGCTTGTAATTATAAGTATACTTTAATATTTAAAACAAAAAAAACCACTTAAAGAAGTGGTTTTTTTAATTGTATAAAATAAAATTTATAGACCAAATTTAGCTTTCAATTCTTTAGCTTTTTCGTTTTCGTCTATCGCACTGTAAAGACTTGAAAGTGTTTTTGCGATGTCTGCATCTGCCTTACCACTATTTATTACATTTTCTAAGTATGGGATTGCTCTTTTATAAACTAACTTTCTATCGTCTTGTAATTTATTATATATAACAGTATCAGCATTCGAATTTGATAATGAATTCATTTTTTTCAAAATTTCTTTATCCTCTTTTAAAATCATAGCAGCCATATTAGTAGATGCGTTTATATGATTTGAATCTAAACCGATAACTTTATCATAATATTTTTTTGCTTCAGTTATATTTCCCGCTTTTGCAGACATAACACCTAAATTGAATAATAATTCAACATTATTAGGATCGTTAGCAATAGCTTGTTTAATTAGCTTTTCATACTCTTCAGTATTTCCTAACCTTAATTGTACATTACCTTCAGACACAATTAATTCTGAGTTTGAAGGATCAATTGCTCTTGCTTCTTTAAAGGCTACTAATGCTTCTTCATTTCTACCAAGATTATCATAAATTAATGCAATTTTGACAGCTATATCTGGTGCTTTAGACTCAGACATTCTTTCACCTGGTTTAATATGTGTTTTAGCTTTAACATATAAATCACGTGTTGCTTTATCATAAGTCTCTTCTTTACCAGTTTCTTTATTTATGGCAAAATATTCTTTTTCAACACCTGTATAACCTAAATCTTTTAAAGCTATGTAATGTTTTAAAGCCGTTTCTAAATCTTCACCTTGTATGGCACTAACAGCAGCAAAATATAAATAAAATTGATCTTCTGGAACCAATTTAAATAGCATTGTAAATAAACCTGAGGCTTCTTTATACTTTTCGTTTTTGTAAAAATTATTGGCTTTTTGTAATAATTCGTTTCTTACAAATTGTTTTGTATCATTTAGTTCACTAACATATTTACTATCTACTTTTGTTAAGTCGTTAAAAGCAGTATCAAAATCGGTAAAACTACCTGCTCCATTTGCGTAAAGTGCTTTTGCTCTATTAAAATAGAATTTAGATTTCATTTTATCATCCATACTATCAAGCATAGATTCTAGTTGTGTTGCAGTAGCTTTAGCTTCAGCAAAATTGTTATTTTTAATAGCTTTTTCTAAAGTCTTCAATTCTTTTTTTTGAGCAAAAGAAAGAACTGAAACAAATAAAGCTAAGGCTAGGATTAGTTGTTTTTTCATTAGTTTTTAAGTTTTAATTTTTAAAATTTATTCTTCTTCGTTAGAATCAAGAGTCATGCCATTGTCTGAATCAGTAGTTTCCTCAGCGGTTTCTGGAAGTTTTACATTTCCTTCTTCATCTAGTTCTACTGTGTCTTCATCGTCCTCACGCATCACTTTAGCTACTGCTGCAATAGAGTCTTTACCTTTTAAATTAATTAATTTAACACCTTGTGTTGCTCTACCCATTACACGAAGATCTGCAACTGCCATTCTAATAGCTATACCAGATTTATTTATAATCATTAAATCATCTTCATCTGTTACGTTTTTGATAGAAACTAAATTTCCAGTTTTTTCGGTAATAGAAATTGTTTTAACACCTTTTCCTCCTCTATTCGTAATGCGGTAATCTTCTAAGCTAGAACGCTTACCATAACCATTTTCTGAAACGACTAAGATGTTACTATCCATATCATCTACTGCAATCATACCAATAACTTCATCGGTTTTTTCGTCTTGCAAACGAATACCTCTAACACCAGAAGCGTTACGTCCCATTGGTCTTGTTTTAGCTTCTTCAAATCTAATGGCTTTACCAGATTTTAATGCTAGCATGACTTGGCTTTCGCCTGTTGTTAATTTAGCTTCTAATAAAACATCATCTTCTTTAATAGTAATGGCATTAATTCCATTAGTTCTTGGTCTAGAATACTGCTCTAAAGAGGTCTTTTTTACTTGCCCTTGTTTAGTGGCCATAATAACATAATGACTGTTAATGTAGTCTTCATCTTTTAAATCTTGAGTACAAATAAACGCCATTACCTTATCATCTTGTTCAATGTTTATAAGGTTTTGGATGGCTCTTCCTTTAGAGGTTTTGCTACCTTCTGGAATTTCGTAAACACGCATCCAGAAACATTTTCCTTTTTGAGTAAAAAATAACATGTATTGGTGGTTAGTACCTACAAATAAATGTTCTAAGAAATCTTCATTACGAGTAGTTGACGCTTTTTGGCCTACACCTCCTCTATGTTGAGTTTTGTATTCGCTTAATAACGTTCTTTTAATATAACCAGCATGCGAAATTGTAATAACAACTTGAGCATCAGGAATCATGTCTTCAATACTTAAATCGCCACCTGCATATTCTATTACAGAACGACGCTCATCTCCATATTTGTCACGAATAACAACTAACTCTTCTTTAATTATTGACATTCTGCGCTCTTTACTATCAAGAATACTCTTCAAGTCTTCAATAGTTTTCATGATGTCTTCATATTCGCTGCGAAGTTTATCCTGCTCTAGTCCAGTTAATTGACGTAGACGCATTTCGACTATTGCTTTGGCTTGAATTTCTGAAAGTTTAAAACGCTCTATTAAATTAGTTCGTGCTTCATCTCCATTTGCCGAAGCTCTAATAATTTTAATAACTTCATCTATATTATCTGAGGCTATTATTAGCCCTTCTAAAATATGAGCACGTTCTTCTGCTTTTCGTAATTCATATGTTGTGCGCCTTACAACCACATCATGTCTATGCTCTACGAAATAGTGAATTAATTCTTTTAAATTTAATAATTGTGGACGTCCATTAACTAAGGCAATGTTGTTGACACTAAATGATGATTGTAAAGCAGTGTACTTATATAATTTATTTAAAACAATGTTAGGTATTGCATCACGCTTTAAAACGTAAACAATACGCATTCCGTTTCTATCAGACTCATCTCTAATGGTAGATATGCCTTCTAATTTTTTATCATTAATTAAATCGGCAGTTTTTTTAATCATATCTGCCTTATTCACTTGGTATGGAATCTCTGTTACGATTATACATTCTCTACCTTGAACTTCTTCAATATTTGCATTGGCACGCATAACAATTCGTCCACGTCCTGTATGAAAAGCTTCTTTTACACCATCATATCCATAAATAGTTCCACCTGTTGGAAAATCTGGCGCTTTAATATGTGTAATAAGCTCATCAATCTCAATATCATTATTATCGATAAAAGCAATGGTACCATTTACAACTTCTGTTAAATTGTGAGGAGGCATATTTGTTGCCATACCTACAGCAATACCAGAAGCACCATTAACGAGTAAACCTGGAATACGTGTTGGTAAAACGGTTGGTTCTTCAAGCGTATCATCAAAGTTTAATTTATGATCTACAGTTTCTTTATCAATATCTGCCAACATGTCTTCAGATATTTTTCGCATTCTAGCCTCTGTATAACGCATTGCTGCTGGACTATCACCATCTACAGATCCAAAGTTACCTTGCCCATCTACAAGCATATAACGTAAACTCCATTCTTGAGCCATACGAACCATAGCGTCGTAAACAGAGGTGTCACCATGTGGATGATACTTACCTAAAACCTCACCAACTATTCTTGCAGACTTTTTATGAGCACTATTTGCTCTAACACCAAGTTCATGCATACCATAAAGTACACGTCTGTGTACTGGTTTTAAACCATCTCTTACGTCTGGTAAAGCACGTGATACAATAACTGACATTGAATAATCAATGTAAGCCGATTTCATTTCGTCTTCAATTTTTATAGGAATGAGCTTGTCTCCTTCGTTCATGGCTTAATTTTATATTAGTAGCTAAAATAGACAATCAGTGCACAATATTAAATAATTATTAAGTCATAATTTTTAAAATTATTAACAGAATTATAAGCTGTTTTGGTGGTAAATAATTACATCCCATCTTTTGAAATATTAATATTTTTTTGTCTATTAGCATTGAGCTTAAAACTATGGTCTGTTTTTTGCAAAAACTTATTTTAAAAAATCTATGGATGATAATTTTTCACCTCGAGTAAAAGATGTAATTTCTTTTAGTAAGGAGGAAGCCCTTAGGTTGGGACATAATTTTATTGGCACTGAACATTTAATGCTTGGAATCTTAAGGGACGGGGGTGGAAAAGCTATGGCGATTTTAAATGCAATTGAAGTAAATCTCGAAGAATTAAGACGCAAAGTTGAAATATTAAATCCTGCTATGATTGATGGTGATCAAACATTAAATGACAAAAAAAACCTACATTTAACCCGACAAGCTGAACGTGCACTCAAAACTACATTTTTAGAGGCAAAATTATTCCAAAGTGATTTAATTAATACTGCCCACTTACTACTTTGTATTCTTCGAAACGAAAATGATCCTACTACTAAATTACTTACAAGACTAAATGTAGATTACGATATCGTAAAAGAACAATTTAAACTCATGCTGGCAAACGATTCGAATTCTTACGAAGAACTCCCATCATCATCCTTCGCTGAAGAAAAAGACAACGAAGGCGAAGCAAAAGAAAATCCATTTATACCTACTTCTGACTCAAAAACATCTAAAAAATCTAAAACTCCAGTTTTGGACAATTTTGGTCGAGATATCACTGCATTAGCTGAACAAGAAAAATTAGACCCTGTAGTTGGAAGAGAAAAAGAGATTGAAAGGGTTTCTCAAGTACTTAGTCGAAGAAAGAAAAATAACCCATTATTAATTGGAGAACCGGGTGTTGGAAAATCTGCAATCGCTGAAGGATTAGCACTTCGTATTATTCAAAAAAGGGTTTCACGAGTGCTTTACAATAAGCGTGTAGTTAGTTTAGATTTAGCAAGCCTTGTTGCTGGAACTAAGTATAGAGGGCAGTTTGAAGAACGAATGAAAGCAATGATGAACGAATTAGAAAAGAATGATGATATAATTCTTTTTATTGATGAAATTCATACTATAGTTGGTGCAGGAGGTGCTACTGGAAGCCTAGACGCATCTAATATGTTCAAGCCTGCTCTAGCTCGTGGTGAAATCCAATGCATAGGAGCTACAACATTAGATGAGTATCGTCAAAATATAGAAAAAGACGGTGCTTTAGAAAGGCGTTTTCAAAAAGTTTTAGTTGAGCAAACTAATACTGTTGAGACGCTCGAAATTTTAAAAAATATAAAAGAGCGTTATGAAAATCATCATAATGTCAATTATTCTGAGGATGCATTAAGTGCATGCGTAGATTTAACCAATCGTTACATGTCAGATCGTTTTTTACCTGACAAAGCTATTGACGCGTTGGACGAAGCTGGTTCTAGAGTCCATATTAATAATATGAGTGTTCCTAAAGAAGTGGTTGATCTTGAGGCACAACTCGATAAAGTTAGAGAATCAAAAAACTCTGTTGTAAAAAAGCAAAAATACGAAGAAGCTGCTAAACTTCGAGATGATGAAAAAAGAGTAGAGCGCCTTTTAATTGAAGCTCAAGAGCGTTGGCAGGAGGAATCAAAACTCAATCGAGTAACTGTGAATGAAAATGATATTGCTGATGTAGTTTCCATGATGACTAACATTCCTGTTAATAAAATTATTAAATCTGAAAAAAATAAGCTATCAAAATTAGCTAAAGTCATTAACTCTAAGCTTATTGGACAAAATGAGGCAGTAGAAAAAGTAGTTAAGGCAATTCAACGTAATCGCGCTGGATTAAAAGCTCCTGATAAACCAATTGGTTCCTTCATTTTTTTAGGACAAACAGGTGTAGGAAAAACTCAACTAGCAAAAATTTTAGCTTCTGAGATTTTTGATTCAGAGGAGAATTTGATTAGGATAGATATGAGTGAATACATGGAAAAATTTGCTGTGTCAAGATTAGTCGGTGCACCTCCAGGTTATGTTGGATATGAAGAAGGCGGACAATTGACGGAAAAAGTTAGAAGACGACCCTATTCAGTTATTTTACTTGACGAAGTTGAAAAGGCTCATCCAGACATCTTCAACATGATGCTTCAGATACTTGATGATGGTTTCTTAACAGACAGCTTAGGAAGAAAAATTAACTTCCAAAATACTATAATAATTATGACTTCTAATATTGGTGCAAGACAAGTTAAAGATTTTGGAAGAGGATTAGGTTTTGAAACTGCATCACAAAAATCTCAGTCAAAAGAAATTGAAAAAGGAGTTATCCAAAAAGAGTTAAAAAAGACATTTTCTCCAGAGTTTTTAAATAGAATTGATGATATAGTGGTATTTAATAATCTTGAAAAAAATGATATTAGGAAAATTGTAGACATTGAATTGGTACACCTTGTTAAACGGGTTAAGCAATTGGGATATGAAATAGAAATATCAGAATCAGCGAAGGACTTTCTGTCTGAAAAAGGCTATGATAGTAAGTATGGCGCAAGACCCTTAAATAGAGCCATTCAAAAGCATTTAGAAGATTTATTGGCTGAGAATGTAGTAAATAATTCTATAAAAGAAGGAGACAAAATCACGATAGACAAAAATAGAGATGATGACTCTTTAAATCTAAAACTTAGTCAAGAAATTGAAAATTCATAAAATTACCAGATTAAAAAGGTTTCTTAACATATAGATTCTTAAATCTTTTTTTCCAAAAAAATAGTTCATAGCCATCCAATAAGTGTTATTTTTGCGCTTGTTTAATTATTAAGTATGTGCCATTTTCGGGCATGTTGGTGTTAAATTTATATGAAAGTTTTAAAATTTGGTGGTACGTCTGTAGCTAATGCTAAAAGTTTGATCAATGTTATAGATATTATTACTCAATCTAAAGATCAAGTAGTAGTAGTAGTTTCTGCTTTAGGTGGGATAACCGACTTACTTGTTGAAATGTCAGAACGGGCTAGTATGGGCCAAAATAATTATAAAGAACACCTTGAAACACTTGAGAATCGCCACTTAAACCCCATTGAATATTTCATCCCATTAACACATCAAAGTGAAATAATTAGTTTTTTAAAATCTCAACTAAATGAACTTGAAGAGGTCGTTGAATCATTATTTACCTTAAACGAACTTACCTCTAAAAGCCTTGCTAAAATTTTAAGTTACGGTGAGATTCTTTCAAGTACTATTATTTATAATATTCTCAAGTATAAAGCATGTGATGCAGTATTAAAAGATTCAAGAGAATTGATTTTTACGTATTCAATTGATGATAGAGAGATTGTAAATCAAAAACAAAGTGAAAAAGCGACAAAGGCATTCTTAAAAAGAAATAATTCTAAAATTATATTAATACCTGGATTTATTGCTCAAGACGAAGAGGGAAATACATCAACTTTAGGTCGTGGAGGATCTGATTTTACTGCATCCTTAATAGCAAATTATAGTAATGCATCACACTTAGAGATTTGGACAGATGTAAGCGGTATGTATACAGCCCATCCAAAACTTGTAAGTCAAGCAATTCCTATTTCAAAACTTTCATACCACGAGGCAATGGAGCTTTCCCATTTCGGAGCCAAAGTAATCTATCCTCCTACTCTACAACCGTTAATTGATAAAAATATTCCTGTAATAATTAAAAATACTTTTGAGAAAGAGGCTCAGGGTACCCTAATTAATGCTAAAGGTAACCCAAAAGGAGAAGGTTCAATTGTTAAAGGAATAAGTCACATAGATGATGTTGTGTTAATTAGTCTAGAGGGAAGTGGCATGATTGGTATTCCAGGTTTTTCAAAACGTTTTTTTGAGTGTTTATCTCAAAAACATATTAATATTATAATGATTACTCAAGCTTCCTCAGAACATTCAATTTGCATAGGTGTCCGTTCAGAAGATGCTACTCTAGCAAAAAAAACTATCGACAATCATTTTACGTTTGAAATAAGTGTCCAAAAAGTTACCGCTGCCAAAATAGAATCTAATATGTCAAATATTGCTGTTGTTGGAGATAGAATGAAGGATCATCAAGGCATTAGTGGTAAGCTATTTAGTAGTTTAGGTGCAAATAATATAAATATACGTGCTATAGCTCAGGGAGCCTCAGAAAGAAATATTTCTATTGTTATAGATAAAAAAAATACTCAAAAAGCACTAAACTCAATACACGAAAGTTTTTTTGAAGCTCAGACTAAAGAGTTGAATCTTTTCATAACCGGTGTAGGTAATGTAGGAAGTAAACTTTTGGAGCAAATTCATAGACAATTCAAATATCTTTTGGAAAACTTGCGCTTAAAAATACGTGTTATTGCAATTTCAAATTCAAAAAAAATGTTTTTAAGTGATAGCCCTATTGACTTGAATAATTGGAAAAAACAGTTGGTCACAAGTAAAACTAAAGCTGATAGAGATGTTTTCTTTGATCATGTGAAAAAGTTGAATTTAAGGAATAGTATTTTCATCGATAACACCGCAAGTGAATTTATTTCAGAAGAATATGTGCGTTATCTAGCAAGCAATATAGGTGTCGTAACTTGCAACAAAATTGCTTGTGCAGGCTCATTCAAAAACTACTTAGATTTAAAAAAAATCTCTAGGCGATATAATACACCTTTCCTTTTTGAAACGAATGTAGGTGCGGGACTACCAGTAATTGATACTTTAAATAATCTAATCGCATCAGGAGATAAAATTCATAAAATTCAAGCCATATTGTCGGGGAGTTTAAATTATATTTTTAATAAATTTAATTCAAAAACAACTTTTAAAAAAGTAGTTCAAAGTGCACAAAATGAAGGGTTTACCGAACCTGATCCTAAGATCGATCTAAGCGGTGTAGATGTAGCACGAAAAATATTAATCTTAGCTCGTGAAAGCGGTTTTAAATTAGAGTTGAAAGATATTGTTAATAGAAACTTTTTACCGTTAGAAGTATTGGATAGTTTATCTAATGAAGAATTTTATAATGCAATTGATAAAAATGAAGTTCATTTTCAAAACATATTAAAAAATGCTGAAGAAAAGGGAGCAAGATTAAAATATGTGGCTCAATTGGAGCAAGGAAAGGCTTCTGTTGGACTTCAAGAAATTGAATCAAGTCATGATTTTTATAATTTGGAAGGAAGCGATAATATAATTTTATTTTACACAAGTAGATACAAAAACCAACCTTTGATCGTAAAAGGAGCTGGTGCTGGAGCAGATGTAACCGCTGGAGGGATTTTTGGGGATATTATTAGAATTGGAAAACAATAAAATGGATCAGATTAAGATTTTTACACCTGCTAGTGTTGCAAACGTCTCATGTGGTTTTGATGTATTAGGTTTTTGCCTAGATACAGTTGGAGATATAATGAAGGTGTCTAAAACCGAGAATCCAGGTGTAACTATAGGAGCTGTTACAGGACAGGAATTACCCAAAGATCCTTTAAAGAACGTAGCAAGTGTTGCAGCTTCTTCACTTTTAAAAGCTCACTCATCAAATAATGGCTTCCGTATTGATATTGAAAAAAGAATTAAGCCTGGAAGCGGAATTGGAAGTAGTGCAGCAAGTGCAGCTGGAGCTGTTTTTGCTATTAATGAATTATTGGGGAGGCCCTATTCAAGAAATGGATTAGTAAAATTTGCAATGGCTGGTGAATCACTTGCTAGCGGTGCTGCTCACGCAGACAATCTTGCCCCAGTTTTACTGGGTGGCTTTACATTAGTTCGAAGTAATAAGACTCTAGACATAATTAAACTTCCTTCTCCTAAAGATTTAGTTGCTACAATAATACATCCAAAAATTGAATTAAAAACAATTCATTCCAGAGCTATTCTTAAAAATGAAATTCCACTGAAAAAAGCGGTTGAACAATGGGGGAATTTAGGAGCATTTATAAGTGCGCTTTACACGAATGACTATGGATTGCTTTCACGAAGCATGGAAGACAAGATAATTGAACCAATAAGAGCTATGTTAATTCCTAAATTTAATGATATAAAACATGCAGCAATTGATGCTGGAGCACTAGGAAGTGGCATCTCTGGATCAGGTCCATCTGTTTACTCATTGTCAAAAGGAGAAGCTAAAGCCAAAAAAGTAGGTCAAGCTATAAGAACATATTATGATGAAATTGGACTTGATTATGAAGTTCACTACTCACGCATTAATAATGAAGGTATAAAGATCTTATAAATAAGTGAAATATTTCAGTTTAAATTATAATGCAAGGGATGTAGGTTTTTTAGAGGCTGTTACAAAAGGTCTTGCTCCAGATCGTGGATTATATTTTCCGAAGCAAATCCCAAAATTAGAGCACGATTTTATAAATAATCTTGATCAGTATTCAGATCACGAAATCGCATATGAAGTTATACAGCAATATGTAGGAGACGACATCTACAGCAATGACTTAAAAAAAATTATTCAGGATACTTTAAGCTTTAATTTTCCAATCATAGAAATAACTGATAAAATTGCCTTACTTGAATTATTTCATGGTCCTACTTTGGCATTTAAAGATGTTGGTGCCCGATTTATGGCTCGATGTTTATCCTATAATAACGATATAAAAAAAGAGGGGGACTTAACCATACTTGTCGCTACTTCAGGAGATACTGGTGGAGCAGTCGCAGATGGATTCTATAAAGTAAAAGGTATTGATGTGATTATTCTCTATCCAAAAGGAAAGGTAAGTGATATTCAAGAGCGTCAATTGACAACTCTTGGAGAAAACATAATTCCTTTAGAAGTTGATGGTACATTTGATGACTGCCAAGAAATGGTTAAAAGTGCTTTTGTTGATCCGGAGTTAAAAGAAAACATAAAGTTAACATCCGCAAATTCAATAAATATTGCTAGATGGTTGTCTCAAATGTTTTATTATTTTATAGCTTATAAAAATCGTCCAAATCCAGACAAAAAAATTATATTTTCTGTTCCAAGCGGAAACTTTGGTAATATCTGTGCTGGAATAATTGCTAAACAGATGGGGCTTCCAATTGATCATTTTATTGCAAGCACTAATATCAATGATACAGTTCCAGAATTTTTGAAATCAGGTAGCTATACTCCTAAAAAATCCATTCAAACTATTTCAAACGCAATGGATGTTGGTAATCCAAGTAATTTCATTAGGATTCAGAAAATCTTTAATAATGATTTTTTCAAACTCAAGAAAGTCTTGAGTGGTTTTGGATACACTGATAAGCTTACAGAAAAAGCACTAAAAGAAATTTTCAAAATAAATGGATATATAGCTGATCCTCATGGTGCAATTGGATTTTTAGGATTAAAACAATATATGGCTTCTCTAAAAAATGAAGAAGCATATCAAGGCATTTTTTTAGAAACAGCCCATCCAATAAAATTTAAAAACACAGTGGAGAATATTCTTAAAACAAAGATTGAGACACCTACTCGTCTTAGGGGTATTTTAAACCTCAAAAAAATACGTTCTCCTTTAAGTAAGTATTCAGAACTTAAATCTTTACTCCTCTCAAGAAATAAATAAATTTTTAATGGGGTATTCTAAACTACACCGTTTATTAAAATTTGTCTCTTGATAAATTTATTTCCAATCCATGAAATAATAATACTAAATAAGATTTATATTTTTTCTTAATTCTATTCCCTTATTCCTGTTAAAATCAATAGAAATTTTTGCCTTTTATACATTATCTTTAGATTTAATTATTTGTAAAAACGTAAAATACATATAGGTAGGAAATATACGTTTTTATATATAGCGTTGTAAATAATTTATTTGTGTGCTTATGAAAAAAACAACACTTTACAATACTCATTTAAATCTAAATGCAAAAATGACTGCTTTTGGTGGATATGAGATGCCCGTTCAATATACAGGTGTTAAAAATGAACATCTAGCAGTAAGGGAGAAGCTCGGAGTTTTTGATGTTTCGCATATGGGGGAATTTTATGTTTCTGGACCGAATTCATTGAATCTACTTCAATATATATGTAGTAATGATATCTCAAAAATAACTACCGGAAAAGCACAATACAACTATCTTCCAAATGAAACAGGTGGAATTGTAGACGACCTTATTGTTTACAGATTGGAGGAAGAAAGATATCTTCTGGTGGTTAATGCCTCAAATATTAATAAAGATTGGAGTTGGATTCAAAAACACAATCATGAATTCAAGGCTAAACTGGAAGATGTTTCTGAAAATACTGGCTTATTTGCAATTCAGGGCCCTAAAGCGATAATTGCAATGAAAAAATTAACTAGCTATCCTCTGGAAACTCTTCCCTTCTATTCTCATACGACTGCTGATTTTTCAGGTATTGAAAATATCTTAATTGCGACTACAGGATATACAGGTGCTGGTGGTATAGAAATTTATTTTCCTTCAAACTACTCAGAACACATATGGAGTAATATCCTAAAAGCTGGAGCCGAACATGGAATTATTCCAGCCGGACTTGCCGCAAGAGATACTCTTAGAACAGAAATGGGATACTCTCTATATGGAAATGAAATTGACGAAAACACATCACCAATTTCAGCAGGATTAAGCTGGATTAGTAAAAATGAAACTAAATTTATTAATTCAGAAAATATCAATCAGGAGAAAGTCACCGGATCCCATCAAAAAATAATTGGTTTTATTATGGATGCAAGAGCAATTCCAAGAAGTGGATATAAGATTGTTAATATTCATGGTGATCAAATTGGAGTTGTCACTTCCGGTACTCAATCTCCTACACTATCGATTGGCATAGGACTTGGTTATATTTCAAAATCTTATTCGAAGGTTGGTACTAAAATTGGGATTTTAATTCGTGAGAAAAACTGTCCTGCACATGTTGTAAAACTACCATTTATAAAAACTTAATCTTTGAAATCCATACTAATTTTAGGAGGGAGTGGATTCATTGGCAATGCCCTATACAAAGAATTAGGGCCCTATTTTAATACTTTTGGGACCTTTAATAATAATTTAAAATTTAGGGATAATAAACATTTTTTTCAATATGATATTGAAAAAGGAGGACTTAATGACATTCTAAACGAGGTAAAACCCAAACTTATAATATCAGCTTTAAGAGGAAGATTTAATGCTCAACTAGATTCACATTCCTGTATTATTGAATATGTAAAATTTAATAACTGTAGAGTTATGTTTTTGTCTTCAGCTAATGTCTTTGATTCTTTTAGGCATTATCCGTCATATGAATATGACAAAACTCTCTCTGAGAGCATTTACGGTCATTTTAAAATAAAGATAGAAAATCAACTGATGAATCTTCCAATTGGTAAATTCATTATTATTAGATTACCAATGATTTTTGGAATAAATGCGCCTAGAACTCAAGATATCGATAAGGCAATAATTGAAAATAAAGCAATAGAAGTTTTTCCAAATACTATAATCAATGTTAATAGTGACGTCCGATTAAGTCAACAGATTCATTATATCATAAATCATAAAAAAACAGGTATTTTTCACCTAGGAAGTACAGATTTAATTTCTCATTTTGACTTTATTAAAACATTAGTCGAAAAAAGACATTCAAAGATTGGTAAGTATAAACATGTGTTTAGTACTAATAATATTAGATATTTAGCTACCCTTCCAAAAGAAAATAAGTTACCTCAGTATATTCAACCTTCATATAATGACATCTTAGACGAATTGAGTTAGTAATAAATCTCTTTTGTTAAGTAAAAGTAAATACTTATTGATTTTACTTTTACTTAACAGTCAAACTGAATTAACAATATTATTTATTATTACTTAAAAATGTAGTCCCTTCAAAATCTGAAAGTTTTTTATCTTTATAAATTCATAACATATATGTGTGGGAAGAGCATTTGAATTTAGAAAAGCCCGTAAAATGAAACGCTGGTCAGCTATGGCCAAAACCTTTACACGTATTGGAAAGGACATCGTCATGAGCGTAAAGGAAGGAGGTTCAGATCCAAATAATAATTCTAGACTACGTGCTGTAATTCAAAATGCCAAGGCTGCTAACATGCCTAAAGAAAATGTAGAACGTGCTATTAAAAAGGCTTCAGATAAAAATACGGGTGATTTTAAAGAAGTACTTTTTGAAGGTTATGCGCCTCATGGTATTGCTGTTTTGGTAGAAACTGCTACTGATAATAACAACAGAACTGTTGCAAATATTCGTTCCTATTTTAATAAGTTAAATGGGAGTTTAGGAACAACTGGATCTGTAGAATTTATGTTTGATCACAGCTGTAATTTTAGAATAAATCCAAATGATCATGAAGTAGATGAGATTGAATTAGAATTCATTGATTATGGAGTAGAGGAAGTTTTTAAAGATGAAGATGGTATTGTTTTATATGCTCCTTTCGAATACTATGGCATAATCCAGAAAGAGTTGGAAAAAAGAAACTTTGAAATACTTTCTTCAGATTTTGAAAGGATACCTCAGGTAATTAAACGATTGAGTATAGATAAGCAAAAAGAAGTATTACAACTAATCGAAAAAATTGAAGACGACGAAGATGTCCAAAACGTATACCACTCAATGGAAATTAAAAATTAATCAAAAACTTTTCTCTTTAGAGTAACCACAAACTCCTTTAAATAAAGTCTCCAGTGTTTTTAAATCTTTTTGTTCATCACTTGATGTATAGAAATTTGAATGGACAATAACTTTTTTATTTTCATAATCAAAAGAAACAGGTATAATAGGTATTTTTAAACGTTTGGCGATATAGTAGTATCCTGTTCGGAGTTTATCTACCTTTCCACGAGTTCCTTCAGGCGCCAATGCTAATCTAAATTTTTCATGGGCTTCAAATACAGCTGCTATTGACTCTACTGAGTCTTTATTCCCAGAACGATCAATTGGAGCACCTCCTAAAGTTCTAAAAAACCAGCCTGTTAAGGGGGTGAATAATTCCTTTTTCCCAACAAAATTTATCGATTCTCCTAAAATACTTCGAACCAATAAGCCTATGAAAATATCTAACCAACTTGTGTGAGGAACCACAGCTACAATGTACTTTGGAATTGAAGGGAAAGTCCCAACTATTGACCAATTCATTAAGTTGAAATAAATATTTTTTGAAAGAAAGCGAAACATAATTAGTGAATTGATTTAAAATCTTCATTTGGAAACCCTATAAGATATAAGGATTTTTTTGCTCTTGTAATAGCTGTATATAGCCACCTAAAATATTCTTTATTAGGTCCTTCTTTTAAATACGGTTTTTCAACAAAAACATTTTCCCACTGACCACCTTGTGACTTATGACAGGTAATTGCATAAGAATACTTAACCTGTAATGAATTAAAGAAAGGATTTTTTTTAACTTTTAAGAACTTTTTATACTTTGATTTCTCTGATGAATAATCTTCAACTACCTTTTGATAAAGTCGATTTCCTTCTTCAAAAGATAAGGAGGGAGTTTCTGATTTTAAAGTATCTAATAAAACTACTGTATCAAAGGGATCCTCATCGGAATAATCCACCAGGCGAGCACGAACCTCAGCAAAAGAAAAATCATAAATATTTTTTCTAGCATGAATTGCAAGGACTTCAATTACATCTCCATTTGCAATAAAACCAGGCTTGGAGTCAGAAGCAAGCCAAAAATAGTTGTTTTTTACAACCATCAATTGATCACCGACACATAATTCATCCTCCCACCCTAGAATACGATTACGAATGTGTTCATTGAATAAATTTGCTCTTTTGTTTGATCTAACTATAAAAATCGTTTGATCAATTCCACCTTTATCAAAAGCATTAGATAAAGAATCAAAAAGATCCATGCCACTATTGGAGTAATGTATGTCTTTAACCCCATCGACATCAAATTGAAACTGATCATAATTCTCCTCATTAAGCTGAAACCTTAATTGAGTTGCATTATTTAATATTCCTGAACCAAGAGATTGACGAACAACACTATCTAATTCGACACAATATACATTATCAAAATGATATTGCTCTAGTTCATTTAAATCAAGAGCTGGACTCAAGTTTAGATGAACTGGCGGTAATTGTGCAGGATCTCCAACAAAAATCAACTTACATTGATCTCCTTGACTTACATATTGAATTAAATCATGGAGTAAAGATCCGTTTTCAAAAAGTTTAGAATGCTTTCTGTCATCACTTATCATAGAAGCTTCATCTATAATGAAAATTGTTTTTCGATATTTATTAGGTTTTAATTGAAATATTATTTTTCCTGAACTTTCGGTTTTAGGATAATATATTTGTTTATGAATTGTGTAGGCAGAAAATTTTGAATATGTAGCCATTACTTTTGCTGCCCGACCTGTTGGAGCCATAAGTACTCCTTTATATCCAGCATATTTTAATTGACGAATTAAATACCCAATTAAAGTTGTTTTTCCTGTCCCTGCGTATCCCTTTAGAAGAAAAGCAGTATTTGGTGAATTTGAAAGAATAAAATCAGCTACTTTATTAAACCAGTTTCTTTGGGAATCTGTTGGTTCAAATGGAAAGTTATCTTTTAGTTGTAAACGAAATTTTTCAGAAGTCATTTAATGATTTATTAGGATAAATATAAATCATTTTAAATACTTTTGTGATTCAAAAAAAATTGTAGATTTGTTTTTATCAAATAAAAAATGACAATGAAATTAGGTATTCAAGTTGTTCTATGGATTGCATCAATCTTTTTTGCTTACAAAATATATGACTCAATAAGTGGTCCAATAACTTTCAACCAGACAAAAATTAAACGTTACTCCAAAGTTATTAATGTAATGAAGGATATTAGAACTGCACAAATAGCTCATAAAGATGTCAAGGGTGTTTATGCTAATAATTTTGATAGTTTAATAAAGTTTATAGATGAAGGCATCTTTACACTTTTAGAAAAACGCGACTCCTCTTATTTAGAATATGATAGAACCTATAGAATTGATATGCTTCGAGAGGTTATAGTAACCGATACCCTAGGGTTTGTCGCTGTAAAAGATTCCTTATTTCAAACATCTGATCGATACAAAAAAATGTCTAATATCCCAATTGAAGGTCTTCAGGACAGTGTTTTTAAAATAACGTCATCTATCATAAATAAAAATGGTTATAAAGTACCTGTTTTTGAAGTAAAGGTATCAAAAAACACATTGTTGTTTGATCAAGATCAAGATCTTGTAAAACAAGAGAATGAAACTGTTTCTGTAGATGGAGTAAATGGACCTGAAATTATACTTGGTTCCTTAACAAATGTTAGTACAAATGGAAACTGGCCAACCATTTTTGATGCCAAACAAGAATAAAATTCTTAAAAATCAAGATTTATCCATTCACGTTTTTACGGATGGATTTTATTTCTGTACCCAATCTAAAATTGAATACATACCACTAGTTGAAGATCCTCAAGATTTTCACAAAACCTTAACGGAATATCTGGATTATCATAGCAAGGAAAACTTTAATGCTTTTAGTTTAATTTCTTTTCACAACCCTTCAACATTCGTACCCTTATCGTTTTTTAATAAATCTTTCTGTGAAGATTATTTATGTCTTTATAAAAAAACAAAAGATTATGAAATAGCATCTTATGACACTTTGGAAGATTACAAGCAAGTTAATTTATATAGCTTTCCACAATTTATTAGTAAGGTTTTAAAGAAATCTAAAATTAACTTTGGTTTTCATCATTATAACACTCTACTTTATAAAAAAATACTAAGCCTAAATTCTTCAAATAAATTTGATTATAAAATTTTTATTCACTTACAGTTCGGAGCAATGGATGTCTTTCTTCTCCAAAAGAAATGCTTAAAATTCAATAATTGTTTTAAAGTTTCAAATACGGATGACTTTTTGTATTATCTCTTTTTTGTAGTAGAACAATTCGATATCGATACTAACAATTTAGAATTGAATTTTTTAGGTAAAATGAAGTCTTTTACACCATTCTATGAAGCTGTAGAACAATATCACACTAATATTAATTTTATTGATAAAGACATTAATCATATTTCAGATACCGCCGTTCATCATGCCCCTTTTTTAGCCAAATATTTTAGTTAATGAGAGTTATATCAGGGGTACACAAAGGTAGACGAATTCAAGCTCCAAAGAATCTACCGGTCCGTCCAACAACTGATCGCTCTAAAGAAGGACTTTTTAATATTCTCCAGCATCGCCTTGATTTCAAAAGCATTCAGGTACTTGATCTTTTTGCCGGGACGGGGAGTATTAGTTATGAATTTTCCTCCCGTGGTACTAAACATGTTTCAGCTATTGATCAAAACAGGAGTTGTGTTCAGTTTATTAAAAAAGTGTCTATTGACCTTGAAATGAAAATTATAGCGATTCAGGAAGAATGTTTTCGTTTTCTTGAACAAAACTCAATATCATACGATTTAATTTTTGCTGATCCTCCATATAATTTTGAAATTGATGACTATAAAAAGATTATTCTACTTTCAAAAAAAAGCCTTTCTAAAAAAGGCATTGTGATAATTGAGCATTTTAAACAAATAAAGCTCTCAGAAATTCAAGGATTTTCTTTTGATCGTGTCTATGGAAATAATGTCTTCTCTTTTTTTAATTATACAAAAAAGCAGGCCTATAAGCCGGATTCTGTCTAGTCTTATCATTTATCTGGATGTAAAATTACTCTTACATTCTAGCCGCCTACCCTTCTACATTGAACGAGCTACTCTTAATTGTAGATTTACTTGGCGTTGCACCACATAGAGTTTACCTGATTTCACTACAGCCGAACTGTACTTTCTTTCTGTTGCACTTGTCCGCTTCAAAGAAGGGCGGGTGTTACCCGCTATGCTGCTCTACGGTGTCCGGACTTTCCTCCCATACCAAAATGGCATGAGTGATAAGATGGCCTGCTTCGCAAAGCTAGTCATTTGTTGATAATTAAAAGTGAATATATGGTATGGAAAGAACAAAAGAATAATCTGATTTTTATATTTGTATATGGAATCTTTTTTAGTTTCAGCATTAAAATACAGACCTACATCTTTTGATGAGGTAGTAGGACAAGATAGTATAACAAAGACTTTAGGAAATAGCCTCAAAACTAATCAGCTCCCTCAAGCACTTCTTTTTTGTGGACCTCGAGGGGTAGGAAAAACATCTTGTGCACGAATTTTAGCCAAACAAATTAATGCAAATAATAGCGATACTTCTAAAGATTTTGCTTTCAATATTTTCGAACTTGATGCCGCCTCAAATAATTCAGTAGAAGATATTAGAAAGATTAATGAGCAGGTTCGGATTCCTCCGCAAATAGGAAGTCATAAAATTTATATCATAGATGAGGCACACATGCTTTCCAATGCAGCCTTTAATGCTTTTTTGAAAACACTTGAAGAACCACCAAAACATGCGATTTTTATATTAGCAACTACAGAAAAAAATAAAATCATATCCACTGTTCTATCACGCTGTCAAGTATATGACTTCAAGCGTATTTCGGTTAAGGATATTCAGTCATTTTTAGTTAAAATTGCAAAAGAAAGAAAGCTAGAATTCGAAGAAAATGCTTTTTACTTAATAGCTCAAAAGGCTGAAGGAGCTTTAAGAGATGCTCTTTCTATATTTGATCGAATGGTAAGTTTTACTAAAGGAAATCTTTCAGAATCCGCAGTAGCAGACAACTTAAATTTATTAGATCATCAAACTTATTTTGAATTAGGTGAACTCCTTTTTCAAAGAAAAGTCCCACAGATACTTATGTCTTATGATAAATTAGTTAAACGTGGGATTGAAAGTATACAACTAATTAAAGGATTAGGAGATCATTTTAGGAATTTAATATTTGCTAAAGACCCTAAAACAGCGGCTTTAATTGAAGTTGGAGAAAGTATTCGTAAATCCTATACAGAAATTACCCAAACTATTTCTAATGATTATCTCATGGACGGGATCGAAATAATTAATTCTTGTGAAATAAATTTTAGAAATGTCAAAAATAAAAGGATTCACATAGAATTAACCCTAATGCAACTAGCCTCACTTCATTTTAATGAAGAAAAAAAAAAGGATATATAATTACACCCAATGAAAATGATAGACTAGTAATAAATTCCGATTTAAGCTCTTCATTTTCAGTTCCACACTCTAAAAATTCATTAAATGAAAATAAAAAATCTCGCTTAGCTATAGAAAAAGAGAATCAAGAAACATTGATTGTAGATGCTCTTGACGATAAAAAAATCATTTCAAATATCAGTGATAAAGATCTTGAACTTCCTAAATCTAAAAATATAAATTTAAAAACTCCTGTTTCTGGTTTTTCACTTTCAAGCATTGCACTTAAAAAAGCTGCAAGCAATATAAATAGTTCCAAAGAAAAAGACTTTGATAAGCCAAGACATGATTTTGAATTTAAAACACTTGAATCTCTTTGGAAAGAATATATATTAAACTTGAAAAAAAAAGGGAAGAAGAATCTAGCATCAATATTTGGAGTCAGTAGTATTAACTTAAAAGGGGGTAACGAAATTTCTTTAACAGTTCCTAGTGAAATGAACAAAGTCGAAATGATAAAAGAAATGGATAATCTTCTTCCCTTCTTGAGAAAAAGATTAAATAATTATGGTATAAAAGTAGAAATTCTCATTTCAGAAGCCACTAAAGAAGAATTAGTATATTCTGTTAATGAAAAATATAAATACCTTAAAAAACTAAACCCTTCATTAGAAGAGCTAAGGGACAGATTTGATTTAGATTTTTGAAAAATTTTCTCGTTTCAACAAAAACAATAATATATTATTTTTTAAGATCTAGCATCTATTATTATATCAATATATATTGGTTAATCAGTTTAGTTTTTATTTTTATATAACTCTCGAATCATTCCATCGGAAAGACCAACTTTTGGCACATAAATAACTTTTGCTCCACTCCATTCAAATATTTTTAAAAAAAGTTTAGTTGCTGGTATGATAACATCAGATCTATCTGGATTTAATCCCAAATCAATAATTCGCTCTTCATAAGTTAACTCATTTAACTTATTGTAAATAAGATTTAATGTTAAAAAAGTAATGGGACGATTATCTTTTACATTAGAAATTTTATGCAACTTGTTAATATTCCCACCTGTTCCTAAAAGATAAACTTTAGAATAAATTTTAGTATGTTTTTTTACCCATATTTCTAATTGATTCCAAATTCGCTGATCAAAATCCTTGTTTAATAATCGAACCGTTCCAATCTTAAAAGAATTTGAATTTAGTCTTTTACCTCCTTTTAAGATACTTATTTCAGTACTTCCACCTCCCACATCTATGCAGAGAAAAGTCTTTTCAATATCAATATTTTCAAAAACATTGGTATTAGAAATGATTTTAGCTTCTTTTTTTCCATCAATTATTTCGATTTGAATTTTAGATTTATTAAAAACTCTTTCTACAACCTGTGAGCAATTTTTTGCACCTCGAAGCGCAGAAGTAGCAAAGGCAAGATAATCTTCTACGCCATGAACTTTCATAAGCAATCGGAAAGCCTTCATTGATTTAATAATACGTCCTATATTTTTTTTTGAAATTTCACCTTTAGTAAAGGCATCTTGCCCTAAACGGATTGGAACTCTTACGAGAGCATTTTTTTGAAAAAAAACTTGACCTTTATAATCAATCACATTAGAAACAAGTAATCTAACAGCATTGGAGCCAATATCTATTGCTCCGTACTTCCTAATTTTCATTGATCTACCTCTTTTTTATAGTATTCATAAATTTTAAACTGAGAGCGGTTAGGTTTTGAATTATTTTTAACAAAATTATTTTGAATAGGACCATTCAATCTTCTAGCTTTAACATTGTCATTCCATATAATATCAAAAACATCTTTAATTTGACGTTGTAACTCTGGGTCGTATATTGGAGCTGCAACCTCTAATCGATTTTCAATATTTCTTGTCATAAAATCTGCTGAAGATATGTACGTAATTAGAGAACCACCATTTATAAATTCATATACCCTAGGGTGCTCTAAAAATTTATCCACAACACTTAAAACCTCTATATTTTCACTCATTCCCTTAATACCAGGAATCAAACAACAAATACCTCTGACAACCATTTGAATTTTTACACCTTCATTGCTTGCTTGATAAAGTTTTTCAATTATTGAGAAATTAGTAATTGCATTCAACTTAAGACGAATTCCACTTGGAAGTCCTATTTTATGATTTTCAATCTCCTTGTTAATCATTTTAACCAAAGCATTGTGAGTATGATGAGGAGATACTATAAGGTGTTTATAAGCTTTAAGCTTATAATGTACTTGTAAAAAGTTGAAAACTTTATTTACTTCTTTAAGTACTTTTTGATTTGATGTAAATAAGGTATAATCTGTATAAACTTTTGCTGTGTCTTCATTAAAATTACCAGTACTTATAAAGCCATATCGTCTTTTTTTTCCTTGAGTTGACTTTTCAATTACGCATATTTTAGAATGGACTTTTAAACCAGGAATACCAAAAATAAGTTCTACCCCAGCAGCCTGCATTTGTTCAGCATATATTATATTATTGGTTTCATCAAAGCGTGCTTGAAGCTCTATTTGAACTAAAACTTTTTTTCCATTCTTGGCAGCATTAATTAAAGAACTTGCAACATTCGAAAGTCTAGAAAGACGATAAATTGTTATTTTTATAATTGTTACTTCTGGATCTAAAGCAGCTTCACGCAAAAATTTTATAACGAAAGAAAAACTATGATATGGAGTGTATATTAGATAATCTTTTTGCTTTATTGCTTTAAAAATACTTTTCTCCAAAGAAAGGCCATTTATTGGTAGGGCTTCTTTTCGCTCATATTGTAAATCACTTCGATTTAATTGTGGAAAGTTCATATAATCTCTTCGATGATGATAACGACCTCCAGGAATAAGGCTATCGTTAGTGCCAACACCAAGAATTTTTTTAACCATATTAATAGCTTCTTTAGAAATATCTTTATCATGAACCAGACGAACAGGTTCTGCAAGAAAACGATCCCGTACACTTTTAACAATTTTATTTATATAACTCTTAGACACATCACCTTCCATATCTAATTCTGCATCACGAGTGACTTTAATCATATGAGACTCTATATGAGTATATTCGAAAAAATTGAAAATTATATGAAAATGATATCGTATCAAATCATCAAGAAACATAACGTATTTCTTGTTGTTAATACTTGGTAAAACAATAAAACGATCTAAATCAGTTGGCAATTCAATTAAAGCAAATTGAGTCTTAATCTCTTTTTTTTCATCAAAAATTAACTTTACTGCTAAAAATGCATTATTATCTGAAAAATCCTGATTATCATCTTCAGAAACAATAATCGTCATTAATGAAGGGCTTACTTTTTGAATAAAATATTCTTTTAGAAAAGTCTCGTGTTCCTTTAAAACTTCACTTTCATTAATAAAATAAATCTCTTCTTTTTCTAGCTCTACTTCAATAGAACTAAGAATCTGTGTACTTTCTTTTTGTTGTTTAATTACTTTTTGAGTAATAGTTTTCAATAAATCTGAAGCTGTCAAACCTCCAAAAATATTTTTCCCTGATTTTTCTGATTGAGCAATCCGCTGGACAGTTGCAAAACGGACCTGAAAAAATTCATCTAAGTTATTAGAGAAAATTCCTATAAATCGAAGGCGCTCTAAAAGTGGAACATCTGGGTCGGCTGCTTCTTGAAGTACACGGCCATTAAAGTCTAACCAACTTAATTCTCTGTTGATATACCTTTCTTGCTTTTTCATACTACTTTAAAATTATTTTTGGTATTCCTAAAGTTAATGCTCCATCTGCTATATTAGTCCACTTACTTTGTTGAAATTCTAATTTTGCCCACGCAGAAGTTGGTAAATAATCTAATTCTGTATTACTAAGATATGACGCTGCATCAGTAAATGCAGGATTATGACCAACACAAATAACACTATCATATTTATCTGATAATTTTTTTAAAAAATTTATCAATTTAGAGGCTTCGAAGGTATAAAGGTCCTCAACAAGATTAACTGTTTTAAAAGAAATTAATAAGCTATTAACCAAGATTAATGTTGTGTGTGTAGCTCTATTTGCAGTACTTGAAAAAATAATTTCAGATGATGAAAAAATTTCAGGGTTATGCATTGCCATTTGTTTAATTCGTTTTATTCCCTTTTTACTTAAGGGTCGGTCACGATCTTCTAAATTAAATTCCCATGAAGATTTAGCATGACGTATTAAAACTAATTTTTTCATATCATGGTGCTAATCGTTCTAAATCCCACAATCCTGTTTGACGTAAATGACAACGTATTCGATCATGTAATCGATTAGGTCTACCTTGCCAAAACTCGATAGATTTAGGAATGACCAGATAACCACCCCAGTTATCTGGACGAGGAATTTCTTCATTTTTATATTGAATCTCTAAAGCATTTAATTTAGCTTCTATAATTGTTCTATCTGAAATTACATTACTTTGATCAGATACAATAGCTCCTAATTGACTTCCTTTTGGTCTTGAATTAAAATATTCATCTGACAGGTCTGAAGGTGTTTTTTGAATCAATCCTTTAATAATTACTTGACGCTCAAGAGGAGGCCAAAAAAAAGATAATCCAACTTTTGGATGATGAGCAATTGCTAACCCTTTCTCACTTTGGTAGTTTGTATAAAAAACAAAGCCTTTATCTGTGAAAGCTTTAAGCAAAACCACCCTAGACTTTGGAAAATCGTCTATCCCGAGGGTCGCTAGGGACATCGCGTTAGCTTCTTCAATTTCAGAATGATTAGATGCTTCATCAAACCATTTTTTAAAAAAACCTATAGGATCGTCGCCAACATCAGATAAGTCTAATGAACTTTTATCGTATGACTTTCTTAGTTGTCCTAAATCTTCTTTATCCATATATTATGCAATTTACAATTGATTTTATTTAAATAGAATAAGTTTTTAAATCTTCAGATAAAAGAATTGATTCAAAAACTGTAGAAGCTTCTTTAATAAAGTCCTTTTTATCAGAATAACGATTCGAATAATGACCTAATAATAGTTTTTTTACATTTGCAGAATTTGCAATTTTTGCAGCTTGAAGTGCTGTACTGTGTTTAGTTTTTTTTGCTAAATCTGCATGTTTTTCTAAAAATGTAGCTTCATGGTATAATAAGTCAACCCCCTTTATAAGTGAAATCAGTTTCTTATTGTATGCTGTGTCACTACAATATGCATATTTTTTTGAGGGTTCTGGATTTAAAGTAAGCTCTTTATTTTCTTTAAAGATTCCATTCGCTAGCTCTATATCAAGACCGTTTTGTAATTGAGAGTAATGGAAAGGTTCTAAATTCAAACTTTCTGTGGCTTTAGAATTTATTTTACGTTTGACCGTTTTAGTAGTAAATAGAAAACCATTTGTGTAAATACGATGATCTAAAGGCAGCGTAGAAACACAAATAGTATCGTCCTCGAATATTTTTTCACTATTTGGTGAAGATAATTCGTGAAAATGTAAAGAATAATCTGTCCAAGAATTCGACATTTTTAGCTGTAATGTAATAATTTCTTTAATTCCCTTTGGTCCATATATATTAAGTTGAGTTGTACGACCAAGTAAACGAAATGTACTTATCAAACCAATGAGACCGTAAAAGTGATCTCCGTGCAAATGAGAAATAAAAATGTGTTGAATTAAAGAAAATTTTATCTTCAATTTTCTTAATTGAATTTGTGTTCCTTCTCCACAATCAATTAAAAAAAATTTACCTTTTACCTCTAGCAATTGAGATGTAGTATGTTTGTTCTCCTTTGGTGTAGCCGAATGACATCCTAAAATTGTAAGTTTCATCATTATTGAAAGCCTAAATCGCGTTGCATCCGTTCGAAAGAAATAAAATCATTTGCCTCTACAAGTGTTGGTGCTATATTAAATTCAATTGGTAAAATATCAATTTCATCGTGAGGAAGAATTAATACAAGTAATCTAGACTTTTTTTTTAACAATGACTGTAACTCAATCAAATCTTCAATTGGCAAGAGAGCTTTAGTGCAGTCAAGAATTAAATCAAAACTTAATTCAAAATTTAGCTGCTTTAAACAACTCATTTTTTGCTTAATAAATTGGTCTGTGGAAACAGTTCCTATATCATTTTTATCAATTAAAATCATGTAATAGAAATATTCAGTTTGGAAGCTAGAAGGTATATAATTGCCATCCTAATTGCTACACCATTTTCGACTTGATCTAAAATAATAGATTGATCAGAATCAGCAACTTCACTACTAATTTCTACACCTCTATTTATCGGTCCAGGATGCAAAATCACGATATCCTTTTTTACTGCTTCTAACCGTTTAGAAGTAAGTCCAAAATTTTGAGTGTATTCTCTTGTTGATGGAAAATAATTCAAATCCATGCGCTCATTTTGAACACGTAATATGTTTAGTGCATCACACCATTTAAGTGTCTTAGATAAATCTGTAGATATTTTAACTCCAAGAGAATCAATATGTTTTGGAATTAAAGATTTTGGAGCACACACACTCACCTCAGCACCTAACATTTTTAAAGCATATATATTAGATAATGCAACTCTGGAGTGTAAAACATCACCTACAATAGCAATTCTTTTTCCAACTAGCTCTCCAAACTTTTCTTGGAGAGAAAAAGCATCTAATAAGGCTTGAGATGGGTGCTCGTGCGTACCATCTCCTGCATTTATAATACATGAATCAACTTGTTTTGAAAGGAAATGAGCAGCACCAGGATTTGGATGTCGAATTACAATCATATCAACTTTCATGGCCAATATATTATTGACTGTATCGACCAGAGTTTCTCCTTTTTTTAATGAAGATTGATTAGCTGAAAAGTTAAGTACATCAGCGCTCAGTCTTTTTTCAGCTAATTCAAAAGATAGCTTGGTACGAGTGCTGTTTTCAAAAAACAAATTTGCAATGGTAATATCTCGTAGACTTGGAACTTTTTTTATAGGCCGATTAATGACTTCTTTAAAATGTTTAGCAGTCTCAAAAATCAAGTTTATGTCTTGTATCTTAAGGTATTTAATTCCCAAAAGATGTGAAACACTTAGTGCTTTCATTCAATGTACTTTTCTAGATAAACTATATTTTCTGTTTCTTTTTTAGACCATACAACTTTAACCTTATCGCCTTGTAATGCGTCAATTTGAGCTCCAAGATAGTCTGGCTGTATAGGTAAATGTCTGCTAAATCTTCTATCTACTAAAACCAATAATTCTATTGACCTAGGTCTTCCGTAAG
>NZ_JAQWGS010000025.1 GCF_029238095.1 Lacinutrix sp. | reverse complement strand
GTAATAGAATAATAAATCAAGTAATAACAATTAAATTTTAAACAATGAAGAAAGTAATTTTAAGTGTAGCTGTAATAGCAGCATTAGGTTTAACAAGTTGTAAAAACGAAACCAAAAAAGAAACAGAAACCACAACTACTGAAATGTCAAAAGATATGGCAATGACAGACCTGTCTTTTGGTGTAAGAGGAAATTGCGGAATGTGTAAAAACACTATCGAAAAAGCAGCTAACGGTGTTGAAGGTGTTGCAAGTGCCAATTGGGATGTCGATAAAAAGAAGATTGATGTGTCTTTTGACAGTAAAAAAACAAACATAATGGCAATTCATAAAGCAATAGCAGCTTCAGGTTATGATACTGATAAAGTTGAAGGTAGTGAAGATGCCTACAAAAATTTACCAGGTTGTTGTAAATACGACCACGAAATGATGATGAATCAATCAGGTGAAACAAAAAGTGATGACCATTCAAATCACGACCATTAGGTCAATAATGAAAGAGTCTTTTTCGGAAGGCTCTTTTTTATTCCCCACAACCCAAAATCCAGTTTTTTCGTACCTCAAAATCCTCTGTCTTTTGTGTTGTTCCGCTCACCTAACAAGTTTAGCGTTTTTTTGTCTTTAAGGTAATAGCATATTACAGCTTTGGTTTTCATAAAATCAAACCAAACTGCAATAAGCTATTCTGTTATTATTATATCATAAAACCCTAAACTCACCCAAGCTATGTTACATAATACAAGTTATAGTAGCAAAAATCCTTTCAAAGGTTTGCTAACGCAGTATTCTTATATTTTCGTAGCTATAACTGGTATTATGTAAAATATCCGCTTAACCCACGCTCACATTGGAACACACAACCACATTTGGAACTCTAATGAAACAGAAGTAAGATAAAGTAGGTTAGAATATTAGTTATCTCATTCATCTGCACAAAACCATCGTTAAGTCCAAGTATTCCTTACCTCAAGTCTTTGTTTGTTTCATTTCGTTAACAAATATCAAGAAGCATAGTGCTATAATTAAAAGGTGATTAGATTGTGCTAAACTTGTAAATGAAGTACATAAAAAAATAAAAAAGAAAGCAAATATAGGTAGCTTCCTTCTGCCAACGCTCAATACTGTAAAGGTCAAGCCCTACGGGTTTTGAATAAAACTTTTTTAAGTAGCTATCGTAAAAGGTTTCAAGATTTTAGAGTAAAAAACTTTTACCCAAAAACCTTGACAGCATCATCCACGCTACCTTTAACATTGGCTGTCTTTTTTCTTTTCTTCAAAAAAATTATGGCAAAAGAAAAAGCCCTACAATAAAAATTATAGGACTCTTGCAGCTTCAAAGGTCAGAATGAAACTATGCTACTTCAACGATATTTAAAACGTTATATGCGCCATTTTTAAGCGGATACTGAACACCGTTAATCTCTTGGAAGAACTCTACTAATAAAACGAATATATCGTTTCCTGTACCTGTTGGCACACCTGCTGGAGTTAGTGTTTGCGTTGCAGACGTTGAATCAATCGGAATATTTACAGTTGGACTGTATTCGATTGCGTTATCTGTAGTATCAAAGTCAACTTTTAGAAATGCTGAACTTAAACTTACGTGTGTTGCGCCACTTGGATATGCAATATCATTTGTAGGTGTTAAATTTGGGATAGTAATTTCACCTGTCGCACCATCTACAGTAAACGGAGCGAATAAAACAGCACTTAAAATGGCTCTATTGTTGAAATCCAAGCCTTTTAATGTGGCTTTACCTTCTGGTGTTGCTAATCCTGTAGCTACATTTCTTTGTCCTCTTACAGAGGTTGTATCAAAGTTTTTAATTTGTGTCATTTTTTGAGTAACACGACTTGAAACTCGATTGTCTTTTGCTCTAATCATTAAGTTTCTAACTGATGTTCTCAATAACTTACCAGATGATGCAGAACTTCCAAATTCTGAACCGTTTTCACGAGTACGTTCAAACGCTGGGTCATTTTGAATACGCTCTTTAGAAACACCGCCTTTAGTTTTTACTAAATAACCCTCTTTTGCTTTGTAAAAAGTTAGATTGTCTAACGTTCCTTCTAACTTAATAATACCTTTCAATTTTGCCATAACTAATACATTTTTTGATGATGAATATCAAATATACGAGCTATTGACTGTCAATGTATTAGGGTGCTTCCGTAGTGTTTATAAGTTGCCAAAACTTCCGATTTAGTTAGTTTTTTCAATGGGATATTAGTCGTATATTGTATATAAGTGCTTTATAGCAACGGTATGGATAAAGTATAGTTAGAGTATTAATTTTAAATTAAAAGTGAATGAGTAGAATCTGTATTTACCCTAAAGACGTGCAGGTAGTAACAGGAAAGAGTGAGCGTTATGGCAGAACAATAATCAAAGCGATTAAAGAACGCCTAAACAAAGAAGCTCATCAGTTAGTTACTATCGATGAATTTTGCGACTTTATGGGCTTTGAAATCAGTAAAGTACAAGGATTAATCAAGTAAATTCCTTATCTTTACTACAAGGTATAAAGGTGACCTATTAGGTGACCCAACAATGGTACAGGACTGAAACAGTAATAAATAAAGGCACTACGAAAGAGGTTCACTTACCTCTTTCTCCGCTTAATAATATAAATTATTACATAAACCCTATAAACTTAAAGTTCATAGGGTTTTTTAATTTTTATGTATTGGCAACAATTTTATTTTAGAAAAAACCTATAAAAGTAAATCGTTATCCTTTAAGCTTTTGAGTAGTGTTTTGGTGAAATCGTTTATGTTTTTTTATTACTTATGGATTTAGTGACTTCTATATTGCCTTGCCACAACAACTCGCGTTCTTTTTCAGGACATTAATGTTATGGTTTTGTTTATTGTATTTATAACATCTTCTACTGTTTGAAATGGTAATCCAAAAATAATATCGTGTCCAACAGAAGTAAAACCATTAGCTCTAGAAGCATCTGTAACACGTTTAACGTTTTCAAATGGTTGAATTCTATGTATTGCTTTTTGAACTTTAAGATTGTAATCTTGAACACCATAACTAACGCGTTTAAAATTTAGATTAGAAAAAGTCTTAAGATGCGTTTCTGTTGTATTATTAGGATGACCTTCAAAACTTAATTCGCAGTCTTTACTTATATTTCCTACTGTGTTAATTGAATCTATTAAGAACTTAATATTTTCTGGCTTAAAAAAGGTTGGTGTTCCTCCTCCAATATGCAATTCTTTAATATTAGGGCGTTTTCCAAGAAAAGCTTTATAAAGTCTAAACTCTTGAATTAAAGCGTCTATATATGGAATTTCTACAGAATGATTTTTTGTAATACGTTTATGGCATCCACAAAAAGTACACATACTTTCGCAAAACGGAAGATGAATGTATAGACTGACACCATCAGTATCATTACTAATGTCAAAACTTTTTTTAAGAGATGTTTTCCAAGCTTTTAAAGAGAATGAATTTTTATCCCAATACGGAACTGTTGGGTAGCTTGTATACCTTGGTCCTGCTACATTATATTTTGCTACTAAAGAAGTGTTCATCTTTTTAAGACTATTTTATTGCAAATTTAAACTCAATTCTAAGAGTATAAGATGACAAACGTCAGCTTATTAAATATTGAGCTCTAAAAAAATACTGTTTACAATTTCTTAAATGTTTTATTAGAACACGTAAAACCTCTATCTTTACATTGCTAAAAAAAAGAAGAAAATGTCTGACGCAAAAAAACCAGATAACGTTGTTTTTAATACAGAAACTCAACAATACGATGCTGCATTAAAGCCTTATGCTACAAATGTTGGAGCTCCTGCAATACAGGTTACAGAAAATATTACTTGGAAAAACAAAAACGTGCATAAAGCCAATAAGCAATTAAAAGCTAAATATTTAGAGCTTAAAGCAGAATACGATAAAATGATATATGAACTAGAATACAATAATCTTGTTTATAATGCTAAGTTTAATTTTCAACCTATTCTTGGTGAGGTTTATCATTTATATAAAGATAAAAAAGGAGAAGCATTTTTATCTATAATTGCTCCTAACGAGTGTAATTTCGATTGTATGGGTAGTTTTTATTTAACTTCAGAACACATGTGGAAAAAAGTTGAAACTGCAGAGCATAAATTAAAATAACTCAATTTCAATCTTAAACCAAAACATATTGTTTTATACTATAATAGATGTTGAAACTTCTGGAAGAACTAACAGAATTACCGAAATTTCTGTATTTAAATATAATGGTGATACTGTTGTAGATGAGTTTACTTCGCTTGTAAATCCAAATTGTTATATTCCAGACCACATAACAGCTTTAACAGGAATAGATAATGGTACTGTTGCTAATGCTCCAGATTTTCAGGATATTGCACAACAAATATTAGACATCACTGAAGATGCTATTTTTGTTGCTCACAATGTTAATTTCGATTATAACGTTATTAGAAACGAATTCAAATCATTAAATATTGAATTCAATAGAAAAAAACTATGTACTGTTCGTTTAAGTAGAAAACTCTTACCAGGACACAAAAGCTACAGTCTGGGCAAACTATGTAAAGATTTAAATATAAATGCAAACGGAAGACATCGCGCTCGAGGAGATGCAGAAGCTACAGTTATTCTGTTTCAAAAACTACAAGCACAAGAAAAATCGCGAGAAGTTTTTAGCGCCTTTTTAAATAAAAATAGTAAAGAAGCAACCTTACCTCCTAACCTGCCAAAAGAAATATTTAATGCCATTCCCAATAGCATTGGAATTTATTACTTTAAAAATAAAAAAGGAGAAATAATTTATGTTGGTAAAGCTAAAGACTTAAAAAAAAGAGTACTTAGTCACTTTTATAGTAAATCACAAAAAAGCTTGGATATGGTTCGTGAAACAGCAGATATCGATTTCGAATTATCTGGTAGTGAACTTATTGCATTGCTCATGGAAGATGCAGCAATTAAACACCACTTTCCACTATATAATAAAGTGGCTAAACGTACACCTAAAGGTTTTTCCTTATTTAGTTATCAAGACAGAAACGATATTATACATATTGCTATTAACAACAGTAAAGCTGTTACAAAACCAATAGTTACGCTCTACAGTTTGCGTGAAGCACGTTTGTTTTTAGAACGTATTTGCGAGCAATTTTCGTTATGCCCAAAATTTTGTCACTTACAAGAAGGTGTAAGCGAATGCTCGCATTTTACCATAAAAAACTGTAAAGGTGTTTGTAAAGGAAACGAAAACGTTACAAATTACAATGAACGTGTAACTAATGCCATTTGTAAAATTGTTAATGAAAGTAAAGACTTAATAATTAAAGAAAAAGGCAGAAACAACAACGAAGACGCTTTTGTATTAATAAAAAACGGCACCTATTTAGGCTATGGTTTTATAGATAAAAGCGAACAAATAACACACCAAGACGAGCTTGAACATTTTTTAATTAAACAAAAAGATAATAGAGATATCCAAAGTATTTTAAGAAACATCCTTTTAAAATAAAGTTGAAAAATCTTAAATTAAAGCCTAGCACAATATTTTCGGCACAATTAGTGTTTACATTATCTATATTTGAAATTTAAAATCTATTTATGAAACATTTATTTCTATTTTTAGCACTTAGCTTTTCGTTGTTTTCAAAGGCGCAAAACAATGCTTTTCAAGCAGGAGAATCACTCACTTTTACAGCTGGTTATAATATGTCTGGTTTAATGACAGACTTTGCACAAGTCACCATGCAAACTAGCGAAGTAAAAACATCGAGTTCAACATTATTACGTTTAAAATGTAAGGCTACAACTTACAGTAAATGGGATAATTTTTTTAAAATTAGAGATTTATACGAAAGCTATGTAAACCCAAATACATTAAAACCTTATTTATACAAGCGTGATATTGATGAAGGTGGACATTATAAGTTTGTTAAATACAACTTTAACCATAGAACAAATACAGTAAAAAGCTTAATTAGAAAGAAAAGTAAAAACTTTGAGTCTGGTTTTTGGGATAGAAATGCAAACATAAAAATTAATAGTGGTACTAAAGATATTGTTACTACAATCTATCACATAAGAAGTTTAGATATAAAAAAAGCTAAAGTTGGAGCTATTGATACTTTTACTGTTTTGTTTGATGGTAAAGAAACTAAGTGTAAGTTTACTTATGTTGCCAAAGAAACTATTAACACAGCTATTGGTAGTAAAGAATGTTATAAACTGCGTATAAATCTTATTAATAATGATGCCTTAAAAGGTAATGACAATTTAATTTGGTTAACAGCAGACGAAAATAAGGTTCCTGTTTATGCCAAGTTTAAACTAGCAGTAGGTAATGGAGAATTAAAAATTAAAAGTGCAACAGGTTTAAAAAACTAATAAAACTATGAGACAATTATTTATTATTTTGGGTTTAATAAGTGCCATTTTTGCAGTCATTCTAGCTGTTTTACCACTATCTAATTTTGCTTTTTTTCCAGCAATAGCAGGATTACTTTTTGGAATATTAGCCTTTTTAAAAGGACGCAAAGAGAACAAACCAAAACATACAATTCAACTTATATTTTTACTTACAATCATTGCTTTAGCTTTAGCTACATACAAATCTATAACTGCAACTACAGAAGTTGGCAATACAGAACAATTAGAACAACGCGATCAAGAGTCTGAAGAAAATGCAATAGAAGAATTAGAGGATATCGATTTTACAGAATAAAATCTATTTAAATTAAAGTAAGTGTCGCATAATTATTCCTATTTTTAAGCGACATTTTACATTTACAAGAATTAAAAATAGAACAAAAAGTAAACAAATGAAATCTCTACTTATAGCCTCTGCTCTAATTATTGTTGGTTCATGTGCAGAGACAAAACAAAGCACCAAAACGAACACGCTTAAAAATACCACACAAATAATAGATAGTAAGCTTATTCTAGAGTATTGTAAAACTATAACTCCAAAAGACCTAAAAGATAGACTTAGTGTGTTTGCTTCAGAAGAATTTAAAGGTCGTGGCACTGGAACTAAAGGCCAAAAAACAGCAACAAATTATCTAAGAGATTTTTACAAAACAAAAGGTATTTTACCAGCAATTAACGATTCAACTTATTATCAAACCATTCCTGCTGATTTTCTTCCAAAAGATATTGGAACTTCAGAAAATGTTCTAGCCTACATAAAAGGAAGTGAAAAACCAGATGAAGTTTTAATAATTTCTGGACATCTAGACCACTTAGGAGTTGAAGATAAAACTATTCATTTTGGAGCAGACGATAATGGTTCTGGCTCAATTGCAATTACAGAAATAGCCGAAGCTTTTAAAATAGCAGAACTTAATGGCCATTCTCCCAAAAGAAGTATCTTATTTTTACATCTTACTGCAGAAGAAATAGGTTTGCAAGGCTCTAAATTTTATGTCGAAAATCCTATTTTTAAACTTAATAAAACCATTGCAAATTTAAATATAGATATGGTTGGTCGTGTAGATGAAACGCATGAAGAAAATCCTGAGTATTTATACATAATTGGAGCAGATAGAATTAGTAAAGAATTGCATGATATTTCAGAAAAAACCAATGAAACATTTACAAACCTTGAACTAGATTATAAGTACAATGTTGAAAATGATAAAAACAGATATTACTATAGAAGTGACCATTACAATTTTGCACAACAAAACATACCTGTAATTTTTTACTTCAATGGAGAACATAAAGATTATCATAAACCAACAGATACGGAAGATAAAATTAACTATCCTCTGTTAGCTAAACGTACAAAGTTAATTTTTGCTACAGCCTGGCAATTAGCCAATAAAAAAGACTTTCTCATAACGAACTAACAATTTTAGAACTGTTAAAAAATGTACAAGAAAAATAGTAAACTTCCTTTTTTCTTGTATTTTTACTACTTAATTAAATCAATTACACCAAAATGAAAAAAACACTCTCTACTCTTGCTATTGCTTTAGTATTAGCATCTTGTGGTTCTTCTAAAAACCAAGAAGCTACAACTAAAGTAAAAGAACCAGCAAACCCAACTAAATATGCAGAGACTATTACTGCCGAAGATTTAAAAACAGCACTTTATGTTTATGCTGGAGATGCTTTTGAAGGTCGTGAAACAGGCGAAAAAGGTCAAAAAATGGCTGTAGACTTTATTAAAGAACACTACATAGAAGATGGTGTTCCAGCTGCAAAAGCAGACGGAAACTATTTTCAAGATGTGCCATTAGAAGTTATGGCTCCTGCAGATATTAATTTAAGTGTAAACGGAAAAACTTTTAAAACTATAGAAGACTTTACCTCTGTAAGCTCAGCAAAAGATGGTACACTAGATACTAAAGAAATTGTTTTTGCAGGATTTGGTATTGAAGATACTAACTACTCAAGTTACGATGGTATAGATGTTAGAGGAAAAGTTGTTGTTATTCGCTCTGGAGAACCAAAAAAAGCAGACGGAATGTATGTAATAACTGGTACAGAAGAAGCATCTAAGTGGTCTAATTTTCGTCAGGAGTTTTCATCTAAACAAGAAATTGCAAAAAGTAAAGGCGCAAAGGCACTATTGTTTTATCATCCAGATATTTATTCTATGGTAGCCAACCGTTTTGGTAGTGCAAGTGGAAGAATGAATTTAGCAGGTGGTGGTGAAGACATGATGTATATGTTTATTAACACAGATTTAGCAAAAGCTCTGGTGAGTGATATTGAAACAAACGAAAAATCTATGTCTGCAAAAACAGAGGTTTCTATTACATATAAGAGTAACGCTAAGAAAATAAGTTCAGAAAATGTAGCTGCAATAATTAGAGGAAGTGAAAAACCAGATGAATATATAGTAATTTCTGCTCATTTAGACCACGAAGGAATTAAAGACGGAAAAGTTTATAATGGTGCAGATGATGATGGTTCTGGAACCGTTTCTGTTTTAGAAATTGCTGAAGCTTTTGCAAAAGCAAAAAAAGAAGGTCATGGCCCAAAACGTTCAATAGTATTTTTAAATGTAACTGGAGAAGAGAAAGGCTTATTAGGTTCTAGACATTATACAGATAACGATCCTATTTTTCCTTTAGCAAATACAGTCGCAAATTTAAATATAGACATGATTGGTCGTTTAGATCCTAAACGCGAAAAGAAAAACAGAAATTATCTTTACTTAATTGGAAGTGATAAGTTAAGTACAGAGTTACATAACATTTCTGAAATGGTTAATAATAAGTATATGAATATTGATTTAGATTACACTTTTAACGATGAAAACGATCCAAATCGTTATTATTATAGAAGTGATCACTACAACTTTGCAAAAAACAATGTTCCTGTAATTTTCTATTTTAATGGTACTCATGACGATTATCACCAACCAGGCGATACACCAGATAAAATTGAATACGATTTATTAGAAAACAGAACACGTTTAGTATTTTATACTGCTTGGGAATTAGCTAATAGAGACGCTAGAATAGTTGTTGATAAAGCAACAGAGTAAATTTTAAATACTTACAAGTACAAAAAAAGCCTTCAATAAAATTGAAGGCTTTTTGCTTTTGGGTGGAAGACCGGGTTCGAACCGGCGACTTTCGGTACCACAAACCGACGCTCTAACCAGCTGAGCTACAACCACCATTTGTGCACATTTTTATAATGCGTGTGCAAATGTAAATTAATTTGGTTTTACTACAAAGACTTTTATTAAAATTTTGAGTAAAATTTAGCTAAAATTTATTTTAGATCGAATAAGCTATCTACTGCTATATATCGCTCTACAGTAAAACCTTCGGCGTAATCTACTCCTACTAAGCGTCCTAAATCTCTAGCTCTATAATTAATACTCTCCAAAAATGTTTTGCTTGTAATTGGCGTTTCTGGTTCTTTACTATCTTTATTAAAAAACTGGGTTTGGTAAGCATCTACTGCTTTTTGTTTTATTTCGATAAAATTGGAGATATCAACTACAAAATCTGGTTCTAAATTTTTCCATTGTATGTAATGATATACATGTTTTGGTCGCCATTGTTCTTGAGAATAACCACCAAGCGCTGTTTCAATTTTAATTAAACCACTTAAAAAACAAGCATCACTTACTAGTTTACTTCCTTTACCATGATCTATGTGCCTATCTTCTATTGCGTTACAAAGCACAATGTCTGGCTTATACTTTCTTAGCATTTTAATAATTTCTAGTTGATGCTTTCTGTCGTTAGTAAAAAAACCATCTGCAAAACCAAGATTTTCTCTAACAAATAAACCCAAAATTTTAGACGCATTTTCTGCTTCAGCTTTTCTAGTTTCTGCTGTTCCTCTTGTTCCTAGCTCTCCTTGTGTTAAATCTATTACGCCTACTTTTTTACCTTCTGCAATAGCTTTTGCAATGGTACCTCCTGCTCCTAATTCTATATCATCTGGATGTGCTCCAAAGGCTAGTATGTCTAATTTCATATTAATAACTTATTTTTTATTAATCCAGTCTTGTTGCTGTTTAGTAGTTAAAAAAGTCCAGGCTACTACTCTACTCTTTTTGTTACCTTGATTCATTTCTATAATTTTAATGGTTGTTGCTCCTAATTTAGTTAAAGACTGTTTCATAGACTTTATATTGTCTTTATTTGATACTAAACTAGTATACCAAAAACATTGTGTTTTAAATAATGAACTTTCGTAGAGATACGTATGCAAAAATGCTTTTTCTCCTCCTTTAAAACATAACTCGTGAGCCTGACCTGCAAAATTTCTAGTAACTGAGTCTGTAAGTTTGCCTAATCCTTTTAATTTTCTTGTAGTAGCTTCAAAAGCTTCTGCTTCATTTTTAAAAAATGGTGGATTACACATAGAAACTGAAAACGCATCATTTGTATTTATGATGCCTATAAAAATACTTTGAGTATTAGATTGATGTTTTAGCTGAATCGCTTTCTTCAACTTGTTTTTAATAATTATTTTTTCAGCGTAAGCAATAGATTTCTTATTACTATCTGTAGCTACAAATTGCCATTTATATTCTGCATAACCAAGTAAGGGATAGATACATGATGCTCCTGTACCAATATCTAAAACTGTAATATCACTTTTTATTTTAGAAGCATTTAAAAGATCTGCTATTAAATGTATATAATCTACACGTCCTGGAATTGGTGGACATAAATTTGTGTCTGGAAACTGCCAAAAATCTATATAATAATACGCTTTTAACAATGCTGTATTTAGTGCTTTAACAGCTTTAGCATCTGCAAAATCTATAGTTTGCTTGTCGTATTTATTTATAAAAACAAAAGGCTCTAATTCGGTATAAACTTCAATTAATGCTTTAAAGTCGTAATCTTCTTGATGTTTGTTTTTTTTGTTCAAATTGTTATTGTTTATTTAAAGCCTGCTGAATATCTTCTTTTAAATCTTTTATAGATTCTATGCCAACAGAAAATCTAATTAATCCATCGCTAATTCCTATTTTGTCTCTGTCTTCTTGACTTAAAAGTGAATGAGATGTTTTTGCTGGACTTAAGACTGTACTCTCTATTCCAGCCAAACTCATAGAAGCCTTTATTAATTTTAAAGCTTTTTGGAATTTTTCTGAATCTATTCCGTTGGCCAATTCAAAAGATAACATGGCTCCATAACCATGCATTTGAGATTTTGCTAATTTGTGTTCTGGATGGCTTTTTAAACCTGGATAATTTACTTTTTTTATGGTTTTATTCTTTTCTAGCCATTTTGCTATTTTACCAGCATTTTTTGTTTGTTTTTTTACACGAAGACCCATGGTTTTCATACTTCTTTCAAGCATCCAAACTGTAAAATCGCTTAAACTACCTCCAAGATTTTTAGAGACGTTCCAAATTCTATCCATATGTTCTTTTGAACCTGCAACTGCTCCAGCACAAATATCACTATGTCCTCCAAAATATTTTGTGGCAGAATGCATAATTAAATCAATACCAAAATCTGCTGGATTTTGGTTTATTGGACTTGCAAATGTATTATCTATACTTGTAACAATAGCTTTTTCATTAGCCAAATCTGCAATTGCCTTAATATCTGTAATAGTTAATAAAGGATTAGAAGGAGTTTCTATATGTATCAATTTTGTGTTTGGCTGAATTGCTGCTTTAAAATCTGCAACAGAATAACCATCTGTAAAAGTGAATTCTATTTTAAGTTTCGGAAATTCTTCTCGAATAAAATTACTAGTTCCACCATAGAGAGTGTTTTGAACCACAATATGGTCTCCCGATTTTAAAAACGCTAAAAACATGTGGCTAATTGCTGCCATTCCAGAACCAAATATCATTGCAGTTTCCTTACGCTCTAATGCAGCAATTTTTTTTGCTAAATATTCTTGATTTGGTGTATTAAAATAGCGTGGGTAACGCTTTACATCTACATCTATAAACTCATACGAGCTAGATAAATATATTGGAGAGACTGCACCTTTAAATTGCTCATCTTTAATTTCACCAACGTGTGCACAAATGGTATTTAAACCTAATTTTTTCTTACTCATATTGTAAAGATACTAATTGTAATTTTTTATTCTTAAAAGTTAGAAAAACAATTTCATTAATATATAACTTATTAAAATTAATGGTTTAACAAGGTCTTAACGTAAAAACATTAAGCCTTTTTGTATATTGTTGATATTATGATACATACAGAGAAAAAAGATAACGTAGCGTTTATTAAAGAATCGGTAAATTATTTAGAAAACTTAGGTTTTGAAAACATTAAGGCAGATGCTGAAGGATTTGAACCTCCAAAATCTTACATTAAGCAAAATGGAGAGGTCAAAATAACTCCAGATATTACTGCAACAAGAAGAACTAAAAAATACTATTTTGAAATTGGACTAAAAAGTGATAAACCACGTTTGTTAAAATCTAAATGGCGATTTTTAGATGTTTTAAGTAGAATGAATGACCATAAGTTTAGAATAATAACAACACGAGGACATTATAAGTTTACAAATGATGTGCTTAATGATTTAAATTTACACAAAACATTAATTAAGTTATAAAAAGACTAAAGTTAAAAACAGTGCGTATTAATTTACTAGCTGTTTTTTTTAAACTTTACTCTGTGCATTTGCTTTTAACAGATTATTTTGTTCCTCCATTAGTTGCGTTATATTAGAAAGCAGCTCTATGTCTTTGGGTGTTTTAACTGTTTTATCTTTAGTATCCTCAGATTTGTTTCTTAGTTTATTCATCCCTTTTACAACAAGAAAGATTGTTAAGCCTATAATTAAAAAGTCCATAAAAGCTTCGGTTAGCGCTCCATATTCAATAGCAACTTCTTGAGTTACAATATTACCAGAACTGTCTAAAACACCTTCTCTAAGTATCATTTTTCTGTTCTGTAAATTAATACCATCGCTCATTAAAGACAAAGGTGGTAATAAGACCTTTTTAACAAGAACATCTATAACCTTATTAAAAGAGGCACCAATAATTATACCTATAGCCATATCCATCATATTACCTTTTACAGCAAATTCTTTGAACTCTTTAAAAAATTCCATTTGAGTAGTATTTAGGCTTTTATTCTTTAAACCTTTTGTTGTAAATCCTTATCATTGTTATAGCCCAAACAACTACACACATCGAAACGAAAATCGAAAAATATAGTATAAAACTATTTGGATCCATTATCTATAAGTTTTAAAAAAATAATTATACCGAGAATAGTTGGAGCCCATAAACCTAAAAAGATACCATGAAGTTCATGACCTGTAAGGAATAAATACTCAGCAATTACTATAATAACAAGACAAAGAAGCAACACCAATACATTGTGTATGCCAATTTTTTTAATATAATTCATTTTTTTGTTGAAGTTAAAAATTAAAGATAATAATTTATTATCAAAACTAAAGGGTTTATTTTTTATAGTACTTGGCATAAGCTCTGTAAGAAAAAACACCCAATACTGTTATAATTAACAATGCAAATGCAATGTATTTATAACTTAAATCTTGTCCAGATTGATACGAATGTAATCCTGACAAATAGAAATTAACTCCAAAATAAGTAAATATTATAAATCCAATTGCAATAATTGACATAAAATTAAAAGTCCATCTACCTCTTAAACCAGGAACTAATCGCGCATGAATTACAAACGCATAAATCATAATACTAATAAGCGCCCAAGTTTCTTTTGGGTCCCAGCCCCAATAACGTCCCCAACTTTCGTTTGCCCACATACCTCCAAGAAAGTTTCCAATAGTTAGCATTACTAAACCTACTGTTAAAGACATTTCGTTTATTATAGTTAGCTCTTTAATATTTAAGAGCATTTTTTCTTTATTTTCTTTATTTGTTAATAGCATTAGTATTAAAACCGTTATTCCTAAAATCATAGATAAAGTAAACGGTCCGTAACTGGCTACAATTACTGCAACATGAATCATTAACCAATAACTATCTAAAACAGGTGGTAAGTTTGCTATTGCTGGATCCATCCAACTTAAATGTGCTACCATTAGTAACATAGAAGTTACAAATGCACCAGCTGCTAAAGTTAAGTTTGAGGCGTTTTTTGTTATCACTAAACTTTTTAATACTGTTAGTATATTTTTATTAGAGGTACTAGATAACATTAATCCAAAAAGCATAGTTGCCCAAGCCACATAAATCATAGACTCGTAACCATCACTCCATGGTGCATGTCCAGAAATATACCAACGTAAAATTAAACCTATTGTATGTGCAACAAACGACAAAAGAATTAAGGTTTTAAATACTATTATTAAGATCTTAATAGCTTTGCTTTTTTCTTTAAAAATTTCCACAATTAGCAAAACAAATAGTAATGCTCCAAATAGCATATATGCATAATGCAGATTCTTAAAAATATCGTATTTATTGTAAAGAATTTCTGTGTTTATTTTTTTGTCGCTAAGCATCACATCACTACCTAACTTGACTTGGTTCTTTTTAAAAGCATCTAATATCTTATCTACCTCAGAAAAATCACCTGATTGTTTTGCACTATTTAAACGATAGAGATACAAGTTAAAACTTTGATTAACAAAGCTTTGATACATAGAGTCTTTTATTACCTCTTTATAACCTTCATTTCTGTATTCGTTTGAAGAAATCCATTTATTATTGTCATCATCTGGAATTGGAAATATTTTTAGAGAGTTTCCTCTAACTGTATTATAAAGTAATGTAACGCGTTGGTCTGTTTCTCTAAACTCTTTTTGGTAAGCGTTTGGCGCTAAAGCTTTATAGGCTTCATCTAGATAAGGTGCTAACTTATATTCTCCTTCGTTAGTTAAAAAATGACCTAGACTTGCATATTTTACAGACTTATCAAGACCTATAATTTTTCTTATAGAATCTCCTTTTTTTGACTTTAAATAAATAATTGGCACATTATACCAAAATTGAGGACTTTCATGCACTGAAAGAAATACTTGATCTGCTGTAAAACCTTCATAAGTATCACTTTTACTTAGTTTTCTTAAAAATTCTGATGCATAAGTATTTACAGGCATCATACGTCCTCCAACATCTTGTATTACTAAACGTCCAAACTTATCTGCTTCTGCTTTAGGCACCATATTAGCACGTAAAATAGAATCTACCTGAGCCTTATTTTCGTCGTAAGTGTATTCTTTCAGGTTGGCTTCAGTATTAAGTTGTACTTCTGTTTGTTCGGCCTGTGTGGTATGACTATGTCCATCGTTTTCAGAATGTTGCTCTTGAGCAAAACCTGATAATGTAAAGCAAATTAAGAATACAGAAATAATTTCAGCCTTTTTGTCTTTTACTTTATCGAGTGCGCGTTTTAAATCTGCAAAGCGTGTGTTTTTATTGAAGAGGATTGCCATTAATCCAAAATAAAGTAAAATGTATCCAAAGTAAGTTAACCAAGTTCCCCAACGATCATGGTTTACAGAGAGTTTTGTAAGTGTTTCGTTATTATCGAAACCTGCTTGAAAGAAACGGTATCCTCTATGGTCTAAAACGTTATTCATAAAAATTTTATAATCAAAATCTCCTTCTTCTTTATCTAATACTGTTATGGCACTTGAAAATGCAGAGTAACTATTTTCTGTTCCAGGATATTTTTCTGCAACAAAATCGTTTAGTTTAATACTAAACGGCAACTGTAAAAGTTTAGCTCCAAATCTAAAATCTAAATTTAAACCTCCTACTTTTAATGGTTGCCAACTATTAGTTGTTCCCATTCCACCAAGAAGTTGCACTTGTTTTGTTTCACCATTTGCTTTTACATTTAGAACTAAACCGTCTTCATCGCTCTTTAATAATTTAGATTTTTTTACAATATCAAAATGTCCTTTTACAACTGGCTTTGGAAAAACCATTTGCATGTTACCAATAACGTATCTAGAACGTAACATTAATGGTTGTATGCTATCTTTAACTAACTTCCCTTCTGTCATGGTTGCCATTTGAAGATATTCACCTTCAAATGGAGAATCTATAGTTAATCCGTTTTCACTTTCAACAATATTTACTGCTCCTTTTTTAGGATTATTAAGCGTGAAAATAATGTTATGAATTAACTGGTCTTGACCTGATTTTAGAAAGTGGTTATGTGGTGCTCCATTTCCAGCTTCAACAATCTTTAAATAAACATCACCTGTATCATCTGGTATAATATCTTTTTCTGCATTAGCAACAAATTTTTCTAGAGATACAGCAATTGGAATAGTGTCGTAAGTGGTATTAAAAGAGAATGAATTGTTTAGCCTTTCAGAAAAATCAACCTCTATTTCTTTTCTTAGTTGTTGCGGTACACCATCTATTTTATAATCGCCATTTATAATAACTGAAACATATGTTTTTTGAGATAAAAAGGTGTTTTCGGTTTCACCTTCCTGAATAGGCATCATGCCTTCATAACCAATATAGCGTGTAACAAATGCACCCAATAATATAAAAATAAATGCCAAATGCAGCGTTAAAGTTGCCCATTTTTCTTTTTTGTATAATCGAAATCTAAAGATGTTTCCTACAAAGTTTATAACAAAAAATACCATGATAGCTTCAAACCACCAAGCATTATATATTAAAGCACGAGAATAAGGAGTTGGAGATGTTTCTTGTCCTGCATCCATAAATGTACCAGCAATCATGGCACCAGCGTAAACAATAAATAAAACAGCTGTTAAACGTGTAGAAAAGAGGATTTTTGCGAGTTTATTTTGCATCATAACAAGGCTATATTTAACTCATGCAAAGATAGTTCTTTTTGTTTGTTTTATTTAATAACCAAAACATGAAAAACTGTTAAAGTTATGCTTAATTTTTCTGTCTTACTTCAAAGATTTTAAGGTATAAAAATGTTCCCATTTTTCGAGCGCGACGTTTGGCATTATCTGCAACTTCACCCATAAACAACTCATCTATGGTTTGAAACCAAAGGTTTAACCAAATCCCAAAATGTAACTCTGTTATACTTTTATTATGTTCTTGGTCTACTTTTACATGAACTTCAAGTGGATTGCCACTATATTTATGCTCCAGCTTTCTAGAAAAAAACAAACTAGACTCCCAAAAGGTTGTTAAATGATTAAGGTGTGTAGGCCAATCTGTTATAGTATTGTTAAACACAGGACCTAAAGTAGTGTCTTGTCTTACTTTTATGTAAAAGAGATCTACCAATTGCGCTACATCTTCTCGAGTATTTATATCTTTTTTTTGCATTGTTTACAAAGATAGTAGAAACCGCTTTTATTTCAGCTTTTGGTTGGTTATTTTAGCAGCATGATTTCAGTTGTATTATTAGGCGCAGGAAATGTTGCCTCACACTTATTTAAAGCCTTTTTTGCTTCAGAAAAAATTGAAGTAAAACAATGGTATAATCGTAGTTTAAAGACTATCGATAAGTATAAGGCTCAAGTTTTAGTAACCGATAATTTATCTACATTAGTAAAAGCAGATATCTATATTCTTGCCGTAAGTGATGATGCTATTGAAACGCTATCTAAACAATTACCATTCGAAAATAGATTGGTTGTACATACTTCTGGTAGTACTAGTTTATATGCAGTAGATATGAAACAAAAGCGTGGTGTATTTTATCCATTACAAACGTTTTCTAAAGCTGCTGATTTAGATTTTAAAAATGTTCCAATTTGTATTGAAGCCTTAAATAAAAAGGATTTGCCTATTTTAAAACAATTGGCAGAAGCTATTGGTAGCATAAGCCATAAAGTTAATAGCGACCAACGCCAAGCCTTACATTTAGCTGCTGTTTTTGTCAATAATTTTACCAATCAGTTATACCGAATGGCTCATGAAATAACAGAAATGAATGGTGCAGAATTCGATATTTTAAAACCATTAATTAAAGAAACTGCTCATAAAATTGAATCGCTTTCTCCTTACTTAGCACAAACAGGTCCAGTACTGCGTAATGATAAAAAAACCATAAAAAGACATTTAAAACAACTGGAAAACGAACAACATAAAGCTGTTTATGAGTTACTTACTAAATCTATAAAAAAAACACATGGCATACGATAAAAGCTATAAAGAATATCTAGAAAACATAACTACTTTTATTTTTGATGTAGATGGCGTTTTAACAGATGGCTCACTAACAATAACGACATCTGGCGACATGTTAAGAACCATGAACGTAAAAGATGGTTATGCACTAAAGCAGGCATTAAACAAAGGTTATAATGTTTGTGTTATTTCTGGAGGCACGAACGAAGGAGTGAAAAAAAGACTTGAAAATTTAGGCTTTGAAGATATTTTTTTAGGCGCTCACGACAAGCTTGTACCTTATAAAAAATACATAAAGAAAAAAAATATAAAATCTGAAAACGTGTTATATATGGGAGACGATATTCCAGATATTCCAGTGATGCAAAACATTGGTCTTGCTACTTGTCCTCAAGATGCAGTTCAAGAAGTTAAGCGTATTTCTAAATATATTTCACATAAAAAAGGAGGTAAAGGTTGTGTTCGCGATGTCATAGAACAAGTTCTAAAAGTTAAAAACGACTGGAATAGTAATTATGATGCTTCGATATAGCAGTTTATAATTTGAATAGAAACAAGAGAAGACATAAAACTGGGTTTAGTTACATTGGAGCTGGAAATAACACATCGGTTTTTAATAGAAAACCAAATAAAGTGTTTTCAAAAATTAAATCTCAACTTAACAGAACTAGCCTAAAAAATTATAAATTAGACTATTTAAATAAAGAACTAACTGGTAGTTAACGTGCAAATATTAAAAAAGAAATACGTGCTCAACACAGAAGCAAAAACATTTTAACACTAATTATTTCAATTGCAATTTTAATTCCTACACTTTATTTAATTATAGCATTAATACAAAGTGTTCTCAATAAATACAACTAAATTTTGAATCTACTTAATATCATCCGCTGGAAAAACTTATTAATGATTGCAATCGTGCAACTATTAATTAAATACGCATTATTTCCAGCTTTTGCTATGGAAACTACATTAAACACCATAGACTTCTTTGTTTTAATACTTGCAACGGTTTTTATTGCTGCTGGTGGTTATGTTATAAATGATATTTACGATATAGAAACAGATGCTATTAACAAACCTAGCAAAGTAATTATTGGAAAAAGTATTACAGAAAATAAAGCCAACAAACTCTATTTTTTATTTACTATTACAGGTGTTTGTTTAGGCTTTTATTTGTCTCATGCTGTTGGTAGACCTCCATTTTTTGGCCTGTTTGTTATCATCTCTGCTTTACTTTACGTTTATGCTTCTTATTTAAAACAAATTGCAGTTGCTGGAAATATTGTGGTCTCTATTTTAGTAGCTTTAAGCTTGTTAATTGTTGGCATTTTTGAACTTATTCCTGTAATAACCATTGAAAATGAAAATGTACAAACCACAATGCTTGAAATTTTAACCGATTTTGGAATTTTTGCGTTTTTAATCAATTTTATACGTGAAATAGTAAAAGATATTCAAGATGTGGATGGAGATCACAAAGCAGGTATGCAAACTTTACCTATTCTCTTTGGAAAAACTAGAACCAGTAAAATAACTATGGTATTAACCATAATTACAATTCTAATCATTCTGTACTATATCACTACATTTTTATACATGCATGAAGTAGCAGTTGCTTATTATTTAATTGCAGTTGTGGGTCCGCTTATTTATATTACCATAAAACTTTACAGTGCAGAAAACAATGCGCACTTTAAACACATTAGTTTAATGCTTAAACTGGTAATGGTCTCTGGAATGTTATCCATGGTACTTTACAGAATAATTCTATAATAATGTTAAACGAAAAACTAAAAAACAAACACATTATTTTAGCTTCTGGTTCTCCAAGGCGTCAGCAATTTTTCAGGAATTTAGGCTTAGATTTTGAAATTCGATTAAAAGACATTAAAGAAGAGTATCCTAAAAAGCTATTGCATTATGAAATTAGCGACTATCTCGCGCAATTAAAATCGTTACCTTATGTCGAAGAATTAAAAGAGAACGATATATTGGTAACTAGTGACACCATTGTATGGCATAATAGTTATGCATTGGGTAAACCAAGAAATAAAGATGAAGCTTTTGCAATGCTTAAATCTTTAAGCAATGCTACTCACGAAGTGATTACGTCTATTTGTGTACGTACAAAAATCTTTCAAAAAACAGTAAATGCTGTTACAAAAGTTACCTTTAAAGCCTTTACAGACGAAGAAATATGGTATTATATAAATACCTGTTCGCCATTAGATAAAGCAGGTGCTTATGGTATTCAAGAATGGATTGGTCAAATAGGCGTTATAGGTATAGAAGGTTCTTATTTTAATGTTATGGGTTTACCAACACATTTATTATACAAGACTCTAAATACTATAGCAGACGATTATTAATATAATACCTTTGTATAAATTTAAATAACCAATGTTTTTAAAAACGTACCAACCAGAACTTATAAACACTGCTATTGTAGTAGTTATATTTATTATTATAAGAATAATAGGCAAAATAGCTATTAGAAAAATCGGTCAAAAAAGCACTATCAACGATGCAAGAATTAAACTTATTTCAAGATATTACACCGTTACTTTATTTTTAATATTTCTGTTTGTTGAAGCCTTTATATTTGGTGCAGAATACGATAATATTTCTGTAGTCTTCTCATCTGTTTTTGCAGTTATTGGCGTGGCTTTATTTGCTATTTGGTCTATATTAAGCAATGTTACTTCTGGTGTTATTATGTTCTTTTCATTTCCTTACAAAGTAGGCGATAAAATTAAAATTCACGATAAAGACTATCCAATAGTAGCTGTTATTGAGGATATTCGAGCTTTCCAATTACATCTTAGAGAAGATTCTGGAGATTTAGTAACCTACCCAAATAATTTAATTCTTCAAAAAGCCGTAACTTTAGTCGAGAAAGATGCCATAGAAGATTTTAGCGATTTCAACTAATAATGTATTCATGGCTAAGAGAAAACCAAAAAAACGAACACAAAATTATAAAAAACAAGTTGGACAAGTTCCTGGAACATTAATATATACTGGAACAAAAGAACACACAAGGTTATTTATAGAATCTTTTGATTATAGTAACGATTTTTTTACTGAAAAAGAATTAAAAACCGTTGAAGAAATTTTTGGTTATAAATCTACAAATTCTATAACTTGGGTTAACCTTAATGGTTTAAACCAAATAAATGAAATTGAAAAACTAGGAAAACATTACAATTTACATCCATTAGTTTTAGAAGATATAGTAAGTACCAATCAACGTCCTAAAATTGATGAGTATGACGACTATATTTTTTTAGTTTTAAAAATGATGTATTATGATGAAGACGAAAAAATAGTCTCAGAACAAGTTAGTTTTATTTTAGGAAAAAACTATGTATTGTCATTACAAGAAGCAGAAGGCGATGTTTTTGATGCATTAAGAGAACGTATTCGTCAAGGAAAAGGTCGTGTAAGAGGATTAGGATCAGACTATTTATTATATGCTTTAATAGATTCTGTAGTAGACCATTATTACGCTATTATAGAAACCATGGGTAATAAAATTGAAGATCTTGAAGATAGTTTATTCGAAGGTTTAACAAAAGATGAAATTAGTACAGAAATTCAAAGTCTAAAACGTGAAGTTTTAAAAGTGCGTCGCGCTATTTTTCCACTTCGTGAAATTATAAGTCGCATAGAAAAAAGTGAAAACAAACTTATTAGCGATAAGACCTTACATTATTTTGCAGATGTTTACGACCATATTATTCAGGTTTCAGATACCATAGATATTTATCGCGAAATGATTTGGGGTTTAATGGATATGTATATGACGACTATTAGTAATCGCATGAACGAAGTCATGAAAGTACTAACCATTATTGCTACTATATTTATACCATTAACCTTCATTGCTGGTATTTATGGGATGAATTTTGATAATATTCCAGAACTGCATTACAAATACAGTTACCATATTCTTTGGATAATAATGATTGTTATTTTCTTAGGTATGTTGTATTATTTTAAGCGGAAGAAGTGGCTCTGACAAAATATTTTTAAATAAAAAAGCTTCATTAAAACTGAAGTCTTTTTTCATAATATTAATTCCCTTCAACCCTAGTTATCTTTGCTCCAATTTTTTGTAAACGTTCTACAATATGTTGGTAACCACGATCTATCTGCTCGATATTATGAATAGTAGAGGTTCCTTTTGCAGATAAAGCAGCAATTAGTAATGAAATTCCAGCTCTAATATCTGGAGACACCATAGTTGTGGCTTTAAGTTGCGATTTAAAATCGTGTCCCATTACTGTTGCTCTATGTGGATCGCAAAGAATAATTTTTGCTCCCATATCAATCAATTTATCTGTAAAAAACAAACGACTTTCAAACATTTTTTGATGTATTAATACTTCTCCTCTAGCTTGGGTTGCTATAACTAAGACAATACTTAATAAATCTGGTGTAAAACCTGGCCATGGAGCATCTGCAACTGTTAAAATGGAACCATCGATGTAGTTTTGTATTTCGTAACCGTCTTTATGAGCAGGTATGTATATATCGTCTCCTCTTCTTTCTAAAGTAATTCCTAATTTGGCAAATACATTTGGTATTTGTCCTAAATCGTCCCAACTTACATTTTTAATGGTCAATTCACTTTTTGTCATGGCTGCTAAACCTATCCAACTTCCAATTTCAATCATGTCTGGAAGCATGGTATGGTCTGTTCCTCCTAAAGCGTCAACACCTTCAATGGTTAATAAATTAGAACCAACACCAGTAATCTTAGCTCCCATTCTATTTAGCATCTTGCATAACTGTTGTAAATAAGGCTCGCAAGCTGCATTATAAATAGTTGTAGTACCTTCTGCTAAAACAGCAGCCATTACAATATTTGCAGTTCCTGTTACAGAAGCTTCATCAAGAAGCATGTCTGTACCTACTAACCTATCTGCTTCAACACCATAAAAATGTTCTGCTCTGTTATATCTAAACTTGGCACCTAAATTTATAAAACCTTCAAAATGGGTGTCTAAACGACGACGACCTATTTTATCTCCTCCTGGTTTTGGTATATAACCTTGACCAAAACGCGCTAATAATGGTCCAACCATCATTATAGAACCTCTTAATCCACTACCATCTTTTTTAAATTCGGCAGATTGTAAATAGTCTAAATTAATAGCGTCTGCTTGAAAAGAATAAGAACCTTCTCCAAGTTTTGCAACTTTAACACCAATATTTTTAAGTAAAGCAATAAGCTTATTAATATCTATAATATCTGGAATATTATTGATGGTTACTACTTCTGGAGTAAGCAACACTGCACATAATATTTGTAAAGCTTCGTTTTTTGCGCCTTGAGGCTGGATGTCTCCTTTAAGTTGGTGACCACCTTCAATTATAAATGTACCCATTTGCTATCTTAATATCGCTTTTTACCTCTACTAGAGTTGTTATTTTTCTTTTGATGCCCTTTTTTAGACGACGTATTTGTATATTTCTTTTTTGAAGTAGTTTTTAATAAACTTACAGAATCTACGAGCGCTTCTCTAGAACCTTTTAAATTAATCTTACCATCGGATAATTCAAACAAATGATTAAAAATCACATCATCTTCAACAGTATCTTTATTCCAATTCAAGAAACACTTTTTCATGTGGTTGGCAATAGTATACGTTAAAGCTTCTTTTAAATCTCCATCTTCCCAAGACACAGCCACATCAATCATGGTTTTAATATTATTTCCATAAAAACGATATTTAGGAAAATTTTGAGGATACTCTAAAGTTTCTGGACGTTCTTCAAGAACTTCTTTTAAAGGTTTTGGATAAGGAGAATCCACATCTAAGTCAAATTTAGACATTATAAACAGCTGGTCCCACAGCTTGTGCTGAAAATCTGGAACATCTCTTAAATGAGGCTGTAAATTACCCATTACAGCAATAATAGCTTTAGAAACTTTATTGCGTTCTTCTTTTATTTCTCTTGATTTGGCGAAATTTACCATTTTTTGAACGTGTCTTCCATATTCTGGAATAATTAAATGTTCACGCTCTGTATTGTATTCTATATCGTCTATTAAATTCAAAATTGTCTTGGATTAGTGGATTGTATTGTAGTATCTATGCTTTCGCAAAATACAAAAATGTTTATGTATAACGTAATAATTATAAAGAAATTACGCCTTGAATTTTTTCAGACACTTCAATGTATTTTGCTATAACAGCATCTGGGTTTTTCATTCTTACATTAATAGATATACTCGTATATTTAGCATTGCTAGACTCTTTAGTATTAATTACAGCTCCTAAATAGTTAAAAATAGCTTCAATTTTTTCAATTTTTTCAGCATTAGTCTTTACTATAAATTTGTATAAATATTCTGAAGGCCAAAGCGTAGTATCTAGTAATTGGTCTTTTAGTTTTGCGTAAAATTCGTCTTGATTCTGTTCTTTGCTCATAAGTCTTATTATAGGTTGCAAATATAAGTTATCCTTTGCATTTTTTTTATACCTTTTTTATTCCGAATTTTACAACTAAAATCATACCATAATTGAATACTAAAACAATAGTCATTACTGGAGGTCCTGGAAGTGGAAAAACTTCTATAATTAAAGCCTTAACAAAAAGAGGTTTTACTTGTTCTGAAGAAATATCAAGAGAAGTTATCTTAAAAGCTAGAGAACGAGGAATAGAGCAATTATTTCTTACCAATCCTTTACAATTTAGCGAAACGCTTTTAGAAGGAAGGATAGAGCAATTTAATGAAGCCTTAGAGAGTGATAACGAATTTGTTTTTCTAGACAGAGGTATTCCAGATATTCAAGCTTATATGGACTTTAAAGGTGATACTTATCCAGACTTTTTTACTATTGCTTGTAAAAAACACAAATACGATTCTGTATTTATTTTAGCACCTTGGCAAGATATTTTTACTAATGATAATGAACGCTACGAAAACTTTGACCAAGCCCAAGAAATCCATGAAAAACTTTTAGAAACTTATACAAAATATGGCTACAATTTAAGAGATGTACCATTTGGTTCTATCGAAGCTAGAGCAGATTATATAATTGATGTTGTAAAAGCACTTTAGTGAACCATCCCATTAACATATTAGAACGTTATTGGACTTTTACTTCATTTAGACCGCTTCAAGAAGACATTATTAATTCGGTTTTAGAAGGAGAAGACACCTTTGCATTGTTGCCAACAGGTGGAGGAAAATCGGTTTGTTTTCAAGTTCCTGCACTTGTAAAAGAGGGTATTTGTATTGTTATTTCGCCTTTAATTGCACTTATGAAAGACCAAGTACAGGCGCTACAAAACAAAGGCATTAAAGCTATGGCGTTAACTAGTGGAATATCTTACAAAGAACTAGATACACGACTAGACAATTGTATTTATGGCAACTACAAATTTCTTTACCTTTCTCCAGAACGCTTACAACAAGATATTGTTCAAGATCGCATAAGACAAATGAACGTTAACTTAATTGCTGTAGACGAAGCACATTGTATTAGCCAATGGGGAAACGACTTTAGACCAAGTTACAATAATATTATTAAACTTAGACAACTACAACCTACAGTAAACATTATCGCTTTAACAGCAACTGCAACACCAAATGTAGTTGACGATATAATTAGAGCATTAGATTTTATTAATCCAAAAGTCTTTAAACAATCTTTTTTAAGACCTAATTTGGCTTATATGACTTTTGCCGAAGACGATAAACGTTTTAGGCTAAAAGCTATTTTAACAAAAAATAAGGCTAGTTCCATTGTTTATGTTCGCAATAGAAAAGCAACTCAAGACATTTCAAATTTTCTTGAAAATAGTGGCTTTACAGCGACTTATTATCATGGTGGTTTGAGCAATACCGAAAAGGATAAAGCTATTGAAAGCTGGATGAACAACCAAAAGCAAGTTATGGTTGCCACAAACGCTTTTGGAATGGGCATTGATAAGCCTGATGTAAAAACAGTAATCCATTTAAACTTACCAGAGAGTTTAGAAAGCTATTTTCAAGAAGCAGGACGAGCAGGTCGAGACGGAAACAAAGCCTATGCAGTAATATTAAAAAATAAAAGCGATGATTTATTAGTTGAAAATCAGTTTTTAAAAGTATTACCAAATGTCGATTTCATTAAATTAGTCTATAGAAAACTAAGTAGTTATTTTCAAGTGCCTTATGGAGAAGGACAAGAGCAAACCTTCGATTTTAATTTTAATAAATTTTGTAAAACTTATGGTTTTAATACATTACTAGCATATAATGCCATACTTTTATTAGACAGAACAAGTATTATAACATTATCTAAGCAGTTTAACAACCGAACAACAGTATTATTTACTGTTACTAATAACGCACTCTTTAGCTACTTAGAAACTCATCCAGATATTAGCATTATTGTAAAATCTATTTTACGAACTTATGGTGGTGCTTTCGAGCAGGAAACTAAAATAAACACAACACTAATGGCTGAAAAAGCCAATACAAATGAAGATAAAATAATTAAAGTTTTAACAAGATTAGAAAAAGCCGAAATAATAACGTTAAAATATTCTAAAACCGATGCGCAAATCACCTATTTAATGCCTCGTGAAGACGATAAAACAATAAACAGGATTTCTAAAGTTATTAAACAGCAAAATGCACTTAAGCAAAAACAGGTGCTTTCAGTTTTAGAGTACTCTAATAATAACGACATTTGTAAAAGTGTACAGCTATTATCTTACTTTGAAGAAACTGAAATTTCAGATTGTGGTGTTTGTTCGGTTTGTATAACTAGGAAACCATCAAAAAAGTTAGATTCTGGAGCTATTAAGAAAGAAATTATTCAAGCTTTAGAACACGGTGAACTCACTTCGAGAGCTTTATTTAAACAACTTCCTTTTTCCGAAGAAAATATTAATGCACAATTAAGAGAATTACTAGAACATAATATTATTAGTGTTACAGATACTAATACTTACAAATTAGCACATATATAATGACTAAAAAAAGAGACTTAAGAATTGTTTTTATGGGAACACCAGAATTTGCTGTAACCATTTTAGATACCTTAATAGAACAAGAATATAACATTGTAGGTGTTATTACTGCTCCAGACAAACCTGCTGGTCGAGGCAGAAAATTAAATAAAAGCGCTATTAAAGAATATGCAGAGACAAAAGGACTTACTATTTTACAACCTACTAATTTAAAAAGCGAAGCCTTTTTAGAAGAGTTAAAAAGCTTAAATGCTAATTTACAAATTATAGTAGCTTTTAGAATGTTACCAAAAGTAGTGTGGCAAATGCCAGATCTTGGCACTTTTAATTTACATGCTTCTTTGCTACCAAATTATCGAGGAGCAGCACCTATTAATTGGGCTATTATAAATGGAGAGACCAAAACTGGTGTCTCGACTTTTTTTATAGATGAAAAAATAGACACAGGAGAAATGATTTTTCAAGATGAAATAGCTATTGAGCCAAACGAGACTGCTGGAAGCCTTCACGATAAACTAATGTGCTTAGGAAGCAATCTTGTATTAAAAACAGTAAAAGCGATAGCTAGAGACACAGTACAGACCACTCCACAGCCAGAAGATGCCATTTCTAGAACTGCCTTTAAATTAAATAAAGACAATTGCAAAATAGATTGGACAGCTTCTATTAATATTATTTATAATAAAATACGCGGTTTAAGTCCTTATCCTGCTGCTTGGTGCCAGCTTATTAATGGCGAAGATTTGTTAGATGTGAAAATTTATACTGCTGAAAAAGAAATTATTGACCATAATTTTAATTCAGGAACTATTATTTCTACTAAAAAAGAAGTAAAAGTTGCTGTAAAAGAAGGTTACATTAACATATTAGATATTAAACTTCCAGGAAAGCGAACAATGGATATAAAATCACTTTTAAATGGTTACACCTTTAAAACTGAAGCTAAAATGCTCTAAGCCCTTATGTATACTATAAAATTTAAAAAACACAAAAAATGAGCATCTTTATTAACAAATGCTTTAAGTTATCAACAAAATAAGGTATTTCCCTTGCTATTACTTGCATAGTAGCATAATCCGTATTAATTTGGAGGAGGATATAACAAAAATATTGTTTACCAACTATTTATTAATATTTAAAATTAAAATTATGAACAAAACAGATTTAATCGATGCAATGGCAGAACACGCAGGAATTACTAAAGCAGCTTCTAAGAAAGCTTTAGAGTGTGCGTTAATTGAAATTGAAGGCGCTTTACAAAAAGGTGACAGAGTTTCATTAGTAGGATTTGGTTCTTGGTCAGTTTCAAAAAGAGCTGCAAGAGACGGAAGAAACCCTCAAACAGGAAAGACTATCAAAATCAAAGCTAAAAATGTTGTTAAGTTTAAAGCTGGATCTGATTTAGCTAGTGCAGTAAACTAATTTTACTCCATTATAACTTACAAAAAGCCTTCTACTAAGAAGGTTTTTTTAGTTTTATGACTATTATAAAGCACTAAAATTATTGTTTTTTAAATAAATAAAGTTTACATTTATTTTATAAATTTCTCTTTTATATGATTTTAACCAAGCCAACAAAAGGAGATTTGTTAGTCGCAGAACCATCAATAATTGGCGATTTATCTTTTAATCGTTCTATTGTATTATTAACAGATCACACCAAAGAAGGTTCTATAGGTTTTATACTTAATAAGCCTCTAGACTTTACTATTAGCGATTTAATTCCAGAAATTGAAGCTCCTTTTAAAGTTTATAATGGTGGACCTGTTGAACAAGACAATCTATATTTTATTCATAAAGTTCCAGAACTTATACCAAATAGCATAGAGATTTCTTTAGGTATTTTTTGGGGAGGTGATTTTAGTGAAGTTTCTAAACTTATTGTAGATAACAAAATAAACGAAAAAGAAATAAAATTCTTTTTAGGCTACTCTGGATGGGAATTAAACCAATTGGAAGAAGAATTAAAATCTAACTCGTGGGTAGTTACAAAAAACAGTTATAAAAAATCTATAATAGAAAAAGACTATGAGTTTTTCTGGAAAGAAAAAATGTTAGAATTAGGCGGTAATTATAGTATTTGGTCAAATGCTCCAGAAAATCCAAGTTATAACTAACCTAATCTAATTTTTACATTTACTTTTTGAAGTAACATTTTACTTACTTCTGTAGCAAAAGTCTTTTTTCTATACTTTGTAATGGGCTGTATGCCTTGAATAACATTAGTAATAAAAAGCTCGTCTGCTTTTTGAAGTTCGAAAGGCGAAATAGAAGTTTCTTCTAAAGTAAAATCTGGCAATAATTCTATTACATTAATAATTTGTTGTCTCATAATGCCTTTTAAACAACCATCTGCCAAAGGTGGTGTTTTAATTACAGAACCTTTTACAAGAAAAATAGTTCCATTTAAAGCTTCCACTACACTCTTACTTGTGTTTAATAACAAGCAATTATCTAAATCGTTTTCTTTAGCAAAAATACTTCCTATTACATTTATAGCTTTGTTATTGGTTTTTAATGTAGACAATAATCCTGGAGCTACGTAAAAATCTTTAAATAAATCTACTTCATAAGACTCTTCACTTAATAAGTAAAAATCTGTATCTAAAGCTTTCGCAGATATTATAAATGTAACCTCTTTATTTGTTGGCAAATATAAACCACCACTATTTCTATGCACTTGAATCTTAACTCTAGCTGATGTATTAGTTAAATTGTTTTTTTCAATAGTTTTAAATATTTCTGCTTCAAAAAACTCCATTGTAAAAAACATAGGTATTTCCATTCGCATAATACGCATGGAAGCCATTAACCTAAAATAATGATCTTCTAGAAACAATAGTTTCCCATGAGAAAACTTAATAGTTTCAAATAAAGCATCACCATAGCTATAACCTCGGTTTTCTGGTGTTATTACTTGACTGTTATTGCTAAAATTTCCGTTAATATTTATCATAAAAAAAGTGCTGAATTTCTTCAGCACAAATATAACTTTAAAATATGTATTTTTTTTAAACCGAGCCTAGTACTTGTTTCAAATCTGAGATTTGATTTTCCCAAAGCATTTTCCCTTCTTCAATTTCATCTTCTTCTGCAAAATCGGTTATCATTATAGAAACATCTTTAGTGATTTCATCTACTTGAATTCTAATTTCAAAGTAATAAGATTCGCCTTCATCTTCTAACCAACGAAATTTAATACGCTCTCCACTCTTTTTTGTCAATAATTTTGCTTGTTCCTCTGCTCCATCCCATATAAACTTAAAAAGCTCTCCTCGAGAATTCACATTATCTGCATACCATTCAGACAACCCTGAAGGTGTAGAGATATACTGATAAAGCATTGAAGGTGAGGCATGTATGGGAAACTCCATTTCGTATTTTACTTTTTCGTCCATTTGTAGGTTATCTATATATATTATGTCTCCAATATATACATTAATTAATAAGTTTTGAAAAAAAATTAAATAAAAATTTTAATTCACTTTTATGTTTGTGCACTATGAATTTGTTTTTATATTTGCACACTCAAAATTATGGCGAGGTAGCTCAGTCGGTTAGAGCGTCGGATTCATAACCCGGAGGTCACGAGTTCAATTCTCGTTCTCGCTACAAGTAAAAAGTCTAACACCTTCGTGTTAGACTTTATTTATTATCAAGCTTAATTAATCTTTTGGTAATCAATAAGTTTAGCTATATTTCTTTATTTAACTGAGGAAATTAAAACATCTAAAGACACTTTTTTTTGCTCACCAGATTTCATATCTTTTAAAGTATATAAACTATTATTCATTTCCTCCTCACCAACTAGTACCACAAATGGTATATTGCGCTTGTTTGCATAATTCATTTGCTTTTTCATATGCTTACCATTAGTTATTCTATCTGGATATAATTCTGAGTTAACACCTGCTTCTCGCAAAGATTTTATTGCTTTTAAACTAAATAGCGCTTCTTTATCTCCAAAATTTATAAATAATACTTCTGTACTTTTAGTTATGGTCTCTGGAAACAAACCTAATTCTTCTAATACAAGGTAGATGCGATCTAAACCAAAACTAATTCCTACTCCACTTACATTTTTTAAACCAAATATACCAGTTAAATCAGCATATCGTCCTCCTCCACCAATTGAGCCCATTTTAACACCTTCTGGTGCAGAAACTTCGAATATGGCTCCTGTATAATAGTTTAAACCACGTGCAAGTGTTACATCTAACTGTAATGTAGATGTTTTTAAGCCAAGGCTTTGTATCGCATTGTTTATAAATTGTAATTCTTCAATACCTTTTTTACCTTCTTTGGAAGTGCTTAAAATCTGTTTTAAGCTTTCTATTTGAGAATCGAAACCTCCAGTTAAAGAGAATAATGGCTGTAGTTTATCTATTCCGTTTTGCGGAATACCTTTACCCAACATTTCTTCTTTAACTTTCTCCTCTCCTATTTTATCTAATTTATCTAATGCAACTGTAAAATCGATAAGCTTATCGCTTGCTCCTATAACTTCTGCTATACCAGAAAGTATTTTACGATTGTTAATTTTTATGGTTGTGCCTTTTAAACCTAATGCATCAAATACTGTATCATACAATTGTACAAACTCTACTTCTTGCCATAAACTCTCACTGCCAACAACATCTGCATCGCATTGATAGAATTCTCTAAAACGTCCTTTTTGTGGTCTGTCTGCTCTCCAAACCGGTTGCATTTGGTAGCGTTTAAATGGGAATTCTATTTCGTTTTGGTGTTGAACAACGTAACGCGCGAAAGGCACTGTTAAATCGTAACGTAAGGCTTTTTCTGAGATACTAGAAGTAATTTTATTAGAGTTTTTATCAGCATATAACTGATTATTTACTTTTGATAAAAAATCACCACTATTTAAAATCTTAAAAATCAAACGATCACCTTCTTCACCATACTTTCCCATTAGCGTTTCGCTATTTTCAAAGCTTGGTGTTTCTATAGGCTGAAAACCAAAAGTTTCAAAACAAGTTTTTATGGTACTAAAAATATAGTTACGTTTAGCAACTTGCTCTGGATTAAAATCTCTTGTTCCTTTTGGTATGCTTGGTTTTTGTTCCATAATATTCCCTTAAAAAAAGGGATTTGTTTTAATTATTACTTATTTTTTTATGTCTTTATCGATTCGCATGAATGACAAAAATAGTTGATTAGTTATAAATTATGAAAGTTAATTAATGAGATTCCTGATTACTCAAAAATTTGTTAATTTATAAGCCTAAACATATATTGATACAGTTCTCCTTTTGTAATATTAGAGCCTTGTTGAATGAGTGTAAACTTATCTAAATTTTTATCATTAGTATAGTCTTTTTTTGCTTGAACAAACTCTACATGATCATGCATCAAGTTTGCTCTTAACCAATTAAAACCTTCTGCAGTAGTTAAATCTACGTCTTCTTTTACCTTAATACCTATAAGGTGCATATGGTCTTCATTAAGTGCAAACAAATGAATATCTTTTGGAGATATGTGCTCTAAATATTTAGTTTGGTTTAAAACACCTTCCCAAACCAAATCACTAAAGATATCTAACTCTTGTTCTGCGACATATGGTTTATTTGTCTTGATATCTTGCCACTCGTCTACTGTTATAGATTGAGTTGCCAAAAAATTAATAAATTCTTGATGTAGTTCTTCAAATTGTTCTTTTGTAAGTCTAGAATATTTCATTTGGTATTTCTTATTTTTTTTAATGTCAAATGGTTACTTGAAACAAGTTTATTGAAATAATCAACTTTTGCTCTTATAAAAAAACTGTTTTTTTAAAGCAAAATTTATAAATTAAAAAAACCGTTTAGAGTAGCTCCAAACGGTTTTATTTGATGTGATTTAAAATCTTAAGCTTGCGCTACAACTTCAAACTGAATGTCTGCTGATACTGATCTATGTAAACGTACAGTAGCATCATACTTACCTAAACGTTTTACATTTCCACCTACAACTGAGATGAATTTTTTATCAATTGCGTGACCTTCTTTTTCTAATGCTTCTGCAAGGTTGATATTGTTTACAGAACCAAATAACTTGTCTCCTTGACCAGTTTTTGAAGCGATTTTAATTTCTAAACCTTTAATAGCTTCTGCAATTGCAGTTGCATCTTCGATTTCTTTCTTTTCTTTAAATGCACGTTGCTTTATGTTTTCGGCTAATACTTTCTTTGCAGAAGATGTAGCTAATACAGCGTGACCAGAAGGAATTAAAAAATTTCTACCATAACCGTTCTTAACCGTTACAACATCGTCTTTAAATCCTAAATTTTCAACGTCTTGTTTTAATATAAGTTCCATTGTTATGATAATTTTATTTTAATAAATCTGTTACATAAGGTAATAACGCTAAATGACGCGCTCTTTTTACAGCTACAGATACTTTTCTTTGGTATTTTAAAGAAGTTCCTGTTAAACGTCTTGGCAAAATTTTACCTTGTTCGTTTATAAAACCTAATAACCAATCTGCATCTTTATAATCTACATATTTGATTCCAGACTTCTTAAAACGACAGTATTTTTTTTGCTTATTCGTGTCAATATTTAAAGGTGTTAAATATCTAATTTCACCTTCTTTTTTTCCTTTTGCTTGTTGTTCTATAGATGCCATAATTATGCTTTTTGTTTAAGTTTAGCTCTTCTTCTTTCTGCCCACGAAATCGCGTGCTTATCTAAAGCTACAGTTAAGTAACGCATAAAACGCTCATCACGTCTAAACTCTACTTCTAAAGGATTAATGTGTTCACCATCTACGGTGTACTCAAATAAGTGGTAAAAGCCACTTTTTTTGTTTTGGATTGGATAAGCTAACTTCTTTAAGCCCCAATCTTCTTTTGATACCATCTTTGCTCCTCTACTAGTAAGAAATTCTTCATACTTCTGTACTGTTTCCTTTATCTGAGTTTCAGATAAAACGGGATTTAAGATGAAAACAGTTTCATAATGATTCATAAAAATCTATTTTATTGTGTTAAAAATGAGTGCAAAAATAAGTCTTTTTATTAAAACATACAATTCTTTTCTAATTAAATTAAAAACATAAAAAACCATTCGATTAAGTGCATAACAAAATGTTAAAGATTACGTTTAAGCGATGTTTTTTGGATTTAATCCGAATTTTTTGTAAAATTGTCGATAATATTATCTAAACACAAATAACCTATGACTCTAAATTGTGTAGTTGTTGATGACTCGGCAATTCAAAGACTTTCAATTGTTAAATTGATAGAGAGTAATAGTGCACTAAATCTTATAGCTCAATATTGTAGTGCACTAGAGGCAAAAAATGGTTTGAATACATACAAAGTAGACCTTATTTTTTTAGATATAGAAATGCCAGTTCTTAATGGTTTTCAGCTGTTAGATGTATTAAATAACAAGCCTCAAATTATTTTTGTAACAGGAAAAACAGAATACGCATTTAAAGCCTTTAATTACGACGCTACAGATTATTTACAAAAACCTATTACGAGAGAACGTTTTAATCAGGCTGTTGGCAAAGCTCTAGAACAACACAAACTAAAATTAGACTTCAACGAAACAGAAGGCGAACATATTTTTGTAAAAAGTAATCTTAAAAAACGTAAAGTCTACATTAAGGATATAAAGTGGATTGAAGCTCTTGGAGATTATGTTAAATTAGTAACAGAAGACACTTCTTTAGTTGTATTATCTACAATGAAAGCTTTTGAAACTGAATTACCTGATGGTAAATTTTTAAGGATTCATAAATCTTACATTGTAAATTTAGATAAAGTAGACCGATTTAACAGTAAAAATGTTGAAGTTGGATCTTATGAAATTCCTTTAAGTAGGAATAAAAAAACCATGCTTGTTGATGCTTTAAACAACATCTAACACACTTAGCATTTGGTTAATAGCTGGAAAATCCTACCATGTAACGGTAGATTTTTTTTGTTTTAAATATAAACAAACAGTTAATAATTATCTACATTTAATATAACACGTACACCTTTAAAAGCTGGTACAGCCTCAAAACTAAAATTAATTTTCTTTATTGCATCTTTTGTTTTTCCTAACGATTGTGCTTGAGGTATTTTTACAAGTATATTTTTTAAATATTGATTTCTAACTCGAGAAACAGGTGGAAATTCTGGACCTAAAACATTTGTTTTAAAAACCTGACGTAATGATTTCGCAAACCACTCGCTTGCTGTTTCTACTTTAGTATAATCTCTATGTTTTAGCGTTATTTTTATAAGTCTAAAATAAGGTGGATATTTAAAATCTCGACGCTCTTGTAGTTGCTCTTTAAACATGCCAACATAATCGTTTGTAGAGACTTGCTGTAAAATTTTATGGTATGGATTATAAGTTTGTATTAATACTTTACCGCGTTTTTTTGTTCTTCCTGCTCGACCAGAAACTTGCAACATAAGTTGAAAACTCCTTTCATGTGCTCTAAAATCTGGAAAATTTAGCATATTATCAGCATTCATAATACCAACAAGCTTAACGTTTCTAAAATCTAAACCTTTAGTAAGCATTTGTGTACCAACTAAAATATCTATTTCTTGTTGCTCAAGAGCAGTAATTATTTTTTCGTATCCGTATTTGCCACGTGTGGTATCTAAATCCATTCGTGCAACATTAGCCTTAGGAAATAATGTTTTAGCTTCAGATTCTATTTGCTCTGTACCAAAGCCTTTAGTATCTAAATTAGAAATGCCGCAAGCCATACATTTTTGTAACATGGCATTGTTATGTCCACAATAATGACAACGCAATTGTTTTCTGTATTGATGGTAGGTTAAACTCACATCGCAATTAGGACATTGTGGCGAATGTCCACAAGTATTACACTCTACAATTGGTGAGTAACCTCTTCGGTTTTGAAATAAGATAATTTGATGACCTTGGTCTAAAGCATCAGTAATTTCTTCAATCATTCTATCGCTAAAATGACCTTTCATGCGTTTCTTTTTGTGCTTATCTGCAATATCTACCAATTCGATTTCTGGTGGCTGCACATTATTATAACGACGGTTAATTTCTACTATTCCGTATTTTTTTTCTACTGCATTATTATAACTTTCTAAGCATGGTGTTGCACTACCTAACAATGTTTTTGCTTGATGTAAATGCGCCAAAACAACTGCTGCATCACGTGCATGATAACGAGGCGCTGGATCAAATTGCTTAAAGGACTGTTCGTGTTCTTCGTCTACTATTATTAATCCTAAATCATGAAATGGTAAAAATATAGACGAACGTGCTCCTAAAATTATTTTCGCTTTCGCGGAATTACCCAACACATGATTATAAACCTCAACACGTTCGTGAGCTGAGTATTTGCTATGAAAAACAGAAACTTGTTCTCCAAAATAATTTTGAAGTCTGGTAACTAACTGTGTTGTTAAAGCAATTTCAGGCAACAAATACAATACTTGTTTTCCTTGGGCTAGAATTTGCTCTATAAGCTTTACATAAACCTCTGTTTTGCCAGAAGACGTAATACCATGTAACAACGTTACATTTTGAGTTTTAAAAGTCTTTTCTATTTGCTTAAGCGCTTCAGTTTGGTATTCGTTTAAAGTTTTGGTTGCTTCGTTTTCTTCACCATCATATTCTATACGGTCGGTTTGAATATGATATTCTTCTAGAACATCTTTATCTATTAAAGCTTTTATAATTGCAGTAGAGCTTCCGCTCTCTTCTACTAATGTTTTTACTTTTATTGGCTTTTTTGTTTTGGCAGAAATCGAAAATAAGGTCAAAACCACCTTTCTTTGCTTTTCTGCACGGCTTAAATCATCTAACAATTGATGCAATCCAATCTCATTTGTATATTCTGCTTGCAATTTTACATACCTAACATATTTGGGTTTGTATTTATCGTAAATTTCTTCCTGAAGTAAAATAACCTCTTTATCGATAAGCCGTTTAATAACAGGAAGCACATTCTTTTTATTTAAAATATTAGAAATCTCCTGAATTTTTAGTGTAGATTGATGATGCAAAGCTTCAATAACCAGATACTCATCGTCTTTTAAATCAGTATCTTTTATGTCTTTATTTAAGTTTCTACTTACGAGTGTTTCACTTTCTAAAATAAAGGCATTTGGTAAAGCTGCACGCATAACTTCACCTATTGTACACATATAATAAGTTGCAATCCATTGCCAAAAAGATAATTGTTTTGAGGTTACAATAGGCTTTTCGTCTAAAATTTGATGAATTTGTTTGGCCTCATAAATTAAAGGCGGATTGTTATGTATTGCGCCAACCAAACCTGTGTGTATTTTGGTTTTACCAAAAGGTACAGATACACGCATACCAACTTTTAAAAATTGAGATTCGGCTTTGGTAATGCTATAAGTAAACATTTTTTCCAAAGGAATTGGTAATATAACGTCTATGAAATGACTCAAAATTTAGTATTAAGTATTCGATTTTTAGTGTTTGGTATTCGATGTATTGATATCTCGTTAATTTACTTCCAACTGAGAAATAAATACGATAATCTCTATTATCTTTCTTTAACTCGTTGCCAATATTGTGAAGCATATAAAAAGGCAATATAGCCTCTTACTTGTAATATATCAGGATTTTCGGTTAGCATTAATCTGCATTTATATTTCTTGCCATGTTCTGGATCGAAAATAGTTCCATTTTTATAATAGCGTCCTTCTTTTGTCATATTCTTGATAAGTTCGAAACCCAAAACAGGCTTATTTTTATCCTCTCCTTCACATTTTAAGCAAAGCGCGTCCTTTACTTCTGGGTTTAAAATGGAAACAATTTTGCCAAAAACTTTTCCATCGCGTTTATAAATTTCAACTATAGATTTTGCCTCACCTGTTTGGTCATCTATCGTTTTCCACTTTCCAAAAATGTCTTGAGCTTGTCCAGAAAAAGACACTAAAAATACTAGAATGAGAAAGTGCTTAATCATGATATTGTTGTTTTCTAAGATTCATTAATGCCATATTTAATTCAAAACCTAACAGTAAAATATTTGCATTCAACCAAAGGTAAAATAGTAATATTAATAAGGCTCCTATAGAACCATAAAGTTCGTTATAACGAGAGAAATTTTCTATGTAAACACCAAATAAATAAGAGGTTAACATGATTAGAACAGTGGTAGATAAAGCACCTACAGAGAAAAATTTAGCTTTCTTACCTTCTCTTGTTCCCAAATAGTATAATGTGGCTGTAGCGAAAAAAGTAATAATTACAAAAAAGGTATATTGTGCTACATTTGCCCAAAAATCTGCTTTTCTTCTGGATTCGTAACCGTATTCTTTAAAAAATTCTAACGTGTTATCTACAACATAAATTTGAAAATAACCCAATACTACAACTGTAATAATTAAAAGCAAAGACAATATTAATGCAACTCCCATGGCATACAAATACTGCCTAAATACATTACGTGTTAATTGTTGATGGTAAGAATTCTCGAAACCGGAAAATAAGGCGTTTACACCATTTGTCATTAAAAAAATAGCAACCACTAAAACAGTAGATAGTAAACCACTGTTACTATTTTTATCTTTTAAAGCAAAAAATATATTGTCCGAAAAGAAATCTGAAGTTGTTGGTGGTAAAACCGATTCTAAGAAGATTAAAAAATCGTCCTGAAAATCATCAATAGGAATACTTGGTATAATGATAATAATAAAAAGTAAAAACGGAAATAAGGCTGTGAAAAAGCTGTAAGCTATAGCGCTTGCTCTAGTTGTTAATGCACCTTTAGCAATACCTATACTATATAATTCTAACAAATCGTAAAGCGATAATCCTTCTAATCCAGGCAACTTAACTTTACTTAATAATTTTATTACAATATTAAGCACAGGAATTTTGAGCAATCTAACTTTTAATTGCTTTTCTTTTAATTGCTTTTCAGCAATTTTCTCTTCTAAAAGCTCCTCTTTTACAGCGTCTGCCATTAATCTACAGCTTTTAAGCTTAAATCTAAATTATAAACCGAGTGTGTTAATGCTCCAGACGAAATAAAATTTACTCCACAAAGCGCATACTCTCTAATGGTTTTTTCGTTTATACCACCAGAACTTTCTGTTAAGCATTTGTTTCCAATTAGCTTTACTGCTGTTCTGGTATCTTGGTAGTTAAAGTTATCTATTAGTATTCTATAAACACCATCGCTTTTAAGGATTTCTTCAATTTCATTTAAGTCTCTTGCTTCTACTATAATTTTTAAGTCGCGATTAGTGGCTTTTAAATACTGTTGTGTTTTTTCTATAGCTTTTGTAATACCACCAGCAAAATCAATGTGGTTATCTTTAAGCATAATCATATCGTAAAGTGCAAACCTATGGTTCTCTCCTCCACCTATTTTAACTGCCCATTTTTCTAGAGCACGAATACCTGGAGTTGTTTTACGTGTGTCCAAAATTTTTGTTCCTGTGCCTTTTAGTAAATCTACAAAAAGTTTGGTTTTGGTTGCTATGGCACTCATACGCTGCATCGCATTAAGCACTAGTCGTTCTGCTTTTAAAATGGATTGCGAGGCGCCTTCTACATAAAAAACAATATCACCATAGTTTACTTTACTTCCATCTTCTATAAGGGTTTCAACTTTCATTTTAGGATCTACATAAGCAAACACTTGTTTTGCAAATTCTACTCCTGCTATTATGCCATTATCTTTTACTAAAAGTTTAGCTTTACCTTGAGCAGATTCTGGAATACAGGATAATGAACTGTGATCACCATCACCAACATCTTCCCGAATAGCATTGGCTATTATTAGTTCTATTTCTTTATTAAATTGTTCTTGAGAAATCATTGCTAAGAATTGTTTATGCTAAAATAAGAAATTGATTTACGATTATTAAAATTTAATTGTAGTTTAGCATTAATACCTAATATTTTATATGAAATTAGAATTATTTGTCTACTTACTTTTTATGCTGTTTACTTCCATTTCTTGGTCTCAAAACACAGATTCTAAAAAGATTTATACTGATGCCTACAATAAAGAAATAGATAAAACTATCTATTTAAAAAAATGCAAAAACCATACCTACAAATGTTTGGAATATAAAACCGATAGTCTAGTTGTTAATAAAGTGCTTAATAAATTTTACTTTGGTAAATTAAGCACTCAAGTATACCAGCAAATTAGATTATTAATCAATAGAGATTCTAAGAAAAAAATTGATTCCGGAGAAATTATAGTTTTAAAATATTATGATTCTCTTCTTAGCTTCTCTACGCTCAATAAAAAACATATTAAACATACTCTGGCCGTAAAAAAAGACACTTCGCTTTCTTTAAGAGATAAAGGCAGAAGGACCCATGACTTTAATGAAAAAAAGTTTATTAATAACAGAAAAAAATGGTTAAAAAAGCAAAATAAATGCATCGAAAAATATGAGAGAAAATTTTCAATTAAAATTAATTACCTATACAAAGCAGAAGAAAATGTAGTTAATAACTATGGTGGATTTAATTGGATAAAAGATAATGGTGTTTTTAAAAACCAATTTTTTAAAATAATGTACAACTATAACCTTGCTATAATAAAACCCGATGGAGAGTTCTATCTAAATGGTGGACACACTACAGACAAAAGAGTTGAAAAACTTCTTGAAAACTCAAATTGGGAACAATACAAGAATGATTTAGAGTTATCAAAAACAACACATATGGAAAATGGATATGGTTTATTTGAAAAAATACCATTTTATCACAATTCAAAACACTGTTTTTAATGACTATTAAACTTATTGCCATTGGCAAAACAGACAATAAACAACTGCAGTCTCTTATTGAAGAGTATACAAAACGCCTAAGTTTCTATATTAAATTTAATTTGGAAATTATTCCTGATATTAAAAATGTAAAAAGTCTTAGTGAAGCACAACAAAAACAAAAGGAAGGCGAACTTATTTTAAATAAATTAAGTGCTACAGATGTTTTAATTTTGTTAGACGAAAACGGCAAACAGCATGATAGTGTTGGCTTTTCTAAATATTTACAAAAACACATGAACTCTGGTATTAAACAACTCATTTTTGTTATTGGTGGACCTTATGGATTCTCTGAAGATGTATATAATAAAGCAAAAGGAAAAGTCTCATTATCAAAAATGACATTTTCTCACCAAATGGTACGTTTATTTATTATTGAGCAATTGTATCGTGGTTTTACTATTTTAAAGAATGAACCTTATCATCATCGCTAGTGAATAGTGAATAGTGAATAGTGAATAGTGAATAGTGAATAGTGAATAGTGAATAGTGAATAGTGAATAGTGAATAGTGAATAGTGAAAAATTAAACTTATTATATAAATGAAACTCGTATTCGCAACTAACAATGCTAACAAATTAAAGGAAGTTCAATCTTTAATTCCGCAACATATAAAATTATTAAGCTTAAAAGATATTGGTTGTTTTGAAGATATACCAGAAACTCAAGATACTATTGAAGGTAATGCTATACAAAAAGTAGAATACGTAAAAACCAATTATGGCTACGATTGCTTTGCAGACGATACAGGTTTGGAAGTAGCAGCTTTAAATAATGAACCTGGAGTCTACAGTGCACGATACGCTGGTGAACAAAGAGATGCAAACGATAATATGGATTTACTTTTAACTAATTTAAAAGATAAGTCCAATCGAAAAGCACAATTTAAAACCGTTATCGCTTTACATTTAAATGGTAAGCTTGAAACTTTTACAGGTGTTTGTAAAGGCGAAATAACCCAAGAAAAAAAAGGAAACAAAGGTTTTGGTTACGATCCTATTTTTAAACCAACTGGCCATACTAAAACCTTTGCTGAAATAGATTTAAAACTAAAAAATGAGATTGGACATCGTGGGAAAGCTGTAAAACAGCTCATTAAGTACTTTAATATTATTTAATTAAAAAGACCAACTATTTTATTATTTTTTTATTACAGAATTTGCCGCTTCTGTTATTGCTTCTGTATATTTAGCGTCTGCGCCTACTTCAACCATACCAATAAACATTAAACAAGTATTTTCGTCGATGGCTACACAGTAAATTGTGTTATTTAAAGTGACACCTTCAGCCTCAGAAGTGCCTTCCATAAACAGTACATTAACACCATTAATAGTTTTTTCTCCTCTATCTTTAACTTTAAATTTATTATCTTGGCTATCATTTATTTTCTTTTTTGCTTCTGCATAAGATTCTGGCACTTTCATAGCCATTATTACAGCTTTTGGAGATTCTGAAACATATGTATTTGGTGTAACAGCCATAAAAAGATTTTCATCAACTTTAATGTCTACTTTTTCAGACATGAGTTCCATTGCTCTAGCTTGTTTATCTTGATCTGATTTTAAAGTTGCTTCTTGTGCCTGTACATTTAAACCTAAAGCTAATAGGAAAAATGCGAAATATATTTTCTTCATAATTTATTTTTTAGTGCAGCAATTTAATGTTTTTCTTATTTAAAAAAAATTAAATATTTTTTAGATATTCTATTAAACAACATTTTCGCGCTAACGATAGTAGTGGCATCCTTTTTTTTGCTACCATATATGGCAAAAAAAAGATATAACGAATAGCGTGTTAAAGCGCTCAAAAACAAACACTAAAACTAATAAATTGAATATCTAATATTATTACGTACCTTTGCACCTTTAAAAACGCAAAAGCGTTAAATTGACTCCTCAGAGTGAGGATGTGTTACTAGAAGTTTTAGGTTAAGTATGTTCAATGCACTTCTATCTGTAACACCAAATAGATTGACATTGAAATACATAACAAAAGAATGAGCACATTCCAAGAATTAGGTCTTAACGAAGACCTTTTAAAAGGTATTACAGATTTAGGTTTCGAAACACCATCTGAAGTACAAGAAAAAGCAATCCCAATATTATTAAACGAAGAAAAAGATTTAGTGGCCTTAGCGCAAACTGGAACTGGTAAAACTGCTGCATTTGGTTTCCCGATGCTTCAAAAAATTGATATTGATAGTCGTACCACTCAAGGCTTAATATTATCTCCTACTCGTGAACTTTGTTTGCAAATAGCAAACGAAATGAAAGCTTACGGTAAATACTGCAAAGGTTTAAATGTTGTTGCTATTTATGGAGGTTCTAGCATTACAGACCAAGCGCGCGAAGTAAAACGTGGTGCGCAAGTTATTGTTGCTACACCTGGTAGAATGAAAGATATGATTAGCAGAAGGTTAGTAGATATCACTAAAATTCAATATGCAGTTTTAGATGAAGCAGACGAGATGCTTAACATGGGTTTTAAAGAAGATATTACAGATATTTTATCTGGAACACCTGAAGATAAAAACACATGGTTATTTTCTGCAACAATGCCTAAAGAGGTAGCAACCATTGCAAAAAAGTTTATGAAAAGTCCACAGGAAATTACTGTTGGACATAAAAACGAGAGTACAGATACTGTTTCTCACGAATACTATTTAGTAAATGCACGCGATCGTTACCAAGCTTTAAAACGTTTGGCAGATGCTAATCCTGATATATTTTCGGTTATTTTTTGTAGAACAAAACGTGATACACAAAAAGTTGCAGAACAATTAATTGAAGATGGCTATAGTGCTGGAGCATTACATGGTGATTTAAGTCAGAATCAACGTGATATCGTGATGAAGCAATTTAGATCGCAACAAATACAAATGCTTGTAGCAACAGATGTTGCTGCACGTGGTATTGATGTAGATGATATTACACATGTAATTAATTACCAATTAAGTGACGAAATAGAAACCTACACACACCGTTCTGGTAGAACTGGACGAGCTGGAAAAACTGGTGTTTCTATGGTAATTGTTTCTAAAAGTGAAGTACGACGTTTAAAAAGTATTGAACGTATTATTAATAAGAAATTTGAATTAAAAGAAATTCCAAACGGAATGGAAATTTGCGAAGTACAGTTAATGTCTTTAGCTAATAAAATTCATAATACCGAAATTAATCACGAAATTGATAAATATCTTGAAGATATAAACGCACTATTTGAAGATACTAGTAAAGATGAATTAATTAAGAAGTTTTTCTCTGTAGAGTTTACACGTTTCTTTAATTATTACCAGAAGTCTAAAAACTTAAACGTAGTTGCTGGAGATACTAATCGTGAAAGTCGTGAACCAAGCGGTAATGCTGCACGTTACTTTATTAACGTAGGTGAAAAAGATGGCTTCGATTGGATGAAATTAAAAGATTTCTTAAAAGAAGTTTTAGATCTTGGTCGTGATGATGTTTTTAAAGTAGATTGTAAAGAAACCTTCTCTTTCTTTAATACCGAAAAAGAACACCAAGAAAAAGTATTAGCATTCTTTACAGACTTTAAACACGAAGGTCGTTTTGTAAATGTTGAAATTACTGAAGATAAACCAAGTCGTGGTGGACGTGGTCGTGGAAACTCTGGTGGTGGAAGACGACGAGATGGTGGAGACAGAAAACGCTCAGGAGGTGCAGACAGACGCTCTTCTGGTGGTGGAGATAGACGCAGCAGTAGACGTAGTGAAGGTTCTGGAGATAATAACAGAAGCGACAGAAGACGAGGAAGCGAAGATAGACCAACACGCTCAAGACGAAGCGAAAGTGGAGACAAAGATAAAAGCGCATTTAAAACTACGCATTCTAGATCTGGACGCTCTAGAAGAAAAGATTAAATAAAAAAATCCCAAACTGTTAAGGTTTGGGATTTTTTTTAGCGTCTTAGAGTAAAATGACCTCTATATTCTTTACCATTACTTGGTCTTTTTACCAAGAACCAATAATCTGAAGTTGGCATTAATTTGCCATTAAAGGTACCATCCCATCCACGAGAACGTGGATCTAAAGGTGTTAATAGTTTTCCATACCTATCGAAAATTAAAATTTTTAAATCTGGTTCAGATTCTGAAAATTTTATTTGCCAAAAATCGTTTACTGTATCATTATTTGGAGTGAAAAAATAAGGGTAAAACAACAAAAACACCTCTTCTAATGTTACACCACAGCCTAATTTATCTCTTACATACACTAAGTATTCTCCAGTATTTAAACCACTAAAGAGATTACTATCTTGGTAGGTAATACCATCTAAAGAATATTCATAATCACCTAAACCATCTACAAAAACTCTAATTTCGTTTTCATTAATAGTCCAATCTACAATAGCTACATCGTTAATTAAAGCTTCATCAGATTCTGTAACAGTTATGCTTTGAGAACTGCTGCAGCTTAAAGCTGGAACGGTTGCATAATTATTAGTTACGGTAACTGTGTAATTACCTGGAGAAGTTATGTCTATTGTAGATGTAGTTTCACCTGTAGACCATAAATAAGCATCGAAACCAGCAGGTGCTGAAACGGTTAGCGTTTCATTAGAACAAATAATCCAATCGGTTTGCATGTTTATAACTGGAACTGGTCTTACATCAATAAAAAATGATAAGGTTTGGTAACAAAACACATTAGTCGTTTTTTCAATTCTAGCAAAAATTTCTTCGAAACTAGTTGTGTTTTGATAATTACCTAAAATGGCATCTGTATTACTGTCTGCATCATCTTGAGAAAGATGATAAGACACATTATAAGTACCAGACGAACCTAAAAGTATTGTACTATCTTGAGACGATAAGCTAAAAGTCTCTACTCCATCATTATCATTTTCACATAAAAATAAATTGTCTGGTTGGTTAGGTGCAAAATAATCATCTATAGTAATATTAAATGAGGAAGTATCGTAACAATTTACATGAGTTGTATTTTCAATTCTTATAAAAATAGTTTCATTTGAAGATTGATAGACATCTGGCAAAGCACCTACATTATTGTTGGCATTATCTTGAGTTAAGTGATAAGTAATATTAAAACTAGAAGCCATTTGGCCATTCAAAACTTGATCATTAAATAACGACAAATTAATTGTTTCTTGTCCGTTTTGAGTAGCGTCGTCACATAAAAACACATCTGCAACCGTATTTGCAATTGGAACTTGAGATACTATTAAATTAAAAGAAGTAATGGCGTAACATAAGCTATTGTCTACATTAAAAATTTTAACAAAAACCTCTTGATTATTTGTTGTGTTAGAATAGTTGTTAGCCAACATATTGGTATCATTTACAGCATCTAATGCTGTGGGAAAGTAACTTACATTAAATTGTGTAACAGACTGGAAGCCCAATATTTCTATGTTTTTAGATTGTAAATTAAAAACTTCTATACTATCGTTAGAAGTGTCATCGCATAAAATATAATCTGATACTGCATTTGCAAAAGGCACATCGCTAATAGTAACCACTCTATCTTGTGTTATTGTATCTGCTCCTGAAGTAGTAGTTACATTAACATTATATTGTCCTGTATTTGCATAATTATGTGTGGGATTTTCTAATGTTGAAGTATTACCATCTCCAAAATTCCATAAAATAGAATCTATGGTATTACTTGTATTTACATAAAAATTAGTAGCTGCTCCCAAACATGTGTTTTCTACAACAATTCCAGCAGAAAAAAACGATTGAATAAAAGGTGGTAAACCAAATCTTGCAGATCTTCCATTTAAGCTCACAGCTTCATCAATATAGTTGGCTCCAGTGCCCAAAATATCTGGATTTTCTATAACGCTTAAAAAAGTTTTATCTACTTTAGACATGTAAATTTTGCCATCTATTGCTAACTGTAAACCAGCAAAAGTTCCAGAACCTTCAAACAAAATAGTATCAGAATTTATAACATCTGTAGCATTGCTTAAAGTAATATTAAATTGATGAATTTTAGAATTTCCAGAATAATTAGCATCAGAGACATACAAAGTATTACTATCTGGTGAAAATTCTACTCCATAAGGACCATCAGATCCATTCTCAGTAAAAATACCATTAATAAAAATCGGGTTGCTAACTAATCCTGTAGCAGTATCAAAATCAAAAACTTCAACAAAATTTGGTTCGTAAGCTTGAGCAAGTGCCAACCGTTCTCCATTGGGAGAAAATTTTAAATTCCCAATAGCGTTACTTGTGTTTCCTCCTCCATGAAAAGCACCTACAGTAGACGTAATTGGTGTAGTATTAACACCTGCTGGAGTAACTAAATATGCAAAAAAATTATTACTGTTCCACTCGTGTGTAATCACCCAAATATCGTTTCCGTTTGTGTGCTCTATGGCAGATATTTTTTCTGCTGTTGGTGTTGTAAGTAGTATATTTTTATTAGCATTAACATCTCCATTCCCACCATTTAAAGTTAAATCTACTTCAGAATATCTCAGACCATTAGGTCCAGCTTCATCATCTACAGTAAAAATATAATAAAGATTAGGATTATTAGGTTTTGGGACTATGATACCAGATTGTGTACTCGATGGATTTCCAAAAAGTCCAGTACCATTTGGCATTACATTATGGCTTTTATCCCAAACACGAATACCATCTGTATAAAAAAGAAGTTGTCCATTACTATTAGAAATTGTTGAACAACCTTCATTTGTACTTAACATACCATTTGTTAAAGCCACAGGTGCTCCACTGTTAAAATCTAAACCTGCATTAAATCCAAAATACCATATAGCTGCTTCGTTTTGAGCTTGAATTGAAGAAAACGATAACAAGAACGTAAGCAGTAATAATACTTTAAATTTCATTTAATAATTTTTTACAAAGATGAACATATAATTTAAAAATTTATAATACTACAAAGACTTAACTAAAAAATTAAGCCTTTTTGTTAATATTAAGTCAAATAAAGAGTTTTAAGTGCACTAAATAAAATTTGTTTAGTACTTTTATGGCTTGATAAAAATCAATGAAACACTTTTTTATTTTACTCTTATTACTTTGTTCCTTTTTTGCATTTGCTCAAGAAGGAGATACAGAAAACACATTGAATAAAGATAAAGTAGAAGGTGTTTTAATAGACTCTCAAACAAACGCTCCAATTGAGAGTGTTAACATTGTTAACTTAAACCAAGTTATTGGTACTACTACAAATGAAGCTGGAGAATTTACTCTAAAAGCTAAAGTTAACGATACGTTACATTTAACATACATTGGTTACAAATCTATTAAAGTACGTGTAACAAACGATTGGCTAAAATTTGGAAGTTCTAAAATTATTTTAACAGAATTAGCACTTGCTTTAGAGGAAGTTGTAGTTAACGATCTTAAACTTACTGGCTACCTAGAAATAGACATTAAACAAGTACAAGTAAACACAAACTATCGTTATAGCATCTCTGGGCTAAGCTCTGGTTATGAAGCTGGTAATAATAAATCCCCAAATAAAATAAGTAAAGTTTTAGGTTCTATATTTAATCCGTTAGATTTTCTCTACAATACTTTTAGCAGAAAAGGCTCCGAGCTTAAAAAGCTAAAACAGATGAAAAAAGACGACGAAATTAGAAACCTTCTCGCTTCTAGATTCGATAGAGAAACGCTTATGGTATTATTACAAATCACCAAAGTAGATTTAGATGAAATTGTCTCTCAATGCAATTACTCTAAAGATTTTATTAATAAAGCCAACGATCTTCAAATGTTAGATGCTATTAGTCAATGTTATGAAGAATACAAGGTATTAAGTCGAGATAGAAAGAAGTAATTACTCCTTAGTCTACAACGTTCAATTTGCAAATAAATTTCAAGCACTTAGATTGTAAAATCTAAAACTTAATCTGGTTATAACTTAGGATTAGAGTATAAAGCTATTCTATTACCTTCGGTATCTATAAACAATCCCATTGCACCTATTTCTGGTGAAATTTCTGTAAAGTTTTGAATAATTGCACCTCCATTTTCTACAACTGTTTCTAATTGTTTACTAATATCGTTAGAGCTAAAGTAAATTAAGACACCTTTAGTATCACTTGGTGTGTAAGCCTCATTTAGTACTAAAGCACCAGAGGCTCCAGGTTTTTTATCATATATGGGAAACCATCCCATAAAAACACCTTGAAACGTTTCTATTTTTATTTCAATATTAAATACAGTCTCGTAAAAAGCTTTAGCGCGTTCCATATTGGTTACTGGAATTTCAATCCAACTAATTAAATTACTTTCCATAGACGTTAATTAAAGTTAATAGAACTGCTCTAAAGATAATAATTTTTAGCTTCAAGAAGACTAATGGTTTTTAGCTTCATAATAACGCTCAATAATTTCGTTGTAACTTTTAATGGTCTTTTTACACCAATCGAGACGCTTCTCTAGTTTTTCGTTTTCGGTAAGTTGCCAATCTATGTTTGTTTTCTTCAACTTAGTTGTAACATGTTGCAAAATAATAGCTGCAGATACCGAAATATTTAAACTCTCTGTAAAACCAGACATAGGAATTTTTAAAAAAACATCTGCTTCTTTTAATACCGCTTCCGAAAGCCCTTCGGTTTCTCTTCCAAAGAAAAAACAAGACTTTTTGGTTACATCAAAATCATACAACTCACAATCCTCTTTATGTGGTGTAGTGGCAACTATTTGGTAGCCTTTAGTTTTTAAATCTTTAATACACGTTTTAACAGAATGGTATCGGTTTAAATCTACCCACTTTTGTGCTCCCATTGCAATTTCTTTATCTATCTGCTTAGAATTGGTCTCTTCTACAATATTTACTTCTTGTATACCAAAGACATCACAACTTCGCATTACTGCACTTGTATTGTGTAATTGGTATACGTCTTCTGTAGCTACTGTATAAAATTTTGTACGTTTATCTATGACCTTATGAAACCGTTTTATTCTATCTTCGGTAAGAAAGGTTTCGAGATGTTCTAGGAGTTTAATGTCAATCATATCGTAAAAATAAAAAACCTCATGCAAATAGCTTACGTTTTAGAATCTATATTTTTACATGTCTTGATAAAAGAAATAACAGTAACTTTATACCGTTAATATATAACAATGAAACATATTGTAGTACTTACTGGAGCTGGAATGAGTGCCGAAAGCGGACTTAAAACTTTTCGTGATGCTAATGGTCTTTGGGAAGGACACGATGTCATGGCAGTTGCTTCTCCAGAAGGATTTATTGCTAATCCTGAACTAGTTTTCGAGTTCTATAACCAAAGACGTAAACAATTACTAGATGTAAAACCTAATGCAGCACATTATGATTTGGCAAGTTTAGAACACCAATATAAAGTAACTATTATTACTCAAAATGTAGACGATTTACATGAACGTGCAGGAAGCACAAACGTAATTCATTTACATGGCGAATTACTAAAAGTACGTTCTACAAAAAATGAAGACCTTGTGAAACCTTGGACAAATAACTTAAATCTTGGAGATTTAGACGAAAACGGACACCAATTAAGACCACATATTGTTTGGTTTGGTGAAGCTGTACCTTTAATTGACAAGGCTGTAGACATTTGTAACACAGCAAATGTTTTGTTAATTATTGGCACCTCTATGCAAGTATATCCTGCTGCTAGTTTAATACATTATGTTCCAGAAAACACACCTACTTATTTTATAGATCCAAATCCAACAATATCAAGCTCTAAAACTTTAACTGTTATAAAAAATACAGCAACAAAAGGTGTTCGAGAATTTATTAACTTAATACATTAAATGAGAGTCTTATTCCTTCAATTTTTTATTTGTTTTACAGTTATAGGTTATAGCCAAGACAACTCATCTTTTATTACCTCTTTTAAGCATAAAATTATGCTAAAAGCCAATATTAATACACAAACCGAGTCGTATTCCATACAAAAAAGTGACACTGAAAATTTTAGTTTAGCAGCCAATACTATTTTTAAGTTTACTGCTTCTGCCAATTATGAGTTTATTGGTTTAAGTATTGGTTTCTCTCCTAAAGACAGAAGTTTACCTTACAAATCTTCATTTCAAGACATTACACTGCGCTTATTTTTAAACCAATGGATACAGAATATGCAGTACAGACGTGTTCGTGGGTTTTACAGAGAAGGTGAAATTCTTAATGGTCAACAGGAGGAATTTCCAGATTTTAAAACTACAAGCTGGAATGGTGCAACGTCTTTTGTAATAAATCCTAATTTCTCTTTAAAACATGTTCTATTTAATACAGAGTGGCAACGCAAAAGCACTGGAAGTTTAATACCTACTTTACGTTATGGATACCAACGCTTTTCAGACAAAATAGATGGTAATAAAGAAGCACAAAACATTTATAGTATTGCTCTGGCTTCAGACTATTACTATACTTGGGTAATAGAAAACAATTGGTTTGTAACACCTTCTGTATCTCCAGCAATAGGTATTCGTTATACCGATTATAATTTGGCTGAAGTTAATGAGCAAAACACCTTATTTACAACAGCTTTAAACTTAGGTTTATACTTTGGTTACACTTCTGAAAAAATAGTAGCAGGTGCCAATTTTAATTTCGATTCTAAAGCGACTAATGCCAAAACAAAAACTAATATTATAAGCGATAGAAGTTATGCCAAACTCTATTTTGGATATCGTTTTAATGCACCAAAATCTTTAGAAAGAAGAGTAGATTGGTTAAAAAGCAAAATTAAAAAGTAACATGAGATTATTTATTATTTTAATTGTTTTATTAAGTTTCAAGACCTTGTCTGCTCAAGATATTAGTAAACAGAAATGGAAACACAGAGTGTTATTAATTTTTACTTCTGAAGAAAATGCTGAAGACTATAAAATACAATTAAGCTTTTTAAAAAATAGTGAAGAAGGCTTTAAAGAAAGACAACTAATAATTTATGAAGTTTTACCACATCAATATAAATCTACACTATATAAAACCAAGTCAAATTGGAAAAAAGAGAAGCAACTTTATAAAAAACACATGAATTTTGAAGATAAATTTAAAGTCGTTTTAATTGGACTAGATGGAAAGATAAAAAAGATTAAAAATACGCCTTTAACAAAACAACAATTGTTTGGTATTATAGACGCGATGCCAATGCGACAATCTGAAACACAAAAAAATTAAACGAACTCCTTTTAAAGATTCATTTCCTTAATACTCTTAATACGATTTCTTTCTAAAAAAGCATCAATAGTTTCAAAATGTTCGATAACACGTTGTTCTTTAAATTCAAATACTTTTTGAGATAAGCCTTGTAAGAAATCACGATCGTGAGATACCAAAATTAGTGTACCATCGAAACTTAAGAGCGCATCTTTTAAAACATCTTTAGACTTTAAATCTAAGTGGTTTGTTGGCTCATCGAGAATAAGCAAATTAACAGGCTCTAGTAATAATTTCACCATAGCTAATCTGGTTTTTTCTCCTCCAGACAATACACTTACTTTCTTATCGATATCGTCGCCTTTAAACATAAAACGACCCAAAATATTTTTAATTTGCGTTCGTACATCTCCTTTTGCAACAGTATCTACCGTTTGAAAAACGGTTAATTCTGTATCTAACAAAGCGGCTTGGTTTTGAGCAAAATAACCAACATGCACATTATGACCTAAACTACACTTTCCCTCTACTTCTATCTCACCAAGTATAGATTTAATCATGGTAGATTTCCCTTCTCCATTTCGCCCAACAAAACTCACTTTCTCTCCTCTAGCAATAGAGAAACTAGCATTTTTAAATACTGTATGATTACCATAGCTTTTTGTTAACTCGTCTACTATTACAGGATAATCACCAGAACGTTGTGCAGGTGGAAACTCAAGTTTTAATGCCGCATTATCTACTTCATCAATCTCTATAATTTCTAGTTTTTCTAGCATACGCTCACGAGAAGACACTTGGTTAGTTTTAGAATATGTGCCTTTAAAACGTTCTATAAAAGCCATATTATCTGCAATATACTTTTGCTGTTCTTGGTAAGCTTTTATTTGGTGTACACGACGTTCTTCGCGTAATTGTAAGTAATGTGAATAGTTGGCTTTATAATCGTAAATGCGTCCCATAGTTACTTCTATAGTACGATTAGTAATATTATCTATAAACGCTCTATCGTGAGAAATCACCATTACAGCATTGGCTTTGTTTACTAAAAAATCTTCTAACCAGATTACAGATTCTATATCAATATGGTTTGTAGGCTCATCTAACAAAATTAAATCTGGCTTTTGCAACAGAATTTTTGCTAATTCAATTCGCATTCTCCAACCACCAGAAAACTCGTTAGTTAATCTGGTAAAATCGTCTTGCTTAAAACCCAATCCTTTTAAAGCTTTCTCTACTTCTGCATCGTAATTTACATCTTCTAAAGCATAAAATTGTTCGCCTAATTCGCTAACTTTTTCTATAATAGACATATACTCGTCACTCTCGTAATCTGTTCGAGTTTCTAATGCTTTATTTAGAACGTCCATTTCATTTTTCATCTTAAAAATGTGTGCAAACGCTTTAGAAGCCTCTTCAAAAACAGTACAATTATCTTCGGTTAGTAAATGCTGAGGCAAGTAAGCAATTACAGTCTCCTTTGGACAACTTATTTTACCACGTGTAGGATTTTGTACACCAGCTACAATTTTCATCATAGTAGATTTTCCTGCACCATTTTTTCCCATTAAAGCTATCTTATCGTTTGGATTGATAACAAAATTTACATCACTAAATAAAGTTGTACCACTAAATTCTACTGCTAAATTATCTACTGTAATCATGTCTATTCATTTGAAAGCGCGAAATTAATAAAAAGGTGAATACGCGCTTTATTAAAATTAGATTTTATATTAATAAAAAATACCTTTTTTATACTACAGTAATTTCAATTCACAATAGTAAAACGTAAATTGCAAGTCATATAAAAATGAAATTTATGAAAGAGAATACCATACTAAATTATATAAAAGATGTATTAGAAAACAAAACAAAAGATTGGCTTAATCTTACCACACATCGCTTGGATATTTATAACGAAGCATTAGCTAAAACTGAATTTTTAGAGCAGTTTGAAAACTTATTTAATAACAATAATTCTAAAACCAAAGCACTTAGCCAGTTACCTACTGCTTACGATTATATAAGACTTGGCCATCCATTATCGTGTATTTTAGAATGGGCAATTGCTAAACTAAACGACTTAAAGGCTGAAAATGTTGTTAGTTTTTCATCTCAAACCATGCCTATTTTAGCTATTCTTAGAAAAAATAAATTCGATAAGAAAAACACGCAAATCTTGTATTCAGGTAGTTTGCCTCATTTTTTTGATGTTAACGTTTTAAAAACCATTTATGGTTATTCGTTTCATTTAAAACAAGTTGAAGACACTTTAGATGTTTCAACATTTAATGGTTCAACTATTTTTATTTCGAATGAAGATAAAATAAACCCAACAACGCTTAACGCTAATATTGATTTTTACATTACTGGTTATGCTACGCTTGGAAGTGTTTTACTAATGCATGGCAAGCAAAACGAAACTTATGTAAAAGACATACAGCACGTAAGACGTAGAGAAACCATTGCAATGACTCCAAATCATGCGCTTACAGCATTAAACGCACTTACTAATCACTCAATAATTAATAACTCAAATATTCAGTTAGAAGCACACAAAGCTGCTGTTCTAAAAGCAATTAAAACAATTACTAATACAACTACTAAACCATTAGTAGCTTCAAGTGGCTTGTCTATTCAATATGCCATTTTAATGGGCTTAATACACCATGCAGTAGAAAACCATAAAGAAAAACCCATTAAAATTGTGGTGCCACCAAATTGTTATGGAGGTACAAACGACCAAGCCAGACGTGTTGCTGCCGCTCTTGACCATGTAGAAGTGGTGGATTTACCAGTAGATGGTGGTAATGATATGGTTAAAAGCATAGATTCAGTTTTAACTACTATTGCACAACAAGATGCTATACCATTAATAATTGCAGAGATTCCAACCAATCCAAGAGTTGAGGTTCCTAATCTTTTACAATTAAAAGCTGTTTTAAGCCAAGAACGTAAAACTGCATCAGGTAGTTTAGCAGTAGCTCCTATTTTTATTTTAGACCAAACGTTTTGTCCAAATGTTCAATTTTTAGGAAAAGAGAATATATTGTCTAGTATTAAAACCATTTCGTTTGCTAGTGGTTCTAAATTTCCAAGTGGTGGACAATGCACTGCTGGTTACTGTGTAGGTAATACAAAAACAGAGGATTTAATAGAAAAAATTGAACAGCACCTTATACTCTGTGATAACCAAGCCACAAAGCAGCAGCTAGAAATATTAGCAAAACAATTGCCAAGTATGACGCAAAGAATTAAAGATGCTTATGTAAATACACGTGAGTTTGTAAACTTTATACAAGAGGCCTTACCAGAAGCTAAAATTAATTTTATATCTAAAACCTTATCAACACAAGGTTTTACACCATCTGTTTTTTCTTTAGATCTACCAACAAAAGGCAATACTGATGCAGAAAAAGAAGAGTACAAACGCAGTTTAAATTTAAAACTTATTAATTTAATGATTACCAAAATACCAAGCGATAGCAAATACTGTGTAAGCTATGGACAACTAAAAGGCTGTTACTGGACTATTCCAGCAACATCTACACAAGGCACAACCAAAGAAGGTGATAAAGATTATATTGTACGTGCCTCACTCTCTCCTTCTTTAGATTTAGAGAAACACAAAGAGGTGTTTAAAGAATTTGTAGATAGTATATGAAATCGTTAATTTTTTTAATTAACTATATTTACTTGTTAGCATACATTACGGAAATCCGCAATAACCATTAAAATTTTCGTAATAGATTTACAATTATTACAAACCATTAACAAAATGAAAAGAAAATTACTAGCACTTACTTTTGGATTATTAACATTTTTGAGTTGTTCAGACGGAGAAACGAAAAAGCAATTGTCTGAATTAAAAACTGAACTTGAACAAACAAAAGCGGAATTGAATAACTGTTCGGCTGAATTGACTGAAATAATAAAACCTCTCTCTTATATTAAAGTGATAACTAGTTCACTTTTTGCTGACGTTATACAATTCTTTTTACTTATTTATTGGCTTTTACAGCAGGAAAAGTAGGTGTGTTCTACAACAGAATTACGAAAATCGAAAAAGTAATGCGGAAAGTTGCAGGTGTTGTTTTCATATTAACTGGATTATATTATGTTTCAATTTTCACTGGAATATTGAAATAGCCAACGCTAAGATTTATAAGATTAATTACCAGAAACAATATATGTGTTGTTTAAAGAATAATTAAAATTAGTGTTTAATTATAAATAATTAAGTTCAATACAATCTAAAGTACAAGATTATAATTAAAATAAACTTCCCAAATAATCTCGCTCGCAATCCAAAACAATTGAGTACTTTCGCGCACTATTAAAAATAGGATTATTATGAAGCGCATAAACGAGTACAGAAAGTTATTTGAAGTGGAAGCACAACCAACACTTGGAGAACTTAAAAAAAAATACAGAAACTTAGTTAAAGAATGGCATCCTGATAAGTTTCAAGATAACGATGAAAAAGCTGCAGAAGCAGAAGAAATGGGACGTAAGGTTATAGATGCTTACCATTTTTTAGTTAGTATTGCTCCAGAAACTAAAGAGGCTAACTTAGAGGAATACAACACAACTATTAACTCTCCTATTATGGATTGGAAACACAAAGGTTTACTTTTAGAAATCACATTTTTAGATGGTAATACTTATGAGTACTTTGGTGTTAATAAAGCCTTATATATAAAATTTTCTCAAAGCGACAAGCAAACACGTTTTGCTAAGCGTAGTATTTTTAATTCGTTTACTTACAGAAAAATTAAGAAGAAAGACGTTGTTGCTTAATTAAGCATAAAAAACAATACCATAAAAAAAGCCTTAAAATATAATTTTAAGGCTTTTTAATTTGTTACCAATTACACAATTAGTCTTCGCGTTGTAAATCTAAATCTTGAAAATCGAAACTAAAATCGATGTTTGGAGAAATACCTTTTAGTTTGATACTTTGTACTTTGTTATTATTATCTACACTAAACGTTACAAAGGCATCTGCATTCATATCTTGGTATTCCCATTTTACTGCAAAAGTATTGTTTTTATAAAACTGTAATTCTCCATTTAGTTTTGGTGAGCGTAAAAATTTAATATATAACTTACCTTTTTTATTAAAAACTTCTGCTTTACCAAACCAATTGTCTCTATAAAAACCCGTATAGTTTTTAGCATTAATTTTTGATGCGTCTGCAGTGGCTACTTCTTCCCATACCTTTTTGGTATAATCATCATTTCCTGTTGCACGCTGCTTAAAATAAGCAGCATATTTATCTACCCAGTTAAAATTATCTAAGCCTAAATAATCGTCTGTAATTGCATTTGCAACTGCAGAAAACAAACCTCCACCATCATCACTAGTATTAGTTAAAATAACAACTCCTAAATTAAGGTCTGGAATCATGACTGTATTAGATAACATACCTGGCAAACCTCCTGTGTGTTCTACTTTTAGGTTTCCTTTTACATCAGATACAAACCAACCCAAACCATAGCCTGAAAAGTGTGAATTGTATCTTGGATTTGAATCTGCACTCATTACGGTGTGCATTCTCCACATTTCGCGATGGTTTACTGTAGAAAACAATTGTTTCTTTAAATCTTCTCCAAACTTTCCTTTGTTTAATTGTAATAATATCCATTGTGAAAGATCATCTACATTAGAGAAAATACCACCTGCTGCTCCATTCATCATTTCTTTAAAAGTGGGTATCACTCTAATTTCGCCTTTTTCTACAGCATGTGATGCAGATAAATTACTAGTATCTTTTATTTGATCTAACGATGCATAAGTATTATCCATATTTAAAGGTTCTAGAATATTAATTCTAACAAATTCCTCCCAAGTCATATTACTTTTTCTAGCAATAAGTTCTCCAGCTACTAAGTATAATAAATTATCGTAGTCCCATTTGGTTCTAAAAGCTGACTCTGGTTTAAAATATTGAAAGCTAGACAGTAAATCGTCCATTGTAAAATCGGTTCCATCAGGAAAAAACATTAAATCTCCCATGCCTAATCCTAAACCACTACGATGGGTTACTAAATCTTGAATATTAAAATTATCTTCAACATACTGATTATACATTCTAAATTCTGGAATATGGTCTTTTACCTTATCTAGCCAACTTATCTTACCTTCTTCTACTAAAATAGCCAATGCAGCTGTGGTAAAGGCTTTACTATTTTAGGCAATTGCAAATTGTGTATGCTCGTATAATGGACTTTGTGTTGTAATAGATTTAACACCATAACCTTTGTTGTGTATTATTTTCCCGTCTTTTACAACAGCAACTGCACAACCAGCAACATTAAATTTACTCATTGCATAGTTAACTAAAGAGTCTACCTGCTTAGAGTTCATTTGTGCATTTACCATTGAGGTAAACATTAAAACAATTAAAAGAATGGCTTTTTTAAATGTAGAAATTTTCATAATAATACCTTTAAGATTAATTATTGTCTTCATTTTTTATTTTTTTCCTCTATCCATCTACTCATATACTTGGTACTTTGTATAGTGTGATGCATGAGCATGCTTCCTGTAAAATTATGAAGCCTAATATAATTTAGATTTTTTTGGGTGTTTTCAACTTTTAATAAAAAGTCATTTGTGTATAGTTGTTTATCAAAACGAACATTTATAATTGTTACTCCTAACTTTTGTTTACCATTCCAAAAAAATTTATTCGTGTAGAGTTCTACTGCCTTATCTGCAAAATCTTTAGTCTGGTCTTCTACAAAACCATTAGGCTCTAAATCGCCATACATACCTTCTGCTCCAATACTTGTTGTTATACAAGGTACGCCATTTAACATGGCATCTATAATTTTTCCTTTTAAACCTGCACCATAACGCAAAGGCACTAAGCACACTTTATATTTCTGCATAAGTGAATTTATATCTTCTACAAAACCTTTAATTAAAAAGCCTTCTGCTTTGTTCTGTAATTGTTTTGCTTGTTCGGTAACATAAGCACCATAAATATGCATCTCGGCTTTTGGTAGTTTTTTCCTAATAAGTGGCCAAATATTTTGTTTTAAGTGTAATAAACCATCTATGTTGGGTTGATGTAAAAAATTACCAACTGTTATAAAATGCTTTCGATTTTTGAAATTTGGTAAGTCTCGTTGAGATTTTAAGGTTATAGAATTTAATAAAAAAGGTAAATAAATTAACAAATCGTGACTAACATGAAACTGCTCTTTTAGTATTTTAATTTCTACTTCAGAAATAATAATAGATAAATCGCATCTAAATATACTAGCTATTTCACGCTTAGCCGTATCATTATATAGGTAACTCGTATCAAAAACAGCATGATCTTTTAAAGCTTGCTGTCTGCCACGTCTTAAACAGTGTAAGTCTTCTGTATCTAATATTCTAAGGGCATTTGGACACTGTTCTGCAACACGCCAACCAAACTGTTCCTCTATCATAAAACGATCAAAGAGTACTACATCTGGATTTAATTTTTTAATAAAAGTATCGAAACTAGAATCGTTTAGTAATAGTGTTTTGGTTTGTACCTCTATTTGTTTTAAATCGAAAGCATTGTCACTTTTCGTGCATGCTGTAGCAAAGGTAATTTGATAATTTTTAGACTTAAAAATTTCTATAATTTGCATCATTCGGCTTCCAGCTGCAGAACTTTGAGGTTCTGGCCAAACGAAACCAATGATGAGCAATTTTTTATTCAATTTTAGAAATCTAAAACGTATTATTAAAGTAACGTAATTTTATGTAAAAAATTATTCTGGTTTAGGTGCTAGTGCATATATGGCTCTAACTTGCTTTGCCCAAGTTAATACATCTTGAATTTGAGCATCGCTTAATTTAGCTTCGGTATGCGTCCAAGTGTAAGATTGTAAAGGCATTTCTTTTTCCTCAACCATCTCAATTAACTCTTCCATTTTATGGTCTTTACGTTTAATAGAACTATTTTCCCATGTAGATACATTAAAATGTTTTGTTCCATGCTTAACATGGTCTGCCATCCAATAATTTACAGGTGTTATATTACTGTACCATGGATATCGTGTCGAACTACTATGGCAATCGAAACAAGATTCTGTTAATATTGCTTTTACGTTTTCTGGCGGTTTAGTATCTTCATAAAATGCTACTATAGACTCTATAGAGCCTTCATTTTTTTCTGGCCCAAAGAATTGAGCAACCACAAATACAATTAATAAAAGCAACAGTATTTTTTTTAAAATTTTCATAAGTTATTAGGAATTAGTTATTTAATGATGTTTTATTTTGATGAGACACTTATTAGTGTGCGCAGTTCATTTTTATTAATTTTAGAGTCTAAAAATAATAATTTCATTTGACTACTGAAGCTTTATATCAAGAATTAAATTATGTTAATCATTCTAGAGAGAAACGATTATACTATGCCAATCTAGTTATTAATAATCCAAATTTAATCCCAAAACTACTGGAGATCCTATTTATGGTTGACGATAAGATTTCTCCAAGAGCTGCTTGGGTATTCGAGTTTATGTGTGGCGAAAACCTAAATACCATTATTCCATATTTAGATTGTTTTACCGAAAAAATGAATACTGTACATTTGGACTCTGCAGTGAGACCTGTTGCAAAAGTTTGCGAATACTTAATAAAAGCGTATTACAGCAAACAAGATAGTGCTATAAAACACGCACTGAATACAGTACATCAAAAACGAATTATAGAATCTTGTTTTGATTGGATGATTAATGATGAGAAGATTGCGCCTAAAGCCTACGCCATGAATACTTTATTTCTTTTAGGAAGTGATCACAAATGGATACATCCTGAATTAAAAATAATATTAGAACGCGATTACCAAATGCAAAGCTCCGGATTTAAGGCAAGAGCTAGGCATATTTTGAAAAAGATTAGAAAATAGTGAATAGTGAATGGTGAATGGTGAATGGTGAATGGTGAATGGTGAATGGTGAATGGTGAAAACTAATTAAAACTTTTAACTCTTAACTCCTAACTTTTCACTTTGTTAATTATCTTTGCACCTTTGAAAATGTTGAAATAAACAACACAAATCTATGTCATTATCTGTATTAAACGCGATTTCACCTATAGATGGTCGCTATAGAAATAAAATTGAAGTTTTAGGCAATTATTTTTCTGAAGAAGCACTAATTAAATATCGTGTTTTAGTAGAAATTGAATATTTTATTGCGCTATGCGAAATTCCTTTACCTCAACTTAAAGCTGTAGACTCTAGTAGTTTTGAAGATTTAAGAGCTATTTATAAAAACTTTTCGACAGAAGATGCACTAGCCATAAAAAAAATTGAAAGTGTTACAAATCATGATGTTAAAGCCGTTGAATATTTTATTAAAGAACAATTTGATGCTTTAGGTTTATCTGAGTTTAAAGAATTTATCCATTTTGGATTAACTTCTCAAGACATCAACAACACAGCCATTCCGTTAAGTATTAAGGAAGCAATGAACGCTGTTTACGTACCACGTTACTTCGAATTAGTAAAGCGTCTTGAAGAACTATCTAACGATTGGGCTGCAATACCAATGCTAGCAAGAACTCACGGTCAGCCTGCATCTCCTACGCGTTTGGGTAAAGAGATTGAAGTATTTGTTGTACGTTTAAAAGAGCAATTTAATTTACTAAACGACATACCTAGTGCTGCTAAATTTGGTGGCGCAACTGGTAATTTTAATGCTCATAAAGTGGCTTACCCAAACATAGACTGGAAAGCTTTTGGTGGAACTTTTGTTCAAGAAAAATTAGGTTTACAACATTCTTTTCCAACAACACAAATTGAACATTACGACCACATGGCTGCTTTGTTCGATGGTTTAAAACGAATAAATACTATTATTGTAGATTTAGATCGTGATATCTGGACCTATGTTTCTATGGACTACTTTAAACAGAAAATTAAAGCTGGAGAAGTAGGCAGTAGCGCAATGCCACATAAAGTAAATCCAATAGATTTTGAAAACTCTGAAGGTAATTTAGGCATAGCTAATGCTATTTTCGAGCATTTATCTGCAAAATTACCTATCTCACGTTTACAACGTGATTTAACAGATAGTACTGTGTTGCGAAATGTTGGTGTGCCTTTTGGACATACACTTATTGGTTTTCAATCGACTTTAAAAGGGTTGAATAAATTATTATTAAACGAACCAAGATTTGCTCAAGATTTAGAAAACAATTGGGCTGTAGTTGCTGAGGCAATACAAACTATTTTACGTCGTGAAGCCTACCCAAATCCTTATGAAGCTTTAAAAGGTTTAACAAGAACTAACGAAGCTATAACTCAATCTTCTATTTCTAATTTTATAGACACTTTAGAAGTAAGCGATACTATTAAAGCAGAATTAAAAGCCATTTCACCTAGTAATTATACAGGAATATAATATGTTTACAGACAGACAATCGCTTTATCTAATTGGTATTTTAACTGGTCTATTTTTTTTAGCTGGCTTAAATAACCTACTGGATTACCTGATTGTAAAAATTGTATTAGGATGCCTGTTTTGTTTAATTTTAGTTAACTTAGTAATAGTTACAAACAACAAAGAAAAGACCGAAGACTCTTAAACAAGAAATACGTTTAAAATAACAAAAGGCTTATCTCTCGATAAGCCTTTTTTATTTAAATATAAGCTATAAATTACTCTCTAAAATAGTCCATAACTTTTTGAAGTTGATTGCCATCTACATCTGATTTTTGCATTTCAGAAATTAATTGATATAATTTTTCTGGTTGCATATTGTCTCCTATAACTCTAATTATAGCAAATCCTAAATCGCTAGAGCTTGCCAATACTAAAAATTCATCGACACTATCTTCTGCTCCCATGGTATTAGCTCTAAATTTCAAGCCATTATCGCTAAACTCCATTAACTCGTCATACTTATCATTTTTAAAGATGGTTACTGCTTTATTTAACTCAGCGTCATAATTTTCTTTATTATCACCTGTAACTTTGTAAGCAAGTACGTTAACCTTCTCAAAGGAATTATAAATATTTTTCTGGTCTTCGCTAAACTCAACTTCAGAGAGGTCAAACATATCTGGAGCGAAATCTATAGTTAAAAATTCTGGTTTATCTTGATGATCTACAAAGTAGTTTTGTATAGAATTTTCATCTTTACAACTCACAAAAGCAAGTGCAAACAAAAAGCTAAAACAAATGGTTTTTATAAATGATTTCATAGTGATAGGATTGATGAGTTTAGTGATTTTTTATTTTTTACTTTTCTTGTCTAATTCTTTTCCACCTGGTAAATCAAATGCGTTAACAAGTTTAGAAATTAGGTTTAAATCTATATCGCCTACAAAAGAAACTAACACAGATTCCATACCTCTTTTCTTTCCGTTAATAGTGATGTCTGAATCTTTTAATACAGCATCTAAGCCATTAACAAACATTAATAGTTCTGCTATATGGTCTTCGTTTTTACCTTCTTTAACATAAAATTTCACCACCATACCATTGTCTTTAATTTCCATTAATTCTTCTAAAGCACTTGATCGAGAGTTTACCCATTTAGCCATATCGCTTGAAATGGTTTTATTTTCTGTCGCTAGAGTTTTAAAGCTAGTAATACTTTTTACCATTTTTATAAAATCTTCAGCATCGGCATCATCTGTGTCTACATTAATCTTTGCTAACATTTGAAACATTTTAGGCTTAATAGAAGCGTATGATACATTATCATTTGCGCTATATTTTTCAAAAATATCGCTTTGAGCCATTGCTGTTAATGGCATTAATACTATTGCAAAAGCAAATGCAATTAGGGTCTTTTTCATTGTGTTTAATTTATTTATTGTGTTCATTTTTTTCGTTTTTAAAGTGTTCATTTTAATGTGTTGTAGTTAGATTATTGAGTTTGCGTTTAAAATTTGTTTTTAGTGTTTAAATTTATTTTGCGCTAGTTTCAAGTAAACTATACTACCTTTTTAGTATGCGATCCATAGGATTGATTACTTCTTTTAAATAGTCAATTTGTGTGCCAGCTTTATTAATGGCATCTAAATAACCTACTTGTGTTGTACCTTGGTTAAGGTGTTTAGACATAATTGCTAAAGCTTCTTTGGCGTTGTTAATTTCAATTATCTCTTGATCTGTAAATGTTGGTTCTCCTGTACTAAAAGGTTTAGTAATAAAAACAGATACCATAAGAACCGCAACTGCTGCAACAGATAACCACTTGTAGTTAAATCGCTTTTTCGTTTTTAGTGGTAGTTGTTTAGTAAACTGTTTTTGTTGGTTTATCAAAAAATAGGTAAACATTGGTTTATACATTTCTAGATGTGGCGCAACAGTGTCTTGCGAAAAATAGTCTTTTAACTGTTGCTCTTCTTGTAGTGATGTTTCACCGTTTTCGTACTTTTCTAGTAAATTTTCTATATTATTTAATACCATAATTATGTGTATTAGTTAATTTTTCTCTTATTGTTTTTCTTGCTCTTGATAAAGCTACACGTATTGCAGTTTCATTCATATCAAGCATTTTAGCTATTTCTTTAAAATCGTATTGCTCTACATCTCGTAATTGTATTACCATTTTTTGTTGTTCTGGTAACGCTTCCATTATTTTACCAACCCAATCAATACTATCGTTTAATTCTACTTCTTTTTGAAGCGAAACACTATGGTCTTGATAATTATTATGCACAATTTTTAAATTTTGTGCTTGTTTAGACTTTAATTTATCGAAACAAAAATTCTTTGTCATCGTCATAGAAAAAGCTTCTACATTTTTATAATCTTTAATCTTTGTTTTATTATTCCAAAGTTTAATTAAAACTTCTTGTGTTGCATCTTCAGCCTCTTCTCGAGATACTAGCAATCTTTTTGCTAGCCTAAAGACTTTATCCTTAAAAGGAGATACAATATTTAGAAATTCTAATGGTGTCATTTAAATTGGTTGGTTTATGTTATTACGACGAACGTCTTTCTATTTTGTTACAAAACATTTAAATTTAATTTTAAATTAAGTACTTTTAAGCTGAAAAAGAAAACATTATATATTATGAAAACCTACAAGTTACTGCTTGCAACTACACTATTTTCTTTATTTTTTACTAGCTGTTTTGAAGATAAAGATGATAACCCAATTAATACTCTTGAAATTAATAATTTTGTATATCGTGGTATGGATTCCTATTATTTATATAGAGATTTAGTGGACGATTTAATTGAAGATAAAGCTAATAGTACAACATTTAATAATTATTTAAATGGTTTTGATTCTCCTGAAGCACTTTTTGAAAGCTTAATTTACGACAGGCAAAATACTGATAAATTTAGCTGGATAGTAGACGATTATATTGCACTTGAACAACAGTTTGATGGTATTACAAAATCTAACGGTATGGAGTTTGGATTAGAGCGTTATGTTCCAGGTGGTAATGAGTTGTATGGAATAGTTCGCTTTATATTACCTAATACAAGTGCAGAAACTAACGGATTACAACGTGGTGATTTGTTTAATGCAGTAAATGGTGTACAATTAACAGTAAATAATTGGAGAAGCTTACTGAGCCAAGATAATTTAACTTTAAATCTTGCCGAATATAATAACAATGGAACCTCTACCATAGACGACGATAGTATAGATGCGACTGCTAATACAATAGAACTTTCTGCTATACAGTATGTAGAAAATCCAGTTTTTAAAACAGAAATACTGCAAGTTGAAGGTGAAAATGTTGGTTATCTAATGTATAATGGCTTTGTAGGTAATTTTGATTCTGCTTTAAATACGGCTTTTGCGGAGTTTAAAGCAAATAATGTACAACACTTAGTTGTAGATTTACGCTATAATCCGGGAGGTTCTGTAAACTCTGCTACCTTATTGGGTAGTTTAATTACAGGACAATTTTCTGGTCAAGTTTTTGCAAAACTAAATTACAACAGCATACAACAAAGCAATAATTTTGATTACACTTTTGTTAGTAATAGTAGTGGAGATGTACTTAATATCTTAAACCTTAATAAAGTTTATGTAATAGCCACAGGAGCTTCGGCATCTGCTAGCGAAATGCTTATAAACAGTTTAGATGCTTATATAGAGGTTTTACATGTAGGCACTTTAACTGTTGGAAAATCTCAAGCGTCAATTACACTTTACGATTCACCTAACTTTACAAGAACTGAGGCAGATCCTCGTCATACATATGCCATGCAACCTCTTGTTGCTATTACTGTAAATAAAAACGATTCTCAAGTTCCTGCTCAAGGCTTAACGCCTTTTATAGAAATTGAAGAGCAAATAAATAATTTTGGAGTTTTAGGTGATGAAAACGAACCGCTTTTAGCTGAAGCGTTAGCACATATTGCTGCAACTAATCGCATGCCTAATATTCAAGAAAGTAAGAAAGCTGTTTCTTTATTTGATAGCAACGATTTATTACCACATAGCAAAGAAATGTATATAGAACGATAAAAAAAGAGCCTACAATATGTAGGCTCTTTTAATTTATGGTTTAATTACTTTATAAAAATTACAAACTTAATTTAAATCCAAAACGATAGTTTCTTCCTCTAGTAGAGAATCTAAACACTTCTTCATAATCTTCATCTAAAAGGTTACTAACTCCAGCAAATAACTGCAATTTGTTATCTAATACTTTGTGGTTAATATTAAAGTTGATTAAGCTAAAAGATTCTAAAGTTCTTCTGTTAATAAAGTCTGGTTCGAAAGCAGCAGCTTTTCTGTCTCCTGTATATTGAAAATCTAGAGACATAAACGTTGTATTACACATTTGGTAACCTATACTTGCATTTACTTTTTGTTTTGGTACACGAAATAGTAAAGCATCTTTACTTTCTGTAAACGTATAGTTAGCATTAAACTCTAAAGCTTCTATTGGCTTATATGTTAGTTCTACTTCTACTCCTTTTACTGTAAATTCATCATCAATATTTTGGTACTCGCTTTCAAAAGTGGTAAAGTCTAAAATTATAAAATCAATTGCGTTTTTTTGTAATCTGTTAAAATAAAGTGCACTAAAACGTAATTTATTCTTTAGCACTTTAGCTTCAAAACCACCTTCTAATGTTCTATCTTCTTGAGCCTCTAAATTTTCATTTCCAAAACCTGGTACAAATAATTGATATAAAGATGGTGTTATGTAAGCTGTGCTATAAGAACTCATTAGTTTAATAGAATTGTCTTTAAATTTAAACACATAACTTGGGTTTAAATTATAAACCATGTTACTACCATATTCGCTATGGTTATTTAAACGCAAACCACCATTAATATTCAATCCAAAATCTGATAAATAGGTTGCATTTACATAAACATCTAGATTCTCATCGTTTGCTGTTTGTTCAGAAATAGTTGTAAAATCGTCTATAGTATTCATGTCAGATTTTATATAATTAATACCTAAAACAGTATAAAGGTTTTTACTAAATTTATATTTATTAAAAGCATCTACTACTAAAGATTGCGCATAAAATTGAGCAGGGAAATCAGATTCGAATTCACGTTCTACAGTATTTATAGCTGCATTTACATTAACACTACCTTTAGTATACTTGTATTTGGGTGCTACGCCAAAACGGTATTGTTTGTTATTAGAGGTATTGTTTTCATCTGCTAGAGTAAAACCACCATCAAAACCTGTTCTATAATTATCATAATTTGCATATCCTGTAAGCTCAAAATCATCGTTAAAAGTATAACTAAGCTTTGTATTTGTTGAATATTTAGAAAACACATCACTTTCGTTTTCTGGCTGACCATCAGTTGAACGTATGGCAGACAAACCATCAGTATATGTATTACTAAAATTAACTTGATAGTTAAACTGCTCTATACGTCCTTGAACTCCAACTGCATTAGTAAAGTTATTAATATCAAAATCAGAATCATTTTGAGTATTATTTGTTCCTAAAAAAGAAGAGAAATTAGCACTAATTTTTTCTTCACCTCCTTTTTTTAGTTGAATATTTATAACTGCAGTAGATGCCCTATTTCCATATAATGTACTCGATGCGCCTTTTAAAATCTCTATAGATTCTATTTGATCTAAGCTTAATAAGTTTAAATCAAAATTGTTTTCAATTTGCGAAGGATCATTAACCGCAATTCCATCTATAAGTACTAATATTTGTCGGTTTTGGCCACCACGCACAAAGGTACTTAAAGTGTTTCCTGCTTGACCATATTGACCATTAATTGTAATACCAGACTTAGTGTTAATAATTTCGGCAACCGTTTGTCCCGATTTTTGTTCTAATTCTTGAGCTGTAATTTTAATTACAGTTTTACCAGAATTTTCTCTTTTTAGTTCGAAGCGCGAGTCAGACAGAATTACTTCATCTAAATCAAAAGATTTTGCTTCATTTTCCTGAGTTTGCGAAAACGCAAAGCTTGAGGCTAACATATATAGTAAGCCAAGAACAGTTTTATTGTTCATGTTTAAATTAAATTAAATCGAGAGCGTATAGATTTCCATACAGCAACTTTTATCCCGAAAGTTATACTTATTTGTTTTGAAAATGGCAGGTCTCCTGACTCGTTATATGTTATTATACCTTCCCAGCCAAAGCCAGTGGTTTTGAAGTAATAACACCTTCTATAGAAGTACTAAAAATAATTTCAGTAAAAACTTACAGTTGCGGGAACAGTTCTAGATTTTAACTAGATTCCCTTTTAATCGATTTTGCTTTTTTTTGCGAAATCAAACCAAAATTCGACGCGAAAGTAGAGTGTTTTTTAGTTACAGACTAACAAAATTTACTTTTTCTTATTCATTTTGTAGAATAAATAAATAAAACCAACTAAAAAATGAAGTAAAATAATGCCTCCTACTATATATATTATTAAATTTGAATTATTATTCATGGTCTAGATTTTAATATAAATTTACAAGAATTTCACCTACCTAAATGTCACTAATGTTACCAAACAAACCTTTTTTATTGTTTTTATTTTCATTCTCAATTTTACTGAATTGTAAAGAAGCGACTCAAAACTTAACACCTGATGATTTTTATATTGAAGAAGGAGATAATACTAAAAACAATTATGCAGAAGGTTTTTTAGTAACAAAAAATAATAACCACAGTATTTTAGAAATAAAAAATCCTTGGCCTGAAAGCAACCAAACCTTTAAATATGTTTTAATTTCTAAAGAAGAAGCTGCGAAAACAACATTTAATAATGATGCGTATGATGGTATTATTATTACACCAGTTCAAAAAATAGTTGTAACCTCTACCACACACATTCCTGCATTAGAACTTTTAGGAGTAGAACAAACTTTAGTTGGGTTTCCTGGAACAGATTATGTCTCTTCTAATAAAACAAGAGCGAGAATAGATAATAAAAACATTAGAGAACTTGGTAAAAATGAAGGTCTAAATACAGAAGTGCTTTTGGAATTAAATCCAGATGTAGTTGTTGCTTTTGGTGTAGATGGAAAAAGCAAGTCTCTAGAAACAATAAAAAAAGCTAGTATTCCAGTAATTTATAATGGCGATTGGATAGAAAAATCTGCACTTGCAAAAGCAGAATGGATCAAGTTTTTTGGCGCACTTTATAACAAGGAGAAAGAAGCCGATTCTATATTTAATACCATTAAACAAGATTACAATGAAGCAAAAATATTAGCTCAAAACGCTAATGCTAAACCTACTATTTTATGTGGAGCGATGTATAAAGATATTTGGTATTTGCCAAATGGAACAAGCACAGAAGCCCAACTTTTAAAAGATGGCAACACTAATTATTTATGGAGCCACACTAAGGACAAAGGCAGTATACCACTTAACTTTGAAATTGTATTTAATAAAGCACAAAATGCAGATTTTTGGTTGAGTCCATCTTACTATACTAGCAAAGACGCTCTATTAAAAGGCAGTTCGCATTATTCTAAATTTAATGCTTTTAAAAACGATAATATTTATACGTTTGCAAATACCACAGGAGAAACTGGTGGTGTTTTATATTACGAATTAGGTACAGCAAGACCAGATTTAGTTTTAAAAGACATTGTTAAAATTTGCCATCCAGAACTACTACCAGACTACAATACTTTTTTCTTTAAAAAATTAAAATAGAATACGGATTTACATTACATGAGCAAAAACTATAAATACAATTTTATAATACTTATAATAATACTTGTTATACTCTTTTTTGCGAATGTAAGTTTGGGCTCTATCTCAATACCATTTAAAACCATATTACATAGTTTTTTTGCTCACGCAGAAGATTATACTAGACAAGAATACATTATTCAAAACTATAGGCTACCAAAAGCAATAACAGCCATTTTGGTAGGTTCTGGATTAGGAATTTCAGGATTATTAATGCAAACGCTTTTTCGTAATCCATTAGCAGGTCCTTTTGTTTTAGGTATTACTTCTGGCGCAAGTTTAGGTGTCGCGCTTTTAATAATGGGTTCTTCGGTTTTTGGTGGCTTTTTTGCAACGCTTTTAGTATCAAAATGGAGTTTAGTTATTGCTGCTAGCTTAGGTAGTTTTTTGGTGTTATTAACGGTTTTAATAGTATCGTCTAAAGTAAGAGATACTATGGCTATTTTAATTATTGGGCTTATGTTTGGCAGTATTACAGCTGCAGTTGTAAGCGTACTCTCCTATTTTAGTTCTGCCGAAGAATTACAGCAATACATTTTTTGGGGATTTGGTAGTTTAGGCGATTTACAATGGAAAGAACTTAAAATATTTGCTATTATTTACACTATTGGTATTCTGTTTAGTATAGCATCTATAAAAGCACTAAACACGCTTTTATTAGGCGAAAACTATGCAAAAAGTTTAGGTTTAAATTTAAAACAAAGTCGTCTTATTATAATTATAGCTACTAGTTTATTAGCAGGAACTATAACTGCCTTTGCAGGACCAATTGCATTTATTGGTTTGGCAATTCCGCACATTACCAGACAGATTTTTAATACCTCTAACCATAGATTATTATTACCAGCAGTGTTCTTATTTGGTGCAATTGTGATGCTTATTTGCGATAGTATAGCTCAATTACCAAATACAGATTATACTTTACCTATTAATGCAATTACTAGTTTAATTGGTGCTCCTGTTGTGGTTTGGTTATTAGTTAGAAAACGTAAAATGGTATTTTAAATGAAAAGCAAAAACCAACATACCATCCTAAAAACAAAAAACCTTTTCATTGGTTACCAGTCTAAAAAGACTACAACTATTGTGGCTTCAAATATTAATTTAAATTTACAAAAAGGAGAATTAATAGGTTTAGTAGGTGGAAATGGTGTTGGTAAATCTACATTACTACGCACAATTACAAACGTGCAACCTATTTTACATGGAGAAATAAGCATTCATAACAAACCAATAAATCAATATGCAGCCAAAGATTTAGCAAAAGTGCAAAGTTTGGTACTAACAGAGCAGATTGCTTCTAAAAATTTATCTGTTTTCGAGCTCATTGCTTTAGGTAGACAACCTTACACTAATTGGGTTGGAAACCTATCGAATCAAGATTTAGAAATAATAAACAAAGCCATTTCGCAAACAAATATAGAGTCTTTAAAATTTAAAAGATGCTTCGAACTTAGCGACGGACAACTACAAAAAGTAATGATTGCAAGAGCTTTAGCTCAAGATACAGACCTTATTATTCTAGATGAACCCACAACTCATTTAGATATGTATCACAAAGCATACATATTAAAACTACTTCAAAAAATAACTAAAGAGACTGGTAAAACGATACTTTTCTCCTCTCATGAAATAGATTTAGCAATACAATTATGCGATACTATAATTGTAATGACAAATACTGAAGTGATTTGCGATGCGCCTTGTAATCTTATAGAAAAAGGGACATTTAACACTTTATTTCCAAAAGATTTAATTGCTTTTGATGACAAAACAGGAAGTTTTAGAGTAAAAAAATAGTATTCAGTTTACAGTCTCAGTTTGTGAGTCTTCCACTCAAATTTATTTATCTTTGATAAAATTCAATGTTTTAAATGAACGATAACCTAATTCTTATACTTGCTATTTTAATTTCATCTATAATTGGAGCCTACTTAGGTATGCTCGTTACAAAATTAAAAAGCAAAAGCGAAAAAAGTACTCTTGAAGAACGAAACACTAATTTACAACAACAGTTAAACGACTTTAAGCAATTCTCGGAATCCGAAAACCAAAAACAAAATCATAATTTCGATGTTAAACTAACGGAGTTAAGAGATGTTATTTCAAAAATTGAAGCAGAGCGTGAAGCTATTCGTCGTGAAAAAGATTTTTTAAATACCGAATTAACACGTAGAAATTCAGAATACGAAAACCTTCAACAACTTAATATAAAAAGAGACGAAGAATTAGAAGAACGCCAAAAGCAATTGCGCACAGATTTCGAAAATTTAGCCAATAAAATCCTAGATGCTAAGTCTGAAAAATTTACACTTCAGAACAAAGAAAACATTAAGAATATATTAAATCCGCTTCAAGAAAAAATTAAAACGTTTGAAGAGAAAGTAGATTCTACACAAAAAGAAAGTATCTCGATGCACTCGGCTTTAAAAGAACAATTGCTAGGTCTAAAAGATTTAAACCAACAAATGACAAAAGAAGCCACTAACCTCACACGAGCCTTAAAAGGCGATAGTAAAATGCAAGGAAATTGGGGTGAATTAGTACTTGAACGTGTACTTGAAAAATCTGGTTTAGAAAAAGATAGAGAATATTTTGTACAACAAAGTTTTACCAGAGAAGATGGCACAAGAGTATTACCAGATATTGTATTACACTTACCAGACAACAAAAAAATGATGATTGATAGTAAAGTCTCTTTAACAGATTACGAACGTTATGTAAATGCATATGATGAAGACCGTGAAACCTATTTAAAAGCACATATTAATTCTATAAGAAGACACGTAGACCAGCTCTCTGATAAAAAATATGAAGATTTATACGATATAGAAAGTCCAGATTTTGTTTTGCTTTTTATACCTATAGAACCAGCATTTGCTGTTGCTATTAATGCTGATAATTCGATTTACAACAAAGCTTTCGAAAAGAATATTGTAATTGTAACACCTGCTACACTTCTAGCTACTTTACGCACTGTAGATAGCATGTGGAATAACGAAAAACAACAACAAAATGCCATAGAAATTGCACGTCAAGCTGGTGCCTTATACGATAAATTTCATGGTCTTGTAACAGATTTAACTGGTGTTGGTAAGAAAATTGATGACGCCAAAAAAGATTATTCTGCTGCTATGAACAAATTAGTAGATGGCAAAGGAAACTTAATTACAAGCGTTGAAAAAATAAAAAAATTAGGAGCGAAAGCAAAAAAAGCTTTACCAGAAAAAATTATTAAGCGCGCCAACGAAGACTTTTAATTACTAAAAAACGACTATGAAATTTCTTTTTAAAACAGGTATTGTAATTGTAATGCTAATAGCTGGTTATTTTGCTTTTATTTATTATGTATCTTAGCGCAACCAGAATCTCCAGAACCTGGTTGTACCCAAATGTTTTTAAATAAAGAATTGCCTAAAAGTTCTCCATTGGCTTTACAGTTTAATGCAACACCTCCAGAAAGGCATAAATTATCTAAACCAGTAAGTTCTTTTGCGTAAGCTAATATTGTAATAATAATATCTTCTATAACTGCTTGAATTGAGCAAGCTATGTCGCAATAAAAATCATCCATTTTATCTTCTAATTGCCTTTGTGGTTTTCCAAAAACATTACAAAATTTAGAGTTTATTGTAGATTTTCCTTTTTCGAAAGCGAAACAATCTAAATTTAATTCTATTAGTCCTGTGTTATCATAACTAACAATATGGTCTAAAATCTGTTGTTTATAAATTGGCTTTCCATAAGGTGCTAAACCCATGAGTTTGTATTCACCTGAATTTACCATAAAACCACAATATTGTGTAAATGCAGAATATAACAACCCTACGGAATGTGGATAATGTTGCTCTTTAATAATCTCTATTGTATTGTTTTTTCCAACAGAAATTGTAGTACATGCTTTTTCTCCTACTCCATCTATAGTTACAATTACTGCCTCTTTATAAGGAGAGGTAAAAAAACTTCCTGCAGCATGAGCTTCATGATGTTCGGTATAAATAATTTCGCCTTTATAATTTAATTCTTTAGCGATGGTACTTGACACCCAAAGTTTACTTTTTAACCAAGACATGAGTGTCTTTCTAAATAAATTAAAAGTAAATGGTGCTTGGTTTTGTAATGTGTTAATAATACGATCGAACTTTATAAAAGGCTTCTCGTAGAAAACAACTAAATCTACAGATGCGATATCTATTTCTGCTTTTTGTAAACAAAAGTTAATGGCTTCTATAGGAAATGCTGAATCATGCTTTATTCTGGTAAAACGTTCTTCTTGTACTGCTGCAATAATTTTACCTTCGTAAATTAAACATGCTGCTGAGTCATGATAAAACGCTGAAATACCTATAATATAACTCACTTAGTGATTGTTTAAAAAGAAAAAAATTAAAACTGTAAATGTTACTATTTACTTAAATACATTTTTCTACGCGAATATAAGTTATAAAACTCATCATCTTTTAAATCATCTATAAATAAGATACTTTCTCCAGTACTCTTCATTTCTGGTCCTAATTTCTTATTGACATTATGGAATTTATCGAAAGAAAATACAGGTTGTTTAATAGCGTATCCTTTTAATTGTGGATTAAAATTAAAATCGGTTACTTTCTTTTCACCTAACATAACTTTTGTAGCATAGTTTACATAAGGTTGTCCATAAGCTTTTGCAATAAATGGAACCGTTCTTGATGCTCTTGGATTGGCTTCTATAATGTAAACCATGTCATCCTTTATAGCGAATTGAATATTTATTAATCCAACAGTATTTAAAGCCAAAGCTATTTTTTTAGTATGGTCTTTTATTTGTTGCATCACTAAATTACCCAAATTAAAAGGTGGAAGCAAGGCGTTACTATCTCCAGAGTGAATTCCACAAGGTTCAATATGTTCCATAATACCTATTATTTGAACATTTTCGCCATCGCAAATAGCATCTGCCTCTGCTTCTATTGCGCCATCTAAATAATGATCTAACAATAATTGATTTCCAGGCATACGTCTTAATAAGTCTACTACATGTTCCTCTAGTTCTTGCTTATTAATTACTATTTTCATGCCTTGTCCTCCAAGTACATAAGATGGTCTAACTAAAATTGGAAAATCTAAAACATCTGCAATTGCTGCTGCTTCATCTGCTGTTGTAGCGATATCAAACTGTGGATATGGAATATTATTTTCTTTTAACAAATTAGAAAACAACCCTCTATCTTCGGCTAGATCTAAAGATTCGAAACTTGTTCCTAAAATCTTAATGCCATATTTAGATAATTTTTCTGCAAGCTTTAAAGCAGTTTGTCCACCTAATTGTACAATAACACCTTCGGGTTTTTCATGTCTAATAATATCATAAATATGTTCCCAAAAAACAGGTTCGAAATATAGCTTATCTGCGGTATCAAAATCGGTTGAAACGGTTTCAGGATTACAGTTAATCATGATGGTTTCGTAACCACATTCTGCAGCTGCTAGAATACCATGTACACAGCAGTAATCGAACTCAATTCCTTGACCTATTCTATTTGGACCAGAACCTAAAACAATGACTTTTTTTCTATCTGTAACAATACTTTCATTATCTGCAAAACGTTTACCATCTGCAGTTTCAACATCGCTTTCAAAAGTTGAATAATAATATGGTGTTTTTGCTTTAAACTCTGCAGCACAAGTATCTACTAACTTATAGACTCTGTTAATACCTAGTTCTTCTCTTTTATTATAAACTTGACTCTCTAAACAACCTAACATATGTGCTATTTGTCTGTCACCATAGCCTTTTTGTTTAGCTTCCAGCAATAAATCTTTTTGAATAGTATCTATTGTAAATGTAGAAATCTCTTTTTCTATGAAATATAATTCTTCATATTGCTTTAAAAACCACATATCTATTTTTGTGATTTCATGAATACGACTTAGTGGTATTCCCATTTGTATGGCATCGTAAATAGCAAAAACACGATCCCAACTTGCGTAAGTTAATTTCTGTATTATTTGGTCGTAATCTTTATAGCCTTTCCCATCAGCTCCTAATCCATTACGCTTAATTTCTAAAGATTGTGTTGCTTTATGAAGCGCTTCTTGGAAACTTCTACCAATGCCCATGACTTCACCAACAGATTTCATTTGTAAACCTAAACGTCTATCGCTTCCTTCAAATTTGTCGAAATTCCAACGCGGAATTTTTACAATAACGTAATCTAAAGTAGGTTCGAATAATGCTGAAGTAGATTTTGTAATCTGGTTTTGCAACTCGTCTAAATGATAACCTAAAGCTAATTTTGCAGCAATTTTAGCAATAGGATAACCTGTTGCTTTACTTGCTAATGCTGAAGAACGCGATACTCTTGGATTAATTTCTATAGCAATTATGTCTTCGTTTTTATCTGGACTTATAGCAAATTGCACATTACACCCACCAGCAAAATCGCCAATATTACGCATCATGTGAATTGCCATATCACGCATTTTTTGGTACGTTTTATCACTTAATGTCATTTCTGGAGCAACAGTAATTGAATCTCCAGTATGAATTCCAATAGGATCCATATTTTCTATTGAACATATAATAACTACGTTACCATTGGAGTCTCTAAGTAATTCTAATTCATATTCTTTCCAACCAATTAAGGCTTTATCGATCATGACTTCATGGATAGGCGAAATTTCTAATCCACGTGTTAATAACTCATCAAAATCTTCTTCTTTATAAACAAAAGAAGCTCCTGCTCCACCTAAAGTAAAGGATGCTCTAATAATTAATTGAAAACCAAATTCTTGTGCAATTTCTTTGCCTTTTAAATAAGAATTAGCTGTAGCTTGAGGTGCCATTGGCACACCAATTTTAAGCATTAATTCTCTAAACTGTTCTCTATCTTCAGTAATATTAATGGCATCTATATTTACACCTATAATTTCTACACCAAAGTCATCCCAAATTCCTTTTTCGTCTGTTTCTATACAAAGATTTAAGGCTGTTTGTCCACCCATTGTTGGTAAAACAGCATCAATTTGAGGATGCTCTTTTAATATTTTTATAATAGACTTTGTGGTTAAAGGCAACAAGTAAACATGATCTGCCATACTTGGATCAGTCATAATTGTTGCTGGATTAGAGTTGATTAAAATAGTTTCAATTCCATCTTCTCTTAAAGATCTTAGAGCTTGTGTACCAGAGTAATCAAACTCACAAGCTTGACCAATAATAATTGGACCTGAACCAATAATTAGAATAGATTTTAATTTAGGATTTTTTGGCATTTTTCTAGTTTTTTTAACGATTTCAAAAATAGGCAATCAATGGATATAAAAAAAGGCGTTACACCTAAGTAACGCCTTTAAAATATTAACAATTGTTAATCATTATTTTTTATGTCTAGTTTCAGATGAAACAGATATTTTCTTTCTTCCTTTTGCTCTTCTACGAGCTAATACCTTTCTACCATTAGCAGAAGCCATTCTTTCTCTAAAACCATGTTTATTTCTTCTCTTTCTTTTTGATGGCTGAAACGTTCTTTTTGGCATTGTCTTATATTTTTAAATCTGGATTGTAAATATTTTATTTGTTTTAGCTTTCCTCTAAAACCGAGCGCAAATATACAACGACTTTTTTATTTCACAAACCTTATTTTAAAATATTTTATTAAGTTTATTTTAAACCTAAAATTTAATGTTATTTACTATGTATTATGGAGTATACTGTCCATAAATACAATTTTTATAGATTGCTATTTCAGAAAAAATGAGTTTCTTTGTACTCTAAAATTACAATTAAACAAATTACAATGTATAATAAAGTATTTAAATTAATAATTGCAGGTTTAATTATAGCTACTGCTGTATGGCAGTTTACAGAAGGTGGTATAGGAAATGGAATCGCGCTTATTTTCTTAGCTCTAATTTTTGTATTCTTATATTTTAAAAATGAGCTTATACTACTTGCATTCTTAAAATTACGTAAACAAGATTTTCCAGGTGCCCAAAAATGGTTAAATAAAATTAAAAATCCTGAAGCAGCTTTAGTAACAAAACAACAAGGTTACTATAATTACTTGCAAGGCATTATGGTATCTCAAACAGATATGAATCTTGCCGAAAAGCACTTTAAAAAAGCAGTGAATCTTGGTTTAAGTATGGATCAAGACATGGCTATGACTAAATTAAACTTAGCTGGAATTGCTTTTTCTAAGCGTAGAAAACAAGAAGCAACAAAACTTATTAATGAAGCTCAAAAATTAGATAAACAGGGCATGTTAAAAGAGCAAATTAAAGAAATGAAAGCTAATATGAAGCGTGCTCAAGGTGTTCCCAATCAACATTTTGGACAAGGTGGCTCTATGAGAGCTCAACGAAGAGCTTCTAGATAACAATAAAAACTACACAACCAACAAAAAAGCTCACATAAGTGGGCTTTTTTGTTGGTTTTATTATTGAATTGAAGTTTTAAAATTTTGTTTGGGCTATTTACTAAAAAACATTTTTACAGCCACAAGAACTAAAAGTACACTGAACATTTTTTTTAAAAGTGTTTCGTTTATTGAAATTGCTATTTTAGTCCCAAAATAGCCTCCTAAAACAAAGCAAACCGCAATAATTAATGCATATTTAAAATTAAGTGGTTGTGTTCCTGTTTTATGGTATGTATATGCAGCCAAAAAAGTAACAGGGACTACAAGTACAGCTAAACTTGTACCTTGTGCTTGATGCTGCGTGTAACCTAAAGCAAAAACCAATAAAGGCACCATTATTACACCACCTCCCACACCAAACATACCACTAAACAATCCTGCTAGTAATCCAACAATTATTAGAATAAGTAGTATTTGTAAATCCATTTTTGTTTTCATTTATCTAGTTATCTAAAGTAAAGGCGCCCAAAGTTTACAATAAGCTTCTTTTAACTTTTCAAGGTTAGATCTATTTTTCCAAATTTCAAGAGACATTTCAATTGAATTTTTTAAATCTTCTATGAAGATATCTTTTAAATTTTCACTTGTTTTCTTATCGTAAAAGAATGCATTAATTTCAAAATTAATACTAAAACTTCGGTAATCCATATTAGAAGTTCCAATTGTAGAAATTATGCCATCTACAACTAGTGTTTTTGCGTGTAAAAATCCTTTAGTATAACGATATATTTTAATATCAGCATCAAAAAGACGCTGTAAGTAAGAATTTGTTGCATACTTAGCAGTCCAAGAGTCACTCTCATTCGGGATTAGTAACCTAACATCTACTCCACTTCGTGATGCTATTTGTAAAGCCATAATAATTTCATCATTAGGAATAAAATAGGGTGTTGTAATATAAATATATTTTTTTGCAGATGTAATCGCAGAAAAAAGGGCATCCAAAATATTTGGCCAATCTGTATCTGGTCCACTTGCGGCAATTTGTATTGCTAATTTAGCTTTACAAGGCTTTTTTGGAAAGTAATTTGCAATAATATTTATTTTTGAATTTGAAACAAATTCCCAATTTATTAGAAATTGAATCTGTAAAGTTATAACAGCTTCTCCTTCTATACGAATATGTGTGTCTCTCCAGTATTTATTTTTGTCAGGAGCATTAACATAGTCGTCTGCAATATTAATACCTCCAAGATATCCTATGTTTCCATCTATAACAACTATTTTTCTATGATTTCTATAATTCATTCTACTGGTAAACTTAGGATATAAAACAGGCATGAACGCGTAAAATTCAATTCCGCTATCAATAATTTTTTGCTTCATATCTCCTGAAATACTTGCGCCAACATCATCAACACTTAGTCTTACTTCAATTCCTAATTTAGCTTTTTTACAAAGTAAATTTAAAAGCTCAGTGCCTATTGTATCGTCTTTTAATATGTAATATTCTAAATGAATATGGTGTTTGGCTGCATTAATATCTTCAAAAAGTTTTTTAAACTTATTCTCTCCATTTTTAAGAATCTTTACCTTATTGTAAAGTGTTAAAGGCGTTTTGTCATTGTTTTGAATCAGCTTTACTAATCTTATTTTTTCATTTAAAAAATGATCTTCAAGATCTTCTAGTGCTTTGTTATCGAGATTTAACTGACTATTAAGTTCTTTAATAATTTGCTTATTAAGAATATTCTTTCTGTTAAATATTTTAGTTTTCCTGTATTCTTGACCAAATAAATAATAAATCAAAAGTCCTAAAAATGGAAAAAACACTAGCACAATAATATATGTTAGTGTTTTTGTAGGATTTAAGTTTCTGTAAAAGATTGTAATTACTGCCGAAATAGTTAGTAAATAATTTAAAACTATTATTATTACAAGCCAATTTTCTTTAAGAAATTCAATCATTTAAGGTGTCGTAGAATAATGTCCTTTCTCTGGTATCTCTATGTAATATTGCTTTCTTGAAGCGTTGTTTAACTTATTCTCTCTAAGCCATGGATTATGGATTTTAAGAATCTTATAATTAATTCCAAATCCTTTAGCAAAAGAAGCAAAATCTGTTACCACTGTATCTACACCAACTTTATAAGTTGTTACTGCAGTGTATAAATCTTTGTTTCTAAAGTTAAAGCCATATTTTTTAGGATGTGATAAAATCTCTTTTAAAGCAATAATTCTAAAGACATAACGACCTGTTTCTTCGCCCAAAAGCAAATCGTAGTAATTCTCGACCTTTTGCTCGTCTAATCGTTTAGAAATTCCATAGTTCCCTGCATTGTATGCAGCAGCAGCATTAGTCCAAGATCCCAAACGCTCTTTAGATTTTTTTAAATAATCGCATGCTACTTTTGTAGCCATCTCTAAATGATAACGTTCATCTACATTATCGTTAACCTCCAATCCATTTTCTCTTCCTGTAGCTTTCATAATTTGCCAAAAACCACTTGCTCCAGCAGGAGACCTTGCATTTGTAAGTCCACTTTCTATTACAGCTAAATATTTAAAATCGTCTGGTATCCCATTTTTAGCTAAAATAGGTTCGATTACCGGAAAATACTTTTGTGCACGTTTAAACATTAACAAACCATTAGACTGCCAATAAGTGTTTACTAGTAATTCTTTATCCATACGTTCTAATATATCTGGATTAGCTAATGGCACAGGCTCACCAGCAAATTCTAAATAATCTGGAACTTTTAATGCATATATATTGTAATCGTTTATAATTTTCTTTTCTAAATTCTCATCTGTTGGTGCATCTTGAAAGGCATTTATAAATAATGCTGCTAAACATAAAAAACCAATTCCAGCCAATACTTTTTGTACAATTTTCATCATCGTTTCGTTTTTTATAAAATTATGATAATTTACTATTAAAACCTCCTATTTTACTCTAAAATTAATTTAGGTAAATTTTTATTAAACCATTTATATTTATCTATTATCATTATATGTGTTCCATTCTTAATTGTAATACAATTCGAAATATATTGGTAAGGAAATACAAGATCCTTTTCTCCATGAATATGTATTACTTCTGGTATAACTTTATCTTGTTCCCAATTTATAACCTGCTCAATCGACCAATCTAAATAATACTTATTGTTCACCGAAAGGTACTTTTTATATAAATCTATTCGTTTCTTTATGGTGTCTCCAAAAGAGAATTTAGCAAGTAAGTCTAAATTACTAGCGAGTTGGGTTGGCAATAGCTTATAGGCTTTTGTTGCTTTTAGCACTTTAAATCTTGTGGGTAGTTCGTGCTTTGTTTTAACACTTGATACTATAAATAATTTGCGTAACGTAATATGCTTACTCATTTCTTGCACTAAAATACCACCAAAAGAAACTCCCAAAAGCACAATGTCTTCATGTTCTATCTTCTTAGTCATCCTTAATGCATAGTTACTTAAAGATTCATTTTTTAAAGGAATTTCCCAATGCAATTTATGCAATTGAAACTGGTTTTCAGGTAAAGACAGATTATCAAAAATTGAAGGATTTGCAGCCATTCCTGGCATTAAATAAACATGTATTATGTCTTGACTCATAAGGTTTTAATAGCGTTTTAAAGCGAATTAACAATAATTTTTAGTACTTTTGTAGAATGTAAAGCTATAAAATAGTTGGCACTATTTTTGAAACTCCATCAATAAATTAAACTTATTACTTATGACTGATGCTGATGAACTAGTTGATAATGATTTTCTTCGTCAATTTGAACTAAAAACCGAAGACCATTTTGCTAAGATTGAATACTCTTTACAAGAACGCAAAATTTTCCTTACAAAATTAATTATTCCTGAAGGTGTAACAGATAAAAATTTTACGCCTCATTTTTTAAAACTGGTTTTCGAGAACATAGAAGAGCGTAATTTAAGCGTTGTACCTACAAGTCCAGAAATTGCAAAATTTATTAGAAAAAATAGACAATATAAAAAGTTATTACCTGTTGGATTAAGGATTTAATCTCAAATTATAAATAAGAAATAAAAAAGCTAAAACTATTGTTTTGGCTTTTTTTATGCCATTATATTTTTAAACTCAAAACGCACTAAACCATCATCATCAATAGTCGTAAGGTTTACTTGATGTATAGTATTTACCAATTCTGGATTCCAAGGCGCTTTTACTTTTACATAGTTCTCTGTAAAACCATGAATATAACCAGCTTTATTTTCACTTTCAAACAAAACAGATCTGGAAGTCCCTATTTGTTTTTCATAGAAAGCACGACGTTTTTTGGCGCTTAAACCACGTAACATTTTACTACGCTTACTTCTTATATTTTTAGGTACAATGTCTTGAAAATTAGAAGCTTCTGTATTATCACGTTCAGAATAAGTAAACACATGTAAATAAGAAATATCTAAGGTGTTTAAAAAGTTATAAGTTTCTAAAAAATGTTCATCGGTCTCACCAGGAAATCCAACAATAACATCTACACCAATGCAAGCATGTGGCATGACTTCGTTAATTTTTTTAACACGATCGACATATAATTCTCTCATGTAGCGACGTTTCATTAGCTTTAAAATAGCATTATGACCACTTTGTAAGGGAATATGAAAGTGTGGTACAAATGCTCTAGATTGACTTACCACCTCTATTGTTTCATTCTTCAATAAATTGGGTTCTATAGAAGAAATTCTTAGACGCTCTATACCATCTACCATATCTAAGGCTTGAACTAATTCTAGAAAAGTATGTTCATGTTTTTTATTACCAAATTCACCTTTTCCATAATCTCCAATATTAACTCCTGTTAATACTATTTCTTTTATTCCCTTAGCAGAAATCTCTTTGGCATTCTTAATTACATTTTCAAGTTCATCACTTCTCGAAATACCTCTTGCTAAAGGAATGGTACAATACGTACATTTGTAATCGCAACCATCTTGCACTTTTAAAAAAGCTCGTGTTCTGTCTCCAATAGAATAGCTGCCAACATAAAAATCGGCATCGTTAATATCGCATGAGTGTACTTCACCAAAATCGTTTTTGGTTAAATCGTTTAAATAGTCTGTGATTTTAAATTTTTCGGTAGCACCAAGCACTAAATCAACACCATTTACGTCTGCTAGCTCTTGTGGTTTTAATTGTGCATAACAACCAACTGCTGCAACAAAAGCATCTGCATTTGTTTTTTGTGCTTGCTTAACAATGGTTTTAAAACGTTTGTCTGCGTTTTCGGTTACAGAGCAAGTATTAATAACGTAAATATCTGCAGTTTCAGAAAAATCAACACGCTCAAAACCTTCATCTTTAAAACTCCTAGCAATTGTAGAGGTTTCAGAAAAATTAAGCTTACATCCTAAAGTGTAAAAAGCGACTTTCTTTTTAGTGTTTACTGTCAAAATATTATACTGTTCCTAAGTTAGAATTCTTATATTTACTTTAAACTTTATTTGAGATTGCAAATTTACATAATTGTTTACAAGTAAGCTTATAAGTGATTTTAAAATATGATAAAATTTAAACAAGAAAAGAAATCCAGAACACTAAATACAATTTTAAAAGGCTTATTGTTATTACAGTTATCGTATCTGTTTTTTTCATGTGGAAACACTAAAAATGAAAAAGATTTAAACCAAGTATTTAGATATAATGAACATAAAAATATTGGCTCATTAGATCCTGCTTTTGCAAAAGACAATGCAGATATTTGGGCAGTAAACCAATTGTTTAATGGTTTGGTACAAATGGATGATGGGCTTAACGTACAACCTTGTATTGCAAAACGTTGGGAAGTTTCTCTAGATGCACTCACTTACTCTTTTTTACTTAGAGACGATGTGTTTTTTCATAAACAGAAACTGTTTGGTAAAGATTCAACACGAACTGTAAAAGCTTCAGATTTTGAATATAGTTTTAACAGACTAATAGATACTAAAATAGCATCTTCTGGACGTTGGGTTTTAAATAAAGTCGAGAGCTTTTCAGCAGAAAATGATAGTACTTTCACTATTAAACTTAAACAACCTTTTCCTGCTTTTTTGGGTTTATTAACCATGAAATACTGCTCTGTAGTACCAAAAGAAGTTGTGGAACATTATGGAAGTAATTTTAGAGCTAACCCAATAGGTACTGGGCCTTTTAAATTTAAGCGATGGGAAGAAAATATAAAACTTGTTTTTAGGAAAAATAATAATTATTTCGAAAAAGATAGCAATGGTAAAAAGTTACCCTATTTAGAAGCAGTTGCTATTACTTTTTTACCAGACAAACAAAGTGAATTCTTACAATTTATTCAAGGAAATCTGGATTTTTTAAACTCGCTTGATGCGTCTTATCAAGATGATATTTTAACTAGTAAAGGTGAGTTAAGAGAAAAGTATGAAACTGATATTAACATGATACGTGGTCCTTATTTAAACACAGAGTATTTAGGCTTTTTTATGGATTCTGAAACTCCAGAAATACAATCTAAATTAATAAGACAGGCTGTTAATTATGGCTTCGATAGAAAAAAAATGATGAATTACCTTCGAAATGGCATTGGTATTCCTGCAAATGGTGGCTTTATTCCAAAAGGACTTCCAGGTTATAATGCTACTATTGGCTATACTTATAATCCTGAAAAGTCTAAAGCCTTAATTAAGCAATTTAAAGAAGAAACTGGAAATAATGCTCCAGAAATAACCATTACAACCACTAGTAACTATTTAAATTTTTGTGAATACATACAACGTGAACTCCAAAAAACAGGACTAATAGTAACTGTAGATGTTATTCCAGCATCAACCTTAAAAAGCGCTAAAGCAAATGGAAAGCTAAATTTATTTAGAGCCAGTTGGGTTGCAGATTATCCAGATGCACAAAATTATTTATCTCTATTTTACAGTGGTAATTTTGCGCCAAATGGCCCTAATTATACACATTTTAAAAATGAAAACTTCGATACTTGGTATTCTCAATCTTTTACTGAAACCACTACTAAAACTAGAGAAAAAATTTATAGTAAAATGGATAGTTTAGTTATGCAAGAAGCACCAATTGTGCCTTTGTATTACGACGAAGTTGTAAGGTTTACACAAAAAAACGTAAATAATCTGGGTATAAACCCAATAAACATGCTAGAGTTAAAGCACGTCACCAAAAAATAATACCAATTATTCTCTTCTAAACTTTTTTGTTTCTTCAAAAACATGTTCTAAAATAGCTTGGTCTGTTTCTGTAAACGCAACAGCTCTTCTAGACATTACTACGTTGCAAACTTCAAAAGCTTTTTTTGTTAAATAGGTTGTAAAACCTGCGCTTCCTCCCCAACTATAGCTTGGTACAAAATTTCTTGGAAATCCGCTTCCAAAAATATTTGCATTTACACCAATTACAGTGCCTGTATTAAACATGGTGTTAATACCACATTTACTATGGTCACCCATCATTAAGCCACAAAATTGTAATCCTGTTTTTGCAAAACCTTCGGTTTCATAATCCCATAACCTCACTTCTGCGTAATTGTTTTTTAGGTTAGAATTGTTAGTGTCTGCTCCTAAATTACACCATTCACCAAGTACAGAATTTCCTAAAAAACCATCATGACCTTTGTTAGAATATCCAAATAAAACAGAGTTATTGACTTCTCCTCCAACTTTACAATGCGGTCCAACGGTTGTTGCTCCATAAATTTTAGTGGCTAATTTTAAAGTAGCATTATCACATAAAGCTAATGGGCCACGAACCACGCTACCTTCCATAATTTCGGCATTTTTTCCAATATAAATTGGGCCCGAACTAGCATTTAGTGTTGCAAATTCCATTTTTGCACCTTCTTCTAAAAAAATATTTTCTGGTGCAATTATATTGTTTGTCTTTGCTATTGGCTGAGAGTCTCTATCTTTAGTCAATAATTGAAAATCCTGAGCTATTGCTTCGGCATTTTTAGAAAAAATATCCCAAGTATGTTCTATGGTAATTAAATTGTCTTCAAACTCTATGGCTTCAAAAGTTGATAAATCTATATCTTCTTGATCTTCTTCAGTAAAAAAAGCAATCACTTCTTCGTCTTTAAAAATCGCTTGATTCTTTTTTAAATCTTTAATCTTTTCGGCTAATGCTTCCGTAGGACAAAACGATGCATTAATCATTACATTTACTTCCATTTCAACCATTGGCCATTTTTCAGATAAATACTCTTCTGTAACTGTAGTTGTGGTTGCTTGCAAATAGGTTTCCCATTTCTCTCGAATGGTTAAAATACCAACTCTTATTTCTGCTACTGGTCGTGTGTATGTAAATGGTAATAATTGGTTTCTTGAAGGTCCGTCAAAAAGAATGTAATTCATAAACAAGTTATAAGTTATAAGTTATAAGTTATAAGTTTTTCTCACTCATAGCTTCTAACTTAGGTTTATAATTTCAAAAGTAATGTAAATGTATAAAACAAAAAAGCCTTTCAAATTATATGAAAGGCTTTTAAAAATATGGCTTACTAAATTATTTTTTAAATTTAGCGTATTTGTTTTTAAACTTGTCAATACGTCCAGCTGTATCTATTAATTTAGATTTACCAGTATAAAACGGGTGAGACGTTCTAGAGATTTCCATTTTTACTAATGGGTATTCAACACCGTCTACTTCTAAAGTTTCGCTTGTGTTAGCAGTAGATTTTGTTAAAAACACGTCTTCGTTAGACATGTCTTTAAATGCTACTAATCTATAATTTTCTGGATGTATATCTTTTTTCATCGCTAAATGCTTTTATTGTATTCTAAATTCGAGGTGCAAATTTAAGTGTTTTTTACAAAATAACAACACTTTTTACAAAAATTATTTAAACTTATTTATGTAACGTTTTTTTATCTTTGACTACTAACAATTATACTAAAACTAATAAACTAAAAAACATGGAAACTTCAACAAAATCATCTGCAATTAATTATGGGCTTTATTTAGGTGGCCTAATGGCACTTACTACAATTTTAGGTTATGCATTATATCTAGACCTGCTAACAAAATGGTGGCTTGGTATATTATTATTTATTGTAATTATTGTTTTTGGAATACTATCTGCATTAAAATCTAAAAGCATACAAAATGGAGTGATCACTTTTAAAGAGGCTTTTAGTTCTTATTTTATTACAGTTGCCATCGGAATAATTATTAGTATGGTCATTAGTATTTTAATATTTAATTTTATTGATCCAGATGCAGCTATTGCTTTAAAAGAAAAAACAATTGATGCCACTATACAAATGATGCGTAGCTTTAATGCTCCCGAAGAAGCTGTTGCACAAACATTAGAGCAAATGGAAGCCCAAAAAAACCAATTTTCTATCGCTCCTCAATTACAGTCTAATGCTATCTTTTTGGTAATACAAGCAGTAATTGGGTTAATTGTAGCTTTAATAGTAAAAAGAGACACGGAAAACGCATAATAGTTTTATATTTGAAATATCATTTCAAAAATAGCACATGGATATATCAGTAGTCATACCACTACTTAACGAACAAGAATCGCTTACAGAATTACACGATTGGATTGCAAAAGTTATGCAATCCAATCGTTTTTCTTATGAAATACTATTCATAGATGATGGTTCTAACGATGGTTCATGGGAAACTATAGAAAGACTTACAAAATTAGACCACAATGTTAAAGGCATTCGATTTTTAAAAAACTTTGGAAAATCTCAAGCATTACATGCAGGTTTCGAAAAAGCGCAAGGAGATGTTATTATTACAATGGATGCCGATTTACAAGATAATCCTGAAGAAATCCCAGCACTTTATAACAAAATTATTAATGATGGTTTTGATCTCGTTTCGGGCTGGAAAAAGAAGCGTTTTGATAATAAGTTTACTAAAAACTTACCATCTAAATTATTTAATTGGGCTGCCCGTAAAACCTCTGGTGTAAAATTAAACGACTTTAATTGCGGACTTAAAGCATATAAAAACGAAGTTATAAAAAACATAGATGTAAATGGTGAAATGCATAGGTATATTCCTGTTTTAGCTAAAAATGCTGGCTTTACAAAAATTGGAGAACAAGTTGTACAGCATCAAGCAAGAAAATATGGTGAAACTAAGTTTGGTATGGAGCGCTTTATCTATGGTTTTCTAGATTTAATTACTATTTGGTTTATCTCACGTTTTGGTAAAAGACCAATGCATTTATTTGGCGCTTTAGGTGTTATAATGTTTGCTATAGGTTTTGTTTTTTCTGCCTATTTAGGAATTGATAAATTGTTTTTTCATCAAAATGGAATATTAATAACGCAAAGACCAGAATTTTATATTGCGCTCTTTACCATGATAATTGGTACCCAATTTTTTGTTGCTGGCTTTTTAGGCGAAATCATTTTACGCTCTAAGCAACACAAAAACCGTTATTTAATAAAGAATGAATTAAATTTCAATAACAAACTTTCAAATTAACAAACTGTTAATCATTACCTTTTTTATAATGCTTACTTTTGCATTCTATTACATTAGAATATGATTTATATAGAACCAGAATTATTAAATAGAGTTAACACTTGGTTAACGCCTACATTCGATAAAGAAACACAACTATACATTAAAGACTTAATAGCTACCAACCCAAAAGAACTAAAAGAAAGTTTTTATAAAAACTTAGAGTTTGGAACAGGTGGAATGCGAGGTGTTATGGGAATTGGCACCAACAAAATTAACAAATATACACTTGGAAAAAATACTCAAGGCATTAGTAATTATATGCACAACATGTTTCCAAACGAAACATTAAAAGTAGCTATTGCTTTCGATTGCAGACATAACAGTAAAACATTAGCTAAAGTTGTAGCAAATGTGTTTTCTGCTAACAATATAGAAGTCTTTTTATTCGAAGACCTTCGTCCTACTCCAGAATTATCGTTCGCTTTAAAACATCTAAATTGCCATTGTGGTATTGTTTTAACAGCCTCACATAATCCTCCAGAATACAACGGTTATAAAGTCTACTGGCAAGATGGTGGCCAATTAGTGCCACCTCAAGATGCAGAAATTATTAAAGTGATTGATACTTTAGATTATGCTGAAATTAAATTTAATGCAAACGAAGAGTTAATCCATTACATTGGTAAAGACATAGATGATGTTTTTATAAATGCTTCTGTTAAAAACGGAAGCTTTAATACTTCAGCGGAAGCTAAAGAAAATTTGAATATTGTATTTACATCGCTTCACGGAACCTCTATTACTGCAATTCCAGAAACGCTAAAACGTGCTGGATATACAAACGTAAATATAGTTGAAGCACAACGCAAACCTGATGGCAATTTTCCAACAGTAGCCTCACCAAATCCAGAAGAACCAGCAGCATTAAAAATGGCTATGGATTTAGCCAATAAAACCGAAGGCGATATTGTAATAGGTACAGATCCAGATTGCGATAGATTAGGAATTGTAGTTAGAGATTTAGATAACAAATTGGTTATTTTAAATGGTAATCAAGCCATGATATTAATGACTGATTTCTTACTAAAACAATGGCAAAATGAGAATAAAATTAATGGTAAAGAGTTTATAGCAAGCACCATAGTCTCTACTCCAATGATGAGCGTTTTAGGTAAAGCATACGATGTAGAATGCAAAATTGGCCTAACAGGTTTTAAGTGGATTGCAAAAATGATAAAAGATTTTCCAAACCTTAATTTTATTGGTGGTGGAGAAGAAAGTTTTGGGTTTATGGTTGGCGATTTTGTTCGCGATAAAGATGCTGTAACTGCCACGCTTTTAGCTTGCGAAATTGCAGCACAAGCCAAAGCTAAAGGCAGTAGTGTATATCAAGAATTAATAAAACTGTACATAACACATGGTTTGTATAAAGAACGTTTAGTTTCTATCACTAAAAAAGGAATTGAAGGCGCACAAGAAATCAAACAAATAATGATTGATGCTAGAGAAAAACCACTTGAAGTAGTTAATAACTCTAAAGTTGTTTTAATTGAAGACTACCAATTATCATTATCAAAAAACACAATTACTGGAGAAACTACAACTATATATATTCCAAAATCTAACGTCTTAATATACCATACAGAAGATGGTAGTAAAATTGCTTTACGACCAAGTGGTACAGAACCAAAAATAAAATTCTACATTAGCGTAAACACGAGTCTAGACAGTATGTCTGCTTTTAAAAAAACGGAACAACAATTGGAAACAAAGATTGATGCCATTTTAAAAGACATGAATCTTTAACTAAATGAATTACTTAAAAAAAATATTACGCTTCGCAATTCCTTATAAAAAGTATGGTATACTAAATATTATTTGTAATATTTTTTATGCACTTTTTAGCACATTGTCTATGATTGCAATGATGCCGATGATTAATGTGCTTTTTGGACAAACCGACAAAGTACTATCGCAACCACTTTGGGATGGTGATTATTCAAATTTAAAAGACTATTTAGTAGACTCTTTTAATTTTACAATTAGTCAAAGAATTGAAATTGAAGGAGAACAAAGTGCTTTGTTTTTAATAGTCGCAATAATTGTAGTTTTATTCCTTTTAAAAAATCTTTTCAGCTACCTATCACTCTATTTTATTACTTTTTTAAGAAATGGCGTTTTAAAAGACATTAGAGATGAAATGTTTAGAAAAGTAGTAAACTTACCCATCTCTTACTTTTCCGAAAAACGAAAAGGTGACACTATTTCTAGAATAGCATCAGATGTTGGAGAAGTGCAAATGTCTTTATTAGCAGTGCTAGAACTTATTATTCGCGAGCCACTTACAATTATATTTGCTATTATTTCTATGTTAATTTTAAGTCCAAAATTAACATTATTTGTCTTTGTTTTTATACCCATTTCAGGTTTTATCATTTCATTTATAGGAAAAAGTTTAAAAAAGAAATCGCATCTCGTTCAAAATGAAGTTGGGCAATTTTTGTCTTCATTAGAAGAAACTTTAGGTGGTTTAAAAGTGATTAAAGGTTATAATGCAGAACAACAGTTTGAAAACAAGTTTAAAAGTTCAACAAACAGACTTTATAGATTTTCTAATTCTTTAATGAATAGGCAAAACTTAGCCTCGCCTGCAAGTGAGTTTTTAGGTATTTTAACCATTGCAGCCATTTTATTATTTGGAGGCACAATGGTTTTTAATAAACAACTAGATGGTGGTGAATTTATAGTTTTTCTATTACTAGCTTATAATATACTTACACCTGCAAAAGCAATAAGTAAAGCTTTGTATAGCGTGAAACGTGGTAATGCTTCTGCAGAACGTGTGCTTGAAATTTTAGAAAGCGAAAGTCCAATAAAAGATAGTGCAAATGCAAAAACTAAAACCGAATTCAGCCAAGGTATCAAAATCAATAATATTTCGTTTAAATATGAAGACGATTTAGTACTAAAAAACTTCACTGTAAATGTTCCAAAAGGAAAAACCGTTGCACTAGTTGGACAATCTGGAAGTGGTAAAAGTACCATTGCAAATTTAGTAACGCGTTTTTACGATGTAAACGAAGGTAGTATTACCATAGACAGTGAAAATATAAAAGACCTTACAAAAAACTCGCTTCGAGGTTTAATGGGCTTGGTAACGCAAGATTCTATCTTATTTAACGATACTGTAAAAAACAATATTCTAATTGGAAAGCAAGGTGCTACAGACGAACAAGTTATAGAAGCACTTAAAATTGCAAACGCTTGGGAATTTGTAAAAGATTTACCTAAAGGCATAGAAACTAATGTAGGTGATTCTGGAAACAAATTATCTGGCGGACAAAAACAACGCTTGAGTATTGCAAGAGCTGTCTTAAAAAATCCACCAATTATGATTTTAGACGAAGCCACCTCAGCATTAGACACAGAAAGCGAACGCTTGGTACAAGTCGCTCTAGAAAACATGATGAAAAACAGAACGTCTATAGTAATAGCTCATAGATTATCTACCATTCAAAATGCAGACGAAATAATAGTTATGCATAAAGGTGAAATTGCAGAGCAAGGCAAACACAACGAACTTATGAACATGGATGGTACATACAGAAAACTTGTAAATATGCAAAGTTTTGATTAATATCTGTTTAGTTTAAAATAAAAACACTTTTGTTTTAAACCAAAATAAAAAACTACAGTCTAAAAGAAAATCATTTTTGTTGACTACTGAAACCGAACTTTTATTAAAACTACAAGCTAAAGGCAACAAAGACATTGCTTTTAAAGAGCTTGTGGCACAATACAAAGAACGATTATACTGGCATATTAGAAACATTGTAAAATCTCATGACGATGCAGACGATGTGCTTCAAAATACTTTTATAAAAGTCTACAAAAGCATCGATGGTTTTAAAGGAGAAAGCAAACTATATTCTTGGTTGTACAGAATTGCAACAAACGAAGCCATTACACTTTTAAACAAAAATGCTAAACGTCTACAAATTACCAATGAAGAAGCACAAAATCTAGCCATAAATAATATGGAATCTGATGTGTATTTTGAAGGAGATGCCATTCAATTAAAACTTCAAAAGGCTATTGCAACGCTTCCAAGTAAACAACAATTGGTTTTTAATATGAAATATTTTCAGGATTTAAAATATAAAGACATGTCTACTATTTTAGAGACTAGTGAAGGTGCTTTAAAAGCATCTTACCATATTGCAGCAAAAAAAATTGAAGCTTATTTAACTAACAATTAAACTATTTAACAAATTAAGAGTCTTAATACTAAACATAGAGATTTTGAAAGCCTTGGAATATAAACATGAAAAACGAAAATTTACATAACATTAAAAACTCAGGATTTAAAGTGCCTAAAGATTATTTTGAAGGACTAGAAGATTCTATTTTAACTCAAGCGAAGCTTAAAAGCTTAGTTAGCAACTCTGGTTTTAAAGCACCTGAAGGCTATTTAGATAATTTTGAGGTTGTTATTAAAAAAGAAACTAAAGTTATTTCTATATTTTCTAGAAAGAACATATTATTTGTTTCTAGCGTAGCAGCTGCCATTGTATTGTTTTTTAGTTTAAATATATTTAATAATTCACCATTAACGCTTACAGATTTAGACAGTACAACTGTAGAAAATTATATTTTAGACGAAACTGAAATAGGTGATTTAACATCACTATTTCAAAACAACGAGCTAAGTGAAACTCAGTTTATAGATTACACAATAAGTGACGAAACTTTAGATAGTTATCTAGAAGACATAGATGTTAACGACTTATATTCAGAATAAAAATGAAAACAACTAAAAAAATACTTATTCCAGTTTTTGCTTTACTATTATCTGTAAATCTATATGCGCAAAAACCAAATAAAGAAAAGGTAAAAGCCCTAAAAGTTGCACACATAACAGAGCAATTAGATTTAACAGCAAAAGAAGCACAAGCATTTTGGCCTGTTTACAATACAAACGAAGAAGCCAACGATAAGCTTAGAGATAATTCTGGTTTAAAGCGTTTAGAAAATTTTGATAATGTTACTGAAGCTGAAGCTAAAGCCTATTTAGATAAAATTGTAACTATGGAATTGTCTAGACAACAACTTCAAAAAGAATATTTTACTAAATTGAGTGACATATTATCTTCAAAAAAGATTTTAAAACTCATGTATGCTGAAAAAACATTTAGACATAAAATGATCCAAGAGTTTAAAGAACGTCATCGTGGAGAAAAATCCAAAAAATAGTTTAAAAAAAAAAGAGCAGCCAATGGCTGCTCTTTTTGTATAAAAGTACAATTTATTTACCTAAACGTTAACTTGGCTATTCTCATACTTCCAGCAGCATAAGCAACACTATCATTTACAAAACGAAGCGTATAAAAACCTTCATCGCTTAAATGCTTCCAGTTTTCTCCAGCATCTTTAGAATAGTCAATACCTTTAAAACCAATAGTAACCAGTTCTTTAGCATTTCTACCTGGAATGTATTGTACACAACTTCTATAACCTGGACTTTGGTTTTGCGCAACCAATTGCCACGTTTTCCCGCCATCTTGAGTTCTTATTTTATTAGCAGTGCTATCTCCAGCTTTAGTGTAATCTCCACCAATAGCAAATCCATTATTTTCATCGTAAAAATCTAAAGAGTACATTCCTGTAGTTTCTAAACCTTGTACTATAGGAGTTTCGAAAACTTCCCAAGTTTTACCTTTATCTGGTGAAAACAATACTCTACTTGCCTTTCCTCCTGTTGCTACCCAAGTTTTATCACCAACTATGGCAATATTTGTATCGCTTGCTGCAAAAGCGGCCTCACCTTCTTTTGCTTTTGGCAATACATCGCATGATAGTTTGTTCCAAGTGTTTCCGCCATCTCGTGTAATTATAATACTCATACAATCGTCTGTTGGATCTCCAATAGCTATGCCTTCTTGGTCGTTCCAGAAATCCAAAGCATCGTAAAATGCTTTTTCGTGGTTTTCTAGGTAGACTAATTTTGTTTCCTCATCTCCCAATTTATATAAATAAGCTGGACTTGCCACAGATAATGCAAAGCCTGCGTCCTTGGTGCTAGCGAAAGCTCTAAAATTTAACTTTTCATTGTCGTCGTCAATTTCAATAGGAAACACAACTTCATCCTTATCAATCATTCCAGCTTTTCCACTAGATGTTAAGAAAAAGAGTCCATCATAATCTTTCACTAATTCTAATGCTCTGACATTTAAAGTCGAATCTCTAAGAAGCAAACCAATTTCAACTTCAGTAAAATCACGAGGAATAAAAATAGCTTCTTTTTCATCTTCCTCTTTCTTACAAGAAACTATTGTTAATGCTACACAAAATATTATTAGAAGTTGTTTCATAATTTTCAAATTTCTATAAAAGTAAAAAAGCTATATGAATAAACAGATAATCTATTAAAAAAACAAACAATTTAACGTACATTTGCACGCTGAATTATCAATCATAACAACTTGATTTCTAATTCAACTAAATATTGAAAATGAGATTACATAGAAATTTATGCTTTGCCACTGTTGATGGATTATTACTAATTTTTAACGAAGGCAACTATGCAGATAAAGTAGTACAACAACTCCTAAAGCGAGATAAACGTTGGGGAAGTAGAGATCGTGGTTTTGTAGCCGAAACGACTTATGATATTGTACGTTGGAAACGCTTATATGCAGAAATAGCAAATGTAAAAGAACCTTTTTCTCGTGACGATATTTGGCGCTTATTTGCAGTTTGGGCAACCTTAAAAGGGATAACACTACCAGATTGGAAATACTTTGAAGGCACACCAACAAGAAAAATAAAAGGACGTTTTGATGAATTGTCTAAAATTAGAAAAATAAAAGAGTCTTTTCCAGATTGGATGGATGAGCTTATTTTAAAAGAGCTTGGTGAAAAAGTTTGGAATAAAGAAGCAACAGCACTTAACGAACAAGCAGAAGTTATTTTAAGAGTAAATACGCTTAAAACAACAAAAGAAAAATTAAAAGCAGAATTATTTGATTTAGATATTGAAACTGAGGAAATAAAAGGCTATCCAGACGCTTTAAAGTTAGTAGAACGTGGTAACGTATTTACTACAGATGCTTTTAAAAATGGTTGGTTTGAAGTACAAGACGCCTCTTCTCAATTAGTTGCAGAATTTCTTGATATAAAAAGCGGAATGAAAGTTGTTGATACTTGTGCAGGTGCAGGTGGAAAAACGCTTCATATTGCTGCCTTAATGGAAAACAAAGGCCAAGTAATTGCTATGGATATTTATGAAAATAAATTAAAGGAATTAAAACGTCGTGCAAAACGTGCTGGTGCGCATAACATAGAAATGCGAGTAATAGATTCTACCAAACCTATTAAAAAATTATACAACAAAGCAGACCGCGTTTTAATAGACGCACCATGCTCTGGACTAGGCGTTTTAAGACGAAATCCTGATGCAAAATGGAAAATGCAACCAGAATTTATTGAGAAAATCAAAAAAACACAAATTGAAATATTAAACTCCTATTCTAAAATGGTAGCGCCTGGAGGCAAATTAGTTTATGCTACTTGCTCAATTCTTCCTTCTGAAAACAACCAGCAAGTTGAAAAATTTTTAGCATCAGAAAACGGAAAAGAATTTACCTTTGTAAAAGACAAAAAAATATTATCTCATCAATCTGGTTTTGATGGATTCTATATGGCGCTTTTAGAAAAATCTCAAAAAACAAATTAACTCCTACAATGAAACAATTTTACTTTACTTTATCTGTTCTGTTAATCAGTATTTCGGTATTTGCCCAAATTCCTGCTGGTTATTATAATACTGCTACTGGGAGTGGTTACACGCTTAAAACACAGCTAAAAACCATTATAACTAATGGTCATAACTGGAATAGTAATAGTTACGATAATTTATATAATGAATATGCAAACACAGATACCGATATTTATTATGAAAACGATGGAACTGTTTTAGACATTTATACAGAAAAACCAAGCACAACAGATAGTTTTAATTACAACCACTCTGGAGCAGACCAATGTGGTGGTAGTTACAATGCAGAAGGACAATGTTATAATAGAGAGCATTTGTTTCCACAAGGTTTTTTTAATAATGCAGATAACTTACCGATGGTATCAGACATTCATCATGTAATTCCAACAGATGGTTTTGTTAATAATGGTCGTAGCAATTATCCTTTTGGTGTTGTTTCAAGTACTAATACATCATATAGTAATGGTTCTAAATGGGGAACTGGAAACAACTATGGTTACACAGGACGATGCTTTGAACCTATTGATGAATTTAAAGGTTATGTTGCACGTGCGATGTTATATTTTGCAGTTAGATATGAAGATAATTGGAATGATTCTGGATGGAGCTCACACACTACACAATACAATCCGTTGAACGGAACAAGCAACCAGTTTTATGAAACTTGGTTTATAAACACCATGCTAGATTGGCACAATGCAAATCCTCCTTCTCAATTTGAAATTGACCGTAATAATGCTTCTTATATAGTACAAGGAAACCGTAATCCGTTTGTTGATAATCCAACCTATGCTAATTTAATTTGGAATCCTTCTCCTGATAACACAAATCCCACAGATCCATCAAATTTAGTTGCTAATAACCCAACAGACACCTCAATAAACTTAACTTGGTTAGCAGCAACAGATAATGTTGGTGTAACTAGTTATGACATTTTTCAAAATGGAACATTATCTTACAACTCTACTACAAATAATTATTTAGTAACAGGTTTAACGGCTAACACCAACTATTGCTTTACTGTTTTAGCAAAAGATGCTGCAGGCAACACATCAAATCAAAGTAATCAAGATTGTGAAACGACAACAAATACTGGTTCTGGTGGAGGTTCAAACGAATTATTTTTATCAGAATATGTTGAAGGTGGAAGCACAAACAAAGCACTTGAAATTGCTAACTTTACTGGAAACGCTATTTCATTAACAAATTACACTTTAAAATTAGCATCAAACGGTAATGCGTTTGGTAGTCCTGTAAGTTTTCCGGTTAATGCTACAATAGCAGATGGCGATGTTTACGTAATAGCTAACAGCGGACTTTCTTCTGCTTGTCAAGCTCAACAAGACTTTGTAAATAATACAATAACTGGATTTAATGGTAATGATGCAATAGGACTTTTTAAAAATGATGTATTAATAGATATTATTGGAGAAGAAGGAAACTCTACTAATTTTGCGCAAAATGTTACTTTAGTAAGACAACCAACTATAACCAGTCCAACTACTACTTTTGATAGTAGTCAGTGGAATGTTTTAGCTCAAGACACGTGCTCTGGTCTAGGAACTCATAGCCAAACATTAAGTGTCCCAGAACTAGAAATCAATAGCTTTAAAATTTATCCTAACCCAGTTAAAGGAAATCAATTAACAGTTGAGGTTAAACAAAATACAAGTTTTGAAATCTATAATGTTTTGGGTAAAAAAATATTAGAAGGAAAAATTACAACTAACCATAACAAATTAAATGTTTCGTCTTTATACAAAGGTGTTTACATTTTAAGACTTCAAAATGAAGCTGGAATTACTTCAAAGAAAATAATTAAGCAATAATTTTTTAAAAAATTTGTATTAACATAAAAAAGCGACTCTAAATAGAGTCGCTTTTTTATGTTTAAAAGTTAGTGGATAACTCAAAAATTAATGTGCGTTTTTTATAAAGTAATCTAAGTAAAAAACTTAAATTTGTGCGTATTAAAATTAACTTCAAACTTCTATAAAATGATTCATTTCTTCGGAAACCAAAACAGTAAACTTTTTGCTGTTCAAGCAACAAAAGAATTATCAACTGAAACCATTTCAAAACTGACATGGCTCTTTGGAGACCAACCAAAAATAAATGTAGCGTCACTAGACGCTTTTTTTATTGGTCCTCGTGCTGCAATGATTACGCCTTGGAGTACAAATGCGGTTGAAATTACCCAAAACATGGGAATAGAAGGCATTATTAGAATTGAAGAATTTGAAGCTTGTACCATAGATTTTAAAGATTTCGATCCTATGATTTATGAAAAATATAATAGCTTAAACCAACAAGCGTTTACCATAGCTATTAAACCAGAACCTATTTTAAATATAAAAGATATTGCAGCTTTTAACACGCAAGAAGGTTTAGCATTAAGTGAGGAAGAAGTTAAATACTTAGAAAGTGTAGCAAAAAAAATTAAAAGACCATTAACAGACTCTGAAGTCTTTGGTTTCTCTCAAGTTAATTCAGAACATTGTCGTCATAAAATCTTTAACGGAACTTTTATAATCGATGGCGTAGAAAAACCAACATCGCTTTTTAAATTAATTAAAGAAACATCAAAACAATATCCTAACGATATTGTTTCGGCATATAAAGATAATGTAGCTTTTATAAAAGGCCCAAAAGTAGAGCAGTTTGCTCCTAAAACAGCAGATAAACCAGATTTTTACCAAACTGAAGATTACCAATCTGTTATCTCATTAAAAGCAGAAACACACAATTTCCCAACAACAGTAGAACCATTTAATGGCGCAGCAACTGGTTCTGGTGGAGAAATTAGAGACAGATTAGCTGGAGGAAAAGGCTCTTTACCTTTAGCAGGAACAGCAGTTTACATGACCTCTTATTCTCGTTTAGAAGAGAATAGACCTTGGGAACAAAAAATGGAAGCGCGCGACTGGTTGTACCAAACACCTGTAGATATATTAATTAAAGCCAGTAATGGAGCATCAGACTTTGGGAACAAGTTTGGTCAGCCATTAATTTGTGGTTCGGTTTTAACGTTTGAACACGAACACGATGCCAGAAAACTAGGTTTCGACAAAGTTATTATGCAAGCTGGAGGTATTGGTTATGGCAAAGCAGATCAAGCACTAAAAGACACACCTCAGGTTGGCGATAAAATTGTTATTCTTGGAGGAGAAAATTATCGTATTGGAATGGGTGGAGCAGCAGTTTCAAGTGCAGATACAGGTGAATTTGCCTCTGGAATAGAACTTAATGCAGTACAGCGTTCTAATCCAGAAATGCAAAAGCGTGCTGCAAATGCTGTTCGAGGCATGGTGGAAAGCAAAGAGAATTTTATTGTGTCTATTCACGATCATGGTGCTGGTGGACATTTAAATTGCTTGTCTGAGTTGGTAGAAGATACTGGTGGAATAATAGATTTAGATAAACTTCCAGTTGGAGATCCTACGCTTTCTGCAAAAGAAATTATTGGTAACGAATCTCAAGAACGTATGGGATTAGTTATTGCCGAAAAACATTTAGATACTTTAAGTAAAATTGCAGAACGCGAGCGTTCGCCAATGTATACAGTTGGTGATGTAACAGGAAACAACCGTTTTACTTTCGAGTCTAAAACCAAAGGAGATAAACCTATGGATTTAGCTTTAGAAGATATGTTTGGGAGTTCGCCAAAAACAATTATGAATGATGTTACTGTAGCTAGAAATTATGGTAATATAGACTACAATCCAGAGAAATTTTACAACTATTTAGATCAAGTATTACAACTAGAAGCTGTTGCTTGTAAAGATTGGTTAACTAATAAAGTAGACCGTTGTGTAGGTGGAAAAGTAGCAAAGCAACAATGCGTTGGACCACTACAGATACCACTTAATAATGTTGGTGTAATGGCATTAGATTATAAAGGAAAAGAAGGTATTGCAACGTCTATTGGCCACTCTCCTATTTCTGGATTAATTAATCCTGTTGCAGGAAGTCGCAATAGTATTACCGAAGCATTAACAAATATTATTTGGGCGCCTTTAAAAGATGGGTTGTATTCTGTATCATTATCTGCAAACTGGATGTGGCCTTGTAAAAATGAAGGTGAAGATACTAGATTATATGAGGCTGTACAAGCTATTTCAGAATATGCAATAGATTTAGGAATCAATGTTCCAACAGGAAAAGATTCGTTGTCTATGAAACAAAAATATCCTAACGAAGAGGTTATTTCTCCAGGAACTGTTGTTATTTCTGCAGCTGCAAATTGTAATGCTATTTCTAAAGTTATTGAACCTGTTTTACAGAAAAATGGAGGCGATATTTATTATATAAACATCTCTCAAGACCATTTTAAATTAGGAGGTAGTTCATTCTCACAAATATTAAATACAATTGGAAACGATGCGCCAAATGTTAAAAATCCAGCTTTTGTAAAAAACGTGTTTAATACTATTCAGCAATTAATAAAAGAGGAGCAAATAGTTGCAGGACATGATGTAGCTTCTGGTGGATTAATTACTACTTTACTAGAACTTTGCTTTGCAGATACTAATCTTGGTGCTGAGCTAGATATTACTGCTTTAGCTGAAAAGGATTCATTTAAAGTATTATTTTCTGAAAATACAGGAATTGTTTTTCAAGCTAAAGATGCTTCTATTGAAACAATACTCTCTGAAGCAAACATTGAATTCTTTAACTTAGGAAAAGTTTCTGAGAGTGATACGTTAAGTATTATAAATTATACTGAAGTATTTACCATGACAATATCGCGTTTACGTGATGTGTGGTATAAAACGTCTTTTTTATTAGATCAAAAACAAACAGCGAATAACCTAGCCGAAGCACGTTACAATAATTATAAAAATCAACCATTAAAATATACATTCCCTAAGCACTTTACTGGAAAACTGCCAGTATTAGATGCTAGTAAACCTAGACCAAAAGCTGCCATTTTAAGAGAAAAAGGATCTAATTCTGAACGAGAAATGGCAAATGCTATGTATTTAGCAGGTTTTGATGTTAAAGATGTACACATGACCGATTTAATTTCTGGTCGTGAAGATTTAAAAGATATTCAGTTTTTAGGAGCTGTAGGTGGTTTTTCAAACTCTGATGTTTTAGGATCTGCAAAAGGTTGGGCAGGAGCAATAAAATACAATGAAAAGGCTAACAAGGTTATTAACGACTTCTTTAATCGTGAAGACACTTTATCTGTTGGTATTTGTAATGGTTGTCAATTATTTATGGAACTAGACCTTATAAACCCAGAACATGATGTGCATGGAAAAATGATTCATAACGACTCTAAAAAACACGAAAGTTCATTTACATCAGTAGCTGTTCAAAAAAATAACTCAGTAATGTTATCAACTTTAGAAGGTACGACCTTAGGCGTTTGGATTTCTCATGGTGAAGGTAAATTTAACCTACCAAAAACAGAAGACCATTATAACATTGTTGCAAAATATGGTTATAAAGGGTATCCAAATAACCCAAATGGATCAGTTTTTAATACAGCTATGTTGTGCGATAAAACTGGAAGACATCTAGTAACTATGCCGCATATAGAACGTTCTACCTTTCAATGGAATTGGGCAAACTATCCAAATGGAAGAAAAGATGAGGTGTCACCTTGGTTAGAAGCTTTTGTGAATGCAAGATTGTGGATAGAAAACTTTTAATACAGAAAGTAAATAGCTAAATATTATTAAGTATACATAGCAAATATAAAATCTTACTACTTGAAATTAAAAAAGGAGCTAAACTTATCAGCTCCTTTTTTTTGTTGGTGTTTGAAATAGAATTAAAAATCCTTACTTTGCAATACTTATAACTACTATATAAAAGCATGACAGAAATTACACGCCTTTTCGATTTTCCTCAATATCAGTTAGAAAAATACAATTTAAAAGCTGCTCTAGTTACCAAATATAATGGTGAATGGACACCAATGTCTTCGCAAGAGTATGTAGATAAAGCCAATGCTGTAAGTCGTGCATTGTTAAAAATGGGTGTTCAAAAAAACGATAAAATTGCTATTATTTCTTCGACCAATAGAACAGAATGGAATATAGTAGATATAGGAATACTTCAAGTAGGTGCTCAAAATGTTCCTATTTATCCTACAATTTGTTCAGAAGATTACGAGTATGTTTTAAACCATAGTGGTTCTACGTATTGTTTTGTAAGTGATGAAGAAGTACTAAAAAAAGTCAATAAGATAAAAGCAAATACGCAACTTAAAGAAGTATACAGTTTTGATTCTATTGCAGGCTGTAAAAACTATTCGGAATTATTTGAACTCGGAAAAGATACCAGTACACAAACAGAGGTTGAAGCAAGAAAAGATAATGTAAAACCAGAGGAGTTAGCAACCATTATATATACATCAGGAACAACAGGAAAACCTAAAGGTGTTATGTTATCTCATGACAATATTACTAGCAATGTTTTAAATAGTATTCCACGTTTACCACTGGGAAATAAAGATCCAAAAGTTTTAAGTTTTCTTCCTATTTGCCATATTTTCGAACGTGTACTCATTTATATATACCAACATGCTGGAGTTTCTATTTATTATGCAGAAGGCATAGACAAAATCGGTGAAAATGCTAAAGAAATAAAACCAAATTTAATGAGTGTTGTGCCAAGACTCTTAGAAAAAGTTTACGATAAAATTTATGCAAAAGGATCAGAATTATCAGGAATAAAAAGTCAATTATTTCATTGGGCAATTGCTCTTGGTGAAACTTGGGAACCTTATGGTAAAAATGGTGCTTGGTATGAATTTAAACTAAAAATAGCCAATAAATTAATTTTTAGTAAATGGAGAGATGCATTAGGAGGAGAACTTACCACGATGGTTTCTGGATCTGCACCTTTACAACCTAGATTATCAAGAATTTTTTGTGCTGCTGGAATGCAAGTCATGCAAGGTTATGGTTTAACAGAAACATCACCAGTAGTCTCTGTAGAAATGTACAAAGACCACCATTTTAAAATTGGAACAGTTGGTAAACCAATTAATGGTGTAGAAGTAAAAATTGCAGAAGATGGCGAAATCCTAATAAAAGGACGAAACGTTATGATGGGTTATTATAAAGATCCAGAAAAAACGGCAATTGTTATGACTGGAGAGTATTTTCACACGGGAGACAAAGGAGAAGTAGATAAAGATGGATTTCTTAAAATTACAGGAAGAAAAAAAGAAATGTTTAAAACCTCTGGCGGAAAATATGTTATTCCAACGCTTCTAGAAAACGAATTAAAACAATCCAGATTTATAGAACAAGTTATGGTCGTTGGTGAAGGCGAAAAAATGCCAGCCGCAATTATTCAACCCAACTTCGAGTTTATTCAAGAATGGATAGATAGAAAGAAAAAAAATATTGGTAAATCTGGTCAAGAAATCGCAAACGCTCAGGAAGTTATAGATCGCATTCAACGTGAAGTAGATACCTGTAACAAGAAATTTGGAAAGTGGGAACAAATAAAACGTTTCGAACTCACTCCAGAAGTTTGGACTATTGATGGTGGACACCTTACACCTACCATGAAAATGAAACGTAAAGTTATTAAAGAGATTTATCAAGAGCTTTATGATAATATTTATCGTCAATAACAAAAAAAACAGACCATTATAATGCTATGTGCTCCATAAAAAAGGTAAAAGTTATAACAAACTGATTAGTGTTTTAATTATAAATACATTTATAAATAGTAAAGAAGCATGAGATTTGTTAAATGATTTGTCACTTAAAATGTGTAAATGTATTGAGAGTAAAAAAATTAAAGAGTGCATATTAATTAAAGTCTTGATATACTAAAATACTCAATAATTATAAAAAAGAAATAAGAAATTATTACAATACTAAAAGTCTTTCTCAATCTCAAATTGATGAATTTTGTAATAAAATTGCTACTAGAACACTTAATAATTGTCAATAGATAATTTTCAAAGTGGTGCATTAGAAAAATAAAAGGATAGGCAAAATAACATTGTTTGTGATGACTTAAAACTGGTGAATTTTACTATTTAACTCAAAAACCATCTACATATACTCTATATACTACATTTATAAACATTTCAAAAGACAAGTATATAGAAAAGAAAGAGAAATCGAATAAGCTAATCAATTTCAAATATTATTTGGAAAGTAGATTGTAAATCCACATGAGTTTTTCAAGAAAGTAACAATCCGTTCAACAAAGAAATGTTTCAAAATGGCCAAACTTTTGCCTATGAAATTATTTCAAATGAAGAAGATTCATTTTTCGATGAAATAGTTTTTAAAGAAATCGAATATCTTTATCAATTATTTCAAATAAAGTAATTTTTAGACAATATTTATACAACTACCTGACTACTAAATCTTAAGAAAACACATAGATTACAGCCTTAGTTTCTTATTTTATTGCTCAAGTAATTCAAAACATAACTAAAAATAAACAATAACTTCAAATATATTTTTCAATTTACTATGCATGCATAACAAATTTTTATTATCTTTGAATTCGCACTAACCGAATAACAATTTAATGAAAGACAAAACCATAGACTATTTATTACGTACCACATGGTTAGCAGTAAATAAAATGTATAATGAAGAAGCTGCAAAGTTCGATACTACAATGGCTACAGGCTTTACATTATTAAGTATAGATCCAGAAAATGGAACTCCTTCCACATCACTTGGTCCAATTATGGGAATGGAAGCGACTAGTCTTTCTAGAATATTAAAAAAAATGGAAGCACTTGGTCTAATAGAGCGAAAACCTAACCCAGAAGATGGTCGTGGTGTCCTTATTTATTTAACTGATTTTGGAAAGGAAAAAAGAGAATATTCAAGAGAACGCGTTTTAACGTTTAACAATACCATAAAAAATCATGTTTCTGAAGATAAACTAAAACATTTTCAAGAAGTTACAGATATAATAAACGAGTTGATTTCGAATAAAAAAATATACAATCAAAAAGAACACATTTTAAAATAATATGAGCAAACGTAGAATTAAAAAAATAGCAATTATTGGTTCTGGAATCATGGGAAGTGGTATCGCTTGCCACTTCGCCAATATTGGTGTTGATGTTTTGTTATTAGACATTGTACCAAGAGAACTCAATGATAAAGAAAAAGCCAAAGGCTTAACTATAGAAGACAAAGTTGTTAGAAACAGATTAGTTAATGATGCACTTACAGCATCAATAAAATCTAAACCTGTACCACTCTATCACCATTCATTTGCAAACCGTATCACAACTGGAAATCTAGAAGATGATATTGCAAAAGTAAAAGACGTAGACTGGATTATGGAGGTTGTAGTTGAAAGACTAGACATCAAACAACAAGTTTTCGAGAAACTTGAAAAATATAGAACACCTGGAACATTAATTACTTCTAATACCTCTGGTATTCCTATTAAATTTATGAGCGAAGGTCGAAGTGAAGATTTCCAGAAGCATTTCTGTGGAACACACTTTTTTAATCCTGCTCGCTACTTAAAACTATTCGAAATTATTCCAGGACCAAAAACTGACGCTTCTGTTTTAGAGTTTTTAAATGGCTATGGAGAACAATTCTTAGGAAAAACTTCTGTAATTGCAAAAGACACTCCTGCATTTATTGGTAATCGTATTGGAATTTTTAGTATTCAAAGTTTATTCCACGCTGTAAAAGATTTAGACCTAACTATTGAAGAAGTCGATAAATTATCAGGACCTGTAATAGGTCGTCCAAAATCGGCAACCTTCAGAACAGTTGATGTTGTAGGATTAGATACTTTAGTTCACGTAGCCAACGGAATTAAAGAAAACTGTCCAAAAGACGAGCGTAATGAATTGTTTGTACTTCCAGATTTCATCAATACCATGATGGAGAACAAATGGCTAGGAAGCAAAACTGGACAAGGGTTTTATAAATTAGAAAGAAAAGCAGATGGATCTAAGGACATTTTATCTTTAGATTTAAACACATTAGAATATAGACCAAACAAACGTGCAAAATTTGCAACCTTAGAATTAACCAAAACAGTTGATAAAGTTGTAGATCGTTTCAAAATATTAGTTAAAGGAAAAGATAAAGCAGGTGAATTCTACAGAAAAAGTTTCGCTGCATTATTCGCTTACGTTTCAAACAGAATTCCAGAAATCACTGATGATTTATACAAGATTGATGATGCCATGAAAGCAGGTTTCGGTTGGGAACACGGTCCTTTCCAAATTTGGGATGCTATTGGTGTAGAAAAAGGAATCGAAATGATGAAAGCAGAAGGTTTAGAACCTAATGTTTGGGTGAACGAGATGCTTGCTACAGGAAGCGATAGCTTCTACACTATTAAAGATGGTGCAACCTATGCGTATGATATTCCTAAAAAATCTCAAGAAAAAATTCCTGGTCAAGACAGTTTCATCATACTAGATAACATTAGAAAAACATCTGAAGTCTTTAAAAACTCTGGAGTTGTTGTTGAAGATTTAGGTGATGGAATACTTAATGTAGAATTCCAATCTAAAATGAACACCATTGGAGGTGACGTTCTTGCCGGATTAAATAAAGCAATAGATTTAGCAGAAAAAAATTTTGCAGGATTGGTTGTTGGTAATCAAGCTGCAAACTTCTCAGTTGGTGCAAACATAGGCATGATTTTTATGATGGCTGCCGAACAAGAGTACGATGAGCTTAATATGGCTATCAAATATTTCCAAGATACTATGATGCGTATGCGCTATTCTTCTATACCTACAGTTGCAGCACCTCACGGAATGTCGCTTGGTGGTGGATGCGAATTATCTATGCACGCAGATAAAGTAGTTGCAGCAGCAGAAACTTATATTGGACTTGTTGAGTTTGGTGTTGGCGTAATACCTGGTGGTGGTGGTTCTAAAGAAATGGCTTTAAGAGCATCAGATACTTTCAAGAAAGGTGATGTACAATTAAATACACTTCAAGAGTATTTTTTAACTATTGGTATGGCTAAAGTTGCAACATCTGCTTACGAAGCATTCGATTTAGGTATTCTTCAAAAAGGAAAAGACATTGTAGTAGTTAATAAAGACAGACAAATTGCTACTGCAAAAGCACACGCCAAATTAATGGCAGATGCTGGATATACGCAACCTGTAAAACGCAACGATGTTCTAGTCCTAGGTAAACAAGCATTAAGCATGTTTTTAGTAGGTACAGACTCTATGGAAGCAAGTCATTACATTAGTGAACATGACAAGAAAATTGCAAATAAGTTAGCTTATGTTATGGCTGGTGGAGATTTATCTGAACCTACTTTAGTAAGCGAACAATACTTACTAGACCTTGAACGTGAAGCATTTCTAAGTTTATGTACAGAGCGTAAAACTTTAGAAAGAATTCAGCATATGTTAACCAAAGGTAAACCTTTAAGAAACTAAAAAATGAAAACAGCATATATAGTAAAAGCATACAGAACAGCAGTAGGTAAAGCACCAAAAGGTGTGTTCCGTTTTAAAAGAACCGATGAATTGGCAGCAGAAACCATCAAATACATGATGAAAGAATTGCCAGGTTTAGACCCAAAACGAATTGACGACGTTATTGTTGGAAACGCAATGCCTGAAGGTTCCCAAGGATTAAATATGGCGCGTTTAATCTCTTTAATGGGATTAGATGTTGTAGACGTACCTGGAGTAACAGTAAACCGTTTTTGTTCTTCAGGAGTTGAAACTATTGGTATGGCTACAGCCAAGATTCAAGCAGGTATGGCAGATTGCATCATAGCAGGTGGAGCAGAAAGCATGAGTAGTGTCCCAATGACAGGTTTTAAGCCAGAGTTAAATTATGATGCTATTGTAAAAGCAGGACATGAAGACTATTATTGGGGAATGGGAAATACTGCTGAAGCAGTAGCGAACCAATTTAAAGTGTCTCGTGAAGATCAAGATGAATTTGCATACAACTCACACATGAAAGCGTTAAAAGCCCAAGCTGAAAATCGTTTTCAAGATCAAATCGTTCCTATAGAAGTTGAGCAAACATATATAGATTCCAATGGAAAAAAAGCGACAAAAAAATACACAGTAACTAAAGATGAAGGACCTCGTGCTGGAACAAGTAAAGAAGCTTTAGCAAAATTGAGAGCTGTATTTGCAGCTGGCGGAAGTGTTACTGCTGGTAATTCATCACAAATGAGTGATGGTGCAGCTTTTGTAATGGTTATGAGTGAAGATATGGTTAAAGAATTAAATCTTGAACCAGTAGCACGCATGGTAAACTATGCTGCAGCTGGTGTTGAACCAAGAATTATGGGTATTGGTCCAGTAAAGGCTATTCCAAAAGCATTAAAACAAGCAGGTTTAAAACAAGCCGATTTAGAGCTAATAGAATTAAACGAAGCCTTTGCTTCTCAATCTTTAGCTGTAATCAGAGAATTGGATTTAAATCCAAAGCTAATAAACGTTAATGGTGGTGCTATTGCATTAGGACATCCATTAGGATGCACAGGAGCAAAATTATCTGTTCAACTTTTTGACGAAATGCGTAAGCGCAACATGAAAGGTAAATACGGAGCTGTTACCATGTGTGTTGGAACAGGTCAAGGTGCTTGCGGAATTTTTGAATTTTTAAACTAATAAAAGAACTTAATACAATACTATAAAATGGCAAATACAGAAAAAGACATCCTGCGTGGAGGTCAATTCTTAGTAAAGGAAACAAATTGCGAAGATGTTTTTACTCCTGAAGATTTTTCAGAAGAACAAACAATGATGAAGGAATCTGTTATGGAATTTAATGAACGTGAAATTATTGCACACAAACCTAGGTTTGAAGCCAAAGATTATGCCTTAACTGAAGAAGTGATGCGTAAAGCTGGAGAAATGGGCTTTTTAGGTGTAGCAGTTCCTGAGGCTTATGATGGATTAGGAATGGGATTCGTTTCTACGTGTTTAACATGCGATTATATTTCATCTGGAACAGGCTCTTTTAGTACTGCTTTTGGTGCACATACAGGAATTGGCACCATGCCAATTACTTTATATGGTACTGAAGAACAAAAACAAAAATATGTGCCAAAATTAGCTACTGGTGATTGGTTTGGCGCTTATTGTTTAACAGAACCTGGAGCAGGATCTGATGCTAATTCTGGAAAAACTACTGCAGTTCTCTCTGAAGATGGTAAATCTTATAAAATTAATGGGCAAAAAATGTGGATCTCAAATGCTGGATTCTGTAGTTTGATGATTGTTTTTGCACGTATTGAAAATGACAAAAATATTACAGGTTTCATAGTAGAATATGACGGTAAAAATCCAAATGGAATAACCTTAGGTGAAGAAGAGCATAAATTAGGTATTCGTGCAAGTTCTACGCGTCAAGTATTCTTTAATGACACCCTTGTTCCTGTTGAAAATATGCTAGCTGGTCGTGGTGAAGGATTTAAAATCGCCATGAACGCGCTAAATGTTGGTCGTATTAAATTAGCTGCTGCTTGCTTAGATTCGCAAAGACGCATCTTAACAACTGCTGTAAATTATGCTAACGAGCGTAAACAATTTAAAACACCAATTGCAGATTTTGGAGCGATTAAAACCAAATTAGCAGAAATGGCAGCTAGTGCCTATGCAGGTGAGTCTGCAACCTACAGAGCTGCGAAAAACATTGAAGATAGAATTTCTTTAAGAGTTGAAGCTGGAAACACACATCAGGAAGCTGAACTTAAAGGTGTCGAAGAATACGCAATTGAATGTTCTATACTAAAAGTTGCAGTATCAGAAGATGTACAAAATTGTGCAGATGAAGGTATCCAAATTTTTGGAGGCATGGGATTCTCAGAAGAAACACCTATGGAAGCGGCTTGGAGAGATGCACGTATTGCACGTATTTACGAAGGCACAAACGAAATTAACCGTATGTTAGCAGTAGGTATGCTAGTTAAAAAAGCCATGAAAGGTCATGTAGATTTATTAGGACCTGCACAGGCAGTTCAAGAAGAATTAATGGGTATTCCTTCATTTGAAACGCCTGATTATTCTGAGTTGTTTTCAGAAGAAAAAGAAATGATTAAGAAGCTAAAAAAGACTTTCTTAATGGTCGCAGGTGGAGCAGTTCAAAAATATGGTCCGCAATTAGAAGATCACCAACAATTATTAATTGCAGCTGCAGATATTTTAATTGAAATCTATATGGCAGAATCTGCAATTTTAAGAACAGAGAAAAACGCAAAACGTTTTGGAGAAGAAGCACAGTCTGCACAAATCGCTATGGCAAAATTATATCTATATCATGCTGTGGATATTGTTGAAGAAAAAGGAAAAGAAAGTATTATTTCTTTTGCTGAAGGAGACGAACAACGTATGATGTTAATGGGACTTAAGCGTTTTACTAAATACGCAAACTATCCAGATATTGTAGATTTACGTATCGAGATAGCTGAAAAAGTTAAAACAGAAAACAAATACTGTTTTTAAATACGTTTTAGTTAAGAAGTTAAAAAGACTGTTATCAGAAATGAAGCAGTCTTTTTTATTTTTGTACTTTTAAATCAAAATCATAATTCATGTTTACAAACAAAATAGCGTTTTTAATTTTCGCCTTACTTTTTACATCTTTATCGTTTTCACAAGGACTGTTAGAAGATAAAAGCAACTTCACAAGACAAGATACACTTCGTGGTTCTATAACTCCAGAACGCGAATGGTGGGATTTAAGCTATTACCATTTAGACATAAAAGTTAATCCAGAACAAAAAACAATCTCTGGAAAAAACACCATTCAATATAAAGTGTTAAAGCCATATCAAGTCATGCAAATTGATTTACAACAACCTTTAATGTTAACTAAAGTAACTCAAAACGGTAAAACATTAGCAATTAAACACGATGGTAATGCACATTTTGTAACACTTCTTGATAATCAAACCATTGGAGATACCAATAGCGTTATTGCGTTTTATGAAGGCAAACCAAGGGAAGCCGTTCGTGCGCCATGGGATGGTGGAATCTCATGGAAAAAAGATAATAATGGAAATCATTTTGTAGCGTCTTCGTGCCAAGGTCTTGGAGCTAGTGTTTGGTGGCCAAACAAAGACCACATGTACGACGAAGTAGATAGTATGCTCATTAGTGTTAACGTTCCAAAAGGATTAACTAATGTCTCTAACGGTAGATTAAGAAGCGTTGAAGAAAAAGAAAACTCTACAACCTTTAATTGGTTTGTAAATAACCCAATAAATAATTATGGCGTGAATATTAATATTGGTGATTATGTTAATTTTTCAGAAGTTTTTAAAGGTGAAAATGGTGATTTAGATATGAATTATTATGTACTAAAAGATAATCTAGACAAAGCTAAAGAACATTTTAAAGATGCTCCAAAAATGATGAAAGCTTTCGAGCACTGGTTTGGACCATATCCTTTTTACGAAGATAGTTTTAAGTTAGTAGAAGTACCCTATTTAGGAATGGAGCACCAAAGTTCGGTGACCTACGGAAACAAATACATGAAAGGCTATTTAGGTAACGATTTATCTAGAACTGGTTGGGGACTTAAATTCGATTTTATCATTATTCATGAAGCTGGACACGAATGGTTTGCAAACAATATCACAAATGTAGATATTGCAGATATGTGGATTCATGAAGGCTTTACAGCCTATTCTGAAAATATTTTTATAGATTATTACTATGGAAAAGAAGCTTCTGCAGATTATGTTATAGGTACGCGTGCAAACATTCAAAACGATAAACCTTTAATAGGAGACTATAATGTAAATAGTGAAGGTTCTGGAGACATGTACTATAAAGGTGCTAATATGTTACATACTTTGCGTCAGCTTATTGAAGATGATGAAAAATGGAGAGAAATTTTAAGAGGTTTAAATAAAGAATTTTATCATCAAACCGTTACTACAAAACAGATTGAAGACTATATTGCTAAAGCTTCTGATTTAGAATTGGAAGGTTTTTTTAATCAGTATTTACGTACTACAAAAATTCCTCTTATAGAGTTTACTCATAAGAATCGTGAATTAAAATACAGATGGATTAATGTTGTTGATGATTTTGATATGCCAATTCAAGTATTTATTGGAGATGAATTACATTGGATAACACCAAAAACAGAATGGCAAATTTACGAAACAAAATCTAGTAAAATGCCAGTAACAATAAAACGGGATTTCTATATAGAAAGCAAAAGTCTATAACACCTAAGCATTGATGAAAATTTTAATTTAGTTACAAAAATTTACTAGATCTATTAAAGTCCACTTATAAAACTGCCATAAGGATCTTTAAATTGAATACCTTCTGTAAATCTATATTTACTTAATAATTTGTATTCTACTAAAGCCCAAAGCACGAACTCTTTTACAAAATAACTTTCTTGTTTCGATAGTTTTGGCTGATGCGCTCCAAGCAAATCATCTAGTGGAGAAACAGCATCAAGTAAAACTTTGTATTCTTTATCTCTTAAATCGTCTAACATCTCAAATCCATCACGATTATTAAAAAACCAAGATACAATATCATCGTATGGACTTTCTTCAGATTCCTTTTTTAGTTTTTCAATCTTTGGAAAAAACTCTGGAAATAAACTTTTTACAGCTTCACCAATTATGTTATATGCTACTTGTGCTGCACCTTCTTGCTCACCTTCATAAACCAATTCTACCTTTCCAGTGATAGCTGGAATAATGCCTAAAAAATCTGACAATCTAACAGTTGTATGCTCTTCGCCTGCTTTAAGTGCTCTAAGTTCGGCAGTACTTAATAGGTTTTCGAAAGCTGTAATACTTAAACGTGCACTTACTCCACTTTTTTCGTCTATAAAATCACTTTCTCGTGCTTCAAACACAATTTGTTCTAAAAGATCTTTTGCTAATTCTGGCACATGAATACTTTCTTTTTGACGTGGATCAGATTTTGCTTCTTGCGCTGTAATTATTTTAGCCGTTTCAATATCTGTTGGGTAATGCGTTAAAATTTGCGAGCCAATTCTATCTTTTAAAGGCGTTACAATACTTCCTCTATTGGTATAATCTTCAGGATTTGCTGTAAAAACAAACTGCATATCTAAATTCAATCTCAATTTAAAACCACGAATCTGGATATCGCCTTCTTGAAGAATATTAAACAAAGCCACTTGTATTCTTGCTTGTAAATCTGGTAATTCATTAATTACGAAAATGCAACGGTTTGCTCTTGGTATCATGCCATAATGCAACACACGATCATCTGCATAACTCAATTTTAAATTCGCTGCTTTTATTGGGTCTACATCACCAATAATATCTGCTACAGTAACATCTGGAGTTGCCAATTTCTCGGCAAAACGCTCACTTCTATGCAACCAAGAAATTGGTGTACTATCGCCTTTGTCTTTTATCAATTCTATTGCATAACGCGATATAGGTTGAAATGGATCATCGTTGATCTCGCTACCTTCTACTAAAGGTATATATTCGTCTAGCAAATTAAGCATTAAACGTGCTAAACGTGTTTTTGCTTGACCTCTAAGCCCTAATAAATTAATATTATGTCTAGATAGTATTGCGCGTTCTAATTCTGGAATTACTGTGTTTTCGTATCCATGAATACCTTCAAAAACTGTTGTTTTGTTTTTTATTTTTTCAATTAAATTATCTCTTAATTCATCTTTAATCGATTTACTTTGGTAACCTGCTTTTTTTAAATCGCCTAAAGTTTTTATATTTTTAATTTCCATAGTTTGTTTTTTATCTTTTTCATTTGAGTAAGAAAACTATTCACTTTTCACTCTAAACTTTTTCACTAAATGATTATCCTTTAATTCTTTTTTTTCTGTTGGTTTCGTAATCTTCAAAAATCATTTCACCTAACCCTTTTAATCCTGTATAAAAAGCTTTGCCTTGATTTGCTTTGGTAAACGCTTCTACAAATTGCATAAGATAATTGTCTTGTGCAATCATAAATGTAGTGATAGAAATATGTAGTCTTCTGGCCTGCTGTGCTTGAGCATAACACTTATTTGTAATGTATGGATTTAGACCATTACTGTCTTTATAGTATGTGCCATCTGGCAGTTTTAAACAACTTGGCTTACCATCGGTTATCATAAAAATCTGCTTATTGGTATTACGTTTCCTTCGGAGTAAATCCATAGCTAATTGTAAACCTGCAACAGTATTGGTATGGTAAGGCCCTACATTTAAGTATGGTAAATCTTTTATTTTTATTGGCCATGCATCGTTTCCAAAAACCAAAATATCTAAAGTATCTTTTGGGTAGCGTGTGGTAATTAACTCTGCTAAAGCCATGGCTACTTTTTTGGCTGGTGTTATTCGGTCTTCACCATAGAGAATCATACTGTGGCTTATATCAATCATTAAGACAGTACTCATTTGCGCTTTATGGGTGGTCTCTTCAATGACTAAATCGTCTTCTGTTAGCTTAAAATCACCAAACCCATTATTTATTTGCGCATTACGTAAGCTTTCGGTCATAGAGACTTTATCTAAACTATCTCCAAATTGATAATTTCTAAAGTCTCCTGTATGCTCATCGCCTATTCCAACACCTTTACTTTTGTGGTTTCCAGATCCACTGCGTTTTATATTACCAAATATTTGGTCTAGAGCAGATTTTCGAATAGCACGTTCTGTTTTGGCAGTAATTCCTGTTCCCTTTTTTCCATCTGGTTTTATTTCTTCTCTTATGTAGCCTTTGGCTTTTAGATCTTCAATAAAATCTTCAATCGTGTATTCTGGTGTTGAGAGTTTGTATTCTTTATCAAGTTCTCGAAGCCAATCAATAGCTTCATCAAAATCTCCAGAAGTGTGAGTTATTAATTCTTTAAAAATATCGAAAAGTATCTCGAATGGCGTTTGAGAAGCAGCTTCGTATTGTTTAAACACGAAACCCTTTTTAAATAGTTTTTCTTTTTTCATTGCAGCATAAAAATACAATAATTTCAACTCTAAATAAACGCCTTAACAGCTTTTTAAGATTTTGTTCCTTAACTTTATGCAAACTAATTGACCTAAGATGAAAAAACTACAACTATTACTCTTTTTAATGATTTCAATTTCAGGGTTTTCGCAAGAAATCTCCATGGATTTAGTAAAAAATATGAAACTTAGAAATATTGGTCCAGGTGGAATGTCTGGTCGAGTAACAGCCATAGATGCTGTACATAGTAATCCAGATATTATGTATGTTGGTACTGCTTCTGGTGGTTTATGGAAATCGACTTCTGGTGGTATTAAATGGACACCAATATTTGATAAAGAACTAACGTCTTCTATTGGTTCTGTCGCTATACAACAATCTAATCCAAGTGTTATTTGGGTTGGAACAGGTGAAGGTAATCCAAGAAACAGTTTAAATGGAGGTTTTGGTATCTATAAATCTTTAGATGCTGGCAGAAGTTGGACTTCTATGGGTTTAGAAAAAACGCGCCACATTCATCGAGTTGTTATAGATACTACAAATCCAAATATTGTCTACGTAGCTGCCATTGGTAGTCCTTGGGGAGAACACAGTGAACGTGGTGTTTATAAAACTACAAATGGAGGCGAAACTTGGGAGAAAATCTTATTTGCAAATAATAAAACTGGAGCTGCAGATTTAGTTATGGATCCTACAAATCCTAATAAACTAATAGCAACGCTTTGGGAACATAAACGCGAACCATGGTTTTTTAATTCTGGTGGAGAAGGCTCTGGATTACACATCACTCATGATGGTGGAAAAACGTGGAAGAAAATGACTGAGAAAGAAGGGTTTCCAAAAGGAAATCTAGGAAGAATAGGAGTTGCCATTGCTAGAAACAAACCAAACATTGTGTATGCTTTAGTGGAGGCAAAAAAAAACGCACTATATAAAAGTGAAGATGGTGGTTTTAATTGGAAGAAAATAAACGACAAAAGCGATATTGGCAATAGACCTTTCTATTACTCTGAAATCTATGTTGACCCACAAAATGAAAACAGAGTGTATTCTGTTTTTACATACATCAATGTAAGTGAAGATGGCGGAAAAAACTTCAAACAACTAATGCCTGCTTACGGTGTGAGTAATGGTGTACATCCAGATCATCATGCCTGGTGGATTCATCCAGAAAATGGAAATTTCATGATAGATGGAAACGATGGTGGCATGAACATTACTAAAGATGGTGGTAAGTCTTGGCGTTTTATTGGTAATATGCCTGTAGCACAATTCTACCATATTAATGTAGATAACGAGTTTCCATATAATGTTTATGGAGGTATGCAAGACAATGGATCTTGGCGAGGTCCAGCTTATGTCTGGAAAGCACAAGGGATAAGAAATAGTTATTGGCAAGAAATAAGCTTTGGTGATGGTTTTGATGTCATTCCAGATCGCGATGATTCCCGTTACGGTTGGACTATGAGTCAACAAGGTTATGTAAGTAGATACGATTGGCAAACTGGAAACAATTATGGTGTTCAACCTACACATCCCGATGCAGAAGTATTATTGCGTTTTAATTGGAATTCGGCAATAAACATCGATCCTTTTAATAACAACACTGTTTATTTTGGAAGTCAGTTTGTACATAAGTCTAATGATAAAGGTGATACTTGGAGCATTATTTCGCCAGATTTAACAACCAACGATCCTGAAAAACAGAAACAACGCGACAGTGGTGGTATAACAATTGATGCTACAGGAGCAGAAAACCACTGTACAATTTTAGTAATAGAACCGTCTCCTTTAGAACAAGATATGCTATGGGTTGGAACAGATGATGGTCGTGTGCATGTAACTCAAAATGGTGGTAATTCATGGAATGATGTGAGTAAAAACTTAAAAGGTTTACCAACTGGTAGTTGGATTGTACAAATAAAAGCAAGTAATAAAAATGAAGGAGAAGCACTTTTAGTTGCTAACGACTACAGACGCTTTAATTATGAACCTTATGCCTATAGAACCAAAAATTACGGGAAATCTTGGGAACGTATTGTAGATGCTAACTATGTAAAAAGTTATACACTCTCAATAATTGAAGATTTAGAAGAACCAAACCTCATGTTTTTAGGAACAGACGATGGTTTATACATTTCTACAAATGCTGGCGAGCAATGGACAAAATGGACACAAGGCTTCCCTACCGTTCCTGTAAAAGATTTAGTCATTCATCCTAGAGAGCACGATTTAGTGATTGGTACTTTCGGACGTGCCGCTTGGGTTTTAGACGATTTAAGACCGTTGCGAGCGATTGCAAAAAATGAAATAGCAAATAAGAAATTAGAATTATTTACACCTCCAACAGCTTACCAAGCAGCTTACCAGCAAGCCTCTGGAAGTCGTTTTGGTGGTGATGCTATGTATTCTGGAGACAATAGAGGTTCTGGTGCACAATTTAAGTATTATGTGAAAGTTGAAAAACTACAGAAAAAAGAGGAAGAGAAAAACGAGGAAGATGAAAAAGAACAAGAAACAGCTGAAGAAAATAAAAATGAAATAAAGTGGGATTCTATTACCATGAAAATTTACAATAAAGATAAACTCATTAGAACAGTTAAACGTAAAACACCAGACTCTACTGGTATTTATAATTGGACTTGGTATATGAGAGAAAAAGGTGTCGATTATCCTTCAAAATCTTTTCGAAAAAGAAAGAGTGAACCTAGTGGTGTGTCAGTTAAACCAGGAACATACAGAGCTGTAATGCATTATGGTAATTTAGCTTCGGAAGAATTTATAAATGTAAATGAAGATCCAAGAATAGAAGTATCTAAGTCAAATACAGACGCGGTTTATTCAGCACTAAAGGAAGTAGAAGCTCTAAGACAAACCATGGCAGATGCTACACAACAACTTGCTGAAAGTAAAAAAATAGCTGAAAAATATAAAAAAGACCTTAGCGCTTTAGATAAAAAGAAATACAAAAAAGAAATAAAAGCGTCTAAAGACCTCATTAAAAAAATAGACGATTTATTTGTTCTTTATTTTGGAAAAGTAGACAAAAGACAAGGTATTACTCGTAGCAATTTACCAACTGTTAATTCTAGAATTGGTAAAGCAAGTAGTTATATTGGTTCAAGACAACATGGAGTTACAAGTACTGAAACTACATTATTAAACCATGCCAAAACCTATTTAAACGATGCACTTACAAAAACAAATACATTTTTCGAAAAAGACTGGAAATCTTACAGAGCTGAGATTGAAACTCTAAATATTTCAGAATTTAAAGAAACCAAGACCTTTTAGTAATAGTACTAAAGTTTCTTGCAAAAAACCATTTATAAACTTAACTTTCTGCCTTAGGTAGAACAAAACAAAATAACTCATGAAAAAAATAGTATTATTATCATTATTAACCGTTTTAGCATTTACAACAAGTTGTAAAAAAGACGCAAAAGATAAAGTTGAACCTGTAACAAAAGCAGAAAAAGCTGTAAAAGTAAAATTTGCACTGTCGCCAAAAAGTGGTAGTACTGTAAAAGGAAATGTCGTGTTTACTCAAGAAGATGGCAAAGTTGAAATGACTGCCATCTTAGAAGGTTTAACACCTGGTGAGCATGCCATACATATTCATGAAACTGCAGATTGCTCATTAGACGATGGGAAATCTTCTGGTGGACACTGGAATCCTACTGGACAACCACATGGAAAATGGGGAAACTCAGAAGGTTTTCATAAAGGTGATATAGGAAACTTTACAGCAGATGAAAAAGGATTTGCTATCGTAAATATAACTACAGACCAATGGTGTATTGGTTGTGGAGATGAGACAAAAGATATTTTAGGAAAAGCCATTATTGTTCACGAAGGCGTAGACGATTTTACTTCTCAACCAAGTGGAGCTGCAGGTACAAGAGTAAGTTGTGGAGGTATAATTAAGTAATAATTATTTAGTGTAAATTTTAAGCCTTAGATTTAAATTAGTCTGAGGCTTTTTTTATTACTTTTTCTAACAATGCATTATGTTACCACTAAATCGCATATGAATTGGCTTGAAAAAACTAACTTTGTAATCTAAAGAAATAAACAAGTGAACCCATCTTCTTCTGGCTGGATTAAAAAGCTAACAACACTGCACAACAAAGAGTTCTCGAAAGAATTCGAATCGCTTGCCGAGTTATATAAAGCTCTTATTCCTTGTGGTTATATTTATGGAAGTAATACAGAAATTGTTAAAAATTTAATTGATAAAAACGATTTATCTTTTGAAGAAATCTGTAAAATAAATCATCTTATAGCATTATTTGTAACGCACAATAGCTATAAAAATCCTGATGATTTTATAGAAAATACAGTTGCATTTTACAAAAAAATCAATGCACATAAGACTAATTTTTTATTAGATATTATTAGTAAAAATGATAACCATGATACTCTAGAAAAAATTATACATAGAAGAATACAAATAGATGATAACCTCATCTACAAAAGCTTCAACTACTTTATAACTAATGCTTTGTTATTTATTGATGTTTTAGCTTACAAGGAATATTTAACCACAGATAGTATAACAGAAGATTCAATTATTAAAGAAGAAAGCGCTATCGAAACTATAGTTTTAACAACTTTAAACTCTAAGTTAAAAAAAACCAAGTACGATAATAGTCTTATAAATTTGTTCGAGCAATCTTTACGCTACCAACAAACAAATAAACTTGATTATAATAATGCCATAAAAATTTTAAAAACGCCTTTAGAGAAACAATATATTTTAGATCTTGCTTGTATGGCAACTTGGTCTGATAAAAAAATAGACGATAAGGAGCGCTACTTTTTATTTCAATTAGGAAAAGATTTAAATTTAGAAACTGAAGCTGTTAAAAAGGCCATGGAATCTATTTCTAACTTCTACATATTACACAAGCAAGATATTGTTTTATTAGGCTCTAAAAATATTGTAAAATCTTTTTATAATAATTCTAGTACTATGGTTATGAAATTAATATCTAGAAATAGTAAAAGGTTACAAAAAGAATTATCACAAAGTAAAGAACTTATGCTTTTACTATCAAAATCAACAGTAAGAGATCTTTCTAAAGAAGAACAAAAGAAGGTGCAAGATCAGTTATTAGATATTTTTAAAGCGATACCAAGTCTTGCTATTTTTCTATTACCAGGTGGTGCTTTATTATTACCTTTAGTAATAAAGTTTATACCCAAGCTTTTACCTTCTGCTTTTGATGATAATAGAATTGAAGACTAAAAGACATACCTACTCTAACCATTTTTTAAAGTCTTTTACACGTTCTCGTGCTACAATAACTTCTTGTTCTGTATAGCTATTTAATTTTATTTGTAATCGCGAATTAGTATAGCTCACCATATCTTTTATGGCATGAATATTAACAAAGAATTTTCTGTTTATTCTAAAGAATTGCTCCGGAGCCAATTCCTGCTCCAAAGCATCTAATGTGGTGTCCAACAAATAATTTCTACCAAGTGTTGTGTGTAAATAAGTGCCTTTATTCTCGCTATAGAAACATTCTATCTCATCTATATTAACAAGCTTTAAATGCTGTCCAACTTTTACCGAAAACCGTTTTTTGTACTCACGTTCTATAGGGTTTACTAGTAGTTTTTTAATCTCATTAAAATCTAAAGTAACGCTTTGCTTTTCTGGAAGTCGAGTTTTAAATTTAGAAACAGCTTTTTCCAGCTCTTCGTCATCTATAGGTTTTAATAAGTAATCTATACTATTAAGTTTAAAAGCTTGTAGTGCATACTCATCGTAAGCAGTAGTAAATATAATAGCAGAAGTAATTTCTATAGCATCAAAAATCTCGAAAGATAATCCATCGCTTAGTTGTATGTCTAAAAAAATAAGATCTGGATGCTCGTTATTTTGAAACCAAATTATAGACTCTTCTACAGAATGTAACATGGTTTCGGCTTCTATATCTAGCGTTTTTAACATGCGCTGCAAACGTCTTGCAGATGGTTTTTCGTCTTCTATTATAATTACGTTCATGTTTAGGTTTTTCGATTACTTACTCTATCTCTTTTAACTAAAATCTATTATTCCCAGCGCCTTTTTTCGTCCTCCATGTATTCTGCTATTTTTCTATCTTCCCAAGCTTTACTAAAAAGGTAGTTACGTCCAAAAACGCCTAAAAAGTGAAAAAATAAGCCGATTCCCCAAAAAATTGCAGTAGAGAAACTACCAAAAGACCAAAAGCCAGATTCTGTGTTCACATATATTATGTAAAGCAATACTATATTAACAACTAAATATGATGCTAAGTGCCAATAAAAACCAATAATCTTATCTAGCTTTTTCTTGGCTCTTATATATGCTTCTTCTTCTTCGAAACTACGTTGCGAATTATTGTCGATATATGGTTCTATATTATAATCTTTCATTTCAATATATTTTAAAGTGAATCTCTTCTTTTACGTTCTTGTTCCATAAATTTTTCAATTTTTTGTTGTTCCCAATCGCGTCCTAAAACACCTTCGCTTACAAAAACTTTATAAGCATGAATAGATAAGCCTATTCCCCAACCAGCAGCAGAGAACCAAAACCATTGAAATTCCCAATAGGTTTTATAATTGATAAATATTAAAAATGGTATAACCAGGCAGTAAGCCATTAAGTTATAGTAAAAGCCTTTTAATTCTTCTACATGTTTACGAGCTCTTACATAGCTGTCGTCAAATTGTTTTTGTGGTAATTGTTGCATAATTGTTATTTGTTTGGTAAGCATTGGAATAGACACTTTAAAACTGGTTTTATTCTCAGTAATACTTACTTGTTTGTTTGTTAATAATTGGTAGCGCTGTCTTATATTGTTTAAACCTACTCCACTACTCTTTTTTACTACTTGTTTTGTTTGCAAATTGTTTTCTACAATAAGGTTTCCATTGCTTTCGTATATTTTAATATGTAATGGCTTATTAGCTGTTACTATATTATGTTTTACAGCATTTTCTAAAAGCAGTTGTAACGATAATGGCACCACCTTACTTTCTGGGTCTGTTGCTTGCTCTGGAATATCGAAAATAATACTATCCTCAAACCGCATTTTTAAAAGTAACATGTATGTTTTTGCAAACTTTAGCTCTTCGTCAAGTGTTATTAAATCTTTATTTTTTTGTTCTAAAACGTAACGGTAGACTTTAGATAAGCTGGTTGTAAACTTTTGAGCATTTTCTGGATTCTCTTCGATTAAACTGGTTAATACATTTAAACTATTAAATAGAAAATGTGGGTCTAATTGGTTTTTTAAAGCATCGAATTTTGCGCTTGCAGTTCCTGCTATTACTTTTTGTTCTTTAACCTTGCGTTCTTGTTTGCTTTTATAATATGAAATAGCATAAAAAATAGTTGTAATGAGTACAGAAATTCCTAAAGCAAACTGGTAATTATTTAAAGTTTCGGTTTTTAAAAATGCATCGAATGTACTATCGTAAATAACAACTCTAATAATGTAACGAATACAAAATATAGAGACTATCGAAATACCAACAGACAGTATAGCTGCCATAATTAAGTTTTTAATTTCGAAGAGCTTATAGCCCATTTTATCAGTCATGTAATCAATAGTAAAAGCATTAGCTAGATATAATATTACAGAATACACTTGATTATATATAAAATATTCAAGTAAGTATTTATCGAATTTTATAGTGTCTCCATTAATAAATTTAATAAGACCAATTACTAAAAATACTGCAATACCAATGCTAAACGCTTTACCGAATGCTTTTAAAAACTTAACCATATTTATTGTTTACAAGATTTCACCATTGCTTCTGCTTCTTCTTTTCCCCAATTAGGATGAAACTTAGATTCTGGTTTAAAGTTAGCAAAAAGTTCTAAGGCTTTATCAAATTCCTTACAAAATGGTGCAATGTCCTGTCCAAAATATTCGGCACTACCTTTATTCCATCCTGCTTGTTTTAAAACTACACGCGGATTTTTAGGATCTAGCTTATAAGCTTGCGCATAAATTCGTGCCACTTTTGGCGCTAAAGTCATGCCATATTTTGCACCATCACTTGCTACATAAGCAGTATGTAATAAGGCTTGAAGCACTAAAACCTCTGCATTATCTTTAGAATTAGTTGTGGCATCGTTAATAAAATTTTGAGCGCGTTTTAGTTGTAACTCCATAGCTTTTGGTTCTTGAAGCTTAGAAAATGCATCGTAAATTAATACTTGTGCCGCGTAATACGATGGTAACCAGTTTTGGTTATCTGCATTGGCAATTCGCTCGAAAAGATTTGCAGCTTCTTCTGGCTTATTGTCTTGCCATAAAGCAAATGCTTTTTGCATGCCAGTTTCATATTGTGTTTCTGTTTGCGCTTCTACTTGAGAGGTTAAAAACATGATAATAATAAGTGCTAATTTGTACATAATGGTGTGTTTTAAAGTTGAAGCAAATATCTAACAGAAGCAACGGTTTATAAAAAGCGAATGACTGAACTGTTCATTTTTTATGCTGAATTGTATTAAATCTATTTTTTATTGTATTCCTACAAATTATCCAATTGGTTATCTGTTCCATTTTCGCTAATAGTCCAAAAGAAACCAACAAAGAAAAACTGGTCTGCAGCTGGCTTTAAAGCACGTCTTGCAAAATTATTATTTGCACCTGGTGTGTTTGCATATTGGGAACCATTAATATTTTTAAAGCCTAAGACATTATTTACAGAAAAATATAGAATTTTTTGTGGACTTAATAAATAAGCCCAATTCAAACTTAAATTATTAAAACTCTTGGTTTTACTATTTAAAAATCCACTTTGGTTTGGGTTAGTATAAGTTCTACCAGAAGCATGAGCGTAACTAAAACCTACTTGGCTTTTCCAGTCTGTTATAAAATATTTACCTACAACCGATAGGTTGTGTTTATTAGCAAAACTAGGTTGTGCTTTATTGGTAAAATTTCTATAATCTCGTGCAGTATCTAAAAAAGAATAGCTTACCCAATAATCTACATTTTTTATGCTACTATTATCGCGATAAAACAAGTCTAGACCTTTAGCATAACCGCTTCCTGTGTTATTATAATTAGTATCGAAACTAGTAAACTCAGTATCGTATTTTATTAAATTAGAATAGTTTTTTAAATATGTTTCTGCTCTAAAAATTTTACCATCGTTGTTGTATTGGTAATTTAAAATATAATGTTGTGTCTGTTGCGCTCTTAAGTTTTGCTCAAATTTTAAAATACTACTGTTTGGGTTTTGGTAAAAATCGCCATAAGCTAAAGACATCTGGCTTTTATCGCCTGTTTTATAAGCCAAAGACAGTCTTGGCGATACATTGGTTTCCTTAAACAGAGCGCTGTATTCTGCTCTAAAACCTGCTTTTAAAGCTAGTTTTCTTGAGAAAATAACATCTGCTTCTGTAAATGCAGCAGTAATGTTGTTTTTAAAACCGTAGTCTAAAGATGATATGTTTTCGTTATTGAAGGCTTCATTAAAATGTGTTGAAAAATATTCTGCTCCAAAGTTTAATTTAAAACGGTTGCTAAAGCTTTTGTGCAACTTTATTTTAGTATGGATTGAGTTTTCGGTATCATCTATAGCATTAGCGTCTATGTTTATTTTGTTTTTAGCATAGGTGTAACTAAAACCTGAGGCCAATTTCCATCTGTTCTCTAATTTTGTAGTGTAAGAGCCATTAAAATAAAGATTAGAATTGTTTAGTTTAAAACCTACACCTTCTGGAATGTTTATATCTTCCTGAGTAAGCTGAAAGTTACTATTATCGAAAGCAGAGTAAAGTTTTAATCTTCCTTTTTTGGTTTTATACCTGTAAACAGCTTCACCAGAGAAAGTTTCAAAAGGTTTTTTCCAATCGTTTCTATCTTTATAAATTGCTAAATAAGGCGCCAAATTAATATAAGAAGTATTAACACTAAATGCGCTTCGCTCCCACTTTTGAGTATTACCAATCGCAACACCAACACTCATGATACTAATGTCGGTTTTTTCTTGGTCTGGATCGTTTATAGTATTTAATAACAATACGCTAGACAAGGCTTGACCATATTCTGCACTATAACCACCTGTAGAAAAGGTAATCCCATCGAATAAAAAAGGAGAATAACGCCCACGAGTAGGTGCATTATTTGTTGTTGGTGTGTAAGGTGTAAATACACGAATACCATCTATAAATATTTGAGTTTCTTCAGCTTCTCCTCCACGCACAAATAACCTACCATCTTCTGATACTGTTGTGGTTCCAGGAAGTGTTTGTAAAGCACTAACAAAATCGCCTATAGCACTAGCAGTAGTAACTACATCTAAAGATGTTAATGCTGAAATTTTACTATTATCTCCTGCAGAGAATGTACCTGCGGATAGTACAACAGTATCTAACGCGTTTACATCGTCTCGAAGCACTATTTTTAAATTGTTTAAAGTAGAAACGTCTGCTGATAGTGTAAATGTTTCGAAAGAGATAAAAGATGCTACTAGAAGTTGCGTTCTTATTGCATTAGTTTTAAAAGAGAATGTTCCATCTGCTATAGTTGATGCACCATCGTAGGTTCCTTCTAAATAAACATTGACGCATTCTATTGGATTGTTGTTAGAATCTGTTACAATACCACTTATAGTTTGTGCAGAAAGTTGTAAGCTTATTAATGTGATAAAGATTGCGAAAAATAATTTCATACGGTTCGTATATTGAATTGATAGTACAAAAGTGTGTAAGTAGATTCGCTTTTAAAATTGAATAGTACTGAAGTGTGGTTTTATGAAGATGGACTGTTTTTACAGCTTAAAATTAATTCTATGAAAATGAATACAGCATTTAACTATGTAAATAGTTTATGCGTTAAGGATGGAAAGGTTTGTTTAAGCTCTTTTTTTATTTTCTTAAAAAAAAGCGAGCCTTGAGAGCCTGACGTTTTACGATCCTACAAGGTTTTTTATCCTTGTAGGTATGAGTAAAAGGTAACGCCAAAAAAATATTATTAATTATCGTGTAACATATCTTACATTTATACTACTTACATAGTAACCTAACCATAAACATTGAACAAACAACTAGAACATAGCTTTGTAGAATTGCTGGAAACACACCAGAATATCGTGCATAAAGTCTGTAGATTATACACCAATAACTACGACGCACATAACGATTTGTTCCAGGAAATTACCATACAATTATGGAAAGCCTATCCTAAATTTCGTGGCGACGCAAAATTTAGTACATGGATGTATCGTGTTGGGTTAAATACTGCTATTACACTATACCGAAAATCTAAACGTACCATAAACACTACAGAATTTGATACTGTACAGTTTAAAATTAAAGCAGATGAGTATGACGATACTGAAGAACAGCAATTAAAGTTATTATATAGTGCAGTACATGAATTAAATGATATTGAAAAAGCACTTGTTTTCTTGTATTTAGAAGACAAAAACTATAAAGAGATTAGTGAAACAATGGGTATTAGCGAGGTTAATGCTAGAGTGAAAATGAATAGAGTGAAAACTAAGTTAAGAACCATTTTAAATCCGTAATTATGGATGAATTAGAATTATTAAAAAAACACTGGCAAGCAAAAATGCCAGAAGAAAAGCAGCTAAAGTCTCAAGATCTTTATCCTATGCTTTTAAAAAAATCGTCTTCTATTGTTAAGACGCTCTTTTATATAAGTATTGCAGAATTAGTATTTTGGATTGCTATTACTTTTCTTCCAAAACTATCCTCTGCTTACAATGCTCAGGTAGAAAATAGCACTATAAATCCTATACTTTTAACCAGCTTAACGGTTTTAAGTTTTGCTGTAATTATATTATTTATTTACTTATTATACAAAGCTTATAAAAGCATTTCTGTAACAGATAATGCTAAAAAACTCATGGAAAGCATTATAAATACTAGAAAAGTTATAAAATATTATGTTGGATACAACTTAATTATGGCTTTTATTTCTATGTTACTTGGTTCTTATTATGCAACTAAAACCGATCCTAAATTTGGAGAATTAATGACCAAGCTAGATACTGGCGGAAAAATAGGTGTTGCTGTTGCTGTTTTGGTATTAACCTTAGTTTTTGTTGGTATTATATGGTTATTTTATAAACTTTTATATGGCATTTTAATGAAACGTTTAAACCGTAACTATAAAGAATTAAAAAAACTAGACGTTTAAAATCATGATAGACAAAACCATATCATTTTTAGAAAACTCTATTACTAAAAACAATAATAAAAAAGAGATTAAAACATACAAGCACTTTATTTCTTTATTATACGATATCAAACGTAGAGATTTAACAGATAAAGATATAAAAGCTCTTAAAAATGAATTAGCTGCATTAAACATTGAAGCTAATACTGAAGATTTTAAATCTTTAAAAAAGAAACTTAATGCATTTATTTGTTTTGCTAAAAAGCAATTGAATTTAATTTCTGAAGGTCATTACATGACACTAGGCATGTCTTTTGGGCTTTCTATTGGAATAGTATTAGGTATGAGTATTGGCATTGCTTTTAACAAGGAAAAAGGTATAGTTTTTGGAATGAATATTGGCATGGTTATAGGTATGGCAATAGGTATAGGCTTGGGTACTTTAAAAGATAATGAGGCAAAAAAACAAGATAAGGTTTTAAGCAGTACAAAAGCATAATTTGCTTTTAACTATCTAACCATTCTCTTTGCTTATTAAGCGCTTCTTTAGCTTCTAATTCATCTTGTGGGATAACTTTTAAAAAGGAAGGATGTTGCTCTATAGCATATTCTATTTTTTCTACAATACTTGCTATCGATTCGTTTTCGTAATCTATCTCTAATGGTTTTTTTATTTCGAAAGACTGATACACGTTTTTCTTTTTGATACGCAATCCTTTTTTATCGAAAGAGCGTCTAAAACCATCTATTACAATAGGTACAACTACAGGCTTATACTTTTTAATAATGTGTGCTGTTCCTTTACGAATAGGCTTAAATGGTGTTGTTGTACCTTGAGGAAATGTTACTACCCAACCATCATCTAAGGCAGTACTAATCATAGAGATATCACTCATTTTAACCTGTCTGTTTACATCTTTACCTTCACTTCTCCAGGTACGTTCTATACTTATAGAACCTGTATATGCAAATATTTTAGGTAGTAATCCAGATTTCATCGTTTCTTTAGCTGCAACGTAATACATGTTTAACTTTGGATTCCATAAATAACCAACATTCTTTATAGAATCTTCTCTATTGCTTAAACTTGCATTAAATACATGAAACATAGAGATAACATCTGCAAAATAGGTTTGATGATTAGAAATAAATAAAACATTGGTCTCTGGTAAGTTTTTAATAATTTCTGATCCTTCAATTTGTAATTCGTTAAAACCACGAAAACGTCTGTGCGAAAGCACACCTAAAATTCTGATTAGCCACTTTTTAACAAATAATATATGTCCGAAAGGATTTCGTTTAAATAAACCCATAAATTTTTAGTATTCTTTTTCTATAACAAATGTAGCAAAATACAACTATTTAAAGCTAGCCTTTAACAAGTCTTTCACTTCACTAAGCATCATCGCTGTTGCTCCCCAAACCAAATGGCTGTTTAAATTATAAGCTGGAACACTCACTTCTAGACCATTAGCCAGAGTAACTATTTTTGTTGTAATTACAGTATCGCTTAAAAAATGGTCAAGATTTATTTCTAAAAGCGAATCAACTTCTGTGTCTTGCTTAATAAACTCTGGTGTTGTTTTCACAATCCCAATAAAAGGTTTCACGTAAAAGTTACTTGATGGAATATACATTTCTGTTAACGCTTTTAAAACAGTAACTGTCTGTTGCTTTACTCCTATTTCTTCTTCGGTTTCACGCAAAGCAGCTTGCTGGTTCGTTTCGTTTGCCTCTAGCTTGCCTCCAGGAAATCCTACTTGAGCAGAATGTACACCTTTATAGGTTTTTCTTAAAATAAGAATTAGGTAAGTTTCTCCTTCCTGATTAGGATAAAACAATGCCATTACAGCACTTTTTCTCGCTTTTTTAATACGTTCTGCTTGTAACTTTATTAAATCTGCTCTGTAAGGAGGAGACATTTTAAACTGAGACGTTTCGGCTGGTAATGGTAAATTTTCTATTTTTACGATAGATTTTAAAAACGATTCAAATTTCATTTATGAGAGGACTACTTTTATTGTGTGTATTACTACTATTTAATTGTGAAGATAAACAATCTAAAGCTAAAAAGACTGAAGAAGTCGTGACTAAAATTGATACGATTACACCAAAGTCTGAAGAAAAAGTAGTAGTTATAGACAGTTCTAAATTAACTTTAGAGGAGCGCTATTTGCCATTAAACGATGACAACGCTATGGATTTTTTTGGCGAATATGCCGAAATACATAAAGAAAACAAAGTACGTATTTACACAAGATTTGGAAACATAGATCTTGAACTCTTTAATAAAACAAAATACCATCGCGCTAACTTTATTTTTTTAACAAAAAATAAAGTTTTTGATGGTACACAGTTTCATCGTGTGGTTAAAAACTTTGTTATTCAGGGTGGAAATAGCGATAATATTGAGGTTTTAAGGAAACGTCGAAATATTGGTCGATACCTTTTACCTCCAGATGTTAGATATGGTTACAAACACATAAGAGGCACTATTTCTATACCAAGCGGAGAGATTAGAAACGCTTACAAACTAGCTTCGCCTTTCGAGTTTTTTATCACGCAAAGCAATCAGTTTCATTTAGATGGAGAATACACTGCTTTTGGTCGTGTTACCAATGGCCTTGAGGTAATAGATAAAATTGCTGAACAGGAAGTTGATGGTGGACATTGGCCTATACATAATGTCTACATTAATAAAATAGAGGTTTTAGACTAAAAAAATAAACTTAATAATAAGTAATTTCTAAAACTGTTGACTTATCTATTACTCTTTTTTTATCTTTAATTATATAAGAATCTATTTGAATTGGATTTTTTAAATGATCTAAAGTAAACTCGTATTCTAAATCTTGATGTAATATCTTAGACCTATTAAGGTAATCGCTAGAAACTTTAATTATATAACCGTTTTTAGAGTATTCTACTTTGTAAACATCGCTTTCTTGTTTAGACGTTTTATAGTGATGAGAAACAATACGACCCAAATTATCATATGTATATGTTCCATTAACTTTTTTTAAATCGCTCTCAAATTCAAATTCTTTTTTAAAAACCCATTCTTTAGGATGCGTATAAATGTCAACACTATTAACATCGTAAACAGCATTTAAAATGCTATACTTTATTAAGTTTCCGTTATTATTGTAGTTATAGATTATTTCATTTGTTGTTATAAAATCTTGAATGACTTCATAATTTTTACAGTTAACAATTAGACCATTTTTGTTATAATTTAAAACCGAATAATACCTGACATTATAAGCTTCGTAAAGCATTACATTTTCATCTATATCGCCATTTTCGTCCATTTCATACATACCTTGAGACACATAGTGTGTTTCACTCTTCAGCTTTCCTTTACTATAAGAAAACACAATACTGTCTAAATTTCCTATTTGGTAATCTTTAACTTCTTTTAAAGTTAATAATCCGCTTTTAAATACATATTTCTCATTACCTTTTTGAATAATTGTATCCTTAGTGGTTTTAAAATCTGGTTTCTCGTTAAAGGTTATACTTTCGTCTTCAAAATAATCGACGTCGCTTGAGTAAGAAATTACTTGTTTGTTTTTGTCTAATTTGTAGTTGTAATTTTCATTATAAGCAAAATCGCTGTTTAGAGAAATATGCTGAATACATGTTTTATTTACTGAAGCTACATTACCATTTAGATATATAGGATTCTCAATTTTTTGTTGATTGTAGAGCGTATCAAATTGTAAGTGAGGTAAATGTACCGTAGGATTTTTAATATTTTGAGCTGTAGCACGTAATCCACTAAAACATAATACAATTAATATAATTTTTGAAAATCTCATTTTATGTTAAGCTAGGTTATGTAATGTAACTTAATAACGTACTCATTATAAGTATAGTATTAAAAACTACGTATAAAACGTTGGTAGCCTTAACTTAAACTTTACAGCTAGAATACGTGTTACAATAACTACCAAACCAGCAATAATAAAAACAAAATCGCCTTCTATTGGTAAACGTTTTATAATAAAGTAAGTTATACCACCCAAAATGCATGCTGTAGCATAAATTTCTTTTCTAAAAATTACCGGAATTTCGTTACATAGTATATCTCTAATTACTCCTCCAAAACAAGCAGACATTGTCCCTAAAGCAATACAAATAATTGGATGTAATCCTGCGTTAATACCTTTTTCTACACCTACCACAGTGTATAATCCTATTCCAATTGTATCGAATAAAAAAAGGGACTTACGCAAATAATCTATTTTCGATTTAAAAATAACAGCTAGAATTGTCGAGGCTAAAACCACATAGACAAAGGTTATATTAGTCATCCAACTTACAGGTGTTTCACCAATTAAAACATCGCGTAATGTTCCACCACCAACTGCAGTTACAAAAGCAATAATTAAAATGCCGAAAGGATCCATTTTTTTATTTAATGCTACCAAAACTCCTGAAATAGAAAAGGCTATGGTTCCTAAAATATCTATAATATAAAACATTGAATTGTTAAATTAATTGGATTGTTATTACTTCAATATCTAAACTCCAAATTGATTTAAATGATGATCTAAATGCTTATAAAATGAGTTATTCCACTCCGTAACCGTTAGTATACCAAAAGAGTGAGATTCTTTTCCATTAAAATAATCCGCTCCTAATTCTTGTGTTTTTAATATAAAACCTATTAAACGTTCTTTTTCAGTTTCAAACTCTCGAGCATCTGAAATAATAAACTGAGGAGCTGTCTTTCCATTTTTTGGATAAGGCTTTTCATTTACAACTGGTTTTTTTACAAACCATTTTAACAAGGTTCTTACCAATGCATTTGGTCTAGGATGCTTATCTGTATAAACCATCTCATAAGCAACGCAACAATGTGCTAACATTTGTGAAACAGACATTTTTCCCCAATTAGGTTGTGTTGTAGCTGTTAAATTATCTATTCTACTAATTAGCTCATTAGTGATTTCATTTTTGAAAAGGTTTTTCATAAACATTGGTTTAAAAGATTATAAATAAATTTAATACAAGCTACTTACATATTCTGAGTATAGTAATTGTAATCTTTAATTACAGTGTCTAAAAACACAATAGGCTGCTCTTTAGGCTCAACAGCCATAACATCTTTAACCTTATAAAATAATTTTAGTATAACATTGTGGTTTCCTTTACGCTTAGCATCATCATACAAATTCTTAATAGTTTGCATTTCTGGATCGCTAAATAAGGTGACTTGGCTATAAGTTGGTATATAATCTGAAGCTATATCTCTGATAATAGTATCTTGAATTGAAATTTTACGTTTTTCTGATATTACTGTGGTTTGAGCAGCAATATCACCTATTCGCTGACCATTTCCTCTTATTAAAATAACAAGTGCTGCTAAACCACCAGAGGTTATAACAACATCTATAATACGTAAAATCCATCTTACAAAATAGTTAGCAAAACTTGGCTTTGAACCATCTAAACGTACTACTCTGGTTTTAAGAATGTACTTCCCAATGGTTTGTCCGTTCCAAAATGTTTCTAACAAAACATAATATAAAAAAGCAGGTAAAGACACTAATAAATATATTGCCCAAGTGTCTCTCATATTTAAATCTAAAAATACTAAAAGCATAATTACTGCAAACAAATAGAGGTATATAACTATGGTATCTATAACATAAGCCCACATTCTGTCCATAATAGTTGCTGCATTCTGAACAATGCCAACATTTTGAGCGGTTTCTATTTGAAATTCTTTCATATTTTCTTTTCTTTGAAAGCCTAATACAATTCTAGATGCGTGAAGCTGCTTTCGTGAAGCAAAATAAAGATAAATGGTTAACATTTGAAAGTGTTCTGTCAAATAATATGGCAATTACACCAGACGAATTGTCTAGTCTCTATATTGAAATTACAGATCATTTAAGTTACGCAAAAACTTTTTATCCAAATAGTAATACAGAAGCCTATTTAAATGGATTAGCTTCTAGCGCTCACCAAAAAATTTATAAAACTAAAAAAGAATCAAAAAATAGACTCCTTACTTTTTTTACACACGAGTTTCCTTTACTATTTCGCCAACACCATCGCGAATTATTAGTTGCCTTTCTCTCCTTTACATTATTTGTAGTTATTGGCGCTTTTTCTGCAGCTAACGAAGGTGATTTTGTTCGCAGCTTTTTAGGTGATGGCTATGTAAACATGACTATAGAGAACATAGAAAAAGGCGATCCAATGGGAGTTTATAAGGAACAAGGTGAATTTAATATGTTTTTAGGAATCACACTTAATAACATTAAAGTAGCACTTATGGCTTTTGGTTATGGCTTTATGCTTGGCATTGGTGCTCTTTTTATTATGATGCAAAACGGAATTATGCTTGGCAGTTTCCAATATTTCTTTTACGAACAAGGCTTACTATGGGAATCTGTTAGAACGATATGGATTCATGGAACCATAGAAATATCTGTTATTATTATTGCAGGTTGTTCTGGTTTGGTTGTTGGAAATGGGATGCTTTTTCCTGGAACATATACAAGATTAGAATCCTTTATTAGAAGTGTAAAAAATGGACTTAAAATATTAATTAGTACTATTCCATTTTTTATAATCGCTGGATTTTTAGAAGGTTTTGTAACAAGACATACAGAAATGCCAGATTGGTTGGCCATATTAATAATTTCTGGCTCTTTAGCATTAATTTTGTTTTACTACGTTTATTACCCAATACTACTAAATAAGAAAGAACAACTTAAAAAAACTCAAGAATTAACTAATAAATATTAAAATGAAACAATTTATACAATTTAAAAAACAACGTGAGTTAGGTGAAATGCTATCAGATGTATTTACATTTTTACGCCATGAGTTTAAACCGTTTTTTACACTAATATTACAAATTACTTTACCATACTTAATATTTTTCTTTGTTTCTTTTGGTTTTGTACTCTACACTTTTGGCGACATTACTGCTTTAGCAACTAGTGGACCTTCTGCTTTTGATAGCGAAGAATTAAGTATTTTACTACTTGTTGTTTCTATTTTGGTATTGTCTTTTACAGGAATAATGGTTTACGCTTTAGCTTACTCTGCGACCTTACATTATATTAAATCTTATACAGAAAATAATGGTGAAGTAAACGAAGTACAAGTTAAAACTGAAGTTAAAGATACGTTTTGGAGTTTTATAGGACTTAGTATACTAAAAGGTATTGCAATTGGGATTGGGCTTATGCTATGTATTATTCCTGGAATTTATCTTATTGTGCCAATGTCTGTTGTTTTCTGTATCATGATTTTTGAAAAGAAAAGCGTTATGGATGCCTTTAGCGACAGTTTTAATTTTGTAAAAGGAGAATGGTGGATAACCTTTTTAGTACTCTTTGTTGTTGGGCTAATTATTAGCGTTATTGGTGGTGTTTTAAGTCTGCCAACAACCATATATACCTATATTAAAATGGGAGTTTTCTCTGGCGAAATAGATCCAGGAGAAAATCCGTTAAGCTATTTTAAAGATCCCATTTATATTGTTTTAAACCTTATAAGCTATGCCTTTAAATTCTTTTTAAACTTTGTAACCATTATAGTTACCATCTTCATTTATTTTAATATTAACGAAAAGAAAAACTTTACAGGAACTTTTGAGAAAATTGATGCTTTAGGTAACACAGAGTCGTAACATGCATATATTAAGGCTTCTTTTTCTTTTTTGCTTTGTTTGTAATATAGGCTTTGCTCAGGATAACACAATCTCTGATGAAAATACTGCACCATATTACCAGAAACAAGACATTACTAAAGAAGACCTTAAACAATATACTAATAATGACGATTTTAATTACGAAGAGACAGTAGCAGACGAAGACTCGCTTTGGGTAAAATTTAAACGTTGGGTAATAAGTTTACTCATGCGCTTGCTTTCTTTTTTCTTTGGAATGGATGCTGCAAGCGGTATTCTTTGGTTTATTATTAGAGTGGTACCATACATAATTCTTGCGGTATTAATTTTTCTGTTACTACGTGTGTTTTTAAAAATGAATAGTAGAAACCTACTATATGGCAAACAAAAAAAGTCTGAAATTTTATTTACAGACGAAGAGCAAATCATTAAAAACGAAGACATTAACGCATTAATTACAGAAGCTGTAAAACAACAAGATTACAGACTAGCCATAAGATATTATTATTTACTTGCCATTAAGGAACTCTCGCAACATAATATTATTGAGTGGCAACAACAAAAAACAAACGAAGACTATATTAAAGAAATACAAACTAATACTTTACAGACACAGTTTGAAAAAATCACTAGAATTTATGATTATGTTTGGTATGGTGAATTTGAAGTAGATGCTATAAAATTTGAAAACTTAAAACTAGATTTTATAAATCTAAACAAACAAGTAAAAAACTAATTTGGATAAAAAAGGAAAAATATACATTGCATTAACAGCTTTAGTTGTTGTGTTTATTATTGTTTTAGAATATAATAAGCCACAAGACATAAACTGGTTTCCTAGTTATGCCAAACACCATAAAATACCTTATGGTTCTTACGTGTTTTACGAGCAGTTAGAACGCATATTTACAACAAAAAACATAAAAGACTTAAAACGTCCTCCTTTTGAAACCTTAAGTAATAATACAGAAATAAATGGCACTTACTTTTTTTTAAATGGAAAAGTACTATTTGATGATGCTGAACTCGACAAATTGTTAGAGTGGACTGCTAAAGGAAATACGCTTGTTATAGCATCAGAAGAAATTTCGAAAACACTTTTAGATACATTAAATCTTGAAACTTCAGTTGTAAGTAACTTTAATAATTTTGATAATATTTTCAATTTAAAACTTCAAAATAAAGATTTAGATCATATTAAAAAATACGCTTTTAAAAAATCTAATTTTGTGAGTTATTTTAAAAGTATAGACACAACAAGCACTAAAATAATAGCAACAATAGCAAATGCTTCAAAAAGCGATTCTATTAGAGAAAAGCATCATGCAAACGTTATAAAACAAGCTTTTGGCGAAGGTGAAATTATTTTAAATTTGTTTCCAAAGGCTTATACCAATTATTTCATTTTAAAAGATGATAATAAAGATTACACCGCAGGATTACTTTCGTATTTAAATACAAAACAACCCATTTATTTCGATAATTATTACAAGTCTGGTAAAAAATCGGCAACGTCGCCACTCTATGTCTTTTTAAAAGCTAAAGAGTTACGTTGGGCTTATTACCTTATGCTAATTGGTGCTTTATTTTATGTTATTTTCGATGGTAAACGTAAGCAACGTGCTATTCCTATTGTAAAACCTTTAAAAAATCAAACTTTAGAATTTACGCGTACTATTGCTAATATGTATTATGAAAGTGGTAACCATACAGACATTACCCATCATAAAATTCAACATTTTTTAGAGTACATTAGAACCCATTTGCATTTAAATACAAACACCATAGACGATACCTTTATTACAAATTTAGCATTGAGAAGTAATAACACAATAGAAGCAACCAAAGCGCTGTTTAAAGCCATAGAAATGCTTTCTAACAGTACTCAAATAACCAAAGAAGCTTTAGAAAAACTAAATGCTGACATAGAAACATATAAATCCAACAACACATGGAAAACCAAGATTTAGAATTTAATAACAGAATCCCTTTAGAAGATTTAAAACATGCTGTTACACAAATAAAAGCAGAATTAGGCAAAGTTATTGTTGGTCAACAAGAATTTATAGAGCTCTTAATTGTTGCACTTTTAGCAGATGGTCACGTACTTATAGAAGGTGTGCCTGGTATTGCTAAAACCGTTACAGCTAAGTTGTTTGCAAAGGTTTTAAAAACCGATTTTAGTCGTATTCAATTTACACCAGATTTAATGCCAAGTGATGTTTTGGGAACTTCGGTTTTAAATATGAAAACCTCCGAATTTGAATTTAAAAAAGGACCTATTTTTTCTAATATTGTTTTAATAGATGAAATAAATCGTGCACCTGCAAAAACCCAAGCTGCTTTATTTGAAACAATGGAAGAGCGCCAAGCTACAATAGATGGCAAAACCTACCCTTTTGAATCTCCATTTATGGTTTTAGCAACACAAAACCCAATTGAGCAAGAAGGAACTTACGCCTTACCAGAGGCACAATTAGACCGTTTTATCTTTAAAATAAAAGTAGATTATCCAAGCGTAGAAGACGAGGTTAAAATTATACAAACGCATCACGAACGTAGAGGCGAGAAACCACAGACCTTAATTGAGCCTATTCTAGACGCTAAAGATTTAGCAGATTATAAAACAAAAATACAATCGGTTTTAGTTGAAGAAAAAATAATAAAATACATAGCAGAGTTGGTTTCTAAAACAAGAAATCACCCACATTTATATTTAGGAGGTTCTCCAAGAGCATCCATTTCAATTTTAAACACCTCAAAAGCATTTGCTGCCATAAACGGAAGAGATTTTGTAACACCAGAAGATATTAAAAAAGCGCTTAAACCTATTCTAAATCATAGAATTATTTTAACACCAGAACGCGAGATGGAAGGCATGACAACAGAGAATGTTATAGATATGATTGTACAAAGTGTAGAAGTACCACGCTAATACCTATTCACTTTTAGCATTTAACCCTTAACTTTAAAAATGAAATTTATAAAATCGCTATACTTACACAAAGGTTTCTATGTCTATTTGGCAAGTGCTTCAGTATGCTTTTTATTATCGTATTGGATACCTTTACTGTTTCCAATAGCATGCATTATAACTGTTGTAATCTTGGTGCTATTTTTTATGGATGTACTACTGCTCTATCGCATAAAAAACCCTATAAAAGCAAGACGTTTATTGCCTGATAAATTTTCGAATAGTGATGACAATCCTGTACCAATAAGCATTACAAACCACTATCCTTTTAAAACAGAAATATCTGTTATAGACGAGCTGCCTGTACAGTTTCAAAAAAGAGATTTTAATTATATTGCTAAACTTCAGCCCAACGAAATTCATGAGTTTAGTTATAAGGTAAGACCAGTAGAACGTGGAGAATACAGGTTTGGGTTTTTAAATGTTTTTTGCTCTTCGGCTTTAAACATTGTAAAACGAAAATTTAAGTTTCAAAATGAACAAATGGTGGCTGTGTATCCATCATTTATTCAAATGCAGAAATACGATTTTCTGGCCATGAGTAATAATTTAACCGAATTTGGTTTAAAGAAAATTAGAAAAATTGGTAATACTTCAGAATTCGAACAAATAAAAAATTATGTTCAAGGCGACGATTTTAGAACTGTAAACTGGAAAGCAACTGCTAAAACAGGACACTTAATGGTAAACCAGTTTCAAGACGAAAAATCGCAACCCATCTACTCTATTATAGACACTGGTCGTGTAATGAAAATGCCTTTTAATGGCTTAAAACTATTAGACTATGCTATAAATTCTACATTAGCCTTTAGTAATGTTGCCTTAAAAAAGCATGATAAGGTTGGTATGCTTACGTTTTCTAAAACGGTAGATTCTTTTTTACCAGCCATACAAAAACTTACGTATTTAAATACAATTCTAGAACGTTTGTATAATATAGACACTCAATTTACAGATAGCGATTATGGTATTTTGTATGCACAATTAAAACGAAAAGTAACGCACAGAAGTTTACTACTACTCTACACAAATTTCGAGCATATAAGTGCTTTAAAAAGACAATTACCATACTTACAAGCCATCTCAAAAAAGCATTTACTAGTTGTTGTAATTTTTGAAAACACAGAGTTAGATGCTTTAATAGCAGAAGATGCCGAAGATTTACAAGCTATTTACCATAAAACCATTGCCGAAAAATTTGCTTTCGAGAAACGCTTAATGGTTAAAGAACTTCAAAAATATGGCATCCAAAGTATTTTAACAGCTCCAGAGAAACTTACCATAAACACCATTAATAAATACTTAGAAATTAAAGCTCGCGGATTATTGTAGTTTTCTTATGGTGTTTTTGGTCTTAAAACAAGTTGTTTAAGAGGTGCTGTACTTGACTTTGTAAAAAATAAACGCTAACTTCGTTTACAAACGATATAGTGCATTGAAACGGAACTATATCTTGAACGTAAACGAAACTCCCAAATCGCAAAAAAACTTAACAATAATAATACTTCTTACTTTTACTATAAACCATTAACACTTTATAGCAATTATTACAACTGGTCTCTAAAAATCTACAGTTGAGTCATTACCTTTAGAAAGTAGTCTATTAATATTAGACATTTGATGTATCATTAACATTAAATCTCTTATATCATGAAAACAATTGCACTTACCTTCGTTATTATTTTTACTACACTATTATCTTTTGCACAAGAAGAAAGCACCCACAATATTACTGTTACAATAGATAACGTAAAAAACGACACTGGAAAAGTAATATTAACGCTACACAACAAAAACACTTTTCTTGTAAAACCAGATGGTTTAAATAGTATTGAAACAACTATTGAAAACGGAAAAATTAAAGCGATATTTAAAGACATTGCTCCTGGCACTTATGCTGTTTTAGTACTGCATGATGAAAATGAAAACAAAGCAATGGATTTTGATACTAACAGAATGCCTCTTGAAAGTTATGGCATGTCTAACAATCCATTAAGTTATGGTCCACCACAATATAACGATGCTAAATTTGAATTAAAAAATGAAGATTTAGAATTAAATATTAGATTTTAGTCACTAGTTAATACCAATACAAAAGGCGACCAAATGGTCGCCTTTAATGTTTAATAAAATTAATTTACTAGATGATTTCTCCTAACCAAGCATTCATCATCCACACGGTTTTTTCTTGTTCAGTAATAAAATCACTCATCATAGAATTTGTGCCTTCATCGTTTGCTTCTCCAGCTTTATCAAGTATTTGTCTTTCTAAAATTAATAATTGGGTTATAGAATTTACTATCAATTTTACAGCGTCAACATCTTTAGAAACGTTTTTACCAACTGGTACTTTTGTTGTTTTAACATAATCGCTAAACGTATGTAATGGAGTTTCACCTAACGTTAAAATACGCTCTGCAATTTCATCTACTTTTATATTTGCATCTGTATACAGTTCCTCGAACTTAACATGTAAGCCAAAAAAATTGTTCCCTTTTATGTTCCAATGGATACCTCTTAAATTTTGATAATAGGTTTGAAAACTCGCCAATAAAAGGTTTAAATCTTCAGCTATTTCTTTTGTTTCCTTTGCATTTAATCCTAAACTATTTAATGTCATAATCTTGTGTTTTTGTACTTATTTATTAATATTCAAATTTAACATTAAAAAAAACAGTAATTACTATAAGTTTTATTGATAGATTTTATATTTTTATAGTTTAAAACTATATAAATGACAATCACACAATTATCTTACGTACTAGCCGTAGCAGAACACCAAAACTTTACAAAAGCAGCAGAAAAGTGTTTTGTAACACAGCCTACTTTAAGCATGCAAATACAAAAGTTAGAAGACCAATTAGATATTTTAATATTCGATAGAAGTAAAAAACCAATAGAGTTAACAGAGGTTGGTAAGAAAATAGTAAATCAAGCCAGAAACATTGTTAACGAATCTCATAGAATACAAGATATTGTAGACCAACAAAAAGGTTTTATAGGAGGTGAATTTAAATTAGGTATTATTCCAACGGTTATGCCTACACTGTTACCTATGTTTCTTAAAAATTTTATAAAGAAATATCCAAAAGTAAAACTTAAAATTGAAGAGCTCACTACCGAAGAAATAATAACCAGAATAAACGATGGACATTTAGATGCTGCAATTGCTGCAACACCGCTGGAAAACGATTCTATAAAAGAACGTGTGCTTTACTTCGAGCCCTTTATGGCTTACATCCCACAAAACCATCGTTTAAATAGTAAAAAAACAATCTCTACAGATGATTTAGATATTGAAGACATGCTTTTACTTGAGGATGGCCATTGTTTTAGAGATGGAGTAATTAATTTGTGTCGTGCTTTTAAGGACCAAAACGACGAGCATTTTCAGTTAGAAAGTGGGAGTATAGAAACCTTAGTAAAACTATCTAACGAAGGTCTAGGCATGACCTTATTACCTTATTTACACACGTTAGACATTAACGAGAAAACCAAAATAAATTTAAAAAAATTTGACGCGCCTTCTCCTGCACGAGAAGTGAGTATTATTTATCATAAAAGTGAATTAAAAATGCAAATTATAGAGGCCTTACAGGAAGTTATATCTGGTGTAACAAGAGGAGCTATAGCGTTTCAAAATGTACAAATTGTTAGTCCGTTACCGAAATAAATAAATTGTAAAAATAAAAAAAAGCGACTCGTAAGTCGCTTTTTTTTATTCATTTAAATAGATTAAACATTGGTTTAAGTCTGGATTTTTATTGACTATAGATTCTATAAAAATCTTGAGCTCTTCAATTTCATAAGGTAATAATCTTTGAAGTGCTTTTTGTACCTCCTTACAAAACAAATTAGCATCAAAACTAACCTTATTGAGTATCGTTTTGGTGTACTCGAACATTGCTCTTGCCATAATAATTACTAGATTTAGTTAAATAAAAAAGTAGTTTTCAGTTATAGGCTTTTGTTTTTAAATTCATTTAAATTTAGTAAAAAAAACCATTCAAAAATTGTTAAATCTATAAATTAACAGTTAAAAAATTCACAATTAACAATTCTAAAATCTATTGTCACCATCAAGCAAATCGCCTAAGCCCCCTAAAACACTACCTTCTTCTTTACTTTTTCCTCCTTTAGGTAAACTTGCTAGAACACGTCCAGCTAATCTACTAAATGGTAAAGACTGCATGTAAACTGTTCCAGGACCTTCTAACTTTGCAAAAAATAAACCTTCGCCACCAAATATGGTGTTTTTAATACCACCTACAAACTCAATATCATAATTTATAGTTTGAGTAAAACCAATAATACAACCAGTATCTACTCTTAAGGTTTCACCAGATTTAAGAATTTTTTTAGCTGTTGTACCTCCTGCATGAACAAATGCCATACCATCACCTTCAAGCTTTTGCATAATAAAACCTTCGCCTCCAAAAAGTCCTCTACCTAATTTTTTACTAAACTCAATTCCTACACTAACACCTTTAGCTGCACATAAAAAGGCATCTTTCTGGCAAATAAACTTGCCATTAAACGCTGTTAAATCTATTGGTATAATTTTCCCTGGATAAGGAGAGGCAAAAGAAACGTTTCGTTTACCGTTTAAGTTGTTATAAAAAGCTGTCATAAATAGACTTTCTCCTGTTAAAATACGCTTACCTGCTCCTAAAATTTTACCCAGAAAACTATCATCTTTTTTAGAACCATCACCAAAAATGGTTTCCATTTTAATACCATCGTCCATCATCATAAAACTTCCAGATTCTGCAACTACTCCTTCTTGAGGATCGAGTTCTATCTCTACATATTGCATTTCTTCTCCGTAAATTCTGTAATCTATTTCGTGTGCTGTCATTTTTTGTGTTTTTGGTTATACAGTTATATGTAGATTAGATTTCTAAAATGTTACACTATTTACTTTTTACTCTTACAGACCATTCAAAATTAAAAGTAGAAACCACTACTCCATCTTCATTTGTACCAATAGATTGCATCCAGAAAGCTTGGCCTTCTCCTGTATTAATAGATTTGCTTAATGCCTCGTCAATTAAATAGCCATCCCTACAACTAAAAGTTATGCGACCCGTTGCTTTTTTTGTAAAACTAGCATTATTATTAGTAACCAACATAGATACTTTTTTACCACTTTGTTTAATTTTCATGAGAACTAAAGCTCCTGTAGAAAGTTCTGCTGCCATACCTTGTACTGCCCAAAACATAGATTTAAACGGATTCTGATTAATCCAACGGTGTTTAACTGTTACAGTACAGGAGTTATTATCTATAGATTTAACACGCACGCCAGCAAAGAAAACTGAGGGTAGCTTAAATAAGTTAAAAGTATTTATTTTACTTGGTGTGAGCTTCATCTATTATTTGTTTCTTCAAAATTATTGAAAATATTCCACACTACAATATGTTAAAGTTATGTTAATTTTTAGTACTATGCGTAACATAATACCTTTTTTTAGACATATATTTGTATAAGCAACTATTATATACTTTTAAAATGAGCGAGAAAAACCACACCAACATTGCAACCTTTATTCATTTATCTATATTCTCCAGATTTCTAATACCATTTGGAAATTTTTTAGGGCCTTTAGTCTTATGGATAATTAATAAAGATAAATCTCAGTTTATAGATGAGCATGGAAAACAAGCACTTAATTTCCAAATAAGCATTTTAATCTATTCTTTAGTTATTGGTTTAATCACGATTCCGTTTTTTGCCTTCAGTATATTAAATGGATTCGATTTTATGGATTTTAATCTTTTCGATGGCATTCATCTTAATATTAGTAAACCATCGCCTCTATTCTATATAGGTGGTTCTTTAGGTTTTTTAGCAGTTATAGGCTTTATTCTAGAAATTGTATTTATAATAAAAGCAAGTTTAAGAGCAAGAGATGGTGAGGTATACAATTATCCACTTAGTATTAAATTTTTAAAATAACCATACTGAAAACATTTCAGTTTCATCAATAATCAATTAATAAATCAAAAAATGAACAGTTTCACAACATTAAATCGCAGGACACTATGACTCGAGCATTAGAGAAAAATATCAATCAATCTAGAATCTTCAATTGCGAACTGCATTTGAACTCTAATAAAATAAAAGCGAACACATGAAAATAGAAAACACAAAAGCACAAATGCGTAAAGGTGTTTTAGAATATTGCATCTTATCTGTTTTAAAAGACGAGGATGCGTATGTAGCCGAGATTTTAGGTACACTAAAAGACGCTAAGTTACTTGTTGTAGAAGGCACAATTTACCCTTTACTAACACGACTTAAAAACGCAGGACTTCTTAATTACCGCTGGGAAGAAAGCACATCTGGACCACCAAGAAAATATTATGGATTAACAGAAACAGGACAACTTTTTCTAAAAGAACTAACTACTACTTGGGACGAATTACAAACAGCAGTTAACATTGTAACACCTTCAAAAACCAAAGAAAATGAATAAAACAGTCAACATAAATTTAGCAGGTATATTTTTTCATATAGATGAAGATGCATACTTAAAATTACAGCGCTATCTTGAGGCTATAAAACGTTCATTTACAGATTCTCAAGGACGTTCTGAAATTATCTCAGATATAGAAGCACGTATTGCAGAGTTATTTTCAGAACGCATACAAAATGAAAAACAAGTCATTGGAAACAAGCAAGTTGAAGCCATTATTTCTATTATGGGACAACCTGAAGATTACCTTGTAGACGATGAGATTTTTGAAGACGAACCTCAACAAAGAACATATACCAATGCAAGATCTAAAAAACTATACAGAGACACAGAAACCTCTTATGTAGGAGGCGTATCGTCTGGATTAGCACATTATTTTGGAATAGATGCTATTTGGGTAAGAATATTATGGATTATTCTAGTCTTAGGTTTTGGAACAGGAATATTAATTTACATTTTACTTTGGATCTTGGTTCCGGAAGCAAAAACAACTTCTGAAAAAATTCTAATGACTGGAGAGAATGTAACCATTTCTAACATCGAAAAAAAAATTCGTGATGGTTTTGGTACCGTTTCAGAAAGTGTTGGTCAAAATTTGCAAACTGCAGGCGATAAACTAAAGGAAGGTTTTGAATCTGCTAGCGATAACATTTCTAACTCTGTAAAAAACATAGATGTTAATAAGCAAACCAATAGAATAAAATCTAGCTCACAAACTTTTTTTGATACCATTGCAGACATTTTTATGTTCTTCATAAAAATCTTTGCAAAAATTATAGGTATTATGTTAATGCTGGCAGGAGCTGCTGGATTTATTGCAACTACAGTTGCTTTTATTTCTGCAAACTTTATAGACCGTTTAGATTTAGGAAATTCGGACATATTATTTTTAGCAGAGGCCTCAAACACTCAGTTTTGGCTAGTGGGTTTAATGCTCTATTTTTTAATTGGCATTCCGCTTTTATTGTTATTCTATTTAGGTCTTAAAATTTTAGTTAATAATTTAAAATCTATTGGTAGTGCAGCAAAGTTCACACTATTGGGTCTCTGGTTATTATCACTAATTGGCATTTGCATTGTTGGAGCAAAACAAGGCTTATCTTACAGTGAAGAAGCGCCAATTATTCAAAATGAAACATTTGCAAACATTACAGCGCAAGACACACTAATATTAACAATGAAAAATAATGATAACTATGCAGAGTATTTTAATAAATCTAATAGTTTTAAAGTAGGCCATAATGAAAATGGCGAAAGACTAATTTATTCTCAAGACGTAAACCTTACCGTTAAGTCTACTAGAGATAGTGTAGCTAAAATTAAAGTCATTAAAAGTGCGAGAGGACGCTCTTTTGAAGATGTAAAAGAGCGAGCACAACGTATAACTTACAATTATGAATTATCTGGAAACACCTTATACTTAGATAATCATTTTGTCATTCCAAACGATGATTCTAGAAGAGATCAAGAAATTAATATAACGCTTTATTTACCTATAGGAAGTGTTTTGTTACCAGAAGAGAACACTCACAGGTATCATACTAGCAGAGATTTACTCTCAAAAACAAAAGAAGGATATTATCAAAAAGTTGAAAATGGGAAGTTAATATGTATAGATTGTCCTGATGAAGATGATAATGATTTTGAAATAGATGTAAACATTAATAAAGATGGTGCAAAGCTTAAAATAAACTCTGAAGGTATTGAAGCAGCCACTAATGTTAATTCAATACAAATTAACGAGGATGGTGTACAAAGTAAAACCGATAATGTGGAAGTAAAAATAGATGAGGATGGTATTAAAATAACTTCAGACAATAAAAAGGAATAACAATCAATCAAAAAACGAACAGTATGATAACCATCGCTAAATTTATAATCGCATTAATACTAAGTATAGTAATGTAAAACCAAACACATTTTTAACCAACCTTAAACCATCCCATTTTTTTTAAAAGTTTGGGATGGTTTTTGTTATATCTTTGCTAAACAATTAATATAACTAATGAAAACAAAATTACATCTCCTTATTTTAACCTATCTAGTAACATTTTTAAGCTTTTCCCAAAGTACATAAAAAATTAAAGGCAGCAGAAACGTGACCACTCAAATTACAGAAATCGATGCTTTTAATCGCTTAGTAATTAGCGACAATTTTAAAATTAATATAAAACAAGGAGAATTACCTTCTGTAGAAATTAACACAGACGATAATTTACACGATGTTATTACATTTAATGTACAAGAAGGAAGTTTAAGCTTTAAAACCAATAAGCGAATTACATCAAGTAAAGCAATGGAAATTACAGTAGTCTATAAAGACTCTTTAAATATTATTGAATTAAAAGAAGATGCGCAGTTAACATCAACAAGTACCATTAAAGTAAAAGACTTAGTCCTTAGAACAAAAGAATCTTCTAAAATCTATTTAACTATAGAAGCAGAGAATTTTAACTATATAGCTGCTGGAAAAACCAAAGCCGAACTTAATATTACGGCCAAAACAGTGGTTCTAGATTTAAGTGATAACTCTAAAATTGAAGCTTTAATTAATTCTGAAACTATTACAATAGATATGCTTCAACGTGCCAATGCAATACTTGAAGGAGACTCAAACGAATTAACAATTAAAGTAGACAACTCCGCTATTTTAAAAGCTGAAAAGCTAATAACCAAAACATGTAATTTAATTACAGAAGGCCGAGCAGACGTTCATATTGAAGCCTCTAAAGACATAGTAATTGAAGCTTCTGGAACGACAGAAACGTATATTTATGGAAGCCCAAAAATAGAAATAAACAAATTTGATGACGACGCTATTTTGAGAAAAAAGTAGACTAGAAAAAATGTAACAAAAAAAGCCGAAGCATTGCTTCGGCTTTTTGTTTATAATATAAAACATCAAGATCTAGTTGTAAGTAGAAGTACTCACTTCGAACGTAGAGTCTTTAGCTGCTAAATAACGTTCTGCATCTAAAGCTGCCATACAACCTGTTCCAGCAGCTGTTATAGCTTGTCTGTAAACATGATCTGCAGCATCACCACTAACAAAAACACCATCTACATTAGTTTTAGAAGTTCCTGGTTTTGCATTAATAATATAACCTGTTTCATCTAAATCTAAATAATCTTTAAAAATATCTGTATTAGGTTTATGCCCAATAGCAACAAAAAATCCAGTAGCAGGAATTTCGTGTTTTTCGTTAGTTTGGTTATTAACAACTCTAACTCCAGTAACTACCTGTCCATCACCTAAAACAGCATCGGTCTCTGTGTTAAAAAGTATGTCAATATTTTTAGTATTTTTAACTCTTTCAGCCATTATTTTAGACGCTCTAAACTCATCACGTCTTACTAGCATGGTCACTTTTGTACACAGTTTAGATAAGTAATGTGCTTCTTCACAAGCACTATCTCCTGCTCCAACAATAACTACTTCTTGATTTTTATAAAAGAAACCATCACATACAGCACAGGCAGAAACACCTCCACCTAATTTTAAATATTTTTGTTCAGACTCTAAACCTAAGTATTTAGCACTTGCTCCTGTAGAAATAATAATAGTATCACAGTGAATCTCTTTTTCATCGTTTACCCAAACTTTATGGACGTCTCCAGAAAAATCAACTTTAGTAATCCAACCAAATCTAACATCTGTTTCAAAACGCTCTGCTTGCGCTTGAAGCTCCATCATCATTGCTGGTCCTGTAATTCCATCTGGATAACCTGGGAAGTTTTCAACTTCGTTTGTTGTTGTTAACTGTCCACCTGGTTGACTTCCTTGATATAAAACAGGTTTCATGTTAGCTCTGGCAGCATAAATGGCAGCAGTATATCCTGCTGGACCAGATCCTATTATTAGGCACTTTACTTTCTCTATTGTATCAGACATTTCATTAATTTTATACTACAAAAGTAGTTTTTTTAGCAGAAAACTTACAGTTAAGTTATCAACAGATATTATAAATGCATAAGCTTCAATTATACCATAGAAAGAGTACAATTGAAGCTTACAATTCTAACTAACAAAAAATAATTAAGAATTCTGAAAGTTTTTATTCTTTTCCTTTAAAACACGAAGTCCTTTTTCAAGCAATTCAATTAAATCATCTGCTTTATGACTTGCCTTTTTAGTCACTAAACTCAATTCTTCATTAAATTTTTCTTTGCCTGCTTTTGCTGATTTTGCAAGATCTTCTTTTAAAACTGATGTATCCTTTTTTAGTACATCTACAATATTTAAACTTTCATCTTTTATATATTCTCTGGTTTTGCTGCCTTTATCTGGCGCAAATAAAACGCCTAATGCAGCACCTACAGCAGATCCTAATATTAATCCTAAAGCTACAGTTCCTTTGTTTACAATCATAATTTTCTTTTGTTTATTAATCTTTAACTAATTGGTCTAAATAAAACCCATTATGTTACAAACAAATTCTATACCAAGGAGTTAAGCACAAAAAATGAAGCTTTATCTCATGTTATTTCATAAAAAAAGCTTCAGCAAATGCTGAAGCTTAAAAGTCGGGGTGGCAGGATTCGAACCTGCGGCCTCCACGTCCCAAACGTGGCGCGATAACCGGGCTACGCTACACCCCGAAAATGATTATCTGAATTCCAAAACTATTAATTTTAGAAGTGCAAATATACTTTACTTATTTAAATAACAAACTATTTTTATTGTAAATTGTACAAAAGATAGATATTTTATAATGAGACTTAAAAAACTTACTTACTTTTTACTTTTTTTGATAACGTTAACTGCTTGTGCACAAGACAAAAATTCTGTAAACAATAAGAATACTCATGAAGTTGTAGTGTCTGATTTAACTAATCCTTGGGGATTTGTATTTCTGCCAGATAACTCTTTACTAATTACAGAAAAAGAAGGTAAAATAATTCATTTTAAAAATGATACTAAAACAGAAATAGAAGGTTTACCAGAAATTTATGTTCGTGGCCAAGGAGGCCTTTTAGATATTAGTATCCATCCGAATTACAAAAATAATGGCTGGATTTATTTTTCTTATGCTTCACCAAAAGGAGAAGGTAAAGGTGGAAATACGGCTATTATGAGAGCCAAAATAAAAAACAACACACTTATAGAAAAAGAATTATTATACAAAGCAGAACCTAATACTACTAAAGGACAACACTTTGGATCAAGAATAGTCTTTGATAGAGAAGGCTACCTTTATTTTAGTATAGGAGAACGTGGCGAACGCGATATCAACCCTCAAGATATTACTCGAGATTGTGGGAAAATTTACAGATTAAATGATGATGGTACAATACCTAAAGATAATCCTTTTGTAGATTCTAAAGATGCAAAAAAAGCCATTTGGTCTTATGGACATCGCAATCCGCAAGGCATGGAAATACATCCTGAAACTAAAGACATCTGGACACATGAGCATGGTCCAAAAGGTGGAGATGAAATAAATATTATTAGAAAAGGAAAAAACTACGGTTGGCCAATAATTACTTATGGTAAAAATTATTCTGGTACTACTATTACAAACCAGACCGAAAAAAAAGGCATGGAGCAACCACTACACTATTGGGATCCCTCTATTGCACCAAGTGGTATGGCTTTTATTTCTAGCGATAAATATGGAGATTGGAAAGGCAGCTTACTTGTTGGTTCTCTAAAATTTAGTTATTTAGATCGATGTGAAATAAAAAACGGAAAAGTAGTTAAAGAAGAAAGACTTCTTGATGGTATTGGCAGAGTGCGCGCTATAGAGCAAGGACCTTACGGTTACATATATGTAGGTGTAGAAAACATAGGAATTGTTAAATTGTTAAGACTTTAGAAATGAAAAACTTAAGCTTCATTTTAACTTTGGTATTGTTAGTCTCTGCCTGTAATTCTTCAGACAGAAAAATAGTTCAAAATTTTAATACCAAAAGTCAGGACTTTTCAGAAGGAAAAGATATTTATAATGATTTTTGCATCCAATGTCATATGGCAAATGGCAAAGGTGTACCAAAAGTGTTTCCGCCTTTGGCGAAATCTGATTATCTTAAAAACTATAGAATAGAAAGCATTAAAGCTATTAAATATGGCCTCTCTGGAGAAATTACTGTTAATGGCGAAAAATACAATACTGCAATGGCATCTCAAGGCTTAACAAACAAGGAAATTGCAGCGGTAATGAACTACATTACAAATAGTTGGGGAAACAAAAACACATCGTTAATAACTGAAGAAGAAGTTTCGAAGGTTGAACGCTAATATTTTATTTCAAATTCCTAAATTTGTTTAGTTATTTTAAATTTTAAAACATGCTTATAATAGGAATTGCTGGTGGTACTGGTTGTGGTAAAACAACTGTAGTAGAACAAATAATGAATGAATTACCAGAAGGTGAAGTTGGTGTAATTTCTCAAGATTCTTACTACAAGGATACATCAGATATGACTTACGACGAGCGTGTGAAAATTAATTTTGATCATCCAAAATCCATAGATTTCAAATTATTAAGGCAACATTTAACCGCTTTAAAAGCTGGAAAAAGCATAGAACAGCCTGTGTACTCTTTTGTAGAGCATAACAGAACAAAAGAAACTGTAACAACACACCCTAAACATGTTATGATTGTAGAGGGCATTCTTATTTTAAGTAAGCCAAAAATTAGAGACATGTTCGATATTAAAATATTTGTTCATGCAGATAGCGACGAGCGTTTGGTAAGACGTGTAAAACGCGATATTGCAGAACGTGGTAGAGATATAAACGAAGTCTTAACGCGCTACCAAAACACGTTAAAACCAATGCATCAACAATTTATTGAGCCTATGAAAGAGTATGCCGATTTAATTATACCTAACAATAAATACAATACTGTTGCAGTTGATATTGTACGCACAATAATTAACGAAAAACTAACCTAATGCTCAAGTATTTTAAAAATATATATGTTATTATCTTAATCCTATTTGCTTTATTTATGATTTTTTGGGATAGCAACTCCTTGTTAATTCATAACGAGCTAAATAACGATATCGAAAAACTTGAGAACGAAAAAGAATACTACAGAAAAGAAATTATTAAAGACAACAAAGCCATAAAGGAGTTAAAAAAAGAAGAAGGTCTCGAAAAATTTGCTCGAGAAGAGTATTATATGAAACGTGATAACGAAGACATTTATATTATAGAATATCAAGACAGTTTAAAAGTTAACAAAAATGAGTAAAAAACTATTTACAGATTTTGATAGTGTTTCTGCAAAAGCATGGAAACAAAAAATTCAAGTCGATTTAAAAGGTGCAGACTATAACGAGACATTAATCTGGAATTCTCCAGAAGGTATCAACGTAAAACCGTTTTATCATAAAGATGATTTTGAAGGCAAACAATATACAGAAGTACCATCTAACACTTGGTCTATTTGCCAGTCTATATTTGTTTTTGATGTTGAAAAATCGAATTCAAAAGCAGTAAATGCAATAAAAAGAGGTGCAGAAAGTATTATCTTTATTATACCTAACAACGAGGTTTCTATATCAACATTAATTAAAAATATAGATGCCACCTCAACTCCATTATATGTGGAGTTACAGTTTTTAGATGCAGATTATACTAAACAATTATCTGCTATTTCTGGTGTTACCATTTTAACAGATATTATTGGCAATCTAGCACGCTCTGGAAACTGGTTTAATACTTTACAAAGTGATCATGAGCAATTAGATTGTATTGTTTCAGCAAAAAACAAAACGCTTAGTGTCGATTTAAGTTTATATCAAAATGCTGGAGCTACCATTGTACAGCAACTAGCTTATGCATTAGCACATGCTAATGAATACTTAAATCATTTAAATCAAAATTTAACATCAGAAATCACTTTTAAAGTCTCTGTTGGTACAAATTATTTTTTCGAAATTGCAAAACTTCGTGCCTTAAGAATACTCTGGAAAACCTTAGCTGCAGAATATGGTGTTACAGATACTTGCCACATTATTGCAATGCCAACAAAAAGAAACAAAACACTATACGATTACAACACTAATATGTTACGCACTACAACAGAATGTATGAGTGCTATTCTTGGTGGCGCAAATACAATATGCAATCTTGCTTACGATGCTATTTACCATAAAGACAACGAATTTGGCGAACGCATTTCTAGAAATCAGCTCTTGGTTTTAAAACACGAAAGCTATTTTAATGCAGTAGAAAATGCTTCAGATGGTGCTTATTACATAGAAAGTTTAACACAACAACTTTCAGAAAAAGCTCTGGTATTATTTAAAGACATCGAAAACAATGGTGGCTTTGCTAAACAACTAAAAGAAGGACTTATTCAGAAAAAAATAAAGGAAAGTGCTACTAAAGAGCAAGAAGCCTTCAATTCTGGCAGTATTACTTTACTTGGCACCAATAAGCATCCCAATGTAAACGATAGAATGAAAGACGATTTAGAACTCTATCCTTTTTTAAAAATGAATAGCAGAAAAACATTGCTACAACCTATTTTAGAACAACGTTTAGCCGAAACCTTAGAACAAAACAGATTAAAAACAGAATAAATAAAAAATCGTAAATACAAATAATAAAAATTTAAAAATCATGAAAAAAACAACTTTCAACCTTTTAGCTTTATTAATTATAGTTACATTTTCAAGCTGTGACAACTCAAAAAAAATAGATTATAAATACGCAGAAAATCCAAATCCTTTAGCCTGCGATTTTTCTAGTGGTGATTTATACAAAGAAGCCGTTTTTGCCTTCGAAAATGATATTATAAACACCTACGATCCCAAATTTAAAAATGTATCAAAGGCCTACTCTAGTTTTATTAATTTTAGATTAAGAGGCAGTATGAAAGTAAAAGATGTTGCCAGCGAACACAGTTTAAAAATAGCAAAAGCACTTAAAGAAGAAACTAGTTTATGGACCAACGATAACGGACTCATGCTTATAAACAAAGCGCATCCATTGGTAGATTGTATTGCCAATAACATAAAAGATAAAGATATTAAAACAACCTACAACGCACTTTTAGCAACAAACAGTTTAAACCCTAAACTCATTCTACCTCTTTTAAGCAATAGCGCAAGATACATTCAAGCAGATGGTAGTTTAAAATCTTATGTGGCTTTCGAGTTCTTCTATTCTCAATTATTAGATTTAGAATTAAAAGATTTAAAAAATCCTAACCCAAAACCAGAACCTGAGCCAGCAAAACCTTCTGTTAATGGTTTTAACCCAAATAGCACACCCAAAGTAGAAGTTCCTGCAAAAAGTTAATACACCTATCTAGGACCCAATTACACGTAATGAATTACTTTAAACACATCCTATTATTAACTATTGTATTAGCGTTTCAATCCTGTATTGAAAGTGTAAAAGGCATGCAAAGCTGGATTGAAGCCACAAGCATAGAACAAGTACAAGGAGCATACCATATTCTTGCAGACGATGGTATAAAAGTATATTTACCTAGTCCGTTTAAAAAACAAACAACAGAAGAATACAAGGCAATTATTAAAGCCATAATAACACCTAATGCCTTTAAAATAGAAGACAGAAGACTAGAAAAGCTTAAGGAGTTAGATGGTAATTTTAGTATATTTTTTGACGAAGAAACCCGTTCAACATTTACACTAAATACGTTACCATATCAACCTATTTACAAAAGAGACGCACAGTTTTTGTTAGGACAGATTAGGTTAAATTACGAAAACAATAATGTTAATCCAGACATAACATACACTAAAGTAACTGCAAAATACAATGCAGATAGAGGTCCGCAAATATTTAAAGCCGTATTTAAAATGGAAGATAGTAGTACAGCCATATCTAGCTATATTTTTACATACGTTATATCTGCAAACAAAAAAACAGTTTGGATACAATTACAATCTCCTTACGAAAATGGCGTAGACGATTATTTGAATAAACTAGTAATGTAATGAGCAGAAAAAACCTTCAACATATTTACTTAGTAACCCAAGCCAACAGCCAACAAAAAGCTGATAGCACCTTTTTAACTGCAGAAGACATTGCTTTTAAATCTAAATATTCTAAAGCCGATTTACAAGATTTAGAACATCTAGACTTTGTAGCTGGTATTGCACCAAACCTTCGTGGACCATACGCTACCATGTATGTTCGTAGACCATGGACTATTAGGCAATACGCAGGTTTTTCTACTGCCGAAGAAAGCAACGCTTTTTACAGACGTAATTTAGCTGCAGGACAAAAAGGCTTATCTGTTGCCTTCGATCTAGCAACACATCGTGGTTATGATTCAGACCATGAACGCGTTGTTGGCGATGTAGGTAAAGCTGGTGTTGCCATAGATACTGTAGAAGACATGAAAGTGTTGTTCGACCAGATTCCGCTAGATAAAATGAGTGTGTCTATGACCATGAATGGTGCAGTACTACCAATCTTAGCCTTTTATATTGTTGCAGCAGAAGAACAAGGCGTGCAACCAGAACAATTAGCAGGAACCATACAAAACGATATTTTAAAAGAGTTTATGGTACGTAACACGTACATCTATCCTCCTACACCATCCATGCAAATCATCTCAGATATTTTTGAGTACACCAGTAAAAACATGCCAAAATTTAATAGCATTAGTATTTCTGGATACCACATGAAAGAAGCTGGAGCCACTTGCGATATTGAGTTGGCATACACACTTGCCGATGGTTTAGAGTACATAAGAAAAGGACTTGCCGCAGGAATGGATATAGATACTTTTGCACCAAGACTCTCCTTCTTTTGGGCCATTGGCATGAACCATTTTATGGAAATTGCTAAAATGCGTGCAGCAAGAATGCTTTGGGCAAAATTGGTAAAACAGTTTAATCCTAAAAATGAAAAATCGCTGGCACTGCGTACACATTGTCAAACCTCTGGTTGGAGTTTAACAGAGCAAGATCCTTTTAATAACGTTGCCAGAACCACTATAGAAGCTGCTGCTGCTGCCTTTGGTGGCACACAATCTTTGCATACCAATGCCTTAGACGAAGCCATTGCTTTACCAACAGATTTTTCTGCAAGAATAGCAAGAAACACACAAATTTTTCTACAAGAAGAAACTCATATCACTAAAACAGTAGATCCTTGGGCAGGCAGTTATTATGTTGAAAAACTAACCCATGACATCGCACAAAAAGCTTGGACTTTAATAGAAGAAGTTGAAGCATTAGGAGGCATGACCAAAGCCATAGAAGCAGGAATACCTAAACTTAGAATTGAAGAAGCTGCAGCAAGAAAACAAGCACGCATAGACTCTGGACAAGATATTATAGTAGGTGTTAACAACTATGTGCTAGACCAAGAAGATGCCATTGCAACGCTAGAAGTAGATAACCAAACAGTACGTTTACAACAAATAGAAGGTTTAGAAAAAACAAAAGCCAATCGTGATACTAAAAAAGTAACACAAGCATTATATAATTTAACAGCAGCAGCACGATTATCTCACGAAACTAAAGATTCTGCTGTGAGTGCAGAAAATAATTTACTACATTTAGCAGTAATAGCAGCACGAGAACGTGCCACTTTAGGCGAAATTAGTGATGCCTTAGAAGCTGTTTATGGCAGATATAAAGCACAAATAAAATCATTTTCTGGTGTGTATAGTAAAGAAATAAAAGACGATTCGAGCTTTAAAAAAGCACAACAATTAGCAGATGCTTTTGCAGAGCAAGATGGTAGAAGACCACGTATTATGATTGCCAAAATGGGACAAGATGGTCATGATCGTGGTGCAAAAGTAGTCGCAACAGGCTATGCAGATGTTGGTTTTGATGTCGATATTGGTCCACTGTTTCAAACACCACAAGAAGCAGCCAAACAAGCTGTAGAGAACGATGTGCACATTCTTGGTGTCTCTAGTTTAGCAGCAGGACACAAAACCTTAGTACCACAAGTTATAGAAGCGCTAAAAGCCTATGGTCGCGAAGATATTATGATTATTGTTGGTGGTGTAATACCAAAACAAGATTACCAATATTTGTTCGATGCTGGCGCAGTTGCTGTATTTGGTCCTGGAACCAAAATTAGCGACGCTGCCATTAAAATTTTAGAGATTTTAATAGAGTAATTTACAAGCACACTAAAATTATAGTATGTATGTAGTCAAATAAAAATGAACTTTTTCGCTCAAAATTTAAGAGAGGTTTCTGCTAATTTAGTTAAAAATTTTGATACTGTTTTTTTCTAGCTTTCAAAGTGCTATTTTTTGTCATTTTTCGTTTTCTTAATTTTC
>NZ_JAQWGS010000024.1 GCF_029238095.1 Lacinutrix sp. | reverse complement strand
GTAATATATATATTTGATCGTTATGGCAAACTCTTAAAGCAATTAAGCCCAACAGGCGCAGGGTGGGATGGAACCTACAATGGTAACCCAATGCCAACAAGCGACTACTGGTTTACAGTAGAATACAGAGAACCAACTACTAATGAAAAGAAAACCATAAGAGCGCATTTTACACTAAAAAGATAAAATAAAACGCCTAAACGAAAGTTTAGGCGTTTTGGGTAATGATTTGGTTGCTAAAATTAAATTTAATGAGAAAAAAGAAAAAACTAACGCTCAAAAGAGTATTAAAAATAGTAACAGGAATAATAATCTTCATTACGTTACCATCACTTTTACTATTTGGATTTTTATATTTTAAGTATAATGAAGTCTTACCTGTTGGAGCAAAAACAGAACAAGCAGATGTACTTGCAAAAAGAATGCTTGATGCATTAAATTATGACGCCTATAAAACAACAGATTATATAGAATTTACTTTTAAAAAGCGTCATCATTATAAATGGAATAAGACTAAAAACACCTGCGAAGTCTATTGGAAAAACTACAAAGTATATTTAGAATTGAATGACAACTCTAAAAGCGAAGCTTTTAAAAATGACTTAAAAATTGAAGGTAAAGATACTCAAGAGCTAATAGAGAAAGCAATAAGCTACTTCAACAACGATACATTCTGGCTAGTAGCACCTTACAAAGTGTTTGATCAAGGCACAAAACGTAGTTTAGTAACTTTAGAAAACGATGAAATAGCTTTATTAGTCACTTACACTACTGGTGGCTCTACTCCTGGAGATTCTTATTTATGGCATTTAGATGAAAAAGGAAAGCCAAAAAGTTTTCAAATGTGGACGTCTATTTTACCAATAGATGGCTTAGAAGCAACTTGGAGTCATTGGACGACTACCGAAACTGGAGCTATGTTACCAACGTTTCATAAAATGCTGGTTTTAGGATTGGAGATTGATGTGATTAAGACTAAATAGATAACTTTACTACTTAGATTTCTGCCCAACAAACTGCTGTTCCTTCAACTTAAACAACACGTTAAAAGTAGTTAAACTCCCATAAATACGAGTAATGTATTGCTGCAAATCAATCTTTTCATGCTCTTCAAGAGTACTAGAATTTACTTTTTGTTCCATAACACGTAAACGATCTCGAACCATTGTTATTTTATGAAAGAAATCTTCAATTTTAACCTCTTTACTCTTCAAATTAGTATCTGCAGGTTCTAAAATAAGTTTAACACCTTTCCATTTGTCACCAATATGTACAATTTCAGTAACGTCGCTATACTTTTTTAAAATACGAACCAAGCTACTTTCTACATCAAAAAAACTTACCGTATCGACTTCGTTTTCGGCAGCTTCAATAATGTCTATGTCTTCATCAAGCGAAATGGTTTCTAATCCGTTTTCAATAAACGTAACCCAGTACTGCTGATTATCAACATTAGTAACTACTCCTTTTCCGTGTTCTTTATGGCTTATTCTTGAGCCTATTCCTAGTATTTTAATAATTATTGCTTTTACTTTTGTCTCCTCAACTGCTTTTTAAAGCAAAAAAATATCGAAAAGCTTTCATTTTTCAAAAAACAAAACGGTTCTCCAAACAATTCTAATTAAAAACAGAACCACTCGAACAGACAAAAAAATTGAAAATCGAAGTTAAAAATTAAATCGCAAAACCCATATTAATTTTAATAAAATCCTAACTAAATCCATTTTACATTGATAAGCTAAAACCGTAACTTCGCAAATCTGTTTAAAAAGAGACGAAATTTTGCGATTACTATGACAAATTTTGAGGAAAACATTGAGGTACAAGGTGCCAGAGAACATAATCTAAAAAATATAGATGTTACCATTCCACGTGAAAAACTAGTAGTTATTACAGGTTTATCTGGTAGTGGAAAATCATCATTGGCTTTTGATACGATTTATGCGGAAGGACAACGTCGTTATATAGAAACATTTTCGGCTTATGCTAGACAGTTTTTAGGTGGATTAGAACGTCCTGATGTAGATAAAATCGATGGACTTTCTCCTGTGATTGCTATTGAACAAAAAACCACGAGTAAATCGCCAAGATCTACTGTTGGTACCATTACAGAAATTTACGACTTTTTACGTTTGCTTTATGCAAGAGCCAGTGATGCTTACAGTTACAACACTGGAGAAAAAATGGTGAGTTATAGCGATGAGCAAATAAAATCACTAATTATTGAAAGCTATAAAGGCAAAAAAATAAATATATTATCTCCTGTTGTGCGATCTCGTAAGGGACATTATCGTGAGTTGTTTGAACAAATTGCAAAACAAGGTTTTGTTAAGGTAAGAACAGATGGAGAGCTTAAGGATCTAGTTAAAGGTATGAAGTTAGATCGATATAAAAATCATGATATTGAAATTGTAATTGATAGACTTAAAATTGACGACACCATTACTAATGATAAACGCTTAGACGAATCCATAAACACAGCAATGTATCATGGTGATGATATTTTAATGGTTATAGACCAAGACACTCAAAAGGCACGTTATTTTAGTAGAAGTTTAATGTGTGCGAGTACTGGAATTTCATATCCTAACCCAGAACCTAATAATTTTTCTTTCAACTCTCCAAAAGGCGCTTGTAGCAATTGTAATGGTATTGGTAATTTATATCAAGTTAATGAGAATAAAATAGTTCCAGACGATGGTTTGTCTATTAAAAATGGTGCTTTAGCACCTCATGGACCAGAAAAGAAAAGCTGGATTTTTAAGCAGCTAGAACTCATTGCAGAGCGTTTTAACTTTAAAATGACAGATGCTTATAAGGATATCCCGAAAGAAGCAAAACAGATTATTTTGTATGGAGGAAACGATAAGTTTTCTGTAGAAAGTAAAACACTTGGTGTTACAAGAGACTATAAAATAGATTTTGAAGGTGTTGCTAATTTTATAGACAATCAATACAAAAATGCAGAATCTACCTCATTAAAACGTTGGGCAAAAGAGTATATGGACAAAGTAGAATGTCCTGTTTGTGAAGGCTCTCGTTTAAGAAAAGAATCGCTTTACTTTAAAGTTGCTGGACAAAATATTTCAGAATTAGCAAATAAAGACATTGTTGATTTAGCTGAATGGTTTAATGGATTAGAAAAAAGCCTTTCAGAAAAACAAATTAAAATAGCCGAAGAAATAATTAAAGAAATAAAAGTCCGACTTCAGTTTTTATTAGATGTTGGTTTAAACTATTTATCTTTAAATCGCAGCTCTAAATCGCTCTCTGGTGGAGAAGCACAACGCATTCGTTTAGCAACACAAATAGGCTCGCAGTTGGTTGGAGTGCTATATATATTAGATGAACCAAGTATAGGTTTACACCAACGCGATAACGAAAAACTAATAAATTCATTAGTTGCTTTACGAGATATTGGAAACTCTGTAATTGTTGTAGAACACGATAAAGATATGATTGAGCGTGCAGACCATGTTATAGATATTGGTCCACGAGCTGGAAAACATGGTGGCGAAATTATAAGTCAAGGAACACCAGAAGAGTTGTTAAAGGAAAAAACACTTACAGCAGAATATCTTAACGGTAAAAAGAAAATTGAAGTCCCAAAAACACGTCGAGAAGGCAATGGAAAATATATTGAACTTAAAGGCTGTACAGGTAATAACCTAAAAAATGTTTCGGTTAAATTACCTTTAGGAAAAATGATTGGTGTTACAGGTGTTTCAGGAAGCGGAAAATCGACTTTAATTAACGAAACCCTCTATCCTATTCTTAATACTTATTACTTTAATGGTGTTAAAAAACCAATGCCATATAAGAGTATAAAGGGTTTAGAACATTGCGATAAGGTAATCGATATAAATCAGTCTCCAATTGGTAGAACACCTCGAAGTAATCCTGCAACTTACACAGGTACTTTTGGAGAAATAAGAAGCCTTTTTGCTAAAATTCCAGAAGCCATGATACGAGGTTACAAACCTGGTCGTTTTAGTTTTAATGTTGCTGGTGGTCGTTGCGAAACTTGCAAAGGTGGTGGATTACGTGTAATAGAAATGAATTTTTTACCAGATGTTTATGTAGAATGTGAAACCTGCCAAGGCAAACGTTTTAATCGTGAAACTTTAGAAATTCGTTACAAAGGAAAAAGTATAAGCGATGTTTTAAACATGACCATTAATGAAGGTGTAGACTTTTTCGAGAACATTCCTAAAATCTATAAAAAACTTAAAACTATTAAAGATGTAGGCTTGGGTTACATTACCTTAGGACAACAAAGCACCACTCTCTCAGGAGGAGAAGCGCAACGTATTAAGCTTGCAACAGAATTAAGTAAACGCGATACTGGAAACACATTTTATATATTAGACGAACCAACCACTGGATTGCATTTTGAAGACATTCGCGTGTTAATGATCGTTTTAAATAAATTAGCTAACAAAGGTAATACTGTGTTAATTATTGAACACAATTTAGATGTTATAAAAACGGTCGACCATATTATAGATGTTGGTTACGAAGGTGGTCAAGGTGGAGGACAAATAATTGTTGAAGGCACACCAGAACAAGTAGCAAAACATAAAAAAAGTTATACCGCTAAATTTTTAAAAAAAGAACTAAATTAGCAAGTTGAAGAATACTGAATACACAATATTATGAGAGAAGAACATCACCACAAAGGTTGGAATGAAAATAAAACAAACGATTCCTGGGCAATCTTCAAGATTATGGGAGAGTTTGTTAACGGATTTGAAAAAATGAGTCAAATAGGACCATGTGTCTCTATTTTTGGTTCTGCAAGAACAAAACCAGACCATATATATTACAAACTAGCAGAAAGCGTTGCAAAAAGCATTTGCGAAGCTGGTTATGGTGTTATTACAGGTGGTGGTCCTGGTATAATGGAAGCTGGAAATAAAGGTGCACATTTGGCTGGAGGAACTTCGGTAGGATTAAATATAGACTTACCTTTCGAGCAACACGACAATCCTTATATAGATAATGATAAAAGCTTAGATTTCGACTATTTCTTTGTTAGAAAGGTAATGTTTGTAAAATACTCTCAAGGTTTTGTAGTTATGCCAGGAGGATTTGGAACTTTAGACGAATTATTTGAAGCCATTACTTTGATTCAAACCAATAAAATAGAAAAATTCCCAATCATTCTAGTAGGTACAGATTTTTGGTCTGGATTAATGGATTGGATAAAAGAAACAATGTTAGATAAGTTTAGCAATGTAAGTCCTGGAGATATAGATTTAATTCATTTAGTAGATACAGAAGAAGAAGTTGTAAATATCTTAGATTCTTTCTATAAAGAATATGGCTTAAGTCCTAATTTCTAATACTGTTCAAGTCGGTTAAATAATGAAAAGTAAATTGTCCATAATTCTGTTTTTTATTGCCTTAAGTTGCAATATTTCTTTTGCTCAAGAAACGTTTAAAGCTATGTTTTATAACTTGCTTAACTTTCCTTTGCAAGAGCCTGCTGCCTCAAGGTTAAATGAGTTAGAGACTGTTTTATCTCATTATCAACCCGATTTATTTATGGTTTGCGAACTTAATAATGTTAGTGGAGCTACTACCATATTAAATATGATGAAGCAAAGTATTAATGTTAATTACGAAATGGCAAATTTTGTATTAAACACATCAGACGATACCATAAGCGACCAAAACGATTTACAAAACCTAATATATTACGACAGTTCTAAATTTAACTTAGAATCTCAAACAGAAGTAACAACCATTTATAGAGATTTTAATCACTATATTTTAAAGCTTAACACAGTTAATCAGGTAACAAATCCAATTCTATTAAATGTAATCGTTGGACATTTAAAAGCTTCTAGTGGAACAGATAATCAAGCGCTACGCTTTCAAATGGCTCAAGATTTAACTACATATTTAGATACCTTTTCAAGTTCAGAATATGTGTTATTTGGAGGCGATTTTAATTTTTACACATCTAGTGAAGCAGGTTTTCAAGAATTTTTAAACACCAATAACAACATTACTTTTATAGATCCTGCAAACCGTATTGGCAGTTGGCATAATAACACTAGTTATGTAGATGTATTTACACAATCTACCAGAACCACAACTTCGTTAGGAGGTGCTGCTGGAGGCTTTGATGATCGTTTTGATTTTATTCTAACCTCAGATAACATGCAAAATAATCCAGAATTGCAATTCGAAAATGGTAGTTATAAAGTATTTGGAAACAATTCAAATATTAATTGTTATAATAGTGCTATTAATTCTACAGATTGTGATGGGACAGATTATAGTTTTGCCATTAGAAATGCACTACACAATTTTAGCGATCATCTTCCCGTTACTATAAATATCACAACTACAGAAAGCCTTTTAAATGTTAATGAATTTACAGAAAGTGAAATAACCTTTAAAATATTAGGAACAAATATTGTTAACAACCAGCTTAAAATTAAAGCAAACAGAAAACCAACTTTTTCTAATTACGTAAGTATATCTAATACCATTGGGCAAACCATAGATGTAATTTCTATAAAAGACAATGAAGAATTAATTATTAATACTTCTTCATATTCAAACGGAATGTATTATGTTGTACTAAATGGTGTAAATGTTAAACCTTTAAAATTTGTAAAAGTCAATTGAATCTAAAATTCACTTCATTTATTTTGTGTCTATTCGTTTGTTTTTCGGCATCAAGCCAAAACAAACTTAACATTAATGCTACTTTCGATGTCGAAAACAAAAGCATTAGTATAGAACAAACAATAGAATATTTAAACACCTCTAATACTGCTATAGATTATATTTACTTAACAGATTGGAGTCATAGTTATTCAGAAAAAGACACGCCTTTAGCAGAGCGATTTGCAGATGAGTTTAAAAACACCTTTCATTTCGCTAAAGAACAAGATCGAGGATTTACTATTATTAATTCTATTAAAGAAAATGATACTGAAACAAATTACACAAGAGTAACAAACAATCCAGATATTATTAAAGTAGCTTTAAGACAAAAAATACAACCTAATGAAAGCTACACACTTAAACTTAATTATATTGTTCGTGTTCCAAACGATAAATTTACACGTTATGGTTTAACAAACGAAGGCGATTATAATTTAAGGTATTGGTATATAACTCCAGCATATTTTGATGGTGAATGGCATTACTTTAGTAATAAAAATTTAGATGATGCTTATGTTCCAAAAGCAGATATTAATTTAAAAGTAAATTATCCATACACATTCACTTTAATAAGTGAATTAGATGAAGTTTACACTGAAGATATTAATGGAAACGGAACTAAAACAACACAACTAAAAGGCAATAACCGTGTAAACTCTAAATTATTTCTAAATAAAAGAGATACCTACAAAACGGTTGAAACAGACTATTTCACTGTAGAGTCTAATATCGATGAAGAAAACTTAAAACCAGAAGAAATTGCAGTAATAACAGACAAAGTTGCTCGATTTATAACAGAAAACCTAGGCGATTATCCACATAAAAAAGTACTACTTACTAAAATAGACTACAAAAAAAATCCTATTTATGGTCTAAACTTATTACCAGACTTTGTGCGTCCGTTTTCAGATACTTTTCAATACGAATTAAAAATACTTAAAACCACATTACTTAATTATCTTGAAAACACAGTACTCATAAATCCTAGAGAAGACCAATGGATTATAGATGGTATTCAAACCTATTATTTAATGAAATACGTTGAAGAGAACTATCCAGACATGAAAATTCTTGGAAATCTTGCCAATATTTGGGGAGTTCGTGCTTTTCATGCTGCAGACTTAAAATTCAACGATCAGTATAACTTTTTATATATGCATATGGCACGTTCTAATTTAGATCAACCATTAAATATGCCTAAAGATTCGCTTCTTAAATTCAATAAAAATATTGCAAACAAATACAAAGCAGGAGTTGGTTTAAATTACTTAGATCAATACATGGAAAATAATGCAATGGATGTTATGCTAACACAGTTTCTAAAAGAAAATAAATTAAAAACTACAAATTCTGAAGCGTTTAAAAATTATATTACAGAAAAGACAGATAAGAATATAGATTGGTTTTTTGAAGATTATGTAGGAAGTAGTATGAAAATTGACTTTAAAATTAAAAAAGTTGAAAAAACTGAAGACTCCCTAACCATTACCATTAAAAACAAAAAAGACCATTTAATGCCTGTCTCTTTATTTACAATTAAAGACGATAGTGTTTTATCTAAACAATGGATAGAAGGCTTTAAAGGCTATAAAAAAATCACCATTGCTAATAATGATGCTGATAAATTAGCCCTTAATTACGATACTACCATTCCAGAAATGAATTTAAGAAACAACTGGAAATCTTTAGGTGGTTTTTTATCTAACAACAAACCATTACAGTTTAGGTTATTTAAAGACATAGAAGACCCAAATTATAGCCAGGTATTTTTTATGCCAGAGTTTGCTTATAATTTTTACGATGGTTTTTCACCTGGAATAAAATTGTACAATAAGACTATTTTAACTAAAAATTTTCTTTACCGCATTAGTCCAAAATATGCTATTAAAAGTAAGCAATTAGTTGGTAGCGCTTCAATTAGTTTTGCTGATAGAAAGGAGAATTCTAGAAATTTTTACACTAAATATGGCATTGGTGGAGAGTATTACAACTATGCTCCTAACCTATCTTACACTTCTTACACGCCTTATATTGACTTTAGATTTAGAGATCCAGATAATTTAAGAGATAATAAAAGAAGTTATTTAAACTTAAGATATGTAAACATAGATAGAGAAGTCGATATTACTGGAGAGTTTGAAACAGATGGCGAACCTAAATACAGCGTACTTAACATAAAATATGGAAAAAGCGATCCTAATTTAAAAAACTTTAGTTACTGGGACACAGACCTACAGTTGGCTAAAAATTTTGGAAAGATCTCTGCAACAGCAGAATTTAGAAAACTTACAGAAGGTAACAGGCAATACAACTTACGCTTATTTGCAGGTTCGTTTTTATACAACAAAACCTACGAAACTACAAACTTCTTCAGTTTTGCTCTAGATAGACCAACAGATTACTTATTCGATTACGATTATTTAGGTCGTTCTGAAGAAGCAGGAGTATTGAGTCAGCAATTAATTGTTTCAGAAGGTGGTTTTAAATCGCAATTAGAACCAGCTTTTGCAAACCAATGGATTACAACAGCCAATTCAAGTACAACTATTTGGCGTTACATTATGGCCTATGGCGATGTTGGTATGGTAAAAAACCATCATAGAAATCCAAAATTTGTTTACGATGCAGGTATTCGTCTAAATTTAGTAGAAGACTATTTTGAACTCTATCTTCCTGTATATTCTAATCTAGGATGGGAAATTGCACAACCTAATTATGACCAAAGCATTCGTTTTATTGTGACATTATCTCCTAAAACATTACTCTCATTATTTACAAGAAGATGGTATTAATGAGTTGAGTAATCCTCAATAGAATTTTATATAATTACATAATTCTAAATTATTCGCAATTAAATTGTCTTATTATTAAAAATTTGACATTTTTTTAAGATAATTTCGTATTGCTAAAATCACTTTTATTATCTAAATTTGTACTTCAAACAAACGACTATGAGTTTAAATTCCGACTTAAAAAAAGAGTTATCCTTTAGCGATTTTAAAGCGCAAGTTATTGAAGATTATAAAATTGCTGTTACAAGTCGAGAATGTAGCTTACTTGGACGTCGCGAGGTCTTAACAGGAAAAGCCAAGTTTGGTATTTTTGGTGACGGAAAAGAAGTACCACAATTAGCATGGGCAAAAGCCTTTGCTAATGGAGATTTTAGATCTGGTTATTACAGAGACCAAACCTTTATGATGGCTATTGGAGAACTAAACATCGAAACATTTTTTGCAGGTTTATATGCCAATACAGACATAAAATTAGAACCAATGTCAGGAGGTCGCCAAATGGGTGGACACTTCTCTACATTTAGTTTAGATGAAAATGGAAATTGGAATAATTTAACAAAACAAAAAAATTCAAGTTCAGATATTTCGCCTACTGCTGGGCAAATGCCAAGATTGTTAGGTTTAGCTCAAGCCTCTAAAATTTACAGAAATGTAAAAGGTATAGATACTACAAACTTTTCTGAAAAAGGAAACGAAATTGCTTGGGGAACCATAGGTAATGCTAGTACAAGTGAAGGTCTCTTTTTCGAAACTATAAATGCAGCTGGTGTATTACAAGTACCAATGGTAATAAGTGTTTGGGATGACGAATACGGCATTTCTGTTCACGCAAGACATCAAACAACAAAAGAAAACATCTCTGAAATTTTAAGTGGCTTCCAACGTGATGAAAATAATAATGGCTACGAAATTCTACGTGTTAAAGGTTGGGATTATGTGTCACTTATTGAAACCTACCAAGAAGCTGCAAAAATTGCTAGAACAGAGCATGTGCCTGTTTTAGTGCATGTAAACGAATTAACACAACCACAAGGCCACTCTACTTCTGGTTCTCACGAACGTTATAAAGATAAAGAACGTTTAGAATGGGAAGCAAAAACAGATTGTAATGTAAAATTACGTGAGTGGATGATAGAAACTGGAATTTCTACAGACGAAGAATTATCTACTAAAGAGAAAGAAATCAAAAAAGCGGTTCGAGAGGGAAAAAAAGCCGCTTGGAATGCTTACCTAAATCCTATTATAGCTGAACGTAAAGAAGCTTCATCTTTAATAACAGAAGTTGCTACAGCAAGTGCAAACAGAGAATTTATAGAGAAAATAAATAATGACATGTTAGCCATTGTAGAACCTGCTCGAAAAGATGTAATATCTGCAGCTAGACGTGTTTTAAGATATGTAGTTACTGAAAATTCTTCTGCTAAAACAAAATTATTACAATGGATAGACACTTACTTTAGTGTTGTGCAGCCAAAATACAGTTCGCATTTACATAATGAAACTGAAACTGCTGCAAAACATGTCGAAGAAGTAAGTCCTGTTTTCAATCCCAATAAAGAAGAGGTTGATGGTCGTGTTATTTTAAGGGATAATTTTGATGCTATTTTTAGTAAATATCCCGAAGCTTTAATTTTTGGTGAAGACGCTGGAAATATTGGAGATGTAAATCAAGGATTAGAAGGATTACAAGAAAAATATGGCGAGTTACGCGTTGCAGATGCTGGAATTCGTGAAGCTACAATTATTGGTCAAGGTATTGGTATGGCAATGCGAGGTTTAAAACCTATTGCTGAGATTCAGTATTTAGATTATATCATGTATGCACTTCAAATAATGAGCGATGATCTAGCAACTTTACATTACAGAACAAAAGGCCGTCAAAAAGCACCATTAATTGTAAGAACTCGTGGTCACAGACTAGAAGGTATTTGGCATTCTGGTTCACAAATGGGTGGCGTTTTAAACCTTATACGTGGTATTCATGTTTTGGTTCCAAGAAACATGACTAAAGCTGCTGGTTTTTATAATACTTTATTAGAAAGCGACGAACCTGCTTTGGTTGTGGAATGTTTAAATGGGTATCGTTTAAAAGAACCAAAACCAACTAACTTTGGCGCTTTTAAAACACCTATTGGTGTTGTAGAAACTGTAAAAGAAGGAAACGATATTACTATAGTGTCTTACGGTTCTACCTTAAGAATTGTACAAGACGTTGCTAAAGAATTAATACAAGTTGGTATCGATGCAGAAGTTATAGATGCACAATCATTATTACCTTTCGATTTAAACCATGATGTTGTAAAAAGTTTAGCAAAAACCAATCGTTTAATGATTATAGATGAAGATGTTCCAGGAGGAGCTTCAGCCTATTTATTAGACCAAATATTAAACAAACAAAACGGTTACCAACATCTAGATAGTGCGCCAAAAACAGTTACAGCTAAAGCACATAGACCTGCTTATGGAACAGATGGAGACTATTTCTCCAAACCATCTGCAGAAGATATTTATGAAGCTATATATGCTGTTATGCACGAAGCAAATCCTGTTGATTTTCCAAAATTGAGATAATTTTTCAATTACCAATTAAACCTTTACAAAAGAATCTTGTCTTAAGTTATAACCAATGCACATTACTTATGAAAAGGTTCTTTTTTTTAGTGTCAATTATTATAATAGTTAGCTGTTCTGACGACAACAACATTAACTCCGAAACAACACAAACCCAAGATCAAAACGCAACCTTAGATTTTTCTAATATATTAGATATTGATTTTAGCAGTCTGTTTAATTATAATGATAAATACATCCCAGTTTACATCACAAAAGATAATACTCCTGCAGGAAATCCTATTACAAACGAAGCTGCTACTTTAGGTCGTGTATTGTTTTACGATAAAAACCTATCTGTAAATAATACTATAGCTTGTGCAAGTTGCCACAAACAAGAATTAGCCTTTGGAGACAACAATAGTGTGAGTTCTGGCGTAGATGGTGTTACAGGAAGGCATTCTATGCGATTAATAAATATACGTTTTTCAAATGAGAATAGATTTTTTTGGGATGAACGTGCGAACTCTTTAGAAGCACAAACCACAATGCCAATTCCAGATCATATAGAAATGGGCTTTAGTGGCGAAAATGGCGATTTAAATTTCAACGATTTAATTACGAAACTAGAAAATACATCATATTATCCAGACTTATTTAATTTTGCTTTTGGTAGTGAAGAAATTTCAGAGTTTAGAATACAAAATGCATTATCACAATTCATTAGAAGTATCCAATCTTTCGACAGTAAATATGATGATGGAAGACTTCTTGCAAATAATGATGCACAGCCATTTACCAACTTTACTGCCCAAGAAAATCAAGGAAAACAACTGTTTTTACAACCTGCAAATTTTAACAATCAAGGTGTTAGAATTTCTGGTGGTATAGGTTGTGTAGGCTGCCATCAAGCACCAGAATTTGATATCGATCCAAACACATTAAACAATGGAATAATAGGCACTGCTAGTGGTATTGGTACAGATTTTACAAATACTAGATCTCCAAGTCTTAGAGACGTTGTAAAAATAGATGGTACTGCTAACGGGCAATTTATGCATATTGGTGTTAGTTCTAATTTAATAACGGTATTAAATCATTACGATGTTATTAACACCAATGGAAACCCAAACTTAGATCCAAGATTAAGACCAAATGGTATTGGGCAACAATTAAACATGACCCAAACAGAAAAAGATGCTGTAATCGCATTTTTAAATACGTTAGCAGGTGCTAACGTTTACACAGACGAAAAATGGAGTGATCCTTTTATAAATTAGTTAATTGCAAAAATTTACACAAAAAGCGTTTACATCTAGTAAGCGCTTTTTTTTATATCTTTAAATTCTAACTTAAATATAATGCTAACAAAAAAAGATAAAGCACAACTTAGAGGCACCATTTTTAGACATCTTGATGGTATAGCAACAGCAACCACAATGTATGCTTTACATAAAAAAGGTGTATTAACGTTTATTTTAAAAAACAAAACAATAGAACTCTCAAAATTAGTCACTCAATTTAAAGCTAATGAAGGCTATTTAAACGTCGCATTAAGAGTGTTATGTTCTCAAGGTTGGTTAGAACAAGACATCGATAACAAAAACAATAATGTAAAATACAGCACAAACAAAAACAGCGAAACTGCATTTACACTCGCCCATCTTTATAAAGACGCTGTAAATGTATTAAACTACGCTGTACGATTTCCAGAAGAACGTATTGGTAGTGATGCGTTTATAGTATTAGAAAACATCTTTAAAAAATACAATGATAATTATGGTTTGAAAAAAGCAGAAGAAAACACTGTAACTTTTCAAGTTTTAAAACATATTGAAGGTTGCATAGTTGCACCTATTACAGTACTTTTAGGTGTTAATGGCTTGTTTCATAAATACTTTATGGAAGCTTCGTTTTCTGCTGAAGAATACCATAAAGATCCAGAGAGCTTTAAAAAAATATTAGATTTCTTAAGTGATTTAGGTTGGTTTAAAAAGAAAAACGGAAACTACCAATTTACAGATCAAGGTTTGTTTTTTGCTAAACGTGCGTCGGCTTATGGTGTAACAGTGTCTTATTTACCAACCTTTTTACAATTAGACGAACTACTTTTTGGTAATCCATTAGTCTTAAAATCTGATGAAGGAGAAACCGAAAAACACGTCCATAGAGAAATGAATGTTTGGGGAAGTGGTGGTGCACATTCCACCTATTTTAAGGTTATAGATCAAGTAATTATCAAACTTTTTAATAAACCAATAGACGAGCAGCCTAAAGGCATTTTAGATATGGGTTGTGGCAATGGCGCCTTTATACAACATATATTTGAGGTAATAGAACACCAAACGCTAAGAGGGAAATTACTAGAAGAACATCCATTATTACTGGTTGGTGCAGATTTTAATAAAGCTGCTTTAAAAGTAACACGAGCTAATTTAATAAAAGCAGATATTTGGGCAAAAGTAATTTGGGGAGACATAGGCAGACCAGATTTATTAGCAAACGATTTACGCGAAGATTATAATATCGCGCTTAAAGATTTACTTAATGTACGTACATTTTTAGACCATAATCGTATTTGGGAAACACCAAAAAAAACAACAAATAGAATGAGTAAATCTTCAGGAGCATTTGCATATCAAGGCAAACGAATAAGTAATAATTTAGTTGAAGACTCTTTGTTAGAACATTTGCAAAAGTGGAAACCATATGTTGAACAATTTGGATTATTAATTATAGAATTACATACTATCAATCCAAAATTAACCGCGAAAAACATTAGTAAAACTGCTGCAACGGCTTACGATGCAACACATGGTTATAGTGACCAATATATTTTGGAAGTTAATGTATTTAATTCTATTGCAGAAGAAGCAGGTTTAAAACCAGATAGTAATCATTTTTCAAGATTTCCAGACAGTGATCTAGCTACAGTAAGTGTAAATTTGCTTAAAGGATAAATTTATGATAGAAAAAAACGACTTAACCACAAGAGATTGGCTTGCCATAGAACGAACTAAACTTGCAAATGAACGCACTTTTTTAGCCTATTTTAGAACCTTTGTCGTGTTTTTAGGATCTGGAATTACCATACTTAAACTTGAGTTTTTAACAGAGTTAAAAAGTTTAGGAATTGCTTTAGTTATAATTGCTCCAGTAATTTTATGTATTGGATTAATACGCCTATTTAAAGTAAAAAGCACAATAAAAAAACACTATAAGTTATGATATTGCACTTAATAGTTAGCAGGACTGGTTCTAGTAAAACAACTTACGTAAATCAATTAAAAAAAGAAATCTAAAGGTACTGTGGTTTCAATAGAAAAATGGAATAAGACGTTATTTTTAAAAGATAAAAACAAATCTGGTGGTTTAAATTGGTTTTTAGAACGTATTGAGAGATCAGAAACTTTAATTTTAGATTTAGTTTTACAATTAAAAGAAAACAATACTTTTGAGTTTGAAGTTTCTGGAGCCAATTTTAATTTTATGTAAACTTAGTTTGAAACACCAAGAAAAGAGGAATTAAGAAACAGTATTCAAATAACAGAATAATATTAAATGAAAGCAGTATCTGTAGTTACTATTAGAAAAGAATTAAAACACAAGTCTAACCAAGAGCTTGCAGAGCTTTGCTTACGTTTGTCACGTTTTAAAAAAGAAAATAAGGAGTTACTTACTTATTTGCTTTTTGAAGCAGATAGTGAAGCTGGATATATTGAAACCGTAAAACAAGAAATAGACGAACAATTCGAACTTATAAACACAGATAGTTTTTTCTACATAAAAAAAAGTGTGCGTAAAATACTTCGAAACACTAAAAAATATATCAGGTATTCACTAAACAAAGAAACAGAAGTAGAACTCCTACTCTACTTTTGCAAAAAACTGAAGACCATGAAACCTTCAATTTCCAGAAACACCACACTTACTAATATTTACGATAGAAACATTGAAGCCATCACAAAAAAAATATTGGCTTTACATAAAGATTTACAGTACGATTACAGTTTGGCAATAGAAGACCTGTAAACTTAGGCTTACTTTTCATGAATAAAAAAGATAAAATAATTAAAAAGAAACCATGGCCAACTCAAGCAGCAATGGCTCAAGTCTACAACAAAAATCTTTGGGGAAATAATAACAGTCTTTTTTACTCTGGAGAAGGCTCTCATCTACCAGAATTAGTAAATTCATATATTGAAATTGTAACTCGCTTTTTAAAGTCTTTTAAAACACCTCTAGTAGTTTGCGATTTAGGTTGTGGCGATTTTAATATAGGAAATCAATTAGTAAAACATACCAAAAAATATATCGCTGTAGATATTGTAGAAGAGCTTATTGAGTATAACAAAAAAACATTTATAGCAGATAATTTAGAATTTAACTGTTTGGATATAGCAAAAGATAATTTACCAGCTGGAGATTGCGCTATATTAAGACAAGTATTGCAACATCTATCTAATAATGAAATACAACAAATACTGAGCAAACTAAGCCAATATAAATACATTATTTTAACAGAACATCTACCAAAAATTGATTTTAAACCTAATAAAGATATTATCTCTGGACAAGGCATTAGACTAAAAAAACAAAGTGGTGTCAACCCATTAGCCTCGCCTTTTAATTTTAAAGTAAAAGAAGAAAAACTATTACTATCTGTAGTTTTGGATGATACTAAAGGTGTAATTGTGACAACGCTTTACAGAATGATTTAATATTTTAATACTAAACTATAATTATTTTGGTTCAATAATTAAAAACACAGCAGTACTATCACCAACGTTAAACACTTCGTGCTCGCTTAATTCGGCTTTATACCAGTTTACACCTGTTGCTACTGGCACATTACGTATTCCTTTATTGTCTGTAATCTGGAACGTACTTCCAGCTATTGTGTAACCAAAATGTGGTTTATGGTAATGTTTTTGGTGTCCTACATTAGGTGGAAAGGTACATTTTAAAACGCGTTGCTTTTTTGTATCGCTTAAAACTTCGCATACTTTTTCACCTTCCCAACCAGCTTCTAAAGGATCTGGAAGTATTTGTGTGGTTTTACATGAAACAAATACAAAGGCTAGTAATAATAAAGTGTTTTTCATTTTAAAATTTCTAAATTCAGGCTTGGTGTTTAAATAATAATTAAACTAAATACATTAGATTGTTGAAGTTGTTTTTAAAATTTAGAAATCTTAAATTAATTAAGTATTCTCACTACCAATTCTTTCAACAAATCTTTTTGCGGCACAGCATTAGCGTTAACACCTTTACTCTTTAAATCGAATTCTCGAATGGTAGCAATTATACCACTTACTTTGCGCATTGGAAAGTTACGTGCAGCATCTAAATATTCGCTAACAAAATAAGGGTTTACACGCAAAGCAGACGTAATATTTCTTGGTGATTTATCTGTCATGCCATGCAGTTGCAATAACTGTGAAAAGAAACTAAAAAGTAAAGAAACCGTTACTACCATTGGGTTGTCTTTTGGATTGTCTCCAAAATAATTCACGATTTTAAAGGCTTTAATATCATCGCGAGAGCCAATAGCTTTACGTAATTCAAAATTATTATAATCTTTACTAATACCTATATTCTCTTCAACATGAGATGGTGAAATCTCTGTGCCTTGTGGTAAAACAATTTGAAGTTTTTCTAATTCGTTATTAATTTTACTTAAATCTGTACCTAAAAATTCTACAAGCATTAAAGAAGCTTTAGGTGTTATTTTGTAGCCTTTTGTAGACAATGTTCTTCTAATCCAATCTGGAACTTGATTATCGTAAAACTTTTTACTTTCAAAAACAACTCCTGCTTTATTTATAGCTTTATAAAGTGCCTTACGCTTATCTACTGTTTTATATTTATAACAAAGCACTAAAACGGTAGATGGTTGCGGATTTTTAGCATAATCTACTAACTTCTCGATAGTACGCCATAAATCTTGTGCTTCCTTTACAATAACAACTTGCTTATCTGCCATCATAGGAAAACGTTTAGCATTACCAACTATATCCTCTATTGTTACATCTCGACCATACAACACCATTTGGTTAAAACCTTTCTCTTCTTCGGCTAAAACATTAGCTTCAATATAATCTGAAATTTTATCTATATAATAAGCTTCCTCACCCATTAGTAAATAAATAGGTGCAAGATTTTTATTATTGATGTCTGTAACTAGTTTTTTAACGTCGTCCAAAATAGTGTTTACATTGTGTTGTCATTGCGAGTTGAGGCTTTTTTTGTAATATCAAGAATTTCCCGATAAATTTTTCTCTAATAATAACTCGAAATGACGTTATAGTTATAAATTTGTATAGTGCAAGAATTAAATTTTCCTACATATACGTTCCGTTTCAAAAATAGCGAAAATAAAGTATCTATATTCGATGCTATTCGTAAAAAATTTGTGATTTTACAACCCGAAGAATGGGTGAGGCAACATTGTGTACATTATTTAATTAAAGTAAAAAACTATCCCAAATCATTAATTAACGTAGAAAAAGAACTAAAAGTTAACGATTTAAAGAAACGTTACGATATTGTTATTTTTAATACAGATGGTAGTATTCACTTAATTGTAGAATGTAAAGCGCCAAATATTAAAATAAAACAAAACACGTTCGATCAAGTGGCACGCTACAATTTGGCGTTAAATGCAACTTATTTAATGGTGACTAATGGATTAAACCATTATTATTGTGTAATGGATTTTAAAGCTGAAAAATATCGGTTTTTAGAGGATATTCCTTATTTTAATAAATAATAATTGAAAGGCAATGTTCATTAATTTAACTCATAACATTTTATAAAAAAAATTGAAAATAGCAGTAGTCATATTAAACTGGAATGGAAAAGCGTTACTTAAAGAGTTCTTACCATCTATTATTGCTAATACTCAAGATGCAACTGTTTACGTTGCAGATAATGCCTCTACAGACGATTCTATTTGTTTTTTAAAAGCAGAATTTCCTCAAATAAAAATTATACAAAACACGCTAAATGGAGGCTATGCTAAAGGTTATAATGATGCACTTAAACATTTAGATGAAGATATATTTTGTTTGGTAAATAGTGATGTAGAAGTGACCAAAAATTGGTTAAATCCTATTATTAACACCTTTAAAACTGAAGAAAACACAGCAATTATACAGCCTAAAATATTAGATTACAAAAAAAAATCTTATTTTGAGTATGCTGGAGCTGCTGGTGGTTTTATAGATAAATATGGTTATCCCTTTTGTAGAGGTCGTATTTTCGATACCATAGAGGAAGACAGAGGCCAATACAATGATAGCTCTAAAATATTGTGGGCTTCTGGTGCATGTTTTTTTATAAGAAAAGATGTTTATAAGACCTTAAAAGGTTTCGATGAAACATTTTTTGCACACATGGAAGAAATAGATTTGTGCTGGCGTGCTTTTAATTTGGGTTATCAAACAAAATATATTGCAGAATCTACTGTTTATCATGTTGGTGGTGCTACTTTAAATGCTACAAACCCAAAAAAAACATACTTAAATTTTAGAAATAGTCTTGCTACACTTACCAAAAATGCTTCTGGCAATCTATTCTTCTTGCTTTTTTCAAGACTAACTTTAGATGGTTTAGCCGCTTTTAAGTTTCTTTTAAGCTTGAAATTCTCTCATATTTTTGCTATATTAAGAGCGCACTTTAGTTTTTATACAAGACTACCTAAGTTATTGAAACTAAGAAAAACACTTACTCAAAATACAGTAAAATATTATAAAACAAAATCTGTTGTATGGTCTTATTTTGCTAGCCGTAAGAAACATTTTACAGACTTATAAAAGTTTTAGCAAAAATTTTGTTAATACTTGTTTTAACATTTTAAAAATAGCTACTTTTGGTATGTTAAAATTTAATTTTATCTATAAATAATTATGAAAAAACTATTAGTACTTAGTGCTGTAGCACTATTAACATTAAGTTCATGTGTCTCTAAAAAAGACTTTATGGCACTTGAAGAAAAACAAAAAAACACACAAGACCTTTTAAATACTGCAACTGTTAAACTAAACAAATGTTTAGCAGATGAAGCAGCAGCTTCTGCACGTATTATAGAGATAAATCAACGATTAAAAGACGCTAAAGATGCCTTAACAGATTTAAAATCTAGCAACAAAGCTCTCATCGAAAGTTCAAAAGACATGACTGTTTTAACAACGCAAGGTGCCAAAAACTTAGAGAAGTCTTTAGAAAGCATAAGAGAAAAAGAGTTAAAAATATCTAGATTACAAGACGCTTTAACCAAAAAAGACAGTGTAACAATTGCTTTAGTAACAAGCTTAAAAAAAGAAGTTGGTTTAAATGACGAAGACATTGAAATAAATGTTGAAAAAAGTGTTGTTTTCATCTCTTTATCAGATAAGTTACTGTTTCAAACTGGAAGCTATAACATTTCGCCAAGAGCAAATGAAATCTTAGGAAAAGTAGCAACCGTAATAAATGGCAAGCCTAACTTTGAAGCAATGGTAGAAGGTCATACAGACAATGTACCATATAGTAAAGGTGTTTTATTAGATAACTGGGATTTAAGTGTAAAACGTAGTACAGCTATTGTTAGAGCGCTTCAAGAACTAGGTGTTAAACCAGAACAACTAATTGCTGCTGGTCGTGGAGATCATTTACCTTTAGTAGCTAATGACTCTCCTACAAATAAAGCCATTAACAGAAGAACTAAAATATACATTCTTCCAAAAATCGATCAGTTTTATGAAATGATTGAAACTGAAATGAAAAATTTATCTAAAGAAGAGTAATTTTTTAGATTTTAATACATAGTAAAAAGCTCAACCTTTTGGTTGAGCTTTTTTATTAAAACTAATTAGCAAAAGTCCAATTAAAAGTGCTTTTGTAGAATGTTTTTTATTTAAATCGTAAGCTTTAACCCAACATAGTTTGTACTATTGTTTACAGGTTTTTTCATTTTTTAAAAAATATCTAAACTTCCTTTACCTTCTCTTATTACTTCGGGCTCGTCTTTAGATAAATCTACTATGGTTGAACCTTCGTTACCTCCATAACCACCATCTATAACTAAATCGACCAAATTATCCCACTTTTCAAGTATTAATTCTGGATCTGTAGTGTAATCTAAAATTTCGTCTTCGTCACGAATAGATGTAGACACTAAAGGATTACCTAAAGCTTTTACAATCTCTAATGTAATATTGTTATTTGGAATTCTTATTCCTACTTCTTTTTTCTTTTTAAAAACAGATGGTAAAGACTTCGATCCAGGTAAAATAAAAGTATAAGGTCCTGGTAATGCACGTTTAAGAATTTTAAAGGTGCTTGAATCTATCTGCTTTACATAATCGCTTAAATTACTCAAATCATAACATATAAAAGACAATTTAGCTTTTTCTAGTTTAACACCTTTTATTCTTGCTATTCTCTCTAAGGCTTTAGAGTTATTGATATCGCAACCCAAACCATAAACAGTATCTGTTGGATAAATTACCAAGCCTCCTTGTTTTAAAACGTCGATTACTTTTTTAATCGCTTTAGGATTTGGATTCTCTTCATATATTTTAATTAAGTCTGCCATGGCTAGATATTTTTATCTAAAGTTATTTTAACCTATAACTTCTAATTTAGCAAACCTTAGTAGCAGCTTTTTTAAGCCACCAAATTCAAAATCAATTTCGGCTTTTTTATCTGCACCTTTTCCTTCAATTTTTAACACTTCTCCTCTACCAAATTTTAAGTGTTTTACTCTATTTCCAACGGTAAGTTCTCCATCAAACAAATTAGCATCTGCTGGTATTTCTACTTCTGACGCTTTTTTCATTTTTTTTGGAGCACTTATTTCAAAGTTTACAGGTTCTTTCTTTTTTGCCACTTTCTTAATAAATTTAGGTTGTACTGCTTTTTTAAATCTTATTGTATTAGGTTCTACATCACCAAAAATATCTGCTGATAACATTGGGTTAATGCGACGTTCTTCTATTGGAGTAATGATATCTAAAAACTCGTCTTCTATTTCTTCTATAAAACGACTTGGCTCAGAATCTACTAATTTTCCCCAACGGTATCGAGATAAAGCATAGGTTAAATGTGCTTTTTTCTCTGCTCTTGTCAAAGCTACATAAAATAATCGTCTTTCTTCTTCTAGTTCACTTCTTGTATTCATGCTCATGGCACTTGGAAATAAGTCTTCTTCTAGACCAACAATAAATACATGATTAAATTCTAAGCCTTTAGACGAATGAATTGTCATTAATGCCACATGATTTGGATCGCCTTTATCTCCATCTAAATCTGTAGCTAATGCGACATCTTCTAAAAATTCTGCCAAGTCATCTTTAGAATCTGCTATTTCTAATTGGCCTTCAACAAAGTCTTTGATACCGTTTAAGAGTTCTTCTACATTTTCCAGTCGCATAACACCTTCTGGTGTTCCATCTTTATTAAACTCTCTAATTAAACCACTCGTTTTAGTAACATGCTCTGCTAGGTCAAAAGCATTTGCTGTTTGATTTAATACTTGATAACTCTCAATTAAAGTAACAAAGTCTTTTAGTTTGTTTTTGGTACCATTATTAATATTAATAGTGATAGTATCAATCTCCTTTAATAAACCAAAAATGGTTTTGCCAGTTTCATTTGCTGCTACTACTAATCGATCTATTGTTGTTTGCCCAATACCACGACCTGGAAAATTAATAACTCGTTTTAAAGCTTCTTCATCTGCCGAATTTAATATTAAACGCAAATACGCAGTAACGTCTTTTATTTCTTTACGCTGGTAAAATGAAGTACCTCCATAAATACGATAAGGTATATTTCGCTTGCGTAAAGCATCTTCCATAGCACGTGATTGCGAATTGGTACGGTATAAAATGGCAAAATCACTGTTTAGCAATTGGTTGTTCATTTTTTCTTCCCAAATAGTACTTGCAACGTAACGTCCTTCATCTCCATCAGTTAAAGAGCGATGCACTTTTACTTTTTCACCTTCGTCGTTAGCAGTCCAAACTATTTTATCTAATTTGGTTTTATTATGTTCGATTACTGAATTTGCTGCACCTACTATGTTTTTTGTAGAACGGTAATTTTGTTCTAAACGGTACATTTTAACATTGTCGTAATCTTTCTGGAAATTTAAGATGTTGTTTATGTTTGCTCCACGAAAAGCATAAATACTTTGCGCATCGTCTCCAACAACGCATATATTTTGAAAACGGTCTGCCAAGGCTCTTACAATAAGATATTGAGAGTGGTTTGTATCTTGATACTCATCTACTAAAATGTAACGAAACTTATCTTGATATTTTGCTAAAACAGCTGGAAAACGAGTTAATAATTCGTTGGTTCTTAATAATAAATCATCAAAATCCATGGCTCCAGCTTTAAAACAACGGTTTACATATTCTGCATAAATGTCTCCCATTTTTGGTCTACGAGCCATGGCATCAGCTTCTAGAAGCTCTGGATTTTTAAAGTATGCTTTTACAGTAATTAAACTATTTTTATATGAGGAAATCCTACTGTAAACCTGCTTGGTTTTATAAATATCCTTATCTAAGCCCATTTCTTTAATAATGGAGCCTAAAAGTTTTTGAGAATCTTGGGTATCGTAAATTGTAAAGTTACTTGGAAACCCTAAATGGTGTCCTTCAAAACGTAAAATCTTAGCAAAAACAGAGTGAAATGTTCCCATCCATAAGTTTTTAGCTTCTCCATCACCAACTATATCAGCTATTCTGCCTTTCATTTCTTTGGCAGCTTTATTTGTAAAAGTTAAAGCAAGAATATTAAAAGCATCTATGCCTTGGCTCATTAAGTAAGCTATTCTGTAGGTTAAAACACGTGTTTTACCAGATCCTGCACCTGCAATAATAATCATAGGTCCATTTTTTTGGACTGTTGGTTCATATTGCGCTTCATTTAACTGACTTAAATATTTTTCCAAATCTCTTTACGTTTTTAAGCTTCAAAAATAACTATTGCTAAGGTTTAAACCCATTGGTTTTATTAATAATTATAAACAATTAATATAAAAAAAGACGTTTGTTTTTTACTATATGCTATCTAAAAATAAAGAATATCCTTATTTTTGAGAAATTTTATTGAAATATGAATACCATTCTTAACTTTCTATCTTCAATCTCTTGGTGGCTTTGGATTATTATTGTTTTAGTAATTATAGCTATTCGTGATGTCTTTCAAAAAAAACATACAATAAGTCACAACTTTCCTATTGTTGGACATATACGATATTGGCTAGAAAGTATTGGTCCAGAAATGAGACAATATTTTGTGGCTAATAACAGAGAAGAATTACCTTTTAACCGTATACTTGTTGGATCTCCAACAGTAACTACATTTGCATTAGCATCGTGTGTTTCTAAATAGTTTTCAAAATTATCGTCTGGCACATAAGTTGAAGGTGAAACAATAGTAGTTGTATAAGTATTTGTAACTACTGCTGGATTAAAATCGAAATAAATACTTGCTGTAGCATCAAACGCATCACCTACAACTGTTGTATTTTTAGGTTTAATTTTATAAAAAATCCACCCATGACTATTAGACTCGTCTGATGTACTATCTGCCAAATTGATAGTATTAAAACTGTATGTTAATTCATTCCCGTTGGTTATAGACGTTGTGTAAGCGTGTGAAGCAGAAATTGGCTGAAACGTAGTCCAATCTAAATCTGCATCTAAATCTGTTTTAACCGAAATATTTACAGCAGAAGCAGTTCCTGTATTTTGAAAACGGATTCTGTAGGTTAAATAGTCTCCTATTTGTGATGGTGAAATCTCATCGCCTTTCAAACATAACACATCATTAGGGTCATAAGCATTTACAACGGTTTGATTTAAGTTAATGCTATTATTAACTGGATTAGCATCTGAAACTGATGTAATAATTCCTGTAAAACTTAAAAGGTCTCCACCATTAACCGTTGGTGGAGATAATACATTAAAAGATAGTGTTATATTTCTAATTTCTAGAGCAGTTAAATTACTATAATTCCAAGTTATAGAATTACTTGATGTACTTGTTGGTGTAATTGAAGCAGATGCAGCAACATACGCTATTTTAGAACTATCAAAATTTAAAACTATAGTTTCATTTCCTGTTGTGGTATCGCCATTATTTTTATAAATTAAATTATAATTAGCAACAAATCCTGGTCTTGCCAGGTTTTGGGCAACTAATTGTGTTTCAACATCTATTCCGCTAATATTACTTGTTAAACAAAAATCATTATTTAAATAAGAGCTAGAAAAAGAGTTAATTGTTAAACTTATACTATTTGGCGTAGCTACAATATTTCCGCTAGAAACTGGCTCTATTAAAAAATTCCCTGTAGTTTCGGGTAACATAAACGTGTAATTTCCATTTATGGTTGATGTGTAAGCTGTTGAGTTATCACCTAGATTTGTAATTTTCATTGGAAAATTATTCAACATATTACTATTTGAACAACCAGCATTGTTTACACTACCGCTTACAGTTATAGGATTATAAGCTCCTAATGCTGCTCCATCTAGAAAAAACTGTGATTTAGGTATGGTTATTCTTAATTGGTAATTCCCTGAGCTTAAATTGGAAAAAACTAATTTACTATTTTTAGCATTTGGCCAATCTGTACAAGTTCCAGCAACTGTTGTTGTTGATGTAGGACTAATAACTGCATTAGAGGAATCTATAAATTCAAAAATAGGTGCTGTTCCAGAATAAATTAATCCATACTCTAATTCTAATTCGTAATTTCCAGATAAACCAACACTAAAAACAGATGATGTAATTGTTGTACTTAAATTACTAGGATTGTTTGGTAAGTTATCGACAAAAAGAGATTGACAACCACCATTAAACCAAGATTTTGTTGCATTACTTGAGGCTACAGACCAAAAACCAATATCAACAGCATTATTAAAACTACCATTTGGTAAAGGTGTATTTTGGCTAAATGATAAATTAAAAGCTAATAGACAGAAGAGAAATTTTAAAAGTAGTTTTGTTTTCATAAGTACAAGGTTTAATAGTTTTAGAAAAATCGTCGGTTAAAATGTATTACTAAAACTGACGATTATTAATTAATACAGGTAATAGCAATAATTCAAATATACTTTAGTTGTTATAAGAAAAATACTACCATTTTACCTCCTAGCGTTTTCATTCTATAAAAAACAGTGTTCATTCCATTAACGGTTTTTCTTGTACACTAATTAAAAACATATTAAGTTTGCTAAAACCTAAAGACGATATATATGGAAGACCAATTACTTAACTTACTCATGTTTGTAATCCCTTCTTTAATTGTTGGTGCCATAGCTTTTTTATTTTTTAGAGAGCATGTTCAAAATGAAGATAATAGACGTCGATTTTTAATGTTAAAGCAATTACAAAAAGAAGCTTTACCACAACGTTTACAAGCTTACGAACGCTTTTCGTTATTTTTGGAGCGCATTTCGCCAAACAAACTTTTAACAAGAGTAGCGCCAATATCTTCTAATAAAGACGATTACGAAAGCCTACTTACTAATAGTATAGAACAAGAATTCGAACATAATTTATCGCAACAAATTTATGTGACTACTGATTGCTGGACGCTTATTAATGCTTCAAAAAATGCAACGATTCAACTTATTAGAAAAGCTTCTACGAGTGATACTGTAGATTCTGCAGATAAACTAAGAGAAGTTATTTTAAAAGATATGATAGATAAAGTTCCACCAAGTCATGCAGGATTATCCTTTATTAAAGAAGAAGTTAGCAATCTTTGGCAGTAAAGTAAAGATTTGAAGTTTAAAGTCTATCGTTAGATTTCTGGCCTAATTGGTACAGTAGAACTTAGAGGATTATCGTCTTCATGCTTTTCTTGAGCATATAAAAAACCTTCCATCCACCATTTCTCCATTAAAACCTTATTGAAAATAAGAGAGTTTTCGGTTAATTTTGTTGGTGTATAATATAAGTTTAGTGTAACATTTTTATGTAACGCAGCTAATTTACCAATTGTAATGTCTCCTTTTTCAACCTGATCTAGCAAGTGCCCAAAAAGGTTTATCATTAAAGAAAACGGGTTTTTACCAAGTACTTTATTGTATTCAAGATTTTCGCTTTCTAAAATAATAGCATCAACTTCTGTTGCGCCTCTATTTATAGCTTCTCTAATAGGCACAACACAGCCTAAACCTCCATCTGCATATTCAAAACCATTTCTTTTTACCAAAGACATAAAAGGAATGTAATTACACGAAATCCAAATCCAATCGCAAAATTCTTCATAACTAAAATCGTTAATAGATTTATATTCGGTTCTATTTTTAGACAAATTTGCAACGGTTACAACTACATCTTCTTTAGTTTCACGAATACGATTAAATTCTTCTTGAGTAAAGTTTTTTTTAATAGATTTTCTTAATGATTTACTTTCACCAAACGTACGTTTTCTCTTTATAAACTGAAGTATAGTACTTAAGTAGTTTATATAAACATATTCTCTACCATTTTTCTTTTTTACAACAAATGGATTAATACTAAATATAGAATTTTGATTTACATTAGTAAACACATCATACAACTTACCAATATCGTTAGATGCTAAATGTGGTACTAATAAGATACCTGTTGAGGTGCCTAAAAACATATCGTACGCTCTTCCTTTTTGTTCAATAAGGTATTGAGCAACGCCTCCAGCAAATGCGCCTTTACTTCCTCCTCCAGATATTACTAATGCTTTCAAAAGTATCGTTTTATGTTTTCTAGTTTAAGCTAAATTAATTTTAGCAAAGATGAAAATCTAATTTATTTGTTTTTTAATTGTTCCTGCAAATCACTAATTATAGACTTATATTTTTGGTCTTCACTCAAAGATTGTAATAAATCGCTTGCAAAACTCTTAAATCTCCAATTATGATGATTTGTGGCATCAATAAGATTAGCTAAAGTTTCGAAATCAAAAATTTGAATGTTGTTAATATAAGAAAAAGCATTTTGACGTGTTTTAAAACCATATTGAGACGATGTGTAGTCTTTTAATTCTCTTAAGTAAACATCGTTAAATGCTGGATTATATTCTGGTGTTATTAAGGCTAAAGTTAACCATAAACACCTTACATTTTTATCGTTAAAACCAATAATTTCTTTGGTAGTTTCAAGATATTTAGCTCTGTCTTTTGGGAATTTAGACCATAAATTCATTAATGCATATTCTACAGTTAAATAAGAAGCATCTTTTAATAAGGACTCGTTTTGTGCTTTAAAACCTTCAGGTATGCGTTGTGCTAGTAACTGTCGTGTTTTAATTTCATTAGAATTAAAGGCTTCATCTATTAAATCTTTATATGTTGGGTAATCTGGCTTCTTTAAAGCCTCACGTAAAACGGCAAGTCTTTCAGTATAAAAGCCTTTTGGCAACTCTGTAACCAAACTTGAAGGCACATAACCATTATTGTCTGTTCTATAGCTTAAATAGGCAGAGTGCTCTATGGTTTCTAAAAAAGCAATACTTTCATTTTGCTTTAATGTTGCTCTCATTTTAGCTAATGGCAGCGTTTTACTTAGTAACCATTCGTTCTCAAAACTATTTAAATTCTGTCCATAAAGTTTTTCGACTTCAGTAATAAAATCTTGAGTCTCTACATTTTTATAAGCATAAGCGTTTAAATAATTTTTAACGGCTTGTTTAAACACTTGCTCGCCAACTATTTCCTTTAACATGTGTAAAGCCCATGCTCCTTTTTTATAAAACGTTGTACTACTCGCCTTTGCGTCTAATAAAGCTGTTGCTTGATCTTCTTGCTCTTGAACTATAAGCTCTTTTGCATATTCGTACAATCTATTATAATAATAATCGTCTCCAAAAACTTCGTGTTCTGCTAGCAAAGCATAATAGGTCGCAAAACCTTCTTGCAGCCAATGGTGCTTACCTTCTGTAGCTGTAACAAAATCTCCAAACCACTGGTGTGCTAATTCATGAGCGTTAACATTTACGTAGTTCTTATCTACAAATGAAGTCTCGTCTATCATAAAATCATCACTAAAAATTGTGAGACTTGTATTCTCCATTCCAGAATACAAAAAATCTTTTACTGGCACTTGTTTATAGTTTTGCCAAGGATAAGGCACACCTATTTCTTCTTCTAGAAAATCGAACATCTTTTTGGTATAGCGATACGTTGGTTCTACTCTAGCAGAGTCTTCTGGATAATAGTACAATTCTATTGGTATGCCACTTTTAGAAGTAAGTTCTTGTTTATTGTATTTGCCTATAGTTAATGCAACTAAGTAACTTGACATTGGCTTTTGCATATCGTAATGCCAGGTATTGTAACCTTCTGATTTTTCTATATTTAATAGCTGTCCATTAGAAATTACTTGATAATCTGAATCAGCTTTAATGCTTAAATCAAATTCCATCTTATCATTAGTATCATCTAGACTTGGCAACCAGTTGCTAGTATATTTACCTTGACCTTGTGTCCAGGCCTGAATTCCTTCATCTTTATTAATAAAATACAGCGCTTTTTTGGGTTTAACATGATACTTAACTACCATGACATTATCTTTAGATTGAACAAAATTTCTCTTTACTATTCCATTTAATACTATCGCTTCACTATTTAGATTAAAATTATTTAAACCATTTATTTCAATACTGTCATAGATTATGTTTGGACTATCTAAAAATATAGAATCTGTTGCCTTTAAAATGTCAAAACTATATTCAACAGAACCGGTAACCTCTGCTTTGATTAAATCAATATACAATGATGCTTTTACAGTTTTAAAATCAACATATTCAGTCTGTTGTGCCTGAATAGTAAAACAAATAAACAAGAGGAAAATAAATAAAATGTGTTTCATAAAAATTGTAAAACAAGTATTAGACCAAAATACAATTTTTAAACAATTTACAATTAACTATACCTTAGTAATTAAAATCTGATTACACTAAATATCTGCATTTCAACGAAATATTAGCAACTATGCTAATAATTCTATTAAAAAAACTACTTTTGCAAAAAATTTAGAGTATAATATGAAAACATTCTTAGTACCAATTAGCTCTTTAAAGGAGAAAAAAGCGACACTAATTTACGCCATAGACTTTGCTAAAGCCGTTGGAGCAGATATGATTTATGGTATTCAATTAACAGAAATTGATGAGAAAGACCATTTAGAAGAAATTATAGCACATGCTAAAAATCAAGGTATTGATATAAACTTCCGTTATTTTGAAGGTGAAACTTTAGAATACATAAAAGAGTTTTGTACAGATTTTAATGTAGATTTAATTGTTGCCTCTGCAAGAACACCTAAAACAAACGAAAAATTATTTTTAGATGATTTATCTGGAAGCATCGTTAGAAAAACAGACATGCCTGTTTTATTAGTTCCTGAGGATTATAAATTTAAAACCATAAATACCGTATTAACTGCTATAAAATCTGGTATTGTTAAAGAAGAAGGTGCTACAAAGCCTATAGAAACAATACTTTTACAACTTAAAGCTCAAATGACGCTTTTACAAGTTAAAACTCCAGATTACCTCCCAGAAGATTTAATGTTCGATAAAGATTTAGCTATTTTAACTTCTAAATATTATTCATCTGAAAACGCAACATTGTTTCAAGGTCTTCTAGAGTATATTCATGTTGTAGAACCAGACCTTATTTGTGTTTTTAGACGTAAACGTGGATTCTTCGAGAAATTATGGAGCGAAACATTAAACGATAATAGTGTTAGAAAATCTGATTTTGAAAGCAGAAAACCTTTATTAGTCCTTAAGGGAGAGCAATAAACATATTAGAATTCATAATATTAAAAAAGACTACCAGAAATGGTGGTCTTTTTTGTTATAAACCACTTTAACTTTAAAGAGAAATACATTAAATTCGTTGTATTATGGCTACCAATTTACAAACTCCTATTGATTATTTAAAAGGTGTTGGACCAAATCGTGCCGATTTGCTCCGAAAAGAACTTGGTATTCATACCTATCAAGACCTCATTAACTTATTTCCTAATCGCTATCTGGACCGTACAAAGTATTATAAAGTAAACACATTATATCCTAACACTGCCGAAGTTCAAATAATTGGAAAAATAACTGGTTTTAAAGAAATCGCTCAAAAAAAAGGAAAGCGTTTAGTTGCTACTTTTCAAGACGATACTAGTGTTATGGAATTAGTTTGGTTTAGAGGACAAAAATGGATTAGAGAAAGCTTAAAAATAAATGTACCTTATGTTGTTTTTGGTAAAGTAAACAATTTTGGAGGGAAGTATAATATGGCACATCCAGACATAGAATTACTTACCGAACACGAGCAAAATTTACGCTCAACTTTACAACCTATTTATCCTTCAACAGAGAAGTTATCCAACAGAGGAATTACCAATCGTTTGATGATAAAAATCATGCAAAATTTATTCCTTGAAACTAACGGAAAATTTGTTGAAACGCTATCAAAAAACCTACTTGAAAATCTTAAATTAATCTCTAAATCTGAAGCGCTTTTAAACATTCATTTTCCTAAAGATTCTGAAGCACTTTCTAAGGCAGAATTTAGACTAAAATTTGAAGAGTTATTTTATATACAATTACAATTAATTTTAAAAAATTTAATCCATAAATCGAAAATAAAAGGCTTTCCTTTTCAAACCGTTGGAGCGCACTTTAATTCATTTTTTAATAATCATTTACCATTCGAATTAACTGGTGCACAAAAAAGAGTGCTAAAAGAAATTAGAGCAGATTTGGGCAGTAACGCACAAATGAATCGCTTATTACAAGGCGATGTTGGCTCTGGAAAAACAATAGTAGCTCTAATGTCAATGCTAATAGCGCTTGACAACGGTTTTCAAGCCTGCTTAATGGCACCTACTGAAATTTTGTCAGTACAACACTATAACGGATTAAATGAATTATGTAAAAATCTAGAAATCAGCATAAAAATAATCACAGGTTCAAGTAAAACTTCAGAAAGACGAGAAATTCACGAAATGCTCGAAAATGGCAAGTTAGACATCTTAATTGGTACACATGCATTACTTGAAGATAAGGTAAAATTTAAAAATTTAGGCTTAGCAATTATAGACGAGCAACACAGATTTGGAGTAAAGCAACGTTCTAAATTATGGAAAAAAAACACCTTTCCTCCTCACGTTTTGGTTATGACTGCAACACCAATTCCACGAACTTTAGCCATGTCTGTTTATGGTGATTTAGACATCTCAATTATAGACGAATTACCACCAGGAAGAAAGGCCATAAAAACAGTACACAGATACGACTCAAATAGACTAAAAGTTTTTAGATTTATAAGAGAAGAAATCAAGAAAAAAAGACAGGTGTATATTGTGTATCCATTAATACAAGAAAGTGCACAAATGGACTATAAAGATTTAATGGATGGCTACGAAAGTATCGCTCGAGATTTTCCTGCTCCAGAGTATCAAATTTCTATTGTACATGGCAAAATGAAACCACCAGATAAGGAGTTCGAAATGCAACGTTTTATTAAAGGCCAAACGCAAATAATGGTGGCAACAACTGTAATAGAAGTTGGCGTAAATGTACCCAATGCTTCAGTCATGATTATTGAAAGCGCAGAACGTTTTGGCTTATCGCAATTACACCAATTACGAGGACGTGTTGGTAGAGGTGCAGAACAAAGCTATTGTATTTTAATGACGAGCCACAAACAGTCTGAAAACAGTAAAAAACGCATAGAAACTATGGTTCGAACCAATGATGGTTTTGAGATTGCAGAAGTCGATTTAAGATTGCGTGGTCCTGGAGATATTATGGGAACACAACAGAGTGGTATTTTAAATCTTAGAATAGCAGATATTGTAAAAGATAACGACATATTAAAACATGCTCGCTATTACGCTAAAACCATTTTAGAAAAAGATCCATCTCTTATTCATGAAGAAAACGCAGAGATTCTAGAAACCTATAGACAAATGAGCAGATACAAGAATATTTGGAACTATATTTCGTAGCCAATGAATACAATTAAAACAGATATACTAATAATTGGTGCAGGATTAACGGGTTTAACACTAGCTTACTACCTAAAAAACCTAAATATATCTTTTAAAATTACAGAAGCTCGACCTACTATTGGTGGTAGAATAAAAACGAAATACAATACTAACCAAGCTCCTATTGAGCTAGGTGCAACATGGCTTATAGAACAACAAGTCGCAGCTATAAAACTATTAAAAGAGCTCAACATTCGTGTTTTTAAGCAATACTATGGTAAAACAGCTATATACCAACCTAACCAGATGCAAGCTGCACAGTTAGTTAAGTTACCAAAAACAATGCAGTGAGTTATCGTATTGAAGACGGCACCTATTCTGTAATCAAGGCTTTAGTTGAAAAGCTTCCAGAGAATTCAATTGACTGTAATCAAAGTGTTCAATCTATTAAAACACATAATGGTGGTTTAGAAATAGAGGCAACAACTTATAAATACCATTGCAAACACGTTATAGCAACACTTCCACCTTCATTATTCTCAAAAACTATAACTACTGAACCTACATTATCAAAAGACATAAAGCAACTAATTCTGAACACACATACTTGGATGCAAGACTCTATTCGAGTTGGCATCACTTATAAAAATGCATTTTGGCAAAATAAAAATACTAGTGGCACAATTTACAGCAGCGCAGAACCAATTCAAGAGTTTTACGATCATTCTAATGCAAATAACAGCTTATTCGCTTTAAGTGGTTTTATAAATAGTAAATCTAGTGACTACACTAGAGACCAGAGAAAAGCACTAATAATTAAACAATTACAAACTTTTTATGGTGATCAAGCACTTGAATACGACAGCTATGAAGAATGTGTTTGGAAAGATGAAAAGCAGACTTTAGTTGGTAACGACACGTTTTTAATGCCTCAAACTAATAATGGTCATCCATTGTATCAAAACACATATTTAAACAATAGGTTATTTATTGCTGGAGCAGAAACAAGCCCAGTATTTTCTGGTAAAATGGAAGGCGCAATTACAAGTGCACAATTTGTTTTCAAGAAACTAAAGACCATTTATGATAAGTAACTGGTTTTGTCAGTTCGAGTAATTTTGAGGCACGAAAAATTGTATCGAGAAGCCTTATAGCTTGTAACTTCTCGATACAAAATTCTAAAAAAAAAAATTCACTCGAAGTGACACTGCATTTTAATTTCTATAATAATTATCTTTACAAAAAATAGTAAACTATGAGCATACTCCACCTTAAACTAGAAACCGATCCACGTTGGGTAACCATTGTAGAAAGTAATATTGAAGAAATATTAACAGACCACGCTTGGTGTGAGCAAAAAGCCGCAACAAATGCTATTACCATAATTACGCATAATAGCGAATATCCAGAACTAGTAACCGAGCTTTTAAAACTTGCCAAAGAAGAGTTGGAGCATTTTGAAATGGTACACGACATTATTAAAAAACGTGGTTATACATTAGGCAGAGAACGTAAAGACCATTATGTAAACCAACTCTATAAGTTTATGAATAAAGGTGGAAGCAGACAACAAAGCTTTGTAGATAGATTGCTGTTTTCTGCTATGATAGAAGCCAGAAGCTGCGAACGTTTTAAATTATTATCTCAACGCATAAATGATGATGAACTCTCTAAATTTTATCACGATTTAATGATTAGCGAAGCTGGACATTACACCACATTTATCACCTTTGCAAGACAATACGGAAAAGACATCGACGTCGATAAGCGCTGGCAAGAACTCGTTGCTTTTGAAGGCGAATTGATAAAGAGTTATGGCAAGAGCGAAACTATTCATGGTTAATTATAGTGAATCGTTAGAAGTAAAAGTAAATAACTGTTTATTATAATTCAAATGTCATAGCCTTAAGTGACAGAAAACGAAATGGCAATCTCTTCAATAATATTTACTATTTTTCTAAATACTTTTTACAATTGTTTTTAACGTTTTGTTTTGAAAATCACTAAAGCTTAAGTTGTAAATTTGAAGAAAAACAAGCTATGAAACCATTAGCCTTCATTTTATTATTCTCTATAACTATGACTTCTACTCCTATTTTTAACTTTACAAAAGAGGCAAACATTTCTAATTGGCGCATTGTAGACGACGTTGTAATGGGAGGACGCTCTAACGGAAATTTTGAATTAAACAAAGATGGTCATGGTGTTTTTAGCGGTAAAGTATCTCTAGAAAACAATGGTGGATTTTCTTCTTTACGCTACATTACAGAAACTATAGATATTGCTAGAAATACCAAAGTATGCATTAAATTAAAAGGCGATGGTAAAAACTACCAATTTAGAATTAAAGCAGATAGAAACCAGCGTTACTCTTACATTACTACATTTAAAACTTCTGGCGAATGGGAAACCATTACAATCAATTTAAAAGAGCTATATCCAGCTTTTAGAGGCAGAACTTTAAACTACCCAAACTTTGATAAAACAACTATTGAAGAATTAGCCTTTTTGATTGGAAACAAAAAAGCAGAAGATTTTAAACTACTTATAGATAGTATCACTTTAGAAAAATAAAAGAATTAATATATGATTGATATAAGTGGTAAAAATGCATTTATAACTGGTTCTAGCAGAGGAATTGGGCAACAAATTGCTATTGGTCTAGCTAATTTAGGATGTAACATTGTTATTCATGGGAGAACCAAACAAAGTTGTATTAACACTCAAAATATTTTAAAACAATTTAATATTAAAACCTTTTGTGTTTATGGCGAATTATCTATTGAAGAAGATGTGGTAAACATTATAAAACAAGTAAAAAATTTAAATATAGAGATTGACATATTATATAATAATGCTGGTCTCATGACACCTTATAAAGCAGATTATTTTAATCACAGTTGGGAAGACTGGATGTTAAGTATGAAAGTTAACGTTTTTGCTGTATATAGCTTATGTACCGCATTTATACCTTTAATGTTAGAAAATAACTTTGGACGTATAATAAATGTTATATCTGGTATAAAACACGAACCTGAGTTAGCACCTTATGGCGCTTCTAAATGGGCTTTAATAAAACTAACAGATGATCTTGCGATTAAGCTAAAAAATACAAACGTGAGAATAAACACTTTAGATCCAGGTTGGTTACGAACAGATTTAGGTGGTGAATTTGCAGAACATGCTGTAGAAGCTGTTTTACCTGGTGCACTTGCTCCATGTTTAATCGAAAATAACGGATCTAACGGAGAGTCGTTTTTAGCGATTAATAAATAAGAAATAACATCGTTGTGACCGTTTATTACTCTTCCAATAACACACCAACAAACTCTGTAAACTCAGCTTTAAACTCTTCAAACTTTTCTCCTGTGGCAGGTCCATTAAAGCCAGTGTGTATTTTACGTACTTTACCCTTTTTATCTACAAATACTGTAGTTGGGTAACTTAACACATGATTTAGCATTGGTAATTTTTCTTGTGCTTTAGTTTTACTTGTTGTTCCTGTTTGCGCTAATAAAATTGGATAGTTTATATCTATTCTATCTTGTAGGCGCTTAATACCTGCAAAGGCTTTCTCTTTAGTTTTAGCGTATTCGAAAGCTAAAGCTACAATTTCGAGACCCTTTTCGTTGTATTGTTTGTAAACCTCAGCATAGTACTTGCTTTCATCTAAACAATTAGGACACCAAGTTCCCATAATTTGCACGAGAACAACTTTGTTTTTAAAACGTTCATCTTGTAGAGATAGCAAATTTCCATTTGCATCTGGAAAAGTAAAGTCTAAGCTATCAAAACCTTCTTTTAAATACGTTAATGCATCTGCACTTGGCAAATTATAATTATCATTTCGTTTTGCCGTGAAAGGTTCTTTCCAGTGGTTACCTGAATAAAAAGTTCCGTTAATAGTAGAATCGGTTACTTTGGCTGTAAACAAAAAAGCATGAGAACCATCAAAAGTTGAAAGCTTTAATTGGTCTCCATCAACCACACCTTCTAGAAAACGATAATCTCCAGTTTCTGTTAAAAAAGTGCCTGTAACTTGGTTTCCGTTTTGTTTAAAAACGCCTTTAGCATTATATTTATCGTTTTCAGAATTTGGACTAAAAACGGTTTCCCAACTTCCAGAGATATTAGCTTTAGCATTAGTAGTAACATTAAAACGTGTGTTATTTTTTTCAGCTTTAAAAGGCACTACTCTATCTTTACCCTCAATAATAAAATTTCCGTTTAGTGTTTTGTTTTCAATTTTTGCAGCTAAAAGCGCTTCAAAAACTGGCATTTGTATAAATACAGAATCGTTACGGTATTCTATTTCGTTGACTTCAATTTGTTCTTCGGCATTAAAAACAATAAGCCTATTAGCGTCTTTTACTTTAAAGGTAAATGGCAATAGGTCGGTATCACTAACTTGTAATTCTGCTCTGTAGTCACCAAAAGTAAGAAATTCTTGAGGCTGTTTCTGTTCACAAGAAAACACTATTGATAATATTAATAAGATAAAAATATAACGCATTTTTCTATTTTTTTAATTTAGTAGTCGAAATAACAACATAATCCTCACAATAAAAAGCATATATTCAATTTAATTAAGCCATAACTATTGTTATATTTGCGCACTTAAAGTATAATACATGAAGATTTCTTACAACTGGATAAAACAGTTTATAAAAACTGATTGGACACCAGAACAAACTAGCGAATTGCTTACAGATTTAGGTCTTGAAGTAGAAGGTTTAGAAACATACCAAAGCATAAAAGGCGGATTACAAGGCGTTGTTGTTGGCGAGGTTTTAACTTGCGAACAACATAGTAACGCAGATAAATTAAAAGTTACAACTGTAAATATTGGTGCTAATATACCTGTACAAATAGTTTGTGGCGCACCAAATGTAGCTGTTGGTCAAAAAGTACCTGTTGCCACTATTGGAACCACTTTATATACTGAAGAAGGCGAAGCTTGGACCATTAAAAAAGGTAAAATACGAGGTGAAGAAAGCTTTGGAATGATTTGTGCCGAAGACGAATTAGGTCTTGGTAAATCTCACGATGGCATTATGGTTTTACCAGAAGACACTGTTGTTGGAAGCGCTTGTGCAGACCTTTTTAACATTGAAAACGATCAAGTTTTCGAAATTGGCCTCACTCCAAACAGAGCAGATGCTATGAGTCATTTTGGGACTGCTCGAGATTTAAAAGCTGGTTTACAACATAAGGATATTAATATAGAGTTAATTACACCTTCTGTTAGCGCCTTTCATGTAGATAGTCGTTCGCTTAAGGTTGATGTTGAAGTAATAGATAAAGAATTAGCACCTCGTTATTGTGGTGTAACCATATCTGGCGTTAAGGTTGCAGAATCTCCAGCTTGGATGCAGCATAGGTTAAAAGCTATTGGTTTAACACCAATAAACAATATTGTAGATGCAACTAACTACGTATTGCACGAATTAGGACAACCATTACACGCCTTTGATGCTAATAAGATTACAGGTAATAAAATTGAAGTTAAAACAGTTGCAAAAGGTACAAAGTTTACAACTTTAGATGGTGTTGAACGTGAATTACATGAAGACGATTTAATGATTTGTGACACAAAAAAACCACTCTGTATCGCTGGTGTTTTTGGCGGATTAGACTCTGGAGTTTCAGAAAACACCACAAACATATTTTTAGAAAGTGCTTACTTTAATCCTGTTAGTGTTAGAAAAACAGCTAAACGTCATGCGTTAAACACAGATGCTTCATTTAGATTTGAACGTGGTATTGACCCAAATATCACTGAGTATGCCTTAAAACGTGCTGCGCTTTTAATCAAAGAAGTTGCAGGAGGAGAAATTACAAGTGATGTTTCTGATGCTTATCCTACAAAAATTGAAGATTTTCAAGTTCATATTACTTTCGATAAAGTAACAAAACTAATTGGTCAAGAAATCCCAAAGGAAACCATAAAAGATATTTTATCTTCATTAGAAATCAAAGTTAAAAACGTTACAGAAACTGGTTTAGGTTTAACCATTCCTGCTTACAGAAACGATGTACAACGTGAAGCCGATGTAATAGAAGAAATACTTCGTGTATATGGTTACAATAATATAAAAACCACAACAAAGCTTAATGCCTCTATTTCTAATGCTTCAAAATTTGATGACCACAAATTACAAAATGTAGTTGGTAACCAATTAGCCTCTCGAGGATTCTACGAGATTATGGCTAATTCATTAACCAATCCAAATTATATTTCACTAAGCGAACAATTAAAGGAAGAACATAACATTACCATGTTAAATCCTTTAAGTAACGATTTATCTGTAATGAGACAATCGTTATTATTTTCTGGCTTAGAAGCTGTGTCTTATAATATTAATAGAAGACGAAATGATTTAAAGTTTTTTGAATTTGGAAAAACCTATCACGATTACAACAGCGAAAGAGAAGAATATAAACACCTTACCTTATTTGTAACTGGAAATAAAACACAAGAAAGCTGGACAGCTGTTCAAGAAAAAGGTGATTTCTTTTATCTAAAAGGCACTATTGAAGCTGCCTTAGAACGCTTAGGTGTTTCGCGTTTTAAATCCACAGCTACAAAAAACGATGTATTCTCTGAAGGTATGCAATACAGACAAGGTAAAACAGTTTTAGTAGATTTTGGAATAGTAAAAACAAAAATTACTAAGCATTTTGGTATTAACCAAGTGGTTTTATATGCAGATTTTAATTGGGATAATATTATTGAAGTTGCAAAGCGCAATAACATTAAGTTTACAGCAATTCCTAAATACCCTGAAGTTAGACGTGATTTCGCCTTGTTATTAGATGAAAAAGTTAAGTTTGAAGACATTAGCACAATTGCAAAACAAACAGAAAAACAACTGCTTAAAAACGTGAGTTTATTTGATGTCTACCAAGGTAAAAACTTACCAAATGGCAAAAAGAGTTATGCTGTTAGTTTTATGTTTCAAGATGAGCACAAAACACTAACAGACAAAATAGTAGACAAGATAATGAATAAGCTTCAACATAATTTTGAAAGTAAATTAGGAGCAGAATTAAGATAAAAAAGAGAACCATGGAAAATCAAACACCTAAAAAAAGTATTTTTATTTTAGTCTCAGGAATGATATTTTCTGGACTAGGAAGTTATATTGTTTACAGACACTTTTTCGAAGACGAAACAGTTTCAACTATGAGACTTGTACTTGCTATTGCTATGGTTGGTTATGGAGCGTATAGACTTTATAATTACTTTAGTGCAGAGTAATTTTTAATTCTTACAAAACATAAACTATAGTAGCCTGTATTTGTTATGTTATGCTATTTATTTCGTATATTTAAGTATAACCTTTAATACACAAAGCTATGACAGATTCTGAATACATAAAAATTTATACAGGTGGAACTATAATAGTTCAAATAATCAAACAACGTTTGGAAGCTGAAGGTATAAACCCAATAATTAAAGATGAAACGGAATCTGGCAGGTTAGCTGGATTTGGAGCAACATTAATTGGGCAACCAGAAGTTTTCGTCCATGAAAGCGAAACAGCTGTTGCTGTTAGGATTGTTGAAACTGTAAGAAGTGAAATGGAAGCTGGTTAGTAAGCAGTAAAGTAGTCTTCAGTTGGCAGTCACTTACTCAAGTAAATAATAATTAAAACGCTCAAAAAGCTGAGATTTTTGAGCGTTTTTTTATAGTGTTATCTGCCTACTAGACAGTATACATTTTCTCTCTTAGCTCTTTAATTGTTGGGTTTTGCATATACTCATCGAATGTAGTATATCTGTCTATTACGCCATTTGGTGTTAGCTCTACTACTCTATTACCAACAGTTTGTGCAAACTCGTGGTCATGAGTTGTAAACAATACTGTGCCTTTAAAATTCTTCAAAGAATTATTAAAAGCTGTAATACTTTCTAAATCTAAATGGTTTGTTGGCTCATCTAATTGTAAAACATTAGCTCTAGTCATCATCATTCGTGAAAGCATACAACGTACTTTTTCACCTCCAGATAAAACCGATGATTTTTTAAAGGCTTCTTCACCACTAAAAATCATTTTACCTAAAAAGCCTCGAATATTTACCTCTTCTCTTTCTTCTTCTGTTTGTGCCCATTGACGTAACCAATCTATCAAGGTTAAATCGTTTTCAAAAAAACTACTATTATCTAAAGGAAGATACGATTGAGTAGTTGTAACTCCCCAAGAAAATTTACCAGAATCTGCTTTTAAATTATCATTTAATATTTGATAGAATGCTGTAGTTGCTCTAGAATCTCTAGAAAACAAAACCACTTTATCACCTTTATTTAGATTTAAGTCTATGTCTTTAAATAATATTTCGCCATCTAAAGAAGCTGTAAGTCCTTCGACGTTTAATATTTGATCTCCTGCTTCTCTATCGCGTTCAAAGATAATTGCTGGATAACGACGACTGGTTCTTCTTATATCTTCAATATTTAGCTTGTCAATCATCTTTTTTCTACTTGTAGCTTGCTTACTTTTAGCTACGTTAGCTGAAAAACGACGAATAAACTCTTCTAATTCTTTTTTCTTTTCTTCGGCTTTTTTGTTTTGTTGTGCATGTTGTCTTGCTGCTAATTGAGAGGACTCATACCAAAACGTATAGTTTCCAGAGAAGTGTGTAATTTTCCCAAAATCGATATCACTAATGTGTGTACATACTGCATCTAGAAAATGCCTATCGTGAGAAACCACTATTACACAATTATCGTAATTAGCTAAAAAGTTTTCTAACCAAGAAATAGTTTCGTAATCCAAATCGTTGGTAGGCTCATCCATGATTAGCACATCTGGATTTCCAAAAAGAGCTTGTGCTAATAAAACACGCACCTTTTGTTTTCCGTCAAGGTCTGCCATTAATGTATAATGCACATCGTCTTTAATGCCAAGGTTAGATAACATTGCAGCTGCATCACTGTCTGCATTCCAACCATTCATTTCTTCAAATTGCACTTGAAGCTCGCCTATTTTTTCTGCGTTTGCATCTGTGTAATCTGCATAAAGAGCATCTATTTCAGATTTTAATTTATATAAGGGTTTGTTTCCTTTTAAAACGGTTTCTAAAACAGTATCTTCGTCATGCTTATTGTGGTCTTGTGTTAAAACAGACATACGCTTACCTGACTCTAAATGCACACTTCCAGAATTAGCTTCCTGCTGACCTGAAATTATTTTTAAAAACGTTGATTTTCCTGCTCCATTGGCACCAATAATTCCATAACAATTTCCATTATTAAAAGTCGTATTGACTTCGTCGAAAAGGACGCGTTTACCAAATTGTACAGAAAGATTTGAAACTGATAACATATATTCTATATATTTTTATCTCAGATGGTTTTTACTCTTTTACTATAAAGTTTTTTAAACTTGAAACTTAGCACTGCTATTCCTCGACATAAAAGCGCGTTTAAGTTTTGCAAAAGTAAATAATATCTTCGGTTTGAAAAAACAAAACCACTCTTATATAAAGTTTACCAATAGTCTTAAAACTATATAACTAACTTTTTTATTTTCAATTTAACAACGCATTAACACCACTGTTCATTTACAAAACATAAATTTGTTTATTAAATTGATGCATTTTTTACTATGAAGTTTAATTTTTTATTTTCTTTAATAATATTAACAAGTTTCTTTACGTCTTGTAAAAAAGACCAAGCAGATATTGCATCTAACCAAGCATACTTTGGAGGAGAAATTATAAACCCAAACAGTAACGCTATTTATATTATAAAATCTGGCGCTACAATAGATACCATCTACCTTAATAACAACAATAGATTTTCTTACAAGTTTACAGATTTTGTGCCTGGACTATATGGGTTTTTTGATGGTAGAGAATATCAAAATTTTTTAATTGAACATAATGATAGCTTGATGCTTCGTCTAAATACATTAGACTTTGATGAGTCTTTAGTCTTTACAGGCAAAGGTGCAAAAGAAAATAATTTTTTAATGGAAATGTATTTGCTAAATGAGCTAGAAGATGACAAAATTCTAGGATTAGGGCAAAAAACAGCAGAAGAGTTTGATAGTATTTATAAGATATCTAGAGATCTAAAGCTTGAAAAGTTAAAACGTTTTAGATTAAAAAATGAGACTTCTGCTTTATTCGATGAAATCGCTGAAGCTAGTATTAATTACGAATACTATGCACATAAAGAATTGTATCCATTAGCTAACTATAAAATATCAGAATTAGATGCATTTAACAGTCTTCCGGAAGACTTTTACAGCTATCGAGAGAGTATAGACTACAACAATGAAGCCTTAAAAGAATATAGTCCATATCTTTCATTTTTAAGATTTCATTTTAATAATCTTGCATTACAAAATCATTTCAAGCATTCTAAAGATAGTGTTTATGACAGGTTAGATTTACATTACAACCTAGACAAACTTAAACTTATTGATGAAACGGTTACTAATGAGGAAATTAAAAATGACTTATTAAAATATGTTTTGGGTCAATTTGTAAACATCTCAAAAAACACAGAGGATTATGACGAGATGCTGCAGTCTTTTAAATCTAAAAGCACAAATACTAAGGATAAAGAAATAGCAACAAATTTTGTTATTTCTTACAAAATGTTAAAGCCAGGAAATAAAATTCCTAACGTAAAATTACTCAATAAGAATGAAAAAGAAATTAGCATTTATGAGCTAATTAAAAAACCTACGATAATTTATTTTTGGACCAAAAACAATAAGAACCAATTAATATCTTCTCATAAACGAACTAAGGAGCTTAATGTAAAATATCCTGAATTTCATATTGTAGCTATAAATGTTGACTCTATTTCTTACGAAGAACAAGTTAATATTTTGAAACATTATGATGTTAGAATAGAAAACGAATACCGTTTTAAAACACCAAAACAATCCAGAGAGACACTATCTGTAAAACCTATTTTAAAAGTGTTTATACTTAACAAAAAAGGAGAAATAGTAAATGCAAAAGCAAACATGTTCAACATAACCTTTGAACAAGAGTTACTAGGTTTACTTAACCAATAATTTAAAATATTTTAAAAAAAACGCCTGAAAATTTAATTTTCAGGCGTTTTTTTTACTTCTACACTAGCTTAAAGTCTTTAGTTTCCTTTTTTATAATCTTCTAAAAACTTTGCTAAGCCTATATCTGTAAGTGGATGTTTTAATAAACCTTCAATAGAACTCAAAGGACCTGTCATTACATCTGCTCCTAATTTAGCACAGTCAATTACATGCATTGTATGACGCACAGAAGCTGCTAATATTTGGGTATCGAAAGCGTAATTATCGTATATGTGTCTTATTTCTGCTATAAGATTTAAACCATCTGTAGATATGTCATCTAAACGACCAATAAAAGGAGACACGTAAGTTGCTCCTGCTTTTGCAGCCAATAATGCTTGTCCTGGAGAAAACACTAAGGTTACATTTGTTTTTATACCTCTATCGCTAAAATATTTACAAGCTTTTATACCATCTTTAATCATAGGTAATTTTACTACAATTTGTTCGTGAAGTTCAGCAAGAGCCTCTCCTTCTCTAACCATACCCTCAAAATCTGTAGCAATAACTTCTGCACTGACATCTCCTGAAACAAGATTACAAATAGCTACATAATGCTTTAAAATATTATCTGTTCCAGTTATACCTTCTTTAGCCATTAAAGATGGATTTGTAGTTACTCCATCTAAGATTCCTAAATCTTCGGCTTCTTTAATTTGAGCAAGATTAGCTGTGTCTATAAAAAATTTCATAAGTATTGTGTTTGTTTTACAATTGCGAAGTTACAACTTCTCTTTACTTTCATTAAAAAATGATATGAAATGATATTAACAAAACAAAAATATTAGATTTCTATAAATTCCAAACTACATCAATAAATAGCAATTCTGCTTTGGAATTTAGTTTTTGAAATTTGGGGCTTGTTTTTACAACTTATAATGATTGATTAACATCTTCTCATAAACCTTATCTGGTAATAGAAACCTTAAAACAATCGAGAATTTTTGCATAAAAGCACCAACTTTATAATGTGTTTTGGGCTTTTTAGTATTAATAACTTTTAATACCATTTTAGCAACAGCTATAGGATCGCTACTTTTATTAACGTGCTCGTCTATATCGTTTAAAACACTTCCATATTTTTTATAAGGAGACTCTTCTTTTAGAGGTGCATGATAGCGACCAGCAGCAATATTTGTAGCAAAATCACCAGGCGCAATATTAGCCATGTTTATATCAAAATCTTTAATCTCAATTCTAAAAGCTTCGGTTAACAATTCTAGTGCGCCTTTACTAGCACTATAAACACCTCTATATGGCAATCCCATATATCCTGCAATAGAAGTGATATTAATTATTAAACCACTATGTTGTTTACGCATTTGAGGTAAAACAGCTTTAATAACGTTTATGGGTCCAAATAGATTGGTGTTAAAATTGTTAAGTATTTCTGTTTCTGGTATTTCCTCAATAGGTCCAGTAATACCAACACCTGCATTATTTATAAGTACATCTAGTTGCCCTTCAGCAGTAATAACCTCTGCAACTGCTTTGTCTATTGAAGTCACATCTTTTACATCTAAACCTAAAATTTTAAAAGGATGATTAGTATAGTTTTGAGGACTTCGGCTTGTACCATAGACTATAAAACCATGTTGTTTTAAAAAGATACCTATAGATTTTCCTATTCCTGATGATCCTCCTGTAATTAGTATAACTTTAGACATAAATGTTTTGCTTTATAAACACCAAAAATACATAATTAAAGTGAAGAATATTACGAGACTTTTGGGCACAAAAAAAGGCAAGCTACCTACATCACACCGCTACAACCATTTACCTTTGCTTCGTTCCCGACCTGGAGGATTCAACAGGAGCTGGTTGTGTAGGACTTGCCGTTGCAAAGATACAATCTTTTAAATTTATCACAATATTTTTTAAACTGAATTTTAATAAATATCTTGCTTAAAATTACAATTTTAAAATGAACGGATTTAAACACCTTATTATCATAATTTTAGCATTTTCGCTTTCTAATTGTGGAGACAATTCAGATAAAAAAAATTTTGGTATTTCTACAAATGCTAAAAATAACACCATAGCTTTAAACCAAGTATTAGAACTCAATATTAAAAACCCTAATAATCTTGAAGTAGATTCTATTAGCTATACATTGGATGGTAAAAATATTGAAGAAAAAACACCGCTTTCTAATTTTAAATTAGGAAGTCATGATATTATTGCTACCATTAAGTACGATAGAGAAACAGAAATTGTAACACAATCCATTTCAATAGTAAATGCAGAAACACCTAAAGTTTTTGGTTACCAAATTATAAACACCTATCCACACGACATCACGTCTTACACTCAAGGTTTAGAGTTTTATAATGGTGAATTGTATGAAAGTACAGGACAAAAAGGGGAAAGTAAATTACGTAAAGTAAACTATAAAACTGGCGAAGTACTTAAAAACGTAAACTTAGCCGATAATTATTTTGGCGAAGGTTTAACAGTGCTAAATGATAACCTCTATCTGTTAACATGGTTAAGTGGTAAAGGTTTTGTTTATAATCCTAAAAGTTTCGAACGTAAAAGCACTTTTAAATTTGGTAAAAGCCAAGAAGGTTGGGGAATTTGCAACGATGGCAACATGCTTTATAAAAGTGATGGCACAGAAAAAATATGGCTTTTAAATCCTGAAACTTTAGTTGAAGACGATTACATACAAGTCTATACCAATAAAGGTAAAATAGGAAAGCTTAACGAGTTAGAATGGATTAACGGAAAAATTTATGCTAACATCTACCAAAAAAATGGTGTTGTTATTATTAATCCAGAAAATGGAGCAACAGAAGCAGTTATTGACTTCTCGCCTTTAAAAGAACGTGTTACAAAACACAAAGGCTTAGACGTTTTAAATGGTATTGCTTATAATCCAGAAACACAAACTATTTTTGTTACCGGAAAACGTTGGGATAAATTATTTGAAGTTAAAATTATTGAAGAATAATCCATAGTAATTTAATTCAAGTTATAAAACTATCTTAAATGTTTCAAGATATTAGTTGATAATTCTATTTTTGGTTTTTAATCCATTGTCTTTGGTCTTTGAAACAATTCTTCATCCTTTTTACTTTATTTAGTTGTATTACAGTTACAGCACAAAAAATTAGTGGTGTCGTTTACAATGCAACGTCTAAGGTTGAAGATATTAAAATAGAAAATCTTACCACAAAACAATCAACTTTCTCCAATAAAAATGGAGCATTTACCATTTCTGCAAAAGCTAAAGACACTTTAAAAGTAAGCGCTATATTTTATATTACTCAACTAATTGTTGTGAAACATATTTACGAAAAAGAGCCTTTTGTTATTCAACTTAAAAAAGCAAATAACACTTTAGAAGAAGTTAGCATTAATGGAAACCAGAAGGAGAAAATAGCAGATATTAAAACGATTAACGTGTCTATGCGAAATCAAATTCTTGAAGACATAAAAAGGAACCCTCACCTTTATGGCAAAGCACCAAGTGGCAATATAGATTTTATTAAAATAATAGGATTAATTGGCAAGCTATTTAAAAACAAGAATAAAGCAGAACCATTTAAACCTATAGTTTACCAAGATCTAGTTTCCTTATTTAATGGTACTAATAAACTTTTTAATGATGCCCTTTTAATAGAAACCCTTAATATAGACCTGGAAAATAAGTTTCTATTTTTCGAACTTTGTGAAGCTAAAAGCATAAATAGCAAACTACTAGAAGACAAAAATGAATTGGAACTTTTAGAAAACATTATTACTATAGGTAATGAATTTACTACCATTATAGCGAACTTTAAAAAAAATAAAACAGATTAAAGATTTTAATAATTAAAGGCTATAAATACTAAAACATAAATGCAAAAGTTATATTTTAGTCCTGTTAAAGCAAAAACATAATATGAAACGCATAGTTTACTTTCTTACCATTTTCGGATTTTTATTATTTTGGAGTTCTTGTCGTCAAGATTTTGACTTCGCTCCTAGTACTGGAAGTCTCGAGTTTTCTAAAGACACCGTCTATTTAGATACTGTTTTTACAAACATTGGTTCGAGTACGTATAACCTAAAAGTCTATAATAGAAGTGATAACGACATCTCTATTCCTACTATTGGTCTAGAACGAGGTCAAACTTCAAACTACAGGTTAAATGTAGACGGAAATCCAGGACAAACCTTTAATAATGTAGAAATACAAGCCAAAGACAGCTTATTTATTTTTGTAGAAACAACAATAGATATTGAAGACCAAACACTGTTAGATAATGAGTTTTTATATACAGATAGAATAAATTTTGATGCTGGAAGCAACCTACAAACCGTAGAGCTAGTTACCTTAGTTAAAGATGCAGTATTTATTTATCCAGATCGAGATAATACGACTGGTGTTATAGAAACACTCACCCTAAATATTGATGGAGAAACTGTTGAAACCGAAATACAAGGTCGTGAGTTATTACCTTCCGAATTAAATTTTACCAACCAAAGACCATACGTTATTTATGGCTATGCTGCTGTACCAAATGGAGAAACACTAACCATAGATGCTGGAGCAAGAGTACATTTTCATGCCAATTCTGGTCTTTTAGTTTCAGAAAACGCTAGCTTACAAGTTAATGGAAGCTTAAGTGCAGATGAAGAACTCTTAGAAAACGAAGTTATTTTTGAAAGCGACAGACTAGAACCTGCTTTTGCAGATGTTCCTGGACAATGGGGAACCATATGGCTTTTCGAGAATAGTGTTAACAATGTTATTAATCATGCCACAATAAAAAACGGAACAGTAGGTATTTTAAGCGATGGCAATACTGATGCGCCTCTTAATAAATTAACCATTACAAATTCGCAATTATACAATTTTGGCAATTATGGTATTTTAGCAAGAAACTCATCTATAAAAGCAGAAAATTTAGTGGTTAATAATGCTGGACAATCTTCTGTTGCTTTAACTCTAGGCGGAAAATATAACTTTACGCACAGTACTATTGTAAATTATTGGAATAATAGTTTTAGACAGTTTCCAGCGCTTTTAATTAATAATTTTGTTCAAGATGGAGAAGGAACAACCTTTTTAGCAGACTTAACCGAATGTAATTTTAATAATTCTATAATCTACGGAAACGATAATCCTGAGTTTATAATTGATGAAGTGGTTGACAGTGGAGTCGTTTTTAATTTTAAATTCACAAATTGTTTAGCGCGTTTTTCTGATTCTTCAGGTAATCCAGATGGTGTAAATTACGATTTTAACGATGTAACACATTACGAAAGTTTTTTCCGTAATCAAGATCCTAATTTTAGAGCACCTTTTGAAAACGATTTATTAATTGGTGACGATTCTTTTGCCAATGGAGCTGGTAATTCAACATTTGCCTCTCAAGTACCTCAAGACATTTTAGGCGTTAGTAGAACTGCATCTCCAGACTTAGGAGCTTATCAGCATATTACTTTTGATTAAATCATATTTTAATTTTTTATGAGAATAACAGCCTTTGTTTTATTTATGAGTTTCTCATTCTCATTCGGACAAAAATCATACGAATTTGATACACTTTTAGAGTATGAGTGTAGATTTAATACTTCTAAATCTGATACGTTAGTTACACAATACATTTATACTAATTCTAAAGACAATAGTTATTATATAACTGTAAGAGGACATGATAAATTAAACTATTCTTTAGAATTTGCGGATATAGACAACTATCATTCTGTTGTAAAAGTTTTAAGAAGCCAATTGTTTAATTTTAATTTAATTAGCATCGATAATTGTAAGAATGTTCATAAAATGACAAATAGATACAAATCTAAAATTAGAAACTATGCTTTTACAATTCAATCCGATACTATAATAAGTTCTAAAACATATAAAAGTTACACACTTAAATACCTTAAAAGTAAAAGAAAAAAAAAGAAAAATAAAATAGGCACAAATCACTACATTATTAAAAACAACACAGAATACCACTTGCCTATCCTAACACATCCTTTAACCTATAACGAATGGAAAAAAGAAAATAATATTCCCAATGGAATTTATAAAGAATATTTTTTTTACAATCATAACGATAAAATTACCAATCACCACAAATTAAAAAAAATCAAACAAGTAGCAGTTAAACTCAATTTAGTAAAACCTTGCCCTTTAATTATTACAGTTCCTACAAACTAAAAAAATCCCATGCTTTCGAATGGGATTTTTATATTTTATATAAATATTGTTATTGCAACACCACTTTTTTAGTGGTTAAGTTTCCAGCGTGATCTTTTAAACTAAATAAATACACACCTTTAGAATAATTACTAATATCTACTTTATTTTTAACCATAGTTAATGTTTTTGTGGCTAATTGCTTTCCAAGTATATTATAAATTGAAAGCTCTACATTAGATTTTAAATTATTAACTGTTACTATACCTTGTGTTGGATTTGGGTGTATACTTAATCCATTGGCAATATTATAGGTTTCGGTAGATAGAGAGCTTCCTTCAACTACAGTTAATACTTGATTTGCTGTTACGTTATCAATAATATCTACAATACCGCTTGGCCATGTTACTTTTACATAATCTGCAACTGTTGCAGAGCCAAAGCCTATAATTTCTGTACCTGAATTTTGTGATATATAACCTTCTCCGCAAAGTGTGTAACGAAATTGACTATTGCCATTAATTGCAACTTCTATTTTAGAACCTATTCCTCCTTTATTACTTGTGGTTCCCTCAAGTTTTACCTTTAAATAATTATTAGAATTTGTTGTTGTGTTTTCCCAGAGAAAATAATTATCTGTATCATTCATAACGACAATGTCTGGTAAACCATCATTATTAAAATCTCCTATAGCATTTGCAAAACTTTTTCTTGTATCGTTAGCAAAACCAGCTCCAGCTGGAATGCTATAATTATTAACACCATCGTTTTCAAAAAATGCAGAAGACATTAAAGTAGGTATTACACCTGTCATACTACTACTTACATACAAGTCTAAATCGGCATCGTTATCTGCATCTAAAAATACAGATCCCCAAGAAATGGTATTCATCTCTGTTCCTACAGTTGGTGATACATTTAAAAAAGAACCATCTCCATTGTTTTGAAGCAAAACATTTCCAGCTGTGGTGTTTGTAACATAAATGTCAAACCATCCATCGTTGTTGTAGTCTCCAATAGTTGTGGACATGGCATCTATAATAATACCAGAACCACTAATAGCTGAAACATCTGTAAACATTCCAGAACCATCGTTTTGGTACAATCTGTTTGGATTAGGAGATTTATCGTTTGCGATATAAATATCTTGATCACCATCATTATCATAATCAAAGAACGCTGAGCAAAAAGATAGTTCATTATTTAGGTTTAATCCAGCAGACTCCGTAATTTCAATAAAAGTTCCATTGCCTTGGTTTCTATATAAATAGCTGTAGTTGTTAGCATTTACATTATCTCTATTTGCTATTAAAGCATCTAAATCACCATCATTATCTATATCTCCAAAAGAAATGCCGTAAGTATATAAATTATTAGTAAAAAAACCAATAGTTGCTGTAACGTCTGTAAATGTTAAATTACCATCATTTCTGTAGTATTTATTAAAGCCAGAAATACTCGTGGCCATAAAATCTTTATCACCATCATTATCGTAATCTACCCAAAGGACTTGTTTTACTCTTTCAACATTAGAAATCCCTAAATCAACTTCTATAAAAGTGCCATTATTATTTTGAAAAAACTTGAGTTGCTGACCATCTGTTGTAGAATATGTTAAATCATCCCAACCATCGTCATTAAAATCGCAAAACGAAACACCTCCACCATAGATAGAAGCACCATAAGAATAACCAACACCTTTAGCTGTTGCACTGTCTTGAAAAGACAATTGTGCATGACTAAAAGTTATAGAAAATAAAACCATTAAAGTAAAGATTCTCAACATAATACCTTTTTTACAAATATATAATAATTTATAAAATATGAGTTTAAGAGTTACATCTTAAAAAGAGGCAAACCACTCATCATAGTATTTACTTTTGTGGCTACTTCTTCTAGAACAGATTCATTATCGTAGTTATTAATAACTTGATCTATTAAATCTACAATAGTTTCCATTTCATTTTCTTTTAAACCACGTGTTGTAATTGCAGCTGTACCAACTCTAATTCCAGAAGTTACAAAAGGTGACTTATCATCAAAAGGAACCATGTTTTTATTAACAGTAATATCTGCTTTAACTAACGCTTGCTCTGCTTCTTTTCCAGTAATGTTTTTGTTTCTTAAATCAATAAGCATCATATGGTTATCTGTACCTCCAGAAATAATTTTATAATCTCTAGACACAAAAGCTTTTGCCATTGCCTCTGCATTCTTTTTAACTTGTAACATATAATGCATAAACTCATCTGTTAAAGCTTCACCAAAAGCGATTGCTTTTGCGGCAATAATATGCTCCAAAGGCCCTCCCTGATTTCCAGGAAATACTCCAGAATCTAACAAGGATGACATTTTACGTAAATTTCCGTTTTTAAGTTTTAATCCAAATGGGTTATCGAAGTCTTTTCCCATTAATATCATACCTCCTCTTGGCCCTCGTAAAGTCTTGTGAGTTGTTGTTGTTACAATGTGACAATGTGGAAGCGGATCGTTTAATATCCCTTTGGCAATTAAACCAGATGGATGAGAAATATCTGCTAGTAAAAGTGCTCCTACACTATCTGCAATTACACGAAAACGTTTAAAATCGATATCTCTAGAATAAGCAGAAGCACCAGCAATTATTAATTGTGGTTTTTCTTTTGTTGCTATGTCTTGAATTTTATCGTAATTTAAAACACCTGTTGCTTCTTCTACTCCATAAAATACTGGATTATAGATTATACCTGAGAAATTTACAGGAGAACCATGAGTTAAATGTCCACCATGAGACAAATCAAAACCTAAAATTTTATCTCCTGGTTTTAAACAAGCATGATACACTGCTGTATTTGCTTGACTTCCAGAATGCGGTTGTACATTTACATAAGCAGCACCAAATAAAGTTTTAGCTCTATCAATAGCAATTTGCTCAACTTCATCTACTACTTCACAACCTCCATAGTAGCGCTTTCCAGGATAACCTTCAGCATATTTATTAGTTAAAACAGAACCTGCAGCTTCCATAACTTGGTCACTAACAAAGTTTTCTGATGCTATTAACTCAAGACCATTTAATTGTCTTTCTTTTTCGGCTTGAATTAATTCAAATATTTGTTCGTCGCGTTGCATAAATATATTGTTTATTAATTTTTACAAAAGTAAAAATCTATTAATAGTTAAAAATTTATCAAAAATAAGAAATAAGCCTTGTAAATAGTTCAAAAAACATATATTTACTTAGAATTTATAAACAACAAATCAACAATTTTAAATATGCCATTATCAGCAAATAATCCAGACCGAAAATCGTGGTTGCACGTCGATAAAAATTCAGACTTTCCTATTCAAAATATTCCTTTTGGTGTTTTTTTAACTAGAGACGATATTATTACCATTGGAACTAGAATTGGAGATACAGCTATAGATTTAGGCGCTTTACATCAATTAGGTTATTTTGAAGGTATACCATTAACTGATGATATTTTCTTACAAGATACTTTAAACGATTTTATTGCAGATGGTCGTAAAACATGGCGCTTGGTACGTAATAGAATTGCACAGATTTTTGATGAAGAAAATGAAAGCCTGAAAGGAAACCTTAAACATAAAGAAACGGTATTGTTTCGTTTAGATGAAATAGAAATGCAATTACCAGTACAAATTGGTGATTACACAGATTTCTATTCTAGTATTGAGCATGCAACAAATGTTGGAACCATGTTTAGAGATCCTGACAATGCATTATTACCAAACTGGCTACATATTCCTGTTGGCTATCATGGTAGAAGTAGTTCTATTATTCCTTCTGGTATTCCTGTACATAGACCACAAGGTCAAACCTTGCCTGCTGGAGCAACAGAGCCAGTATTTGGACCAAGTAAATTAGTAGATTTTGAATTAGAAATGGCGTTTATTACTACAGATGCAAACGATTTAGGAGAACCAATTCCTCTTGAAGAAGCAGAAGAGTACATTTTTGGTTTAGTGTTGTTTAACGATTGGAGCGCAAGAGACATTCAAAAATGGGAATATGTACCATTAGGTCCATTTTTAGCAAAAAGTTTTGCTTCTTCTATTTCTCCATGGATTGTAACTTTAGACGCTTTAGAACCTTACAGAGTTGAAAGTCCTAAACCTATAAAAAAACAACTAAGCTATTTACAACAAAAAGGTAAAAAGAGTTTTGATATTAATTTGGAAGTTTCAATACAGCCAGAAAAAGCTAAAGAAACAATTGTAAGCCGTTCAAACTTTAAACATATGTATTGGAGTATGGCGCAACAATTAACGCATCATACCATTAATGGCTGCCCAATAAACTCTGGAGATATGATGGGAAGTGGTACAATTTCTGGACCAACACCAGATTCTTATGGATCTATGCTAGAGTTAAGTTGGAGAGGAGAAAAACCTGTTAAATTAAATAATGGAACGGAACGTAAATTTATACAAGACTTCGACACCGTAATAATGAGAGGCTATTGCGAAAAAGATGGTACTCGAATTGGTTTTGGTGAAGTTAAAACGCAACTTCTACCAGTGTTTAAACCTAAAAAAACAAATAAACCAGTATAAATAATAAAATTACAGTTTAAACCTTTTTCTTTTTTTGATGTCTTATTTAAATAATTCATCTTATAAATTTTATTAAAAAAAATGAAAAAACCTCTTCTATTAAGCTTTATACTAAGCCTAATATTTCAAATAATTTTTGCACAAGAATCTGTAAATGACAAAGCAATGTCACTAGTTAATAGTGACTACTTTCACACCTACAAAATTGAAAAATTTTCTCTTCACACCAATAAAACTATTTATTTTGCAGGTGAAAAAATATGGTTTAAAGCCTATATTGCTGAAGACGATTCTAATACAGCCTTTACAGAATCTGCAAATATTTACTTAAACCTATACGATGCTAACTTTAAACTAGTACTTAGCAATTTGTTTTATGCCGAAAATGGCAAAACCTATGGAGAATTAGAACTTCCTGAAACATTAGAAAACGGAAATTACTATTTACAATTAGATACGCAATGGAATAAAAACTTTAATCGTAAAGCTATATTTCCAATTCAGATTGTTGATCTATCTGATGCTAACACAGTAAATATTAATCAAGAAGTATTATCTGAAACTATAAACTTAACAAAGTTTAACGAAGGTAAAGAAGGTTTTGAAATATTTAGATCAGCTGTCAATAACGATAATGCAATTGCATTCGAAATTTCGCCCAAAACAGCTATAATAAACAAATTAGACAACACGTATGGCTTTGCAGTTTTGCATCGTGAAGGTTCATTGCGAGCAATGGCACCAATAAAATTTAACAAAGATAAAGAGATTTACAAAATTAACTTTGCCAAAAACGATGCTTTAGATGGCTTAAATACTATTTCTATTTTTAATGATAATAAAGAGGTACTTTACAGTAAAAATTTCTACATATACGATAAAAATAATATCTCTTTAAATATTATTAAAGATGAAGTTTCTGAAGATTCGTTAACCTTAAATTTTAATTTATACGGAAACACTAAAATGGCTAACATTAGTGTTTCGGTATTACCAGAGGAAACAATCGTTTACAAAAACCAATCTAATATTGTTTCAGATTACCTTATTAAGCCTTACATAAAAAGCGATAAGTATAATACTGCAATGCGCATTATCAATTATAATGAAAAAGATTTAGATGCTATCACTCAATTAGAAGCAAAAAACAATCTCTTTGTTTATAATACATTAACAGATAAAAGTATACCATACGCTAGCGAAGGAGGCATTACTTTAAATGGAAAAGTGACAACAAATGAGAAAGATTTATCGAAATATAAAATCATGCTATCTTCTCCTGATAATAAAATTACAGCTTTAACCGAAATTGATAGCGATAGAAAATTTCAGTTCGATAAATTACTATTAAATCATCCTACAAAATATAGCCTATCACTTATTAATGAGAAAGGAAAAATTGAAAAAGCAAGCTTCTATGTATATAATACATATATAGATTACAGAGCTAATCCTACTCTAAATATAGATATTAATTTAAAAGAAGATTTAAAAAAAACAGATAGCTTAAACAAAATATCTAAAAGCAATGATAATCTTAGACTTCCGGAATTTTATGGCGCACAGCAATTAGAAGAAGTTAGCCTTGAGGTTTACAAAGAGAAAAAAGAATTAGCATTAAAACAACAATTAAAAAATAGTGGTATTTTAGGACTTTCAGCTTCAAGAGTTGTTAAACCAGAAGACACAGGGTTTAATAACACATTATTTTTAACATTTTTGCAAACTTTACCTAGTACTAATGTCGTATACACGTCAGATGGTACTCCACAACTTGTAAACACTAGAGGTCCAAGAAGTATAAATGATCAAATAAATCCTCCATTAGCTATTGTTTGGGATGGAGCCATATTACAAGACTTATCGATACTCGGTTTTATTTATGCAGATGAGATTGATTATGTAGTGCTCAACATTAATGGTGCTGGCTATGGTTCAAATTTTCCAAATGGAGTATTGCACGTTGTGTCTAAAAATGGAAATAACGGAGAAAAAATAGTTGCAAAAAACAAAAATGTAAAAGCGTTTGATACAACTTTTGGTTTTATTAAACCTAAAGAAAAATACGAAATTCCGGATCTTGTATTTTCAAGCCAAAGAACCATAGATAATTTTAGCACTATAGATTGGGTTCCTAATTTTAATATAGAACCTAATGCAGATAATTTTTTAAAGATAAATCGAAGAGATTATGATAATGTTAAGCTTATTATAAATGGTATTACAGAAGATGGAAAACCTATTTACAAGGAACAAATAATAAAACTATCTAGTAATTAATCCAGAAAAAATAAAATCTAAAAAGCCTTTAAACACATACAGTTTAAAGGCTTTTTCTTTTTTGGCATGTTAATTGTTTTTATACTTACAGTATAAACCATTAAAACAGAAGAAGATGAAAAACTTTACACTATTTACAGTCCTTCTTCTAATACTAACATCTTGTGTTGGAAGAAAACAAATTGAGAAACAACTACACTCTGGCAACTATGATCAGGCTATTAGTAATGCACTTAAAAAATTAGAGCATAATAAAGACAAAAAGCGTAAGCAAGATTACATTGTAATGCTCCAAGATGCCTATTATAAAATAGTTGAAGAAAACCACAACACTATTAATCATCTAAAAAAAGAGGGAAACCCAGAATTGTATCAAAATATATTTAATACCTATCTAGATCTAGAAGATAGACAACGTGCAATAAAAGCAGTAATGCCATTACATGTAAATGGAAAGCTTTTAACTTTAAATTTTAAAGATTATACAAATGAAATTGTAGAATATAGAGCAAAGGTTTCCAACTATAAATACGACTCTGCAATTACCTTAATGCAAAGTGAAAATAAAATAGATAATAGAAATGCTTTTAAAATATTAAATTATATTGAAAATATAAACCCAAATTTTAAAGATGTAAGACAGTTAATAGATATAGCTCATCATCAAGGAACAGATTACGTAATTGTTGACATTGAAAATCAAACGCATCAAATTATACCAATACGTTTGCATAACGAATTATTAAATTTTGATACTTATGGATTAAACGATTTTTGGACAGTTTACCATGCAGATGCAAATCAAGAGATTGAATATGATTATGCAATGGCATTACAATTAACACGAATAATCGTTTCTCCTGAGCATATTACCGAAAGGCAAATTATTAGAAAAAAGAATATAGTTGATGGCTGGGAATATGTATTAGACGCACAAGGGAATGTAGTAAAAGATAGTCTTGGAAACGATATAAAACAAGATAAAATTATAACAGCTAAAGCAAGGTTTTATGAGTTTAACCAGTTTAAATCAACCCAAGTTATTGCAAGGGTTGTTTATACCGATTTAAAACAAAATCACGTTTTAGAAAGCTTCCCAATAGATAGCGAATTTATATTCGACAACCTATATGCAACTGTAAGAGGAGATAGAAGAGCTTTAACTAATGAAGATATACAGATTCTAAAAAACCAAAGGTTACATTTTCCAAGCAATGAGCAAATGGTATTCGATACAGCAGAAGACTTAAAACTGAAACTAAAAAACATTATTGTAAGCTATAGTTTTAAAAGTTAAAAAAAGCGACCTTATGGTCGCTTTTTTTTTACAATTATTATTTGTTTATACTCTATTGCTACACAAACCGAGCCAAATCCATTTCATTAATAGCACCATGACTTGCATGAGCAACTGCTACTCCATTTTTAATAACTAAAAGCTGAGGAGATTGGTGCAATACTTGAAACTTGTAACCAGCCTCGTTAGAAACGTCTCTAAAATTCAATAAATCTAAGTAATACAAATCTAAATTTGCATTAACATCAAAAGCATCAGTAAATTGGTTAAGTACCATACTGCTTATTCCACATCTTGTAGAATGTTTAAAGACAACTTGTGTTTTGCCTTTAGACAATGCTTCTATTTCATTTAACTGACTTAAATCCGTTAGAGGCTTCCAAGGAAGTGATTTTTTAGCTTTTGGCTCAGAAGAACCACCTAATATATTTTTTAAAAATCCCATGTTATAATTGTCGAATAATACATTAAATCTTACAAAATTAATTCTTTATAAACTTAAAAGTATGTTCTTTTCCGTTATCAAGCAAAAGTTTCATAAAATACAAACCAGATTGCAATCCATTGGTGTTATGAATAAACTTATTAGCACTGACTTTAAATGACGCTTTATTAATAATACGACCACTAACATCCATTATTTGCAATTGTCCTTTTTGGTCGTTTGAATCGTTAATTGAGATATTTAAATCAGTACTTACTGGATTAGGATAAAAACTTATCATAGGATTTTTAGTAAATTCTTCTGTTGATAATGGAGTTTCTTGATACACTCTTACATAGTCAATTTCCATAGTATCTTGGTTAAAACCAGGTTGAATTGCACCACCTAAATTCCCACCCATTGCAACATTCAATAAAATATAAAATTCTTGATTAAACGGATCTATAGAATCTAATTGATTTATTAAAATACCATCCATGTAAATTTTCATATTCTGCGGACTCCAGATTAATTCGTAAATATGAAAGTTTTGAGACGTGTCTGTATTAGAAGTTGCAATACTACTACTATCATACATATAACCACTTCCATTATCCCAATGCCAGGTTGCTAAAATTTGAGTCTTAGCAATATTAGGTTCCATAATATCTATTTCGCCGCAAGCTGGCCAAGTGGTGGTTCCAAAACCTTCATTATCCCAATAACCACCATTTTCATTAATATTTTTACCCAATAACCAAATAGCTGGCCAAGTTCCAGCTATAGATGGTAGTTTAGCTCTTACCTCTACACGTCCATATTGAAAAGAAAACTTAGAGTTTAATCTAGCAGATGTATATTGTTTTGTAACACCTTGGTCAGTAAATGTTTCTCCTTTTGCAATAATTTTTAGGCTTCCATTATCTCTAAACGAGTTATCGATACGGTTTGTATAATGCTGTTGTTCTCCATTTGCCCAACTATCGCCTGCAATTAATTGTGTTTGTTGGTACCATTTACTGCTATCAATTGGTCCAGTTCCGTCAAACTCGTCTGACCAAACAAGATTATCATAAACAGGATCAGTATTAGTTACTATAGAACCATCATCAACATTATCAATTAAATAAGTTCCTGGTGTGGTCACACCTCCATCAATAAAAATGGTTAACCTATTATAAGTGCCTGTAGCATTAATAGGCGTTGTACCATCAGAACTTAATACTGCATTAGCAAAATTAAAAGTTATATTATTTGTCCAACCGCCTCCAGAGGGTACATTTTGTGTCACTTGTACATCTGCATTAGCTCCATTTTCTAATTTTAAAAGTATAGTATGAGTATTAGGATCAAATCCATAAAATGATAAAGAAATTGTATTCTGAAAATCTAAATCAACTGGGCTTAACAAATCAATTGTAAAGCCTTGCCAAGCATTTACGCCATCGTTAAAAAATTGACCAACTGGATTGGTATTATCGTTTGGATCTATATTAAAAGCAAAACCACTTCCAGAGAAGGCAGTAAAATTATCTGAAGAATCAGAAAAATCTATTGGCATCTCCTGAGAAAAGGAAGGATTTAAAACAAGCAAAAAAACAATGGAAATAAGAAAGTAATAATTTTTCATAGTATTTTTTTTAAATAACAAAGATATCCTATCAAAGGATTTTATTCTAAATTAATACCTATACAAAAACCAAACAATACAATTGAGGTAAATATTTATAACACCTAAGGACTAAACTGACTAAAAGTCATTTAAAATCAATACCTAACAGACATTTTGTCTCGTATTTGTTAATGGTAAGATAATTGATTTATACACACTGAAATTGAAAATAAAAAACAATTATTCCGCTTTATTGGAAAACAAAAAATACTATATGAACCCAAATAATTATACAATAAAATCACAAGAAGCCATACAGCAAGCTCAGCAGCTAGCACAAGGCTTAGGAAACGTTCAAATAGAAAACGAACATATTTTTAAAGCTATTTTTGAGGTTGATGAAAATGTGTTGCCTTTCATTTTAAAAAAAATGAATGTAAATCTCCCAATACTAAAACAAATTTTAGACAAACAAATAGAAAGTTTTTCAAAGGTTTCTGGAGGCGAATTAGGCATTTCTCGAGACGCATCAAAAACATTAAACGAAGCTTCAATTATTGCTAAAGAGATGAACGATGAATATGTTTCTATCGAACATTTAATTTTAGCCATTTTTAAATCTAAAAGCAAAATAGCTCAGGTATTAAAAGACCAAGGCGTTACAGAAAAAGGATTAAAAGCTTCAATAGACGAATTAAGACAAGGAGATCGTATTACTTCTCAGAGTCAAGAAGAAACCTATAATGCGCTTAATAAATATGCTAAAAACTTAAACCAATTAGCAAAAGACGGAAAATTAGATCCAGTAATTGGGCGAGATGAAGAAATACGTAGAATTCTTCAAATTTTATCACGAAGAACAAAAAACAATCCAATATTAGTTGGAGAACCTGGAACAGGTAAAACTGCAATTGCAGAAGGCTTAGCGCATAGAATTGTAGATGGAGACATCCCAGAAAATTTAGTAGATAAGCAAATATTTGCACTAGACATGGGAGCGCTTATTGCTGGAGCAAAATTTAAAGGTGAGTTTGAAGAACGTTTAAAAGCAGTCATAAAAGAGGTGACCAATAGCGAAGGAGATATTGTTTTGTTTATAGACGAAATCCATACGCTTGTTGGTGCAGGTGGTGGACAAGGCGCTATGGATGCAGCAAATATATTAAAACCTGCTTTAGCGCGTGGAGAGTTACGTGCTTTTGGTGCCACAACTCTAGACGAATACCAAAAATACTTTGAAAAAGACAAAGCCTTAGAACGTCGTTTCCAAAAAGTTATGGTTAACGAACCAGACACAGAAAGCGCGATATCTATTCTTAGAGGTATTAAAGAAAAATACGAAACACACCATAAAGTACGTATTAAAGACGAAGCTATTATTGGTGCTGTAGAATTATCACAACGTTATATTACCAATCGTTTTTTACCAGATAAAGCCATTGATTTAATGGATGAAGCGGCATCAAAATTACGTATGGAAATCAATTCTAAACCAGAAGAGTTAGATGTTTTAGACAGAAAGGTCATGCAGCTAGAAATTGAAATTGAAGCTATAAAAAGGGAAAAAGATGAAGTAAAACTAAAGTCTCTACGTAGCGATTTAGCCAATTTAAAAGAAGAACGAAACGAGATTAATGCGAAGTGGAAAAGCGAAAAAGAGGTTGTAGATAACATACAAAACACTAAACAAGCTATTGAAAACTTTAAACTAGAAGCTGAAAAAGCCGAACGCGATGGCGATTACGGAAAAGTGGCAGAGTTGCGTTACGGTAAAATTAAAGAAGCACAAGAGGCTTTAGAGAAGCTACAATCAGATCTAAAAGCACAGTCGGAAACTTCATTAATTAAAGAGGAAGTAACTTATGATGATATTGCAGAAGTTGTTGCAAAATGGACAGGTATTCCAGTTACTAAAATGTTGCAAAGCGAACGTGAAAAATTGTTAAAACTAGAAGCCCAATTACACAAGCGTGTTGTTGGACAAGAAGAAGCTATTGTTGCAGTTAGTGATGCTGTACGTCGTTCTAGAGCCGGATTGCAAAATCCTCATAAACCTATAGGAACCTTCTTGTTTTTAGGAACCACAGGTGTTGGTAAAACCGAATTAGCAAAAGCTCTAGCTGAGTATCTTTTTGACGACGAAAGTGCTATGACAAGAATAGACATGAGTGAATATCAAGAACGTCATGCTGTAAGCAGACTAATTGGTGCTCCTCCAGGATATGTAGGTTACGATGAAGGAGGACAATTAACTGAAGCTGTTAGACGTAAACCATATTCTGTTGTATTATTAGACGAAATTGAAAAAGCACATCCAGATACTTTTAATATTTTATTGCAAGTATTAGACGAAGGTCATTTAACAGATAATAAAGGGAGAACTGCAGATTTTAAAAACACTATAATTATCATGACCTCTAACATAGGAAGTCACTTAATTCAGGAACGTTTTGTAGCAACCAAAGATATTGAAACCGCAATGGAAGCGGCTAAAATAGATGTATTAGGCTTACTTAAACAAACGGTAAGACCAGAGTTTTTAAACCGAATTGATGATACTGTTTTATTTACACCTTTAACTAAAGAAAACATTATAGAAATTGTAAGTCTACAACTAAAAAATGTTACTAAAATGATTGCGAAGCAAGGTATAACATTTGATGCAACACCAGAAGCAGTAGCGTATTTAGGCGATAAAGGGTACAATCCTGAATATGGCGCAAGACCTGTTAAACGCGTGATACAAAAAGAAGTTTTAAATGCTTTGAGTAAAGAAATTCTTTCTGGAAATGTAACAACAGATAGCATTATATTATTAGATGCTTTCAATAAACAATTAGTATTTAGAAACCAAGGTGATTTAGTAACCGAAGAGTTTTAAAAATCACAAAATAATGTTACTGTATACTAAATGAGAAATCACCTCGGTTTAAAATAATGGTTAGTTAGTTAGTTAGTTTGAAAAAGCGACATAAAACGTAAAGTTGAATGTCGCTTTTTTTTTATAGTTTATGCAGAAAAATAATCTATTACTTTTTCTATGTAGTAGACTACAAATATCTGGTAGAAAAATACTATTAAAACTATCATGAAAACTGTAACTTTGTATTTATGAAACTAAACAAATATATAGACCATACATTATTAAAAGCTACAGCTACAAAAAACGATATTATACAACTTTGTGAAGAAGCTAAAGCACATCATTTCTTTTCTGTTTGTGTAAATTCGTGCTTTGTTTCTTTAGCAAAAGAACAATTAAAGAATACAGATATTAAAGTTTGTAGTGTTATTGGATTTCCACTTGGTGCCATGAGTACTAAAGCAAAAGTAGAAGAAACAAAACAAGCACTTAAAGATGGTGCAGATGAAATAGATATGGTTTTAAATATTGGTTTACTTAAAACTAAAGATTTTGTAGCTGTTTGTAAGGATATTGAGGCCGTAAAAAAAACTATGCCTAACCAAACACTTAAAGTTATTTTAGAAACCTGCTATTTAGATGATCTTGAAATTATTAAAGCGAGTGAGTTGGCTATAAATTCTGGAGCAGACTTTATAAAAACATCTACAGGCTTTGGTTCTGGTGGAGCAACGATTAATCATGTGAAACTTATGAAAAGTGTGATTGCAAGTGGAAAAACCAAAATAAAAGCATCAGGTGGAATACGAAATACAAAAACAGCTTTAGACTATATTAATATTGGTGTAGAAAGAATAGGAACATCTAACGGAATTGCTATTGTAACTGGAGATTCTTCCGAAGGAAATAATTATTAATATTTAGAGTATAACTTATAAACTTTAAACTTAACAAATGAGCATACATATTGGAGCCAAAAAAGGCGATATAGCAGAAACTATTTTATTACCAGGAGATCCTTTACGTGCAAAATGGATTGCCGAAACTTTTTTTGAAAACCCAGTTTGCTTTAATAAAGTTAGAGGTATGCTAGGTTATACAGGAATCTACCAAGGCAAACGAGTTTCTGTAATGGGAACAGGAATGGGAGTTCCAAGTATTTCAATTTATGCGCACGAATTAATTACACTATTTGGTGTAAAAAATTTAATTCGTGTTGGTAGTTCTGGTTCTTACCAAAAAAACATAAAAATAAGAGATGTAGTACTTGCTATGGCAGCTTCGTCTAATTCTGGAGTTAATGAGCTTCGTTTTGGAGGAGCAGACTACGCTCCTACTGCAGACTTTGAATTATTTATAAAAGCAGTTGAAGCAGCAAAAGCAAAAAGCATTGCTATAAAAGCTGGAAATGTGTTTACTAGCGATGAGTTTTATGCAGATGATTTCGAATCTTATAAAAAATGGAGTAAATTTGGTGTCCTTTGTGTTGAAATGGAAACTGCTGGTTTATATACAGTTTCAGCAAAACACAATGCTAAAGCATTAACGATTCTTACCATTTCAGATTCTCTTGTTACAGGTGAAACAACAACTAGCGAAGAAAGAGAAACAACATTTAAAGACATGATAGAAATTGCCTTAGAGCTTGCTTAAATTTATTTTAAATGAAAAAAATAATACTTTACGTTCTTGTCGTTTTTACTGTCTCATGTGGCCAATCAAAAAACGAAAACAAAACAATAAAAGAAACAACTACTTACTACTTAGTAAGACATGCAGAAAAAGACACTATTCCAGTAGATAATCCTAAATTATTAGCATCTGGAGAAAAACGTGCTCAAAACTTGGCTGCTTTTTTTAATAACAAAACACTAGACGCTGTGTATTCAACAGACTACACACGCACAATTAATACTGCATATCCAACAGCTAAAGCTCAAAATCTTGAAACTATAATTTACAATCCTACAACTATAAATTACAAAACCTTTTTAAAAGAAACCAAAGGTAAAAACGTATTTGTTGTTGGCCATAGTAATACCATTCCTGGTTTTGTAAATAGCATTATTAACGCAAATGCATATGAAGAAATAGATGAAAGCATCTACAATCGTATGTATGTTGTAACCATTACAGATAGTAAAATAAAACATGAACTAAAAATGCTAGATTGATTCTATTTTTTTAGCTTTGCGAATAGATGCAAAAAACCATAAACATACTCAATAAAAAAGCTAAATTTCAATACGAAATATTAGATAAATACACTGCTGGAATAGTTTTAACAGGCACAGAAATTAAATCTATTCGAGATAGCAAAGCATCTATTACAGAAAGTTTTTGCGAATTTAATGAGCAAAATGAATTGTTTGTTATTAACATGACTATTCAAGAATATCGCTTTGGTAACATTTACAATCATGCGCCAAAAGCAGAACGAAAATTACTATTAAACCGAAAAGAATTAAAAAAACTTGAAAAAGAAGTTAATAATTCTGGTTTAACAATAATACCATTACGTCTATTTATTAATGAAAATGGCTATGCAAAGCTAATTATTGCATTAGCAAAAGGGAAAAAACTCTACGATAAACGTGAAACCATAAAAGATAGAGACAATAAACGTAACTTAGCACGCATTAAGAAAGACTTTAATTAAACATAATATGCTATTCTGCAAAAAAACATACTAGTATTACTCCTGCTTGTAATAACTCATTGTTCTTTTTCTCAAACAAATACTGTTTTAAATAGATTTTATATAAAATTAAGTCCTGCATTACATTTTGAGACACCAAAAAACATATTAGACATTGAAGCCATCAATAATCTAAATAATCGCTATCCTTTTAAAATTTATAATGCTTACAGTATTTCTAATCAAAAAATAGAAAAACTTGCAAAACAATCTCAAAGCAATCATACATTAAAAAACACGTTTAGAATTGAAGCTGTTTTAGATCATGAAACTGCAAAAAAGCTTTTAGAAGGCTTGCAAAAACTACCAAATTTAGTTTATGCTTATCAAGCCAATCTTACGCCTATAAAACCTCCTCATGATATTGCACCTATAACAACAGATTTAGAAAACAATCAAGGCTATATTGAATCTAATCCTTGAATGCATGTAAGATATGCTTTGGATAATGGGATAAATGGAACAGGAATTAACATTAGAGCTGTTGAATATGGAATGAATACTAATCATGAAGATTTAGACCATACCAACGCTGCTTTTGCTTTAAATACAACAATAAATTCTGGAGCCACTTTAGCTTATACAGAGCATGGCACTAGTGTTGCAGGTATTGTTTTTGCAAACAAAGGCGCTTATGGAATAAGCGGTTTAGCACATGGCGCAAATGAGTATATTCTATATCCAGAATGGACAGAAGAATATGGTTATAATCGCGTTTTAGCAACTTCTAATGCTATAGATAATTCTGCCAGTGGTGATATTATAATCTTTGAAATGCAAACCTATGGACCAAACGGTAATTTTGTTTTAGCAGAATACGAACAAGCTATTTGGGACTTAACAAAAGCCGCAACAGACGCTGGAATAATAGTTGTAGCTGCTGCTGGAAATGGTGGTGTAAATTTAGATGCAACATCCTTTAATAATTACAATGCAAGAGGAGACAGTAGTGCCATTATTGTTGGAGCTGGAAGTGCAAACACTATGCATTTACCATTATGGTATACAACATATGGATCTCGAGTAAATGTTCATTCTTGGGGACAAAATGTATACACAACAGGAGTAAATGGTTGTGATATTGTTTTTGGTAACGATTTTAACCAAACTTATAACTCTTGTTTTGGAGGAACAAGCTCAGCAACAGCTCTTGTTGGAGGTTTTACTGCTGTTTTGCAGTCCTATTATTTTGAACAAACTGGAAACCATCTATCTGCTCAAGAGTTAAGAATGTTAATGGTAAATACAGGAATTGCTCAAGGTGCTGGAGTTTCCATAGGTCCTTTACCCAATATGCAAGCCGCAATACTAGAATTAAACAATACACTTAGTACAGCGCATCATAGTTTTTCAAACTTTATTATGTATCCTAATCCTACTCATGGTATTTTAAATATAAATTTAAAAAACACCATTGCTGCTGATTTAGAAATCCACAACATTATGGGACAAAAAATTTTAGAGCGCAATTTAAAAAGCAGTAACAACAAAATAGCTTTAAACAATATTGCCAAAGGCCTCTATCTTGTTACCATTAAAACAGAAAAGACAGCAACTACAAAAAAGCTAATTATTAATTAAAGTTGCGTTAAAACTAAAAAAATAACAATTTATTTTTTTATGTTTGAGTATTCTACAGGCAACCTTTTTATAAAAAATAACGTCTATAGAATAAGCAACTAACACTATCCAATGAATAAATTTCTACTACTCTGCTTTTCATCTTTTATTGTAAACTTTACATTTGCACAAATTACTGGTAATGTTACTTCAGATAATGGAGAAACGCTTCCTTTTGTTAGTGTCTATCTTAACAATACTTATGTTGGCACCACAACAAACGAAGAAGGCAATTATACTTTAGACCTGGAGAAAACAGGAGATTACACGATAGTGTTTCAATATTTAGGGTTTAAAACACTTAAAAAAAAGGTTTCAATAACAGCTTTTCCATATGTACTAGATGCTAAACTTGTTGAAGAAAATATTTCTTTAAGTGAAGTGGTTATTAATTCTGAAGAAAATCCTGCAAACCAAATTATTAGAAATACTATTGCAAAACGAAAACAAGTACTAGAGAAATTAAGCGAATACAAAGCTAATTTCTATTCTCGTGGACTAATAAAAATTAAAGACGCTCCAAAAAAAGTATTTGGTCAAGAGGTTGGTGATCTTGGTGGTGGTTTAGATTCTACTCGAACTGGTATTATTTACTTATCTGAAACGATCTCAAAAATTGAATACAAAAAACAAAGACGTTTAAAAGAGAAAATTTTAGCGTCAAAAGTAAGTGGTGATGCTACTGGTTTTAGCTTTAACAATGCTACAGATGTAAATTACAACTTTTACAACAACACTTTCGACCTTGGAAATACTGTAATTTCTCCTATTGCAGACTATGCTTTTAACTACTACAAATATAAATTAGAAGGCATTTTTTACGACGACAATAATAACCTCATCAATAAAATACTAATCACACCAAAACGAGATAATGATGCTGCCTTTTCTGGATACATTTATATTGTTGAAGACCAATGGCTAATTTATGCAACAGATGTTACTATTAGTGGTAAGCGTACAGGAATTGCTCCTGTAGACTTACTTGCATTAAAACAAACCTTTTCATTTTCTGAAACAGATAATATTTGGGCTTTAATCTCTCAAACTATCGATTTTAAATATGGTGTTTTTGGAATCAAAGGAGAAGGTAGATTTACAGCTGTGTATAGTGATTACGACTTTACACCAGAATTTACTGCTAAAAACTTTACACGAGAAATTCTCTCTTTCGAAGAAAATTCGAATAAAAAAGATTCTATTTTCTGGAATCAAAAACGTCCTGTTCCTCTTACTGTCGAAGAATCTACAGATTATGTTAGAAAAGACAGTATTCAATTGGTTAAAGAATCTAAACCCTATTTAGATTCAATAGACAAAAAAAACAACACCTTTAAATTAGGCGACATTTTAGGTGGCTACAGCTACCAGAATTCGCATAAAAATTATCGTTTTAGTATAGACTCTCCTTTAGAGAAAATTACATTTAATACTGTACAAGGCTGGAATGGTAGTTTAGGTATGCGTTACACAAAAGAAATTGACGACTATAACAGGTTTTTTAACATTTCTGGAAACCTAAACTATGGTGAAGCAGACGATCGATTAAGAGGTACAGTAGCTGTAAACTATAAATTTAATAATATTAACAATCGTTTTATTTCGCTTTCTGGAGGAGTAAAAGCCGAACAGTTTAACAGTTCTAACCCTATTTCTAGTACAGAGAATTTAGTAAGTACTTTGTTTTTTGAAGATAATTATATGAAACTCTACGAAAAAAGCTACATACAAGCACGTTACTTTCAAGAGTTATTTAATGGTTTTAGACTAAATTCAAATATAGGATTTGAACGCAGAAAAGCCTTGTTTAATAATACCGATTATGTTATGGTTAACGAAAATGGAGACCAATACACAAGTAACAATCCTTTAAACGAAACCAATTTTACATCTACTCCATTTATAACGCACAATATTGCCAAGTTAAACGTTAGTACAACTATTAATTTCGCTCAAGATTATTTAAGCTATCCAGATGGCAAGTATAATATTCCTAGCAGAAAATATCCAACGCTTTCTGTTGGTTACGAAAAAGGCTTTGCAGCAACTAACTCTAATTATAATTTCGACCAGTTCGAAGCACGTTTAAGACAACGTGTAGCTATTGGAAATAAAGGTGAATTTGAATATAATATGCTTGGAGGTCTTTTTTCTGGAGCAGACGATATTGCTTTTATGGATTACCACCATTTTAATGGCAACCAAACCAATGTAAAACTAGATGGCTCGTATTTAAATGCTTTTAAAAACTTGCCTTATTATGCTCTAAGTACTAATAATAATTATGCTGAGTTTCATGCAGAGCATAGATTTAATGGTTATATATTAAATAAAATACCTGTATTAAATAAGCTAAATTTTAATCTTATTTTAGGTGCCAACGCAGCTATTACACAGGACAACAAACCGTATAGCGAATATTCTATTGGTGTAGACAATATTGGTTTTGGTAAGTTTCGTTTTTTACGTGTAGATTATGTGCGTTCTTACCAAAGTGGCTTTATAAACGATGTTGTACTATTTGGTATTAGCTTTTAACTTATTCTTTCGTTTGTACTAAACTTGCTTCAGTAAAGCAAAAATTATAAACTTGACTTTTTTGAAAAAAAACTAACTTCGATTAACGTCTGATAAAATAATGAAACGCGTTTCATTATTGAATTATGTACAAGCTGAAAAAAAATCGGAACTAAACATTAAACATTTTTATTACTATTTATCTTTCGAATATTCCAATATGTCACCAGGTTGGCATTCAAGAACTTCACAAATAGCCTCCAAAGTTGTAAATCTTATAGCTTTCGCCTTACCTGTCTTCAAGATGGAAAGATTTGATAGAGTAAGACCTACCTTATCTGAAAGTGCATTCAATGACATTTTTCTTTTAGCCATCATAACATCTAAATTTACTATAATTGACATAATCTAAATGGTTAATTCGTTTTCGTTCTGTATTTCTATACCTCTTTTTACAATCTGAACAATTACAAAAAGAATAACAGCCATAAAAAGCCAAACATCCGCACCTGCTATATGCAATATTTGTATATCGGCTTTTTCAAAACCTTGTTTAGTTAGCCATAAAGAATATTTAAAACCAGAATAGGAAAATAAACCAATGACTAAAGCAAAATAGGATAAGTTTAATATGAAACGTCTTAAATCCAAACTGAAAGGTTTGAATATATTTAGTTTCTTATCCCAGAAGAGCTTTAGAATAAAATAAAACATAACCGCCTTTAATACAGCGACAATAGTCATCGTCAAGGTTATAGCTAAGAAATGTCCATAATCATAATCATAAAGACTTGATAGATAATCCGAACCTTCCCAAAAGTAATTTATGCCATTAGGACTAATAAAGAGCGAAATAAAAGTATTTATAGCAATTGCACCAGCTTCAATACAAAGACCAATAAAAATAATCCAAGAAAGAAATTGTAACACTTTCAAAATTTGATTAGTTATGATTTTAAATTCCATGAGATGTTGTTTAATTAAATATTATTACGCAATATTAATAAATATTTATTGATAAACAATATATTTTTATTCTTTTTTTAAAAACTAAAAAAACCATAAAAACTATACCAATATAAAATTAATTGCTAGTAACAGTATAATTACCAAAGTCCTCACGGACTTTCTATCTGTGATTATTTGCTAACTTCGTTAATTAACCACGCAACTAATCTTATGCAAAACCTATAAACGAAACGTATAAAAACGCACTACTCTTTTACCATTTTAAAAATCCTAAAAGACTTTTCTTTAGAAACTTTAAAGAAATAAATACCTGATGCTAATGCATTGGTATTTATAGTTTCTTCATTAGAGTTTAATGGTATAATTCTTCCTAAAGTATCAAAACATTCAATTTTTATAATTGGTTTGTTTTGTGCAATAGTAATTGTATTATTAAAAGGATTTGGAAATAGTTTTATGGTTTCTAGTTCGTTTTCAAAAACAGAAAGAGCGCTACAATCTAGATTAACAGAAGCGCTCGTTGTAAAACTTCCATTATTTACATACCAATTTTGCCAACTTCCTCCACTTCCTGAAGTCCAATCGCTTAAATCAAAATAGTTTTCGCCAGTGGTCATTCCTGGTACTTTATACACTTTAACAGCTTCACCGCTTTTATTCCAATGTAAAGGGTTACCAGTTGTACAATTCTCAGGTAAATAGTCTGCTAAATTGCAATTGGTTTGTAGAAAAAAAGCATGCTCTTCGTAATTTGGGTAATCACCATACACATAGGATTTACCATCATTACCTATACAAACAGCTGTATATTCGTTACACGCAATCCCAAAAGAACGTGCGTTGTTATCTGTTGCAAAACGTGCTAAAAAAACAGTATGTCTGGATCGTCTATCTGGATCATCGTAATGCGTATCTGTAATTACATTTTCTAGAAAAGGAACATTTAAAAAATCGTTATAACCTAAAGACACTCTATTATGATAAGGATTACTTAATGCTTGTGCGTTAGTAACTGTACCATTCTCTGCATCAAAATATGAGCTACCCAAAATAGCCATACCAGCACTTGTCCCACCAATAACGCCTTGTTTTACATTAATAAAATTATTTAATGCAGCTTCTACTGCATTGTCTTTAAAAAAGCTAACGTAATCGTATTGGTCTCCACCAGCAAACCAAATGGCTTCGGCCTTTTCTATTTTATCTAAAACATAAGCGTTTGTAGCACCAGCTTCTGTATTAATTACAAAAGTGCGCACAGAATTTATTGTGACTCCTAAATCTGTATAAAAATAATTGTTATAACCATCGCTTCCAGAAGCTCTTAAAACCACAACATCTCCTCCATTTGCTTTATTTAAAAACCAAACCATAGCTTCATCGCTTTCGCTGGCTCCACCCATTAAACAAACTCCAGAACTTGGTGTTACAGTTAAATCTGCTGTATTTCCTGTATGGTATTCTATATAACTTTGAGAAAAGCTATAACAACTAAAAAACAGAAACAAATAGTAAAAAGATTTCATAATAATTTTAATTCTTATCCTCCAAAAGCGGTACAAATCTAAATTCACCAAATTCGGTTTTCTCAAATGCTTTCAAACCTGTTCTAACAAAAAGCGTCATTATTTGAACGTTTTCACCAACAGGAATTACCAAACGACCACCAATTTCTAATTGTGCCAATAATGGCTTAGGAACAAAAGGTGCTCCAGCAGTTACAATAATACTTTTATATGGTGCTTGCTCAACCCAGCCTTTATAACCGTCTCCAAAAATAAATTTCTTTGCTCTGTAACCTAATTTAGGCAAAAACTTACTAGTTATTTTAAACAATTCCTGCTGCCTTTCAATGGTGTAAATTTTTGCTCCTAATTCACATAATACTGCAGTTTGGTAACCACTTCCAGTTCCAATTTCTAGAACTTTATCGCCTCTATTAACCTCCATTAATTCCGTTTGAAAAGCAACAGTATAGGGTTGAGAAATGGTTTGGTCTGCAGCAATAGGAAATGCTTTGTCTTGATACGCGTGATCTAAAAAACCAGAATCCATAAACAAATGCCTTGGTATTTTTCCTATGGCATTTAAAACGGCATCGTTTGTAATACCTTTGTTTTTAAGTAAAGTAACTAGTTGTTGTCTTAAGCCTTTATGTTTATATGTATCGTGCAAAATTAAGCAAAGTTTAATGCCATAAAAATACTAAAATCTTCTAATTGAAACCTCCCATTTATATTATTATTTCTAGTACAAAACACCTATTTTTGAAAAAATGTTTAAGAAACCAATTAACACCTTTTTAAGTTTTGTGTTAATGGCATAAACATTGCTTTAACTAAAACTGAAAATAGTTTCAACTTTAAAAAAATAAAACAATAAAAATTATGAAAATTAAATACTTATTTTACTCATTAGTAATCCTTTTTAGCTCATATACAGTAACAGCTCAAACAAAGGTAGGTACAGTTAATATTAACGTTATAGTTACTAAATTACCTGAAATTGGAAAAGTAAAAACTGGAATTGAAGACTATGAAAAACAATTACAGAATGATTTAAAATTAAAATTAGAAGCCTACGAAAAAGAAGTTGAGGCAGCTAATAAAGTTTTTGCTACAATGGATGATGAAGCTAGAAAGAAAAAGCAGCAAGACATTTTTAATTTAGAAACTGATATTCAGAAATTTAGACAAAATGCCGCTGAACTAGTTCAATTAAAACAAGAAGAGCTCATGCGACCACTTTTTAGTAAGGTTGGCCAAGCAGTTTCTGAAATTGCAAAACAAGAAAAATACACTCAAATTTTTACGCTAGATGGAAACGAATTAGCCTACATTGATCCTTTATATGATTTGACACTTAAAGTCGCCGAAAAACTTGGCATAACTTTAAAATAAACAAAAAAAACGAAATTGGTAAAAAGATGAATAAGAACGTAAATTAAAAAATTAAAAATCTTATTTTTGAAAAAAACGTAAAAAGAATGCTAAACGCTGGAGTTTTAGGTGCTGGACACCTTGGAAAAATTCATTTAAGATTACTAAATCAGTCTGAAAAATATAACCTTATAGGTTTTTATGATTCTAGTGAAGAAAATGGTAAAAAAGTAGAAGCAGAATTTGGTTACAAATACTTTAATTCTATTGAAGCTTTAATAGACGCAGTAGATATGGTAGATATTGTTACACCAACACTCTCTCACTACGATTGTGCCAGGCAAGCCATTGCAAAAGGCAAGCACATTTTTATAGAAAAACCTATAACCAATACAGTTGAAGAAGCCGAAACGTTAAGAACTTTGGTAGCAGAACATGGTGTTAAAGGTCAAGTTGGACATGTAGAACGTTTTAATCCTGCTTTTAAAGCCATAAAACACCAATTAAACAACCCAATGTTTATTGAGGCACATCGTCTTGCAGAATTTAATCCAAGAGGAACAGACGTTCCTGTGGTTTTAGATTTAATGATTCATGATATTGATGTTATTTTAAGCGTAGTACAATCTAAAGTTAAAAGTGTGTCTGCAAGTGGAGTCTCTGTTATTAGTGATACACCAGACATTGCGAACGCAAGAATAGAATTTGTAAACGGCTGTGTTGCAAACTTAACAGCAAGTAGAATTTCATTAAAAAATATGCGTAAAACAAGGTTTTTTCAAAAAGACGCCTACATTTCTGTAGATTTTTTAGAAAAGAAATGTGAAGTTGTAAAAATGAAAGACGCTCCAGAAATACCAGGAGATTTCGATATGATTCTTCAAAACGCAGAAGGTATAAAAAAGCAAATTTATTTTGATAATCCTGAAGTAGCTAACAATAACGCTATTTTAGATGAGCTTGAAACTTTTGCAGATGCTATTAATACCAATACAAAACCAATAGTAACCTTACACGATGGTACAGAAGCCTTGCGTGTAGCAACAATGATAATTGATCAGTTTTAAAATTTAGTAAGCGGTAAGCAAGCAGTCATCACTTTTCAGTCTTACTCGAATGAAAATCTCAAAGCATTGTAAGACCATAAAATAAGATATATTAACGCCTTTGCGGAAATAAAAAAATAAATAATTTATGAAAAACGTAGCAGTAATTGGAGCAGGAACTATGGGAAATGGTATCGCTCACACCTTTGCACAATCAGGTTTTAAAGTACAATTAATAGACATTAGTGAAGCCTCTTTAAAAAAAGGAATAGCAACTATTTCTAAGAATTTAGATAGAATGGTCGCTAAAGAAAAAATTACAGAAGCAGATAAAGCAGAAACCTTAAGCAACATAACAACATATACAAGCATAACAGAAGGTGTAGAATATGCAAGTTTAGTTGTAGAAGCTGCAACAGAAAACATCGATTTAAAATTAAAAATTTTCAAACAATTAGACGAAGCTTGTCCAGATGATACTATTTTGGCAACAAATACCTCTTCTATTTCTATAACACAAATTGGTGCTGTTACTTCTCGTCCAGAAATGGTAATTGGAATGCATTTTATGAATCCTGTACCAATTATGAAACTGGTAGAGATTATACGTGGTTATAATACTAGCGATGAAGTGACCAATACCATTATGGAGTTATCTAAAACCTTAGGCAAAATACCTACAGAAGTTAACGATTATCCTGGATTTGTAGCCAATAGAATTTTAATGCCAATGCTTAACGAATCTATTGAAACATTATACAATGGTGTTGCAGGAGTTGAAGAGATTGATACCGTTATGAAACTTGGTATGGCACATCCAATGGGTCCATTACAATTAGCAGATTTTATTGGCCTTGACGTATGTTTGTCTATTTTAAACGTTATGTACGACGGCTTTAAAAACCCAAAGTATGCACCTTGTCCTCTATTAGTAAACATGGTTCGCGCAGGAAAACTAGGTGTGAAATCTGGTGAAGGATTTTATAATTATTCTGAAAGCAGAAAAGCAGAACATGTTGCGAAGCAGTTTTTGAAGTAAATAATCCTAGTCGTAGTTTACTGTAGCAGAATCTGTTTTACATAGTTCTACTCCTAAACTAAAACTGAAAACTAAATACATGGCAGTAATAAAACCTTTTCGCGCAGTAAAACCAACACGAGACAAAGTTAGCCTTGTAGCCTCACGTTCCTACCAAAGTTATACGCAAGCAGAACGCGAAGCACGTTTAGATTACAATCCGTTTTCATTTTTACACATTGTCAATCCTGGTTATAAATATGACAAGGAAATTTCTGGAGCAGGACGCTATCAGTTGGTTAAAAATCGCTATTCAGAATTTAAAGAAGATGGTGTATTTGTTCAAGATAAAAAGCCTTCGTTTTACATTTATAAAATTGTAGATCGCGACCAACAAACTTTTAATGGCATTGTAGCTGCTGCAAGTGTTGAAGATTACCAAAACGATGTTATAAAAAAACATGAAGATACCATTGCCAGCAGAGAAATTGTTTTTAAAGACTACTTAAAAAAGGTAGGTTTTAATGCAGAACCTGTGCTCCTCACCTATCCTGATAGTAAAGCCATTTCATCTATTATGGCAGAAATACAAGAACAACGTGCAGAATTCGAATTCACAACAACCTATCGCGATACGCATTACCTTTGGCAAATAGATAGCGAAGCACATATAAATACTATTACAGAGGCTTTTGAAGCAATGGAAACGCTTTATATTGCAGATGGTCATCACAGATCATCTTCCTCACTTTTACTTTGTAAAGATTTAAAAGCTGAAAATAAAAGGCATAAAGGAGATGAAACTTATAATTTTTTTATGAGTTTTCTAATCCCTGAGTCTGAATTACGCATACATGAATTTAACCGATTAGTTAAAGACTTAAACGGTTTAACCAAAGAAGAATTTTTAATACAATTAGATACTTTATATCGCATAGAAAATAGAGGAATTATGCCATACAAACCATCGAAAGTGCATCATTTTAGTATGTATTTAGATGGCGAATTTTATTCTATGTATTTACGTAAAACAAATTATAAGTTTAAAACCTCTTTAGAGGAACTCGATGCACAACTACTCTATCAAACCATTTTAAAACCTATTTTAGGAATTACAGATTTACGAAGCGATAAACGCATAGATTACCTAAGTGGAAAAAAAGACATCATAAATCTTAAAAGCAAAATAGATAATGGAGAGTTTACAGTTGGTTTTGGTATGGTTCCTGCTACAATAGAACAAATGAAACACATTGCAGACGATGGACTTAAAATGCCACCTAAAAGCACATACATTGAGCCTAAATTAAGAAGTGGTGTCACTATTTATGAGTTTTAAATAACAGGCGTTTTAAGTAGTTAGTCATTAGTAGTCGTTCTCTGTATTCCAAAAATTGATGGAGTAGAAGAGTCTAAATTTAGAGAGATGTGAAACATGAAAAAAATATTTAATCCATTTCATTTTTTTAGAAATGATTGAGGACTATTTAAAATAAATAACAATAGATTTAATTAATGAGCATAAAACAAAACCTAAACAACATAAAAAACACACTCCCAGAACATGTAACACTAGTTGCAGTTTCTAAAACTAAACCAGTGAGCGATTTAATGGAAGCCTATAATGCTGGACAACGCATTTTTGGAGAAAATAAAATCCAAGAAATGGCAGGAAAGCACGAGCAAATGCCAAAGGATATTGAGTGGCACATGATTGGACATGTACAACGCAACAAGGTAAAATACATGGCACCTTTTGTAGGCTTAATTCATGGTGTGGAGAGTTTTAAATTACTTAAAGAAATAAATAAGCAAGCATTAAAACACAACAGAGTTATAGACTGTTTGCTTCAAATTAAAATTGCTGAAGAAGAGTCTAAATTTGGAATGCGTCCTGAAGAAGCTAAAAACATATTACTATCTCAGGACTTTTCAGCATTAAAAAACATAAAAGTAACTGGCGTTATGGGAATGGCAACGTTTACCGATAATACTGAACAAATTGAAAAAGAATTCAAACTTTTAAAAGCTACTTTCGATACTTTAATAACACTAAAAACAGAAAATTGTAAACTACAAACTATTAGTATGGGAATGAGTGGAGATTACCAATTAGCAATTGCTTGTGGTAGTACAATGGTTCGTGTAGGAAGTAGTATCTTTGGCTATCGTAACTAATAGTTAAAAACTAAAAGTTAATAATTATACTCATGAAAGAATCAATTTTAAAAACTAAAAGTTATGATTTTGCTTTAAAAATTATTTCAGTGTATAAATCTATTTCTTCTAAGCATAAAGAATATACTTTATCAAGACAACTACTAAGAAGTGGCACTTCTATTGGTGCTAATATTAGAGAAGCAGAGTTTGCTCAATCAAATAAAGAATTTATAAGTAAAATGAGCATTGCTCTTAAAGAAGCTAACGAAACAGAATATTGGATATCTTTATTAAAAGACTCAAATTATTTAGATTCAGAAACTAGTAAAACACTTATTTTTGCTAATAAGGAATTAATAAAAATGTTAGTTTCTACAATTAACACAATGAAATCTTAGAGTAAGTAACTTTTAGTTTTTAACTATTAACTTTTAACTTTATATTTATTTACGCAATATTAGACATAGAAACCACTGGTGGTAAGTATAATGAAGAAGGCATAACAGAGATTGCTATTTATAAATTTGATGGTCATGAAGTTGTAGACCAATTTATTAGCTTAGTAAATCCGGAAAGAGATATCCAACCATTTGTTGTAAACCTAACTGGTATAAATAGTAAAATGCTACGTAATGCTCCTAAATTCTTCGAGGTTGCTAAACGTGTAGTAGAAATTACTGAAGGCTGCATACTTGTAGCACACAATGCCAAATTTGATAATAGAATATTAACGACAGAATTTAAACGCTTAGGTTTCGATTTTGATCGGGAAACATTATGTACCGTGGAGTTAGCAAAAACGTTGATTCCAGATTTACCATCCTACAGTCTTGGGAAATTAGTACGCTCTTTAGGTATTCCTGTTACAGACAGACATCGTGCCTCTGGAGATGCACTGGCAACTGTAAAACTCTTTAAATTGTTATTAAATAAAGATGTAGAAAAAACCATTATTCAAAAATTTTTACGCAAAGAACCAAAATTACAATTAGAGCCAAAACTAATTGAAATTATTGCAAATATGCCATCGGTTACTGGAGTGTATTACATACACAATAAAGAAGGTAAAATTATTTACATAGGAAAAAGTAAAAATATTAAAAAACGAATTAACCAGCATTTTACTGGAACAGATAGAAAATCTAAAAAAATTCAATTACACGTAGCCACAGTAACTTTTGAAGCCACAGGAAGCGAACTCATTGCTTTATTAAAAGAAAGCCACGAGATAAAACAAAACAAACCTATTTTTAATCGTGCGTTAAGAAAAACATTATTTTCTCATGCTTTATATAGCACTACAGACACCAACGGTTATATAAACTTAACCATAGATATTTCAGATGGTCGTAAAAAAGCCATTACTACTTTTACCAATAGACAAAGTGCTAAAGATTTTTTACATCGCGCAGCAGAAACGTATACTTTATGTTTAAAACTTTCAGGTTTAGAAAAAACCCTTAACAGTTGTTTTAAATATGAATTAAAAGAATGTGAAGGCGCCTGTGTTAACGAAGAAAATACAACACTTTACAATAAAAGAGTAACCGATTTTATAGAAAAATACAGCTATAAAAACCAAAACATGATTGTAATAGATAGAGGTCGTGAAATTGAAGAACGTAGTGCCATTTTAATAGAAAATGGTGTGTTTGCTGGCTATGGCTTTTTCGACTTAAACTACCAATTAAATAATATTAAAATATTAAAATCTATTATAACTCCTATGGAAAATAATAGACATACACAGCATATAATACAAAGCTATTTACGCAAAAACAAACGCCTTAAAATTCTTAAATTTTAAATGAAAAAAATCGCAACCACACTAACCTTTTTACTAATTACATTTATTAGTTTTTCTCAGGCAAAATTTAATGCTTCTGGTTACAACGTAACTAACGATGATTTAACCATTAATACATATAGTAAAGACTCTACAGCAAATGCTTTAGTAATTTACGAGTATGGAAACTCTTATGTAGACCCAGATGATTTTAGATTAAAAACCGAAATAAAACGTAAAATCAAAATTTTAAACAGAGATGGTTTTAGTAAAGCAGATATTTCTGTTTTGTTATATAACAATAGTGATAGAAAAGAAAAGATTACAGATATAGTAGGCACAACATCTAATATGAATGCTAATGGTACTGTAGATATACAGAAACTAGATAAAAGCCAGGTTTTTACCGAAAATTATAACAATAACTATACTTTAGTTAAGTTTACAATGCCTGACATAAAAGAAGGTTCTGTTATTAAATACAGCTATACTTTAGACACACCTTTTATGTTTAATTATAAGTCTTGGTATTTTCAATCAGATATACCAACACTTTACAGCGAATATCATGCAAGTATTCCTGCTAATTACGAGTATAACATTAAACTTGTTGGAGAAATACCACTTTCTGTAAATACTTCAGATATAGAGCATGACTGTTTAAGTACATCTACAGGTGCAAAATCAGACTGTTTTAAGTCGGTTTACGTTATGAAAGACATTCCTGCATTTATAGACGAAAGGTATATGACTACAAGAGAAAACTACATTTCTAAAGTAGAATACGAGCTCAAAGTGTATAAAGGTTTTGATGGTGGAGTAGACAATATTACTAAATCTTGGAAAACAGTTGATAAAGAGTTTAAAACCGAAAAAAGTATAGGTAGACAATTAAATAAAGGCTCTTTAGTTAAGGATTTACTCTCTACAGAAATAACCAAAGAAAAAGACCAACTTAAAAAAGCACAAGTAATTTTAGAGTATGTGCAGAATAATTATAAGTGGAATGGTGAAAACAACATATTTGGTGAGGTAGATTTAAAAAAATTGGTAAAAAATAAAGTAGGACGATCTTCAGAAATTAACTTACTATTATTTAATTTATTAAATGAAAATAACATTCAAGTCCTTCCTGTATTAATGTCTACAAGAGGTAATGGATTACCCACAAAAATATTTCCGGTAATTTCAGAATTTAATTACATTATACTTCAATCAACAATTGATGGAAAAGAATATTTTCTAGATGCCACAAGTCCCTATTTATCTTTTGGGCAACTGCCATATCGATGTTTAAACCAATACGGAAGACTTCTCGATTTAAAGGAAGGCAGTTATTGGGTAGATATTAAAGTTGAAGAAAATGCAGCTGCAAGTTACATTGTAGAAACTAAAATTGAAGATGACATAGTTAAAGGTAATTTAGAGCACAAAACTACAGGCTACCAGTCTAACGATTTAAAAGAAGTCTATTTTAAAAACAAGTCTGGTTACATTACAGATTACCAAAATAATAACACAACATTTACTGTTTTAAATCATGATGTAAATACCACACAAAAAAATAGCAGCGAATTTTTGGAGACAATAGAATTTGAAATCGACTCTGAAGTTATTGGTAGCTCTATTTATGTAAATCCGTTTATTACTACTTTTTTCGACGACAACCCATTAAAACTTCAAGAACGCACTTATCCTATAGATTTTGGTTATAAGGATTCTTACACTTACATTTATAAGTTAGCTTACGATGCTAATATCTATGAAGTAACAGAACTCCCAGAAATAAAAAAGCATCAATTACCAAATGGCACAGGAACATTGTTAATGAATGTAAGCCAAAGCGATTCTGAAATTATTATCTATTTTAAATTTAATTTTAAAGACGCAATTTATAACCAAAATTATTATCCTTATTTAAAAGCGTATTTTAGTACTATTATAGATTTACAAAAAAACTCACTTATTATTTTAAAGAAAAAATAGGTCGTTATAATTTAGTATTTTTGAAATATGAACACTTTAAAAAAACAAAATTGGAAAGATAAACTCTATGAGATTATCTATGAAGCAGATACTCCTGCTGGAAAAATTTTTGATGTTGTGTTACTTATATTTATACTCGCTAGTATAGCGTTAGTAATGCTAGAAAGTGTAAGTTGGATAGATTCTAAATACCACAATGCATTATATATTGGAGAATGGACTGTTACCATCCTTTTTTCTATAGAATACATTGCAAGAGTAATAACAGTAAAAAAACCAACAAAATATATTTTTAGCTTCTATGGTGTTATAGATTTTCTGTCTACAATCCCAATGTATTTGTCATTCTTTTTTGTTGGTGGCCACGCGCTTGTTGCTTTAAGAGCATTACGTTTACTAAGAATTTTTAGAGTTTTAAAATTAGCTAGGTATTTAGGTGCTTCAAACCAGTTAGCTTCTGCAATAAAGGCAAGTCGTGCAAAAATATCTGTGTTCTTATTTGCTGTAATTATTGCATCCATAATTTTTGGAACCTTAATGTATTTAGTAGAAGGTGAAGAACATGGTTTTACAAACATACCAAAAAGCGTGTATTGGTGTATTGTAACATTAACTACAGTTGGCTTTGGAGATATTGCGCCAGAAACACCATTAGGCCAGTTTATTGCAACTATTATCATGATTATGGGTTATGGTATAATTGCAGTTCCAACAGGTATAGTTTCGGCAGAATTTACCAGAAAAGTAAATAACGAAGAAAAGAACAATAATGCTGAGCCAGAAAAAATACATCTTAACTCACAATCGTGTAGAAACTGTTTAGCTACTAGACACAAAGATGAAGCCGAATATTGCTATAATTGTGGGCACAATTTACACATTGATTAAATCAATACTTTGAGTTTTAAAAACAAATATCTTATCGCTATTGTTGGACCAACAGCAATAGGAAAAACAAGTTTAAGTATAAAACTTGCTCAACATTTTAAAACCGAAATACTCTCTGCAGATTCTAGACAGTTTTACAAAGAAATGCAAATTGGCACTGCTGCTCCTACTCTAGATGAGCTATCTCAAGCTAAACATCATTTTGTTCATCATAAATCTATTAAAGACAACTATAACGTTGGTGCTTTCGAAAAAGAGGCCATTGCAACATTAAATACTTTATTTAAAAATCATGAAGTGGTTATTATGGTTGGTGGATCTGGATTGTATGTAGATGCGGTAACAAAAGGATTAGATTATTTTCCTGAAGTTGATAAAAGCATCAGACAGCGCTTAAATAAAGAATTAGTTGATAACGGACTAGAAGCGCTTCAGCTTCAGCTTAAAACACTAGATATCACGTCTTATAACACTATTGCAATCGATAATCCACAGCGTGTAATACGTGCTTTAGAAATTTGTATTGGAAGCAATAAACCTTATTCTTCATTTTTAAATAAAAACAAAAACAAACGCAACTTTAAAACTGTAACTATAGGCTTAACTGCAGATAGAGACATAATATATAACCGTATTAATAAGCGTGTAGATATAATGATGGCCAAAGGACAACTTGAAGAAGTAAAAACGCTTATAGAGCAACAACATCTTAATGCCTTAAACACTGTTGGCTATAAAGAGTTATTTAATTATTTAAACAAACAATGGACTCTTGATTTTGCTATTGAAGAAATAAAAAAGAATTCACGCAGGTTTGCAAAGCGCCAACTTACCTGGTTTAAACGCAATAAAGACACCTTGTGGTTCGATTATAACACAAATATTGAAACTATAAAAAAGACTATTGCTTTAGAACTAAAAAAGCATGAAACCAATTAATTATTGAGCATAACTTTAACAAACTTAAATTACTATGTAATTTAATTCATTAGATTTTGCTTTGTTTTTACCCATAGTATTTATACTCTATTGGTTTGTTTTTAAAAACAAGCTTAAATCTCAAAACATAGTATTACTCATATCTAGTTATGTATTTTATAGTTTTTGGGATTGGCGCTTTTTAAGTTTAATTTTAATAAGCACACTTGCCGATTATTTTATAGGAAAAGCGTTATCTAAAACTAATGCTCAAAACCACAGAAAACAACTACTCTACTCTAGTATTCTCTTAAATTTAGGATTGCTTTGCTTTTTTAAATATTACAACTTTTTTATAGATAGCTTTACCACAGCGTTTAGCTTTTTTGGACAAACTATTTCTGTAAATTCATTAAATATAATACTTCCAGTTGGTATTAGTTTTTACACCTTTCAAACATTAAGTTATACCATAGATGTATACAGAAAAAAAATAGAGCCAACAAATAACTTAATAAACTTTGCTGCATTTGTAAGCTTTTTTTTCCGCAACTTGTTGCTGGACCTATAGAAAGAGCAGCACATTTATTACCTCAATTTTCTACTAAAAAACAATTTACTTTTACTAATGGAAGAGATGGTTTACGCCAAATACTTTGGGATTATTTAAAAAAGTAGTGATCGCAGATCAATGTGCAAAATATGTAGATGTTATATTTAATAATGCAGATGATTATTCTGGAAGCACCTTGTTTCTTGGAGCTATTTTATTTTCTTTCCAAATTTATGGTGATTTTTCTGGCTATTCAGATATAGTAATTGGTACAGCTAGACTATTTGGTTTTAATTTAAAACAAAATTTCGCGTTTCCTTATTTTTCAAAAAACATAAAAGTCTTTTGGTCTCGATGGCATATTTCATTAACTACTTGGTTTCGAGATTACCTTTATATTCCTTTAGGAGGAAACAGAAAAAGCAAGCTAATTACCTTAAGAAATATATTTATTGTATTTGTAGTTAGTGGCTTCTGGCATGGTGCAAACTGGACGTTCATTATTTGGGGAATTGTTCATGCTATATTTTTTATTCCATATTATTTTTCGAATAAAAAAACAGCAATAAAAAACAATAAATATAAAGCCTTAGGTCTTAATATAGTTAAAACGCTTTTTACATTTACTTTAGTAACTTTAGCTTGGGTGTTTTTTAGAGCAGATACCATTACTCAAGCTTTAGAGTATTTAAATGGTGTTTTAAGTCTATCTCTATTTACTATTCCAGAAATTAGACCAAAATATTTATTTTTTACGTTTCTCTTTTTTATTGTGATAGAATGGTTAGGAAGAAACAACCAATATGCTATTGAACATCTTTCTATAAAATGGTACATAAGATATCTTTTTTATTATGCTATAACTATATTAATATTAATGGAATCTGGTAATTCACAGAGTTTTATTTATTTTCAATTTTAAGTCATGAAAAAATTCTTAAAAAAACTAGCTTTATTCTGTACACCATTTTTTATTCTATTAATTATAGGCTTTAATTTAGACATTCTAAAAGTTTTTAAGTCTTATGATAATTATTATGATAACGATAATCTTGTAGCATTAAATAGAACTTTAGTTTCTACAAAAATCTTTAAAAAAACAATGCCTCTGAAAACTATAACGCTTTTATTTTTGGGAGTTCAAGATCTCAAGCTTTTAAAGCAAAATCATGGAAAAAGTACTTACCTGAAAATGCTAGTGTTTTTCATTACGATGGCTATACCGAAAATTTATATGGTATTTATAAAAAAATAGAGTTTCTGGATTCGCAGCATATTAATTTAGAGCATGCTTTAATTATTATTGATAGAAGCACATTAATAGGTACAGAAAAAAGAGATACGCATCATCAAATAAATCCAATTGTGTTTAATGATGTCTCTGCTGTAAAATTCTATTGGCTGAATTTAAAAGCATCTCTTAATCCTAGATTAGTAATATCATATATTGATTACTCGCTCTTTAAAACGTATAGGTCTTATATGAAAAATCATATTAGGCGTTATAAATATCCTGATACCTATACTCCTATTAGTAATGACATCTATTATGATTATGATAAATTAATTGCTGAAGATTCTTTAGCTTAATATAAACACATGAGTAGTAAATTTTATAAAAGACCAATAACCAATTATAAAAAGGCTGAAGTTTCTAACGAAGAAATTAAACTTTTAAAAGCCATTGAAACCATTTTAGAAAAACATAAAACATCCTACAAAATAGTAGTTTCACCTTTATACGATCAAATTCCTTTAGAAAAAGAACAATTAGAATTATTAAAACGTGTTTTTAAACCTAATTCAGTATACAATTTTTCTGGTGATAACGAATTAACTAGACCTATTAGTAATTTTTACGAGCAGAGTCATTACAGACCAGTTGTCGCTAATAAAATTTTGGATAGTATCTATTAAAAAAATATTGAATAAAAAAACCTACATATAACTATACATGTAGGCCTTTTTTAAAATTTTATAGTCGGTTTTATTGATTTACAACTAATCTAAAACCTTCTCCATGAATATTAAGTATTTCTACTTTATCATCAACTTTTAAATACTTACGTAATTTAGCTATATAAACGTCCATACTTCTAGATGTAAAGTAGTTATCATCTCTCCATATTTTTGTTAATGCTAATTCTCTAGGCATTAAATCGTTTTCGTGTAATGCTAACAAACGTAATAATTCGTTTTCTTTTGGAGACAGTTTTACAGCTTCACCATCTTTATAGGTTAAGAAACGTAATTTAGAATTTAAATCGAAATTCCCAATTTTAAACTCAAATTGTTTGCTATCTGCTACTGTCTCTGTTGCTTTTCTGGTCATGATTGCTTTAATTTTCATTAAAAGCACTTCACTATCAAAAGGCTTATTTAGGTAGTCGTCTGCTCCAACTTTATATCCTTTTAAAACATCTTCTTTCATTGCTTTTGCAGTAAGGAAAATAATTGGCACATCGGCATTTTTTTCTCTTATCTCTTTAGCAAGTGTAAAGCCATCTTTATAAGGCATCATAACATCTAGAATACAAAGATCATAATCCTCTTTTTTAAACTTCTCGAAGCCTTCCATACCATTTTTAGCATGAACAACTGCATAGTCATTCATCATTAAATAATCTTTTAAAACCGTTCCAAAATTTGGATCGTCTTCTACTAATAATATTTTTTTTTCTTGTTCATCCATAATATTACGATATTAATGGAAGCTTAATTGTGAAAGTGCTTCCTTTATCTTTTTCACTTGTTAATGATATATGACCACTATGGTCTTCTACAATTCTTTTTACATAAGCCAAGCCTAAACCATGACCTTTTACGTTATGTATATTTCCTGTGTGTTCTCTATAAAATTTTTCGAAAACACGTTTTGTAGCAGCTTTACTCATTCCGCTACCTTGATCTTTAATACTTACTAAAATATTATTACCAACATTTACAGTTTCTACAGTAATTATTGGTGCTTCTGGTGTGTATTTAATGGCATTGTCTAAAATATTAACTAAAACATTTATAAAATGCGTTTCGTTTGCTAAAACAGAAGACTTAGTTGCCATAAGCTCTGTTTCTATACTACCTTGCTTATCTTCAACAATTAATTCTACATGAGAAATAGCATCTTCAATTAGGTCGTGTAAACTTATACCTTCCTTACTAATGTTTAGCTCGTTTTTTTCAAGTTTAGATATTCTTAACACATTTTCCACCTGTGCATGCATACGTTTATTTTCTTCACGAATCATTCGTAAGTAGCGTGCTACCTTTTCTTTATCGTCTATAATTTTAGGATTCTTAATAGAATCTAAAGCTAAATTTATAGTTGCAATTGGTGTTTTAAATTCATGTGTCATGTTATTAATGAAATCTGTTTTGATTTCAGAAATTTGACGTTGTTTCATTATTTGTATTAATGCTGTTATAAAAGCTATTAATATTATTGATGTAAACAAAACAGATAAACCCAACATACCTAAAACAGAAGACCATATAAATTTATCTCTTTGAGGAAAATTGACTAATAATTTATAATTACTGTTACCATTGTCTCCAGAAAAAATAGGAAATCCTAAGGTATTTTGGTTTTCTAATTCAAAATTTTCTGTTTGTACTTTAGTTGCTAAATCATTACTATATATGGCAAACTCATAATTAACATCTATTCCGTCTTGCAATAGTTTTAATTTAAGCAATCTATCTATTTCTTCTCTTGAGGTACGCTTGTGTATTGGCTTTCTGTAGGCAAAATTTTCATAATGTGTTTCGTACATTATATCTTCTGTTTTACCTATTTGGCTCAATAAAGCGTCAGATGATTTTTTACCATCTATCTCACTAGTTTTATAGATTTTGGTTTCGTTTTCATTAATAATTTTTTTAATGCTTGTACTATCTAAACCTATGTCAAAGAGCGCAGAAGATAATTTATAATTCTCTTCTAAAATGGCATTTCTGTAAACAAGGGTTTCGTTATTTGCTTGATTTTCTTGCTTAATGTAAAGATTAATTATAGCTGTAGTATCTTTATTTACTTCGATACCTTGCTCTAATAGTTTTCTTACTTTAATAACGTGGTCTCTGTACTCTTCCTTCTCTATTTTTTTAGAGACATGAATTAATGCCTGCTTTACTGTAAAATTAAAGTTGTTTTCTTTGTTACTAATGGAATTAGAAATGTAATAGCCTTGAACAAATATGATACCTATTAGAGATAAACTCATAAGGATTACCAGCACAAAAAACACTTTTTTACTCATCCATTCAAAATTAATATTTTAACATTTAGTAAGCGACGCATTTAACCTTACATTAACACAAATGTTAAAATTCAAGCTTTAGCACTTAATTTTAAGAGTTTTTTGTGTGTTTTTAAAACCGCTTCTTTTGTAGAATCAAGATTTGTGTTTACAATAACAAAGTCTGAAAGGCTAGATTTTATCTCATCTTTCCATTGATTAGCTATAATGGCTTCAACCTTTTCTTTACTTGCATGATCTCGTTTCATTACACGAGCAATACGTTCTTTCTCTGGCGCAATAACAGTTATTATATAATCGTAGTTTTTATAACTTCCGTTTTCAAAAAGTATTGCAGCTTCTTTAATTGCGTAAGGTGCTTTTTGTTTTTTCTTCCATTTCTTAAAATGGTTTCCAACTTTTGGGTGCACAATCGCATTCATTTGTTCTAAAAGCGCTTTATCGTTAAAAATGGTTTTCGCTAAATAAGGTCTATTTAAGGTATTATTTACATAGGCTAATTCTCCAAAAAGCGCAATAAGTTTTCGTTTTATTACTTTAGAGGTATTCATTAACCGTTTAGCTTCATCATCTGCGATGTAGATAGGAATACCAAGAGCTTCGAACGCTCTGGCAACTGTGGTTTTTCCACTACCTATTCCACCTGTAAGTCCTACGGTTATCATTCTGAAATTATATATTCTATCTTTTGTTGGTGTAAACGCGATGTTTTAATGGCTTTTGGAAATTTAACTAACTTTGTTGATAAGTAAGACGATGTGTTACTGTGCTCGTTAAAATCGCACACAATTTCAAAGTCACTTTCTTTTATTGAGTTATAACTTTCTAGGCTTGTATAAAAAGACAAATTAATTGTTTTTGGAAAAAAGTTTACTTCTAAATTGTTAGGAATATTAATTATTTTAATGGGTAGATTAAAAGTACCTTCAGTAAATTTTTCTGTTTTAACATCAATACTCACCGTTTTTGTTTTTACTAGTATTTGTGAATCTAATGCTTCAATCTTTAATTTTAATTGTGTACTAAATGGCTTATTAATATTATTCTTTTTAAGAGGTTCGGTTTCAATAAAATTTAAAGTGTTAAGTAAAGACTGTGGGCCAATAACTTTAACAGAATCTGGTTTCGTTTTAAGATCCTCTAAAACATTGAAACCAGGACTAAATTTAATTTCTATATTGGGCTTAACTGGAATTATTTTTACGGCATTAATATCTACTTTAAAAAAAAGAGAGTCTGGATTAATTGTTTTTACGTCTATGTCTTTACCAAATTGCAGATTTATTCCAGCAAAGCCTCTAGATAAAGACCAAATAAACAAAGAGTCACTTTTTCTAACTTCGTTTTTAAAATCTATAGCAATAGAAGGTGTCTTTGTATAATATTTTAACCATGCAAAACCATTTGTAGACATGGTTAAGTTTAAAGTATTTAAAGAATCGTTAAGTACAATCATTTCTTCTGGTACATTTTCTAAATTAACTTTAAACTTAACTGTACTTGTATAGTTTGCAGATAGTCTTGAGAGCACTAAAATAAAGAAAGCTAATAAAAAGAATATTAGAAACACATTTAGTTTCTTGCTTCTCATAAACGTTTTTATTTTACTTGGGACTAAAGACATATTAAATTTTAAAAAATAATTTTGGAAATTGCTTCTCTGGGTTGCGTTTTAAAATACCAACAAAAAATGTAGATTTTAAAAAACCAATACCATAACCAAAAAACTGTATTGTTATAGCTATTAAAGATTGAAAAGCAACGATAATATTTTTTGTTTCTATTAAAGCTACAATAAAAGCCAAAATATAATACCCTAATATAAGATATATTGGTAGCATTAAATTAAAAAAAGCAGCTAAAACAGAAAGTATAAAAGCCAAAACAAATGCAATAGGAAACCAGTAGGTTATTTTTTTTGTTGAAGGATGCCAAGTATTTAAAATTGGTCTAACCATTCCAAATTTTTTAACTTGAGTATAAAACTTCGACCATGAAATTCTTCTTTTATGATAAACATAAACCGTTTCAAAAAAAGCAGTATCAAAACCCAAATTCCATAAACGTATAGATAAATCAGGATCTTCACCTGGATGAATTCTTCCAAATCCTTGGGTAGCGTTAAACGCTTTTTTCGATATTCCCATATTAAAACTTCTAGGCTGAAACTTATTTACACTATTTTTATTTCCTCTTATTCCACCTGTTGTAATAAAAGAGGTCATACTAAAATTAATAGCCTTTTGAAGGTTAGTAAAAGAGTGGTGTGCAGCATCTGGTCCTCCAAAACAATCTACATATTTTGCTTTTAAGTTTTTTTCTAATTCAATTACATAGTCTTTTGGTAAAATACAATCGCTATCTAGAATAATAAAATAATTACCTTTTGCCTTTTGCATACCAAAATTTCTAGAGTCTCCAGGTCCAGAATTTTGTTTATAATAATAAGATATATTAAGCTGTGATTTAATATTATCTACAACTTGTTTTGAGGTTATTGTAGAACCATCTTCTACAATAACAATTTCATATTCAATAGGAGGCTCTTGTATCAAGAAACTTTCTAAGAGTTCTAGAATCTCGTTTGGACGATTATATACTGGTATTATAAATGAAAAAAGCAATTGCATAACACAAATGTAAACTAATGTAAATAAAAAAGCCACTCTAAAAAGAGTGGCTTTTAAAATTTTTATGTTGTACTAAATTTAGTAAAACATATATGACTAATTATTAGTTTTTAATAACTCTTACTGTCTCTACTGCTTGGCCTATAGTTACTTGTACAAAGTAAGCTCCAGATTGTAAGTTAGACATATCAACATCATTAGAAACAGCATTTGGTGCAGTTCTAATAACTTCTTGACCTAACATATTAAATACTGCAACATTAGAAATCTCTTTTTGAGCACTTAATGTTAATGTATTATTTACTGGGTTTGGATAGTAAGTAAAGCCTACAGAACTATCAAAATCTGTAGTAGATAAAGTAGCAGTATCATCTACTCTTAGAGTACTAGCTCCACCATCATCTGTTACAGATAAGTAATAGGTACCTGATGCTAAACCTGTATGTGCAACTTGATCACAAGTTCCAACTTGTGCTAAAGTACCACAAGCACCAGACCACAAACTAAATTGAGTACCAGCACCTACAGTAATAGTTACATCTCCAGACATTGGAGCATCAAATGAATACCAAAGGTCTGAAACTGCACCAGAATAACATGTAGCAACTCCAGAATCTGTAGCACCAGTGTTATCGAATGCTGTATCTGCTCCTAAAGCAACAGCAATAGCACCTGAACATTCATCGTTTACTGGTGGTGGTGATACACATGTCATAGTTAATTGGAAAGTTCCTAAACTTGCTGAACCATAACCATCTACGGCAATTAAATAATCTGTTCCTAAAACTGATGTAAAAGTTGCTTCAGATTGATAAAGAGGAGCTCCACCTTCATCATATCCACCAACTATTGCTGTTAAAGCACCAGATGTACCTGTAAATACGATAATATCAGTATCTAAAGTAAATCCTGCTGCTATTGTAGATAAGGTTACATCATCACCTGTTCCTGTCCAGCTATACCATACGTTTGGACTATCTGTATCCGCTCCTCCTGTAGGATCTGGTGCAGTGTCTTCATCTAAAGTTGCATAACTATTATCTCCTGTAACTACATCTCCACATACTATTGGCATAGCATTAGCTAGATCATCATTAGCTGGCGGGCATTCTATAAAAAATGGCCCTATGTATAAATCACAAGTAATATCTGAACTGTGTGCTATTTTAATAGTCCATGACGTTTGTGGAACAGGAATATTTGTAATTGTAAATATTCCAGTTGCAGTAACAGTACCACCAGTACCAGCTGGATTACCCATATCATCTTCAGCAGTAATAGTTAATGATGTTGCATCTCCTAAATCGTCTATAGATATAGAAACATCTACAGTTGCTGGACAATTAGCATTATCTATAGCAGCGGCAGGAATAGTTACTGTTGCTGCTGTACAGAAATTTTCTGTAATGTCTAAAGTATAAGTAGAACTTTGTGGCGTTGCCCATGTAGAAATTACTACATAATAAGTGCTTCCGTTAACAACTGCTAAATCAAACTCTAAATCAGCAGTTGAAAAACTATTTATAGCTCCTGCAACACAAGCTGTACCAATATCAGCACAATTTTCGTATGCAAATACACCTACATAAGTATCACCTATACCAGTTAAACTCACGTTAATACTCGTGTCTGCTGTTGCTGTGTATGCATACACAACATCATCTCCATTTAAATAGGTACTAGTTGAACCACAACCTGAAGCTCCTGGCGAACCAGTATAATCATCTCCAAAATTAGCAGTAGTATCTGTTGTATTGTATGGAAGTGAACCCACTACAATAGCGTTTTCACACACTTCTCCAGGAAGTGTACAACCTGTTTCAAAATCTTCAGAGAAATCACAAGCTCCATCTGTATGTTCTACTGTTAATGTTATTGTATCACCAATTGTATAAGGACCAGCTGTTACTGTTCCAGCAACTACAGGGAAAGTTCCTCCTAAACCATCTGTTATATTAGTACCATCACCAACAGTAGAAACTACGACATCTACACTAAATTGACTGTTTCCACAATCGTCCACTACTGTAGAACTATCTACCACTGTTGGTATACAAGCTGGTAAAGGTTCTACAACAACATCATCTAATACTATAGAACGACCATAGACCGAAGTACCTTCAAATCTAATTTGAGTAGTTGCAGTTGGAGTATAAGGTGTTAAATCAATAATTTCTTCAACAAAAGCAACAATACTAGTAGTATAATTTACCATGGAAGTAAATGTAGTACCTCCATCTGTAGAAATTAATACTTCTAAAGTATTCTGATCTGTAAACCAAGCCTCTTGAGAGTGGTTAAACTTAAGTCTAAAACCACTTGCAGCAGATAAATCCATAGTTGGAGTAGTTAAAGATGTAACTGTAGCTGAATAAGAAGTATCATAAAAAGTTGCAGATGCTGTTCCAGTAATAGCACAAGTTTGTAAACCTAAAGATCCTCCACAAGAACCCCAAGCTACAGCAGAGGCATCTTGCATTTCTGTAAATAATCCGGGAACTCCAGCTTCGAAATCCTCGCTAAACTGAGCGTTTGCTTGCCAACATAACGCAAATAAAGCAAAACATAATAATGTAATTTTTTTCATAATTAATATAATTTTTAGTTAGATATACCTACGAATATATTAATATTAAAATGAATTACCTAATATATCTAATTATTAATCGATAAAACAAATAAAACTATCGACTAAATACATGAAAAGCAAATTATTTTTTAATTAAAAATGTTGTTGTAAATTTGTAAACTAATACATTACTTTTAAGACTATGAGATTATTAAATAAAATTTTGTTATTTACTTTAATTGTTTTACTAAATGCATGTAAAAATGATGATATACGTATTATTGAGGAACCAGTTATCTTAAACGATGCCATAGAAATTTATAATGAAAACAGTATTGAAGATAGTTATGTTTTAGGAGTAGAAAATGGAGCTAAAAACGCTTTCCTATTTGACAAAATAGGAGATACAATAAAAGAATGGAATTTTGACATTAAGCTAGGCAATGATTTAGAAATTCTTCCAGATGGTAGACTTTTAGGTATGTTTAAAACTGAAGCTCCTTTTTTTGAATTTGGAGGTTATGGTGGTATAATAAGAATCTTAAATAGTGAAGGAGTTACAGAATGGGAATATGAGTATGCATCACAAAATTATTTAGCGCATCATGATGTAGAAATGCTTCCAAATGGGAATGTACTGTTTTTGGTTTGGGAAAAAGTTGACGCTATTACTGCGCAAGGAATGGGAATTCAGACTAATGTAGATGTTTATCCTGAAGCCTTATTGGAAGTAAACCCTTCAACTAATCAAATTGTTTGGGAGTGGCATAGTATAGATCATATGATACAAGAAGCTGTATCTACTTTACCTACTTTTGGAAATGTAGGCGACAACCCTCAATTAATTGATTTTAATTATTTAATAGAAGATAATGGAGATAATTGGCATGCAAATGGTATTGATATTGATGAAGAAAAAGATGTGATTTATATAAGTGTTAATTTTTACAATGAAGTTTGGGTAATAGATCATAATACTACAACTCAACAAGCAAGTACTCATTCTGGTGGTAATTACAATAAAGGTGGAGATTTACTTTACAGATTTGGAAATCCAACCGCATATCGCAACAGTCTTGGTGAGCAATTGTTTCATAGAAATCATTTTCCAAATTTAATTAAAGAGAATAAACCTGGTTTTGGTAACATTTTAATTTATGAAAATGGAGTTGATACTTCACAATCAACAGTTTATGAATTAGAAATACCAGAACCATTTAATCTTTTACCTAATACCAATAATGAACCAAATATTGTTTGGAGTTTTACTGATGAAAACCTTTTTTTTAGTAAAATATCTGGAGCTGTAAGGTTAACCAATGGAAATACCCTAATATGTGAAGGCGATTATGGTTTTTGGGAAGTTACTAATACTAATGAAATTGCTTGGAAATTTAATGGGCAAGGATCCACATTTTGGAGAGCCTATGGTTATGACATAAACTCACCAGAGATTGAAAACCAAAACCTTTAATTATCAATTAATATCTGTTTAAAGTTTTTATACCTCACCTAAAATAAGAAAATAAGAAAGGAAGAAAAATTACTTCCTTTCTTATTTATAAAAATTTATTTATATTATTCCTTCATAAAGGTATCCATTACCGCATCACTAACGCCCATATTACTAAAACCGCCATCGTTATAAAGGTTTTGCAAAGTAACACGTTTTGTTAAATCGCTAAAAAGAGTTACAGTATAATTTGCACAATCTAATGCTGTAGCATTACCCAATGGTGACATTTTTTCGGCGTAAGCTATAAAGCCATCAAAACCTTTAACACCACTTCCTGCTGTTGTAGGTGTTGGAGACTGCGAAATGGTATTAACTCTTACTTTTTTATCTCTACCAAAGAAATATCCAAAACTACGTGCTATACTTTCTAAATAGGCTTTATTATCTGCCATGTCGTTATAATCTGGAAACACACGTTGTGCTGCCATATAGGTTAAAGCGACTATGCTTCCCCATTCGTTCATAGCATCTTGTTTGTACAAGGTTTGCATAACTTTATGAAACGACATTGCAGAAACGTCTGTTCCTTTTTGAGTCCAATCGTATTTTTGGTCTGTATACGCTTTTCCTTTTCTTACATTTATAGACATACCTATAGAGTGCAAAACAAAATCTATTTTGCCACCAAGAATTTCCATAGACTGTTCTACAAGATTTTGTAAATCTTCTTCACTTGTTGCATCGGCAGGAATAATTTGAGAACCTGTTTTTTCTGCTAAGGCATTAATTTGTCCCATTCTCATGGCAACTGGTGCGTTTGTTAAAACAAAGGTTCCACCTTCCTCATGCACGCGTTCTGCTGTTTTCCATGCAATAGAGTTCTCATCTAATGCTCCAAATATGATTCCTTTTTTTCCTTTTAATAAATTGTATGACATGCTTTTAGTTGTTAGTTGATTAGTTATTTTGTTTATCTAAAAATATATTTAATTTTTTGAAAGAAATTCATTTTTTCTTTCACTCTATATAAAGATGCATTTATTTCTTCTATATAACCACTGGCAGTGGATTTAATTTTTGCTTTCTCGTAAAACGAATATGCTGTTTCTAGATTGTTTTTTAATTCGTAAGCTTTTGCCATTTGATTTAAAATGGTGCCTTCGTCTACGCCTTTAACTTTTAAAGCGTGTTCTCCAAAAGTAATCATTTCATTATATTTTCCTAGATCTATTAAAAAATAAGAATAATTCATATAAGGCGAAAAATAATCTTTGGCATATTTTAAAGCCAATTTAAAGTGGGTTTCTGCTTTTGTGTAATTAGTCATTTTTTGGTGATAAATCCACCCTAAATGATTGTGAGCTTTACAATAATCTGGAAAGTTACTTAAAACTTCGTATAACATTTTTTTGGCTTCTACAATTTTCTCTTGAGAGATGAGAGTATCTACCTCGAAAAGTATGTCTTCTGCGTCATCAAATTCATTCATAACTTCTATTCCTATTTAAAATACACTTATTTAATTTAATAACTCTTTTGCATGAGCCAATGCAGAGTTAGACACCTCTATTCCTCCTAGCATTTGTGCTATTTCTACAATACGTTCGTCATGATTTAATTGCACTAGATTAGTGGTTGTTATTTCGTTTACATCTTCTTTGTACACCTTAAAATGTGTATGTCCTTTTGCTGCAATTTGTGGTAAATGCGTGATACTAAACACTTGCATAGTTGTACTCATACCAGCCATTATATCTGCCATTTTATTTGAAATTTCGCCTGAAACTCCTGTATCTATTTCATCGAACATTATGGTTGGCAACTTTATGTATTGTGTTAAAATTGATTTTATCGCTAACATTATTCTAGACAATTCTCCTCCTGATGCTGCTTTTTTTAAGGGTTTAAAATCGCCTCCTTTATTAGCAGAAAATAGGAAATTTAATTCTTCTTTACCATTAGGATAGTATGTATTAGTAATATTTAATACTATATTAAACTGTGCATTTGGCATTCCCAATTGCGCTAAAATAGCTTCTAACTTGATTTTTAATACTGGAATTGCTTTTTTTCTTTTGTTATGAATAACTAAAGCAATAGCATCTAGCTCTTGTTGTGCTTTTGCTATTTCTAATTTTTTTGTATTAATATCTGCATCTACATTTTCGGTTGCTGAAACTTTTTCTAACAACTGTGCTTGTATTATAATTAAATCTTCAATAGAATTAACAACATGCTTTTGAAACAAATTATTAATTAATGTTAACCTAGCATTTACTTCTTGTAATCTATTTGGATCTGCTTCTAAGTCCTCTTGAAAACGCTCTAACTCACTAAATACATCGTCTAACTCGATTAAACTACTATTTACTCTATTATATAGGTCTTCGTATTTATTTGAAATACTTGACAGTTGTTTAAGCGTATTTTTTAATTCGGTTACATTGTTTAGAACTCCAATTTGTTCATCGCTAAATAATTGATTTGAAGCTGTTAATTTTTCTTGTATTGCATCAATATTACTTAATGTTTCAAGTTCTTCTTCTAAACTTTCAAGTTCTTCTGATTTTAATTTTGCTTGGGTTAATTCATTTAATAAAAACAAGTTATAATCATGCTCTTTAATGGCTTCTGTTTGAAAAGCAACTAATTGATTGAGTGCTTTATTAAGCGTTTTATATTCTTTACGCTTTTGAGAATAAACATTTAGATCGTTAGCTACATTGGCTAAAGCATCTATTACTTGAAATTGAAAAGCATCGTCTACTAATTGAAGTGTCTCGTGTTGCGAGTGAATATCTACCAACCTATTGCCTAATAATTGCAAGCTAGATAAGTTTACTGGAGAATCGTTTACGAAGGCTCTCGATTTTCCGCTTGGTAAAATCTCACGACGAATAATAGTTTGTGGTTCGAAATCTAAATCTTCTGTGCTGAATAAGCTTTCTAGATTATAGTTAGTGACATCAAAAACAGCTTCAATAACGCATTTTGATTCTTTATCTCGCAAACTACTTAAATCTGCTCTTTTACCTAGAATTAAAGATAATCCTCCTAATAGAATAGATTTACCTGCTCCTGTTTCTCCTGTGATAATTGTAAAACCATTATTAAAATCGACATGTAAATGATCGATTAAAGCGTAGTTTTTTATTGATAGTGAAGTGAGCATTCTTTAACGTTAAATTTATAAAGTTATAAAGTCGTGCTTTATACTTTTAAATAATGAATACATTGTTTTAATACTTGATATTTCTCCATTTACTGGCATGTGTAGGTGCAATTCTATTTAATAATTCTATTAAATCTGCTATCTCTACATTTGGTCCTGAAGAAAAAATTTGTTCAATCTCTTCTGCTTTAGCATCAAAAAACACACGAGCTAAAAAAGAATTTGGTCTGTTAGCATTCATTGCTTTAAAAAACGTTAATGCAGAAACTATTTCATTTTTTGCATCTTTTGTGTTTTGACTCATAATATCCATACCATTCCTGTGGTAATTATACATTACAGTTCTAAAATCTTTAAATGTTGGAGACAAGATATTGTCTATTAGAGCAAATCTACTTTGAAGGCCATCTTCTAACTTCCAACCCTTATAATTTTCTTGTTGAGAGTAATTTGTTATGCGCTGTGCTTGTTTATAATACACATCTCCTCCTTCTTTTGAAAAAGAGTCTGCATCTAAACCAAGAACCATATTAATGTGAAACGCTAAAACCGATATAAGATTAGACACGTATTGGTTTTCGTTATAAATTAAATTTTGAAACTCTAAATATTTAAACGTAAAATCTTTATCGTTCATGTTATAAATAGGCGTTGTATATGAAGAACCAAAGACTGGTCTTGAAGATTGTACTTGTATTGAAGCGTCAAAATTTTCTCCACTTAAACCAGTTACATTAATAACAATGTTACAATTGATTGCCTCTTGTGGTTTGAATTTTCTTTTGGTCCACTGTGTTTTGTTAACAAATTCGTTAAGTTGAGTCTCTAAAGTTTTAAATATCTGAAAATTCTCATTCCCTGTTAACTGCGCATTAACAACTACGTTACAATTAAGCTCCTGAGCGAACCCAAAACGTGTTGCAAAAAAGACTAAAAGTATAAGTAAATTACGCATTTAATTTTTGTGTTATTACGCTTAAAATATCTGTAGCAACTTCGGCTTTAGATTTTAATTTGTAAGTTTTAATATTATTTTTACTATCGATGATAGTGACTTTATTGGTGTCTGATTTAAAACCAGCACCTTTATCTTTTAACGAATTTAAAACAATTAAGTCTAAATTCTTCTTTTTTAGTTTGCCTTTTGCATTTTCGAGTTCATTGTCTGTTTCTAATGCAAAACCAACTAAAATTTGTTTTGTTTTAATTGCGCCTAAAGAAGCTAAAATATCTTTTGTTTTCTCTAATTCTAATATAAACGCTGCGTCTTTCTTTTTTATTTTAGAATTAGAGAATTCTTTTGGTTTGTAATCTGCTACTGCTGCAGAAAGTATAGCAACATCTACTGTTTTAAAATATTTATGTGTTGCATTGTACATGTCTTCTGCACTAACAACAGGAATAACCTCTATAAAACTATGCTTAACTTCTTGATGTGTTGGACCAGTAATTAAGCAAACCTCAGCTCCCAAATTTGCTGATGCTTTTGCAATTTCGAATCCCATTTTACCGCTAGAATGGTTACCTATAAACCGAACAGGATCTAAAGCTTCGTAGGTTGGTCCTGCAGTAATAAGTATTTTCTTGCCTCTTAAAGGTAATTTTTTTAAAATATTTGCTTCTATAAATGCAACAATATCTTCTGGTTCTGCCAAACGACCTTGTCCAACTAAGCCACTAGCTAATTCTCCAGTAGTTGCAGGAATCATGATATTACCAAAACTCTCAAGTGTATTAAAAGTATTTAATGTTGATGGATGTTTGTACATATCTAAATCCATAGCTGGAGCAAAATATACTGGACATTTTGCAGACAAATAGGTTGCTAACAACAAATTGTCGCAGGTGCCACTTGCCATTTTAGATAAAGTGTTTGCTGTTGCTGGAGCGACTAAAAAATAGTCTGCCCAAAGGCCGAGTTCAACGTGATTGTTCCACTCTGCGTTTTCATCATCTTCATTATAAAACGAAGAATGCACAGGATTTTTAGATAGTGTAGAAAGTGTAAGCGGTGTTACAAAATCTTTAGAAGCAGGTGTCATTATAACTTTTACGTTGGCACCTGCTTTAATAAATTCTCTTACTAATGAAGCTGTTTTATAAGCAGCAATACCAGCACTAATGCCTAAAAGTATATTTTTGCCGCTTAAAATAGACATACTAATTAGTCTTGATTTTCTTCTGCTGTGTTTCTGTGGTATATTTTACCATCTAACCATTCTTTAACTGCTAAAGCGTGTGGTTTAGGCAATTTTTCATAAAACTTAGAAACTTCAATTTGTTCTTTGTTTTCAAAAACCTCTTCTAAAGAATCATTAAATGTTGCGAATTCTTCTAACTTTTCAATTAATTCTTTTTTTATTTCAGAATTAATTTGCTCTGCTCTTTTAGAAATTATTGAGATTGCTTCGTAAATGTTTTCTGTAGGTGCATCAACTTCATTTCTATTGTAAGTTGTTGTACTTAATGGAGCATCGATTTTTTTTAAATCCATAGTAGTTATATTAACTTTTAGTATTGTACTGTTCTAATTGTTCTAGAGCACTTTCGTACTTTGTGGTTGCATCTTCTAAAAACTCAGAATTAGCATAAGCTTTTTTAAAATTGTTATAATATGTTAAAGCTGCTTCTAAACGTGCTTTCTTTTTATACTCAACACTTTTTGAGGCCAATTGGTATGCAGAGTCAAATCTTATGTAAAGTGCTTCTTCTCTAAGAGAGGTTCCGGCAAAATCAATAATAAAATGATCTATTGCTGCAATTGATGCTTTAAAGTCTGAAATTCTATTGTATTGCTTTGCTACTTCAAATGCTTTTTTTTCTAATTTAAAATCTAATTCTTTTACTAGAGCATTTACTTCTTTGGCGTTAGTAGATTCAGGATATACGTTTATGTATTCTTGTAACTTTTCTAAGGCTGTATAAGTGTCTTCTTGATCTTTAGAATACACTGGTGATAAATGATAGTAACTTTTTGCTGCTTTAAAAAGGGCTTCTTCTCTTTTTGTGCTTTTTGGATAAGCGGAAACAAAACGCTCAAAATGATAACCAGAAACATAATGTTGGTCCATTTGGTATGAAGCATCTGCATTTAAAAACATTAATCTTTCGGCTTGAGGCTTTCCTCTAAATTGAGGTATGGCTTGCTCGAACAACCGATTTGCTTTTGCATATTTTCCTGCATTGTATAACTCTTCTCCAACTTTATATTTTTGAGTTGCATCTTCAGACTTGAGAGCCTTTTGATACTCGCTACATGAACTAAAAGTTACTAATATTAATAGTATATAAAAGATGTTTTTCATCTGTAATTTTTAATGTTTTATTTTTTTGCTCTTTGTAAATAAGCCATACTCATTTAACACCATCTTGAACAAGATGCAAAAATACGCTATTTATATGGATTTTAAAAATATTATTTACAAGCGAAAATAACAGAACAAATACTACTGCCACTTGCTTTAAGTAATATTTAACTATTGAAGTTTGATAAATAGTTTTTAATTTTTTGCTTTAAATCATCTGTTGCCTCAACTAATGGTAAGCGAACAGTATCATTGCATAAGTTTAATGCTTGTAAAACGGCTTTAATTCCTGCTGGATTATTTTCAGAAAAAATAAGACTTGTAATCTCCATTAACTTAAAATGAAGTTTATAAGCTTTCTTTGCCTCTCCCTCGCGTCCTAAAGCAATCATTTTAGAAAATGTTTTTGGCATAGCTTGTCCAATTACCGAAATTACACCATCTGCTCCTGCTAAAGCTACAGCAAGTGCTAAATCATCATCACCAGAAATTATTCCAAAACCTTCTGGTTTATCTTTCAATAAATGTAAATATTGCGCAACATTATTTCCTGCCTCTTTTACCGCTACAATGTTTTCATAATCTTTTGCTAGTCTTAACGTTGTTTCTGGAGACATGTTAGAGGCTGTTCTTCCTGGCACATTGTATAGTATAATTGGAATTGGGCACGCTTGGGAAATTGCTTTAAAGTGTTGGTATATTCCTTCTTGAGTAGGTTTGCTGTAATATGGAGAGACAGATAAAATGCCAGCAAATTGAGATAAATCTGTAGTTTTTATTTCGTTTATTACCTCAGCTGTATTGTTTCCTCCTATTCCTAGAACTAATGGCAATCGATCATTATTTGCTTTACTAATGGTGTCTATTATGTCTTGTTTTTCTTGCTTTGTAATCGTAACACTTTCTCCAGTTGTACCACTAATTACAATGTAATTTGTACCATTTTCAATATTAAATTCTACAATATTTGCTAAAGCTTTGTGGTCTACATTTCCATCTTTTGTAAATGGTGTTACAATAGCAATTCCTGTTCCTAAAAAAGGGTTTTTCATTATTTAAATTTTATTTAGAATATTGAGATATTTTTTTATTTCTGAAGTAAATGTTGAAAAATTATTTATCTCAGTTTTTATTATTATATCGTTAATACGTTCATCTGTTTCTAAAACACCAACTTTAAGTTTTGCTTTTGATGCTACTGTAATTAGCTTTAAAGCTGTTACATCTTTTTTATAATAGCTTATCAAGATATCGAATTCTTTATTTAAAAATTGCTGTAAGGTTTGGTCTTTAATTACACCTCTCCAACCTATTTGTTTTGAAGAAAATGTGGGATTAAATAAGCTTTCTTTTTCTTTTTCTTCTACTCTATATTTAAAAGCTATTACCTCAACTTTCTCTTTTTCTATACCCAAAGCTTGTGCTAAACCATTAAAGTCAGGAATTTCATTTATCTCATCGGTATTAAACACAACTCCAATACTAGCAACTTTAGTATTAAACTCTTTAATTATTCGGTTTTTTAACTGAGAATTAATGTAGTTTTTTTTAGATTTTTCTTTAAATCCTTTTAAAATCATTTATATTTAAGCTTTCTACAAAAATAGCAAAAACCTAACTAATTATTGACTTAAATATCTAAGTATTACTAATGAGAAAACACTACATACCATTTTTAATTTGTCTATTGTTTTTTATCTACTCTTGTAAGCAAAAACCAATGGTAATTTCGAAAATTGAAGGCAAACAAATAGGAATAAAAGATAGCCTTGCCATTAATCAGGAATTTGAAAACGAAATCGCTCCATATAGAGCACGTTTACAAGAAGACATGAACACCATAATCTCTTACGCTCCAAAAACCTACAGTAAAACAGATGGTGATTTAAACACAGCAATAGGTAATTTAATGGCAGATATTGTTTTTAAACAAGGTAATTCTATTTTTAATAAACGAACAAATAAAAATATTGACGCTGTAATATTGAATCATGGTGGTATTCGTTCTATAATTTCTGAGGGAAATATTACTACCGAAACTGCGTTTCAAGTGATGCCATTTGAAAACAGTATTGTTGTTGTTGCATTAAAAGGACAACAAATAGATAGTATGATGCAATATTTAAGTAAAGCAAAAAAAGCACATCCTGTTCAAGGCATAACACTTACATTAGATAAAGACTATAGTATTAGTGAAGCTCTAATTCAAGGAAAGCCTATTATTAAAGACAAAACTTATTATCTAGCCACAAACGATTATTTGTATGATGGTGGAGACAGCATGCTTTTTTTTAAGCCTAATGACACTACCTATTATTTAAATTATAAAATTAGAAACGCTATGATAGACTATTTTAAAAAAGTAGATACTATTAATCCAAAAATTGATAACCGTTTTACTCAAACCAGATAATATTTACCTTTATGAAACGTAGAACATTTATACAGCAATCTACGGCTGCTACAGCTTTAGTAACACTTGGAGGATTTGGTTTTCAATCGTGTAACTCAATTATTAAAACAAGAAAAATAACTATACTACATACTAACGATGTGCATAGCCACATTGATGCTTTTGGTCCAGACGATGCTAAAAATGCTAACCAAGGTGGTGTTGCAAGACGCGCAACATTAGTACAAAATATAAGAAACGAAAACCCAAACACATTACTTCTAGATGCTGGAGATATTTTTCAAGGCACACCTTATTTTAACTATTATGGTGGAGAACTCGAATTTAAATTAATGTCTAAAATGAAATATGATGCAGCAACTATTGGAAATCACGATTTCGATAATGGTATAGATGGTTTGTACGCACAATTACCGCATGCTAATTTTAAATTCTTATCTGCTAATTACAATTTTAAAAACACTGTAATGGATACACATGTTAAACCTTATCATGTGTTTATAAAAGATGGTATTAAAATAGGTGTTTTTGGACTTGGTGTTAAATTAGATGGGTTAGTAGATAAAAAAATGTACAAAGAAACTGAATATCTTGATCCTATTGAAATTGCTTCAGACATGTCTAGAATTTTAAAAGAAGAGGAAGCATGCGATCTTATTATTTGTCTTTCGCATTTAGGTTATTACTACAGCAAAGATGCAAAAAAAGTATGCGACCTTATGCTTGCTAAAGCGACAAAAAACATCGATTTAATAATTGGTGGCCACACTCATACTTTTTTACCAAAACCTACAGTGGCACAAAATAGTGAAGGTAAAAATGTATTAGTAAACCAAGTAGGTTGTTATGGAATAAATCTAGGCAGAATTGATTTTTATTTTGATGCTGAAAAGAATAAAACAGCAAATGGAACATCCATAATTGTATAAGAATAAAGCCTTTGTTTCAATATTAATATTCTATTGCTTCAACTAAATTTATTTGACCCTTTTTAGTTGTACTTAAGGTATGATAATACATTGCGAACACGCCACAAACATATAAAGTTGTAGACATGTAATTTAGCCTAACGTCATCTAATAAATAATAATATCCTACAAGAATAAGCTCTGAGAAAGCTATTAGCACACAGGCTATAAATAGAAAAAGATATTTTTTAAGACCGTTCTGTATATAATTTAAATAAGATAATGAAAACACTAGTATTAAAATTAAACTGTACAAAAACTCTACAATGTGTATTATACTTGTGTAATTAGATTCAAACTCTAAGGGCTTTACAATATTTATTAACACATAAATCATGTACAGGTCTAAAGCTAATAACACAATAAAATCTAGAAGAAAACGCTTTAATACCAATTTAAAACACAAAGTGCTTAAAATATAATAAATTAAGCAACTGTAAGCAATAATATAAATACCATTACAAACGTAATAAGCCCAATTTGATATAGCACTGTAGTCTATTAAATTAATAATATCTGCTAAAGCGTAAAAACCAAAAAAGCATATTAAACGATTAACTTTAGCCTTGTTAAAAATAAAATAAAATAAAGCAAAAAGTGGAATAAGTAATAGTTCTGTTACTGAAGACAGATATTCAAACCCGTAAACATCAAAAAATATCACAAATAGTATTGTAACTATACAAGCAGTAATAAAACTGATTGGTCTTGTCATTATAAAAATGATATAAGCGATTGGTTAATCAAATAAACAACTATTACCAATAAAAAGCAAATATCTCCGATGAAATGCAAAAAGAATACAATTCGTTACAACAACATATTCAAAAAGTTAGCTTCAGAAATTAAAGGAATATTAAGTTTTTCGGCCTTCTCTTTTTTACTTGGACCCATTTTATCTCCAGCCACAACATAATCGGTTTTAGATGAAATAGAGCTTACGTTTTTCCCACCGTTATCTTCAATTAGTTTTTTAAGTTCTGTTCTAGAGACATGTGTAAAAACACCTGAAACCACAAAAGATTTTCCTTCTAACTTGTTGGTTTGATTTGCTAATTTTTCTGCAGACACTTCTAATTGAACACCGTAATCTTTTAAACATTGAATACTATTTACATTGGCTTCCGAGGTAAAAAAAGCAACAACACTTTCGGCAATTTTAATACCAATTTCATCAACTTTTTCTAGATCTTCAATAGATGCCTTAGATAATGCCTCAATACTTTTATATTGCTTTGCTAATTTTTTAGCTACTGTTTCTCCAACAAAACGAATACCAATGGCAAATAAAACACGTTCAAAAGGTATCTGTTTTGAAGCTTCTATTCCATTAACCAAATTCTCTGCACTCTTTTTTGCCATTCTTTCTAAAGGCATTACTTGCTCTTTGGTAAGTGTATATAAATCCGCATAATTTGTAATAAGTCCTTCATTAACTAAAAGCGCAACGGTTTCACCTCCTAAGCCTTCAATATCCATTGCTTTTCTTGAAATGTAATGTTGTATTCTACCAATAACCTGAGGATTGCAACCATTATAATTAGGACAAAAATGTTTTGCCTCTCCTTCTAAACGCTCTAAAACGGTATTACATTCAGGACACTGTGTTATATATTGTGTTGGGATAGAATCTAATGGCCTTTGTGATAAATCTACTGCTATTATTTTTGGGATTATTTCACCTCCTTTTTCAACAAAAACAACATCATTTATTCTAATATCTAATTTCTCTATTTGGTCTGCATTGTGCAGCGATGCTCGTTTTACAATAGTTCCTGCTAACTCTACAGGTTCTAAATTTGCAACTGGAGTTATCGCTCCTGTTCTTCCTACTTGATAAGTTATACTGTTTAGTTTAGTTGTAACCTGCTCTGCTTTAAATTTGTAAGCCATAGCCCAACGTGGTGCTTTTGCAGTATAACCTAGTTCTTCCTGTTGTAATAGGCTATTAACTTTTACTACTACTCCATCTGTTTCGTAAGGCAAATGATGTCTTGCCTTATCCCAATGGTTTATAAACTGAAAAACATCTTCTATAGAATAACAAAGTTGTGCTTCGTTTGGAACTTTAAAGCCCATTTGCCTGGCTTTTTCTAGACTTTCAAATTGGTTTTGTACACCTAATTTTGTACCTGTTAAATTATACAATAAACAGTCTAAAGGTCGTTTTGCTACTTCTGCACTATCCTGAAGCTTTAAACTTCCTGAAGCTGTATTTCTTGGGTTTTTGTATGGCTCTTCTCCATTAACTATTCGCTCTTCATTCATTTTAATAAAACCATCAAAAGGCAAAACAATTTCGCCACGAATATCAAACTTTTGTGGATACGCTCCTTTTAATTGTAATGGCACAGACTTTATGGTTTTAATATTTGCTGTAACCTCATCTCCTTGAAAACCATCGCCTCGTGTTACTGCTCTTACTAAACTCCCATTTTCGTATGTTAAACTTATAGAGGCACCATCGTATTTTAACTCGCAAGTATAACTAATATCACCATCTACTAGCTTTTTAATTCTTGTTTCCCAGTCTTGTAAATCTTCTAAAGAATATGAATTATCTAGAGAGTACATTCTGTGTTCATGAACAACAGTATTAAAATTTTTAGTCACTTCTCCTCCTACTCTTAAGGTTGGAGAATTAGCGTCGTAAAACTCTGGATGTGCTGTTTCTAAAGTTTGAAGCTCTTTTAGTTTGATATCGAAATCGTAATCGCTAATTGTAGGATTATCCAGTACGTAGTAATTATAGTTGTGCTCGCGAAGCTCGTCTCTAAGTGATTGTATTGTGTCTTTAATATTATCCACTATTCTTTTAGTTTAATTTTTAAATACTGAGGCTGTTTTACCTCACTACCATTCCAAATATTTTGATTTACAATTTCAATTGCAAACTCTGTATTAGAAATCCATTTTACTTCATTTTGATATGTCTTTAGCCAGTGTACAAAGTTAAATGCATGTTCAAAAGTTATGGATTTATCTTTATTAATTTTATAAATTTCTATAAAAAATTGCGCTTCGTAAACATCAAATACAAAAGAAATAATCTTTTTTCTATCTATTGAAATATATGGAAACTCTGGAAAAACAATAGTTTCTTTACCTGTATTCCTATCTATAAAACTATAAAATTGTTCTTCGGCTTCTGGATACGTATGATGCAACACATATTGATTTAAGAAATCGATATCACCATAATAAACATGAGTAGAATTACCATAACCAACCTTACTATTGTAAACAATTAACCTGTCTTTTGTTGGTAAACTAATACTTTGCGTTTTATCTTCGTTTTCTTTAATAATTACAGAAGGTTTGATTTGTAATTCTCCTTTATACTTATTATGTATTGCATTAAAATCTTTTTTAGAAATTAGCTCTAAATCCAGATACTTCGATAAACATTCTAAATCTGCATTACTACTATTATATCTAGCTTCTCCAATCAATTTAAAACCTGTGCAAATTTGGTCTTCAAAAACTTTTACATCTTTAATATCTCCTAAAAAGCCTTCAAAAACATAACGCTTTTTTGTTCTTCCGTTATCATTCCATTGTATAATTGCCCAACGACCTGTTATGGTTTTACCTTTATCTTGCACTTCTACAATATCATCTGTATAACCTAAAACGTTTACACGATCTCCATTATTAAATTTACCGTCTAAGCTTCCATCTGCCTCTCTAATGTTTAAGCCATTTCGTGAAACAACATACTTGTACTCTATTGGTTTTTCGTATCTAACTGTCGTATAATAATCTCTAATTAATCCATAATATGCAGCGTCTGTATAAACATTAGAGTAAATTGAGAAAAAGTCGTTAAAGACTAAAATAGCAGAGTAATGAATTGGATCTCTACTAATTCTTGTTTTTGGTGTAAGTCTATCTATATAAGTTGTATCATGAGACTCTACAACAGAAATAATACGTTTACTTGTTGTAGTTATTTTATAAGTGTTTTTTAATGAGTCTGTTACTTTAGCAGTATATAATCCAAAATCTGAATCCACTTCATAGATGCCAGTTTGGTCTTTTAATAGTTCAAACTCTTTTTTTGATGGCCTAGTAAAAACAATGTGTTTTCCAGTTACAAATAAAGTGTCTTTTGGAATTGAAGTAAAATCGAATGTTTTTTTTGGCAGAGTGATTACTGTTTTGGTCTTTACAGGAGGCTCAATATGTAAAGAATTTGGTTTGGCTTCTTCTTTACAACTAAAACTAGATAATAAAACGAATATGATAAATAATTGCTTCATTTATATCTTATCTGCTTTCAGCATTCTGTCTTTACCATACATATCTTGTATAAGTTCCACATCTTTAAAACCAAAACGCTCTACCAATACTTTTGTTTCCTTTCCCAGATACTCATTAATCTCGAAAAATAATTGTCCGTTTGGTTTTAAATGTTTAATAGCAAACTCAGAAATCGCTCTGTAAAACACTAACGCATTATCGTCTTCTACAAATAAGGCTAAATGTGGCTCGTTATTTAAAACATTGTTTTGTATTTCGGTTTTTTCTAGATTACGAACGTATGGTGGATTTGATACTATGACATCTAATTTCAAATCTAAAAGCTCCAAATCCCAAGAGTTCTTGTTTAAAATATTGGCTTCAATAAATGTTATATCAACAGCATTTAAAACGGCATTTTCTTTTGCTTTTTCTAGTGCTTTCACTGAAACGTCTATAGCATAAACCTGAGCCTCTTTAATATTTTTAGCTAATGAAATAGCTATACAACCACTTCCTGTACCAATATCTAGAATGGAGCAAGCCTTAGAATTTTGTTTTTGCTTTTTTATATTATGAAGAACAAGCGCAACAAGTTCTTCAGTTTCAGGACGCGGAATCAAAGTGTTTTCATTCACTTTAAATGGCAAGCCATAAAACGCTGTTTCGCCTAAAATATACTGAATGGGTTTTTCGTTTTTTAAAGCTTCTAAAGCATCAAATATGGGTTGTTGCTCTGCTTTAGTAATTACTAAATTTCTGTCTAGTGCCAAATCTAATCTCGAAATATTAAAAAATGAAGCTGTACATAAAAAGAAAAAGCTAGATACTTCTTGCTCACCATAGATAACATCTAAGGTTTCATGAAAAATATGCTTTAAATCTTTTACTAACACAAATGTTATTTATTTCTTTTATAAATCTTTAATCATCCAAACACCACAATTATAATGACCTGTATCTCCTAAAGGTCCTTTTAAATGTTTAAAACCATGAGATTGGTAAATATGAATGGCTTCTTTTAGCTCAGGAATAGTTTCTAAGTAAGATTGTTTAAAACCTAAAGCTTTTGCTTTTTCTAAACATTTAAAAAATAGTGCTTTCCCAAAACCTTTACCACGAAGCCTAGAAGAGAAATACATTTTTTGAATTTCGCAAACATCATCTTCATTTTTAGCCAAAGGCTTTAAACCTCCTCCACCTTCTACTACATCATTTATAGTTACGACATAATATACTTCGTTTTCTTTGGCATAAGACTCAAACATTTTTGGCGTTTCTTTATCTGCATAAGCTGTACCAACCAAAGGCAATTTATATTCAATAAAAACTTCACGTATAACGCTTTCTATTTGAGCATTATCTTCCTGACGAATTTCTCTTATTACTATATTATTTTTACTCACGATATTATAGTATTTTTACGCTGTATTTAGAGGTTGAAGATACATTAATACCAAACAAATTAAAAAATTTCAATATGAAGAAACTCATAATCTTATTAACAATTTCTATTTGTTTTTTAAGCTGTACAATTAAAGAGAAACCAGAATTTTTGCGTGTAGAAAACATAAATGTACAAGAATCTAATTCTGAATTTATAGTGCTTACAGCAGATGCTTTTTTTAACAACCCAAATACTGTTGGTGGAACATTAGAAACCGATGGTATTACAATTACTGTTAACAATATGGAGGTTGGAACAGTATCTTCAAAAGCCTTTAAAGTTCCAGCTAAAAAAGAATTTTCCATCCCATTAAGTGCAAATATTCCGACTAAAAAATTATTGAATCTTAATAATTTAAGCGGTCTTTTAAACAGTGTGCTTAACAAGTCTATGAAAGTACAGTACAAAGGAGATATAAAATATAAGATCTTTGGGTTTTCACATAAGTACACTGTGGACGAAATTGAAGATATAAAGATTAAAATCTAAACTTGACAACTCACGAAACATACATGCAACGTGCAATACAAATTGCAAAAAACGGATTAGGTACAACAAGACCAAATCCTATGGTTGGCGCTGTAATTGTTTACAATAATACTATTATAGGAGAAGGTTTCACCAGTGGTTATGGAGGAAATCACGCAGAAGTTAATGCTATAAAATCTGTTACAAATCAATCGCTTTTAGAGAAAAGCACACTTTACGTTACCCTTGAACCTTGTTCACACTTTGGAAAAACACCACCTTGTAGCGATCTTATTATTCATCATAAAATACCAAATGTAGTTATTGGTTGTGTAGACGACAATCCTGAAGTTGCTGGAAAAGGTATAAAAAAACTAATAACCCAAGGTTGTAAAGTTACTGTTGGCATTTTAGAAACAGCTTGCAAAACACACCATAAGCGTTTTTTTACATTTCATAATAAAAAGCGTCCTTACATTATACTAAAATGGGCAGAAACTAATAATGGTTATTTAGCTCCAAAAACTAAGGCCAAAAAGAAACCCATTTGGATTACAAACAACTTGTCGAGACAACTAGTTCACAAATGGAGAGCACAAGAGCAAGCTATTTTAGTTGGAACAAATACAGTAAAAGAAGATAATCCAAGTTTAACCGTTCGCGATTGGACAGGTAACAATCCTATACGTGTCGTTTTAAATAAATACAAAAAACTTTCAAAAGACTTCTCAGTTTTTAATAACCAAGCAGAAACATTAATTTTAACAGAAAATACAGCAATAGCCATATGTGCTGCGCTACATAAACACAATATTAACTCCATAATTATAGAAGGTGGCGCAAAAACACTTCAGCTTTTTATAGATGCAAATCTTTGGGACGAAGCTAGAATGTTTACAGGCAAAATAGAATTTAAAAAAGGTGTTAAAGCACCAGTTTTTTATGGTGAATGCATAAGTGAAGAAAAAATATTAGATAATATTTTAAAAATTTACAAAAATAAAACTTAAAATCTTTTACTATTTCTGTAAACACAGGAAAAACACTCTAGATTTAAAATTAAATAGATTCTTACCTTCGCAGGAACAACAAAAAAAATATGATTAAAACTATAATATTCGATTTTGGAGATGTATTCATAAACCTTGACAAAGAAGGTGCCATGCAACATGCTCTAGACCTTTTTGAAATCGATAAACTTTCTGAAGATTTAGTTGCTATTAACACACTCTATGAACAAGGACTTCTGTCTACAGAGGAATTTGTAACATTCTACACAGAAAATTTTCCAAAACTTTCAAAAAAAGAAATTATTGAAGCATGGAATTATATAATTTGTGATTTTCCATTTAAACGATTAGCATTTATGGAACAATTAGCAAAAGACAAAAAATACAACTTAATTTTACTTAGCAATACAAACGAGCTACATATAGATTGTATAAAAAAGCAAGTCTCGTTTTATGATGATTTTAAATCTTGCTTTAAAAAATTTTATTTGTCTCATGAGATTAAGCAAAGAAAACCAGACTCAGCTATTTTTAATTTTGTTTTAAATGAAAACAATTTAAAAGCCGAAAACTGCCTTTTTATAGACGATACACCCGAAAACACAGCAGCTGCAGCAAAACTTGGCATTCATGTTTGGAATAACAACCCAAAAACCGAAGATATAATAGACTTATTCACCATTAAAAGTGAATTGTTTTGATTTATTTAATATTAAGCATACTTGCTTCTACTCTAATATTTGTTATTTTCAATCTGCTTGGCAAGTACAAAATTAACACGCTACAAGCCATTGTAGCAAATTATTTTGCAGCTTTTACTCTTGGCATTTTATCTTCTGAAGAATCTTTAGATATTAACCAGATTATTAGTAAAGAATGGTTTTATGGTGCCATTTTCTTAGGCTTTCTATTTATTGCTATTTTTAATGTTATGGCACTTACAGCTCAACGTAACGGACTTTCAGTAGCTTCTGTAGCTAGCAAAATGAGTGTGGTTCTCCCTATTGTTTTTGGTTTATATGCCTACAACGAAAGCTTAAGTCTCCAAAAAAGTATTGGTATTGTTTTAGCATTAATTGCCGTTTATTTAACTTCTGTAAAAGCAAAAAGCAATACTTTAAGCTTAAAAGGTTTATGGCTTCCTTTATTGCTGTTTTTTGGTTCTGGAATTATAGATACTTCTATTAAATTCCTAGAAACTTCTTATGTTTCAAAAAATGGAATTCCAATATTTTCAGCAACAATATTCGCCATTGCAGGTGTAATAGGTATAACTATTATTTCAGCTAAAGTAATAAAAGGCAATTTTAAGTTCGACTACAGAAGCGTTTTTGGTGGTATTTTTCTAGGTATTGTTAACTACTACTCAATATATATGCTATTAAAAGCCTTGCAATTTGAAGGTTTTGAAAGCTCAACAATTTTCACGGTAAATAATGTTGCTATCGTTATGCTATCTACACTAATAGGTCTTTCTTTTTTTAAAGAAAAACTAATTGCCAAAAACTGGATTGGAATTGGATTAGCAATTATATCTATTGCATTAGTAACTTTAGCATAATGGAAGCACAAAATAACGATACCTATAAAACTATATTAAAACCTTCGGAAGAAGTGCTTTTTAAAGACAAAAACTCCAAGTTTTATAGTTATACTTTTCCTGTGAAAACTGAAGATGAAGTTAAAATACATTTAGAAAACTTAAAAACGCAACATCAAAAAGCAGGACATTTTTGTTATGCATACCAAATTGGCGAAGCGCAAAACAGCATTAGGCATAGAACTAATGATGATGGCGAACCTAATAATAGCGCAGGAATGCCTATTTATGGACAAATACAATCTTATGAGGTAACAAACATTCTAATAGTAGTCGTTCGATACTTTGGAGGTGTAAAACTAGGTGTAGGAGGATTAATAAACGCTTATAAAACTGGAGCACAGCAAGCTTTAGAAGTTTCTAAAATTATAAAGCGTACCATTAATATTCACTTTCTAATTAAATTTGAATATGAATTAATGAATAAAGTCATGCGAGTTATTAAAGAGAAAAACTTAAATATCACACATCAAAAACTTGAGCTAGACTGTGAAATCACAATTTTGGTTAGACAAAACGAAGTTGAAAACATATTAGATATTTTCGAATCTATTTATAAGGTAACTATAAAAAAAATAGACCAATAATTAATAATCTTATTTCCCTAAAGCGTCTAGAAAATATTTTGGAGGTCTTGTTGGCTTATTGGTCTTTAAATCAACAAATACCAAAACTACAGTTGCGGTTGAGAGAATTTGTCCCAAATCGTTCAATATTTCATACTCAAACTCTAGGCTAGCAGTAGGTGTTTTTTTAAGCATGGTTTTAACTGTAATTATATCATCATATTCAATGGTTTTCTTATAGTTTACATTTAAAGACACAACAGGTAAGGCTATTCCATCTTGCTCCATTTTTTTGTATGAAATACCTATTTTCCTAAACCATTCAATTCTAGCCAATTCTAGATATAATGCATAGTTTCCATGATGAACTACACCCATTTGGTCTGTTTCGGCATAGCGTACTCGAATATCAATTTTATCTGTCTTCATCTGTAAAAGTTTAAATATTTTTTTGTAGTTTCGTCCAAGTTACCAGTATGAGGAAAAAAAACTACAAATTCAATAGTAAATTATTTTTTTTTTAAGTTTTTTGTTCACATATTTGTCTCGCTATAAAAAAGGAAGGAAATATTTCTATTTCAACCTTTATAACTAACTAAAAACACAAAAATTTAACAATGAGTGTAACTGCGCAATCGGTATGGAATAATTGTCTCAATTTTATAAAAGACAATATCCAACCTCAAGCCTATAAAACTTGGTTCGAGCCAATAATCGCAGTAAAGCTTACAGATAACGCTTTAAGCATTCAAGTACCAAGTAAATTCTTTTATGAATGGCTTGAGGAGCATTATGTTAAAATACTTAAAGTAGCACTTACAAAAGAATTAGGAAAAACTGCCAAGCTAGTTTACATTATTAAAATGGAAAACACTTATGGCAACAAACAGCCTTTTACAGAGCGTATTCCTAGCTCTAACCGTTCGGCTGTTAAATCTCAAGATGTAGATGTGCCTTTAAAAAATAAGGACCGAGAATTACGTAATCCATTTGTAATTCCTGGCATTCGAAATGTAAAAATCGAATCTCAACTTAATCCAAATTATAATTTTGATAATTTTCTAGAAGGAGATTCTAACCGTTTGGCACGTAGTGCAGGCTTAGCTGTTTCAGCAAAGCCAGGTGGCACCTCTTTTAATCCCTTACTAATATTTGGAGGTGTAGGATTAGGAAAAACACATTTAGCACATGCTATTGGTGTGGATATAAAAGATAAATACCCAGAGAAAACAGTTTTATATATTTCTGCTGAAAAATTTACGCAACAATATATAGATTCAGTAAAAAAGAATAATAGAAACGATTTTATCCATTTCTATCAACTTATAGATGTGTTGGTAATAGATGATGTTCAGTTCTTATCTGGAAAATCTGGAACTCAAGACGTGTTCTTCCATATTTTCAACCATTTACACCAAAATGGTAAGCAAGTTATTTTAACAAGTGACAAAGCGCCTGTAGATATGCAAGATATAGAACAGCGCCTATTGTCTCGTTTTAAATGGGGATTAAGCGCTGAACTGCAAACACCAGATTTTGAAACACGTGTCTCTATACTAAAAAATAAATTATATCGTGATGGTGTAGAAATGCCAGATGATATTATTGAATATGTCGCTAAAAATATTAAAACTAATATACGCGAGCTTGAAGGTGCTATTATCTCTCTAATTGCGCAATCGTCTTTCAATAAAAAGGAAATAAATATTGAGCTAGCAAAACAAGTCGTTGAGAAGTTTGTAAAAAACACCAAACGCGAGGTTTCTATAGATTACATACAAAAAGTAGTGTCAGATTATTTTCAAATGGATGTGGATACGCTGCAGTCTAAAACAAGAAAACGCCATATTGTACAAGCAAGACAACTAGCAATGTTCTTTGCTAAGAAGTTTACAAAAGCGTCTTTAGCAAGTATAGGCTCTCAAATAGGAAAACGTGATCACGCTACTGTATTGCACGCTTGTAAAACTGTAGACAACTTATCTTCTACAGATAAGCAGTTTAGAAAGTATGTTGAAGATTTAACAAAAAAGCTTTCAGTCTAATATCCTAAATTATGATTAGAATTCTAATGGTTTGCCTCGGAAACATCTGTCGCTCACCACTAGCTCATGGTATTTTAGCTTCAAAATTAGACACTGAAAATTTTCAGGTAGATTCTGCAGGAACAAGTAATTATCATATTGGTAGTTTACCAGATCAACGTTCTATTGCTATTGCTAGAAAAAAAGGCTTAGATATTACAAACCAGCGTGGCAGACAATTTAAGGTTGAAGATTTTGATACTTTCGATTATATCTACGTCATGGACAAATCTAACTTTGAAAATGTTGTGAAAATGGCAAGAAATACTGAAGATATCTCTAAAGTAAAACTCATTTTAAACGAAAGCTTTCCTAACAAAAATCTAGAAGTTCCAGACCCTTATTATGGTGGTGACTCAGGCTTTGATAATGTTTATAATATGCTAGATATAGCTTGTAATAATATAGCAAAAAAGTTAAAAAGCACATCTTATCTTAGATAGTTAATTTATAAAAATGAAAATGAACGACACTTTCGGAAAACTCTATCTAATACCAACAACTTTAGGAGATACAGAACCTTTAAACGTTTTACCATTAACCGTAAAAAGAATTATTGATCAAATAGATATTTATATTGTTGAAAACGAAAAGACTGCAAGGCGAGACATCAAGAAAATTTGCCCAGACAAAAAACAACAAAGCCTAAAGCTATTTCCATTAAATAAGTTTACAGATATTGCCGAACTTCCCAGCTATTTAGAACCTTGTAAAAATGGACTAAATTTAGGCTTACTGTCGGAAGCAGGATGTCCTGGTGTTGCAGATCCTGGAGCAGATATTGTAAAGATTGCTCACCAAAACAATATTAAAGTAGTACCTCTAGTAGGACCTTCTTCTATAATAATGGCAATGATGAGCAGTGGAATGAATGGTCAAAGCTTTGCTTTTAATGGTTATTTACCAATAGACAAACAAGAACGCAAAGCAGAATTAAAACGTTTAGAACGTTTAAGTTTTGAACAGAATCAATCTCAATTATTTATAGAAACACCATATAGAAACAATAAGTTTCTAGAAGACTTGTGTGCAACATTAAATAGTAATACAGAGATTTGCGTGGCTTGCGATATAACCTTGCCTTCTGAGTACATAAAAACAATGTCTGCAAACGATTGGAAAAAAAATAACGTTGACCTTCATAAAAGACCAACGTTATTTATTATTCATAAAAGCTAATTTCTATTATGCTTTTATAGCTGCTTTTGCCTTTTTATTTGGCTTAATTCTCGATGTATCGTAGCCTTGAAAACGTTTCATATAATTTCTTATTGATGTACCAAAAGCATCTTCAAAACCATTAGAACCAAAACTTCTTAAATATTTCTTTACTCCACCTGGACCTGCTAAATGTGCTGCGGCTAATATTCCAGATTCTGTAATTTTAACACCATTGATGTTTTTTCCAACAAATCGCTTAATATCTCGTCTTAAAACCCATTTATTTCGCTCTGCATTCGCAATAAATGCTTTTTCTTGTAATTCTGGAGTATTTAAAAAATGATTAACATCTTTAATACCTATTAACTCTAAAGTGCTCCTGCCAAATTGGTATTTACCTAAATAACCTAATGAGTTGACTCTAAAGTAATCGTTTTGAGATTCTTTAAAACCCAATTGTTCTTTAAAGCCATTAAAAGACTTCCCTAATTTAGGTGAAAAAGCATTTTGAGGAACGATAGAAGCAACACTTGAGACTTGTGCTTCTGTTGTTAAATTAACTTCTTCTGAAGTTTCGATAGTGTTGTCCTTTAATAAAGCATAATCTTTAGTAGTAGAACTTGTTGATAGCGATACTATAATTAAAATACATATTGTAAGCGCTAATGAAACTAACTTTGCAATACTTTTTTTACTCATAATTATTTGATTTTTTAAAGCTGCTAACAAACAATAAGCGTGCCTAAAATTTCGAGTGCAAATATACAACTTTTATTTTAATACTGAAAATCAATTAATTAACTTGCTCTAAAAATAGACAGAATGGAACTTAACGCCATTTTTGTGTGTAAACTCAAGTGTAGGAAACGGTATTTTAATGGCATTAAAAATGCTAAAAATGGTTTTAAGTGTATGAGATTTTGTTTCAATTTTAGTTAAATCTAAATCTAGACTTAAATAAAATTGTCTTCTTCTATTCTGTACAATCAAAACATCATTAACAATAAGCGAATTGTTTCCAGAGAGCATACCTTCACCACCATAGCCAACAGCTACATTTAACCATTTTGGAACATTACTGTTTTTAAAAAAGGAATGTACATTTGCAGATAACCAATAGGTTTGTCCATTATAATCTTTTAGTGATTCTTCAAGCAAGCCATTACCTAATTTTTCTGGCCTTGATGAAGCAAACTCAGTACGATGAAATGAGTATTTAACAAGAATACGCTGTTCTTTCCAAAGCAACTCTTGACCAATATACAAACCTGCTCCAGTGGTGTTTGCTGCAAAATCTCCCCAACTAAATCCCCATTCGTTAGAAAAACCATCTAAAACCTCAACAGCTGTTAAAAATGAAAACCCTAAAGTTGCACCATATAACAATTGATTTTTTTCGTTTACACCACTCCAACGTAAAGATTTGGCTCCTAATTTTCCCAATTGATAAGCAGAAAACACATGGCCTAACTTATCCATTTGAAGCCATTCGCTGTTATCGTCTATAGTATGAAATTTTGAGCGCTTGTAGTCTGCGTACCATAATTGATTTAAAGCTAAAAGTGTTAAACCTCCAACTGCTGCTTCTGTTATAACCACAGTATTTCGCCTTTTAGTATTTAAAGTATCACTAGGCTTAAAAAAACTAATCTGTTGAGAAAACGCAAACAGCGAGAAACATATAAAAAGTATAAAAAATAAAGAATACTTCACCAATTATCTATTTACGCCTTGTTTATTAATCCAAGCTACATACTCTCGTTTGTTAGCATTATGCTGAGATAATGTTTTAGCAAATTTATGATAACCAAAGTTTTTTACGTTTGCTACAAAATAATAATAGCTATGTTTTTCAGCATTTAAAACAGCATCTATTGCAGAAACGTCTGGCATAAAAATTGGTCCTGGTGGAATGCCACTATATTTATAAGTGTTGAATTTAGAATCTATCTCTAAGTCCTTATAAAGTACTCTTTTTATTATGCGATTAAAATCTCCAGATTCTTTTTTAACAGCATAAATAACTGTAGGATCTGCTTGAAGCGGCATACCTGTTTTAATGCGGTTTAAATACACTCCAGCTACTCTTGGACGCTCGTCCACTTTTGCAGTCTCTTTATGAACTATAGCTGCCAAAGAAACCACCTCATTTGGTGTTAAGTTTAATTGTTTAGCTTTTTCAAGTCTGGTTTTTGTCCAAAAACGATTGTATTCTTTAAGCATTTTATCTCTAAAAGCATCTGCAGATGTATTCCAGTACACTTCATAACTATTAGGAACATACATTGCTAAAGCTGTTTGTTTTGTAAAACCGTTTTTACTTAAAAACTCTACATTAGTCATAGATTGCAACAAACTTAAACTATCTACTTCTATTTGAAATGCTATACGTCCTGCTAAATCTTCTATACGTTCTTGGTTATTAAAGGCTATTTTTAAAGGTACATTTTTACTTCGTATAGAGTTAATAATATCATTATTATTCATACCCTTTTTAATTAAAAAACGACCAGCCTTTATATTGTTAGTGTATTTTTTCTGTTCAGCTAAAGCATCAAATTTATCGATATCTTTTAATAAAGGTTCTAATTGTGCTCTTACTTCTGTATAACTAGCATTTGTAGGTATAAAAATATAAGCCTCTTCATTATTAAAAGCAGTATTTGGCGATAACATTACGCCATAAACAAAGTAAGCAAAATAAGCTGCTACAAGCAAACCAATAATAGCAATAGCTGCAAGTATTTTTTTAAGGTACATAATTTATAAGTTGGTATAAATATTCATTAGTGTAATTTCCGTTTTTAAAATTCCAGTCTTTTTTCAGTCCTATTCTAGTAAAACCTTGGTTTTCAAAAAGCTTAATACTAGCCCTATTGGTTTCAGAAATATTACAATATAATTGATGTAAATCTAAATGAGAAAAACAATAATTAGATAATAATGCTAAAGCTTCTTTTCCATAACCTTTAGCTCTGTTTGTTGAATTATGGATTAGAATACCAATACCTGCTCGACGATTTTTAATATCAAAATCAAAAATATCTATAAGACCAATAGCATTATCATTAAAATCTGATATTAGTAAACGTAACTGTTTTACTTCATAAATATCTTTATGTGCATGTTCGAGATATTCTTTAATTAAAAACTTAGAATAAGGTGTTATAGTGTTGCTTAGTTCCCAAATGGTTTCATCGTTTTCAATGGTATGTATAAAGTCTAAATCTTCTGGCTCCAAAGCACGTAAGTAAATATGTTCGCCTTTTAATGTTAGCATTCTATTTCGCCTTTAAAAACTAAAGTTGCTGGACCTTGAAGCCAGATATTTTTGTAAGCACTTCCTGTCGTATTGAAAGAGACTTTTAATTCACCTCCTTGAACATTTAAATTTACAATTTCAGCATTAGTTTTTCCTGTTTTATGCATAGCTAATGCTACAGCAGTAACTCCAGTTCCACAAGATAAGGTTTCATCTTCTACTCCTCTTTCGTAGGTTCTTACTGTAAACACATTATTATTAATTTGTTCTACAAAATTCACGTTAACACCTTCATTAATGTAAGGAGCTCCATATCTAATTTTAGAACCTTCGGTTTTAACATCAAAATCTTTAATATTTTCTACCAAGGTAACATGATGAGGAGAACCAGTGTTTAAAAAAACATGATTCTGGCAAACTTCAACTACTTCTACATCTTTCATTTTTAATTTTACAAATCCGTTTTCTATTGTAGCTTTATGTAAACCATCAATAGCATTAAATATTGTTTTTTTATTTATTATGTTTAGCATTTCAGCGAAAGCAACAATACAGCGTCCTCCATTGCCACACATGGTACTTTGGTTTCCATCTGCATTAAAATAAACCATTTTAAAATCGGTTTCTACATCATTCTCCAATAAAATCAAGCCATCTGCACCTATGCCAAAACGTCTATCGCATAGATGCGCTATTAATTTGGTATTATTTTTGTTGAATATTTCTAGGCGATTATCAATAAAAACAAAGTCATTACCTGTGCCTTGATATTTAAAAAAGGTATGTGTCATTTAGTAAGTTTTACTTTGACAAATATAGTGTTTTGAAAATTTATTTTTGTTGTTAATGTCTCGTTAAAGTTGATTTTGTTAAACAATTAAAAATTAATTTTATAGTTATAATTATGAATTCTAAACTAAATATTATCTATGAAAAAGTTAGCAATGCTGGTTTTAGTTTCAGTTTTAGGAGGCGCAATTACTCTAGGAACATACAAAACCTTTCTTGAAGAAGAAGCACAAACAATTGCACACAAAGAAGAACTATCTCAACCTATATTTCAACCTGTAAATTACACCGCAAACAAAACCAATTTGGGTGCTACAGAAAGTATTGATTTTACTCAAGCTGCTGAAAAAACCATACACGCTGTAGTGCATGTAAAAAGTGTTACTGTTACAAATCAACAATTAACCATGCGTGATTTACTTTTAGGTCGTGCAACACAACGCAGACAATTAGGAACTGGAAGTGGAGTTATAATCTCTCCAGATGGCTATATTATTACCAATAATCATGTTATTGATGGTTCTGATAAATTAAGCGTTACACTTAACGACAATAGAACCTTAGAAGCCACTATTGTTGGTACAGACCCAAAAACTGATATTGCTTTATTAAAAATAGAAACAGACGACATTTTACCATATACTACATTTGGAGACAGTGATACCGCAAAAATTGGTGAGTGGGTTTTGGCTGTTGGCAACCCTTTTAACCTAACATCTACAGTAACTGCAGGTATAATAAGTGCTAAATCTAGAGATTTATCTGGAGATAGTAGTCAATCTTTCATACAAACAGATGCTGCTGTAAACCCAGGAAATTCTGGAGGTGCCTTAGTAAACACAAAAGGAGAACTTATTGGTATTAATACAGCGATTACCTCGCAAACAGGTTCATATATTGGCTATTCTTTTGCAGTGCCAAGTAATATTGCAAAAAAAGTAATACAAGATATTATGGAGTTTGGTAATGTACAAAATGGTATTTTGGGTGTTCGAGGAGGCTCATTAAACAGTAATGCAGCAGAAAAACTTGGTGTGAATGAAACCGAAGGTTTTTATGTAGATGATGTAGATGAAGACACTGGAGCAGCTATTGCTGGATTAAGAAGTGGTGATATTATTAAAAAAATTGATGGTATTGAAATTAATAAATTATCAGATTTAAAGGGATATTTAGATACTAAACGACCTAATGATGTGGTTAATGTTTATTTTTTACGAAATGGAGTTCAAAAAGAAGTAAGCGTCACCTTGTTAAAAAATAATACTGTTGTAATTTCTAATATTGCTGTTATAAAAGATGCCAAACCTGAAGACTTAAAAAGGTACAAAGTTGAAAGTGGTGTAAAAATAACTGAACTTGTTGGTGAATATGCAAAATATTTAAGACAGGAAGGCATTGAATCTGGTAATATAATTACTAAAATCAATGGTGTTTCAGTAAATTCTGTAGAAGAGGTTCAAAAAATTATTAGAAATAAAGATTTATACAGTCCTTTAGTTGTTGAATTAATTAATTCTAAAGGCCAAGAATTAAAATACGGATTTAGATAATTACATTAAAACCGTTAATTAAATAAAAGCACTTTATAATGTTATAAAGTGCTTTTATTTTTTACAGGAAATACTTTACGAAAACGTTTGAAATAACTATTTTTGCAAAAAATTTTAGCAAAGACTAAAAAAATATCAACACACTAAACACCTAAACGAATGCCAGTTAAAGAAACCTATGAAAACGAATTAGCATTTCAAGCCGATAGACGTCGTGCTACTGTAGAATTCATTAAAATTGTTAGCGACCTTTGGTACGACAAGTCCATTGAATTGGTGCTTTTTAGAAACCAATTAATAGATAGAAATGTAAGCCAAATTTTAAACCTTCATGAATATGCAGGCGAATTTGTACAAAAACCAATTTCGGTTTTCGATTCTGTAGAAATTGCACAAGCTATTAAAACACTAGATATTCCACCTGCAAAATTAGACATAGGTAAGTTAACTTACGAGTATCACCTTGAGGAACAAAAGCACTCTAATGCTATTGCTTTTGTTGCCAGTAAACTTAAAGGCGCAAGTACTTCAGAAGAAATTAAACCAAAAGATGTTGTTTTATATGGTTTTGGTCGTATTGGTCGTTTAGTTGCACGTGAATTAATGACAAGAACAGGAAAAGGCAGTCAATTGCGTTTACGAGCAATTGTAACTCGTGGCAAAAACGATGCTGTTGTTTTAGAAAAAAGAGCTGCTTTATTACGTAACGATTCTGTTCATGGTGATTTTTCTGGTACAGTTGCTGTAGATTTAGAAAACGAAGCTTTAATTATAAATGGAACGACAGTTCGTATTATTTCTGCAAACCAACCAGAAGATATAGATTATACAAAATACGATATCAATAACGCCTTAATAATAGATAATACAGGCGTTTTTAGAGATAAAGAAGCTTTAACACGTTTAAAAAACTCTCCAGGTGCAGATAAAGTTTTATTAACTGCTCCAGGAAAAGGCATTCCAAATATTGTGCATGGTGTTAACCATTTAGAGAATAATCCAGACAACATAGATATTTTCTCTGCGGCTTCTTGTACTACTAACGCCATTACACCAATTTTAAAAGCTATTGAAGATACTTTTGGTGTTAAAAGCGGACATTTAGAGACAATACATGCTTATACAAACGACCAAAACCTAGTTGATAATTTTCATAAAAAATACAGACGTGGACGTGCTGCTGCACTAAACATGGTTATTACAGAAACTGGTGCTGGAGCTGCTGTATCAAAAGCTTTACCAAGTTTTGAAGGCAAACTAACATCTAATGCTATAAGAGTACCTGTTCCTAATGGTTCACTAGCTATACTAAACTTAGAATTAGAATCTAAAGCCAGTGTAGACAGCATGAATGCTACAATAAAAAAATATGCTTTAGAAGGAGATCTTGTTGAGCAAATTAAATATGAAATGAGTGACGAACTAGTATCTAGTGATATAGTTGGTAGTTCTGCGCCTTCTATTTATGATAGTAAAGCAACTATAGTTAGAAAAGACGGTAAAAACGCGGTGCTTTATGTTTGGTACGATAACGAATATGGTTATAGCCATCAAGTTATTCGTTTAGCTAAGCACATTGCTAAGGTAAGACGCTTTACTTACTACTAATAGATATAGATATACATCCAAATATATATTCAAAAAAATCTCACAAAATCTGTGAGATTTTTTTTGTTTAACATTTAACATATTTGTACGCAACCATTATAGATTTTCAGCATCTAACTAAAAAATGGACTTATGATAAAACCAACTTACAAAGTCGCTTATCTACTAATGCTACTTTTGCTAAACTCCTGCATTTGGGGAACTGTAGATGATGATAATAATCCTCCTTTTGAAGTACAGCAGCAGTATGAAGCCGTAACCATATCAAGAACAGAATTCGAAAATTCAACAGAACTTTTACCAGCAGAACCAATTTTAGAAACTGGCAAAATTTATGTAAAAGACGACTATTTATTTATCAATCAACCAAATAAAGGGTTTCATATATTCGACAACTCAAATCCTTCAAATCCTTTTAATATGGCTTATTTAAAGGTGTTGGGTTCTTCAGACTTAAGTGTTAAAAACAACATACTGTATATTAATAATGCAACAGATTTAATTGCAGTAAAGCCTGATTTTACAAACAATACAATAGAAATTACAAAACGTATAGTGAATACCTTTCCTGAATTAGCTTCGCCAAACAATTGTTGCTACAATAATACAGCAGACAATGAAGTAATTATTAACTGGACTTTAATTGAATAACAAGATGAAAAAATATAGCCTAATAGTAATAGTATTTATATTTTTGAGTTGTGATTCAAATTCAGATAACAATGAAAGTGCTTCTGCTTTTGATGGTTCAACAGGACAAGGAGGTTCTCTAGCACGTTTTACAACTTACGACAACTACTTATATACTGTAGATAACCAAGATTTAAATGTATTCAGTATTGTCGATAATGAACAGCCTGTTCAAGTAAACGAAATCCCAATTGGTTTTAATATAGAAACACTTTTTAACTACAAACAATATCTTTTTATAGGTTCGCAAAACGGCATGTATATTTATAGTGTTGCAAACCCTGAAACTCCCGAATACATGTCTGAAGCACAACATTTTACAGCTTGTGATCCAGTTGTAGCAAACGATACGCATGCCTTTGTAACCTTACATTCAGATATTGGCTGTGGTAACACATTAAACCAATTAGAGATTTATAATATTGAAAACATACAAAACCCTGTTTTACTTTCTACAAGAAACTTAACAAAACCTATTGGTCTTGGTTTATATAACGATTACCTTATTATTTGTGATGACGAGGTTAAAATATTCGATATTTCAGAACCAGAAAATATACAACTAGTACATAATATTAATCGTGACGCTTTCGATGTAATTATTCAAAATAATCTATTAATACTTGTGGGCGAATTTGGTGTTTACCAATACAGTTTGGACGAGAATAACATTCAAAACACAATAGAATTAAGTACTATAAACATCTAAACCATAGTTTGTAACGTAAATATAAAAGCCTCACTATTTGTGAGGCTTTTATTGTAATTGCCATAAACTCGTTTAAACTTTTACAACAAAACTGAACAATATTTTTTACTTTCGCATCAATAAATAAACAACAGCATAAAAATGAATCTTACAAAAGCTACTTTATTATTTTTACTAGCCTTTTTTACTATACAAATTGAAGCGCAAACAGACAACACTACAGATGAAGACGAAAAACTATCTTTAGAAAGTGGTTCTATTGAGAGTCAGTTTGAGTATTTAACTAAAAAATCTAATGGCTGGACAGACGAAAGAGGACAACGTTATGAAGTGGTTAGAATTCAATGGATAGAAAAATTAAAAGCGAATACTATAGATTCTTTAAAAGCAGTACACAAAACACTTAACGACACCAAAGTTATTGTAGCAAAACAAGAGGATGAAATAACTAAATTAAGAACAAATTTGGATGAAACTCAAGGTGTGTTAGACAAAACAAATACAGAGAAAGATAGCATGTCTTTATTTGGAATACAGATGAGTAAAGGAGGTTACAATGGTATAATGTGGTCTATTATTGCTGTTTTATTAGCTGTAGCATTATTATTTATGTACAAATTTAAAAACAGTAATGCCATTACTAAAGAAGCTAAAAAAACTTTAGAAGAAACAGAAGAAGAGTTTCAAGAGCATAGACGCGTAGCTTTAGAGCGAGAACAAAAGGTACGCAGACAATTACAAGATGAAATAAACAAACACAAAAACGCTAATTAAAATAAGCATTAAAATTACATAGTAAATATAAAATCTGTAACTTCGGTTACAGATTTTTTTTTCGAGTTATATATTTCTTATATACTATTTGCTTCTAAGAAAAATTAAAATGACTATAATCAAAGCGGAAATACAACACTTAAACGACCTAATACCTTTATTTGATAGTTACCGTATATTCTATAGGCAAAGAAGCAACCTAGTGGCAGCAAAACAGTTTTTAAAAGCTCGATTAGAAAAACAAGACACTCTAATTTATATCGCTTATTCAGAAGAATTAGCTGTAGGTTTTATGCATTTGTTCCATAGCTTTTCTTCGGTCTCTATGAAACCACTTTACATACTAAATGATTTGTTTGTTATTAACGAATTTAGAAAAAAAGGGATAGGTTTGGCTTTGTTAAATCAGGCTAAGAAAAAAGCAAAAGAAGAACATTATAAATTTGTTATTTTACAAACCGAAGCTAATAATCCTGCACAGTATTTGTATGAAAGCCTTGAGTGGAAAAAGGATAACGATTTACATTACATTTGGAAAAACAATAGTTAAAAATAATGAAATTAATACTAAAAACAGCCTTTATACTTTGCTTAGCTAGTAACTTTAGTTTTTCTCAGGACTGCAATTCAATTCATGTTGGTAAGTTTAAAATAAACGACAATAAAATTAACTTGCGAACTATAATTGAAAGAACCGAAACAGAACAAATTGAAACTAATTTAAATACAGGTGAAACATTTACAGGGTCTATAGAATGGATTGACAAATGCACCTACATTTTTACTTACTTAAAAACAAACAGTAAAAACCCAAAATACCACTTTTTTGTTGGTAAAAAAATGATAGTTAATATTACGAATATTAAAGGTGATAAAATCTTTTTTAATTGTTCAATAGAAGAAATAGATTTTGAAATGTCTTATTTTATGACAAGAATAAATTAATTTAAAAGCATGTTAATTAACGACCTCTACTTCTACCACCACGATTATCTCTGAACTCTTTCATTTTATTTAGAACAATATCTTGATATTCAAGTTTAGTAACTTCCGCTCCTTTTTTTGGAGCAATAATTTCAATATCATCATCTGTATTTAAAATAATTTTAGAACACAACATTGTAGTATCTCCTGCACTTACCTCTAATATTAAACCTGCAAGTCCCCAATATTCTAACGGTCCATGTCCAACAGGTATTTGTGGTGTAAACCAAGCCTCAACCTGAGTCATCTCTACCAATTCTTCTTTTTCATCACCTGTTTCACTTTCGGTTTTCTCCTTAGTTCTTAGTTTATCCCAAGAAAAAGCATACCAAGTAAGCTCATTAGAAGGTATTAATGCGGTTGCTTTAAAACAGTTATATTTTCCTATTGTTTTGGTTTCTCCACTCATTTTCCAAGTAATAGGTTGTAAACTATCTTTAACCAAAAATTGCTTACCATAAAATTCCTGATTCTGGATTTGTGTGTTAGTTTTTACGTTTTTATATTGTGCTCCAGGAGTAAAGTTTTTTCCCCAAGAATCTGTAGCACCAGATAGTGCATCTAGTTTCTCTTCCTCTTTAAACATAGATTCTTCTCTATTAAATGTTAGAATATATGTTTTCTCTAATCGAGATTGCATTCTAGCAGCTACCTCTTTTTTTTGAGCCTCACTTAATCTAGCTCCCCAATTTCCTAAATCCATTCTTGTTTTAGACATGTAGTAAGATTGACCTTTAAAGTCTTGAGATGAATCATTAGATTTAACAAAATTAGATTGAAGTGGAATTAATAACCCAAGTACTAAGATTGAAATTTTAATTAAAAAAACTTTCATTATTTATTTATTTGTTTAACAAAACTACATAAATTTTAAACGTATATTGGTTTATTATAAAAAAATTAACATCATTTTTATAGAACCTATAATACTATGTAGCGACTGAAATAAATAGTTTAAAACTAACAAATTATTAAAAAAATTGAAACAGCTATTATGTTTGTAGAGTATATAAAAAACATTTTCTATATTAACATTCTGTTTACAAAAAATGTTAAGTGATTTAAAGCTGTTAATAACTTAAAACTTTAAAATTAGCTATTTGAAATCTCAAAAATAATAATGATAAAGTCTATAACCCATAAAAAATATATTATTAAAGTTATATATATTTTAATTTTAACACTAGGTTTTATAAAAATATACAGCAGTATTTTTGATCAAAAAATAAGTTTAATTGGTGACAATGCGAGTTATTACATATTAGGTCACTCAATTGCTAATGGTTATGGATATACAAATATTCAACATCTTGAGAGAGAAGCACATTATCATTATCCACCAGGATATCCTTTATTAATAGCAGGAATTACAACGCTATTTTCAAACGAAATTATACCTATAAAAATATTTAATGGCATATTACTTTTTGGTGCAATTTTACTTCTTTTTTTTATTATAAAACTAATATCCAAAAACATTCATATTGCTTTTGCTGTTTGTTTTATTAGTATGCTGAATTATCATCTTTTAGAGTATTCCACTATTATGATGAGTGAGATTCCGTTTCAGTTTTTTTCATTTTTATCTTTGTGGCTATTTTTAAAAATTAATTTTTCTCTTTCAATATCCAAAAATTGGAAATTTTGGGTTTTACTTATCTGTTTATCCTTTTCATTCTATATCAGGTCTATAGCTTTAGCTTTACTTGTAAGTTTTACATTTTTCTTACTAATAAAAAAACACTGGAAATATTTATTTAATCTTAATGCTGGCTTTTTGTTATTGTATCCACCATGGATGTTAAGAAACAGAAGTGTTTCTGGAAACACTTACATTTCTCAATTATTATTAAAAAACCCATATCAACCTGAATTAGGTAGCATTGGTATTACAGATTTAGTTGATAGAGTTTTATTAAATTTCGAAAGGTACATTACCAAAGAAATTCCTTCTGGTTTATTGCAAGTAAAAGACATCATGTATGAGGAATCATCAACTATAAAAACAGAATGGCTAATTGGATTATTAATATTAACGATAATTGTTTTTGGAATATATAAACTGCCTAACTTTAGAATCTTAATATTATCTTATGTAGTTGCCTTTTTATCAATATTAATGTTGTGGCCAAGCGTTTGGTATGGAACACGTTTTTTAGTACCAATAATTCCTTTACTTATTTTCTTATTTGTTTTTGGAATAATACAATTCTTGATTTGGTTAAACTCAAAATTATTTTCAAAATCTAGTCAGGATTTTGTAGCCATCACAGTTACACTAATTATAGGTTTTTGGTCTTTTGTATATGGTGATGAATCAATTACAAAATTAAAAGAACAAGCACAAGGAGTATATACAAACAATTATCAAAATTATTTTGCTTTAGCAGATTAGGTTAAAAAAAACACAGAAGACAATGCTGTAACTAGTGTAAGAAAAGAAGGACTGTTTTATTTATTCTCAAAAAAACCCGTAACTAATTACAAGAAAACACTCAATAGAGAGGAACAAATTGAATATTTAAAAAGTAAAAATGTAAACTATGTAGTAATAGAACAACTTGGTTTTTCTTCAACTAACAACTATTTATTACCAACTATAAATCGCTATCCAAACAAATTTAAAATTATTAAAGAACTTAAAAATCCCAATACCTATTTAATGCAATTTTTACCAAGTCTTGGTTATTCTGGTGATTGGAAAAATGAGAAAAGAAACGGTTTAGGTACATATGTTTGGGAAGATGGACAAAAATACACAGGCCATTGGAAAAATGATGTAAGACATGGTAAAGGAGCAGTCTATTTTAAAAATAGAGAAATTATATCAGGAGTATGGATAAATGGTAAACTTGAGGGAGAAGTGATAAAAAAAACTAAAGATGGAAAGATTTTAGAAAAAAGTATTTACAAAAACAACGAAAAAGTAAAAGTAATAGATGAAGATAATTAAACTCTCAATTATAATTCCAGTGTTTGACGAGGAGGCTTCAGTTAGCTTAATTTTGAATAAAATTAAAGAGGTACATTTAATAAATAATATTAAAAAAGAGTTTGTAATCATTAATGACAATTCTCAAGACCATTCTAGAAAAATAATCCAAGCATTTAACGAAGAAAATCCAACATTAGAAATCTTATTTATTAATAACGAAACAAACCAAGGAAAAGGAGCCTCTATCCAAAAAGGTATTTCTAAAGCTACAGGGGACTATTTAATTATACAAGATGCTGATTTAGAATATAATCCTGAAGAATACAATTTACTTTTAAAGCCTATTATAGAAGATGTAGCAGATGTTGTTTATGGATCACGATTTCTAAAAAACAAAGGTCGTAAGACCTCTTATTTCTGGCATTATAACGCTAATAAATTTTTAACATTTCTTTCAAATCTTTTTTCTGGTTTAAAGTTAACAGATATGGAAACCTGCTATAAATTGCTCGACACAAAAATGGTAAAATCTCTTCAACTGAAAGAAAAACGTTTTGGTTTCGAGCCAGAAGTAACTGCTAAAATCTCAAGAATAAAAAACATTCGATTGAAAGAAGTTAGTATATCTTACGAAAGCCGAAAGTATATTCATGGTAAAAAAATAGGATGGAAAGATGGTGTTAGAGCAATTTATTGTATTGTAAAATATGGTTTATTTAAAATAACCTAACCTTTAGATTTTTATTAAGAATCAAATATAGCAACACTACATCTTATACTAAAAATTCATCTTAAAAACATTTCATATATCTTTGCAATCCTATACTAAACATAATGAGAATAGACATTATTACCGTTTTACCAGAATTACTTAAAAGTCCGTTTGAAGCCTCAATTTTAAAACGTGCTATAGATGCTAATTTAGTTTCAGTTCACTTTCATAATTTAAGAGACTATACAACAGACAATTACAAATCTATAGACGACACACAATTTGGTGGTGGAGCTGGAATGGTAATGAGTTGTGAACCAATAGACAAATGTATTTCTAGCTTAAAAGCAGAACGCAATTACGACGAAGTTATCTACATGACACCAGATGGAAATACTTTAAATCAAGGTATGGCAAATACACTATCTTTAAAAGATAATATTATTATACTTTGTGGTCATTATAAAGGTGTAGACCAACGTGTAAGAGATATGTTTGTTACTAAAGAAATCTCGATAGGAGATTATGTGTTGTCTGGTGGAGAATTAGGAGCAGCAGTATTATGCGATACTATTATTAGATTAATACCTGGAGTTCTTGGTAACGAAACTTCCGCTTTAACAGATAGCTTTCAAGACAACCTATTAGCACCACCTATTTACACAAAGCCAAGAGACTATAAAGGTTATAAAGTGCCAGAAATTTTGTTTAGTGGTCATGCTGCAAAAATTGAAAAATGGCGCGAGGAGCAAGCATATAAAAGAACACAAGAGCGACGACCAGATTTACTTGAAGATTAAGTTAATCTGTAAGAAAAATTAAGTATGCCTTAAAAGCAAAGTTGCTTAATTAGTGTTTTATATCAAGAACAATTACATTATTAAACAAATATGAAACAAGCTCCAAAAATAGTAGCTTTAAAAGAAAAAAAATTAATTGGCAAATGCATTAAAATGTCCTTAACAGAGAATAAAACAGTAGAGTTGTTTTCTAGTTTTATGCCAAAACGCAAAGACATAAAAAATGTTGTAACCACAGATTTGTTTGAAGTATTAGTCTATGATAATGAATACTTCAAAAACTTTAGTCCATCAAATACATTCGTAAAATGGGCATGTATTGAAGTAGAGAATTATAATACTTTGCCTGAAGGTATGAAAACATTAAATCTAGTTTCAGGTTTGTACGCCGTTTTTAATTATAAAGGATTAGCCAAAGACTTTGGTGTATTTATGTCATATATTTATACTAATTGGTTACCCGAATCTAAGTACAAGTTAGACCATAGAGCTCATTTTAACGTATTAGGAAACAAATACAAACACAATCATCCAGAATCTGAAGAGTGTGTTTGGATACCAATACAATTAAAATAGACTTAAAAATTAAAAAAAATATTGCACATTAGTAATTAATACTTATTTTTGCAGCCAATTTCGGGTTAACCTCTGGCGATATACGTGAATGTTGTTCTGAATTAATATAAAAAAATAAATAAAGATGGAATCTTTAATTAAATTTGTACAAGACGAGTTTGTACCAAAAAAGGATTTTGCAGAATTTTCTGCAGGAGATACAATTACAGTATACTACGAAATTCGTGAAGGAGAAAAAAGTAGAACACAGTTTTTTAGAGGTGTAGTATTACAAAGAAGAGGAACTGGAACATCAGAAACTTTTACTATTAGAAAAATGTCTGGAACAATTGGTGTAGAGCGTATCTTCCCAATTAACTTACCTGCACTACAAAAGATTGAAGTAAACAAAAGAGGTAAAGTTCGTAGAGCTAGAATCTTTTACTTTAGAGGTCTTACTGGTAAAAAAGCAAGAATTAAAGAAGCGAGAAGAAAATAATCGATTTCTTTTTAAATAACATTAATAAGCCCATCTTAGTTAAGATGGGCTTTTTTGGTTATAAACAATTGTTAATAAAGTAAGTTTATAACTCGTTGATAAGTAGCGTTTTAAAAATCAAGTTTTACAATAAATAATTTATAATTTAGTAAAACAATTAACAACAACTTGAATTGGTTTCTGTTTAATACAGCATTTATGTTAATTAATTTTTTAAAACTTTGTTATGTAAATAGCTAATGAGTTTTAAAATAAAAGCTTAAAATTTATTTTTTAAGTAGTAATTGTTTTTTGAGGTTTTGAAATTACCCTATTTAGGTATTGTTATTTAAAAAACCATGATATTTTGAAAAATACAATATGTCTAGGCAGATAGTATTTAGATAAATTGAAAGTTTCCGTAAAAGTAGTAGATATCGAAAGAGAATACCAAAAGACGAAACAAGACTTTAATGTAAATACAACGTGAAAACGAAGTACACAAGTTAAAGTTTCAAGAAAAACAATTAACGATACAAAAGGAGTAACCAGTCAATACATTTTGAAAGTTACCCAAATGTATCATTGATGTAACAGATTTTGAATTGAAAAAATGCAAAGCCTTGGTTTTGGATTGAGTTAGTGAAAACTAAATAGATCAAGTAGATGTTACTTCAAGAAAGCCATAATATTAATAGTTAAATCTATTATATTATGGCTTTTGTTATTTTTATAAAACTATCATTTTTTGAAACCCTTTTTTCTTTAATGAGCATATCTATAGCTAGATATAAAACTTAAAAAAAGTAGTCCTATACTCTCAAAACAAGTAAAAACAGTACTTTTATAAAATGAATCTACCTCTTATAACAGATAAAACATTCAATAATATAGATTATACAATTAACAATCTATCTAAAGGCGAATACGATAATTGCACTTTCTCAAACTGTAATTTTAGCAACACTTTCTTATCCGGAATTTCATTTCTAGAATGTGAATTTACAGATTGTAACTTTAGCTCTGTTAAGCTAGGTGAAACAACATTTAAGGATATTATTTTTAAAGATTGTAAGTTAGTTGGTACTCCTTTTAATGAATGCAATACCTTTTTATTAGCAATGACATTTAATAATTGTCAACTAAACTTGGCCTCTTTTTATAATTTAAAGCTAAATAACACAAAATTTAATAACTATAAACTAGAACACACAGATTTTACAAACAGTAATTTAAAACAATCTACTTTTTTAAAATGTGATTTAAATAATGCTGTATTTGATAATACTAACTTAGAAAAAACAGATTTTAGAACAGCCTATAACTATTCTATTTCTCCATCCAACAATAAAATAAAAGGTGCTAAATTTTCTAAAAATGAAATTTTTGGACTTTTAAAAGACTATAATATTATAATTGAATAAATTTTTATCAAAAAAATTATCAATTTAATAAATTGAATCACTAATAATTATGGTCTAAATAAATTCTGTTAAGTCCTTACTTCAAGCTTTAAATTGCTCTCTAAATTTTGTATCTTCGTAATCCCGTAATTTTCGGAATTTTAAGAATCAAAACACCATAAATATATGTCTACAACACCAAAAATCATTTATACTAAAACGGATGAAGCACCAGCTTTAGCAACACGTTCTTTTTTGCCAATTGTTGAAGCCTTCGTAAAATCTTCAGGAATTAATATAGAAACAAAAGATATTTCGCTTGCAGCCAGAATATTAGCTGTATTTCCAGATTTTTTAAATGATGACCAAAAGGTGAGCGACGATTTAGCCTTTTTAGGTTCTTTGGCCAAACAACCAGAAGCTAACATTATAAAGCTTCCAAATATTAGTGCTTCTGTACCTCAATTAAAAGCTGCTATAAAAGAACTACAAGAACAAGGATTCGCAATACCTAGCTATCCAGACGAAACAACAAATGATAAAGAAAAAGATATCAAATCACGTTACGACAAAATTAAAGGTAGTGCAGTAAATCCTGTGTTACGTGAAGGTAATAGCGACAGACGTGCACCTAAAGCAGTAAAAAACTACGCAAAAAAGAATCCTCATTCTATGGGAGCATGGTCCAAGGATTCAAAATCGCATGTTTCTACAATGACTGCGGGAGATTTTGCGCATAATGAAAAGTCTGTAACTTTAGCTAAGCCAACTTCTGTTAAAATTCAACATACAGACACAAATGGAAAAACAACAGTTTTAAAAGATAATTTAGAGCTTTTAGAAGGTGAAATTATTGATGCCACCATAATGAGTAAAAAAGCTTTAATAGCCTTTTTAGAAGAACAAATTGAAGACGCTTTAGACAAAGGTGTTTTGTTCTCTTTGCATATGAAAGCAACGATGATGAAAGTTAGTGATCCCATTATTTTTGGTCACGCTGTTCGTGTTTTTTTTAAAGACTTATTTAAAAAACACGGTAAAACATTTGATAAAATTGGTGTAGATGTAAACAATGGTTTTGGTAACTTATTAAGCAACTTAAATGAGTTAACAGAAGAAAAACGAGAAGAAATAAGAGAAGATATTCGCTATGCCTTAGAGCATAGTGCAGATCTAGCTATGGTAAATAGTGAAAGAGGGATTACAAATTTACATGTGCCAAGCGATGTTATTATTGATGCATCTATGCCAGCAATGATACGTAACTCTGGGCAAATGTGGAATGCAGACGGAAAATCTCAAGACACAAAAGCGGTCATTCCAGATAGTAGTTATGCAGGAATTTATACTGCAACTATAGATTTTTGTAAAACTAATGGAGCTTTCGATCCTACTACAATGGGAACAGTTCCTAATGTTGGATTAATGGCCCAAAAAGCAGAAGAGTATGGTTCTCATGATAAAACTTTCGAAATCGCTTCTAACGGAAAAGTAGAAGTTATAGATGCTAACGGGAAAACTTTATTAGCACACAATGTTGAGACTGGAGACATATGGAGAATGTGTCAAGTTAAAGATGCACCAATCCAAGATTGGGTAAAACTAGCTGTAAGTAGAGCAAGAGCATCCAATACTCCTGCCGTTTTTTGGTTAGACAAAAACAGAGCTCATGATGCACAACTAATTAAAAAAGTAAACACCTATTTAAAAGACCATGACACTAATGGTTTAGATTTAAGAATATTATCACCAATAGACGCTACTATTTTTACTTGTAAAAGATTAAAAGAAGGAAAAGATACAATTTCAGTTTCTGGAAATGTATTACGTGATTATTTAACAGATTTATTTCCAATTCTAGAAGTTGGAACTAGTGCAAAAATGTTATCTATTGTGCCTTTAATGAATGGTGGTGGATTATTTGAAACTGGTGCTGGAGGTTCTGCACCAAAACATGTACAACAATTTACAGAAGAAAACCATTTACGTTGGGATTCTTTGGGCGAGTTTTTAGCTTTGGCTGTTTCACTTGAGCACTTTAGTCAAGTAAATAATAACCCAAAAGCAAAAGTATTAGGTGACGCTTTAGATAATGCTACAGAAACTTTATTAGAAAATAAAAAAGGTCCATCTCGTAAAGCTGGCGAATTAGATAATAGAGGATCTCACTTTTATTTAGCTTTGTATTGGGCTCAAGAATTAGCAAACCAAACAGAAGATAAACAATTAGCTAATGAGTTTTCTACGATAGCAAAACAATTAGAAGACAACGAAACTAAAATTATAAAAGAACTTAACGAAATACAAGGAAAACCTATTAATATTGGTGGTTATTACGAACCAAAGGAAGAATTAATTAATGCTGCTATGCGACCAAGTAAAACGTTAAATAGTATTTTAAACTAATACAAATAAAATATTAGTTGTAAAAAAAGCTCCTTTTTAGGAGTTTTTTTTTGGATTAGTACTAGCAACTGCATCCTTTTTTTGTTGTAAATATGCAAAAAAAAGATAGAGTGGATAACACAACAAAAACGTGTTTTTATGTTTTTGTAACGCCCAAATATTTGTTAAACTATTCATGAAAAATTGTGTTTTCCTTAACTTTACAAAAAAAAAGCTATAAATGAATCAATCAAAACTAGTTGCAGTTATTCTCCTATTATTGAGTATTAGTTTCGGTTTTGCACAAGAAAAATTCACATTAAGTGGTGTTATTCAAGATCAAGAAACCAACGAAACATTAATTGGTGTTACTGTTTTTTTTCCAGAATTAAACACTGGTACGTCTACAAACGAATATGGTTTTTATTCTATAACCTTACCCAAAGGAAACTATAAAATATCGCTTAGCTACATTGGATATAGCGATAAAATTGAAACTATTAATCTTGTCGAAAACCTTAAGAAAAATTTCATATTAGCAGAGGCTGCACAAAGTTTAGAAGAAGTAATAATTACGGAGAATATTGAAAAACTAAGTATTAGAAAACCACAAATGAGTGTTAATGCACTCACTGCTTCTACTATAAAACAAATTCCTGTAGTACTTGGTGAGGCTGATGTATTAAAGGCTATAACTTTTTTGCCTGGTGTTACAAATGCTGGAGAAGGAGCCTCCGGCTTTAATGTTAGAGGTGGTGCTGCAGATCAAAACTTAATACTTTTAGATGAGGCTACAGTATTCAACTCTTCGCATTTATTTGGTTTGTTTTCTGTTTTTAATCCAGATGCGATTAAAGACTTAAAATTATATAAAGGTGGTATTCCTGCTCGTTATGGTGGACGTGTGTCTTCGGTTTTAGATATTTATCAAAAAGAAGGAAATAGTAAGGAGTTTCATGCCAATGGAGGTATTGGTATTGTATCGAGTAGACTATTGGTAGAAGGACCTTTAAAAAAAGACAAGGGTTCTTTTTTATTATGTGGAAGAAGCTCTTATGCTCATTTGTTTTTGCCTCTTTTCGACTTAGATAACGTGGCCTACTTTTACGATTTAAACACAAAATTAAGTTATAAATTAAACGATAATAACAATATCTATTTGTCTGGATATTTTGGTAGGGATGTTTTTAATTTAGCAGATAGTTTCGAGAATACTTATGGTAATACTATTGTTAATTTTAGATGGAATCATTTGTTTAACGATAAGTTGTTTTCAAACATGTCTCTTATTTATTCTGATTACTATTACGGATTAAATCTTGATTTTGTAGAGTTTAAATGGAATTCAGGTATCCAAAATTTTAATTTTAAATACGATTTTAAACATTATCTAAACTCAAAATTTAAGTTACAGTATGGTTTAAATAGCACGTATTATAAATTTAATCCTGGAGAAATAGAACCTTCTACTCCTACTTCTGGAATAAATGCAGATAAACTTACAGATAAGTATGCTTTTGAAAATGCTATTTACATTGACACTGAACATAAAGTATCAAAAAATCTTACACTAGCCTATGGATTGCGATTAAGCGCTTTTATGCGTTTAGGACAAAATGAATTGAATATTTATGAAAACAATCAAGCAGTAATTTTTAATGATGATTTTCAAATTTATCAAAGTGCAGATGCAATAGCAACAGAATCCTCAAGTAGAAGTAAAACAATAAAATCATTTTTAAACTTAGAACCAAGGTTTTCTGCAGCCTACAAATTTAATCGGAATACTTCTGTAAAAGCGAGTTATAATAGAATGTCTCAATATTTACATTTATTATCTAACACTAGCTCTCCAACGCCTTTAGATGTTTGGGCTCCAAGTGGAAAGTTTATTAAACCACAAATTTTAGATCAATATGCAATTGGCTATTTTAAAAATATAAAAGACGGTGATTACTCACTAGAAGTAGAAACCTATTATAAAGATGTTAAAAACAGAATAGATTATATAGATGGAGCAAATCTTATTGCTAATGATGCTATTGAACGAGTAATATTAAATGGTAGAGCCAGAGCATATGGTTTAGAGGTTTTATTTAGAAAAAATGAAGGCCGTTTTAAAGGTTGGATTGCATATACACTATCTAAATCTGAACAAAAAACCGAAGGTCGCGCACCTAACGAAACCGGAATAAACAATGGAGATTGGTATAATACTGTTTTCGATAGAACACACGATATATCTATAACAACAAGTTATAACCTAAATAAAAAATGGGACTTTAATGCTAATTTCCTCTTTCAAACAGGAAGACCTACGACTTTTCCAAACGGACAGTATGAGTATAACGGAATAATTGTACCTAACTATAGTCCTAGAAACTCCACTCGACTACCAAGTTATCATCGTTTAGATTTATCTGCAACATATACACCAAAGCCAGAAAAAACAAAAGGATGGCAAGGCTCATGGGTCTTTGGCTTATATAATGCTTATAATAGAAGGAATGCAGCATCAATTTCATTCGGTCAAAATCAAGACTCAGGTAATAACGAAGCCACGAGATTATCTATTTTTGGTGCTGTACCGTCAGTAGCTTACAATTTTAAATTTTAGAAAATGAAAAACTTAAAATACATATTTATTCTATTGCTTATTTACACATCGTGCGAAGATGTAATAGATGTAGAAGTCCCAAATGCAGAACCAAGACTCGTTATAGATGCCTCATTAAATTGGTTCGAAGGAGATTCTGGAGAATACCAAACGATTAAATTGTCTCTTTCTGCACCCTTTTTCGATAATCAAATACCGCCTGCATTAGGAGCCATTGTTATTGTTACTGATAATACTAATACATATAACTTTATAGACTCTAACAACGATGGTACTTATGAATGCTTCAATTTCAATCCTCAAATAGGTCAAGAATACACCTTAAACATCAACTACAATCAGGAAAGTTATATAGGATCTGAAATCCTAGTTAGCGTTACTCCAATAGATTATGTAGAGCAAAATAATGAAGGTGGCTTTACTGGAGATGAAATTGAAATAAAAGCTTACTATACTGATCCTGCAGGAGAAGAAAATCAATATTTTTTTGAATTTAAAGAAGACACAGAGATCAATCCGAGTTTAGAGGTTTATGAAGATGAGTTTATAGATGGTAACCAAATTTTCGCTTTCTACTCAAATCCAGATTCAGAAGTTGGTAATCAATTAAGTATTAAAAACTACGGCGTTTCTAAACAATTTTACGAATTCATGTTTTTATTATTACAACAAACTTCAGATGGTGGAGGTGGTCCATTCGAAATCCAGCCAGCAACAGTTCGTGGCAATTGCATAAATCAAACAAATCCTCAAAACTTCCCTTTTGGCTACTTTAGAGTTTCTCAAGCCACAGAAGTATTATATACTATAGAGTGATACATTTTAGGCATGACCAAAACTTTTAAATATCAAGTCATAGTAATGCCTCTAATTATTTTTTTTTTGAATAAATATTAAAAAAAATAATAACACTACTACCTCTAAAACAATTACAGAGCAATAATCAAAACTAAAATTGTATTTTTGAATTATGACTTTTGAGAAAACAACAGAAAAAGAGTCTAAATATAATCATCTAGAAAAGATGAGTACTTTAGAACTTCTAAAAAACATAAATAAAGAAGACCAAACAGTTCCTTTAGCTGTAAAAGAAGCGATACCACAGATTGAAATATTAGTTGATCAAATAGTTTTAAAACTAAAAAATAATGGCAGATTATTCTACATTGGAGCAGGAACTAGTGGACGGCTAGGTATTGTGGATGCATCAGAATGTCCACCTACATTTGGAGTACCACACGAAATGGTTATTGGATTAATAGCTGGAGGAGATAAAGCTATTAGAAAAGCAGTAGAATTTGCTGAAGATTCAAAAAATCAAGGTTGGATAGATCTAAAAAGCCATAATGTTTCAACTAAGGATATAGTTATTGGTATCGCAGCATCTGGTTCTACTCCATATGTAATAGAAGCAGTGAAGAAATGTAATCATAATAATATTATAACAGGATCAATTTCTTGTAATAAAAATAGCCCGTTGTCAAATTCTGCAAAATTTCCAGTAGATATAGTCGTAGGACCTGAGTTCTTAACTGGTAGTTCTAGAATGAAAGCTGGGACTGCACAAAAATTAGTTTTAAATATGTTAACAACATCAACTATGATAAAGCTTGGCAGAGTGAAAGGAAACAAGATGCTTGATATGCAACTCAGTAATAATAAACTTGTAAATCGAGGTGTTAAAATAATAATGTTGGAACTAAATATTGATGAACAAAAAGCAATATCATTATTAAAGGATAATAATAATAATGTAAGAGGTTCAATTAATGCTTACAATATATCTATAGATGGAAACGAAAAAAACTAATAGGAATGTATTAATAAAAGGAATAAAAAAAATGGGTATAACTGTTATCCTTATGTTCTTGGGTCCAACTCTAATATATATCTCATTTAGTAATCAAGAAAGAGTTTTATTTATTCCATTATTAGTATTAGGGATTATATCTTGTTGTAGTGCTATCTATTTAGCCTATAGAGGTATAAATACAATTTTAGATAGTATGTTTAAAAATTAATTTAGTTTTCTTTTGGTGTTGTAGGATTGTAACCAAAACCAGAGTCTTCTATTTTTATGTTTAATCTATCAAGAATATAACCAATAATAGCATAATGATGAATTGTATGACTATTTGCCTGGGATAATAAAGCATCAAAAGTATAATCTATCTCTATTTTACCAGTACCTAAATCATCTATAACTTTAATATGCTTAATATTTGAATCTTTGATGTTATTAAGTCTATTTATAATAATATCATAATACTCTAATGATGATTTACAACATACTTCCACAGATAATTTACGCTCTCTCGAAGTTAAATCGACTTTACCTTTATCATTAAATTTTAATGAACAATCATAAAAGTCAAATATATGTCTTATATGTGTTCCAATACTAGAATAGTATGGTGATACGCTAGCATCACTAAGTTCTTTATTTGAGAGTTTTAATAATATACTTTTGGATTTTTTAAGAGTTAATAGTGTAGATTCTATAATCATATTCATAAAAACGAAATTAAAGAGAATAAATCATATTATAAAATTATTAACCGTATTAGTAAAAACATTTAAAAGTTATATACAAAAAAATCCTCAACAAATAATGTTGAGGATTTCTAAAAAAGGCGACGACCTACTCTCCCACAAATGTAGTACC
>NZ_JAQWGS010000023.1 GCF_029238095.1 Lacinutrix sp. | reverse complement strand
GCGCAGGAAAAGGCGAAACAGAAATGGCTGTAGACTGCGGTACTAATTGTAGCGAAGAACAACACCAAATGAACAGACGTTCAGAGTTTAAAATACTAAGTGGTGGTCCTGCTAATAACTAATACAAACAATCTAAAAATGTATAACAAGTTAACCAACTAACTGATTTTAACCACAAAAAAAAGCCACATCGAAAGATGTGGCTTTTTTATTAATCATTTTTGAATATTAGTTGTTTAAACTATTAATATTTTTAATGGTGACAGCTTTAATTATGTTTTGAGATTGTAAAATATCTTCAGATATTAAAGATGCGTCTATAACCATATCTTTTACACTTGCAATTGCTCTTGTATACCAATCTTTCCAAGCGTCTAAAATTGCAATTTGTGTTTTTAAATCGTCACCTCTTTCCATAGCTAATTTCCCTTGTTTTAATTCTTCATTTAATCTCTCAATAGCAGAGCTTTCGATATGCTTTATAGTTTCTCTAGCTAAATTATCATCAGAATTTAAAAGAGTATATGCTGAAACTAAAGAGGCTATACCAACGTTTTGAAGTGTTGTTTTTGAAACTTTATCTAAACGATCGTTATCGGTATGATAGAACTGATCTGTAAAATGCCAAAAAAGGACACTTGGAATATTTCCATTTAAAAACGGAACATGATCACTACCTCCTTCATAAGGATTTATTTTTACAACCCAATTGGCTCTTTGTCCTTGTATTTTAAATCTGTTTATTAAAAAGTCGTTTAAATAATGAGGTTTCATTTGTTCTAAACTCATTTTTCTTCCTCCCCATTCAGTATGCTTATCATTACCTCTTGTCCATACTGCACTTGGATCTGGCATTTTTTCAATTAAAAAAGTGCCTCCAGTGATATCGGTATTCTCACCAACCATATCTAGGCTAATTCCCCATTTAATGCCTTTGGTTCTTGACTTATCTTCTTCAACATAACGTCTTGTAGAAACTATTTCGTCTCCCCAAAGAAAAGTTAGTGTTCTTTATGGAGACCACTTCTCTGCCTTAATAAGCTTTGCTGAAACAGTTGCCATTTCGAGTGCAACTCCAACTCCTGTAGCATTATCATTGGCTCCTGGTTCTTGAATGTGTGCACTAAAAACGAGACGCTCTTTTGGATGTTTGGAACCTTTAATGTCTGCAATAATAGTAAGTTCTTCAGATGGGTATATTTTGGTTTCTATAATAACGTTTAAAAAAACTTTGCCTTTTTTTATTGACGCTTTTAAACGCTCTTTAGCTTCATATGACAAAGCTATTGCCCAAGGTTTTAAAGTTTGATTTAAAGGTATAGATCGAAACTGAATAGATGTTGTATTTTTTTCTGGCAATAAATATTTAGGATTATCGTAGGTCATTATGCCAATGGCTTCTCCTTTTATAAATGCAAGGTTGTAAACACTAAAAGGATTAGACTCCACAAAAACAATTTTTCCTTTAATATCTAACCTGTTTAATTTAGAGATGTCTTCAATGTAAATAACCTCAGCATTTATTCCTGCTTTTGGAGTGCTATAAGAATTCAACATCACCATATTCCTGTTTGAAATCTGTTGCAATAAAGGCTTGTCTTCTCCATTAATCATTACAGTGGCAGAGACAGGCTCCCAAGTTGGGTTTTTAAGTGGTCGTTTCTCAATTCTATAAGTCAAGATTGTTTCAGAAGTTGCTTTATCTTCATTAATAAAACCTGCTCTAATTAATTCTTTTTCTATTTCATATATACTGGCATCGAAGCCTTTATTACCAACAACACGCCAATATTTTTCTACAAATGCTGTAGTTTGATAGGCTAAATCTCCGGAAAACTCATTTTCAACGAGTTTAAAATAATCTTTCTTATCGGTTTTAGAAGATTGTTTTTTAATGGTAACATTTGAAGAATTACAACCAACAAATAAGATTAAAATTAATAAAATAAAAAAATGGTTTTTAAACATACTAGTTGGTTTTTATAACTACTTCTTCGCTCCTACCACTATAACAATCTCACCTTTTGGTGGCTTATTAGTATAATGTTCTAGAACTTCTTTAGCTGTACCTCTTATGGTTTCTTCAAATAGTTTGGTGAGCTCTCTAGAAACAGAAACTGGCCTGTCTTCACCAAAATACTCACAAAAATGAGCTAACGTTTTAAGCAGTTTATGTGGACTCTCGTAAAAAATAATAGTTCGGGTTTCCTCAGCAAGTAACTTTAATCGTGTTTGTCGTCCTTTTTTTACTGGCAAAAAACCTTCGAATACAAATTTGTCGTTAGGCAATCCAGAATTCACCAACGCTGGAACAAAAGCGGTTGCGCCTGGCAAACAATCTACTTCAATACCATGTTCTACACATGCTCTTGTAAGTAAAAATCCAGGATCGCTAATAGCTGGTGTTCCTGCATCGCTAATAAGCGCAATGGTTTCTCCGCTCTTTATACGCTCGATTATGCGATTTAGCATTTTATGCTCGTTGTGCATATGGTGGCTTTGCATTGGTGTTTTTATCTCGAAATGCTTTAATAATTTACCAGAAGTTCTAGTGTCTTCAGCTAAAATAGCATCAACAGATTTTAAAACTTCAATAGCTCTAAAAGTGATATCGTTTAAATTTCCAATTGGTGTTGGAACTATGTATAGTTTGCCCATTAATAAGTGTTATCTTTTCAAATTTACAATCTTTTTGAGAGTTAATAACGCAACCTTTTTATAAATTTAGTATCTTGATAGTAAACCAACACATGCAAAAACTAACAATTTGCCTCTACATATTCTGCTTTTCTTTTATTAAAACGGCTGCTCAAACTACAGATTTGTCTATTGTGGTTGAAGCTCAAAATATTTCTGGCGTATCTGTTTCTCAAGTTAATATCTATCAAGACTATCAATATATTATTACAATTATTAATTCTGGTAATCCTGTTAATAATGCTACGTTCTCTCAAACATTAAGTGCTAATGTTAACTACTATAATGCTACAAGTCAAAACCCTACTGGTGGCGCAAGTAATGTTTCTAACTTAACTTTTACAGGCAATGAATTAGCTGGTACTATAGCAAATTTACCTAGCAACTCTAGTGTTGAAGTATTAGTAATTGTACGTGCACCTATTACTCCAGGAGGTATAGCGACAAACGTTATTATTGTACCTCCTAATGGAACGACAGATACTAATACCTCAAACAACCAATCTATAATTTCTATAGATGTAAATGATATACCTATTGATTTCTCAGTTACCTACTCTCAAATTACTCCACCAGAAGGTACAGGAATAGGTAATTGGAACGACATTGTAACTTACCAATTTACCATTACTAATAATACTAATGTTTCGTTTCCATTAGCAAGTTTTAATGGAAGGATGCAATTAGCAAATGCTAGTAATTTTGGTTATCCAAATGTCGCTTTTGAAACTATAACATGCATAGGTGGAACAAATGGCATGCAATGTCCAGATGTTTCTATTGTCCCTCAATTTAATTCAGAAGTTTTTACTGCTAACCCAGATTCGACTGTGCTTTTTGAGTATGATGATTCTATTGAGTTTAATGCAAATAGTGCGTTAATTTTTGAGATCATCTATAAATACTTAGACCCTAATTGTAGTCTTGATATTGCACCATTAGCAGTAAATAGTTTTATTGAAATTGATATAAACCACTTTAACCAGTCTCCTAACGTTTCTAATAGTGTTTTTACTCAACTTATTGAAACTACTGAGTGTTCTGTTACAGATTTATGCATTGAAACCACACAAATTAATCCTTTACCATCGCAAGTAGTTAATTGGGATGAGGAAGTAACGTTTGAAACAATTGCATGTAATAACGGCCCATTAGATGCTTATGGACGCTTTTTTCTTCAGAATTTATCAGGAAATATAGATTGGAATATTGTGTCTATAACTTGCGATGCTACGACAGGAAACATAACGTGCAATGATTTTAATTTAATAAATCAAGGTGTTTTTTGGTCTAGTAATGAGTTTATTATTCCAGCAAATGTTACCATTACTATAACTACGGTATTAAAATTTATAGATCCCGACGATTGTACAACAGGACCACCAACAAATTCACTTGGACATGTAAGAAGTGGTATTAACCTTTTAGAACCAACTATTATAGAAAGTGATATTACAAATAATGCAGAAAGCGATTATGTAATTTTGCCAGCTTTAGATCCATGCGATCCTTCTGAGGTAGTAGATTTACAAATTACTAAAATACAAACTAGCCCAGTTTTACCTCTAGGTGGTGATGGCAATAACACTATTAGTTGGGGAAATGTGACTTATGAAATTACAGCAACTAATCCTAATGCAACTACTGATGCTTTGGTTACTATAGAAGACTATATGCCAAATGGTTTAAACACTTTAACATCTGGTGCTTTAGTTTCAGTAAACTGCATCTCTGCTACAGGAACTGCAACTTGTCCAACTATTAATAACGCTAATATTGGAGTGCTTTTAGATGGTGTTCCAGAAGCAGGAATAGAAGATGTGTTTTGGAGTATTACCACTGCAGACAATTATACTTTACCAGCGCAAAGTTCTATAACTTTTCAAGTTGTTATAGACTGGCAACCACAGTGTTATAATGGCGATATAATAGCCACTAATGGTGTAAAAATAACAAGTATTGGAGATATTCCTGATGATTCTCAAGCTAACAATATGGTATTTGTAGACACTTATTTTGCACCTTGTGTAGATTTAGTTGTGCAAACTTATCCAGAATTTACTCTAGTAAATGTAAACCAAGATTTTAATTGGATTATAGATATTACAAATAGTAACACGAGTTCTAGTGCTATAAATATCGATTTTCAAGATATATTGGGAACCGAATTTATTATAAACGGAACTCCTACTTGTGCAGTAATAAATGGTAATGCAACTTGTGCTTCTTTTAACATTAATGGCAGTATAATAACTGGATTAATTCCGAATATGGATGCAGCTTCAACATTACAAATAACAATTCCAGTAACAGCGCCTAGTTTTGGAGGTGCTTTTACTAATAACGCTCAGGCTATACCAAACCCAAGTGATAATCAAGAACAAACCATTGAAACTAATATCTCTATTAGCAATGTTCAAATTATTTCTCCTACGGTATTAAAATCGTTTACACCTAACCAAATTTTAGTTGGACAAGAAAGCGTCTTAGAGTTTACTGTTACCAACTTATCTGGAAATCCATCTCAAACTAATATCGATTTCACCGATAACCTTCCGTCTGGTTTAACAATATCTGGACCAATAACTTGGGTGCAAAGTAATGGCTGTACTGCAACTTTTACAGGAAACAATGGAGATACAACTGTTATGGTTAACAATCTAATGTTTCCGGCTGGTGTAGATACTTGTACGTTTTCTGTTCCTGTAACTTCTACTATTGTTGGAAACTTTTTAAATGATGCTACAAATTTTTCAGACCAAAATAATATAGACACCTCTCAAGCAAGTGCTAATTTAGATGTTATAGCAGATAATACTGATGTTGATATTGAAGTTTTAAAAACAGTTTCGCCTACACAAGTATTCGTTGGAGAAAACGTAACATTTACAATTTCAATTTCTAATTTAGGTACAACTGAAGCAACAAACATTTTAATACAAGAAAGCCTTCCTGCTGGTTATCTATTTATATCAGCGTCATCAAGTGTAGGTAGTTACGACAATACTCCTTCAATATGGAGTGTTAATAGTTTATTACCAAATCAAACTGAAACATTAACTATTATTGCTCAAGTAATTTCATCTGAAAATTTAATAAATATTGCAAGTTTAGACACTGTTACACAAACAGACAGAGACCCAACCAATAATGAAGATACCGCAGAAGTTACTATTTTAATGACAGATGTCGATATTGAGGTTTTAAAAACAGTTTCGCCAACAGAGTCTAGTATTGGAGAAACTGTAATATTTACCATTACAGCATCCAATATTGGGACAACAAATGCTACTAATATTTCTATATATGAAAGCCTTCCTATTGGTTACATCTACATAAATTCTAACGTATCTTATGGCACTTATAATGATGCTACTTACCTTTGGACTATTCCTGGTTTAGCCCCTAATCAAATAGAAGGACTAACTATATCAGCTCAGGTAATTTCAGCAAACAATTTATTAAATACGGCAAACTTAGATAGTGTAACCGAAATTGACAGAGACGACACTAATAATGAAGATTTTGCAGAAGTTTTTGTAAATAATTGCCTGTCTATAAGTCAAGGCTTCTCGCCTAATAACGATGGAAATAATGATGTTTTTGTAATTAATTGTATAGAAGATTACCCTATAAATAATATTAAAATATTTAATAGATATGGAACTTTAGTTTACGAAACCAATAACTACAAAAACAATTGGAATGGGAAACCAAATAGAGGCACTCCAAAATCTAATACTCTTTTACCAGTTGGAACTTATTATTATTTAATAACTATAGACACAATACAAAACCCATTTGTAGGATGGCTATATCTTAATTATTAATTTTATAGATTACTTTAATTAAACTTTCCTTCAACTAATTCCATAAAACGTGCTTCAACATCTTCTTTATCTACCCAAGAATTATAATCTGGTTTAACAGTAGTTTCTATAAAAGCGTTAGCTTCCTTAAAGTTTGTCATGGTATTTAATTGTGAAATTACACGGTCGTAATCTGCATTTCTACCATCAAACAAGTGCTTAATAAAGGCTAATTTATCGTTTAAACCAATGGTTAATCCTCCAGACTTGAGTTTATCATTTAAAGATTTTTTTTCGTTAGGTTTTACAGCACTTACTTTGTCAAAAATTGGTGTCTCACTAAAATCGGCTGTTATATCTTCAAAATCATTTTTATGGTATTTCGGCTTTATAGCTTCAAAAACCGCATCAACCTCTTGGGTTTCATGAGGCATTTGTGCAACCATATCTTTAATTTTCTCCATTACTGGCTCCATTATTTCGTCTTCATCTCGCTCATCTACATCTATATACGTTTTGTTACCAACCTCAATAGTATCGCTAACCGTATTATTAAAAGCAGTATCTAACATCCCAAAAAACGATGAGTTATTACCAATGGTTGGTAAATCGTCTTCAAAATTCTCCTGAGCAAATTTTAAAACCGTAAGTTTTTCATATAGTGCAGCTACTTCAGTATGCATTTTATTTACATCCTCTTTCCCTTTTAGTTTAAGAATCTTATGAGCTATGCTCATTAATTCTGATTCTAACTTCTTCATCATAAATTAAAAATTTTATAATTATTTAAATTAATACAATTTAGGCTTTTGATTTTTAATAAATTTGAGCCACCTTTATAGCAACGAGAACAATATCTTGTTGTTGTGTTAAAATTACAAAATGTTTCTTGAAAATACAGTAAATCAAAAAGAACAATTTGGTTGGATTGAAGTTATTTGCGGTTCCATGTTCTCTGGAAAAACAGAAGAGCTCATTCGTAGGCTAAAGCGCGCCCAATTTGCAAAGCAAAAAGTAGAAATCTTTAAGCCTACAATAGATGTGCGTTACGATGATGAAATGGTAGTTTCACATGATGCAAACCAAATACGCTCTACTCCTGTTCCTGCTGCTGCAAATATTCCTATTCTTGCAGATGGTTGTGATGTAGTTGGAATTGACGAAGCTCAATTTTTCGACGATGAGATTATACGTGTTTGTAACGATCTAGCAAATAAAGGTGTTCGCGTTATTGTTGCAGGATTAGATATGGATTTTAAAGGTAATCCATTTGGTCCAATGCCTAACTTAATGGCTACTGCAGAGTATGTAACTAAAGTTCATGCTGTTTGTACGCGAACAGGAAACCTAGCACAATTTAGTTTTAGAAAAAACAAAAGTGAAGATCTTGTGTTATTAGGTGAAACCGAAGAATACGAGCCTTTAAGTCGTGCTGCTTATTATAAAGCAACCATGCGTGAAAAAATAAGAACGATGAAAGTTAATGAGGCCGAAGAAATAAAATCTAAAAATAAAGATGCTTAAAGCTCAAGAAACAGTTCTAGAAATAGACCTAAAAGCGATACAGCATAATTTCAAGTTTTTAAAATCTAAACTCGAAAACAATACCAAATTTCTAGCTGTTGTAAAAGCCTTTGCTTATGGAAGCGATGCTATAGAAATAGCTAAATACCTTGAAAATTTAGGCGTAGATTATTTTGCTGTTGCTTATGTAGACGAAGGTATTGCACTTAGAAATGCTGGTATAAAAACACCTATTCTAGTTTTACATCCTCTACCAGAAAATTTTAATGCAATAATACAGCATTGTTTAGAGCCAAGCATTTATTCTCAACGTGTTTTAAATGAATTTATAATTGTTGCAGAAAACAATAAACAAAAAAACTATCCTATTCACATTAAGTTTAATACAGGTTTAAATAGATTAGGTTTTGCTGATACCGAAGTTGAAACCATTTTAAACAATCTTAAAAAAACGGAAGCTATAAAAGTTAAATCGCTCTTTTCGCATTTAGCAGCTAGTGAAGATGAAAACGAAAAAACATTTACCTTAAACCAAATTACAAGCTTTAACAATGTTTCAAAAAAAATAACAGAAGCATTGCCATACCAGACCATGCTTCATATATGCAATACTTCAGGCATTTTAAATTATCCTCAAGCGCATTTAAATATGGTGAGAAGTGGTATTGGCTTATATGGCTTTGGAAATAACCCAAAAATAAATAAACATTTAAAACCAATTGCAACATTAAAAACAAGTATTTCTCAAATTCATATTATAAAAAAAGGCAACAGTTTAGGCTATAATCGTGCATTTGTTGCAAACAAAGATGTTAGAACTGCAACATTACCCATTGGTCATGCAGATGGTATTGGAAGACCATACGGAAACGGAAACGGATTTGTATTTATTAATGGGAAAAAAGCATTTATTATTGGTAATGTATGTATGGACATGATTATGGTAGATATCACATCAATTCCTTGTAAAGAAGGAGACGAAGTTATTGTTTTTGGTCCAGAACATTCTGCAGAAGAATTAGCAGGAAGCATACAATCTATCTCTTATGAGCTACTCACCTCTGTCTCTCAGCGTGTAAAAAGATCGTTTCGTCGATAATTTACTGTTTTATAGGCTGTAAATCTGCTATTTATGTTAAACTTTTAACTAAATTTAGACTTATTAAAATTAACTAACTTAAAAATTAAAATTATTCTTAAAGAATTTAAGAATTTTATTATGACTGGAAATGTTATTGACTTTGCAGTTGCAGTTATTATGGCTGGTGCTCTTGGTGCAGTAATAAACGGTTTTGTATCTAAAATTGCAATGCCACTAATTGGAATGGTTACAGGCGGAAAAAGTTTCTCAGACATGTTTTGGACTCCAGGAGATGTTGTTTTCAAAACAGTTGCAGAAGCTAAAGAAGCTGGTGTTGCAGCAGTAGAATATGGTGCATGGATTGATACTATTATTAGCTTACTTGTAGTAGGTTTTGTAATGTTCTTGATTGTAAAAGCGTATAACAAAACTAAAAAGCCAGTTGAAGCAGCTGCTCCTGCAGGACCAACAGATAACCAATTATTAATGGAAATTAGAGATGCTTTAAAAAAGTAATTCTACTTCTTATTACGTTTTTAAAAATCGGTTTTAACAAACCGATTTTTTTTGTGCCTTATTTTTACAAAAAAATTAATGTGTTTTTATTAACTAACAATAAGAAATATAATAGCTTTGTAAGGTTAAATTAAGATGTATATGAAATTAGCAGTTATTGGTGTTACAGGCATGGTTGGAGAAGTTATGCTTAAAGTCTTAGAAGAGCGTAATTTTAAAATTACAGCGTTTATACCTGTAGCTTCAGAGCGTTCTGTTGGGAAAAAAATAACTTTTAAAAACAAAGAGTTTACTATTGTAAGTTTAGCAAATGCTGTGGCTATGAAACCAGATATTGCATTATTTTCTGCTGGTGGAGACACGTCTTTAGAATGGGCTCCAAAGTTTGCAGAAGTTGGTACTACTGTAATCGATAATTCTTCTGCATGGCGAATGGATTTGTCTAAAAAATTAATAGTTCCAGAAATTAATGCTAGCGAACTGTCTAAAGAAGATAAAATTATAGCAAACCCAAACTGTTCTACCATTCAAATGGTAATGGCATTAGCGCCTCTTCACAAAAAATATAAAATAAAACGTATTGTGGTTTCAACCTACCAATCTATCTCTGGAACTGGAGTAAAAGCAGTACAACAACTAGAAAATGAAATGGCTGGAATTAAAGGCGAAATGGCTTACCATTACCCTATTCATAAAAACGCTATTCCGCATTGCGATGTTTTTGAAACCAACGGTTACACTAAAGAAGAAATGAAGCTGGTTCGTGAAACTCAAAAAATTCTTAATGATAAAACCATTGCTGTAACAGCAACTGCAGTAAGAATTCCAACAGCTGGAGGACATAGTGAAGCTGTTAATGTAGAGTTTGAAAACGATTTTGATATTGCAGAAGTAAGAGCGTTATTAAGCCAAACAGAAGGTATAACAGTACAAGATAATTTAGATGTAAATATATATCCAATGCCATTATATGCTAACGGAAAAGATGATGTTTTTGTTGGTCGCATTCGTAGAGATGGCTCACAACCAAACTCGCTTAACCTTTGGATAGTAAGCGACAATCTTAGAAAAGGAGCTGCAACTAATACGATTCAAATTGCTGAGTATTTAGTAAAAAAAAACTTAGTATAATCATTTTAATAAAGATGAAATTACACAAAAAGCGTTTACATAAAACTGTAAGCGCTTTTTTGTTTATTTTTATAGTCAACAAAAATTAAGACCATGAAAAAACTAATCCTTCCCTTATTAACCCTTTTAGTCATTATGTCTTGTAAAGAAGAACAGAAACAAAACAAAAAAATAATAGTAAACTATCCTGAAACTCCTACTGTAGACACTGTAACTAACTATTTTGGAACAGATGTAAAAGATCCTTACCGTTGGCTTGAAGACGATAGAAGCGAAGAAACTATGGCTTGGGTAAAAACCCAAAACAAAGCGACTTACGGTTATTTAGATAATATTCCTTTTCGAAACGATTTAAAAGAGCGATTAACAAAGCTATGGAATTACGAAAAAATTGGTTCGCCTTTTAAAGAAGGAGACTACACTTATTTTTATAAAAATTCAGGACTACAAAATCAATATGTAATTTATAGATATAAAACTGATGAGGCTCCTGAAACTGCAACTGTGTTTTTAGACCCAAACGGGTTTAGCAAAGATGGCACTACCTCTTTAGGTGGTTTAAGTTTCTCTAAAGATGGCAAAAAATTAGCCTATGCCATTTCTGAAGGTGGAAGCGATTGGAGGAAAATTTTAATAATGGATACCGAAAGCAAAACTATTATAGAAGACACTTTAGTAGATGTGAAATTTAGTGGCATGTCTTGGTATAAAAATGAAGGTTTTTATTATTCTAGTTACGATAAACCTGAGGGCAGTGAGTTGTCTGCAAAAACAGATCAACATAAAGTATACTACCATAAGCTAGCTACATCGCAAAAAGATGATAAAATAATTTATGGTGCAACACCAGAAGAAAAACACAGATATATTTATGGTAGTGTGACAGAAGATGATCGCTACTTATTAATATCACCACGTGTCTCTACATCTGGAAATAAATTATATATAAAAGACTTAACTATACAAAATGCACCATTAGTAGAAATTATAGGTAACACAGATAGTGATACATATGTAATAGAAAACGTAGGCTCTACATTATATTTGGTAACTAATTTAAATGCGCCTAATCAAAAAATTGTTACAGTAGACGCATCTAATCCAACACCAGAACATTGGGTAGATTTTATCCCAGAAACTAAACATGTGTTAAGTCCATCTACAGCTGGTGGTTACTTTTTTACAGAATATATGGTAGATGCTGTTTCTCAAATTTTTCAATACGATTATAATGGAAAATTAGTTAGAGAAGTAAAATTACCAAGTATTGGTAGTGCTGGAGGTTTTGGTGCAAAAAAAAAAGAAACAGAATTGTATTATTCTTTTACTAACTACGTGACGCCAGGTAGTATTTACAAATATAATATTCAAAAAGGAACGTCTGAGTTATTCCGTAAACCAAATATCGACTTTAATTCTGAGGATTACGAAAGTGCACAAGTATTCTACACATCAAAAGATGGTACAAAAATACCCATGATTATTACGCATAAAAAAGGTTTAAAACTAAATGGTAAAAACCCAACGATTCTTTATGGTTATGGAGGTTTTAATATTAGTCTCACACCAAATTTTAGTATAACAAATGCTGTATGGATGGAACAAGGCGGAATTTATGCTGTTGCCAATTTAAGAGGAGGTGGAGAGTATGGAAAAGAATGGCATGATGCTGGAACGCAATTAAAGAAGCAAAATGTTTTTGATGACTTTATAGCTGCTGCAGAATACCTTATTAAAAAACAATACACATCTAGCGATTATTTAGCAATTAAAGGAGGCTCTAATGGTGGTTTATTAGTTGGCGCTACTATGACGCAGCGTCCAGACTTAATGAAAGTTGCTTTGCCAGCAGTTGGTGTTTTAGACATGTTACGTTACCATACCTTTACGGCTGGAGCTGGATGGGCTTACGATTATGGTACAGCAGAAGATAGTAATGAAATGTTCGACTATTTAAAAAATTATTCTCCAGTTCATAATGTAAAAACTGGTGTAAAATATCCAGCAACTTTAGTCACCACAGGAGATCATGACGACCGTGTTGTACCTGCTCATAGTTTTAAATTTGCAGCAGAATTACAAGCAAAACAATCTGGAGACAACCCAACACTTATTAGAATAGAAACAGACGCAGGACATGGCGCAGGAACACCTGTAAGCAAAACTATAGAACAAGCCGCAGATATTTTTGGTTTTACACTTTACAATATGGGTTTCAATGTATTACCAAGTAAAATGAAAGAGGAGTTTAAAGATTAAAAAACAAACTTTTTAAAATTATTTAGACCTGTCTGGTTTTAAAAACTTGACAGGTTTTTTATTAATTTCACAGATGCTTCAAGTAAAAAATATAACGTTTTCTTATCAAAAAACACCTGTCTTAAAAGACCTCTCTTTTAAGGTTAAACCTGGAGACTATTTGGCTATTATTGGTGAAAGTGGTTCTGGCAAAAGCACACTTTTAAAAGTACTTCGTGGTGAATACGATTTAAATAAGGGACATGTTTTCTGGAAAGAAAATGAAATTCTTGGTCCAAAACACAATCTTGTTATTGGTTACGATTTTATAAAATACGTCGCACAAGAATTTGAATTAGAACCTTTTATTTCTGTAGCAGAAAATATTGGTCAGCACCTTTCAAATTTTTATAAAGAAGAAAAAAAAGAACGTGTTGCAGAACTTCTTGAAATAGTAGAACTCACTGCTTTTGCAAAAACAAAAGTAAAAACACTCTCTGGTGGACAAAAACAACGTGTGGCTTTAGCTAGAGCATTAGCAAAACAACCAGAAATTATTTTGTTAGATGAACCTTTTAGCCATATCGATAACTTTAAAAAACAAAACTTAAGGCGCAATGTTTTTAGCTATTTAAAGAAACAAAATATTAGTTGTATTGTTGCAACTCATGACAAAGATGATGTATTAGGTTATGCAGATAACATGATTGTTTTAAATAATAATAAAATTGAAGCTCAAAATACGCCAGAACAACTGTACAAAAAACCACAAACACCTTTAGTAGCTTCTTTTTTTGGTGAGTTTAATATTATAGACAATAACATTGTTTATGCGCATCAATTAAAAATGGTAGCGCAATCTGCTTTAAAAGTAATTGTAAAAAACAGTTATTTTAAAGGTCATTATTATTTAATAGAAGCGGATTTAGATGGTGAGAAGGTGTTTTTTGAATCAAGTGAAAAAATAATACAAAACACCGAAATTTACCTAGAAGCTATAACATAGACCAAGCAGAAAACCTTCCATGATGCGTAAAAGAAAATCCATTATCAATGGCTAAGTTATTCTGAAATAATCTAGGTACACCAACGGCATTTTTTCTGATTTGAAGTTCTTCAATAGATGTCTTTTTTAATTTAGAAACTATTTCTAAAAATTTCATTTTCAAACCTTTACTTTCAAAATGATAGTTTGAATTTTCAACCTCAAAACATTCACTTTTAAATACTTTTGAAGCCTCTAAAGTCGCAACCGTATAAATATAATCGTTAGTAATAGTAGAAGTCGTAAAATAGATTTCCTCATCAATCTTTACAATTCCTGAAGTTTCAGAAGCAAGCTCACAAACCAGTCTTTTAGGATTAAAAAACCGTTTCCCAAATTGTTGTACGTGTACTTTATAAGCAGCTTCTTTCATACTCCAAAGTAACCAAACCAGTTGGTGTTGGTTTTTAGCATTGCCAATTAACTGTTGCTCTTCAACTATAAAAACCTTATCTAAAAAACGTGGACGTTTCCAATTACTATCTTGGGCAGCTTGTATTAAATCGACAATATCATTGCCTATCATTTTGCTGCTAATTTTTCGTTGACAATGTCCATTGCGGCTTTTACAGAAATCATTTTTTCCATATCGTCGTTTTCGATTCTAATATCAAATTCGTCTTCTACATCTAAAATAATATCTACTAAGTTTGCCGAATTTATTTTTAAATCGTTTATAAAATCGGTCTCTTCAGATAGGTTATTAAACGCGTCTTCATCCTGAATATAAGGTTGAACAATTGTTTTTAATTTGGCGATTAGTTCTTCTTTTTTTATCAATTATTTTTTTATTTCCGCACTTCGACTGCGCTCAGTGTAAACTACAGGAATCTTTTTTAATTAAACTTTATTTTAGGAGACCTCACAGGTTTTGAAAACCTGTGAGGTCTTATGTTGTAATCAATACCTCTTAAAGATAATACAACCATTAACATCACCAAAACCAAAACTAGCTTTTGCTGCAATATTAAGTTCTATCTTAAGTAAGTTTTTTGGGATTTTTTCTTTAGAAATTAAAGCTGAAATCTCTGGATGTATATCTTCACAATTGATATTAGGAAACACAAATTGCTTTTGTAATTGCAATACAGTCGCCACACTTTCTATACTTCCTGCTGCAGCCAAACAATGACCAACCATTGATTTTAAAGAGTTGATGTACGGAAAATTAGTTCCTTTTCTATTCAAGGCTTTTGTCCAATTTTCGATTTCTAAACTGTCTTTTGAGGTTGCAGTTAAGTGTCCGTTTATAGTATCAATATCGTTAGCAGAAATCCCTGAATTTTTAATCGCATCTATAATACAACGTTGCACAGCTTCAGCATTTGGAGCAGTCATGGTTCCACCATTTCGTTGTCCACCAGAATTGATATTTCCTCCTAAAACCTCAGCGTAAATAGTAGCATTTCTTTTTAAAGCACTTTCTAAAGACTCTAAGACTAAAGCGCCTGCACCAGATCCAGGCACAAATCCACTAGCTGAAGCACTCATTGGTCGCGAACCTTCCTCTGGTGACTCGTTGTGTTTGTATGTCATGACTCGCATAGCGTCAAATCCTCCCCAAATATATGGTCCGTCATCACTACAACTTCCAACCAACATTCGTTTTGCTTGTCCGTTTTTAATGCGTTCGTAACCCATTAAAATGGCTTCTGTTCCTGTGGTACAAGCAGAGGAATTTGTGGTGACTTGATTTCCTAAACCTAATATTCCGCCTAAAAAAGCACTTATTCCGCTTGCCATAGTTTGTACAACGACTGTGCTTCCTAAACGTTTGACTTCGCCTTCATCTAGCTTGTAAATGGCTTCTCTAAATTTTTCGACACCTGACGTTCCTGTGCCGAAAACGGTTCCGGAATCAAAGTCCAAATTACTATTATCATCTATTATAAAACCTGCATCTTTCCAGGCATCTATTCCTGCAATACAGCCATATAAAATTCCTGAACTATTAAAGCCTCGTAATTGTAAAGGTGTTAAATATTCTAGCTTTTTTTCTTCGGAAATATGTGGAATTCCACCAATACAACACGAAAAATTTAAGTCTGCTAATTGCTGATGAAAGGTGATTCCAGATTCACCGCTTTTTATGGCTTTTGTAAAGGTGATTTGTTTTTAATGAATTTTCTGTTGAGTTTTACATCTAAATTAGCACGTTTGCCATAAGCACCAATCACTATTTTGGAAGTATAGTTTGCTAGTTTTGTTTGTACTAAAAAACTGTCGTTTGAAAACTGGACGTCTTCCACTGTATCTTGACTAATTATCGCTTTATTGTCTATTGCTTTTTTTGCTAATTCGTAGTCTAAACAATATCTGCTAATCCCAAAGCCACCTAATGGCAATTCTGATTTAATCAGCCTGTTTTGGGAAGTTGACAATTCGAACTTCGTGATCTTTTTAGCGCCTAATGCAAAAATATCAATATCTAAAAAGTCTAAATACGGTAAAACTTCGTTAGAAATGTATTCGCCACAAACTTTGTGTTTTGGGTAACTGTTTTTTTCAATGAGCAAAACACTTAAATTATACTTTGACAAATGAATGGCACTAGATAATCCAGCCAATCCACCACCAATAATTATAACATCAAAATTTGAGGGAGTATTCAATTTGTCTTTAGCAATTCATTTTTACTAAAGATAAGCCGAAATTATTTTAGATTGAAACTAGATTACATTAATAATGGTAAAACTTTGGTCTCTAAATGCAATTTGGTCTTTAATTGTTTTTCCTAATAAGAGTTGGGCGATTGGTGTATTAGAAGCTATAGCGTAAAATTTTTGCTTGTCAATTTCAAATTCGCCAGCACTTATCGCTATGTAATAGTTAGCTTGTGTGGTGTAAATCACACTACCTAAACCAATAGTTTTTGAGTTGCTTTCTGTACTAATTTTAGCTAATAATTGATTAATTTTTTGAATTTCTGCCAATTGTTGTCCTGCTTTTTCACGTTCTAATTGTAGCATAGCACGACCAGTTTCGTGCTTGTCGCCTGCGCTACTTTTGGTTTCGGAAGTAAGGGACTCTTGTAATTCTTGTATGGTTTTATTAATGGTATTTAGTCGGTCTTGAGTAAATGCTAAACATTTATTATACAACTCTAGTTTTATGTTTGTGTCTTTACTCATCTTCAGTTTTATAGTTTAAAGCACCATAAAAGTTCATTTGTCTCATGATCCAATTTTTTCTAGAGGCAATATAATTAGTCACAGGGTTTGCTTTATATTTTCTAGGGTTTGGTAAAATAGCTGCAATTGCAGATGCTTCTACTTTAGATAATTTTAACGCTGGTTTTTTAAACCAATGTTGTGCAGCAGCTTCTGCTCCATAAATGCCATTACCCATCTCAATAGTGTTTAAATAAACTTCCATAATGCGTTCTTTAGACCAAAACAACTCGATTAGAAAGGTGAAATAGGTTTCTAATCCTTTACGAAACCAACTGCGCTGTGGCCATAAAAATACATTTTTGGCGGTTTGTTGGCTAATGGTACTTCCTCCTTTTATTCGTTTTCCTTTTTTATTGTTTTCATACGCTTTTTCTATTGCTTTTATATCAAAACCGTTATGTTTTAAGAAGTTTTGGTCTTCGCTGCAAATGACTGCTAGCTGTAAGTTTTTAGAGATGTTTTCTATAGGTTCCCAATCGTGTTTTAAGATTTTAGGACTGTCTTTTTCAAAATATCTAATGACCATTAAAGGTGTGATTGGTACAGGAACCCATTTAAAAAGCAAGACCAAGCCAATAGAAACAATTATAAACCACATCGCTATTTTAGCAAAAAACCGAACTGTTTTTTTAAACATCTTAGTCTATTAAATTTGCTAATTCTTGCCCAACTAAACTACCAATAGCCACTCCCATTCCACCTAAACGGACTCCACAGAATATGTGGTTACTTAGTTGTTTTACGATTGGTTTTTTTTGAGATCCAACTCCCATTATACCACTCCATCTGCGATCAATTTCAAAAGGTATGTTTGGTAAAATCGTGGTTTTAAGTAGCGCTTCTAATTGATTTTGAATTAAAGCTGTCTGACTTAAATCTGTAGTCTCTTCGCCTTTAAAATCAAGGTTTCGTCCACCTCCAAATAAAATTCTATTATATATATTTCGGAAATAATAATAGCCTTCGTCCAAATGGAATGTACCTTTTATATGAAGATTTTTAATAGGTTTTGTTATTAACACTTGTGCTCTTGCTGGTTTAACTTCTGGTATATTTAATGTTGAAGCAAAACCATTTGTAGCAATCAATAATTTAGACGTTGAAAACTCAAACTGATTGGTTTTTACTTTTACGGAATTTGAGTCTTCCTGAAAACCTTCAACAAACACATTATTTAAGATTTTAATGCCTTTTAAGAGTGCTTTTTTTAGCAAAGACTCCATCATCTTCCCTGTGTCTATTTGTCCTTCAAATTGATTAAAACTATATTGATTTTTGATATTTTGAAAGTTAAAGCCATTTTCTTTTAAGCTGAAAACCTCAGTGTTGAATATTGGTTTTAATAGATTGTTAATCTCTTCTTTTTTTGCGATGCAGTTTTCGAATAAATTGTCTGCTTCATTAAACAATTCATAGCCTCCTAATTGCTGGTAGTCTATGGTTTTATCGCCTAAAGTGTTTCGTAATAGTTGCAGCCCATTTATACGCTGTTTTACTAAATCTATAACTTCTTCTTCGGTGTGTGTTTTAAGGTCACTAATAATTTCTGATAAGCTTCCAAAGCATGCAAAACCTGCATTTTTTGTACTTGCTCCTTGTGGTAGCATTCCTTTTTCTAAAATTAAAATATTAGCTTTTGGGAAACGTATTTTTAGTTGTAGTGCGCTATTAAGCCCAACAATTCCGCTTCCAACTATAGTATAATCAACTTTGGTAAGCCACGATTTTATTTCCCAATAGGACAGGTTCATAAAACGAAAGTACTCTAATTATCTTAACTTTTAAAACAAAAAAAACTCCGAAATTACATTCGGAGTTTTTATTATGTAATATCTAAAAAAATTATTCTACAACAATCTTTTTTGTAATTGTTCTTCCTCCATCACTTACATTAAGTAAATACATTCCAGATTGAACATTTCCTAAGTTAATAGTTTGATTAAAGTCTCCTGATGTAGTGTAAGAGTTATTTAATATTGAACGTCCTCTTATATCTACAACTTGTAAATTTACATTTCCTGTAGCACCATTAAATTTAACTGTAAATTCTCCATTATTTGGATTTGGAAATACAGAAAATGAATTTGTTAAACCAAACTCATCAACACTTAAATTAATTATAGTAGTAGAACATAAATCTATAGACCAACTATTTAAAGTTCCTGTATCTCCATTATAAAAATCTACTAAAGCAATTTGCCAATCACCTTGTTGATCTACACCATTAAATACATTTAATGGCGCTGCAGGAGCATATGTTCCTGTAGTTGGTGAAGCGCAAACAAATGGAGAAGCTGTATCATCAAATGTAACACTTATGTTTCCATATTGAGCATCATTACAGCTTCTTGCCCAAACATTAGCAAACTGAGCATCATTTGGATCTTGTATTTGAATTATTAAATCTCCTATATATGAATGAGTAACATCTACTGTAACTTTTATTTCGTCTACATTACCTGCGTCTGGTATATTCAAATTATTAAAAACAGGTGTGCCTTGAGTATTTGCTGCTGGTCCATCTGGAATAGCAAGGCCCAAATTGTTAGCAGATGAATATGTTGTACAAGTTGTTGTTACAGACGCATTTACTTTGAAATCTTCAGAATTAATATTGTAAAAAATATTTCCTGCGCCTTCAACCATTACTCTACAAAATCCTCCAAATACATTAGGAACTGTAATATCGTGTGTACCATTATTTGGAACATTTGTAGCTAGAACCGTATCAAAAGTTAAACCACCATCAGTAGATAATAATATATTAACATTTGCTGTATTTACACCATTGGCTGTTGTTCCTGCTACGTCCCAAGTAATTGTTCTTGTTTCACCTGTAAGCCATGTTATATCTGTTGTGTTTTGAGATGTCACTATAAAAGGTCCTGCTGATGAAACTACATTGGTTATCATTTCATCTACTGCAGTTTGACCTCCAGCAGCATCGTTATCTCTTACTGTTAACCTAAAGGCCTGAGTTCTTGCTACAGAAGGTAGTTTTTCCCATGTAGTAGAAGTGCCTCCAGTGTTTACAACATCTGCTAATCTAGGAATGTATCTTACAGGATTAGAAGTGCCTTGAAACGATCTAACCATTGGTCCACTAGTGTTAGTTTCTAATGGTAAACCTGCTGGTCCTAAATCGTATTGTTCCCAAGTGTAAGTGTGAGTCGCTGTGCCTTCGGCTCCATCACTTGAAGACCCAGTTAATTTATAAGGTGTTGATCTTGGAATAGTATAATCAAGTCCAGCATTAGAGGTTGGTGCATTATTTCCAGTACTTGTTGTTGTTGCACATTGGCTATTGCCACTAAAAACGTTATCCCAAATCATTTGTAAACTCTTTTGGTGAAAATAAGCATCACTATTTCCTTGAACGTTTTGAGGAGCGCAGATTCCTGCATAAGCCATAATAGTACTACCACTTCCTGGCTCGAAGGCATTAGAAGCTGTTCTATTTCCTCCTGCACAGTTACCTGCATCACCATTAAAAGTGTGTGGCGCACCAAATTGGTGACCTAATTCATGAGCAACAAAGTCAACATCATAAGCATCGCCAACTGGTGTTGGTAAACCTGTAATTCCTCTTGCTTTACTTCCTGTAATACATGGTGAGTTTAATTGTGCTAAACCTCCTCCACCTGTACTAAAAGTGTGTCCTATGTCGTAATTAGCATTACCAATAGCTCCATTAATTACAGTTTGGCTCTCATTAATTAGAGCATTAGCATTATCATTAGAAAAGTTATCTGAATTAATAAAAACAACAGCATCATTATTTGCTACAAGTGTCATGGTGATAGATAACTCTCTTTCATAAATTTGATTATTTCTATTAATTGTAACAACAATTGCAGCCATTACAGCTGCTTTTCTATCTGCAACTGTATTTGCATTAGTAAGTCCTGCAGCCATCCAATGAAACGAAGAATACTCAATGGTTGTTGCAACTGCTAATCTAAAATTTCTCATTAAACCATCAAATGCGTTTCTTTGCATATTGATATTTAAATCTTTGTTTTCTAAAATAGCCTCTCCATCAATTACACCACACTCCCAATTTTGGTCTAATAATGGTAAGTCTTTTTTTGCATAAACTATGTACTCATTGCCAGTTGTTGTATATGGATCTATAAATTGAGAGCCTTTATTATTAGACATTGACATAGTGTGTAATCCTTGAGGTGTTACACTAAAACGAATAATATTTCCTGGAGTGCTAACACTTTCTCCTAAATATGTTCGAATATTTGGATACTTGTTTTGAAGCGCTTCTTCCATTATTGGTGCTTCTTTAATTCTGTAAGCTTCAAATGTTCCTTCTGCTGTAGGAAAATCTAAAATAACATTTGATGTCCCAGAAAAAGTATTCCTGTTTGGTGCTGCTTGGAGTTCTGTTTTTAAAGCATTAATATCTAATTGATAATAATCTGCTTTTATTGGTTCTGTTTTTCTTAAGGCTAAAGCTTTTTTAGAAGAAGCTATTGTCTTGGTGGTTTTATTCCATAACGCCTTTTTGTTTTGCGACAATGCGGGTAAAGTAATTAGTAAAGAAAGTACTAAAGTAAAAACCCAGTTAAAGTAACTTTTTTTCATAGTTTTATTTTTTAAAAATGAGCTTAAATATATACTGATAATCGTTAATGAACAAAAAAATGAAGTTAAATTTTTTAATCTGTAACTTTGAATATGAGAGTTTTATACATAATAGTATTGATTTTTGTTTCTTTTGCTTGCAAAACAAATAAGTATATTGAAACTGAAAACAAATTAGTTAAAAGTAATAATATCTGCCCAGAGGATGGTATTTGCACATTTAATGTTATAAAAAATAAAGTTTATAGCATTAAAACAGACAAATTTGGAAATAGTTATTCTGAACTTTTAGAAGGTAAAAACACCGTTTTAAAATTTGAATACAAAAGAAATGAGCAAGACGGGATTCAAGATTCTAGTTACAAAGAAATAATTTACATTGAAATTAATTCTAATGAACTAAATATAACTGATTTAAATTTAAAAAATACAACTGTAGGCTTCGAAAGACTATGTTTTTGTAGAGGGCAAACAGGTGCCTATAGTGTTTTAGAAGGAATTTTAATACTTACCAAAATAAGAGAAAAAGAGTATAACTTAGTTTTAAACTTTAAAATAAAAGAAGTTCCTCAAATTATTACTGCGATAAATGAAAATTTTGAGCTATAAAAAAAGCGACTATTAGTAGTCGCTTTTTTTGTTTTTATTCTGTAGGCTTTTCAATTACAAAATCTTCCATAAATTTTGTTGTATAATTTCCAGCCAAATAATCTGGATGTTCCATTAATTGTCTATGAAACGGTATTGTTGTTTTTATGCCCTCTATAACAAATTCATCCAAAGCGCGCTTCATTTTATTTATAGCTTCTTCTCTAGTTTGCGCTGTTGTAATTAACTTTGCAATCATAGAATCGTAGTTTGGAGGTATTGAATAACCTGCATAGACGTGTGTGTCTAAACGTACGCCATGTCCTCCTGGTGCATGAAGTGTTGTTATTTTTCCTGGTGATGGTCTAAAGTCATTAAATGGGTCTTCAGCATTAATTCTACACTCTATAGAATGTAGTTGAGGTAAATAGTTTTTCCCAGAAATTGGCACTCCTGCAGCAACTAAAATTTGTTCGCGTATTAAATCGAAATCTATTACTTGTTCTGTAATTGGGTGCTCTACTTGTATTCGCGTATTCATCTCCATGAAGTAGAAATTTCTATGCTTATCTACTAAAAACTCAACTGTTCCTGCGCCTTCATATTTAATATACTCAGCAGCTTTTACAGCAGCTTCTCCCATTTTTTTTCGTAGAGCAGCTGTCATGAATGGTGACGGAACTTCTTCTGTTAATTTTTGATGACGTCTTTGTATAGAACAGTCTCTTTCTGATAAATGACAGGCTTTCCCGTTAGAGTCTCCAACAATTTGAATTTCGATGTGTCTAGGCTCTTCAATAAGCTTTTCCATATACATATCGTCGTTCCCAAAGGCTGCTTTAGATTCTTGCCTTGCAGATTCCCATGCTTCTTGTAATTTTTCTGGCTTCCAAACGGCACGCATACCTTTTCCTCCACCACCTGCTGATGCTTTAAGCATAACAGGATAACCTGTTTCTTTAGCGATCTTAACACATTCTTCAAAACTCTCTATAACGCCTTCACTTCCTGGTACTACAGGAACTCCAGCAGCAATCATTGTTGATTTTGCGTTTGCTTTATCTCCCATGCGATCAATCATTTCTGGAGAAGCTCCAATAAATTTAATCTCATGTTCTGCACAAATTTTTGAAAATTTTGCGTTTTCAGATAAAAAGCCATAACCTGGATGAATAGCATCTGCATTTGTAATTTCTGCTGCTGCTATAATGCTTGACATTTTTAAATAAGACTCGCTACTTGCTGGTGGACCTATGCATACAGCTTCATCAGCAAATTTAACATGTAGACTTTCGGCATCTGCAGTAGAATAAACAGCTACTGTTTTTATACCCATTTCTTTACAGGTTCTAATAACACGAAGTGCTATTTCTCCTCTATTGGCAATTAGTATTTTTTTAAACATAAATTCTTCAAATTTTCAATATTCAAAAAACAAACTCCAAAAGTATCGCCTCTGGAATTTAGAATTAAAAATTGTGATTTATATTAAGATGGATCTACTAAGAATAATGGTTGATCGAACTCAACAGGAGAAGAATCATCCACTAAAATTTTAACAATTTTACCTGAAACTTCAGATTCAATTTCATTAAATAATTTCATTGCTTCAATTATACATAACACGTCACCTACCGCAATGGTTTGTCCTACCTCAACAAATAATGGTTTGTCTGGAGAAGGCTTTCTGTAAAATGTTCCAATAATTGGAGATTTTACAGTTATGTATTTAGAATCTTCACTTTCTACTACTGGAGTTACAGTTGCTGGAGCAGAAGGTGCTGCTGCTTGTTGCATTTGCATTTGTGGCATTTGAGCCATTGGCATTTGTTGTACAATGTTAGTCTCGTCTGATCCTGTTTTTATTGTAATCTTAACATCGTCTGTTTCTAATTTAACCTCACTTGCACCAGATTTTGCTACAAACTTGATTAAGTTTTGAATGTCTTTTAAATCCATAATTTAGAGTTATTAAGTTGTTGTTAGTTTTTTAAGAATTATAAGCCCATTTTAAATATATTGAGCCCCAAGTAAAGCCACCACCAAAGGCGGCAAAAATAATATTATCGCCTTTTTTTAATCGTGATTCGTAATCGTTTAATAATAATGGTAAAGTTGCTGAAGTGGTATTACCATACTTTTCAATATTCATCATTACTTTTTCGTTTTCTAATTCTATACGGTTAGCTGTTGCGTCTATAATGCGCTTATTTGCTTGATGAGCTGCTAACCATGCAATATCCTCTTTTGTGAGATTATTACGTTCTAGAATTTTAACTGCAACATCTGCCATATTAAATACTGCATTTTTAAAGACTGTTTTACCATCTTGAAAAACAAAGTTTTCTTTTCTTGCTATAGTTTCGGCAGTTACTGGGTAAGAAGAACCACTAGATTTTACCTGAAGAAATTCTCTTCCAGCTCCATTACTTCTTAGGTATTCGTCTTGTAAACCGAAACCTTCTTGATTGGGCTGAAATAATACAGCTCCTGCTCCATCTCCAAAGATGATACAGGTCGCTCTATCTTCATAATTTATCATTGAAGAATTCTTATCTGCTCCAATTAATAATACATTTTTATAACGTCCTGATTCAATATATTTTGCTGCAGTTGACATGCCAAATAAAAAGCTTGAACAAGCAGCTTCTAAATCAAAAGAAAAAGCATTAACAGCACCAATTTGTGTTGCTGTATATGCAGCAGTAGATGCGGCTTGCATATCTGGTGTTGCAGTTGCCACAATAACTAATTCTATATCTTCTGGATTTGTATTTGATTTTTTTAGAAGGTCTTGAGCGGCTTTTATAGCCATATATGAAGTGCCTTTGCCTTCTCCTTTTAGGATGCGACGTTCTTTGATTCCTGTTCTAGAGGTAATCCATTCATCATTAGTATCAACCAAGGATTCTAGAATCTTGTTGGTTAATACATATTCTGGTACATAAGCACCTACAGCTGTAATGGCTGCTGAGATTTTACTCATACTTTTCAAGTTAATTTGACCAAAAATTGCTCAAAACCGTCTAAAATAGGCGATATTTTGTTCAAAATAATCAATTTTTGGTTAATTACGTGCAAATTAAGTTGTTTTTAACTTAAAGAAAAATATATCATAAAAAAAACGCTCACAAGTGAGCGTTTTTCTATATGCATGCATAATAAATTATGCTATATTCTCTTCTGCTACTGCGTTGTCAATTAATACTTGACCTCTGTAATATAATTTACCTTCGAACCAGTGTGCTCTATGGTATAAGTGCGGCTCACCTGTTGTTGGGCAAGTTGCAACTTGTGGCGCAGTTGCTTTGTAATGTGTTCTTCTCTTATCTCTTCTTGTTTTTGAGATTTTTCTTTTAGGATGTGCCATTTTATTATTTTATTTATCCGTTAATAGTTTTTTTAATGTATTCCATCGAGGATCAATTTCCTCTTGGTCTTTTTTTATATCCTTTTGTTTAGGACTTAATTCTTCTAATTTTTCAAGTATTTCTGAATCTAATGTTCCATCTTCTACTCCAGGATGCACTCGCTTTGTTGGCATGGATAATACTATTAATTCGTAAACATATTGTTGTATACTTATTTCGTATTCTCCATGAGGTATAATTAAAATATCTATATTCTCATCGTTATATTCTTCTCCAAACTTTACTACCAAATCAAACTCGCTTTCTAAAGGTTGCTCATATGGTTCGTTTGTTACATCGCAATTAACATTAACTGTTCCTGAAACTTCAAAATGCAGTTCTAAAAGTGTTGTTTTTTTTTCTAAAACAACATTAACTTTTAAATTACTGCTATTAAAATCTTCATACTCAAAATATTCAAAGAACGCATTATATATTTCATATTCAAAAAGATGCTTTCCTTCTTTTAAACCTACAAATGGAATTGTAAACTCTTTCAATGGCTTCATTGTCACATCTATTTTGAGCCTGCAAATATACAAATTTTTATTTATTGAGCAGACTTATCAACAATTTTTTGTTTACTTCTTTTTTGTTTCGTATTTTCTTTCATCAAAACGCTTCCTTTTGCTTACAGCTAATGGGTTTCTATTTAATTCTTCAAATTCTCTTCTATTATTAAAAATAGCAACTGCTGTAAATAGTGCTTCTTTAAAAGAACCTGTATCTGCAATGCCTTTTCCTGCTATTTCGTATGCTGTTCCATGGTCTGGTGATGTTCTTATCCTGTTTAAACCAGCTGTAAAATTTACGCCTTGACCAAAAGATAATGTTTTAAAAGGAATTAAACCTTGGTCGTGATAAGAGGCAATAATAGCATCGAAACTTTTATAATTGTCGCTTCCAAAAAAACTATCAGCAGCATAAGGTCCAAAAACTAATTTACCGCTCTCTTTAATTTTTTTAAGAGTTGGTCTCATAACGGTATCGTCTTCGTTACCAATAACGCCATTATCTCCTGTATGCGGATTTATACCTAAAACAGCAATTCTTGGCTGATTAATTCTAAAATCCTTTTTTAAAGAATTATATACTGTTTCGATTTTTTGGGTTATTACTTCTGAAGAAATATGGCTAGAAATATCTTTAACTGGAACATGGTCTGTTAACAAACCAACTCTCAATGTATCTGTAACCATAAACATTAAGCTGTCACCTTCTAATTCTTGTGCAAGATAATCTGTATGACCTGGAAACTTAAAAGTCTCAGATTGAATATTGCTTTTATTAATTGGTGCTGTAACCAAAACATCTATTGTTTCATTCTTTAAAGCTTTTGTTGCGCTTTCTAAAGATTTTATAGCATATTCTCCAATTTTAGTATCTTCTTGACCAAAATTAATATTTACATTTTCTTTCCAACAATTAAGAACATTAACTTTACCGTGAAGAATTTCATTAGTGTTATTAATACCATTTAAATTAATGGTTAATTTAAAATGATTTTTAACAAATGTTATTGTTTTTGTCGATGCAAAAATTACTGGTGTATAGAAATCTAACATTCTATTATCCTCAAAAATTTTTAGTACAATTTCTGATCCTATACCGTTTAAATCTCCTATGGAGATGCCTACAATTATTTTTTCTTCTCTCTTCATTAATAATGCTAACTATTGTTCGTAATTTTATACTCGCAAATTTAACCAAATAATACAGTTAAAAGTATGTTTACAGGAATTATTGAAACCTTGGGTCGTGTTACAAATGTAAAACATGATTTAGAGAATTTACATCTTACAATAGAAAGCACCATTACTAATGAATTAAAAATAGATCAAAGTGTTGCTCACAATGGTGTTTGTTTAACGGTAGTTAGTATTAATGGTAACTGTTATACCGTTACTGCAATTAAAGAAACTATTGACAAAACTAATATTGGAAACTTAAAAATTTCTGATATTGTTAATCTAGAACGCGCAATGAAATTAGGAGACAGACTCGATGGCCATATTGTACAAGGTCATGTTGATCAAGTTGCAGAATGTACAAGTATTGAAGAGACACAAGGCAGCTGGTTGTTTAGTTTTAAATACGATGGTTCTTTAAACAATATTACAATTGAAAAAGGCTCGGTAACGGTAAATGGTGTTAGTTTAACAGTTGTAAACTCTAAACTAAATTCTTTTAGCGTTGCAATCATTCCATATACATATGAGCACACAAACTTTAAAAACTTTAAAATAGGCTCTACTGTGAATTTAGAATTTGATGTTATAGGAAAATACGTTTCTAGATTAAACGAGCTAAGGAACTAAATCGTTTTTTTTTGAAATTTATACATCTTGTATATGCCAAAAAAAAGACCCACTATTAATAGGACAAGCAATCCTCCATCTATTGGTGCTCCAACAGGTCCAGGAGGTCCAGGAGGTGGAGGTGGTGGTGTTTGTGCAGCGCACACGAAACTTATTAATACAAATAAGATTGAGGCAAATATTTTTTTATTTTGTATAATATAACAAGTCGTAAATGTAAAAAAAAACGGAGTTAACAAAACTTTTAGACAAGTTTTTCAAAAAAAAATCCCACGAAAGGTGTTTTTTTTCGATAAAATACACAAAATGTAACTATAAAACTGCTAAAACCTTTTTCTAACTTATTATAATTCTCTTTATTTCCTCAATATTTAATTTAATAAATATTGGCTTATTAAGCTTTGAGTATAGAATAAACCTGCTTCATAAAAAAAGCCTTTCAAAAGTATGAAAGGCTTTACAATTTTTAAGTGGTCCCACTTGGGCTCGAACCAAGGACCACCTGATTATGAGTATTGAACTGATTTTTTTGAATATCTTCTGAAACCCTAATAAACACTACCTTTTTAAAGATAAAATTCTTGTAAAAATTAATTCTTGCAAACATTCTTGCAAACATTTCAAGATTAAAACGCTTTTAAACAACCATTCGTTTCGAATAATATCTTTTTATCCAAACTACCGATGTAATGATATGTTCTAATCTCTGGATTCTTTGTTTGGGAAAATACTTTTAAAGAGATTAAAAAATATCAACTTAAAAATAGGGGGTGGATTAGGGTTTTCTATAAAATTTCTACCAAAAGAGATAATGTTTATTTAAATTAGTTATAATCTAAATTTTTATATGAAAAAATTAATCGCAATCGTTATTGTGATTTTATCCATAGTGGGATTTTTCATCCATGTTACACCGGATGATTTAATCGATGCACCTGCCAGAACCAAAGTTTTATCTTTAATATTCACCCTTCCATGGTATGCTAAGTTAATTAGCCTTTTTATTGGAGTTTATCTAATAATGTCGGATTCTGATCGAACAGAATCATAGTAAGTAATGTAAAATTTGTTGTGGTAAAGATTTTAATGAATACGAATGGAACCATAATGCGATACAAATGAAAAGAATTATTCTGCTTCTCTTAACTGTTTGTTTTTTTTCAAACAACCTTATGGCCGATTCCCCTTTAACTTCAATAGAATTTTGGAAGGTGTCTGAGGATTTATACGTCTTAAAAATTGGTAAAGAACCAGGGAAGAAAAAACTTGATAATGTTAGATTTAAATTTTTAACAGATTCCAATACAACTATTTTTGATAAAATAGCACTTGTTAATGCGATGGGATGGGACAGTAATTCCAAATTTAAAAACTCAGAAATATTTCTAAATAAATTAAAAAAAGAACATTTAAATTCTATAAAAAAATATCGTAAACAACTTTTAAAAGCACCACCTTTTAGTTGGGATAATTTAGAATTTGATGATAATGGTGACATCTTGAGGAATGATAAAAATGACAAACATTTTATCCAAGGAATATTTTATGAGTCAGTTGATGATTTTGATAAAAAATACGATGCTGTTGAATCTCTCTGGACACCAGAAGATATTATACGTTCACATTCCGATTACAAAGGATTTGGTGTCGAAGATAATTATACCGTTTACTTATATTTATTAGCAATGGATAATTATTGGGATGCGTCTCTTGTTTTTGACGTCTTGGATAATTTTATAGATGATGAAGGTAACGTTATCAGTGTGACATACAATAATAGTGATTCTAAAGAGGCGTTTGATTTTATTAAAATGTTAGTTTCTACACAGTCTTTATTTTTAACAAAAGAAATTGATTGCGAAGTTTGGGAGGAGTTTAACAAAATTAGAGGCAGAGATTATTATAGCTGTATGTCAAATTTATCAATAAGAAAATCCCTTCTAAAATCTTATGATTATTTAAAAATTTATTCGGATAACTGTGAGGAAGTAATGTATGATATTAATACTACATATTGCTTTAGAAACGTAATTCATGCAACCCAAAATCAACAGGTTACTATCCTTCATTATCCCCTTTTCATATACGGAGAGTTAACTATTTATGATCAAAATGATAGTGAAGTTTTTAAATTTATCATAGACGGTGGTGATAGCGTTGGTTTAGATATTAGTAATTATCCTCTTGGGAGTTATAGGATTCAGATGATTAATACACAGACAGAGCCAAAAACACCCTATAATTTAGATCTCATAATTTATTAACAATAGCAACAATACTAAAATTATAAATATGGAATTGCAACATTTTATTGGTATCGCCCTCATAGGTATAATAGGTTTTTATATATATTTCTGGCCTACTCGAATTGCTTTTAAAAATAATAATCCCTTCAAGGGAATTATATTATTAGTAAACATATTCTTTGGTTGGACATTTATAGTTTGGTTCATATTACTCATATATGTTTACTTTCCAAAAGATAAAATAATTATAGATCCTATAATAGATCCAAGCGGAACCATGAGCGCAAAAAAATACGGTGACCGTATTAATGATTTAAAAACACATTCAAATAAAATAACCTCTATGAAACAACTTTATGAATTAAAACAAATGGGCGCTATTACAGAAGAAGAATTTCAAAACCACAGAAATCGGTTAAAATTATAAACTATGAAATATTGTACAAATTGCGGAGCAGCTACCCAAAATTCATCTAAATTTTGTGGAGAATGTGGGAACAAGATTGAAAAAAAATCTACAAAAGATATTCTACCAGAGAATTCAGAAGATTCAAAAGAAATAAAAACTGATGAATTTTGGAATAAATTAAAAATAGATGAAAAACAAATAAAAATTTTATCTGACTTTGGAACAGGACCAGATATTTTTGATTGGGATGATGATTTATTAGAATTCTCTTTTCCAAACCATATTCAAAAACTCATGGATTGTTTTTGTTTAACAAGAGATGAAATAGAAGAATTAGAAAAATTATCTTCCGATAAGAGAGGTGTTATTAAATATCCAAATAAAGAAATTTATATTGGTGAGTTAAGTAATGGTTTTAGAAATGGGTTTGGAGTATATTTTGAAAATGAAGGAGATATTGATTTACCCGAACATAAAAATGAAGATAATTTTATAATGACATATAATGGTTTTTGGGTTGATGATAAAAGGTCAGGAAAGGGATTTGAAGTCAATAATTTTTACAGAACTTTAAGTTATAAGGGAGAATGGGAGAATGATTTATATAACGGGAAGGGAATTAAATATGGAACTAAAAAAGCTAAATACATTGGGAATTATAAAAACGGAAGTCTTCATGGTAAAGGAAAATGGTTGGGGGAAGATGGAGGTGTAGGATTTGAAGGAGATTTTAAAGATGACGATCGACATGGATATGGTGTTAATTTTCATTACTTAACTAAGAATAAGTATTGTGAAGGGAAATGGGAATTTGATAAATTTATTGAAGGTAATATTTATAACTCTGATGGGGTAATTGAATTTATAGGTAAATATGACGAATATAAAAATTTAAGAGATTTGGATGATGATGATGAAACTATAGATTTAGAACCAGAAACTAATGAAGAAATGATATTGGAAGATGGAACTATTAACCCTGAATTGTACCTTTCAACTTTTGTTGATAATGAAACCACTTTTTTAGGACATGAGAATATCACTACTGCTTTAAATACAAAATCAAAAGATATAAATGATTTATTTCATGAAAATTTCTCAGATTTTTTTGAAAGTTTTAAAGAAAAAAAAGTAGATTTCGAATACCATTTCATGTATTATAACCATCAGCGATTACTAAATGATTCTTTTCTGCTTGTATTAACCCTTCAAAAAGATAATGAATATGAAATTGTCACTCTCATTGTAGCTGAGGGAAAAGCAGATATGGAAAGATCTTGTTGCAGATGGGATGGAAATATCGGTCATTTGAAAGTTTTAAAAGAAAAAAAATTGTACGCAAGTATACAAATTGTTAATTCTGATTTTGACGGTGGAGATTTGTCCAAGGTTCGATTATATAAACCAAAAAATGGGTTTTTAGATGCACCATGGGCAAAGTGGAAATATAAACTTACAGACATCGTGGCTGCAATAAATGACGCTTGCGAGGAGTACAATAAATATCGAGTATAAGAGATGCGTCAGAATTAAATACCGGTTGATTGACAGGTTTAAACCCTTATAATAATGAGCGCTTTCATGAGTAACCAAAAAACTTAATATTAGCAGAGGCCTGTTTCAAAAAAAAAAATTGTTGTAAACGAGACATAATTTAACAAAAAACTAAAAAAATGAAAACTAAAACATGTACTAACTGTAATACATCTCTATCAGAGGATAATGCATTCTGCAATTAATGTGGTCAGAAATATGTAGAGCCAACAATAATAAATAACAAGGAATGCTCTAATTGCAAAAACCCCATTCAAGAAGACCAAATATTTTGTTCATTCTGTGGTATAAAAAATGAGTCAAAGCCCCAAGTAGTTTTCTGCGCCAAATGCGGTGCTGAAAAAAAAGAAAATGTAAAATTTTGCTCCGGTTGTGGTAATAATTTTTCTCAGCAAGCTAATATTAGTGGCAATCAAGATCCCAACATAAATATTGTTTCTAAAAGTATTAATGCAAACAACGACAAAGTCAATAATGAAAAAATTGAGGCAATAGAATTTTGTATGAAAAAATACCTTAAGAATAGAATGATTGAAATATGGTTAGTCATAATTTTGACATTTGGAATAGGGATACTGATTGCTCCAATTTTTATTTTTAGATATCGCAAAGGAAAAAAACGAGTAAAACGTATAAAGGCCAAAATGTATAATGACCAAAATTTTCTTAATAAAGTACGTGCAGCTCGAGGATTTAATACTGTTTCTGTAGATTTTGATGGGGAGTCCATAGAGGTTCCACAAGGTTTTATTTGGGTTTCAAAATATTCTAAAAAAAGTTTATGTCAGATTCTTAATTCTCAAAATTAATATATTATGAAGTATTGCTCAAAATGTGGTAGTGAATTTAACGCAGGTTCAAAATTTTGCGATCAGTGCGGCCACCAGCCAGAAAATTTAAAGGTGGGGGAGCCGGCTCAAGCTGAAACAACTCCTGTTGAAATTTCTGAAAACACAAAAAAAATCGTTTTATCAAAATCAAAAACCATGAAAACACTTTCTATTTTAAGCATAATATTAAGCGCAATATTTTTCATTTGGTATCTTTTATTTATAACGAGTATCGGTATAAGTAAAGAGGAATTTTCGTTGGTAGGTGCTGTTTTCGGATTATGGTGTATTGCATTTTCCATTGTAGCCACAGTAAATTCTTTTAGAAACAGTCAGTCTCATAACAAAACCTAAACTGCATTAAAACGCAGTTTAGCCAAACCGTTATGGGTAATTGGAGCAAAAAAAGGAAATAACCAAAGATGGGTAATATTATGAATTAAAATATTCAACATCTTTAATTTTGAGTGTAGCTTTTATTATATGACACTTGAGTTGGTTATGTTTTATTAACAAGATGAAACAAGCGAACTATGCAATATGACTTCCTTTAAAATTAATATCATAACCATACTCATTTGTTTGCAAATTGCAAACAAATATGATAACAAGAACAAATATTGGACAATATTGACAAAAATCTAATGATGCATAATCATGAAGTTGTCTTAAGAATGAAGAAGAAATTTATCTTTTATCATAGAGAAAAATAAAATAAAAAACACATAAAGTATTGTTTGTTAGTTATTTACACTTAATATGATTCACAAAAAAACCACCCTAAAACAGAGTGGTTTATAAAGTGGTCCCACTTGGGCTCGAACCAAGGACCACCTGATTATGAGTCAGGTGCTCTAACCAACTGAGCTATGGGACCAAAATTGGTGTGCAAATCTAATATTAATTTTAAAACTCTACAAGATTTATTTCTCTATATCTTTATTTTCTTTATTCTTTATTTCCTGACAAAGCTCAATTAACACGCCATTAGAGGATTTAGGATGCAAAAACACTACTAGTTTATTGTCGGCTCCTTTCTTTGGTTTTTCATTTAAAATTATAAAACCTTCAGATTTTAGTCTTTTAATTTCTGCTTCAATATCTTCTACGTCAAAAGCTATATGGTGAACACCTTCACCTTTTTTCTCAATAAACTTAGCTATTGGACTGTCTTCTTTTGTAGCTTCTAATAATTCAATTTTATTTTCTCCAACTTGAAAAAATGAAGTTTTTACACCTTCGGACTCTACTTTCTCCTCTTTGTAATGAGGTTCGCCAAATAGTTTGGCAAATAACATATTGGATGTTTCTAAGCTTTTTACAGCAATTCCTATGTGTTCGATTTTATTCATTTAAAACAGTGTTATTTATTTTCGTAAAACAAAAATATAATTAATATTTCTCTCTAAATTTCAATTTGCATTAAATTAATTTACAAATTTTGCTTTCAAAAATACTATAATATTTAAAAAGCGTATTTTTGCAATCTATACATATTCCTTTTATTTAGGAGCAATCAACAGAATGAAAACAGAAGAAAGCCAAAGACAAAAAAAAATAGGATCGGTTTTACAGCGCGATCTTGTAGATATTTTACAAACAGCAGCGACTCAAGGAGGTATGCGAGGTGTTATTATTTCGGTATCTAAAGTGAGTGTGACTGTAGATTTGTCTGTAGCCAAAGTGTATTTAAGCATTTTTCCAAACGATAAAGCAAAAACTTTAATTGAAGGTATAAAATCTAACCAGCCTTTTATTCGTCATGAATTAGCGCAACGCACAAAAAACCAATTAAGAAGAATGCCACAGCTTTACTTTTTTGTGGACGATTCTTTAGAACATATTGATAAAATTGAGCAATCTTTAAAAGGTGTGGACAACCCATTAAAAGACCCAAATCTTCTAGGAAAGCATAAAAAATCATAACCCTTTTGAGTTTTTCACTTTACATCGCAAAACGGTATTTACGTTCTAAAAGCACTAACAATGCGATTAATTTTATTACTTATATTGCTATAGTTGGCATTATTTTAGGTTCTGCTTCTTTGTTTATTGTGCTTTCTGGTTTTGCGGGTTTAAGAGACTTTACACTTGCATTTACAACGGTTATCGATCCAGATTTAAAAGCAGAAACCTCCATTGGAAAATCTTTTATTTTAGAACCAAATCTAGCAAAACAACTCAACGAGATTAATGGTATTGCAAGTTATTCAAAAGTAATAGAAGAACGTATAATTGCTTCTTTCGATGGTAATAAGCAAGCCTTATATATTAAAGGCGTTGATGCTAATTATAAATTCGTAAATGTTGTAGACTCTATAATATGGAGAGGCAGTTGGTTAACAGATAAAACCAACCAAGTTGTTGTTGGAGATGGCGTCTCTAACAGTTTAAATATTGGTGTTTTAGATTATGGAAAACGCGTGTCTTTGTTTGTGCCAAAACCTGGTAAAGGACAAATAACATCTATACAGCAGGCTTTTAATCAAGTAGAAGCTATTAACGTTGGCGTTTTTAGTGTAAACGAAAACCTAAATGATAGTCATATTTTCTCAAGCTTAGAACTAGCTCAAGAATTACTAAATTATAAAGAAAATCAGATTACAAATATTGAGTTTAGATTAACAGAAGGTGCAGATGAAAACAAAGTGAAATCTCAAATTCAAGCTGTTTTAGGAAACAATATAACACTAAAAAATACAGCACAATTAAATGATGCCTTGTATAAAATGCTTAATACTGAAAACCTTGCTGTTTATCTTATTTTTACACTCATTTTAATTATTGCCTTTTTTAATGTTGTTGGTTCTTTAATAATGATGATGCTTGATAAAAAGAAAAGCCTCAACACCTTATTTAACGTTGGTGCTACTGTAAAAGATATTAGGAAAATTTTCTTTTTACAAGGCACACTCATGAGTGTTTTTGGAGGATTAATAGGCTTAGTCGTTAGTACGCTATTAGTGCTTTTTCAACTTTATGGTCCAGATAACATGAAAGTAATGATTACCCAAACACTAGCATATCCTGTTGCTTTTCATGCTAAAAATTTAGTGATTGTGTTCTTAACAATAACTGTTTTAGGTATTGTAGCCTCTAAAATAGCTTCGGTTAGGATTACTAAGAATATGATAAAAACGAGTTAGAATCAAACTAACATTAGGTCATTTTTATTCAAAATTAACATTCGATTCCGTACATAAGAATAATATTAGTAAATATAATTCAATTTCCGTTTGAGCATGATTTAAATTGATTTCATAATTACGTTCAAGTGAAAATATATTCATTTTTACTTTTCCAATTACTTTTTCATTATATATGATTTTTGAATATGGATTAACTAAAGGAATCCATTTACGCGCAAGTGTTATCTTATCATTATTCTCGAAAATTAATTCAGAATTAGCTAGGTTTGAGTCCTTGATTAAGAACTGTCTTTTTAAAATTGAATTGTGTTTAAAAATAATTTTAAATTTAGAACCAAAAAATCTACTTTCTTTTATTTCTAAAATAAGTTGATTTTCAGAATTAAAAATTGAAATTAAACTACCTGAAAACCAAGATTTTTTTATTGTAGAGTAAAGTTCTAAATCAGATGATTTATAAATTTTTAAACCATTACTATACGAACCACTTGCTATAAAACTCATTAAGTTATTTTGTTTTCTTCAAATTACTTAAAACTATCAGAAAAAGTAAAAACAGTAAATTTTAGAGTGTTTATTCCGTAAAAATATAATCACTAAACAGTTTTTCAACCTCGTTAAAAGCAGCAAAAACATCTTTTGATGCATCACTTGTAACCATTTTCATTCTGTGTCCTTTAAAATGAGGAATGCCTTTAAAGTAATTAGTATAATGTCTTCTGGTTTCAAAAACACCAAGTATTTCGCCTTTCCAATCTATAGCCATTTGTAAATGTCTTCGAGCAGCTTCCACACGCTCTGCAATTGTAATTGGTGTTAAGTGCTCTCCAGTGTTAAAAAAGTGCTTTACTTGTTTAAAAAACCATGGATTACCAATGGTCGCTCGACCAATCATACAGCCATCTAAACCATAAACATCTCGCATTTCCATAGCTTTTTCTGGAGTTGTAACATCTCCATTTCCAAAAACAGGAATATGCATTCTTGGGTTGTTTTTTAATTGAGCAATTGGTTTCCAGTCTGCTTCTCCTTTATACATTTGCGCACGTGTTCTTCCGTGTATAGCAATAGCCTTGCAGCCTACATCTTGAAGTCTCTCTGCAACTTCAACTATTTTAATAGAGTCGTGATCCCAACCTAAACGTGTTTTTACAGTAATTGGAATATTGGTACGCTTAACCATTTCGGCAGTTAATTGCTCCATTAAACAGATGTCTTTTAAAATACCTGCTCCTGCACCTTTACTCACTACTTTTTTTACTGGACACCCAAAATTAATGTCTATAATATCTGGTTTAGAAGCAGAAACAATGTCAATGGTCTCTAACATACTGTCCATATTAGCTCCAAAAATTTGAATCCCAACTGGTCTTTCCTTTTCGTAAATGTCTAGTTTCATAACACTTTTTGCTGCGTTACGAATTAAACCTTCGCTACTTACAAACTCTGTATATACAACATCTGCACCTTGCTCTTTACATAATGCTCGAAATGGTGGGTCGCTTACGTCTTCCATTGGTGCTAAAAGCAATGGGAAGTCTGGAAGTTCTATGTTGTCTATTTTTACCAAGATTTTTTGTTTATTAACAAAATTAATACTTTTTATGTTATACTTATTCTAACACAACAATAACTTCATTCTTTCTATTAAATACCTCAAAAGGTGCATTATAACCTAAAAAAGAGAACTTATTAGAGTAAGCAATACCGTTTTTATCTAAGGTTTGTTTTAGTGCGTTTTTATATTTGTCAATCTTATCTTTATTAGCCCAGCCACCAAAGCTAATTACTGCAACTGTTTTTTCTGGCATTTGTTTAAACTGAATTTTTTTTTGATTCGGTATTGGCAAATCTTCTTTTTTGTAAGCTTTAGGAACTAAAAACTGCATGGTTACAGAGTCTTCTAAGCTCATATTTACAGGAGAGGTCATGGCTATTTTCTGTTTGGTTTCGTTATCTCCAAAATATAACCTCCTAATGCATTAAAACCTTCAGAGCCAGCTTTATCGTAATCGTCTGTTGCCAATTTTATTGATGTAAATAATGCAGATTCATATTTACGGATCTCAATATTATCTATTTTCTTAAGTGTTTGGTATTGGTGTGTTTCGATATCTTTTTGTGAATAAATAAAGTAAAACTGAAAAATTAAAAAAGCTGCTATAATAACACCAAGAATAATAAGTATTGTTTTTATTTTCATAATAATATGTTTTATTAGAGCACTAACTCTTTCTATTTAAAACCCATAAACCGTAAAGCCCTAAAAAAAGTTCTGCAACTGTTCCAAATAGATATCCAACTGTTGGAATTCCATCTAAAGTTAAACTCAGCAATCTTCCAAAACCTAAGCCAAGCATAAAAACAACATTGGTAATCAAAGCTGTTTTAAGATAGTGCACTTTAAATACACCTAAAAGCCATATTGTTGAAAAACCTAAATACAATCCCATAACTGCTTTGTAGAAATTATGCTCATCTATAGTTTCTAGAAACATGTCGAAACTTAATTCTGGTTTGAAACCATAAATTAAGGCTATAGGAACAACAATAGACACCGAAATAACTAAGTGAATTTTAGTAATAATATCTTGTTTGTTTTTAAACATGTTTAGCTTCTCGATACTATTTTTCGTACCTCAAAATAACCAGAAGTAACAATAATTTAGCTCATTAAAAAGTAACCTCAACTTCAATTAGTTCTTCCTCACGCTTTACAGTTACTTTGGTAGTATCTCCTTTTTTAAAGGCTGCTAATGCTTTCATATAACTCATCATGTCTGAAATGTCGTTATCTCCAATTTTCATTACAACATCTCCTTTTTGTATACCTGCATTTGTTGCTGGAGTGTTTTCTCGGGTACCATCAATTCGCATGCCTTCTCCATCGTATAAATAGTCTGGTGTTACACCTAAGCCTACTTTAAATTTTGGCACAGAGTCGCTTTCGTTTTTAGTTGCTCTAAATGGTAATTTTCCGTTGTTGTCAAGGTCTGTAATAATTTCAAAAATATAATTTGAAATGGTTTGCATACCTTCATAGTTTAGTTTTTCGGTATCATCTGTTGGTTTATGATAATCTTCATGCTGTCCTGTAAAAAAGTGTAGCACTGGAATATCTGCATGATAAAAAGAGGTATGGTCACTAGGTCCAACACCAGATTCTTTAGCTACAATTTTAAATTTCGAATTGTTAGCAGTGACTGTTTGCTTAAAAATTGGAGAGGTACCAACACCATAAACAGCTAAAGTACTATCTGCCTTTAAGCGTCCTACCATATCCATATTAATCATGTAATCTACTTTTTTGGTGTCTATAGTTGGATTTTTTACAAAGTAATTAGAACCCAATAATCCTAGTTCCTCACCAGAAAAAGCCATAAACAAATAATTGTTGTTTGTGTTTTTAGCTTTTAATCTTCCAGCTAAATTTAAAAGCACAGCAACACCACTTGCATTATCGTCTGCTCCATTATGGATTGCTCTTTCTCCTCTGTGTAAAGAACCTTCTGCACCATAACCTAAATGGTCGTAATGCGCACCAATAATAATAGTATTCTCTGCCTTGTTATCTATATAACCAATGACGTTTGTTCCTGTAATTGTACTATCACCATCTTTTACCGTGTAGTTAACTTCTTGGTGTGGATCTGTTTTTGGGCGAAAAGAAAAAGTTTGAAAATATTTTTCTGTTCCTTTTTCTTGTAATCCAATATTTTGAAATCTTTCGGCAATATATGTTGCTGCTTTTTGTTCTCCATCGCTTCCTGTTTGTCGTCCTTCTAGGGCATCAGACGCTAGAAAAGCGACGTCTTCTTTTATAGAAACTGTATTAATAGTTTCTTTTGTTTCTGTTTTACATGCTGTTAAAAACAATAAAATAAGTGATGTGATTATGTATTTCATGATAAGAGTATTAATTTTGCACAAAATTAGGCATTATATGTCATTTATTAAAGTTAAAGATGAAAACACCTCTATTCTATTTATTACTTATTGCATTAATTTCTTTTTCGTGTAAAAATGAAGTGAAAACGGAAACAGAAAAAACAACAGCAACTACAGAGCAAACAGCTGCTAATAATCCGTTAATTTTCCCTGAAGAAACTCATTTTAAAAACTTACGTCAAGTAACTTTTGGTGGTGATAATGCTGAAGCTTACTGGAGTTTTGATGATAAGCAATTGGTTTTTCAATCTAATTACGAAAAATGGAATGTTAGTTGCGACCAAATGTTTTTAATGAATGCAGACGAGACTTTTAATGGTACTATACCACCTATGGTTAGTACAGGAAAAGGACGCACAACTTGCTCATATTTTATGCCAGACAATAAGCATATAATATACGCATCTACACATTTGGTAGATGAGGAATGTCCAGAAGTTCCTTTACGTAAAAACGGAAAATACATTTGGCCAGTTTACGATTCGTTCGATATTTTTATTGCAGATTTAGAAGGCAATATTGTTAAACAATTAACCAACGAAAAAGGTTACGATGCAGAACCAACTGTTTCACCAAAAGGAGATAAGATTGTTTTTACTTCAACTAGAAGTGGTGATTTAGAATTATACACCATGAATATTGATGGAAGCGATGTCAAGCAAATTACTAATAAGTTAGGCTATGATGGAGGTGCGTTTTTCTCACCAGATGGTACTAAACTTATCTTTAGATCGTCTAGACCTAAAACAGAAGAAGAAATTAAAGACTATAAAGATTTGTTAGCTGAAGGCTTAGTAGAGCCAACAGATATGGAACTTTACATTTGTAATGCAGATGGCAGCGATTTACGTCAATTAACTGACTTAGGAAATGCAAATTGGAGCCCGTTTTTTCATCCTTCAGGAAAAAAAGTATTATTCTCCTCAAACTTTGAAGCAGAACGTGGTTTTCCTTTTAACTTATACCTAATAGATATTGATGGTAAAAATTTAGAGCGTGTAACACACAGTGAAACTTTTGATGCTTTTCCAGTGTTTTCTAACGATGGTAAGAAACTTGCTTTTTCTTCTAATAGAAATAATGGTGGTGGTCGTGATACAAACTTATTTATTGCAGAGTGGCAGGATTAAAAAAAGCTTAAAAAATAAATGTTTTTTATTTTTCTAATCTTTCGCGTTCATTAATGTTTTTATTGCGAGCATTGGTTTTTAATCCTGTATTTCCAAATTTATAACTAAAACCTAGCTTAACATAACGGTTATCTAAATCGCTATAATTAACATTGTTTTGGTTCCCAAATCTTGAACTTATTACAAAATCTTGTGTGTTAAATAAATCTGCAAAAGCAAGAGACAAAGTACCTTTATTTTTAAAAACCGATTTGCTAAACGACAAATCTGAAACCAAACGAGAGTCTGCAATTTGGAATGCTTGTTGGTTTTTACCAACATAAGTTAATGTAAAGTTTGCTTTAAGACTCTTGTCTTTTAAAAAAGAAAAATCGTTGCTAAATACAGAGTAATTACTCCATTGATCTGTTTTAAGCCATTGATTATCTATAAAAGCTTCGTCTTGAATATTATAAAAAGAAGTCACAAAATAAACAGACCAATTATCATTCACATCAAAATAAGTTATAAAATCGAATCCTAGCTCTTTGGTTTTACCAATATTAGTTGGAGAATAAATTAGAAAATTATTAGCATTATCTTGTTTTGGTAACTCGTTAATTTGATTAGATATATCTTTATAATAAGCCTCTACCGTGTAACGTTTATTAATTTCTGTACCAACCACAAAGTGATTTGTAAAAGATGGCAATAAGTTAGGATTACCAGTTGCTATGGTATTATCGTTTAAAAAGAAATTAAACGGGTTTAATAACTGATAACTAGGTCTAGAAAGGCTGCGTTTGTAATTTGTGTAAACACTTGTTTTTTCTGATACTTGATGGCTTAAACTTAATGTTGGAAAGAACTCTAAATACTCTTGATTACTTTTAACGTTATCTGACACAGATAAACCTTCAACACGTGTTTGTTCTAATCGCAATCCTCCACTAAAACTCCATTTTTCCCATGCTTTTTTATAACTCATGTAAGCTGCAAAAACAGACTCTTTATAATCGAAAGCATTAGAGTTTTGAGCGTTAAAATCTACGGAACCTGTGTTTTGGTTAATATCAAACTGAGTAATATCGCTATTAGTATTAATGGTAGACCATTTTGTACCAAAGGCTAATTCAGTGCTATCGTCTACTGGCTGTTCGTAATCCATCTTAAACGCTAGAATATTAGTGTTCTGGTTATTATCTGTTAAAAAAGCAGTACTAAAATTATTAGTATTATTTGTAAAAAAATAAGTACTATTAACGTCTTGGTGTCTGTAGTAATTATAGTCTGTAAAATGTGTATTAAATACTAGTTTGCTCTTGTTTTCAAAACGATGTATAAAGTCTAAATCGAAACCTAAATTATGTTTTTCGTCTTGAGAATAATTATTAGCATTAAAACTATAAAGGCTTTCATTTAAACTATTTGTAACATCTGTTTGGCCATGTATTCTGTAACGATAATAAGGAGTTAATAAGGCATTAGACGACAAACTTAACGTGTTGCTATCATCTATTAAATAATCGAAATTTAAGTTTATGTTGTGTGCTTTTGTTCTAGAATTTCTATTATTATTAGTTTGCCATTTTTGGTCTAAATTTCCAGAATTGTCAAGATAGTTTATGGTGTTATCGTTTACTCTATTAATCTTGTTTTTAGTAAAACTATAATTTAGGTTTAGGTTTATTTTTTTTGTTTTATAAAACTGATTAATTCCTGTATTATATCTTGAAAACACACCTTGGGTAAAATTACTAAATACATTACCACGATAACCTGTAATTAAGTTTTTGCTCATAACAATGTTTAAAACCGCTCCACTTCCAGTGTCGTATTTTGCTGGTGGATTAGTAATAACCTCGATTTTTTGTATAGTGTTTGCAGGTGAATTTTCTAAAAGCTGTGTAATTTCTGTTGCTGTGAGGTTTACTTTTCTATCGTTTATGTAAACTGTTGGTGACCCATTTTTTACTGTAATGGTATTCTCTAAAATTAAAACACCTGGTGTACTTCGCAAAACATCTAAAATACTTCCTTCGCTTAGTGAGGTGTTTGCAACATTAAAAACCAATCGGTCAACTTCTTTTTTTAAAGTGGGTTTATTAGATGTTAAAGAAACTTCCTCTAGAGCTTGTGTATCTTCTATTAAAATAATTTTAAGATACTCGTCTTTGGAAAGCTGAATTGGATAAAGAGTTTTTTTAGATTTATAACCAATATAACTAGACATAATAAAGTATCCATATTCTTTTAAATTGGTAAACTCAAAGTAACCGTTTTCGTCTGTAACAGCGCCTTTTCGATTATTTCCTGAAATTCCTGAACTACCTTCAATATTTTGTGCAACAGATTCATGAAGTACTACATTAGCGTAAGGAATCGCATTATTTTCCTCATCAACAACTGTCCCAGAAATAGTATATTCCTGAGCAATAATTTCCGAAGAAAAAAGAAAAATAAGTAGGTAAAAGAGGTGTTTCATCAATTTTGATAATGCAAAAGCAATATAACAACTTTTTTTTTAGTTTTTATTGCGGAAAATCGCAATAATCAATAGATGTTTCTATTCAGAAGAAAATCTAAAAAATGGGCAATTTTTGCATTATATTTGCAATCTCTTTCTTTTTAAGAGCAGATAGATTATGAAGAATATTAGAAATTTTTGCATTATTGCACATATTGACCACGGAAAAAGCACACTTGCCGATCGTTTACTAGACGCAACAGGTTCTGTAACTGCTCGTGAACAACAAGCGCAACTCTTAGATAGTATGGATTTAGAGCGCGAACGTGGTATTACCATTAAGTCTCATGCTATACAAATGGATTATACTTTTGAAGGCGAAAAATATATTTTAAATCTAATTGATACTCCTGGTCACGTAGATTTCTCTTACGAAGTCTCACGCTCTATTGCTGCTTGTGAAGGTGCTTTATTAATTGTAGACGCAGCACAAAGTATTCAAGCACAAACCATTTCTAATTTATATTTAGCACTTGAAAACGATTTAGAAATTATTCCTGTACTTAACAAAGTAGATTTGCCAAGTGCAAATCCAGAAGAGGTTACAGATGATATTGTAGAGCTTTTAGGTTGCGATCCTGAAGAGGTTATTCACGCAAGTGGAAAAACTGGATTTGGTGTTGAAAATATTTTAGAAGCTATTATTAAGCGTATTCCAGCTCCAAAAGGAGATCCAGATGCACCATTACAAGCTTTAATTTTTGATTCGGTTTACAATACGTTTAGAGGTATTGAAACGTATTTTAGAGTGTTTAATGGCGAAATTAAAAAAGGACAAAAAATTAAGTTTGTTGCTACAGATAACGAATATTACGCAGACGAAGTTGGGACATTAAAACTAACACAAGTTGCAAAACAAAGTGTAAAAACTGGAGACGTTGGTTATTTAATTACTGGAATAAAAACCGCAAAAGAAGTAAAAGTAGGAGATACTATCACAGATTTTGCAAACCCAACTACAAATATTGTTGAAGGTTTCGAGGATGTAAAACCTATGGTATTTGCAGGTATTTATCCTGTAGATACAGAAGATTACGAAGAGCTAAGAAGCTCTATGGAAAAGTTGCAACTAAACGATGCTTCTTTGGTGTTTGCACCAGAAAGTTCTGCTGCTTTAGGTTTTGGTTTTCGTTGTGGTTTCCTTGGAATGCTTCACATGGAAATTATTCAAGAACGTTTAGAGCGTGAATTTGACATGACAGTCATTACTACTGTTCCAAACGTATCATACTACGCTTACACAAATAAAGAACCAGATGTTCCTTTTATTGTAAATAATCCAAGTGATTTACCAGAACCAACCATGATTAATCGCGTTGAAGAACCGTTTATTAAGGCTACTATAATTACAAAGTCAGATTTTGTTGGTAACGTAATGAGTTTATGTATAGAGAAACGTGGTATGATTACTAATCAAACGTATTTAACTCCTGTTCGTGTGGAGTTAACTTTCGAAATGCCTTTAGCAGAAATTGTTTTCGATTTCTACGATAGATTGAAAACCGTTTCTAAAGGCTATGCTTCTTTTGATTACCATCCAATTGGTATGAAGGTTTCAAAATTAGTGCGTTTAGATGTATTATTAAATGCTCAACCAGTTGATGCACTTTCTGCTCTTATTCATGCAGATAACGCTCACCATATTGGTAAAAAAATGACAGAAAAGTTGAAAGAATTAATTCCGCGTCAACAATTCGATATTCCAATTCAAGCAGCTATTGGAGCAAAGATTATTGCAAGAGAAACTGTAAAAGCGTTACGTAAAGATGTAACAGCAAAATGTTATGGTGGAGATATTTCACGTAAGCGTAAACTTTTAGAGAAGCAGAAAAAAGGTAAAAAACGTATGCGCCAAGTTGGTAATGTAGAAATACCTCAACAAGCGTTTATGGCTGTTTTAAAGTTGAATGATTAATCTTGCTTTAGACTATATTAGATTTTAAAAATGCTTTCTTTTTAAGAAAGCATTTTTGTTTTAAACTTATTAAGAATAAACATTATCTAAACAGTAAATAAAGTAAATAGTTAAGCGTAAAATTTACTAGTCCATAAATTATAAGCGCTAATCGAAAAGGAAACTTAACAACAGTAAAAGCTACTGATGTTGTTTTTGTTCCGCCTTTATTTATTTTATCTAGTTTAGTGTTTTCTTTCAAGATAATATGGTCTTCACTATCTAAATCAACTTCTATTACTGGTGGAGATTTAATAACTGTCTTTTTAAAAATAAGATCTATTAAAAATGTTAGTGGCCAAGCAAAAACTTTATTCGTTTTTGTAATACTTTCTTCAATGAAGGTCTAATAACATAGATCGCTACACCTTTAAAAACATCGGAAAAGGTTGTTTTAATAGGAACGCTTTCTTCGCGTTGCTGTTTAATTAATCCTGCATCTTCATAAACGTGTTTAGATGTTTCTAAAGTAATTTTAAACACTTTATCAATATCACTTTTAATGGTGCTAAACAACCTTACAATTGAAAACAATATTATAGATGGAATAGAAATTATAAAAGCTAAAAACCAATATAAAAAACTTAGAAAAGTATTATCGATAAAAAAGATACAGAACAAAGATAACAGTATCCAAAAAACAACCAGATTAAGTACTAAAACCCTACCAATGTAAACTGGAAAGAATAAAGCATCTGAAATGGTTTCTGTTACTTCATCTACTTGGTATTTAGAATAGTCTATGTGGTTGTTGTATGTGCTATCCATTTAGTTAATTTTAGAAATAAGGTCGTTTATATATTTTATATCTCTTAAATAAGTATCGAAAAAAGAAGCATCTTTTATTTTGTTATGAACACTCGTTTTAAACAACTCTTTTTGTCTTGGAATAAAGAGGTGTAGCTGGTTATTAATAATCGTCAAGGTTGGTGTTTGTTCTTCTTTAAAAATGTACTGTAATGTGTTGCTTATGTTTTCAATTAAAAATTGATCTGACAAAAAATTGTTAGTGCTGTAAACATTATAATTAGCATCAATAGTTTTGTCTAAGGAACGTACTAATTTAACACCAAAAACTGATAAATACTCTTTACCATTAGCCTTGTCCATTGCTTTAGGAATAAGAATAATTCTACCATTAAAAGTCGTATTTAATGTCGTTTTTATAAAAAACCCATCATAAATAACTTCTTTCTTTTTTACAATGCCCAATAAAGGAAGTTCATCATCGTGGGCGTAATCTGCAAAAAGGTTTCTTATAATAAAGATTGGGAATAATAAAATTGAAAACAAACAGCCTCCTGCTGTTTTTAAATAATCTACAACCTCGTTATAAAGCTTAATGTGATTAATAGAAAACTCTGTATCATTAACTTTTCCAACAACATAGTCGTCTCCTTCAAAATGTGTTTTATTATTAAAATAAGATGGTTTAAATAATCCGCTTTTTTTAATATCAGACACCTGTATTGCAGATGGATAATAAGTGATAGAGGTATTTAATTCTTTATAAATGGCTGGTATAATGTTCTTCTTAAAATTGTTATTATAAGCTTTAAGTGGGTTATTTATAATTTCAAGTAAAAAGTAAATAACTCCAGTTATTAATAGATAAACTAAAGCTGGAGGAAATGCAGCGCATATAATTGCTAAAATAAAAGAACAAGCTCTAAAGGTTATTTTTAAAGGCACTATGATTATTCTGTAAACTTTAGACCATAGTAAAACGACTTTACGTTTGCGTTCTAAGGTTTTTGCTTTTTTATTAAGTATATCTTTAAGTTTACTATTCATTAATTAATCTTCTTCATTCGCTACTTTTTCAACATCAAAAGGTTTGCCTAGGTAAACTAAACACCAGTTTTTTCCAACGTTTTCAATATCTTTGTTATACGAAGATATAATTTGTATTTCAGAAGCTTCATTCTTTAAAAATAATGGAATAATATCTTTATCGTTATCAGAGAGTTCAATTAAGCTAGTATAATGTGCTTTGTCTTTTAACTCAATTTCTTGAATGCTAGGAAACTTTCTAGTAACATCACTAAGTGTTGTAAAATCATCTGTATGTGAAAATAATCCTTCTTTTGGATTGTTATTACTATCCAGCATTTCGTCTACACTTACCAACCTAAACGAACCATTTTCTCCAAACTGGCTACTAAATTTATTAATAGCATACTTATTAATATCGTTACTTCCTGTTAAAGCCATTAAATAGCCAACATCGTTTAATTCAATATTATCCATTAAAGTATCAGAATATATATTGGTGTTTATAGCTTCAAGACCTAATTCTTTTGCTTTATCAATATTGGTTTGATTGCTATCTATTAACACCACATGTCTGCCATTAGATTCTAAATAATGCCCAATTAAACGAGAAACTTTAGAGGCACCTACAATTAATATTCCATCAGATTTTGTTAAAAATACACCAACTATTTTAGCAAATAATCGTGCTGTTGTTGCGTTTAACAATACGGTTCCTAAAACAATCATAAAGACTAAAGGAGTTATGTATTCTGCACCTTCTACACCTTGTTTTATAAGCTTACTTCCAAATAAGGAAGCAATACCTGCTGCCACAATACCTCGAGGTCCAACCCAACTAATAAAGAGTTTTTCTTTAAACTTTAGTTTAGAACCATGAGTACTTAAAAACACTGCAATTGGTCTAATAATAAAAACAACAACAGCAAAAAGCAAAGCTGTTTTCCAAGTATATAGTAACATTAAATCTTCTATATTAATGTTAGCAGCAAGTAATATAAATAGTATAGAAATTAATAAGACACTAAGCGATTCTTTAAAATATAATAATTCCTTTAAATTTTCTAATTTTCCATTTCCTAGAACCATTCCCATAACCACAACGGCAAGTAGGCCAGACTCATGAGCAAAAATTTCTGATTCTACAAAAACAAGAAGCACTGTAGACAACGCAACAACATTTAATAAATAATGAGGAATCATTTTTTTATTAATTGCAAAAGCTAAAGCATGTGCAAATGTAAAACCAAAAGTGGTACCAAATAACACAATTTTACCAAACTCTAAAAAGGCTGTTTTTGTAAAACCACTATCTCCACCAACGCTTATAAACTCAAAAACTAATACAGCCACTAAGGCTCCTATTGGGTCTATTAATATACCTTCCCATTTTAGTATAGTGGAGATGTCTTTCTTTAAAGGAATGTTTCTTAAAATAGGTGTAATTACAGTAGGTCCTGTAACTATAATTAAGCCAGCAAATAAAAACGACAAATCCCAACTTAATTCAAAAATATAATGCGCTAAAACACCTGCACCAAAAAAAGTTACTGCAGAGCCTATGGTTATTAGTTTTGTTATTGCTGGACCTACATTTTTTATTTCAGAACGCTTTAGGGTTAAACCGCCTTCAAATAAAATAATACTAATGGCCAAAGACACAAAGTAATACAAGCTTTCTCCAGGAAAGAGTCCTTTTTCTCCATTCCAAATAGGCTCTATCCATTTGGTACCATCTTCACTTAAAAACTCTGCAGCAATTGGTCCTACTAAAAGGCCTATTAATATTAAGGGCAAAATAGCTGGAATTTTAAATTTCCAAGCGACCCATTGTGCTAGTATTCCTAATATAATAATTCCTGCTAATTCTAACATAATGTTGTTCTTGTTTTTAAATGTTAAAGTTAAAGATAATTATATCAAAACTTACAAGCTATTAACAAATCTTAACGACTTGTTTGGTTAAACACAAATTATGCAATAGAAAATCTATTACATCTTGAAACTACTGCAAAACCTACAGCGTTGCTTTGTTTTTTAATTTAACCATAACAATGCTATGCTTAAATTAAGAAAACAATAGATTTTATTGTAGTTTCAACCTTCATTACGAAGTTGTATTGCATAATTTGTGTTAATGTAAAAAATACTATCTTCACTTTTTTTGAAATTTTTCTGTACGTGCTTCCAAAACCATTTAAAACCATAGGCATAGGTGTTGCCTTTTCACCTAACTTAAAAGCTAACTTATACGAAGCTGCAAGGTTAGCATTATTTTTTGAATGTAAACTTGTAATTATTCATGTAGGTGAGACTTCTGAAGAAAAAATAAAAATCCTAAAAAACTTTCTAGACAATTTTAAAAATGAAAAATTAAGCTATAAAATCCTCTTTAAACCTGGTAATCCAGTTGACGTTATTTTAAACGCATCTGAAGAAAAAAATATTGACTTATTAATCATTGGTGCTGCTAAAAGAGAAAAACTGTTTACTTATTATGTTGGTTCTATAGCTCGAAAAATTACCCGAAAAGCAAAGTGCTGTTTATTATTACTTATTAATCCATCAATAGAGCGCGTACCTTGTCAACACATTGTTGTTAATGGTTTGGAAGACCCAAAAACAGAACAAACTATTGCTACTGCATTTTATATTGGTTTAAAACTTAAAGCGGAAAAATTAACCATTGTTGAAGAAATAAAACAAAACGAAATTCATGTTAATGTTGAAGATGATAAATCTTTAAGAAAAGCACAAATTATAAAAGAACGTTTGCGAAACCGTGAACGCTCAAGAATAAACCATATCATTGAAGATATTCCAAAGGAATATACTCAAAATATAGCCATAAAATCGCAACCCATTTTCGGGACGCAAGGCTACTCTATAGGTCATTATGCTCAAATTGCGAGAGCCGATTTGTTAATAATGAATGCACCAACAAAAATGTCTTTTTGGGACAGGTTGTTTCCTCACGATATTGAGCATATTTTAACCGAGTTACCAACAGATGTTTTAATTATTCAATGAGCAAAAAAAAGAACAACATAAAAACATTTTTTAAGGCATTACCCAAAAATATTTTTTCGGGTTTTGTAGTTAGTCTTATAGCCTTACCTCTGGGTTTAGGCTTAGCAATGGCAAGCGAGGCTCCTCCAATTGCTGGTGTTATTGCTGCGGTTGTTGGTGGTATTTTAGTATCGCTTTTAGGAGGTAGTAATGTTACAATAGCTGGGCCAGGAAACGGACTGGTTGGTGTGCTTTTGGTAGCTATTACTACACTAGGGTTGGAAAGTGCTTATGCAGCCATAATTTGTTCTGGTGTTATTTTATTAGTGCTTGGTTTTTTACGTTTAGGAAAATTAGCAGATTTTTTTCCATCTTCAGCTATACAAGGTATGCTTGCTGCAATTGGGCTAATTATTCTTGGTAAACAATTTCATATTATGTTAGCGCATCGTATAAAAAGAAAAGACACTATAGATTACCTACTAGAAATTCCATTTACCATTAACGATGCTGTTCACTACGATAATACAGGTCTTGTTTTTGCTGCGATTGCAGGTGTATTAAGTTTTCTAATTATGATATTTTATTCAAAAATTAGAAACAAATATTTACAATTAATTCCTGCTCCAATGTGGATTGTAATACTATCCATCGCATTTAGTTATTATTTTGAATTAGTAGCCCACGAAAAAAACCCAATCGCTTTGGAGTATATGATTTCTGGAATACCAGAGTTTTCTGAAATTATTGCTCAATTACCAACTGTAAATTTTAGTAAAATAGCAACCTTTCCTTTTTGGACAAGCGTATTGGCACTTACGTTGATAGCGAGTATAGAATCCTTATTAAGTATTAAAGCGGTAGATAAACTTGATCCAAAAAAACGACGTAGTAATGTAAACAGAGATTTAAAAGCCTTAGGCTTAGCAACAGTTGGTAGTGGTTTTTTAGGAGGATTAAACGTTGTAACCGTTATTGCTAGAAGCTCTGTAAACGTAAATAATGGAGCTAGCAATAGGTCTTCGAACTTTTTTCATGCCCTGTTTTTAGTTGTTTTTATTGTGCTATTTAGCACTCAATTACAACGTATTCCATTACCTGCATTAATGGCAATTTTAGTATATACAGGCTATAAATTAGCCGCTCCAGAAAACATAAGAAAGATTTTTAAAATAGGTAGAGAGCAGCTTATTATCTTTTTTGTTACGCTATTAGTTACACTAAAAGTAGGTTTAATTTCTGGCATTGCCTCAGGTGTTTTTGTAACTTTTATTATCCATATAATCATTAATAAGAGCTTTGGTCTTTTTGGGCGAAACTTATTAAAGCCAAATGTTTTAATGTATCAAGAGGATCGTAATTATTATGTAAGTGTTAAACATTTTTGTAGCTTTTTAAATTTCTATAAGTTAAAATCAAAAATTGAAGCCATTCCAGAAACAGAAGATGTAATAGTAGATTTCTCGCTTTGTAAATTTGTCGATCATACAGTTATGGAGAATCTAAATAACTATCAAGAATTATTTATTAAAAGAGGTGGTCATTTCGAGGTTCTTGGTCTAGATTTACATGATACAGATTCTAAACATCCTTTTGCTTTGCGTCGCTTATTACCAGTGCCAAAACTTATAAAAAATAGCCTAACAAGAAGACAAAAAACAATAGAGGAATTAGCAGAAGATTATCAATTAAATTATACCTCTAAAAAAGTAAGAGAAACCCATTTTTTAGATAACTTTCTATTTTTTAGAACAAAAAAAATTAGTTATGTCTACAATCAATTAATAGACAAAAATAAAACACTAAACACTTTCGATATAGAATTTTCAGAAGGTGAGTTTATTGCTAAAGAAGTTATACGCTCGACCATGCTTCACATAAAATTAAATAAAAACATCCCAGAATTTACACTTGACCAAGAAGGTTTTCTAGAAAAAGTCTATGCTTTTGCTGGCTTTAAAGATATTCCAATAGAAAATCATACTGATTTCTCTAATAGATTTTATTTATTAGGTGAAGACACTCAAGCTATTCAAGCTTTTTTTACAGATGATATCACTCATTTCTTTGAAAGCAACCCATACTACCACGTAGAGTCTAATGGTCGAGATTTACTTATTTTTGGAAGAGAAAGATTAGCAAGTATTAAAGAAATAAAAGCACTTTACGATTTTGGTAAGCGTTTGCAACAAGTTGTTTCTTAATAAAAACTTAACACTTACTCACAATTCCATAGTTTTTCATAATTTGCAATTATGAATTTGTACCCAATAAACGCAGGAAATTTTAAGCTAGATGGAGGTGCTATGTTTGGAGTAGTTCCAAAATCACTCTGGACTAGAACCAATCCAGCAGATAGCAATAACATGATTGATATTGCTGCTCGTTGTTTGCTAATTGAAGATGGAAAACGTCTTTTTTTAATAGATACAGGAATGGGAAACAAGCAAAGCGAAAAATTCTATAGCTATTATCATCTTTGGGGAAACGATACTATAGATAAATCACTAGCAAAATATGGTTTTCATCGCGATGATATCACAGATGTTTTTATGACGCATCTACACTTCGATCATTGTGGAGGCTCTATTCAATACAACAAAGATAGAACACTTTTAGAGCCAGCTTTTAAAAATGCTCATTTCTGGAGCAACCAGAAACATTGGGAATGGGCAACACAACCCAATCGTCGAGAAGTGGCTTCGTTTTTAAAAGAAAATATTATGCCTATGGAAGACAGTGGTCATTTAAAATTTACTAAACTTCCAGAGGATGATATCTTAAAAAATTCAGCTTTAGGATTTGATATTTTCTTTGCTAATGGTCATACCGAAAAACAAATGATTCCCATGATTAATTACAACGGTATAACCATTTGTTTTATGGCAGACTTACTACCTACTGTTGGGCATCTTCCTTTACCTTTTGTAATGGGTTACGATACAAGACCTTTATTAACTCTAGACGAAAAAGAAAAATTCTTAAATTTAGCCGCAGATAATAATTATTACTTATTTTTGGAACACGATGCACTTAATGAGTTAATTACTGTGAAACACACAGAAAAAGGAGTGAGACTAAAGGGGACTTTTTCAAGTAATGATATTTTTAATCTTTAATAAAAACAACTAAACATTTATAACATGAAATTAATAAATAAAACACTTTTGTTTTCGGTATTTTCAGCAGCTATTTTATCTAGCTGTGGTGGTGGAGCACCAATTTTAACAACTCCATTAGAAAACATAGACACTTCACCTCTTAAAGAAGCTGCGCTTACAGAAGCAGAAGCTCATAATTGGGGACACCTAGACCTTGCAAAAGACACTATTCCTGGAATGAGTGTAGATAAAGCTTACGCTGAAATTATAAAAGGAAAAAAAGGACAGAAAATAATAGTTGCAGTTATTGATTCTGGAATCGATATCTCTCACGAAGATTTAGATGGTGTACTTTGGACTAACAAAAAAGAAATTGCTGGCAATGGTATAGATGATGATAAAAACGGTTATGTAGATGATATTCATGGCTGGAACTTTTTAGGAGATGGCTACGATGAGCAATTAGAATACGTTCGCTTAGTAGCAAGTGGAGACACAAGTGCTCCAAGATTTGCAGAGGCTAAAGCTAAATTAGATACGGATTACAATCAAGCACTTGCTGGAAAACAACAAATGGATGGTCTTACCAAAATGGTTGGTGGTGCGCACAAAACATTAACAACTCATTTTAATAAAGAAGATTATACTGCTAAAGAAGTTGCAGCTATAGAAACAGAAGATGAAACATTAAAAGGAGCAGTTCAAGCAGCAACTAATATGTTTTCTAGAGGTGCACCTTCTTTACCTGCTGTTTTAGACCAAATAAAAGGAGGTATTGAGTATTATGGAGATCAAGTAGCTTATAACCTAAACAAAGACTTTAATGGTAGAAAAACAGGAGATAATCCTAACGATTTTAACGATAAACCTGGTTACGGAAACGGAAACGTGATGCCTGTTAAAAAATCTGAAAGTCATGGTACTCACGTTGCTGGAATTATTGCTGCAGAACGTAACAATGGTTTAGGAGCAAATGGTGTGGGTAACAATGTAGAAATTATGGCTATTAGAGCTGTACCAAATGGAGATGAATATGATAAAGACGTTGCTAAAGCCATTAGATATGCAGTAGATAATGGTGCAAAAGTAATTAACGGAAGTTTTGGTAAAAGTTTTTCTCCACATGCTGATTGGGTTAGAGACGCAATAAAATATGCAAGTGATAAAGGTGTTGTTTTTGTTCACGCAGCAGGAAACTCTAGTGAAGATGTAGATACCGAACCTAATTTTCCAGATGATAATGTAAATTATGTAGAAGTTAGTAATACGTATATTCGTGTTGGCGCATTAGGCCCAAAATATGGTACAAATATGGTTGCTAGTTTTTCTAACTACGGAAAACAAAACGTAGACGTTTTTGCACCTGGAGCTGAAATATATTCTACAACACCAGAAAACGAATATGATACTAAAGGCGGAACGTCTATGGCTGCTCCTGCTGTTGCTGGTGTTGCTGCTTTAGTTTGGTCTCAATACCCTAAATTAACTGCTGCTCAAGTTAAGCAAGTTATTATGGACTCTGGTTTAGCTATTAACACTAAAGTTGTTGTAGGTGGTAATGCAGAAGATATTAGACCATTTAGTGATTTAACAAAGTCTGGTAAAATGGTTAATGCTTATAATGCCTTAATTATGGCATCGCAATTATCTAAATAATTAATAATCTTAAAAAAGCCTCAGTAATAATTACTGAGGCTTTTTTGTTTAAATAAATTAAAATGAAAAAAGTGCTTCTTTTTAGCTTTTCGGCTTCTTTATTTTTAATGAGTTGTGGCTCATCAAAAAGTGTTTCAACATCAACTAAAACAGGTTCTACAACAAATTCTTCTTCTGCAAAATCAACATATTGGCAACAACATGTAGACTATAAAATGGAGATAGATATGGACGTTAATAACTACCAATATCAAGGAAAACAGACATTGGTTTATACTAACAACTCTCCAGATGTATTAAATAAAGTGTTTTATCATTTATTCTTTAATGCATTTCAACCAGGAAGTGAAATGGATGCAAGACTACAATCTATTATAGATCCAGATGGAAGAATGGTAAACGAGGTTAATAGTGAAAAAGAAAGCCGAATAAGCAAACTAAAGCCTAATGAAATAGGTTATATAAACGTAACCTCTCTTAAACAAAACGGAAGTAGTGTAAAGCACGAAACCGTTGGAACAATTTTAGAGGTGACTTTAAACAAGGCTATTCAACCTGGAGAAAGTGTAACTTTCGATATGGTTTTTGATGCTCAAGTACCTGTTCAAATTCGTCGTTCTGGAAGAAATAATGCAGAAGGTGTTGCTTTATCAATGACGCAGTGGTATCCTAAATTATCTGAATATGATTTTGAGGGCTGGCACGCTTACCCATATATTGCTAGAGAATTTCATGGTGTTTGGGGAGATTTTGATTTAAAATTAACTATTGATAAGAACTATGTTGTTGGTGGTACAGGGTATCTTCAACCTAACCCAGTAGTTAAAGGTGATAAAAAAACGCTTCATTTTAAGGCACCAAATGTTCATGATTTTACTTGGGCTGCAGATCCAGATTATATTCACGATACTATGCAAGTACCTAATGGCCCAATGCTTCATTTCTATTACAAAAACGATTTGCCAGCAGAAAATCTTCAGTTCTGGAAAGACCTTCAGCCCAAAACAGTTGAAATGATGCAATATTTTAGCGAAAATGTTGGTAAATATCCTTACGATCAATACTCTGTTATACAAGGTGGAGATGGAGGAATGGAATATGCTATGTGTACTTTAATTACTGGAAAACGTAAATTAGGAAGTTTAATGGGTGTTACAGCGCACGAAATGGCACATACATGGTTTCAATTCTTATTAGCAACAAACGAAGGAAAGCATGAATGGATGGACGAAGGTTTTACTAGTTATATTAGTGATCATGCAATGGATGAAATTAACAATAAGAACAGTGATAATCCTGCAGCAGGAGCTTATAGAGGTTATACTTACTTAGCAAAATCTGGAAAAGAAAAACCACAAACAACACATGCAGACCGTTACGAAACGAATATGGCTTATAGTATTACAGCATATAACAAAGGATCGGTTTTCTTATCTCAATTAGGTTATGTTATTGGTGAAGACAACTTAAAGAAAACATTAAAACAATACTTTACAGATTGGTCTTTTAAACACCCAACACCAAACGATTTTATTCGCGTTGCAGAAAAAGTATCTGGTTTAGAATTAGAGTGGTATTTAACTGATTGGACTATGACTACAAACACAATAGATTATGGTGTAAAAAGTATAGAAGGTAACACAGTTACTTTAGAGCGTATTGGCGAAATGCCAATGCCAATAGATCTTGAAGTTACTTATACCGATGGTTCTAAAGAAAGTATATACATACCTCTACAAATGATGCGTGGAGAAAAACCAACAAGTGCAACTATTATTAAAGATTGGGCTTGGGCTTACCCAACGTATTCTTTTGACGCTAAAAAAACTGTAAAAAGCGTAGAAATTGATACCAATAATTTAATGGCAGATATAGACAAGACAAATAATAAAAAGTAAAAAGATAACAACATAAAAATAAAAGCCTTATCGTTACTGATAAGGCTTTTTTGTATTTAATAAACCACATTATTAATTTTTATACCAAATTTCGTTTTTATATAAATCTACTCTGGCAACACGCTCTCTGTTATTAAACAAAAGATGTGTGTTATCTAACTTTTGACCTCTAAAACCAAAAAGGTGAAAGATTTGTTTAGCTAAAAGTTTTGTAACATTTAAATTTCCCATTCTTAAAAGGTTTTAATAATAAAACATTAAGTTAAGAGAAATCTAAAAAATAAAATATGACATATATCATATGTAAAAATGAAGCTTAAAACTTGTATGTATTTGTTATATTTGTTTTATATCAACACAAATGAAACTAACCTATAATAAACACGAAAAATTAAAGAGCCAAAAAACCATCGAGCAATTATTTCTTGAAGGACAATCGGTTTCGGCATATCCTTTGCGGTTGGTGTATTTAAAACATGGTGAATCTTTAAAGGTAGGTGTTTCAGTAAGTAAACGTAATTTCAAGCGTGCAGTAGATAGAATTCGTATAAAACGCTTGTTAAGAGAAGCTTACAGATTAAATAAATCCATGTTAATAAATAATGAAGTTAGCGATTACGCGTTAATGATATTATATATTAGTAAAGATATGCCAGATTTTGAATTGGTAAATACTAAAACAAAAAAGGTAATCTCTAAATTTACAGACTTTATTTCTAATAGCTAGAACAATGAAAAAATTACTAAAACAAAAAGTGCTCATCCCTATTTTAGCACTTACAATACTACTTACAGGTTCAGCATTTAAAACCTTTAATAACGATTTCTTTGAAATTGCTAAGCAAATTGAAATATTCACCACTCTTTTTAAAGAGTTGAATATGAATTATGTAGACGAAACTAATCCAGGAGATTTAATGGATAATGCTATTAAAAACATGTTAAACGAACTCGATCCTTATACGAAGTTTTATAACGAACAAGATGTTGAAGCTGAAAGAATTAAGAGAACTGGAGATTATACAGGAGTTGGAGCTCATGTAAAAATATTAAAAGAAAAACTAGTTATAATAGAGCCTTATAAAGGGTATCCAGTAGACAAAGCAGGTTTAAAAGCTGGAGACGAAATCATAGAAATAGATGGACAGCTAGTTGCTAATTACAAAGAAGATGCTGGAAACCTACTTAAAGGCGTGCCAAACTCGTCTGCAGAAATAACATACGTAAGACAAGGTAAAACAGCTAAAACTACAGTTAAACATAGTGAAATAGAAATAGATGCTGTACCTCATTTTTCTATGATTAATGAAACAACTGGTTACATAGTGCTTACAAAATTTAACCAAAAAACATCACAACAAACAGCATATGCTTTAAAAGATTTAAAGGCTCAAGGTGCAAAAAATATAATTTTAGATTTACGTGGAAATCCTGGCGGATTATTAAGTGAAGCTGTTAACGTTGTTAATTTATTTGTTCCAAAAGGACAACTAGTTGTAACAACAAAATCTAAAGTAAAAAAATACAATAGAACATATTATACAAAAAATGAACCTATAGATACAGAGATTCCTCTCGTTGTGTTAATTAATGGTAGTAGTGCTTCTGCAAGTGAAATTGTATCTGGAACCATACAAGATTTAGATAGAGGTGTTATAGTAGGATCAAGAAGTTTTGGAAAAGGCTTAGTGCAGCGATCTAAAGCAATGACTTATGGAACACAGTTAAAAGTTACTATTTCTCGTTATTATACACCTTCTGGAAGATGTATTCAAGCTTTAGACTACTGGAATAAAGACGAAAAAGGAAATGCTGTAAGAGTAAAACAAAAAGATTATAATGTTTTTAAAACAAAAAACGGAAGACAAGTTTTTGATGGTGGTGGTGTTTTTCCAGATGAAGCTTTAGAAAACACAAAAAATTCTACTATTACAAAGGCTGTTTTAAGTAGCCAAACTATTTTTGATTTTGCAACAAAATACTACTATAACAACACAAATATTACTAATATTAACGACTGGAAATTAACAGATTCAGATTTTAAAGAGTTTAAAACATTTTTAAATACTACAGAGTTCTCTTTCGAGACAGAAACAGAAAAGTCTCTTAATAAGGCTTTAGAAATAGCTAAAACAGAAAATTTAGATGATGATATTCAACGTGATTATAACACATTAATTCAAAATCTAAACCAATCAAAAATTAAAGCTTTAGACGATAATAAATCTCAACTCATGGGTTTATTAAGTGATGAGATTATTAAACGCTATGTCTATAGAGAAGGTTTATACGAGTATTATAAGCTTCATAATAACGAAATTAAAAAAGCTACAGAAATATTAGAAAATCCAACTAAATACAAGCGCTATTTAAACTAATTTTAATAAAAAATATATTAAAATGAAATATTTAATTACTCTTTTTTTATTGGTATCATTATCAGGATATTCACAACAAGAATTAACTCATGATGTTTATTTTGATACAGATAAATATGAAGTGCCTTTAACAGAAGAAAACAGATTACTTCTGTTTATATCTTCTCTAGATAGTATTCCAGTAGAAAAAGTTTCTATTTACGGTTTTACAGACGATAGAGGTACAAACGAATACAATTTAGAACTCTCTCAAAATCGTGCAAATACCATTAAAGATATGTTTTCTGGTTATGGTATAGATCCAGATTTAATTACTAATGTTAATGGAAAAGGAGAAATACTTTTAAAAGTTTTAAACGAAGAAGAAGTGCACCAAATTCGTGGTTTAAATAGAAAAGTTGAAGTAATTGTTACCAAAAAAACACCTAAAAAAGATATTAAAGAAGCGGTTGAAATTGTAGACAAAGAAAAAACAAAAGAAAAAACCACAGACGATATAAAAAAAGGGACTGTTAAAAAAGGAGATAAAATTCGTTTAGATAAAATTTATTTTAAAACAAGTTATAGTTATGTAACTTCAAGTTCTAAAAAAACACTCGAAGAGCTAGCTACAATTATGGTAGAAAATAAAAATATATATTTTACAATACAAGGTCATGTGTGTTGTACGCAAAACAGTAGAGATGCAGTAGATAAAAAAACAGGAAAGAGAAATCTATCGGTTGCAAGAGCTCGTTTTATTTACGATTATTTAGCTAAAAAAGGTGTCGATAAAAAACGAATGAAATACGTTGGTATGCGTAGAAAGTTTCCTCTTGGTGGTGCACCAGAATTAGATAGAAGAGTCGAGATATTAGTTACTTATGTTACAGAGAAGAATTAAATAATAATTTTTTACTTTTTATATAACATAGCAATATGTGGAATTCCATCTTCAAGATACTCCTCTCCTATTTCAAAAAACTCCAAATTATTATAAAAATTTTTTAAATAACACTGTGCAGATATTTTAATTTCTGTAACATTAAAATGTGTTTTTATAGCCTTAATTGAGGCTTCCATAATATCGTAACCATACTTAAATTGCCTTTGGTTTTTAGCAACTACTACTCTGCCAATACTAGATGCTTTAAAATAATCTCCTGGTTTAAAAAGACGAGTATAAGCTACGATTCTGTCATTTTTATAACCAATTACGTGTAATGCATTTTGGTCTTTCCCGTCAATATCTTGATATACACAATCTTGTTCTACAACAAACACTTCACTTCTTAATTGTAATAAATTGTACAACTCTAGTATAGAAAGTTCATTAAATGGTTTAATAACTATATTAAGCATAGCTTTATTTTAAAATAATATTAACACGGAATTTTATCTACACGGTTTTGGTGTCTTCCTCCTTTAAAGTCAATTTCTAAAAAAGTATCTACCATAGCAATAGCTTGTTGTATAGCTGTATAACGCGCTGGAATACAAATAATATTTGCATTATTATGTTGTCTAGTAAGTGCTGTAATTTCTTTAGTCCAACAAATACCTGCTCTAATACCTTGATGTTTATTTGCTGTCATGGCTACACCATTGGCACTTCCACAAATTAAAATACCAAAATCTGAAATTTTAGAGACTACATCTTTTGCTACAGGATGAACAAAATCTGGATAATCTACACTCTCTGTGGCATCTGTTCCGTGATTTAGAACTGTAATACCTTTAGCTTCTAAATGCTTTACAATAGCAAATTTATAATCTGTACCAGCATGATCGTTACCTATAGATATTTTCATTGAAAAAAGTTTTTTATTTTCCGCTTTCACAGAAATCTATTCTTAAATTATTTATAAATTCAAAGTTAATAATTGATTATAAGTATCCATAACATACTACCTTTTACTTATTCAAATTTTTTAAGTTTAATAAAACGAATACTATAGTAGTATTTATAGTTGCTGTTAACAAGTGTACTATTTATTATTGACTACTTGTTAATATCTAATTATAGGTTATTAAAACTTTTATTAGGTTTTTCCAGTTAAATTTTCATACTAAAGTACAAAGTTAACCACCAAAAAAGTTAGCTATTTTCTTTTGGTTATTTATCATTAAAAAAAGAACAGATACCAACACAAAAAAATAAAATACTTATTAAAAATTAGTTGTGAACTTAGGTTATAAACAGTTGTTAATAGTAAAGTTAAATAGTATAAAAACCAGTCTTTTAATATGTTTATAAACTGTTAGTAGAAAGAGAAAAGTAACCTAAACAATTAAAACCTTAAAAAGTTATACCGCTATTCACAAGCAATAATCATCATCATTTTTTTTTTTAATTTTAAATAAAGAATAATAATATATATTATAAATGTTGATAAGAGTTTTAGTTAACTTAATATTAAAGAAATACCGATTTAATATTAAAAACGTAGCTTTGCATAAACTTAATAACCTCTCTTCGCTTATATTAAGTTAAAAAATAACAGAATTTCACTTAACTTTAGAAATTCAATATGATTACAAATTAAATGACAAAAAAGAAACACAGGAAACCTTCACATAACAAGATTTCTAACCTAACAAATACAATTCTAAGTATTTTAAAAAAAGACAGAAACCAATCTTATAACTACAAACAAATTGCAGCTAAATTAGGTGTTAACGATGCTAGTAGTCGCAATCAGATTATAAAAAAATTAGCGCAACTTAAAGCTAAAGAAGATATTAAAGAAATAGATCGTGGTAAATTCCAGATTATAAATAATACAGAATATCACACAGGAATTTTCGATGCTGCACAACGGGGTAACGGTTATGTTATTTGCGAAGATTTTGAAGACGATATTTACATAGCATCCAATAATGTTAACAAAGCGTTGAATGGTGATGAAGTAGAATTATACATCTATAAACGTAGAAAACAAGGTAAACTTGAAGGCGAAATAACCAAAATAATTAAACGAGCAAAAACGGATTATGTTGGCATTATTCAAATTCATAAAGGCAAAAATTTTGCATTTGTAGTGGTTGATGGTAACAAAATGAAAACAGACATTTTTGTACCAATTAATAAAACCAAGAATGCAGAAGATGGTGACAAAGTACTAGTAACTATGGAAGAATGGCCAGAAAAAGCTGATTCTCCTAACGGAAAAGTGATTAAAGTACTTGGTAAAGCTGGAGAACATAATACCGAAATTCACGCTATTCTTGCAGATTATGGTTTACCATACGAATTTCCAAAAGAAGTTGAAGACTACACAAACACTATAGATTTAAATATTAAACCAGAAGAAATTGCAAAGCGACGCGATATGCGTAAAGATTTAACCTTTACCATAGATCCAAAAGATGCAAAAGATTTTGATGATGCTTTATCTTTTACTGTTTTAGAAAATGGTAATTACGAAATAGGAATCCATATTGCAGATGTTTCTCACTACCTTCAAGAAGGCACTGTTCTAGACGATGAAGCCTACGAACGTGCAACATCTGTTTATTTAGTTGACAGAGTAGTACCAATGCTTCCAGAGATTCTTAGTAATAGAGCCTGTTCTTTAAGACCGCATGAAGAAAAATATACCTTTTCTGCAGTATTTGAATTAGATACTAAAGCTAATATTAAAAACGAATGGTTTGGTAGAACAGTAACCTACTCTGATGCTCGTTTTGCTTACGAAGAAGCACAAGCAATTATAGAAAATAAAAATAATACTATTCCAGCCGAAGTATCGCTAACAGGAGCAGTATACAAAACAGATCAAGCCATTGCAGATGCAGTTTTAAAAATGGACGAACTCGCTAAAATTATGCGTGCACAACGTATGCGTTCTGGTGCGATTAGTTTCGATAAAGTAGAAGTAAAATTCGATTTAGATGAAGAATCTAATCCAGTTGGTGTATTCTTTAAAACCAGTAAAGATGCCAATAAATTAATTGAAGAATTTATGTTGTTAGCAAACCGAAAGGTTTCAGAGTTTATAGGAAAACAAAAACCAGAAAAAACATTTGTTTACAGAGTACATGACGAACCAAACGAAGATAAATTAATGGCTTTACAAGGCGTTGTATCTAAATTTGGACATAAGCTTAATTTCAACAATAAAGAAGGTATAGCATCATCTTTAAATAAGTTATTAAGTGATGTTCAAGGAAAAAAAGAACAAAACTTAGTCGATACTTTAGCAATACGTACCATGTCTAAAGCAGAATATACTACCAAAAACATTGGTCATTACGGTTTAGCTTTCGATTATTACAGTCACTTTACCTCTCCTATTCGTCGTTATCCAGATGTTATGGCACACAGGTTATTACAACGCTATCTAGATGGTGAAAAATCTGCAAATACAGAAGTATACCAAGAACGTTGTAAACACTCGAGTGATATGGAATATTTAGCAACAAAAGCCGAAAGAGATTCTATTAAATATATGCAAATTCGTTTTATGCAAGACCACCAAGACGAAGAGTTTTTAGGTGTTATTTCTGGAGCAACAGATTGGGGAATTTACGTAGAAATTGTATCCAATAAATGTGAAGGTATGGTAAGAACACGCGATATTAAAGGAGATTACTATACGTTCGATCAAGAGCAATTTGCATTAATTGGCCAAAAAACAAAAAAAATGTACCAACTAGGTGATGAAGTTATTGTAAAAGTAAAACAAGCCGATTTAATTAAACGTCATTTAGATTTCGAATTAATAGGAAAACCTTAAGTTTAAATATTTATCACTTCGAGTGATTCTAAAAGCCTTCAGAATTGTATCGAGAAGCTTTATTTTTTAAATTAGTAAACCAATATAAAAAAATTAATTATGGTACTTACAACAACAAACTCTATAGAAGGTTTTAGAATAGTAGAATACAAAGGTATTGTAACAGGAATTTCATATAACTCAAGTTATTCTTATAAAGGTAAAAAGATGTCTTTTAAAGATATGTTTAGTATGAAAAAATATTATGAAGCTTACGAAGAAGGACTTCAAAATCTTAAAGAGGAAGCATTTCAAAAATTAAAAAGTAACGCTCAAGCTTTAAATGCAAATGCTATAGTTGGTATTAAAGTAGATATAGAACCTTTATTGCAATCAGCTACATTAATAATTTCAATAACAGGAACAGCTGTAAGTGTTGTAATAGAAAAATAATATTTAAAAACTGTAACACTTCTAGTTTTATAGACTCTTTATAAGAAACAATTATTTTTATTATGAAACTAGTAACATTTGTAATCTCTCTATTTATTTCAATTTCTCTCTTTTCTCAAAACCCAAAAGAGATGACTGTACAAGACTTTACAACCGTTAAAGTCTACGATTTAATTCATATTAGTTTGGTAAAATCAGACCAAAACAAAGTTGTTATCTCTGGACAAGATGCAGACGATGTAGAAATTATTTCAAAAAATAACATATTAAAAGTACGTATGAAATTTGAGCGTACTTTTGATGGCACAAAAACATTTGTAGCAGTACACTACACAACACTAGAGGTTATAGATGGTAATGAAGGTGCAAAAATTGTTGGTAATGAGCTTATAGAACAAGATAAAATAGAACTTAGAGTACAAGAAGGTGCTATTTTAAAAATAGGATTAGATGTTAAAAACCTGGAAGTAAGATCTGTATCTGGTGGAATTATAGAAACTAAAGGAAAATCAAAATCTCAAGATGTAACCATAAACACAGGTGGTATTTATCAAGGAAAAGAACTCATCTCTAAGGACACTAAAGTTAAAATTAGAGCAGCAGGTGAAGCAGATATTAATGCTAGCGAAAGCGTAGATGCAAGAATAACAGCAGGTGGAGACATTTATATTTATGGAAACCCAAAAAACGTTAAGAAAAAACAAACTTTTGGAGGTAGAATAGAGATTAAAAATTAAATTCTGTTATTTTAAGTTTTTAGTCTTTGCTTAAAATAGGCTTCCAAATAATCTCATTAAAAGAATATAAAAAAGCTTCATATTTTCTGAAGCTTTTTGTGTTTAAATAACAATAGCTTACTAAAAACTATTAATTCTTTACTTTAATCACATAATTTCTTTACTTTGTAGTAAATAGACTTTCCTTTTTTATGATTGAAGATATTCAGGCAGCAATACCATTAGGCTTTTTTTTAGCTTTTATGATTGGTCCTGTTTTTTTTGTACTTCTAGAAACAAGTGTAATTAAAGGTTTTAGAGCAGCTTTAGCTTTCGATTTAGGTGTTATTCTAGCAGATATTTTATTTATTGCAATTGCCTATTTCTCTAGTTTTCAGTTATTAGAAAACCTCAGTAATCAACCAGGTTTATATGTGTTTGGCGGCACAATTTTAGCGGTTTATGGATTCATTATATATTTTAAAAAACCCAAAAAAGAAGCCATAGATACCAAACAGCTATCAGCACCAAAAACAAACTATTTTACATTATTTATTAAAGGCTTTTTTTTAAACTTTATAAATATTGGCGTTCTTGTTTTTTGGTTGGGAATCATTATTGTTGTTGGTCCTAGTTTAGATAATAATACCAATAGGTTTATTGTTTTTTTTGGAACCATGATAACAGCTTACTTTGTTACAGATATAATAAAAATATTACTAGCAAAACAATTAAAAAACAAGTTAACACCTCAAGCTATTATTAAGGTTAAACGTTTTTTAGGTCTTATTTTAGCGGTTTGTGGTACAGTACTTATTATTAAAGGCTTTCTTCCTAAAGATAAATTGAATCCGCAACAAATTATAGATCAAATCGAAGAGCAAACCAATCATTAAGTTCTTTCAATTAAGTATTTTTCCTAAAAATTAGAAATAAAAAAACCTTCTGTTTTCACTAAAGATTTCTTGAGCATTTAGGCGTATTCGAGCTGCTGTAAACCATTACTCTAAATTTTCATAAAATTTAAAACATAAAAAAACCCTCAACATAAGTTGAAGGTTTTATCGAGGTGTCGAGCGGATTCGAACCGCTGTAGATGGTGTTGCAGACCACTGCCTAGCCACTCGGCCACGACACCTAATTAGGTAGGCAAATATAAAAATAAATCCCTTTTTACGCTACTTATACCAAATAAACTTCTGTTAGATTGGTAATAAATTTAAAAACGCTTAGTTTTTCCTTTTTTCTGTTAATTCAATAGTCACCATTTCTACATCTCCACTTATTGGTGGATTTATTTTACTAACAGCAACTGTTGCGATGGTAACTAGTTTATCTTCAGTGAAAATGCGGTCTAAAATACGTTTTGCAACATGCTCTAAAAGCGCACTTGGTGTTGCCATTTCTTCAACAACAATTGCATTTAATAGCACATAATCTACAGTATGGCTAAGCGCATCAGAATTAGCACTTTTTTGTAAATCAGCTTTTACTTTTAAATCCACTCGATAATCACTTCCTATAGCTGTTTCTTCTTTTAAACAACCATGATAAGCGTAAACGCGGATATTTTCAACTTTAATTATTCCCATTTTCAGTATTTATGTTGGCAAATGTACCTAAAAAAGCGTTTTAAATTAATTTATAATCACTTGAGAATTCTTTAAGAATAAAATTAACTAATTTTACAAACGATTATGTTAAGGAATTAATAGTATTATTTATGTCTACAGAAACAAAAGCGCTCAATTTTTTAGAGCATATTATAGAAGAAGATTTAGCAAACGGATTATCTAAAGATAAATTACGTTTTCGTTTTCCACCAGAGCCTAATGGATATTTACATATTGGCCACACTAAAGCCATTGGTATTAGTTTTGGTTTAGGTGAAAAATATAATGCACCAGTAAATTTACGTTTCGATGATACAAATCCTGCAAAAGAAGAGCAGGAGTATGTTGATGCCATTAAAGAAGACGTCTCTTGGTTAGGCTATAAATGGGCAGAAGAGCTATATTCTTCAGACTATTTTCAAGAACTATACGATTGGGCTGTTTTGTTAATTAAAGAAGGCAAAGCATACGTAGATTCTCAATCTAGCGAAGCTATGGCAGAGCAAAAAGGAACACCTACACAACCAGGAATAGATGGTCCATATAGAAACAGAACAGTTGAAGAAAACATAGAGTTATTTGCAAAAATGAAAGCTGGAGAATGCAATGAAGGAGAACATATTTTACGCGCGAAAATAGATATGCAACATCCTAATATGCTCATGCGTGATCCCATTATGTATCGTGTATTAAAAAAGCATCACCATCGTACAGCTAATGATTGGTGTATTTATCCAATGTACGACTGGACGCATGGCGAAAGCGATTATATAGAACAAATATCGCATTCATTATGCTCTCTTGAATTTAAGCCTCATAGAGAGCTTTACGACTGGTTTAAGGAGCAAGTTTTCGGTTTCGCCAAGAACAAGTATCCTATGTTGCCAAAACAGCGTGAGTTTGCGCGTTTAAACCTTAATTATACAATAATGAGTAAGCGCAAGTTGCTTAAACTCTTAGAAGAAGGTGTGGTTTCAGGTTGGGACGACCCAAGAATGCCAACTATTTCAGGATTACGTCGTCGTGGTTACACACCACAAGCTATTAGAAAATTTGTAGAAACTGTTGGTGTAGCAAAACGAGAAAATATAATAGATGTATCGCTTTTAGAATTTTGTATTCGTGAAGATTTAAATAAAAAAGCAGATCGTGTTATGGCTGTTTTAAATCCAATAAAGCTAATTATTACCAATTATCCAGAAGATAAAGAAGAATGGCTTGAGGCAGAAAATAATCAAGAAGATGATAGTGCTGGTTATAGAAAAGTACCATTTTCTCGTGAACTATATATTGAAAAGGAAGACTTTAAAGAAGCAGCAGGAAGTAAATTTTTTCGTTTAACATTAGGAGGTGAAGTAAGACTAAAAAACGCATACATTATTAAAGCAGAACGTGTTGTAAAAGACGCTAAAGGTAATGTAACAGAAGTTCACTGTACTTATTCTGAAGACACAGAAAAGAAAGTAAAAGGTACCTTACATTGGGTTTCTATAAAACATGCCATTAAAGTTGAGGTGCGAGAATATGATAGATTGTTTACAGACGAAGCTCCAGATAGTCATACAGACAAAGATTTTATGGATTTTATAAATCCTAATTCTTTAAAAATTATAGAAGCTTTTGTAGAGCCAAGTTTAACTAAAGCTAAAATAGGAGAGCAGTTTCAGTTTCAACGTTTAGGTTATTTTAATGTAGATAAAGATTCCACATCACAAAAATTAGTATTTAATAAAACAGTTGGATTAAGAGATTCATGGGCTAAAGTAAAGCCGAAAGAGAATAATAATTTGCAAAAGCAACCACAACAAAATAAGCGTTCAGCTATCGAGCAAATAAAATCTTACGGTAAAAAGTACGATCGTATGCAAGACCAGCAACGCGAAAAGGCGAAAGCTGAAATTCAAGAGTTAGCTAAAAACGTTACGTATGAAGATTTAGAGCCTCTATTTGGAACTGCTGTTAAAAAAACAGGTACTCGTTTAATTACTATGATAAGTTTGGGTGTTTTATTAGACAACGGATTACAAAAAAATGATGCTATTAATGATTTTATCTCTAAAGCTTTAAACGATAAAAATGAATTGCTTGTTGCCGAAGCTAGTGCATTAAAATAATAAATAACAAACCTTAAGCTTGTTGTGTGGTTAATAAATCAATAAAATCTTTAAGTAATTACTTTTTTGTAAATTGAACGATCTAACTAATACATTTATAAATATGGAATTTAATTTTTTAGCAATTTTAGTAGCAGCAATTGCACCTCTTGTTCTAGGGTTTTTATGGTATAACCCAAAACTTTTTGGTAATGTATGGATGCGAGAAGCAGAAATGACTGAAGAGAAAATGAAAAGTGGAAACATGGCTCTTATTTTTGGTCTAACCTTGTTTTTATCGTTTATTTTAGCCTTCTTCTTACAACAATTAACTAATCATCAAATGGGAGCTTTTGCATTAGCACAAGGAGAATTAGGTGAAACTGCAACTTATCTTGCTTTTATGGAAGAATATGGAAACGAGTTTAGAACCTTTAAACATGGTGCTCTACACGGTGTTTTAGCAGGTGTCTTCTTGTTTTTACCTGTTATTGCAATAAACAGAATGTTTGAACGCAAAAGCTGGAAATATATTTTTATCAACTCTGGATATTGGATCGTTTCTTTAGCAATTATGGGAGCCATTATATGCGGTTGGAGATAATGAGTATAAATGCTAACTTTACAAAGACTGAAATGTACTGTTTCGGTCTTTTTTCTTGTCTAGAATTTTGATTGATTATAAAATTTATTCTAAAGTAAGCGAACTCCCATACTCTTGGGATGCTTTGCCAAACAACGACTTGTTTTTAAAAACCGCATTTTTAAAGGCCTTAGAACAATCAAGCCCTAAAAATATTACTTCAAATTACTTAGGTATTTTTAAAAACAATGAACTTGTTGGGTTGGCTATAATACAACGTGTAGAAATGTATTTAGAAGATATTTTTAGAAACACGAACGATAAATATTTAATTCAAAAAACAAAACATCTCATCTCAAAAATTGTAACTGGTAATGCTTTAATTATTGGTAATATTATGCACACAGGACAGCATGGTCTGTACTTTAAAACCGAAAGCATAAGTTATATAGACTACCTAAATCAAGTTTCCCTGGCTATTAAAACCATTACATCCCAACTTAAACAAAAGCACAATAAAAAAGTAAGGTTAATTGCTTTTAAAGACTACTTCGAAACAGACACTATACATAAAAATCAAGCATTTTTTAAAGCGCACAAGCTTTATAAAGTACAAGTGCAACCTAATATGATTTTTAAAGTTCCAGAGTCTTGGGAATCTGTTGAAGATTATATAACAGCTTTTACCAAAAAGTATAGAGATCGCTATAAGTCGGCAAGAAAGAAAGGAAAACAGCTTTTTAAAAGAGAATTATCTTTAGAAGATTTAACTGTTTTAGAGTCAGAAATTTTTCAACTCTATAAAAATGTTTCACACAATGCACGTGTAAACTCATTCATCTTAAATAAAAATCATTTTAAAATCTTAAAAAAAGAACTAAAGGAAAACTTTATAGTTATTGGTTATTTTGTAGATCAAGAGCTTGTTGGGTTTTTTACTTTAATACTCAATAATAAAATTCTAGAAACTTATTTTTTAGGCTATAATCAGAAGTATCAATATAAACACCAAATGTATTTAAATATGCTTTTCGATATGGCTCAATATGGTATTGAAAATAGCTATAAAAGCATTGTTTATGCTAGAACAGCAATGGAAATTAAGAGTTCTGTTGGTGCAAAACCAAAAACCATGAAAATTTATATGAAGCATACCAATTTCCTAGCAAATTCTATGCTTAAATTAATTGTTAAATACCTAAATCCAGTTACTAAATGGGTAGAAAGACATCCTTTTAAATAAATAGTGTTAAAAATAATAAAGGCAAACTCATTGAGTTTGCCTTTATTATTGTAAAGAAAGAAGCTATTTAAATGTCTTCCATTTTCATTGTGTTTTCAGGAATATCTAAATTGGTTTTAAAATCTGGAAAATAAGCAATTATAGAACCCGTATTTTTCATTTCCTTTGCTTCTACAAAAGACCACCTTTTGCTTGTTTCGTTATAAAAACCTAACATATAGCTTGTGGAGAAAATTCTTTTGTCTTTCATAACCATAACAATATAATTTTCAACATAACAACGATATTCTCCTTGTTCTTTTACAACATCTGAAACTGCTCTCGTTTCCGCAACCTCATATGCAAAACCGTCTGCTTTCATTTGTGCAAAAGTTGTTTTTAAATAAGATTCCATAACTTCTGAGCCACCAGCAGCATCTAAAATATTTGGATGTGTATAAGTTAGTAATTTTTTAAAATCTTCTTTTAAAGTTGCCTGTGTAGCTTATTTAGCATCTCGTAAAGCATGTGCTTTAAGTGTTTCTGTGTTTTGCGAAAAAACCTGAGCAGTTAAACAAATAAAAAGGATGTAAATACTTTTTTTAACATAACGTAATAGGTTTTAAATGTTAATTACCTAATTTCTTGTTTTTATTAAGTTTTGCTTCTTTCATAGCTTCACCAATTTGGTTACTTGCTGTAAAACTAGCAACCATATCGTTTAACATTTGGCTTCCTGCTTGCGGCGAATTAGGCATTAAAATTAAGTTACTGTTGGTATGTTGACCAATCGCTTGTAAGGTGTCATAATGTTGTGTTACAACGATTAAGGCAGAAGCTTCCTGACTATTAATACCAACTTTATTTAAGACTTCAACACTTTCTTCAAGACCACGAGCAATTTCACGACGTTGGTCTGCAATACCTTGTCCTTGTAAACGTTTGCTTTCTGCTTCTGCTTTTGCTTTTTCTACTATTAAAATACGTTGCGCATCACCTTCATATTGTGCAGCTGTTTTTTCTCTATCTGCAGCGTTAATTCGGTTCATTGCTATTTTTACTTGAGGATCTGGATCAATATCTGTTACTAAAGTTCTAATAATATCGAAACCATAATCAATCATGGCATCATTTAACTCGGCTTTTACTGCTAATGCAATATTGTTTTTTTCAACAAAAACGTCGTCTAACTTCATTTTTGGAACTTCGGCACGTACTACATCAAAAACATAAGACGTGATTTGTTCGTGAGGATAATCTAATTTATAAAATGCATCATAAACTTTAGCTGTAACTACTTTATATTGAACAGATACTTTTAACTTAACAAATACATCATCTAACGTTTTAGTTTCAATAATAACATCTAGTTGCTGAATTTTTAAGCTTAAGCGTCCAGCCACTTTATCAATTAGTGGAATTTTTAAGTGTAAACCAGACTGGCGAATACTGTGAAACTTACCAAAACGCTCAATAATTGCAGCAGTTTGTTGCTTTACAACGAAGAAAGCCGAAATTAGAATGATGATTCCGAAGAATAAAATCGGAATAAGAAAAATTTTTCCCATGACAGTTTTTTTAAAAGATTAAAAAAAGCTAAATTATTAGCTTTTAAAGTTTATAAAATTTGAAATACTAAAATAAGTTATATTTATCCATTTACATTACTATTTACAATGAAAAACACACAACTTTCCTTATTAGTAGCTATTTGGCTATGTTTGTTACATTTTTTTTGTTGTAAGTAATATTAAATTTTTAAGCCTATATTTCAAAATTTTTTATACTAGATAAACTACTAAGGTTAAATTAACTATATTACATACACTTAAAACATTAAATTATGAAACAAAAACTACTTTTTACCCTATTTAGCGTATTCAGCTGCTTTTCGCTTTTTGCTCAAGTAGAAAAGTTAACCGTTGCTACAAACTGGTTAGAGGATAATAAACACGAACTAAACATACAAGAACATCATACTTTCGAAATGTTGTTTAGTAGAGCAGGTTTAGCTGGAGAAACATTTCGTTTTTATCAAATGATGAATGGAGTACAGGTGTTTGATGCTGAAGTAACAGTTCATGTATCTAATAGAAACACTGTTACTTATTATGCAAGTACTTATAAAGACTCTATACAAACCATAAACACAACACCAAGTATTACTGAGACCGAAGCTTTTAATATTGCATTAAACAATCTAAATGTTGAAGTTTCTAGTATTATTCAACAAGAGAGAGCCCTTTTTCTTATTAATCAAAATAATGAAACAGCTTTAGCGTATAGAGTTTTTGTTCAAGCCTATTCAAAATCTGGAGGTTGGGAAGTTATGGTAGATGCGCAAACAGGAGCTATTTTAAGTTCTAAAGACATTGCTATTTATTATCATGGAGACAAAGACAAAGACAAGAAAAAGCAAGCCAATAAGCAAAATAAATCTGTATCTTTTATGGCAACAGGTTCTGCAATGATTTATGATACAGATCCATTAACAGCAACCTCAAGTGCTTTTGGAGGACAATTTGTTGACGGGAACGATGCTACCAATGCCGCTTTAGATGCCGCAAGAACAGCCGTAACCCTTTTAGATATTGAATTAGTTGGAGGCCAATATAGATTAAGAGGTCCTTTTACTGAAATTGCAGAATTAACATCGCCTAATAAAGGTTTGTTTATACAAAGCACAAATAATTTTGAATTTAATAGACAAGAAGATGGCTTCGAAGCAGTAAATGTGTATTATCATACAGATAAATCAATGAGATATATTAATAACGATTTAGGTATAGCTTTAGCACCACCACAAAATGGAGGCGTTATTCGATTTGATCCACATGGAGCAAGTGGAGCAGATAATTCGTTTTATACCTCAGGAACTTTAAATTTTGGTGAAGGTTGTGTTGATGATGCAGAAGATGCAGATGTTATACTTCACGAGTTAGGCCATGGTTTACACGATTGGATAACTAATGGTGGTTTATCGCAAGTAGACGGCTTAAGTGAAGGTAGTGGAGATTATTGGGCAAATTCTTACAAAAGAAGCTTAGGATTGTGGTCTGTAAGCGATGCTGCAAGAAACTTTGTTTTTGGTTGGGATGGACATAATCCATGTTGGAACGGAAGAACAACTGTTTATACAGGACAATATCCAACTAACTTAACAGGACAAATACATACAGATGGACAAATGTGGGCAACTACTTTAATGGAAATTTGGGAAGATATAGGAAGAAATAAAACAGACAGAGCGTTTTTAGAAGGTTTAGGTATGACAAATAGTGGTACCAATCAAGAAAACGCAGCCATAGCTGTAAGGCAAGCTGCCATAGACATGGGAACTGCTGGTGGTTATACTTGTGCAGATATTCAAGCAATTACTGATAGGTTTACAGCTCAAGGATATAATATGCCTCCTTACACTTGTAACTTAAGTGTAGATGAGTTTGCTGCAAATACAATTTCAATATTCCCAAACCCAACAAATGGAATAATAACCTTAAAGAATATTAAGCAAGAGCACAATGCTATTGTTTTTAATATGTTAGGTCAAAAAGTAAAAAACCAAACAGTTAATATAACTTCTAATACCATGGATGTATCTAATTTAGTAACTGGCACCTATTTTATTAAATTTTCAGATGTTGACACTGTTTTAAAGTTTATAAAAGAATAGATTACACATAACATTATTTAAATAAAAAAGCGAGCTCTAAATTAATATGAGCTCGCTTTTTTATGAAACCTTTTAAGTTTTATATCAATTCTAATTTGAAATCATAGTAAAATATAAAAGGTGTTTTAGTGCGGTTTTTCAAATGAGAAAAGGCATTATAGCATAGAAACTATTTTTTCAATACGTTTTACACCTTCGTTTTTACCAATTAAATACATAATATCAAAAACATCAGGACCTTGTAAAGCACCAACTAAGGCCAAACGTAAGGGCATCATTACTTTTCCAAAACCAATAGAGTTGCTGGTAATCCATCCTTTTATTTCTTTTTGAAGTGTTTCTACGTCAAAAACTTCAATAGATGCTATTATTGATATTAGATGCGTCATTAGCTCTTTGGTATCCTCTTTAAAGGCTTTTTTACAGGCTTTCTCATCATACTTTTCAGGTGCAACAAAGAAAAAACTGCTTAAACCCCAAAAGTCGCTTACAAAAGTTGCACGTTCTTTAATTAAACCTACAACCAAGGCAATATAATTTACATCAATATCGTCTAACTTAGAATGCATTGTTTTAAAAACTTCAGCTAAAACCTCATTATTTTGTTCTTGCATATAATGGTGGTTAAACCATTTTGTTTTATCAGGATCAAAACGTGCTCCAGCTTTATTTACGCGATCTAAATCGAAAGCAGAAACTAATTCTTCTAGATTAAAAAGTTCTTGTTCTGTTCCTGGATTCCATCCTAAAAAAGCTAAGAAATTAATTACAGCTTCTCCAAAATAACCTTCTTCTTTATAGCCTTTAGAGACGTCTCCTTCTGGAGAAGTATATTCTAATGGAAACACAGGAAAACCTAATTTATCACCATCACGCTTGCTTAATTTTCCTTTTCCTGTAGGTTTTAGTATTAAAGGTAAATGTGCAAATTCAGGTGCTTCCAAACCAAAAGCAGTATATAATTGCACATGTAATGCTAAAGATGGTAACCATTCTTCACCACGAATAACATGAGAGATTTCCATTAAATAATCGTCTACAATATTTGCCAAGTGGTAGGTTGGCATACCATCGCTTTTAAATAATACTTTATCGTCTAAAACATTGGTGTCAATTTTAATATCACCACGAATGCAATCTTTAAGATGAAGCGTTTGGTCTTGAGGCGATTTAAAACGAATCACGTAGTCGTCTCCATTATCTAATCTATTTTTAGTTTCCTCAGCAGTGAGCGCTAAAGAGTTGTCTAATTCTAAACGATTATGCCAATTGTATATAAATGTTTGTTTATTTGCTTCGTACTCCTTTCTTTTAGAATCTAAAGTTTCTGCGGTATCAAAAGCATAGTAAGCATGACCAGAAGTAATAAGTTTATCTGCATATTCTCTATATAAATGTTTACGCTCGCTCTGTCTGTAAGGCCCAAATTTTTCGTTTTTGTTTGGTCCTTCATCAAAAGGAATATTACACCAATTTAATGCATCAATAATGTATTGTTCTGCACCTTCAACAAACCTGTTTTGGTCTGTGTCCTCTATTCGCAACACAAAAGTACCATTGTGTTTTTTTGCAAATAAATAATTAAAAAGTGCGGTTCTAACTCCTCCAATATGTAATGGTCCTGTTGGACTTGGTGCGAAACGCACACGAACGTTTTTAGACATTTTTTTTAATTTGATTTGGCAAAGATAATTTGATATATGAACAGTACAAAGAAAAGAGGGCTTTGTTTAAAATAAGCTTTTAACAAAAAGCTAATATTGTTTAGAAAATAAAAATGTATTTTAGTGAGTTATAAAGCTAAAAAGCAATTTTATTTTGAATAATTTTAAAAACATACAATATAAATTAGAGCAATTTATTAGAAAATATTACGTCAATGAGTTGATTAAAGGTGTGATTTTGTTTTTTAGTATAGGTTTGCTTTACTTTTTAATAACTCTTTTAGTAGAGCATTTTTTATGGCTTAACTCCTCTGCAAGAACCATTTTATTCTGGTTGTTTGTTAGCGTAGAACTCGCTTTATTTTCAAAGTTTATAATATTACCTCTTGCCAAACTATTTAAATTTCAAAAAGGAATACATTACGAAGACGCTTCTGTATTAATTGGTAATCATTTTCCAGAAGTAAATGATAAATTATTAAATGTTCTTCAGCTTAAAAATACAACATCAAATTCTGAACTCCTTCTAGCAAGTATCGACCAGAAATCGGCAGAATTAACACCAATTCCTTTTAAATTGGCTATTAATTTTAAAAAAAACGCGAAATATCTAAAATATGCAACCATTCCACTGCTTATTATTTTAGTAACAGCCATTTCAGGAAAATTAAATTGGTTTAGCGACAGTTATGAGCGCGTTGTAAATTATCAGACCGCTTATGAACCTCCAGCACCATTTCAGTTTTTTGTTCTAAATGAAGACATGCAAGCTGTCGAAAATAAAGAGTTTCGATTAATTGTAAAAACAGCAGGAGAGGTAACACCAGAAAACGCACAAATAACATTTAACAACGAGACCTATTATCTTCAGCAACTTGGCGTTGGTGCTTTTGAATATGTTTTCGAGCAACCAAAAACCAACATCACGTTCTACTTATCTGCTAATAATGTAACCTCAAAACCTTATACCATTACTGTGGCTCCTGTACCTACTTTGCTTAGTTTTGATATGGTTTTAGATTATCCAAATTACACTAATAAAAGAGATGAGGTCTTAAAAAGTTCAGGAAATGCAGTTGTGCCTTCAGGAACTAATGTGACTTGGAAATTAAGAACGAAAGCTACAGATTACGCAACGCTTTATTCTAAAGATACTGTGTTGTTTAATAATACTAATAATGGCAATTTTAATACGACCAAAAGGTTATACAATACTATAGATTATAGTATTGCTACAAGCAACAGTAAATTAAACGATTACGAAAATTTAGCGTTTAATATACAAGTTGTAAGAGACGAATATCCAGAGTTGAAGTTACAGTCAAAAGTCGATTCTTTAGACCAACAATCCTTATACTTTTTAGGACAAGTGAGTGATGATTACGGACTTTACAAGTTACAGCTAGTGTATTATCCTAGCGGAAACAATAAGGATAAAAAAACAGAAGTCATACCAATTTCTAAATCTAATTTCAGCCAATTTGTTAGTGCCTTTCCAAACAATTTACAAATCACCCAAGGTGTAAGCTATGATTTATACTTTGAGGTTTTCGATAACGATGCTGTTAATAAAAACAAAAGCACAAAAAGTAGTGTGTTTAGCTATAGAAAACGCACTACAGATGAAGAAGAACAAAAACAGTTACAAGAGCAAAATGAAACCATTCAAGATTTAAATAAATCTTTAGAAAAGTTTGAAGACCAGCAAAAAGAATTAGAAGAACTCTCAAAAACACAAAAGGAAAAAAGCGAACTTAATTTTAATGATAAAAAGAAATTCGAAAACTTTATTAAGCGCCAAAAGCAGCAAGAGCAAATGATGCAGAAGTTTAATAAAAAGCTACAAGAGAATTTAGAAGATTTTCAAAAAGAAAACAAAAAAGAAGATCAATTTAAAGAAGACCTAAAAGAGCGATTAAAAGAAAATGAAGAACAGCTTAAAAAAGACGAAAAACTTCTTGAGGAGCTTGAAAAATTGCGTGATAAGATGAATAAGGAAGAGTTTTCTGAGAAATTAGACAAACTCGCCCAAAAAGCAAAAAACCAAAAAAGAAGTTTGGAGCAAATGTTAGAACTTACAAAGCGTTACTATGTCTCTAAAAAAATGGAAAAGATTGGTAATGAGTTAGATAAGCTTGCAAAAGAACAAGACGAATTAGCTAATAAAGACTCAAAAGAGAATACCAAGGCACAGCAAGACGCTTTAAACAAACAGTTTGAAGACATACAAAAACAACTAGATGAACTTGAAAAAGATAATAAGCAACTTAAACAACCTCTAAAGCTTCCAAGAGATGAGAATAAAGAAGAAAATGTAAAAGAAGACCAGCAGAAAGCTACTGAAGCATTAGATAAAAAAGAAGATATTCAAGAAGAAGAAGCAAAAGAAGAACAAAATGCTAAAGCCAAAGCGAAACAAAAAGCTGCAGCCCAAAAAATGAAAGAGATGAGCATGAAAATACAAGCCCAAATGGGACAAGGTGGAGCAGGAGGTGAAGCACTTCAAGAAGATATAGAAATGTTACGTCAAATTTTAGACAACTTAGTGTTGTTTTCATTTGATGAGGAGAAGGTTATGAATCAATTTAAAAGTATAGAAGTTAACCATAACGAATATGCGACATACCTAAAAAAACAGAAAGATTTACGTACACATTTTGAGCATATAGACGACAGCTTATTTGCTATTTCATTACGTCAACCTAAAATCTCTGAACAAGTTAATAAAGAGATTTCTGAAGTGTATTTTAATATTGATAAAGCACTTGCAGAGTTAGCAGAAAACAACATATACAAAGGTGTTTCTTCACAGCAGTACACGGTTACTTCTGCAAATAATCTAGCTAATTTTTTAAGTGACACTTTAGACGGTTTAATGAATGCTATGCCATCTCCTGGATCAGGTCAAGGAGAAGGGGGTATGCCGTTACCAGACATTATTATAAGTCAAGAAGAACTTAATAAGCAAGCAGAAGATACTAAAAATAAAAGTGAAAGCGGACAACCTCAAGAAGGAGAAGGAGAGAAACCTGGAGACAAGCAAGGAGAAAAACCAGGTGAAGGCAAAAAACCTGGTAATGAAGGAGAGGATGGAAAAGAAGGAGAAAATGGTAATAAAGGCGAGGACGGTAAAAATGGGAAAGAGGGCGAAGGTAAAGGCGATGGAAAGGGAGAAGGAGAAGGTAAAGGGAATAATGGTGAAGGTAAAGGAGGAAGCCAAGACGGTCAAGATGGTTTTAATGAAGATGTCAATGGAGAACTATATAAAATCTACCAACAACAACAGTTAATCCGTCAAGCACTGGAAGATAAACTCGCTTTAGATGAGAAAATGGGATTAGGAACACCAGCTCAAGCAAAACAACTTCTTAAACAAATGGAAGATGTAGAATTAGATTTAATAAATAGTGGCTTAACAAATGAAGTATTATCTAAAATGATGAATCTGCAACACCAATTATTAAAGTTAGAGAAGGCGACCTTTCAACAAGGTCAAGATAATAAACGTAAATCTGAAGTTAATAAAAAAGAGTATACAAACACTACAAATAATCAAATTCCAAGAGCTAAAGAATATTTCAACACTACCGAAATTTTGAATAAACAAGCCTTACCTTTGCAGCAAATATATAAACAAAAAGTACAAGAGTATTTTAAACAAAAGAATGATTAGTTTTAATTACGAAAACAATTTTAATCTTACTAACGAAATTAAGTTATCTAAGTGGCTATCGTCAGTTATTCTTACTGAGAACTGTATAGAAGGTGAGATCAACTATATTTTTTGCGACGATGAATATCTTCATAAAATAAACGTAGAATTCCTTAATCATGATACATTTACAGATATTATTAGTTTTGATTATTCTACAGGAAAAACCTTACAAGGAGATATTTATATTTCTACTGAACGTGTAGAAGACAATGCTAATGATTACAAAGTACAATTTTACGAAGAATTACAGCGTGTTATGGTTCATGGTATTTTGCATTATTGTGGCTACAAGGACAAGACTCCTGAAGACGCCAAACTTATGAGAGCTAAAGAAGAGTTCTATCTTAAAACGTTTATTTAGAATTCATTAATTCGTAGTATATTTGCAAACTTTTATTAATTTGATTTAGTGTTTCACGTGGAACATTATGCTTGTATCAAATCAATTGTTTCACGTGGAACAAACAAAATATTGTTTTAATGAGGTGTTTTTAATAAACATTAAACACTTTTAAAGAATATAAAATTATGTTTAACGAAATTTACGATGTTATAGTTGTTGGAGCAGGTCACGCAGGCAGTGAAGCTGCCGCAGCTGCCGCAAATATGGGAAGCAAGACTTTACTTATAACCATGAATTTGCAAAACATTGCCCAAATGTCTTGTAATCCTGCAATGGGTGGAATTGCAAAAGGCCAAATAGTAAGAGAAATAGATGCTTTGGGAGGCTACAGTGGTATTGTAAGCGACACCTCTGCTATACAGTTTAAAATGCTTAATAAATCTAAAGGGCCAGCAATGTGGAGTCCTAGAGTACAGAGCGACAGAATGCGTTTTGCAGAAGATTGGAGAATGCTTTTGGAAAACACTAAAAATCTAGATTTCTACCAAGAGACGGTTTCTGGGTTAATAGTTGAAAACGGAAAAGTTACTGGTGTAACCACCTCTTTAGGAATAAAAGTTAAAGCTAAATCTGTAGTACTAACTAATGGTACGTTTTTAAATGGATTAATTCACATTGGAGATAAGAATTTTGGTGGAGGAAGAGCAGGTGAAAAGGCTGCAACTGGTATTACAGAACAACTGGTTAATCTAGGTTTCGAATCTGGAAGAATGAAAACCGGAACACCTCCAAGAGTAGATGGTCGTTCTTTAGATTATTCAAAAATGGTTGAACAACCTGGAGATCTTGTTCCAGAAAAGTTTTCTTACCTAGACATCACCAAACCATTAGAGCACCAACGGTCTTGTTATATGACTCATACAAGCGAGCAGGTTCACGATTTACTACGTGAAGGTTTTGATCGTTCGCCAATGTTTAATGGAAGAATTAAAAGCTTAGGACCAAGATATTGCCCAAGCATAGAAGATAAAATTAACAGGTTTGCAGATAAAGACAGTCACCAATTATTTGTAGAGCCTGAAGGTTGGAATACTGTAGAAATGTACGTTAATGGGTTTTCTACTTCTTTGCCAGAAGATGTGCAATTTAAAGCTATGCGTTCTATAGTAGGTTTTGAAAATGTTAAGTTTTTTAGACCAGGTTACGCTATAGAGTATGATTATTTTCCACCTACTCAATTACAACACACCTTAGAAACTAAACTTGTTGAAGGTTTATATTTTGCAGGACAAATTAATGGAACTACAGGATATGAGGAAGCCGCTTCACAAGGTCTTATGGCAGGAATAAATGCAGCGCTTAAAGTACAAGAGAAGGAGTCTTTTATTTTACAACGTAACGAAGCTTATATAGGTGTTTTAGTAGACGATTTAATCACTAAAGGCACAGAAGAACCATATAGAATGTTTACCTCTCGTGCAGAATACAGAACTTTGCTACGTCAAGATAATGCAGATTTCAGGTTAACACCTAAAGGTTATGAATTGGGCTTAGCTAGTGAAAAACGTCTTAAAAGAATGGAAGAAAAACTTAAAGCCTCTAAAGCTTTTGTTACTTTTTTTAAAGAAACTAGTGTTACTAAAGAAGAAGCAAATCCTATTCTAGAAGCAAAGAATTCTGCTACAGTAAAACAGCAAGGAAAGATGCATAAAATATTTGCTAGACCAAATATTACTATAGATGATATGCGTAAAATTAAGTCAGTAGATGATTATATTAAGGTCCATAACTTAGATACTGAAGTTATTGAACAAACAGAAATTCAAGTTAAATATTCTGGTTATATCGATAAAGAAAAAAATAATGCAGACAAACTAAACAGGTTAGAAAATATAAAAATACCACCTCATTTTAATTATTCTAATTTACAATCAATGAGCTTAGAGGCACGTGAGAAATTAAATAAAATTCAACCAGTTAATATTTCTCAAGCTTCAAGAATTAGTGGAGTTTCGCCAGCAGATATATCAGTGCTTTTAGTTTATATGGGACGATAGGTTATGATTGTATTTAATTACTGTTCCACGTGGAACAAAACACAAAATAGTGCAGAAACAACAAACATATATTAAAGTTAAAGACCATTCTGTTTCAGGAGAAGAGTTTCAATTGATAGTAAATAATGAGTATGGTTATTTAGAAACCACTCCTCAACCTTTGGTAGAAAAACTTCCAGAATATTATAAAAGTGAAAACTATATTTCGCATACAAACGCTAAACGCAATCTCTTTGAAAAAACATATCATGTTATTCGAAACATGGCTTTAAAACGAAAATTAAAGCTTATTAATTCATTTTCTTCTGAAGAAAAAAACCTATTAGATATTGGTTGTGGAACAGGTGCTTTTTTAAAAACAGCTAAAGACGATGGTTGGGAGGTTTTTGGAATCGAACCTAATGAAAAAGCAAGAGATATAGCAAATAAAAGTTGTGAAGGCTCCGTTTTTAATATCGAAAAACTTGAAGTTTTTAAAGCCCAAAGTTTCGATGTTATTACCTTGTGGCATGTTTTAGAACACCTACCTAATCTACATGCGCAAGTATTAATTTTAAAAACATTACTAAAACCAAATGGCACTTTAGTAATTGCAGTTCCTAATTATAAAAGTTACGACGCTAAATATTATAAAAACTTTTGGGCAGCTTACGATGTGCCTAGACATCTTTGGCATTTTTCTAGAGAATCAATACTTAGATTATTTAAAACCGTAGAGATGAAAGTTGTAAATACTCTACCAATGGTTTTCGATGCGTTTTATGTGAGTCTACTTTCAGAAAAATATAAAAACAGTTTATTAAAAATTATACCTGCATTTTTTATTGGATGGCTGTCTAATAGTAAAGCAAAACGCTCTGGAGAGTTTTCTTCACTTATTTATGTAATAAAAAACGACAAAGATTAGTTTTTAAACATTAAAAAAGCTTAAGCAATATATTTTGTTGCCAAATTTATAAAAGTGCATTAAAACGCCTAATTTTAACTTGTTTTTTATAGTTTTAAACTATAAGAGTTGTGTTTTGTTATAAGATTTTCTTATAATTTCTTTTTTCTAAATTAATAGACAAAAATTATGTTCACTTTTCTATTTTTGCGCCAACATAAAATTTTATAAAAAAATGAAAAATTTAATATTAGCATTAGTTGCATTATTTACATTGGCTTCTTGTCAAGAACAAAAAATAGGTTACGTTGACAATGGAAAGGTAATTAACGAGATTCAAGAGAAAAAAGACATTGAAACTAAATACGATTTAATAAACGAATCGTCTAAATCTAGAGCAGATAGTTTAGGTAGAATATACCAAGCAGAATACAATGAACTTCAGGTTAAAGCTGCCAGGCTTTCAGAAAAGAAGCAACAAGAATTATTGCAACCTTTTCAAATGAAAGTGCAGCAATACCAACAAGGTATGCAAGCAGAACAAACGAGAATGCAAACAGCATATCAAACAGAAATGGATTCTTTAATTTCTAAAATGAAAAGCACTGTTAAAGATTACGGGAAAGCTAATGGTTATAAATTTATTATTGGCACTAACGAGTCTATAGGTACTGTTTTATATGCAGAAGAGTCATCTGATTTGTCTGACGTTATCATTAAAGAAATAGATGCCAATTATAAAAAATAATTAGTAGTAAAAGATATTAAAAAAGCGCTAAATATATGTTTAGCGCTTTTTTTAATTTTAAAACGTTCATTATAAGTTTGTTAAAGCAATTAGCAGTAAAAAGTAAAGGCTTGTTTAATTAAAGAAACAGCAATGTTTTCTGCTGGTATAACTTCTCCATCTGCTTGTAAATAAAAACCACTTATCCTTTTATTGGTTAATATAACAAGATATTCTGTTTTAAAGGTATTTACTTTTTTAGCAGCTTTTACTTTCCCATTATATAATTTAGGTAAATGGATAATAAAATCCCAAATAGAAAATTGGGTTACATTGGTCACATCAAACAAACCGTCTTTTGGATCCGGAGTATCTGTTAGTCTCATACCTCCTCCAGAATATTTACACAAACCAACCAAAACCATTAAAGATTGCGTTGTGAAACGGTTGTTATTATAAATAATTTCCACACTAAAATTTTTAAAACGAATAAAAGCTTGGCAAGCAGCAATTAAGTAAGACAATTTACCAAGATGTTTAAGCTTTTCGGTTTTTTTTGCAACCAAACCATCAAAGCCTATTCCAGCAAGATTATTAAAATAAAGTACTGGTTTCTTAGAATCTAAAAACTCTATTTTACCAAGGTCTTGAACTTTAGTATTGTTGTTTTTTATAAGTTGTATTGCGTCTGCTATTCTATGTGGAATATTGTAAGTTTTAATCCAATCGTTTCCTGTACCTATTGGAATAATACCAACAGAAATAGCAGAAGAATCTACTTCTTTTTGCAGCATTAAACCATTAACAATATCGTGTAATGTACCATCTCCACCTATACAAATAATGTGTCTAAAACCTTTTTTTACAGCATTTAATACAATTATTGAAGCATGTCCAACAGTTTCTGTAAATTGAAACTGATATTTAAAACCAGAAGCTTTTAAATGCGTTTGAATTTTTGGCCATTGTTTTAATGCAGCTCCATGTCCTGCTGTAGGATTAAGAATAACAAACCAATTAAAAGGATTCATTATTCAGATTTTTTATGAAGTAATCGCGTTAATTTAATAGATAAGTCTGTAAGAATAATTTTAGAATTTCCGTTACGTTCAATATGGTAAATAGCGTCTTGTAATTCGTTAGAAATATCTAAAATATTATTGTTATGTACAAAAGGTGCAAACTTGCTCAATTCAAATTTCTTAGTTTTTATGTCTATATAAACTAGAGCTTCGGCATTATAATTTAATAGTAATGCTTGACGAAAAAATTGCAAACAAAAGTCTAAAAATTGTTTTTGAGTTTCGCGACCTGTTTTAGCAATATCCTCACTCCATTTTATTAAATCGTGTATTGCTGCTTTATTACCTTTTGCTTTAAAAGCAGCACGAATCCAGAAAATAAACCAAGTTTCAAACTGTATATCTTCACTATCGTTATACACTAAATCGCAAGCTTTATTGTAGTTTCCGTTGGCTTGATGTGCAATTTTAGTTGCTATAGCTTCATTTAAACCATAGTTTTTAATAAGTGCGTTTTTTATATCAATTTCTGCTAAAGGTGGAAAATGTAATAATTGACATCGAGATTTAATGGTGTTAATTATTTGTTCTTCATCTTCTGCAATTAAAAGAAAAACAGTTTTATTTGGAGGCTCTTCAATAAGCTTTAAAAGTTTGTTTGCAGCTGCAGTATTCATTTTATCTGCCATCCAAATTAGCATCACTTTGTAACCGCCTTCATAAGCTTTTAATGCTAAGGCTTTTATAATATCCTGAGCTTCATCTACACCAATTTGTCCTTGTTTATTGTCTACACCTAATTGTTTATACCAATCAAATAAATTTCCATAAGGTTGCTTTGTAAGTAAATCTCGCCATTCTTCTAAAAAATGACTTGATACAGGATGTTTTTTAACCTTACCGTTTGTAGTAACTGGAAAAGCAAAATGCAAATCTGGATGCGAAAAATTATTAAATTTTAAATTACAAGTAGCATTTCCATTGGTGTTTTCACCTTCAGTGTTAATACATAAAAGATATTGTGCATAGGCTATTGCCATTGGTAAAGTTCCAGAACCTTCAGGACCAATAAATAATTGAGCATGAGGTACACGACCATTATCAACACTTGTGGTAAGATGTTTTTTTATATGTGCTTGACCAATAATATCACTAAATAGCATATAGCAAATATAGTTTATACCTAGTATAGTTAGAAAGTAACGTCAAAGAAAATACTACTTTTTTAAGCAGTTATGGTTTTAAAACGAATTTTAAACACTTTATCTCCAAAAGGTATCGCACTATTTATATATATTTGAAACATAAAAAGTATATAAAAACACTATGAAAACCTTAAACGATTTTAATTTTAAAGATAAAAAAGCACTTATAAGAGTAGATTTTAATGTGCCATTAGATGATAATTTTAATGTAACAGATGCCACAAGAATTGCATCTGCAAAACCAACAATTATTAAAGTATTAGAAGATGGAGGAAGTTGCATACTAATGTCTCACTTAGGTCGTCCAAAAGGCACTCAAGACGAGTTTTCTTTAAAACATATTGTTAGCAAGGTTGAGGACCTTATAGGAGTAGAAACAAAATTTGTTTCCAATTGCATAGGAACAGAAGCTGAGGATGAAGCTGCAAACCTAAAACCAGGAGAACTTTTAATTTTAGAGAATTTACGTTTTCACGAAGAAGAGACCAAAGGAGATTATGATTTTGCCCAAAAACTCTCAAAACTTGGAGATATTTATGTAAACGATGCCTTTGGAACAGCGCATAGAGCACATGCATCCACTACTATTATTGCACAATTTTTTCCTGAAAACAAGTGTTTTGGTTATTTATTAGAGCAGGAAATAACAAGTATAGATAAAGTTTTAAAGTCTGATGATAGACCTGTTTTAGCAATTTTAGGAGGCGCAAAAGTGTCGTCTAAAATTACAGTAATAGAAAATATTTTAGATAAAGTAGACGCTATCATTATTGGAGGAGGTATGGCTTTTACCTTTGTAAAAGCGCAAGGAGGAACCATTGGAAACTCTTTAGTAGAAGACGATAAATTAGACATGGCATTAAATATTTTAAAACAAGCCAAAGCTAAAAATGTTACCATATATATACCAATAGATTCTATAATAGCAGACCATTTTAATAACAATGCAAATACTAAAGTTTGTGACATAACAGCAATTCCAGATGGTTGGATGGGATTAGATGCTGGTCCAGAATCTAGAAAACAATTTCACGATGTTGTTATGCAAAGCAAAACCATTTTATGGAATGGTCCACTAGGCGTTTTCGAGATGGAAAACTTTGCTAATGGTACAATAGCTCTAGGAAATTCTATTGCAGAAGCTACTAAAAATGGAGCCTTTTCTTTAGTTGGAGGAGGAGACTCTGTTGCTGCAGTAAAACAATTTAGTTTCGAGAACAAAGTAAGTTATGTAAGCACAGGTGGAGGCGCAATGTTAGAAAGTTTAGAGGGTAAAACACTTCCTGGAATTGCAGCTATTTTAGAGTAAACTAGATTTATAACATTTTTACAACTTTAGCGTTTGGTTTAAACATAACTTTTATTTAATGACAATAGTTTTCAATTATAAAATTGTATTATTTTCTATTTTAATAGGCTTGCAACTCAACGCACAAGATTCACTTTCTGTAAAAACCTCAAGGCTTACAGAATCCGATTTAATTGCTGGTGAAAATTACGTAATAGACACTATTGTAGACGGAAAAGCTTTTTTTAAAAAGGCTATACAACCAATTAGGAAAATAGACTTAACAAAAGAGTTACAAGACAATCCTTTAGCGTTAGAAATCGATAAAAAGTGGATGGAAGAGTTGTATAGCACATCGCTTTTCGATACTATTTATCGTGAGGTCACAGACTTAAAATACGAAGCTGTTTATTACCCAGAACTCCCAACAGATACTTTAAAGCTTAGGCTAGAACGTTTAAACGCTAGAACACCATTTAATGTAGAGTACAATCCTCAATTAGAAAGCGTAATAAAAAATTGGTTAAAAAACAGACACCAATCTATGGAGCGTTTAATGGGTTTAAGTAAATTTTACTTTCCTATGTTTGAGCGTGAGTTAGACAACTATAATATTCCTTTAGAGATGAAATATCTCTCGATTGTAGAATCTGCTTTAAAACCTCGAGCAAAATCTAGAGTAGGTGCAACAGGTTTATGGCAATTTATGTTTGCTACTGGAAAGCAATATGGATTAGATGTTAGTAGTTATGTAGACGAGCGAAGCGACCCAATTAAATCTACAGAAGCTGCTTCAAAATACTTAGCAAGACTTTATGAGATTTTTGGAGATTGGGATTTAGCATTAGCGGCTTATAATTCGGGACCAGGAAATGTAAGTAAAGCCATTAGGCGTTCTGGTGGTTATAAAAATTATTGGAATATTAGACCAAACTTACCACGTGAAACGGCAGGTTATGTGCCAGCATTTTTAGCTACAATGTATATTTTTGAATATGCTAAAGAACATGGTTTTGTTCAACACAAACCCATATTTAATTATGTAGAAACTGATACTATTCATGTAAAACAAATGATAACTTTAGATCAAGTTTCAGAATTTACAGGTGTAGAAATGGAAACACTTCAGTTTTTAAATCCGTCATATAAGTTAGATATTATTCCATACATTAAAGGAAAAAACTACACCTTGAGGTTGCCTAGAGATGTTGTTGGCACTTTTGTAAATAATGAAAATGAAATGTATGCTTTCGCAAAAGCAGAATTCGATAAACGCGAAAAACCTTTACCACAACTATTAAATGCAGATACAAAAACAAGATATAAAGTTCGACAAGGCGATTATTTAGGTAAAATAGCCAGAAAATTTGGAGTTCGCGTAAGCCAATTAAAACAATGGAATGGTTTACGAAGTAATAATTTAAAAATAGGGCAACGCTTAACGGTTTATCCACGAAATCCTTCAGCGGTAACAAACGCATCAAACAAACCTAAAAGCACCGCTAAATTTAATGGAAAGACCTATAAAGTTAAAAGTGGAGATTCATTATGGAGTATTTCTCAAAAATTTCCTGGAGTTTCTGTTCAAAATATTAAAGAATGGAACGATATTAGTGGTACTAATTTAAAACTAGGCATGATTTTACGTTTGTCTAAAAGTTAGTAACTAAACAAAACAATATAGTATTATGCGTAAAATTATTTTATTAGTAGCTATTGTAATAACTACATTTTCTTGTAATAACAGTGATAATAAAAGTGTAAAAATAGTACCTGATTCTGCTGGACCATTTAATAAAGTTGCCATTGTTGTGGATAACGAATTATGGAATAATAGCGTAGGCGAAACTATTAGAGCGCTCATGGCACAATCTATAGATGGTTTACCGCAACCAGAACCCATGTTTTCTCTGTCACAAATCCCAATACAAGTCTTTACTGGTTTTGCAAAAAATAATAGAAGTATTTTAAAAGTAGAACTAGGCGAAGCAAGTTTTAAAATAGAAAGAGATGTATACGCAAGACCTCAAAAAATAGTAACAGTTTCTGGTAAAGATATAGCTGAAATAAAAGCTCAGATTGCCAAAAATGCAGCTAAAATTATAGAAGCCATAAAAGCCGAAGAAATTAGACACAAGCAAAAACAAATGTCTAAATCATTATCTAGAAGCAAAGCTATTCAAGAGTCTTTAGGTATAAATGTTAGTTTTCCATCGTATTATAGAGTAGCGAATACAATAGCTAAACCAGAGGATAAATTTAATTGGATAAAACGAGATATACCTACAGGGTATACTAACGTTGTATTTTACGAGCTGCCATTAAGTGCTATAAAAAAGAATGATAGTTTGGTAAGTCAAATTATAAAAACAAGAGATTCAATAGGTAAAAAATATATTCCAGGACCTGTAGATGGAAGTTATATGGCTACAGAAATGGCATATGCTCCTCACGTATACGAAACCATAATAGATAATAAACCAACAATAGAAGTTAAAGGGCTTTGGGATGTAAAAAAACAATTCATGTCTGGACCTTTTATTATGTACTTAATTGAAGATAAGGTTAACGATAGATACGTAGTTGCAGAAGGTTTTGCTTTTGCACCATCAGTGTCTAAACGTGATTATGTGTTTGAGATGGAATCTATTATAAAATCTATTAGAATAGACTAATTTAGTAAAACATAGAATATAAAAAAACCATCGCATTGCGATGGTTTTTTTATATAATTTAAATCCTGAAATTTACTTTTTTTCTTTAGCGTTTTCCTCATCTTCTTTACTAGCGTCTTTAAATTCTTTAATGCCGCTACCAAGTCCTTTCATAAGTTCTGGGATTTTTTTGCCTCCAAATAGTAATAAAAGGGCTATTACAATTAATCCAACTTGCCAAGGACCTATTGCACCTAAAAATATACTTGTTGATATCATAATAAATTTATTTAAGATACAAAGTTAGTAATTTAAGTTTAATTAAAGCGTTTTAAACCTAACTTTAGCATATTGTTAAATAGTTGAAGTTATATTTTTATTTACTTTTGTTTCAATAAGAGATCTCATGGCAAAGAAGACTAAACCTAGAAAAAAACTTTCGAAAAAATTGTTGCACAAGTATCGTTTAGTCATTTTAAACGAAGATACTTTTGAGGAACGATTATCTTTCAGACTTACACTATTAAATGTATTTGTACTTGTTGGTGTTTCTAGCGTAATGTTAATAGGTTTCACTATTTTACTCATTGCTTTTACACCATTACGTGAATACATTCCAGGCTACTCATCAACAGCGTTAAAAAAGCAAGCAGTAGAGCTTAACTTTAAAACAGATTCTTTACAACAGGTCATTACTTATAACGATCAATACTATGCATCAATTAAAAAAGTATTAAAAGGAGAAGTAACCGCAGTAAGTTTTAATAGAGATTCTATTATTGAAGCAGCAGAAGTTGACCAAAGCAAAATAAATTTATCTGCCAATGAAGCAGATTCTATTTTAAGAGCAAAAGTAGATAAGGAAGATAAATATAGCCTTTTTGAAACAGCTAAATCTAAAACAAATTTTGTATTGTTTCCTCCTGTTAACGGAGAAATAAGTGAACAATATAATGCAGAAGAAAAACATTATGCTGTAGACATTGTGGTGGCAAAAAACACTCCTGTAAAAGCTGCTGCAGATGGTACAGTTATTTTTGCAGAATGGACAGCCCAAACAGGTTATGTAATTATAATAGAACACAGTTACGGCCTTATTTCGGTTTATAAGCACAATGCTACGCTTACAAAGGCACAAGGCGATTTTGTAAAAGCAGGCGAAGTAGTTGCTACGTCTGGAAACACAGGAGACTTAACAACAGGACCACATTTACATTTCGAATTATGGAGCGATGGCTATTCTGTAAACCCAACCAACTTTATAGATTTTAAGAAATAATATGTCAATAAAATCAATACTTGCCAAACCATTTGCATCAAGGATTTATAAAAAAGTCCAGAAATGGGCTAATAACCCTATCGAAACTCAAGAAAAAGTATTTAGAAATTTAATTTCTGAAGCTTCGCATACTGTATTTGGTAAAGACCATGATTTTGGTAATATAAAAAATCATGACGATTTTGTAAAACGTGTTCCAGTTAGAGACTACGAAGGACTAAAACCATATGTAGATAAAGTTGTTGTAGGAGAAAAAGATATTCTTTGGAAAGGAAAACCACTTTATTTTGCAAAAACATCTGGTACAACATCTGGCGCAAAATATATACCAATTACTGCCGAAAGCATGCCTAATCATGTAAATGCTGCACGAAATGCCATTTTGCTTTACATCCATGAAACCGGAAATTCTAAATTTGTAGATGGTAAAATGATTTTTTTGCAAGGTAGTCCAATTCTAAAAGAACAAAACGGAGTACAATTAGGAAGGCTTTCAGGAATTGTAGCACATTACGTGCCAAAATACCTTCAAAAAAACAGACTACCATCTTGGGAAACCAATTGTATTGAAGATTGGGAAACCAAAGTAGATGCTGTAGTTGAAGAGACCTTACCAGAAAACATGACTATTATTTCTGGCATTCCATCTTGGGTTCAAATGTATTTTGAAAAGCTTCAGAAAAAAACAGGTCATAAAGTAGGCGATATTTTTAAAAATTTTAATCTTTTTATTTTTGGTGGTGTTAATTACGAACCTTATCGTGCAAAATTCGAAAACTTAATAGGAAGAAAAGTTGACAGTATAGAATTATATCCTGCAAGCGAAGGCTTCTTTGCTTTTCAAGATAAGCAGAATGAAAAAGGCATGTTGCTCCAGTTAAATTCTGGAATGTTTTACGAATTTATTTTAGCCGAAGAATTTTTTGTTAAAAATCCTAAACGCATCACAATAAAAGATGTAGAAATAGGTAAAAACTATGTTTTAATTATTTCAACAAACGCAGGATTATGGGCTTATAATGTTGGCGATACAGTTATTTTTACTAGCACAAAACCATATCGTGTTATAGTATCTGGACGTATAAAACACTTTATTTCAGCTTTTGGAGAACACGTTATTGGTAAAGAAGTTGAACACGCATTAAAACAAGCTACAGAAAATACTCAAGTAAGAATAAACGAGTTTACAGTAGCACCACAAATTAGCCCAAATTCTGGATTGCCATATCACGAATGGTTTATAGAATTTGAAAACGAACCAGAAAGTATTTCAACTTTAGCAAAATCAATAGATCAAGCTTTACAGCAGCAAAACAGCTACTATTTAGATTTAATTGTTGGTAAGGTTTTACAACCCTTAAAAATAACTGTAATTCAAAAAAACGGATTTCAAAATTATATGAAATCTATAGGAAAACTTGGTGGACAAAATAAAATTCCACGTTTAGCAAACGATCGCAAAATAGCTGATGCTTTAAATACTAAAATAATAAGTAAATAATACTATATTTGCCAGCTAACGAAGATACATGATTAAAATTAAAAAACACGAGAGAACTAGAGCCCAAGAAAGCTCGAATGCTATTGAAAAAATGTACATTACAATGAGACATTTATTCAATCGTGGTTTTTATAAACCTATGGGAATTTCTGGTGAAACCTTACGCGAAGCACTATTAGTTTTAAGACCAGAGATTTATGGTTCTATTGCAGATGAAAAAGCAGAATTAGAAGGTTTATTATATGTTATAGATAGACTTCCAATAGGAATAGAAGAGTGTCGTTTTATTAATCTTACCAGTGACGAAGGTTATGCAGATTCTCATTTTGAAGCTATAATTCCACCCAAAAGAAGACGTAATTGTTACAGGATTGATGAGGAGCAAATGAATATTGAAATCACACGTGGACGTAGTGAGATTTACGATATTTTAACTCATTTAACATTTCTTTTTATAGAATCACATAAAATTTTTAAACGCGTTGTTATAGACGATAAAGGTTCTACAACCAGAGATTGGACCAAATTAGAGCTTGCTGTTTTAAGTAAAAAGAAATTAACCAATCAAGAGCGCGAAATAGCAATAACGCATACTGCAAATATTTTAGGGCGTACTTTTAAAGAGTTAAGCGATGTTTATGGTGTATTTGCAACTGCAAAACATCCAGAACGTTTATTAGAAATTGTCTATTGGTTAGGAAAATTAGCAATAGACGAGGTTATACATAATAACAAACGCACCATTACTTTTAGTCCTGTTTTACGTGAGCGTTTAGGTCACCATATTCATGGAGAACGTTGGGCAGATACCATAAAGGAAACATTAAAAAATAATGGTCTCTTAACAAGGCCAATTCATATTATTAGTGCTAATTTACATAGTGTCATGAACACGTTGTATGCACCACAAGCACTTAAAAGTTTAGCTGCCAAAAAGAATATTTTTGAGGTTTACGAAGCGTTAAGTAGTTCAGAAAATCAAAGCTTACGCAATAAAGTAACACAAAAAGCGTTACAGCAAGGTATGATATACATCAAAGATACCTCTGGAACCAACATAAATGTTCAGATTTTTGATACAGCAAAGCTAGATTTAGATTTAACAGATTTAGGATTAAAAAAAGAAGAGAAAGCAAGCGAAAAACCAGTACTTTTTGTAATGGATTATGCCTTTGGTGAGCAAGCTTATGAAACAATTGATGAGTTTTTAAAACCTTATGGGAACCAAAAAGATAAGACCCATTTAAATGTTGAGTCAATCTCAATTATGGGAAAAGCTGGTATACTAGAAGGAGGAAAAGGAGATATCATGATACCTTCAGCACATATTTTTGAGGGAACAGCAGATAATTATCCTTTTAAAAATGAGCTAACAAAAGAAGACTTAGAAGGACAAGGTGTTACAGTTTACGAAGGCAGTATGATTACTGTATTAGGAACATCGCTTCAAAACAAAGACATTTTAAAATTCTTTTTTACTTCAACATGGAATGTTATAGGTCTTGAAATGGAAGGTGCACATTATCAAAAAGCTATTCAAGCAGCATCAAAAGTAAGACGAAGTATTAATCCAGATGTTAAAGTAAGATATGCCTATTATGCAAGTGATAACCCATTAGAAACAGGAAGTACATTAGCCTCAGGAGGCCTAGGAGCCTCAGGTGTTAAACCAACCTATTTAATTACAAGAAAAATTTTACAACAAATATTCAATTAACCACTAGAATAATATTATGAGTCAAGAATTACCACCAAACAAAAATGCAAGCGAAGAAGTAGATTTAATTGTGTTTTTTAATCTTATTGGAGATGCTTTTAGCAGGCTTTTTAAATTTATAGTTTCAATTTTAAAAGCTGTTTTTTCAGTGATTATACATACTATAAAAGTATTTATAGATAATTGGAAAGTTATATTAGGAGTTATTTTAATCTCCGCAATAATAGGATATGCTTTAGAACGATCAAAACCTGTAGTATACCAATCTGAAATGTTGGTTAAACCATATTTTGATTCTAAATTTCAATTAGTTAATAATATTAGTTTTTTTAATGCACTAATTGATAATGAAGATTATGAACAATTAGATAAAATTTTTAATTCAGATAGTACAAATAAAATAGACCTAAAAAATATAAAAGGTTTTGATATTGAGCCAGGACCTGAAACAGAAAACGAGCGTATTCTACAATATCAAAACTTCGTTAAACAACTAGACAGTGTTGGACGCACAAGGGCTGATTTTGAAAGTTATGTAGAAAACAGAAGCATATATTCTGCAAGTATTTTTCTAATCACAGCAAAGTCTAATAAAAAAGATATTTTCACTGATTTAGCTTATGGTGTCAATTCAGCATTTACCAACGCATATTCAAACTCTAAAAAAGCTAAAGATACTTTGCTTTACAAAATACAAAGAGCGAATCTTGAAAAGAGTTTAGAGGAGGTAGAAAATCTTCAAGACATTTATATTCAAGCATTACAAGATCAATCTAAAAACCCAGGACAACGTATTAATGCTGGAGAATTTCTTTTAACAAAGGAAAAAGAGCTAGACACTAAAGAGTATGCTTTATTAGATAAGGAGTTAGCTTTAAGAAACGAATTAAGAAAACTAGATGAAAAGCGTATAACTGAAGATACATTTGTAGATGTTATTTCTAGTTTTCAACCTGTAGGTTATCGAGCTACTAGATTATTAGAAAAGTACTCACTAGTATTTCCTGCATTAGGATTTATTTTATTATGTCTATTTTATATTATAAAAAGAGTGGTAATTTATACTAAAAATTATGAAGATTAATACTGTTTTAATTACTGGAGGAGCAGGTTTTATAGGCTCTAACTTTATTAAATATTTTCTACAACAAAACAATGATACAAAAGTTATAAATTTAGATAAGCTTACTTATGCAGGAGACATTTCAAATTTAGAAGATGTTTCTAAAAACAAAAACTATTCTTTTATTGAAGGAGATATTTGTAATAGAAGTTTAATAGAAGAACTTTTTAGTAAGTATCATTTTCAAGGTGTCATTCATTTTGCTGCCGAATCTCACGTTGATAATTCTATTAAAAGCCCAGGAGCTTTTATAGACACAAATATTACTGGAACATTTAATTTATTAGATGTGTCAAAAAATTATTGGATGGTTGGTCCAAATCAAATAAAAACAGGTTTTGAAAACGCAAGATTTCATCATATTTCTACAGATGAGGTTTATGGGACTTTGGGAGAAACCGGTTTGTTTTCAGAGCAAACGCCATATGCACCAAACAGCCCATACAGTGCCTCTAAAGCAGCCTCAGATTTTATAGTGCGCAGTTACTTTCACACCTATGGCATGAATGTAGTTACTACTAATTGTTCTAATAACTATGGGCCGAAACAGCATAACGAAAAATTAATTCCTACCATTATTAGAAAAGCCATTTCAGGAGAGAATATTCCAATCTATGGAGATGGTAAAAATATTCGTGATTGGTTATATGTTCTAGATCATTGTAAAGGGATAGATTTAGTTTACAAAACCGGAAAAACAGGAGAAACCTATAATATTGGAGGTAGAAACGAAAGGGACAATTTGTATATTGTAGATGTAATTTGTACCATTCTTGATAAGGTTAGACCAGAAAAAAAATCATATAAAGAACAAATCACCTTTGTAAAAGACAGGCCTGGTCACGATTTTAGATATGCGATCGACGCTTCTAAAATTGAAAAAGAATTAGGGTGGCAAGCAGATGAAAACTTTGAATCTGGAATAAAGAAAACCATAGAATGGTATTTAAAAAAATATAACGCATAAATAAATGAAAGGAATAATATTGGCAGGAGGATCTGGCACACGTTTACATCCATTAACTAAGGTGCTAAGCAAGCAACTTATGCCTATTTATGACAAACCAATGATTTATTATCCTCTATCAACTTTAATGCATGCTGGTATAAGAGAAATTTTAATTATTTCTACTCCAGAACATTTACCACTTTTTAAACAATTATTAGGTGACGGAAGTCACTTAGGATGCAGTTTTGAATACGCTGTACAAGACGCACCCAACGGATTAGCAGAAGCTTTTATAATTGGTGCAGATTTTGTTGGTGACGATAAAGTTGCTCTTATTTTAGGTGATAATATTTTTTATGGAACAGGACTATCTGATCTTTTAAAATCGAACAATAATCCTGATGGAGGTATTGTTTATGCATATCATGTAACTGACCCAGAGCGTTATGGAGTTGTTAACTTCGATAAAAATGGAATAGCATTAGCTATAGAAGAAAAACCAGAAAAACCCAAGTCTAACTACGCGGTTCCTGGAATTTATTTTTATGATAATTCAGTAATTGAAATCGCTAAAAACATTAAACCAAGTCATAGAGGAGAGTTAGAAATAACAGACGTTAATAAAGAGTATTTGAAGAGAGGAAAGCTTAAAGTGAGTATACTTGACAAAGGAACTGCCTGGTTAGATACAGGAACATTTAATTCTCTAATGCAGGCTTCTCAATTTGTTCAAGTTATAGAAGAAAGGCAAGGTTTAAAAATAGGAGCAATAGAAGAGGCGGCTTATAGTAGTGGATTTATATCAAAACAACAATTAATTGATCTTGCGACTCCTTTACTAAAGAGTGGATATGGCGAGCATTTAATTAGCTTAGTAAATCAAGAGTAATATGCAAATAAAAGAAACAAACCTTAAAGATTGTTTCATCTTTGAACCCAGTATTTTTGGTGATGAAAGAGGTTACTTTTTTGAAAGCTACAATAAAAATAAATTCGAATCTTTAATAAATAAACCTGTAGATTTTATACAAGATAACGAGGCCTTTTCAAAAAAAGGAGCTTTAAGAGGTCTTCATTTTCAAGAAGGAGAATTTGCTCAAGCTAAATTAGTACGTGTAACCCAAGGAGCTGTTATTGATGTAGCGGTAGATTTAAGACCTACATCAAACACCTTCCTAAAACATATTGCAGTAGAATTATCTGCTGAAAATAAAAAACAGTTATTTGTTCCTAGAGGATTTGCTCATGGTTATATAGTTATAAGCGAGACAGCAGTATTTAACTATAAATGTGATAACGTTTACAACAAATCATCAGAAAATGGATTGATATATAATGATAGAGACTTGAATATTGATTGGAAACTAAGTCCAAGTCTATTTATTATTTCTGAAAAAGATAAAATTCTTCCAACGTTAAAAGAGTTGTTTAAATGAAAAAAATTCTTGTAACAGGAGCTAATGGTCAATTAGGAAAATGTTTAAATGCAATTTCTAAAAAACACGAAACCATGGCATTGGTTTTTATGGATAGTAAAGATTTAGATATTACTAATTTAGTCAGCGTTAATAAGGCCTTTTTAGAATCTAAATACGATTATTGCATAAACTGTGCAGCATATACAGCAGTAGATAAAGCAGAAGAACAAGAGGAGTCTGCAGCAAGAGTTAATGAGCAAGGAGCAAGAAATTTAGCTTTAGCTTGTAAACAATCACAAACTACATTGTTTCATATATCTACAGATTTTGTTTTTGACGGAGAATCAAATCACCCGTACAATGAAAATGATAAAACAAATCCAGTTTCTGTATACGGAAGAACTAAGCTTAATGGAGAAAAGGAAATAGTTTCAATTTTAACAAAGTATTATATTATTAGAACATCATGGTTATACTCTGAGTTTGGAAATAATTTTGTAAAAACAATGCTTAAATTGGGTTCTGAAAGAGATAAACTTACAATCATCTCAGACCAGATAGGTACACCTACCTATGCAATGGACCTAGCTAATGCAATAATGACCTTGATTACCTCAGAAAAACCTAGTTATGGTATTTATAATTACAGTAATGAAGGAACAGCTAGTTGGTATGACTTTGCTAAAGCAATTTTTGATATTAAAAAAATGAATTTAAGTTTAGAACCTATCCCAACCAAAAACTATCCAACACCAGCCAAAAGGCCGCTTTATAGTATTTTAAATAAAGAAAAAATTAAAAACAATTTTTCAATGGCAATCCCTTATTGGAGAACAAGCCTTGAAAACTGTTTAAGACAATTATAAAAAATGAATAATAAAATAGCAATAATAGGTTTAGGATACGTAGGCTTACCTTTAGCTGTGGAGTTTGCAAAGAAATATCAAGTTGTAGGTTTCGATATTAACGAAACTCGAGTAAGTGATTTGAATTCCGGACACGACAGTACTTTAGAAATTACAGATGTTAATTTACAAACCGCACTTGAAAAAAGCGAAAAAACAGGTTTAACTATATCAAGTGAAGTTCGTTCTATCGCTTCAAGTCAAGTTTTTATTGTAACAGTTCCATCTCCAGTAGATAAAAATAATAGACCAATATTAACTCCATTGATAAAATCTTCAGAAACTATTGGTAGTGTTTTAAAGAAGGGAGATATTGTAATTTATGAATCAACGGTTTATCCTGGTGTTACAGAAGATGAGTGTGTTCCGGTTTTAGAAAAAATTAGTGGGTTAAAGTTTAATAAAGATTTTTATTGCGGATATTCTCCAGAACGCATTAATCCAGGAGATAAAACACATACTGTAGCTAATATCAAAAAAATAACTTCTGGGTCTACTCGAGAAATTGGACTAAAAGTAGACAAGCTATATGCATCAATTATTACAGCTGGAACACATTTAGCGCCTTCAATTAAAGTAGCAGAAGCTGCCAAGGTAATAGAAAATGCACAAAGAGATATAAACATCGCCTTTGTAAACGAGTTAGCTAAAATTTTTAATAAATTAGATATTGACACGCATGCAGTGTTAGAAGCTGCTGCTACTAAATGGAATTTTTTACCCTTTAAACCAGGCTTAGTTGGTGGACACTGCATAGGTGTAGATCCTTATTATCTAGCACAAAAAGCACAGGAAGTTGGATACCATCCAGAAATTATTTTAGCAGGAAGAAGATTAAATGATTCTATGGGAGAATTTGTTGCAACCGAAGTCTTAAAACTTATGATTAAAAATGATATTACAATTAAGAATGCTAAAGTTTTAATGTTAGGAATAACTTTTAAGGAAAACTGTCCAGATATAAGAAATACCAAAGCGATAGATGTTTATAATGCGCTATCAAATTTTAATATGGATGTAGATGTATATGATCCTTGGGCAAAAGCAGAAGAGGTAAAGCACGAATATGGGTTAGACATAATTGATTCCCTAAAAGGAAGATATGATGCAATAATTCATGTTGTTGCTCATGAAACATTCCAAGAAATTAATATTAACGCTTTAAAAAACGAAAACACCATTGTTTACGATGTTAAAGGAAGTTTAAAATACGACAAAGTTAATAAAAGATTATAAAGATGTTATATAACACAAAATACCATAAAGCAGATATATCGAACTTCACCTTTTTAGTTACTGGAGGAGCAGGTTTCATTGGTTCTAATTTAGTTGAGTATTTACTAAAATACAATGCAAAAAAAGTAATAGTTTTAGACAATTTGTCTAATGGGTTTAAGCACAACATTGAACCATTTATTGAAAATTTGAATTTTGAATTTATTTTAGGAGATATAAGAAATATTGAAGCATGTAAAAAGGCAATTGATGGAGTTGATTATGTTTTGCATCAGGCAGCTTTAGGGTCTGTACCAAGATCTATAAAAGACCCGCTTACTTCTAACGAAGTTAATGTCAATGGGTTTTTAAATGTTTTACAATGCGCAAAGGATTCTAAGACAGTAAAAAGAATGGTTTACGCTGCATCTTCAAGCACATATGGAGACAGTGAAGCTTTACCTAAAATAGAGGATGTTATAGGTAAGCCCCTTTCTCCTTATGCAATAACAAAATATGTTAATGAATTATACGCTGATATCTACTCTAAGACTTATAACTTTCATAGTGTCGGATTAAGATATTTTAATGTTTTTGGCCCAAAACAAGACCCGAAAGGTGCATATGCAGCAGTTATACCTTTATTTTTTGATGGAGCAATAAACAATAAAGAGGTTTATATAAATGGTGATGGTGAGCAAACTAGGGATTTTACATTTATAGAAAATGTAGTACAAGCAAATATTAAAGCTTTACTATCAAATCAAATTCAACACAATGTTTATAATGTTGCTGTTGGAGAAAGAATAAGTATTAATAATCTTTGGAATACTATTAAGAAGTTAACAGAATCTCAGACAGACATTATTTATAGAGATCAAAGGCAAGGTGATGTTCGTGATTCATTAGCTAATATAGATAAAGCAAAAAAAGAGATAAATTATATACCAAAATTTAAGCTGCAAGAGGGTCTTGAAAAAGCTTTGAATTGGTATAAAAACAACAATTAATTATTATGAAATTATTTAAAAAAGCAGCTCTACAATTAGTAATACTTCTATTCGTTTCTTCTTGTGGAAAAGAAAAAAAGAGCAATACTAAAGATATAGTTATCGAAGAGGAAAAAACAGAGGCAGTAACAAGTAAGCCTAAGAGTAAAATATGTAAAATATTTATTAAAGGTATATTTCCTCAGAACGACTCGTTTGAGCTTTTTTTCAGTGAATTAGCAACAACTCCATTTTCGCAAGAAAACACAATAAGCCGTGGTTTTGAAGGAAAAAAGGAAGTCCAAGAACTTGTTTTTGATTTAATAGATTTTTATCCAGAAAAAATAAGGTTAGACCTAGGTAGTAATTCTAATATGAAAGAAATATATCTTGAAGAGATATTGATTAATTACGATGAAGAAACCCTAATAATTGATGCATCAAATTTTATCCAATACTTCACTAACAACCAATTTATTTCATTTGGTGAAAACAATAAAATTATTTTAAAAGTTATTACAACAAACGAAAAAAAATCTTACGATCCATATCTTGTAAGTACACCATTATTAATTAAAGAACTTGTCCGTTTATAGAGTAAATAATTTAATAGTGTTTTGGGAAAAACTTTAATTTTTAGGTTAAAAGAAAAGACTAAAATCTTTAAAAGGTTTAATAGTAAACTTACTTTTTTTCTTCTTTTACTATTACTCTTTTTTCCTATATTACCTTATAATATTTCTTCAATACTTTTAATATGTTTTTCATTTCTTTCAATAGCATTTAATTGGAGATATGGGCTTCGTAATTTAAAACAAGGAAAATATAAGTATTTGTTAATCAATAACTTATTTATTGTTTTAATTACCTTTACACTTTTATATACTGCAAATCTTAATGCGGGTTTTAAAAAAATAAACACGCTTCTTCCGTTTATTATTTCTCCATTAATTATTGTATATCTTCAACGAAAGTATAGCGAAAACGAATATTTTTTATTTTATCTATTTTTTATTTTATCTAATTTTTTATTTTTAATATTTACCTTATATTATTTTTTACACTATTCTGTAGAACATTGTTTTTACGATATTAGTGAGCTCTCTTTGTTTGAGAAAATACCTTATGTATGGGATAATGAATTCAAAACTTTTTTATGGTGTGCAGAGCAAAAAAAAGAACCGTTTTTTATGCTACATAAAACATATAACTCAATAAACTTATTAATAGCAAGCTTATTTATAATTCAATTATATTTTAAAAGAAACAACTCTATAATTACAAAACTTATTCTGTTACTATTGCTGGCTGTTTTTTTAATTTCAATTATTTATTTCAAATCGCTAACAGTGATATTTTTAGTTGTCACTATTTTACCAATTAATATTTTGTTTTTAAAATATAATAAAAAACTTGCAGCGTTTTTATCTGGTGTAATTGTTTTAATTATTATTTCAGCAGTTATAGTAAAGAAAGATGTTGTAATTAACAATTTTAAAAAAGAAACAATACAAAATCAAGATGGTCTCGAAGAAAGTGATTTAAATGGAATATCAGAACGGTTTTTTCTTAATAAAACATCAACAAAAGTAATAAGTAAATCGCCAATTTTTGGATATGGTATTGGCGATGTTCAAGACCAATTAAATGATCAAAACTTTGCAAATTCTAAAACCACTAAACAATATTTAAAATTCTATCTTAATAAATTAAATTCTCATAACTATTATTATAATCTTATTCTAATTGGAGGCCCTTTACTTTTAATATCTTTTATCTTTATGATGTATTACAATATGGGAATGGCTATTAAAAACAAAGAGTATTCTTATTTAAGTTTCTTAATAATTATCGTTATTTGTCTTTTTTTCGAAAACTTGTTCGATAGAATGACAGGAGTTCTATCGTTTACATTAATTAACTCTTTGTTAGCAAAGAATATATTTGATAGGAAATAAAGATATATGATTAAAACAGTAGAATTTAAAGTCCTAATCTATTTTTTTGGTAAAGCACTAACAGCGCTAATATCTTTGGCTATAATCCCATTATTTATTAAATGGTTTGGAGAAGAAAACTATGGTAATTATATTATAATATATGTTACTTTTTTAATTTTTGTTTCTGGATCTATAGGTTGGGTCAATCAGTCCATAATAAAATATCATGGTGAGTATATAGATAGAAAGGTTTTCTATGGAAAAGCACATAGTATTTCTTTTGTAATGGCGTTAATATCTGTTGTACCTCTTTTGATAGTTGTTTCTTTAAATATTCAAGAAGAAACTATTCTTCTTATATTTTTAATTGCGATTGGGTACATATCAGCCTGTATTTATACTTCTAAATTAATTGAAACACAAGCGGAATTAAAATCTTTGAGGTTTTCCATAGCTGAGATAATTAGGCTTTTAGGTTTTGTTTTATGTGTCGTTGGACTAAAAACATTATCTCTTTTTAATGTACTTGAAACCTTGTTTTTATCCCTGTTTATTAGTTATATGTCTTCGTATATTTATTTGGTTAAATCAATAAAAATAAAATTTATTTCTGTTGATTTTTCTATGGTTAAGAAGTTTTTAAGTTTTGGCTTACCATTAAGTATTTGGATGGTCTTTTCACCAAGCGCAAACGGTATTGAGAAATATATTGTAAAAAGTTATTTAGGCGTTATTGTTTTAGCCCAATACGCAGCAGTTTACGATGTAATATTTAAAATCTTCACTCAACTGGTAAACCCAATTAATAGCGTTTACCAACCTTTACTTATGAATATTCATAGTAGTGGAGATAAAGTACTATTTAAAAAAACACTTAAGAGAGGGTTAATTACTTTAATGCTAATATGTTTACCATTTTTAGGGCTATTATTTTATTTTCAAGACTTTATTTTAAGAAAGTATTTGGGCTTTACAGATGAAAACAACATTATCCTTCTTAAAAAAATAGTCATTCCTTTAGCTGTTAGCGCGATAATATGGCAACTAGCTATTATATTGCAGAAAAAACTTGAAGCATTAGAAAAAACTAAAATTTTAACTTTATACATAGTAATTGTTGTTTTACTGAGCTCTCTTTGTTCTATTTGGCTTCTTCCAAAATATGATTTTAGTATTTTATCTTATATTAACCTTTTAGCCAGTATTGTTTATCTATTATTAATTTACATTACAAATATTTTTTATAGTGAGAAAGGATAAGTTTTTAGTCAACAAAAAAAAGCTTACAGAGCTTATAGAGTATAATTTTTTATACTACATACCTATTACTATAATTTTTTTTAACCCTACAAAATACCTTCTAAAAGTAGTTTCATTACCTGAGTTATTTATTTATATTCATATTACTTTATTTTTCTTATATATTTATATAAAGAAAAAAATAACAGTAAATATTGGCTCGATATTTTTATTCATACTAATTATATTTTCTATAATTTCATTATTAATTAATGACTTTCATGATATTTCCTCTAAAATAAAGTACCAATTACGTTGGGCACAATACTTTTCTGTTTTTGTTTTAACAATAAACTATATAAATAAAGTATCCATTCAATACTTAATTAAAGGTCTATATACTGCAACTTGGATTGTCTGCGTTTATGGTATACTTCAAACAGTTTTTTTAGAGTTTATGTTACCAACTATTTTTTGGGTTAATAATTTTCCTGATTATATTTTAATATCTTTTAGGACTATTTCTACTTTTTCAAACCCTTTGAATTTATGTGCTTTTTTAGTTTTTCCATTAGGTGTTATGCAATTCCAAAAAAACAAAACATGGAAAAACAAACTATTAGTGCTATTAATTTATTTAACATTAATATTAACGGCTTCAAAATTAGCTGTACTAATAATTATAATATGTCTTTTAGTTTATCTTAGAAAACATGTTAAAGCAATTGTTTATTCTTCATTTTTTCTTAGTATTGCATTATTCATAGTTAGCTTTAGTGAGACTTTTCAGGATAAATTAAAATCTAGTTTTAGAATTTACGAAAGATTAAATAACAGTAGATTATTTGACGGTAGCATAAACCAACGAAAATATATTTTAGATTCTTCCATAGAAATGATAAAAGACAATCCTATTTTTGGAATTGGATATGGTAATTTTAGAGAAGTTTATCTTAATGGTTACAAACATGAAAATGCATCTGCTTCGTTGTCTTCTTTTACCTCCGAATTTTTTTTAGTAGATTTTTACTTAGATAATGGATTGTTTCCATTTATTATAATTCTATCAATGTTTCTTTATGTTTTTTACGTTGGCTTTAAATCTAAGAATCTATTTATAAAGCAATTTTCATTTGCGCTTTTCCTTTTTTTTATTTGCGGTTTTATCTTAAGTACTAGGGCTATAACGTTACTATTTACTATGTTTATTTTCTTTGCAGGAATATTTAAACTTACATCTATATATAAACATGAGCCACAATAGAATTGAACTTAGTATAATCATTGTAAATTATTATTCAGAAGAATTAGTTAATCAATGTGTACAATCAATAATTGAGTTTAGTGCATTAGACGAAATTCAAATTATTATAGTCGATAATGGCTCTAACTCCTCGATTTTAAGCAATTTTAAAGACAAGGCAATTAAAATTGTTAAAAACAGAAAGAACGAGGGGTTTGGTGCTGCATGTAATCTAGGAGTTGAGGCCTCTAAGTCAGAATATTTATTGTTTTTGAACCCAGACACAAAAGTGTTTAAAAACTCCTTATCTAAAGCTATTAGTGTTATTAAAGAGAAACCAGAAATTACTGTGTTAGGTTGTAAACAAATAGATGAGAATAAAATTACACATAGAAGTTGTGCTAGATACCTAACAGTAAATAGGTATATAAACAAACTGCTTAAGCTTAACATCTTGTTTCCTAATGTTTTTAAAGGTGTTCATATGAGTGATTGGGACCACGAATCATCCAAATATGTTGATCACGTTATAGGGGCATTTTACTTGATTAGAAGGAAAGATTTTTTAGAATCAAATGGGTTTAGTAAAGATTATTTTGTGTATTATGAAGATTTAGACTTATCTAAACGAATAGTAGATAATGGTGGTAAAATTTATTACGATTCAACAATAGAAATTTTTCACCAAGGAGGTGGAGCATCAGAAAGCGTTAAGGCAGAAAGACTTTTTTATTCTCTAGACTCCATCTTGATCTTTAGCAAAAAACATTTAAGTTGCTTCAAATATGTTATCATGTTTATTATTATTATTTTTATTGAGCCTTTATTAAGACTATTTTCAGAAATGATCAAGTTGGATTTAAAAGGCTTTTTTGAGGTTTTTAAGAGCTACAAATTGCTTTACATTAAAAGGTTTGGTTTTGCAAATCGATAAGAACGACTAATTTAAACCAGTTATGCAAACACCTAAAGAAAGTGAGGACTACTATCAAAAGTGATTTTTTTATTTCGCTCGAGTAAAGGATATCTCTCCTTAATATTAAATATTCTTTCTTTTATACTTATATTTTTGTTAGAGTTATCTTATTTACAAGAGCATTTCTATTTGGTATCTTTGCTTTATAGTTGGTTATTTATAATTTATATCTCAAAAAAAATAGTTTCTTAATATTAATACTTAATACTTATTTTGAGTGTTTTATATTTGAACCTAGTATGTATTAATTTAACTTAGATTATGGTTATAAAATTTTTTCCAAAATATACTAAAAAAGGAGCGAGTAGTAGGTATAGGATATACCAATACCAATCTTATTTTAAGAAATATAACTGCAAGATATATCCTTTCTTTGATAGCGATTATAAACCAGCAATATCATATCGAAATTTAAAAGGACTAAGCTATTTATCAAAGCTCTATATAAAAAAGATAATACAAATTTTATTAATTAAACGGAAAGATTTAGTTTTTGTTCAATACGAATTCACACCATTTTTACCATATAACACCTTTTTTTTTATGTTTTTTAAAATAAGGTACATAGTCGATTTTGATGATGCGGCTTTTCACGACTATGATCAGCACAAAAACGCAATAGTTAGAACCCTATTTCAACACAAGATTGAGAAAGTAATAAAAAACGCTAGCCACGTTATTACAGGAAGTCCTTACTTGACAGCTTATGCAACTAAATACAACAATAACATAACTGAAATACCAACATCCATAGATTTAAAAAAATATTATATTAAGGAGCAAAAATTGATGGAAGATAAGTTTGTTATTGGATGGATAGGATCCAGCACAACCTCTAAAAACCTTCTTGATTTAATTCCTGTATTTAATAGATTTATGCAAGAAGGAATAAATTTTGAGCTCCGATTCATAGGTTTTGATAAAAAACTGTCTAAAAATTTTGTTGGTTTACCAATAAGCATAATAGACTGGTCTGAAGCTACTGAGTTGCTAGAAATTCATAAGTTTTCTGTTGGTATAATGCCTCTAGAGAAAAATCAATTTAATAATGGAAAATGCGCCTTTAAGTTAATTCAGTATATGGCATGCTTACAACCAACTATTTCAACTCCATTAGAGGCGAATGTGAAGGTAGATAAAGGAAATGGTAACTTATTTGCTTCAACAGAAGATGAATGGTATTCTGCATTAAAAGAAGTCCAACTTGACCCTATAAAATTCAGAGGAATTGGTTTAAAAAACAGAAAAATAATTGAAGACTTTTATAGTATTCAAGCAAATAGCGAAAGTTATCTAAATTTATTTAAGAATTTTTAATGAATATATTATTTCTCACATTACTAATTATTTTTACTTGTTATTTTTTTTATAGAACTATAAAAAGACACGAATGTTGTTACAAGAGAATTATAATACTACTACTATATATTATTCATATTGTCTCTCTTTTTTTATTTTATAATTTTAATAATGGACAACAGTTCGATAGTTATATTTTTTACGAACGTGCTTTAAATAGTAATAATATTTCAGATTTTACACAACCAGGAAGCAAGTTCATGAGTTTATTAATTTATCCGTTAGTAAAATTAAATATATCGTATTTTAATTTATCGCTTTTTTTTTCTACATTTAGCTTAGTCGGCTTTACATTTTATTTAAATTTTATTTTTTCAAAAATTAAGAAATTAGATAGTAACATATTAATGTTGCTATCGTTATTGTTAATATTAACACCATCATTACATTTTTGGACAGCTGGATTAACAAAAGAAGCACTTGTATTTTATTTCATGAGTATTGTGTTTTTCCAGACAGTTAAAAAAGGTCTTATCAGTTTTCCTTTAATAATATCTTTAGTATTTATTTTACTTATACGTCCTTATTTGTTTGGGATTATTCTTGTATCTTACTTTGTGTTTATTCTCTGTAATATTAAAATGAATAAAATAATGCTAGTTTTACTAGCATTATTGGGAACAATAATAAGTTTACCCATATTAAAAGGGTTCTTAAGAGTTGATAATTTAAACTTTGAAGAGATACAACAAAGCTTCCAACGGATAGTTGTCTACAGTCAAAATAATGGTACATCATCTATAGACTTAGAAAATTCAACATACTTTTACCGTATGTTTTTAGTTTTATTTAAGCCTATTTTTTATGATTCTAAAACGTTTTTTCAATATCTAATATCTATTGAAAACCTAATAACTGCAATAATTTTATTTAAATTTATATTTGAAGTGATAAAAAACAAAGCCTATAAATTTATATTTAAGCAACAAGTATTTTTATCATTAACAGTAATTCTATTAATACTTTTTTTTAGTTCCTATCTTTACAATTTAGGTTTGGCTTCTCGCATGAGAGTTATGTTTATGCCTTACCTATATTTATTGATGTTTACTTTTTATGCTAAAATTAAAAATAATAGAATTTAATGAAACAGAAATTGATAAGAATTACAACTGTTCCAATGTCATTAAATAAATTGCTTGAAGGGCAATTAAACTTTATGAATCAACATTATGACGTTATAGCTGTTTCGTCTGACGATAAGGCTCTAAAAAGGATAGGACAGAAAGAGGGAGTTTCAACATTTAATGTTGAAATGACAAGAAAAATAACACCTTTAAAAGATTTAGCCTCATTAGTAAAACTTTATTTTTTTTTAAAAAAACAAAAGCCAAGAATAGTTCACACACACACTCCAAAAGCAGGTATTATAGGAATGTTAGCAGCTAAACTAGCAAATGTTCCAATTAGACTGCATACGGTTGCTGGTTTACCTTTATTAGAAGCAAAAGGCTTTAAGCGAAAAATACTAAATTATATAGAGAAATTAACTTATAGTTGTGCAAATAGAGTGTATCCTAATTCCTATGGCCTAAAATCAATAATAGAGCAAGAGAATTTTACAGCCTCGGAAAAAATAAAGGTAATTGGAAACGGAAGCTCTAATGGAATAGACACTAATTATTTTAACCCACGACTAATTAATGAAAATGATAAAGAATCTTTAAGAGCAGATTTAAAAGTGTCTAATAAAGATTTTGTGTTTATTTTTGTTGGTAGAATTGTTAGTGATAAGGGAATTAATGAATTGGTAGAATCTTTTAATAAACTAAGTTTAGAACTTAATTCAATAAAATTACTCTTAGTTGGACCTACAGAGGCAGATTTTGATCCCATAAAAGAAAAAACTAATAAGACAATAAATGAGAACATAAAAATAATAACTACAGGTTATCAGCAAGATGTTAGACCATATTTTGCAATATCTAATGTGCTAGTGTTTCCAAGTTATAGAGAAGGATTTCCAAATGTAGTTATGCAAGCTGGAGCTATGGGACTTCCTAGTATAGTTTCGAATATTAATGGTTGTAATGAGATTATTAAAGATAATATTAATGGAAGTATTGTAATGGTGAAGAGTGTAAACTCTCTTTATGATAAAATGAAAAATTACGCAGAAAATACAGAAGAATATAAAAATATCCAAAATAATACTAGAGAAATAATAGTAAACAAATATCAAAGATCTAGCTTTTTCAAAGCTCTTTTAAAAGAATACAAAACATTCGAATAGATATTATATGTATAAGTCTTTTTTTAAACCATTATTAGATTGCATTACTGCCTTATTAGCTTTAATAATCTTTTCACCTATTTTTATTTTTGTATTAGTTTTTTTATTAGTTAATAACAATGGTAAACCCTTTTTTTTCCAACAAAGACCTGGAAAAGATACAAGAATATTCAAAGTTATTAAGTTTAAAACAATGACAGACAAGAAGGATTCCAATGGAGATTTTCTACCAGATGGGAAAAGATTAACCAGTATTGGAAAATTTATAAGAAAAACATCGTTAGATGAACTCCCACAATTAATTAATGTTTTAAAAGGAGATATGAGTATTATTGGGCCAAGACCATTATTGCCAGAATATCTACCTTTATACAATGAAACTCAAAAAAAAAGGCATGATGTAAAGCCAGGAATAACAGGTTGGGCTCAGGTTAATGGAAGAAATGCTATTAGTTGGTCTAAAAAATTTGAATTGGATGTCTGGTATGTAAATAACATAAGTTTAATTCTAGACATTAAAATACTGCTAAAAACAGTTTTAAAAGTAGTAAAATCTGAAGGTATTAACGCTGTTAACGCAGTAACAACCGAAAAATATACAGGAAATAACTAATGAAATATTTATTTGGAGCTAGTGGTCATGCTAAAGTTGTAGTTGATGTTATTAATTCTACTAATAATAAAATTATTGGTGTTTTTGATGACCACCTGCTGTTAGAGAGTTTTCAAGATATTCCATTTTTAGGTAAATTAGAAAAAGACAACAAGGTCTTAAAAAAAGGAGAGTTAATAATTGCTATTGGAAACAATGAAATAAGAAAACAAATTGTAAATAATATTGAATCACGATATTTTACTGCACTACATCGTAATTGTTTTATATCAGCTTACAGTGAAATAGGAAAAGGCACAGTTGTAATGCAATATGTTAGTGTTAATTCTAATGCTAAAATAGGTAATCATTGCATAATAAATACATCTTCGGTAATAGAACATGATTGTGTAATTGAAGACTTTGTGCACGTATCGCCTAATGCCACTTTAACAGGTAATGTAAAAGTTGGAGAAGGCACTCATATTGGCGCAGGCGCAGTCGTTATACCTAATATCAGAATAGGTAAATGGAGTGTAATTGGCGCAGGATCAGTAGTGATAGATGATATTCCAGATTATTCAATAGTTGTTGGTAATCCTGCCAGAATAATTAAAAGCAATAAGAAATGAACTCAAAAATATGGCTCTCATCACCTCATATGGGAGGAAACGAGCAAAACTATATAAAAGAAGCTTTCGACACTAATTGGATAGCACCTTTAGGTCCAAACGTAACTGGATTTGAAAAAGATATAGAAACATATCTTAAAGAAGATATGCATGTTGCAGCATTATCATCAGGAACAGCAGCAATTCACTTAGCATTGGTTCAACTAGGAGTAGATATAGACGATGAGGTAATATGCCAAACCTTTACTTTTTCGGCTTCAGCAAACCCAATAATATATCAAGGCGCAACACCTATATTTATAGACAGCGAATCTGAAACTTGGAACATGTGTCCAATACATCTTGAGGAAGCAATAAAAGCCAGAATATCTAAAGGTAAAAAACCTAAAGCAATAATAATAGTTCACCTTTATGGTATGCCAGCAAAAGTTGACGAGTTATTAGCAGTTGCCATAAAGTATAATATTCCAGTAGTTGAAGATGCTGCTGAAGCATTAGGTTCAACCTATAAAGGAAGAAAATGTGGAACTTTTGGAGACTATTCAATTTTATCTTTTAATGGAAATAAAATAATTACAACTTCGGGTGGCGGAGCAATGGTTTGTAATACTAAAGAAAAAAAGAAAAACACAATTTTTTTAGCAACACAAGCTAGGGACGAAGCAATACATTACGAGCATTCGCAAATTGGTTATAATTATAGAATGAGTAATATTAGTGCAGGAATTGGTCGTGGTCAAATGGAGGTTTTAGATAAGCATATAAAATTGAGACGTGAAATGAATACTTTCTACAAAGAATTATTTAAGGACACAAAAGAGGTAACAGTTTTTACAGAAGTAAATCAAAATAGATTCTCAAATCATTGGTTAAGTTGTATCATTATAGGTGAAAATGCACCTTTTACAAAAAATGAACTGTATCATAAAATGACAGAAGCAAACATAGAAACAAGACCATTATGGAAACCAATGCATCTTCAACCAGTATTTAAAAATGCACCTTATTATGGCTCTAATATAAGCGAGACGTTATTTAATAGTGGACTATGTTTACCAAGTGGATCAAATCTTACCAAACAAGAGAGAGAGAGAATTTATAGAATAGTAGAATCTCTTAAATAAACCTTAATATACTTATTTTGCTTGGAATACGCTGTTATATTTCTATATTGTAATTATAATTATGATATTTGTAGTCCCAATTATAATAGTCTAAATGTTTAGAAAATTAAAACAAGCACTGTTTCAAGTTTTAGAATCTAGTCGAAAAAAGATAGATTTTAAAAATATTAACTATTTGCCACGATGGGCAATACTATGTTTTGACAGCACTATTTTATTAATAGCTTTAGTTATAACTAAAATTATTATTGGAAACCTACAGAACTCTACTCTTTACATATCCTACCTTCCAACAGTTCAAGAATTAATAGTTGTATTTGTAAACATTATATTCTTTATATTTTTTAGAACTTATGCTGGTTTAATAAGGCACTCTACCTTTATAGATGCAGTAAAATTTTTTTTAGCATCTGCGGCAACATTAATTACAACCTTAGGTATTCACTATTTATATTTTGTAATTACTGAGGTTAGTATCTTTCTAGTTCCAGAGATTTTAGTCTACTCAATAATATCATTTTGTGGGTTATTTTTATTTAGAATATTAGTAAAACAAGTTTTCGAAGTCTATATCAACTTACAACATTCAGAAGATCAAATAAATGTATTGGTTTTTGGTACAGACGAGAATGCAATTGCTATTGCCTCAGCATTAAAGTCTGAAAAACCTTCAAGATATAAAGTGCTAGGTTTTATTGATAAAGAAGGGAAAAATAAAAGTAAAGAAATATTAGGGCTTCCAATTGTACACTTACATAGAAAAGTAGCCGTAACCTTAAGAGCAAATGGTGCTCAAGCATTAATAATAGCAGATAATAAACTATCTAAAGAAGAAAGCATAGAAATTATAGACAATTGTTTAGAATATAATTTTAAAGTCTTTAGAGCGCCTTTAATTTCAGATATAGAAAACAATAAAAGCTTATCTAACCAAATTGAAAAAATTCAAATTGAAGATATTCTTGAAAGAGAACCAATAAAATTAGACAACAAGCTAGTAGCAAAAGAAATTTATAATAAATGTATTCTAGTAACAGGAGGAGCAGGATCAATAGGCAGTGAAATTGTTAGACAAGTTGTTAATTATAAACCTAAAAAACTCTTAATTTTAGATAATGCAGAAACACCTCTATATCGCATTCAACATGAAATAAATCAAAATTTTCCAAATTTAGATTTTGAAGCTATTATAACAGATGTAAGAAATAGAGATATTATAGATGATGTTTTTAAAACATATAAACCTAATGTTGTTTATCATGCAGCAGCATATAAGCATGTACCTTTAATGGAAAAACATCCAGCTCAAGCAGTTTTTGCAAATGTTGTAGGTTCAAAAAATATAGCAGATATGGCTTATAAATACAAAGCCGAAAAATTTGTAATGGTATCTACAGATAAAGCTGTTAACCCGAGTAACGTCATGGGAGCATCAAAACGTATTGCAGAAATATATATTCAAGCATTACAAGAAAAATTAAAAACAGATAACAAAATTACAACCCAATACGTTACCACAAGGTTTGGTAATGTATTAGGTTCTAATGGCTCTGTAGTTCCTTTGTTTAAAAAACAAATTGAAGAAGGAGGACCATTAACCATAACACACCCAGACATTATTAGGTACTTCATGACTATTCCAGAAGCTTGCCAACTGGTAATAGAAGCAGGAGCAATGGGAAATGGAGGCGAAGTTTTTATTTTTGATATGGGAGAAGCAGTAAAAATTATCGACTTAGCAAAAAAGATAATTCGTCTAGCTGGATTTACACCTTATAAAGAAATAGATATTAAAGTTATAGGTTTAAGACCAGGAGAAAAGTTATACGAAGAGCTTTTAAACGACAACTGTCAAACTTTACCAACGTACAACGAAAAAATAATGATAGCCAAAATAGAAAGCTATGATTACAACATAATTAACAAGCTAATTTTAGATCTCGCAGATATAGCCAAAGAAGGCACCAAAAAGGAAATAGTACTTAAAATGAAAGACATCGTACCAGAGTTTTTAAGTATGAATTCAGATTTTGAGAGACTAGACAAAAAAATAGTTTAAAATTTAAATATTATAGCTTCATTAGTTTGAAGCTTTTTTAATATAATTAGTATAATTCCCCATATGAAAATAGCAGTTATAGGTACAGGATATGTAGGCTTAGTAACAGGTACCTGCCTTGCAGAAACAGGAAACGATGTGCTTTGTATAGATATAGATGAGAATAAAGTTAAACAAATGCAGAACGGTAAAGTACCAATTTACGAGCCACATTTAGATGTTTTATTCGAAAGAAATATTAAAGCGAATCGCTTAAGGTTTTCAACAAATTTATACGAAGGGTTAGAACATGGAGATATTATATTTTTAGCTTTACCAACACCAGAAGATGAAGATGGTTCGGCCGACTTAAAGTATATTTTAGGAGTAGCAAACAATATTGGTAAACTTATAAAAGACTATAAAGTAATTGTCGATAAAAGTACTGTACCAGTTGGTACATCAGAAAAAGTAGAAGCAGCTATTGCTAAAAATGCAACTGTAGATTTTGATGTGGTGTCTAACCCAGAATTTTTAAGAGAAGGATTTGCCGTAGACGATTTTTTAAAACCAGAACGTATAGTTGTAGGCGCAAGTAGTGAAAAAGCTATTAAGCTTATGGAAAAACTATACAAGCCATACGTGCGCTCAGGAAACCCAATAATTATAATGGACGAGAAGTCTGCTGAACTTACTAAATATGCCTCAAATGCCTTTTTAGCAGCAAAAATAACATTCATGAACGAGATTGCTAATTTTTGTGAAAAGGTTGGTGCAGATGTCGATAAGGTAAGAATAGGAATGGGAACAGATTCTAGAATAGGAAAACGCTTCTTATTCCCAGGCATTGGTTATGGTGGTTCTTGTTTTCCAAAAGATGTTAAAGCATTGCACAAATCTGGAAAAGATAATAATTATAATTTTCAAATTTTAGACGCAGTGATTAACGTTAATGCAAGACAAAAACTTGTATTAATTCCTAAAATAGAGTCTCATTTTAATAACGATTTAAAAGGAAAAAATATCGCTATTTGGGGATTAGCATTTAAACCCGAAACCGACGATATTCGAGAAGCGCCTGCACTTTTCATGATAGATAGCTTATTACAATCTGGTGCTAATATTACAGCTTTCGATCCCGAGGCTATGCCAAATGTTAAAAGAAAGTTGGGCGATAAAATTAACTATGCAGAAAGTATGTATCAAGCCATAGAACATGCAGACGCTTTAGTAATCTGTACCGAATGGAGTATTTTTAGAACACCAAATACAGACAAAATGAAGCTAGCAATGAACAGTAATGTTATTTTTGATGGTCGTAATTTATACGATGTTAAAGACATTGAAAACGAAGGTTTTAAATACGTATCAATAGGAAGATAATGAGTTTAAAAAAAGTATTAATAACTGGAGCAGCAGGATTTTTAGGCTCACATTTGTGCGATCGCTTTATTAAAGAAGGCTATCATGTTATTGGTATGGATAACTTTATAACTGGAGATATTAAAAATATAGTACATCTTCAAGACCATCCTAATTTTAGCTTTATTAAACATGATGTAACAGAGTTTATTAACATAAATGGAGATTTAGACTACATTTTACATTTTGCATCTCCTGCAAGCCCTATAGATTACCTTAAAATCCCAATTCAAACACTTAAAGTAGGCTCTTTAGGAACCCATAATTTACTAGGTTTAGCAAAAGCCAAAAAAGCTAGATTACTCATTGCCTCAACATCAGAAGTTTATGGAGATCCCTTGGTGCATCCTCAAACAGAGGAGTATCATGGAAATGTAAACACCATTGGCCCAAGAGGTGTTTATGATGAAGCTAAACGTTTTCAAGAATCTATAACAATGGCTTACCATAGATTTCATGGATTAGAAACACGTATAGTTCGTATTTTTAATACCTATGGACCAAGAATGAGACTAAACGATGGTCGTGTAATCCCTGCTTTTATGGGACAAGCATTACGAGGAGAGGATTTAACCGTTTTTGGAGATGGATTGCAAACACGTTCGTTTTGCTATGTAGACGATCAGGTTGAAGGTATATATAAGTTACTATTAAGCGACTATAGTCATCCTATTAATATTGGAAATCCAAACGAGATTACAATAAAAGATTTTGCAGAGGAAATTATTAAACTTACAAATACAACACAGAAAGTAATTTATAAAGATTTACCTGTTGATGATCCTATGCAAAGGCAACCAGATATTACCTTAGCTAGAACGTTGCTAGGTTGGCAACCAAAAGTAGGAAGAGCAGAAGGTATGAAAATTACCTTTGATTATTTTAAAAGTCTAAGTAAAGATGAACTCTATAAAAGCGAACACAAAGACTTTTCAAGTTATAATAACAAGTAGCAAATGGAATACATACGCGGAAGATATTCTTGGTTAATAAGACCACTTTTAGTGTTTTTCGACCTTTTTGTTATTAATTTTCTTGCGTTTTATTCGTTTAATTTTAATGAAGAAAACTTACACTTTTTCTCTTCGGCTTACTTAAATAACAAACACCTTCTTTACATTGTTTATTCCTTTTTATTCTGGATGTTCTCAACGTCTTTTATTAGTTTTTATAGTGTTTATAGATACACTTCAGCATTAAATATTTTATCACTTTTAGTTAAACAGTTTCTAATATTTTCAATCTTAGTATACGCATTTATTGGTATTTTTAGAAGTGTTAACATTCAGGCTTTTATAACCTTTAAATATTTAACATCTTCATTTGCAATCATTGCTTTTATAAAACTTTTAAGCTATTATATGCTTAGAGCTTATAGATTAAAATTAAAAGGAAACGTAAGAAGAGTTGTTATTATTGGCGACACTGAAGGAGCAAACGAATTAAAAACAATTTTTCTTCAAAAAAAAGAACTAGGCTACAAACTATTAGCGCGTTTTAGTAATAGTAAAGCAGAAGATATTACCGGAAATTTAAAAGAAAGTTTTTCTTTTTTAGAAGCTAATGATGGTATTGATGAAGTGTATTGTGCTATAGATGAACTTACTGAAAACCAAGTAAACGAATTTGTAAAGTATGCCAATATCCATCATTGTAATATTAAATTTATTCCTGAAACTAAAAAGCTATTTTCTAAGCGTTTAAAAACTGATTTTTACAATTATCTTCCTGTGTTGTCCATACAACAAGTCGCAATAAATCATGATTTTAATAAATTAGTAAAACGAACTTTCGATGTTTTGTTTTCGATATTTATTATTGTTTTTATTTTGTCTTGGGTTTCCGTTCTTTTATTTATTTTAATAAAAATTGAATCTAAAGGCCCTTTATTTTATAAGCATAAGCGTAATGGAATAAATTATAAAGAATTTAATTGTTATAAGTTTAGATCACTAAGAACAGTTAAAGAAGTTAAAGGCACTTACGTTAAGCAAAACGATAACAGGCTTACTAAAATTGGCAAGTTTCTACGCCAAACAAGTATAGACGAGTTACCACAATTTATTAATGTTCTTAAAGGAGATATGTCAGTTGTAGGACCAAGACCACATATGTTATCTTATACTGAAGACTATTCTAAAAAAATAGATAAATATAATTTTATTTTTCGTCATCATGTAAAACCAGGAATCACTGGCTTAGCCCAAATAAAAGGTTATAGAGGTGAAATTAAAAATGACGAAGACATAATTAACCGTATAAAATTCGATAATTTTTATATTGAAAACTGGTCGCTATTATTAGATATTAAAATAATAATTCAAACTACTTTAAATATTTTTAGAGGTCAAGAAAAAGCCTATTAATTGTGAGCCAACTCGTTTCTATAATAACACCACTTTATAATTCGGAAGCGTTTATTATCCAAACAATTCATTCTGTTTTACAACAATCTTATACCAATTGGGAGCTTGTTTTAATAGACGATTGTTCTACAGATAACACTATTACTATTGTAAATAATTTTATTGCAGGAAACAACCAAATTAAGCTTATTAAAAACAAAGAGAACCAAGGTGCTGCAGTATCTAGAAACAAAGGCGTAATGGCAGCCAAAGGTGATTACATCGCGTTTTTAGATGCAGATGATCTTTGGAAACCTAAAAAATTAGAGAAACAGATCGCTTTTATGCAAGATCAAGGTTGTGAGGTCTGTTTTTATAGTTACGAGCAAATTGACGAAAAAGGTAAACCTTTAAACAAATTAATAAAAGCACTACCTGTTTTAACGTATAAGAAATATTTAAAAAGTAATTATATAGTTAACTTAACAGGAATTTACAACGCAAAGAAACTGGGCAAAGTAAAAGCGCCTAATCTGCGCAAACGCCAAGATTGGTTATTATGGTTAAAAGCTATAGAACTTTCAGGTAAACCAGCTAAAAGCTTGGAAGAATCTCTAGCACTTTACCGTGTTAGAGACAACTCTATATCTTCTAACAAATTAGAATTGTTAAAACACAATTATTGGGTTTATAAAAAAGGCCTTAGTTTTTCTACAACTAAATCTATCTATTATATGCTTATTTTTCTATACGAACATTTTTTTATAAAAAGCAAACAAACAATTACTTTACGTAAGAAATAAACTGTTTTACTTTACCGCTTTTAGCTCGCTCTAAGCTTTCTTTTCTTTCAAAAGAAACGGTTAAACCAGGTTCTAAATACTCATCTAACGCTTTTTTTACAGTAGCTTTTTGTACTTCAGTTAGTGCTTCGTCTGCAACATAACTCACTTTAAATGTATCGAGTTTAAATTGTTCTAGCATAAACTCTTTTATTTTAGAAGTGTCTTCAATAACCGTTTTAGTAACATAATACATGGTAAAACCAGCAGCAGTTTTTCCGCTTGGCAAGTTTAATGTATCGTTGGTTCTTCCTGATAAAGATTCTAGAATTGGTTGATGTAAGGTGCTTGATTTTGAAAGCGTACCAATATCACCTAAATCGTAGCGAATAAAAGGATGTGCTTTGTTATACAGAGACGTAATAACTATTCTTCCTTCATTTCCAAAAGGCAAGATATTGTTATTTTTATCCAGAATTTCAACATATAAATCGTCACTATTAATAAGCCATTTATCGTCTTTATTTTGAAAAGCAATTAAGCCCAATTCGGCACAACCGTATTCGTTAATTACTGGTACTCCAAATTGTTTTTCTAGAAGTTTTTTATCGTTTTCAAACAAAGTTTCAGAGGTAGCTATACAAGCTTTTAGGCTGCCACAGTTGTCTTTTAAAACACTATTTTTGCGTTCTAAATATTTTGCAAAAAGTGTTAATACATTAGAATAACCATAAAGGTATTCAAAGTTAGTATTACCAAATAATTTTACATTTTTAGCGAGTTGCTTATCACTCATATCAAAAACCGAAAACCGAAACCTATTACTCAATTTATCTTTTAGTCTTTCTTTATAATAACTCATTTTATTTAAAGGAATACCGTAAAAACGCGCTTGCTTAGAACTATTTAAATCTAAATCATGCTAACGGTATCTATCCATAAAAACAGCCCAAGATAAAGCATGAGAAAATTGATCTTTAGCAAACGAAAGCGGATAACCAGAAGAACCAGATGTATTATTTATTTGGCAGTTTTTTTTTGTAAAACCACTAGAAAGCCTATTATTTAAAGGTTGCTGTAAATCACGTTTAGTCAAAACAGGAATACTGTTCCAATCTTTCACATTTGCATGTGCTGCAAATTTTTTATAAAACGGATTGTGTTGTAAATGATGGGTTACAATTTCTGTTCTTTTATCTAAGATATATTGTGTTTTCTCTTTAGGAGATAACACCTTAATTTTCTCCAAAGCAAGCTTTGCTTTATGTATTGGAAAGCCTTTTAGTTTTAATGAAAGATTAAATAGATTCAAAAGAAAAAATTATAAATATGAATTTGTAAAGGAAATAATTATTTTTGCCCAAACAACTACAACTATGAACATTTTAATACTTGGCTCAGGCGGAAGAGAACATACCATCGCTTGGAAAATTGCACAAAGCAACAACTGTAGAAACCTTTATGTTGCTCCTGGCAACTCTGGAACTGCCGAAATTGCTACTAATGTTCCTGTTAGCGTAACTGATTTTCAAGCTATAAAAACGGTTGTATTAAACAATAATATTTCCATGGTTATTGTAGGCCCAGAAGATCCTTTAGTATTTGGTATTCATGATTTCTTCTTAGATGACGAAGCGCTTAAAAACGTTGCGGTTATTGGGCCACAAAAGGCTGCGGCCGAATTAGAAGGTAGTAAGGAATTTGCTAAAGAATTTTTAATTAAGCACAACATACCAACAGCAGCTTACCAAAGTTTTAATGCCAATACTGTTGAAGATGGTTATGCGTTTTTAGAGACACTAAAACCACCTTATGTATTAAAAGCAGATGGTTTAGCAGCTGGAAAAGGAGTGGTTATTTTAGAAGATATTAAAGAAGCCAAAGCCGAACTAAAAGCCATGCTAGTAGATTCTAAATTTGGTAATGCTAGTGCTAAAGTTGTTATTGAGGAGTTTTTAGACGGTATAGAATTAAGCTGTTTTGTATTAACAGACGGTAAACATTATAAAATTCTACCTACAGCAAAAGATTATAAGCGTATTGGTGAAGGTGATACTGGTTTAAATACTGGTGGAATGGGAGCCATTTCTCCTGTACCTTTTGCAGATAACGTTTTCATGACTAAAATTAAAGAACGTATTGTAATACCAACTATTAACGGATTACAAAAAGATAATTTACCATATAAAGGCTTTGTTTTTATTGGTTTAATTAAAGTGGGAGCCGATCCTTTTGTTATAGAATATAATGTGCGTTTAGGTGATCCTGAAACAGAAGTCGTTTTACCACGTTTAAAAAATGATTTGGTAGAGGTTTTTCAAGCAGTAGCTAATCAAACTTTAGATACAATTGATATTGAAATAGACGAGCGCGCTGCAACAACAGTTATGCTTGTTTCTGGAGGTTATCCAGAAGCTTACGAGAAAGGAAAAGAAATTTTTGGTATAGAAAACGTAGAGGATTCTATCGTTTTTCATGCTGGAGCACAAATAAAAGACAATAAAATCGTAACCTCTGGTGGACGCGTAATGGCAATAACTAGCTATGGAAAAACGTACCAAGAGGCCATAAAAAAATCTTATCAAAACATAGAAAAACTACATTTTGATAAGATGAATTATAGAAAAGATATTGGTTTCGATTTATAAGTAAGAATGAGAAGTGATACTTTTATCTTCCTCATTATTACTACTAAATGATTTTAATTGCAGCATCCAGTATACAAAAGCTGCCATTCCAATAATTGCAAAAAGCCAGTTAACAGCATTTGCTGCAAACCAGTTTTCTAGTTCTAATGCTCTAAACATATCGTATGGTGCAAAAGCAACATTTACAAAAAAGTCTTGTATGCCGTAAAAAAAATCTTTCATAAGTAGTATATTATTAAAACACAAAAATACAAAAACAGATAATGATAACAAGTATTTTTACAAAATCTAAACCAATTAATTTTTTAGTTGTTTTTTCGTGGTGCTTATTAGCGTTGTTTATAGCAATTAATAAGCACAGTGATTTTAATTTTAACACAGTGTCAGCTTTTAAATTTTTTGCTGTTTTCTTGTGTTGCTTTTTATCGGTTTTATTAGTAGATTTTATAGTTTCTAAAAACTCATTATCTATAAAAGGTAATACCGAAATTTTATTGTTTAGTTCGTTTTTATTAACTATACCACAGGTGCTTACAGACTGGGAAATTGTATTATCTAATTTTTTTGTGCTTTTAGCTTTAAGACGTATTCTTAGTTTAAGAACCCAAAAAGAACAAGTAAAAAAACTATTTGATGCAGGCTTTTTAATTGGTTTGGCAAGCGTATTTTATTTTTGGTCGATTCTGTTTTTTCTACTCATTTTTAGTGCACTTTTATTTTATGCAGAATCCGAAATTAAAAAATGGCTTATTCCTTTTTTAGGATTAACGGCTACGGTAATAATTGCAGTTGGTTTTTCGCTACTTTACAACAACGATTTTTTTACAACCCTAAATATAAATCCAATTGTAGGATATAATTTTACAGCCTATAATTCTGTTCAATTTATTTCAGTAATTACAGTGTTGCTGTCATTTGGCTTATGGTCCTCCTTGTTTTATTTAAAAGATTTAAAAAAGAAAGCAAAAACCTATAGACCTTCATACAAAGTAGTATTTGTAGCCTGTATAATCGCTACAATAGTTTTAATTATTGCTAATAAAAAAGATGGGAGTGAATTTTTATTTTTGTTCGCACCTTTAAGTATTATTATTTCAAACTATATAGAAACTATAGAAGAAAAATGGTTTAAAGAAGTCTTTTTTTTGGCACTTTTAGTACTACCTTTTGTTTTATTAATGCTGTAATTTCTCTCCAAAAGCTAAATCTCCTGCATCACCTAAGCCAGGAACAATATAACCTTTACTATTAAGATATTTGTCTATTGTAGCAATCCATAAATGGGTGTTTTCTGGAAAATTTTTAGCTACAAAATCAATCCCTTCTTGAGCTCCAATTACAGCAGCTAAATGAATTTCTTTTGGAGTACCAAAAGGTTTCAAGGCTTCAAAAGTAGCCAATAGCGATTGTCCTGTTGCAACCATTGGGTCTGCAAGAATTAATGTTTTACCTTCTAAACTTGGGCACGCTAAATACTCGACAACAATTTCGAATGTTTCAGGTTTTTCTAAATGATGTCTATAGGCAGAAATAAAAGCATTTTCGGCAGTATCAAAATAGTTTAATAAGCCATTATGTAAAGGCACACCAGCTCTTAATACAGAACATAAAACGACCTCGTTTTCTATGGTTTGCACTTCAGTTTCAGCTAATGGAGTCGTTATCTTTTTAGGTTCAAAACTAAAAGATTTACTCATTTCATAACCTAATATTTCACCTATACGTTCTATATTTCGCCTAAAACGCATACTGTCTTTTTGAATGTTAACATCACGTATTTCAGCAATAAAAGTGTTTAAAATTGAATTTTCTTCAGATAAATTATGAGTAAGCATAGGTTTGAAATAACAGTTGGAATGTAAAGTTAATTATTTAGAACTATATTTGTATATTAAAATAAAAAATCATGTTTACCAGTAAAGCCAATAAAATATTTCAAGACGTTATTGAAAAATATCACGTTATAAATAGCGTAGATCAACCATTTATAAACGAATACGATAAAGACTCTCATTTATTAGAACATTTACTATATAGAAAATGTTGGATAGATACAGTGCAATGGCATTACGAAGATATTATTCGCGATCCACAAATAGATCCTGTTGCAGCGCTAAAATTAAAACGTCAAATAGATGCCTCTAACCAAGACCGAACAGATATGGTTGAATATATCGACAGTTATTTGTTAGAACGCCATAACGATGTTGTTGTTAAAGAGACTGCAACTATTAATACAGAAAGTCCAGCTTGGGCTATAGATAGGCTTTCTATTCTTGCTTTAAAAGTGTATCATATGAAAGAAGAGGCGACAAGAACAGATGCTTCAGATTCTCATAAAGCGGCTTGCCAAAAAAAACTAGATATTTTACTAGATCAACAAGTCGATTTGTCCTCAGCAATAGATACGCTATTACAAGATATAGCTGTTGGAGATAAGTACATGAAAGTGTATAAGCAAATGAAAATGTATAATGACGATGAGTTAAATCCTGTTTTAAGAGGACAGAAGTAATTTATGCCTGCCAAGTCAGGAATATCATCTACACGATGGCGTTTTTGCTATACAAAGCAAGTATTTTAATATGCCAAAACCAAAACACATCTTAGTTATTCGTCTCTCTGCAATGGGAGACGTTGCTATGTGTGTTCCTGTTTTACGTGCTTTTACACTACAACATCCTAAGGTTAAACTTACTGTTTTAACGAGACCATTTTTTAAACCGTTTTTTCAAGATTTAGAAAATGTAACAGTCTTTGCTGCAGACTTAAAAGGAAAGCATAAAGGTATTATCGGGCTTTTTAAACTTTCTAGAGAACTAAAGCATCTTGGAATAAATCAAGTTGCAGATTTGCACAATGTTTTAAGAACTAAGATTTTAAAGTTTTTTTTCTTTGGAAAGACTTTCAAGCAAATAGATAAAGGCCGAAACGATAAAAAAGCTTTAGTTTCAGGAAAATTATTTCAGCAATTAAAAACAACACACGAGCGGTATGCAGATGTGTTTAGAAACTTAGGCTACACTTTAGCGCTCAGTAATCCTACTTTTCCTAAACAATTAAAACTTAAAGATAGTACGCAAACACTGTTAGTAAAAGATAATAAACACTGGATAGGTATTGCGCCTTTTGCTCAATACCAATCTAAAATGTATCCATTAGATTTATTAGAGCGTGTTATTCAAGAATTATCTAAAACACATAAAGTTATTTTATTTGGTGGAGGACCAGAAGAAATTAAAACATTAAATAGTTTTCAAAATAAATATGATAATGTTATTAATCTGGCAGGAAAATTAACTTTAACTGAGGAGTTGCAAGTCATTTCAAACCTCGATGTTATGCTATCTATGGACTCTGGAAATGCACATATTGCTGCAATGTTAGGAAAAAAAGTAATAACGATTTGGAATGTTACACATCCATTTGCTGGTTTTTCGCCATTTAATCAACCACAATCACATAATATACTAGCTAATAGAGAGCAGTTTCCATTAATACCAACCTCTATTTATGGAAACAAGTACCCTGAACATTATAAAGAAGCCTCACGAACTATTGCACCTGAAACTGTTATAAAAAAAATAGAATCTGTTTTATAAAAACAAATTCTATTTTTTAAGACTTAAACACTAACAGAGTGCTTTTTAAACATCATCATAATCTACAACAATTTTTGAGCTTGTAGGATGCGCTTGGCAAGTTAACACCAAACCTTCTGCTACTTCATTATCTGTTAAAATATTGTTTTGCCTCATGGTCGCTTCGCCTTCAGTTATTCTGGCAATACAGCTACTACAAATACCACCTTGGCAAGAGTAAGGTGCATCTATATCTTTATCTAAAGCAGCTTCTAAAATAGTTTGAGATTGTGACATTACAAACGTTTCCTCTTCGTCGTCCACAATTACTTTTATTTCAGTTTCTCCTTTATTTACTGAGTTTTCAATCGCTTGCTCTGTTTTAGCAACTTTAAAAAGTTCGAAAAATACTCGGTCTTTAGAGATGTTATTTTGGGTTAATACATCTTTTACAGTATGTATCATGGCTTCAGGACCACAAAGGTAAAAAGCATCTATAGTGGTGTGCTTGTATTTATTTTTTACAATAAGATTTACAGTGCTTTTTTCAATACGTCCAAATAAAGCATCAGGTTCTTGCGCTTGACTAAATACAAATTTTATATAGAAACGATCCTTGTAATTGTGGTGTAGTTTAAGCAACTCATTAAAAAAGATAGTGTCTTCACTTGTTTTATTACCATAAACCAAAATAAAAGTGCTGTTAGGCTCTTCTTCTAAAACTGTTTTTGCAATACTTAATACAGGAGTAATACCGCTTCCAGCAGCAAAAGCAGCTACAGTTCTTGTTTTAGAACTATCTGGAGTAAAAGTAAATCGTCCTTGAGGTTCTGCAACGTCTATGGCATCTCCTTCTTTTAAGGTGTTATTTGCGTATTTAGAAAACGTGCCATGTTCTACTTCTTTAACAGCAACAGTAAGTTCTCCACTTTTTGGTGAGGAGCATAAAGAGTAATCTCTACGCACTTCTTCGCCATTAATTACTGTTTTTAGCGTAATATATTGTCCAGCAATAAAGCTGAAATTTTGTTTTAGTTGCTCTGGAACAGAAAAAGAAATAGTTACACATTTATCGGTTTGACGTAAAATGTGTTTAATAGATAATGTATGAAAATGGGCCATGTTTTGTTTTTTTTGTAAAAATAGTGAAGCTTTAAACTAATAAAAATGAATTAAGAAAAAAATAATACCTAAGTATTTTATGCATAAGAAAATTATGTATATTTGAGCCATGAGTAATTCTAAATTATATAAAGGCAGTTTAACTACTATTATTTTAAAACTTTTAAACGAAAGTGATAAAATGTATGGTTACGAAATAACCCAAAAAGTTAAAGAACTAACTAAAGGTGAATTAAAAATAACAGAAGGCGCCTTATATCCAGCGTTGCACAAACTAGAAGCTGACGGGTTGCTTGATGTTGAGGTGAAAAAAGTAGATAATCGCTTGCGTAAGTATTATAAAATTACAGAAAATGGAGAAAAAGAATCGAGTCATCAACTAAGTGAATTAGCAAGTTATATTGCAACTATGCAAGCATTAGTTAATCCTAAATTAAGTTTAGAATAATGGTTAAATTAAGTTTAAAAGAAATACGGTTTATTGAAAATTACCTCATTAAAAACGAAGTAAAATATTGGGACGTACGTTTAGAACTCTTAGACCATATCATTAATTCAGTTGAAGAAAAAATGACTAATAAAGGTCTTTCTTTTAACGCAGCACTTCAAGAAGTACATCAAGGTTTTGGAAACAATTTAAAAACTTATGTTATTTATAACCATAAATTAATGAAATCCGGTTTATATGCAGATAAAAAAGGATTTGAAAAATTTACAAAACAAAAGCAGAAAGAATTAGGAAGAAAATATAGAAATCAAGCGATTAAAACCTTTAAAAACAATATGTTAAACTATAAGTTTATAGTTGAATATCTAGCTTTCTCTGGTCTCGTTTTAACTGTTTTTCAGTATTTCCCTAAAATTACAGTATTTAGCGGGTTATTAATTTTAATGCTTCCTACATTTTATGGGTTTTACCATACGTTTGAAGAAAAAGCTCTAAAAAAGTCCCTAAGCTTTAATATGGTTGGCACTTTTTCTATATTATACTGGAGTATTTACAACCTAGGATTACAATCTCTTACTTTCTTTTACGAAAAAACCGAGCCTAAACCTTATGAGTTTTTTGTAATTATGTTGGTCATTATGTATCAATTTCTAAGATCCTCAATGAATTTGTATTTAAAAATCCTAAAAGAAAATAAAGCGCTTTATAAATTGAAATTATCTTAAATGAAAATATCACAAATTCAAATACAAAATCTATACACTTTTACAAGAAAACACTATGTAGAGTATTACGATTTACAAACCGAATTGGTAGACCATCTTGCAAACGATATTGAAGCCATGTGGCAAGAACAACCACAGCTGTCTTTTGAAGAAGCCAAAACTAAAGCCTTTAAAAAATTTGGTGTTTTCGTATTTAGGCCTCATAGCATTAAACATAGTGTCAATACCGCCTGTTGGAATTACAAAAACATCTTCAATTGGTGTTTGGAGCACCTATAAAAGCTATACATTAATTAAAGTATTTAAACATAAAAATAAAAAATGGATGCTTGAAGATATAATTTTTAGACAAGCTGGAGGAACCGTTTTAGTGTTTTAGCTCAAATTCATGTTTTCTTTACCATTTCAGATTCTCCTATAACTAATAGTTATAAAATTGGTGGACTAGCTTTAGCTTTTACCGTTTTGGTTTTAATAAGCTATATAAGTCTAGAATTACTTCCAAGTAAAGCAGAAAAGTTACTAAAAGATACCTGTCCAGAATTTTATTTGTAACAAATGGACTACTTTTAATACTTACCTTTGTAACGAACCAAACTTAAAATCATGCTCAAACATTTTATTAGCCTAGAATGGAAGTCTTTTTTTAGATCTGCCTCTTTTAAAGTAAATCTTGTGCTTAAAATATTTATGATTATAGGAGCCTTTTTTATGCTTTTATATGCAGTTGGAATAGGCATAGGTGCTTACTTTATAATAGAAGAATTTGTAGATCCAAATCCTTTAAAAGTAATTAATAAGTATCTTATTTTTTATTTAGCTGTAGATTTAGTGATCCGGTATTTTTTACAAAAAATGCCAATTGTCAATATTAAACCGTTGTTGTATTTACCGTTGCAGAAAAATCAAATAGTAAGTTTTGGTATTAATAAAACCATTATCTCTTTTTTTAATATTCTACATGGTTTCTTTTTTATTCCGTTTTCTATTGTTTTAATTCTAAAAGGAGGCCACGAATTTGTTAATGTTTTAGGATGGCATTTAGCTTTATTAGGTTTGTTCTTCTGTAATAACTTTATCAACATCTTTGTAAATAGTAAAGACGTTGTATTCTATTCTATAATAGGCATTTTAATTACTTTAGGAGGTTTAATATATTATGATATTTTTGATATTACTGTTTATTCAGCACCAATTTTTCAAGCCTTTTTCGATAGACCTTATTTGGCAATAATTCCATTAGTTTTAGCATTTGTGCTTTATAAAATGGCCTTTAGTTATTTTAGAAAAAACTTTTACCTTGATGCAGGATTAGCAAAAAAAGTAGACATTGCTGAGACAGATAATATGTCTTGGTTAGATCGTTTTGGTAGTGTTTCAACCTTTTTAAAAAACGATATAAAACTTATAAAAAGAAATAAACGTTCTAAAACTACAGTAATCATGAGCGTTGTTTTTATTTTTTATGGCTTGTTATTTTTTACAGGAGCTGTAGAAGTCTACGATGGCCCTTTTTGGCGTGTTTTTGCTGGAATTTTTATTTCAGGAGGCTTTCTGTTTAGTTTCGGGCAATTTGTACCAAGTTGGGATAGTGCATACTATCCGTTAATGATGAGTCAAAATATTCGTTACAAAGAGTATTTAGAATCAAAATGGTATTTAATGGTTATTGCAACTATAGCATCAACACTTTTAGCATCCTTTTACCTTTATTTTGGTTGGCAAGCTTATGCAGCAGTTGTTGTTGGAGCTATTTACAATATAGGTGTAAACTCTCATGTTGTACTTTGGGGAGGCGCATATATTAAAACTCCAATAGATTTAACATCTAACAAAAAAGCTTTTGGAGACAAAAAAGCCTTTAATGTAAAAACCTTATTGTTAACTATCCCAAAATTAGTATTACCAATGATAATCTACGCTGTAGGACATTTTATACAAGGAGAAATGCTAGGTTTTGTATTGGTTGCCGTTTTTGGTTTATTTGGCTTTTTGTTTAAAAACAAAGTCTTCGAAATAATAGAAAAAATATACAAAGCAGAAAAATATAAAACTTTGGCTGCCTACAAACAAAATAATTAATAGTGCAATGATAACAACTACAAACCTTTCAAAATCTTACAACGGTGTAACGGTTTTAAACATAGAAAATTTAGACATTCCAAAAGGACAAAGCTTTGGTTTAGTTGGTAATAATGGTGCTGGAAAAACAACGTATTTTAGTTTGCTTTTAGACCTTATTCAACCTACAACAGGACATATAAAAAACAATAACGTTTTAGTTAGCGAAAGTGAAGACTGGAAACCATTTACTTCAGCTTTTATAGACGAAACCTTTTTAATTGGCTACTTAACAGCCGAAGAGTATTTTTATTTTATTGGCGAACTTCGAGGACAAAATAAACAAGAGGTAGATGCGATTTTAGCACAATTTGAAGATTTTTTCCATGGCGAAATTCTTAAACAAAAAAAATATTTAAGAGATTTAAGTAAAGGAAACCAAAAGAAAGCAGGTATTGTTGCCGCACTTATTGGTAATCCAGAAGTTATAATTTTAGACGAACCTTTTGCAAATTTAGATCCAACAACACAAATTAGATTAAAAGGGATTATTAAAGATTTAGCAAAAACTCAAGGTGTAACGGTTTTGGTGTCAAGTCACGATTTATTGCACGTTACAGATGTTTGTGAGCGTATTGTAGTATTAGAAAAAGGTGAAGTAATTAAAGATCTAGCTACAAGTGAAGCTACTTTAAAAGAATTAGAAGCTCATTTTTCTGGAGTTACAGAGTCCTAAACGAATTAAAACTTTTAAAACCTAATACTTGCTTTTCTAGAATTTCTTATCGTTTTTTCGCTAAAACTCAAAAAGATGCTTATTTTTACGTGCTTATCTAATAGCTAACAATATTCGTTTAAGTTTAAAGTTATGTATTAGACTAAATACAACACCGTTGAAAACAGTAAAAAAACACATACTATTTATAGCAGTTTCTGCCTTAGTTATAACAGGCTGTTCGCGTAAAAAAAACAGCTTTATCACTAGAAATTTTCATGCGGTAACTACAGAATATAATGCCTTGTTTAATGGATATAACGCTCTAGAGCAAGGAAGAAAAACTTTAAATGATGCTTACAGAGATAACTATTGGGAAATCTTACCAATAGAGCGTATGCAAGTTTCAGAAGAACTATTCATGCCTGGAGAATCTAAAAATCCAAGCTTTAATACTGCAGAAGAGAAAGCTGTAAAAGCCATACAGAAACATGGTATGAATATTCAAGGTAAAGAGTACAATCCACAAATAGACGAAGCGTATTTACTTTTAGGAAAGGCACGTTATTTCGACCAACGTTTTGTGCCAGCATTAGAAGCATTCAATTACATTTTATATAAATATCCAGCAAGTAGTAATATTAATCAAGCTAGAATTTGGAGAGAAAAAACTAATTTACGTTTAGAGAACAATGAGTTAGCTATTAAAAATATTAAAACACTTACAGAACAAGTAGAGTTAAAAGGACAGGACTTAGCAGATGCTACTTCTACAATGGCACAAGCCTATATTAACACACAGTCTCTGGATAGCGCATTAGCCCAAATTAAAATTGCTGCAAACGCAACAAAAAAGCGTAACGAAGAAGGCAGATATTACTTTATAGAAGGCCAGCTATACAATGCTTTAAAAGATAAAGACAGTGCAAACTTAGCGTTTGATAAAGTAATAGATTTAAATCGAAAAATCCCTCGTAAATACCTAATAAGTGCTCACGTTGAAAAAGCAAAAAATTTCGATTACAACAAAGGAAATAAACTAGAGTTTATAGAGTATTTAACAGATTTAGAAGAAGATCGAGAAAACAGACCTTTTCTAGATCAAATATACCATCAAGTTGCGCAATACCACTCTAATCAAAACTCAGATTCTTTAGCAATAGAATATTACAACAAGTCGCTTCGTACAAATTCTCAAGATAAAATCTTAATGGCAAGAAATTACGAGATTCTTGGAGACATGAGTTTCGATAACAATAATTATAAAGTTGCAGGAGCTTATTTTGATAGTACGATGACTAAAATGGTTAAAAACAGTAAGCCATATCGTATTATTAAACGTAAAAGAGAAAATCTAGACGATGTTATTTATTACGAAGGTATAGCCGAAGTAAACGATAGCATAATTCGTTTAGTAAATATGAGTAATCCAGAGCGACAAGCTTATTTTGATGATTATGTTGCAAAATTAAAGCTAGCAAAAGAGGCAGAAGCAGAACGTTTAGCAATAGAAAAACAAAAAGCAGGTTTGGCTCAAAATAACGCAGGCAAAAATCCTGGAAACATTGTTAATCCTAAAAATGGAAACACAAATACTTCATCATTTTATTTTTATAATGACCAAACGGTTGCATATGGCAAAAACGAATTTCAGCGTATTTGGGGAGACAGAGAAAATCAAGATGAATGGAGATGGTCAGACGGTTCAAGAAACACAAAATCAGAAACAGGCTCTAATACAGATTTGGCAAGTACAGAAGGCGATAAATTCTTAGATTCTAATTTTTATTTAGAACAAATTCCTTCAGATAAAAAAGTAATAGACAGTATCTCTAAAGAGCGTAATTTTGCCTATTACCAATTAGGATTAATTTACAAAGAGAAATTTAAAGAGTACGACTTGGCTAAATCTAAGTTTACAAAGGTGTTAAAAAACAATCCAGAAGAACGCTTAATATTACCTTCAAAATACAATTTATTTAAAATAAACGAAATTTTAGAAAATACTGCAGATGCAGAAATACTTAAAAACGACATTATTACTAATTACCCAGAGTCGCGTTACGCACAAATTTTAAGCAATCCTGAAACAGCTTTAGCTAAAGACGATAGTAGTCCAGAAAGTATTTATGAAGACACGTATAGACAGTTTGAAGCTCAAGAATTTGAAGCTGTAATAAAAAAATGCGAACTGTATGCTAGTACTTTTGAAGGAGACGCTATTGTGCCTAAATTTCAATTATTAAAAGCTTTTGCGCAAGGTAGATTGCAAGGTTTTAATGCCTACAAAAAAGCGTTAAACGATGTTGCAGTAAATTATGCAAATACAGAAGAAGGTGTACAAGCACAATCCATTATAGATAAGTCTTTAAAAGGATTAGAAAAATCAGAATTTCAAGACGATGCAAGCGCAACCAAGTGCAAAGTAGTCTATCAATTTGCAAGTTCTGAAACAGAAGAAATGAATGCTTTTAAGAAAACTTTAGACGAGACACTATTTGAAGCTAATTATAACAATATGTCTACTTCTATAGATGTTTACGATAAAGACAAAACATTTTTAGTAGTACACGGATTAAGAAGTATAGAGACAGCAAAAGCGTTTAATGCCTTATTTACTCAAGAATTACGAGAAAAAATTGAGCGTCCATATTTTGGAATATCAACTAATAATTATAGAATTATTCAAATTCATAAAAACCTACAAGTATACACAACTAACCTATAGTTCGCCTAACCCTAAATTTAATAGCAATGTTTTCTGAAAATAAAAAAAATAAACAAAACGAAAACTCTTCAATTCAAAACATAATAGCAAAAGGCACCAAAATTGTTGGAACTTTTTATAGCGAAGGAGATATAAGAATAGATGGTATTATAGAAGGAGATGTATTAACTTCAGGTAAAGTTGTAGTTGGAAAAACAGGAGAAATACATGGTTCTTTAGAGAGTTCTAATGCGTATTTTGAAGGTAAATTAATAGGTCAACTAAAACTCACTGGCACACTAACTTTAAAATCTTCTGCATATATTGAAGGAGATGTAATCACTGAAAAATTAGCAGTAGAACCTGGTGCAACTTTTAACGTCTCTTGCGTGATGAAAAGCACTGTAAAAGATTTTAAAAGTGAAAAAGAAACAAAAAAAATCGCTTAATCCATATTTAAGGTTTACCTCTGTAGCTTTTCAAATGGGAGGAGCTATCTGGTTAGGTAATTTTTTTGGGAATTGGTTAGATACAAAATTTAACACCACGTATTGGGAAAATATAATGACATTATTTGTAGTATTTGCTGCAATGTATTTAGTAATAAGTCAAGTTTTAAAAATCTCTAAGGACAATGATTAAGCAAATTGTTCTCTATTTTATCTCTTTTTTGAGCTTGTTTCTTGTTGTTTTTTTTATTCACGATTTCATTTTAAACAATTCAAAAAGCTACTTGCCTTTTTCTCTTTTTCAAATGTATAGCTTTCATTTCTCTGCGTCCTTTATTATAGTCTCTGTTTTCTTGCTCCTTTCCAAATCTATTAAATGGGCTTCACAATTAGGCTATATTTACATGTTTACATTTTTTACTAAGATTATGTTCTTCGTTTTAATTTTCAAAAACAGTATTCTTGGCGACAAAAATTTAACCAAATTAGAAGGCTTAAATCTACTAATACCAGTTTTTTTATTTTTATTTCTTGAAGTCTATTTTATAGCTAAGATTTTGAACAAAAAACAGGATAAAAAGTTATTAAAGAAAAATTAATTTTATTTTCAAATAATTACCTACCTTTGCACGGAATTTAAAAACACAGTTTTTTTGATTTTTTTAACAATGAAGGTAGCTAAACAAACTTTTAAATTTTTCGTCCTTTTATCTATGCTTTTTACAAGTGCTTTTGTAATGGCTGACACAACCATTAATGATGGTAAATCAGATGGTGGTCAAGTAGATACAAAAAAGGAAGTTGAAGATTATATACTTCACCATATTCAAGATTCTCACGATTTTTCATTGTTCTCTTACACAAGCGATGAAGGTGAGCGTAAACATGTAGGATTTCCTTTACCAGTAATTTTATGGTCTAGTAATGGATTAGCAACATTTATGTCTTCAGAGTTTCATCACAATGATGATGGAAGTGTAATTGTAGAGAAAAACGGTTCTAAGTTTGTAAAAATTCATTCAAAAATCTACGAATTAGATGCAGGAGCGACAACCGTTGCTTACGATGCAGATCATCATGCAACAAATGCACACAAAGTGTTAGACTTTTCAATCACTAAAAGTGTAGTTGGAGTTTTACTTATTGGTTTATTTATGTTGTTTGCGTTTTCAAGATTAGCAAAGCAATACAAAACAAAACAAGTACCAACAGGTTTTGGAAGAGTATTAGAACCTCTTGTGCTATATGTTAGAGACGAAATAGCAAGACCAAATATAGGCGAAAAGCACTACAGAAAATTCACAGGTTATTTATTAACAGTATTCTTTTTTATATGGTTATTAAATCTAGCAGGTTTAACACCTTTAGGTTTTAATGTAACAGGTCAACTTGCGGTAACAGCATGTCTAGCTATTTTTACATTAGTAATATATACGGTTAGTGGAAACAAAGACTACTGGATGCACATATTGTGGATGCCAGGAGTACCTGTCTTAATTCGTCCAGTATTGGCAATTATAGAATTAGCAGGCGCTTTAGTAATAAAGCCGTTTTCATTATTAGTGCGTTTGTTCGCAAACATTTCAGCAGGTCATATTGTGGTAATGAGTTTAATAGCAATTATGTTCACCTTAAAAGAATCTTTAGGAGTCGTTGGTGCAACAGGATTGTCATTAGTATTATCATTTTTTATAACATTAATTGAGGTTTTAGTAGCTTTTTTACAAGCGTATATCTTTACAATGCTTTCAGCGTTATTTATAGGTATGGCAGTAGCAGAGCACGAACATCATTAATACATTTTGTTTAATTAATTAAAGTCAAATTATTATGGAACCAGTAACTTACAATTTAATTGGAGCAGGTTTAATCGTAATCGGAGCAGGAATTGGTCTTGGTCAAATTGGTGGAAAAGCAATGGAAGGTATTGCTAGACAACCAGAAGCAACAGGAAAAATCCAAACAGCAATGATTATTATTGCAGCACTTTTAGAAGGTTTAGCATTCGGTGCTTTATTCTTAGGAAAATAAGCAGCAATCAAACTTTAAAACACAAATCTGCAACGGTTGGTTGCAGGTTGTGTTTTTAAAATTAAACAAACAAAACTTTAAATACATTTAGAAATGGATAAGTTATTAAATGATTTTTCGCCAGGATTATTTGTAGTGTCAACAATACTATTGTTAGCATTAATAGCCCTAATGGTAAAATTCGCGTGGAAACCAATTCTTAATTCTTTAAACGAAAGAGAAGAAGGCATACAAGATGCATTAGATGCTGCTGAAAAAGCAAAGTTAGAAATGCAAAATCTTCAAGCAGATAACCAAAAGTTATTAAACGACGCAAGAGCAGAGCGTGAAGCTATGCTTAAAGAGGCACGTGAGATGAAAAACACAATGATTGACGATGCTAAAGCAGAAGCACAAACACAGGCAAACAAAATGATTGCTCAAGCGCAAGCAGCTATAGAAAGCGAAAAGAAAGCCGCAATGGCAGAACTAAAGAGTCATGTTGCAGGATTATCTATAGATATAGCAGAAAAAGTAGTGCGCCAAGAATTAACTAACAAAGACAAGCAATTAGCATTAGTTGATTCTTTATTAGGAGAAGCAACACTTAACTAGTAGTTATGGGAGGATCAAGAGCAGCAATACGTTACGCAAAAGCAGTGTTAAGTTTAGCACAAGATCAAAAAACAACTGATGTTGTTAATAACGATATGAAGCTAATAGCAAAAACTATTGCAGAAAATATAGAGTTAAGTGATGTGCTTAATAGTCCTGTGGTTAGTCCTTCAATTAAAAAATCTGCATTATTAGAAATTTTTAAAGGCATAAACCCTTTAACTGCTAATGCAATAGATACTTTAATGTCTAATAAAAGAATTGCTTTACTTCCAGAAGTGGCTAAGCAATATTCTGTTTTATTCGATAAATTAACAGGTACAGAACTTGCAACAGTAACCACAGCTCTACCGCTAACAGAAGATTTAAAGGTAAAAGTTTTAGCAAAAGTTAAAGAACTCACAGGAAAAGAAGTTGCGGTAGAAAATATTATAGACGAAAACATCTTAGGAGGTTTTGTTCTAAGAGTTGGGGATTTACAATACGACGCAAGTATTTTAAATCAACTAAGCAAATTAAAAAGAGAATTTATATTAAACTAAGATATTTATATCTAAATAAATAATAAGATGGCAGAAGTAAAACCAGCTGAGATATCAGCAATCTTAAAACAACAATTATCAGGATTTGAAGCATCTGCTTCACTAGACGAAGTTGGATCAGTATTAACCATTGGGGATGGTATTGTACGTGCTTATGGATTGTCAAATGCACAATATGGAGAATTAGTAGAATTTGATGGGGGGCTTGAAGGAATTGTTCTTAACTTAGAAGAAGATAACGTTGGTATTGTATTATTAGGGCATTCAAAAGAAGTAAAAGAAGGTTCAACTGTAAAACGAACTGGACGTATCGCATCTGTTAATGTAGGTGAAGGTATTGTTGGTCGTGTGGTTGATACTCTAGGAAATCCAATTGACGGTAAAGGACCAATTGCTGGAGAAACATATGAAATGCCATTAGAGCGTAAAGCACCTGGTGTTATTTACAGAGAACCAGTAACAGAGCCATTACAAACAGGAATTAAAGCCATTGATGCCATGATTCCAGTTGGTAGAGGACAACGTGAGTTAGTAAT
>NZ_JAQWGS010000022.1 GCF_029238095.1 Lacinutrix sp. | reverse complement strand
CAAATTGCTTTTTCTGGTGCTGAAGAGTTTTTAGACAATTACAAAGACTCAGCAAAAGATTCTGGTATTATTGGTCATTTTGGTTTAGGTTTCTATTCTGCATTTATGGTAGCAGAGAAGGTAGAAATTATTACTAAATCTCATAAAGAAAACACTGTAGCAGCACATTGGACCTGTGATGGCTCTCCAGAATTTACTCTAGAAGCACACGATAAAACAGATAGAGGAACAGAAATTATTCTTCATATTGCAGAAGACTCTACAGAGTTTTTAGAGGAAGCGCGTATTGGTAGTTTATTATCTAAGTATAATAAATTTATGCCTATTCCTATTAAATTTGGAACCAAAGAGGTAAACGACCCAGAGCACACTCCTGCTACAACGAAAGATGCAGAAGGTAAAGAAACAACAGAGCCTCAGAAAAAAATAACAGTAGATAATATTATTAACAATCCTAATCCTGCTTGGACTAAACAGCCAACAGAATTAGAAGATGAAAACTACAATAGTTTCTACAGAGAGTTATATCCTGCTCAATTTGAAGAGCCTTTATTTCACATTCATTTAAATGTAGATTATCCGTTTAACTTAACAGGAATTTTATATTTCCCAAAGATGACTCAAGACATGAGCATGCAAAAGGATAAAATTCAGTTATACCAAAATCAAGTATTTGTAACGGATAATGTTGAAGGTATTGTACCAGAATTTTTAACCATGTTACGTGGTGTTATCGATTCGCCAGACATTCCATTAAACGTATCGCGTTCTTATTTACAAGCAGATGGAGCAGTAAAAAAGATTTCGTCTTACATTACACGTAAAGTTGCAGATAAATTAAAATCGTTATTTAATAGTAACCGTGAAGATTTTGAAGCCAAATGGAACGATATTAAAGTGGTTATTGAATACGGAATGCTGTCTGAAGATAAATTCTTTGAAAAAGCAGATGCCTTTGCATTGTATCCAACAGTAGATAATAAATACTACACATACGAAGAACTTGAAAACGCAATTAAAGCAAACCAAACCGATAAAGACGGTAAAATGGTAATACTTTATGCAAGCAATCAAGACGAACAACACACGTATATAGAAGCTGCAAAAGCAAAAGGTTACGAAGTATTGTTATTAGATTCTCCTATAGTTTCGCATTTAATGCAAAAACTAGAAAGTAAGAAAGAGAATATTACCTTTGCACGTGTAGATGCAGATGCTATAGATAAATTAATTAAAAAAGACGACACCGTAATTTCTAAATTAGACGAAGAGCAAACCAAAGCACTAGACGAATTGTTGAAAGACACTATTCCATCAGAGAAATTTATGGTACAGTTAGAGCCTCAAGATAGCGACGCTGCTCCATTTATGATTACGCAACCAGAATTTATGCGTCGTATGAAAGAAATGCAAGCTACAGGTGGTGGTGGAATGAATATGTTTGGTAACATGCCAGAAATGTATAACCTAGTCGTTAATACAAATTCTGAATTGGTAGGCGAAATTTTAAGCACTAAAACCAAGAAAAAACAAGAACGCTTAATTAACCAAAGTTTAGATTTAGCACGTTTATCTCAAGGTTTATTAAAAGGAAAAGAGCTTTCAGACTTTATAAAACGTAGCTACGAAATGATTAAGTAATTTTTTTTCGCTTTCGCGGAAATACTAAAAACCACTTCAAATTTTTTGAAGTGGTTTTTCTTTTTAAGCTATATTTGGCACTTCATTTAAATCCATGTCAATAACATTACTTTCTTCACCATTACAAGGTTTTACAGACTTCAGGTTTCGTAATGCATTTCATCATTATTTTGGAGGTATAGATACCTTTTACGCACCATATATTAGATTAAATGGAAAGCTAAAAATCAAGCAATCGTATCAGTTAGACTTACAACCAGAAAACAATACCACTTTGGAAGTGATACCGCAAGTCATGACTAACGATGCAGACGAGTTTTTATTTGTAATTAAATATATACAAAGTTTAGGCTATAAAGAATTAAACTGGAATTTAGGTTGCCCTTATCCTATGGTTACAAAATCTGGAATGGGTTCTGGTTTAATTTGTAATCCTACAAAAATAGATCACATTTTAAAACGCGCACATAACGAAACAGACATTACAGTCTCTATGAAAATGAGAATGGGTTACGAACATGCCCAAGAAATTTTAGACACCTTCCCAGTTCTAGACAGCTATCCACTTAAAAACATAGCCATTCATGCACGTATAGGAAAACAACTTTATAAAGGACCTGTAGATTTAGAAGCTTTTCAGCGTTGCATAACAAGCACAAAACACAAACTCTATTACAATGGAGACATTACTAGTGTAAGTGCTTTTAAAGCAATAGAAACACGCTTTCCAAGTATAGACCATTTCATGATTGGTAGAGGCTTAATTGCAGATCCGTTTTTACCAAGTATGATAAAAAACAATACCACAACTTACCCAAAAAACCGTTGGGATATTTTCTCAGAATTTCATGATACTATTTACGAACAGTACGATGCTTACCTCTCTGGACCAACACCTATTAAAATGAAAATGTTAGGCTTTTGGGAATTCTTCTCGCAATCGTTTACAAACCCACAAAAAACGTACAAAGCAATTAAAAAAGCTAGCAATCCAATAAAGTATAAACAAACGGTAAAAGAGATTTTAAATAAGGAGAAGTAGAAATAAGACAAAAATTAATATTTATTTAGAATATTCTAAAAAATTGAAAAAGTCAATTTTTTCCATTAACTTCGTTTAACATCTAATAAAAAACATTAAAACGCTTTTTTATCAATGCATTGTGCGTAATTTTGACCAACCATATGAAAAAAACAAAACTATTGATTTTTTTGATTTTAGGAACCTTAAACACCTTTGGTCAAAATGCCAAAAATGACTCTCTACAAACGAAAAAAAATATTGAATTTAAATTCGAGGCTCTTATTATTCCAACCGTATTAATTGGATATGGAATTGTTGGATTAGAAAGTCATACACTTGATTTCATTGATACAAATACAAGAGATGAAATTATTGAGAATATTGAAAACAAATTAACTATAGATGATTTTTCTCAATACAGTCCTTTTCTTTCCGTATATGGATTAAATGGAATCGGAATTAAAGGAAAAAACAATTTTAAGGATAGAACAATAATTTTAGGAACTGCTTATCTGATAATGGGAGGAACTGTGAATATTGTAAAAGGAACTGGGAATGTGGAAAGACCTGATGGCTCTTCTAAAAACTCTTTTCCTTCTGGACATACTGCAACAGCATTTATGGGAGCCGAATTTTTGTATCAAGAATACAAAGATGTTTCAATTTGGTACGGAGTTACAGGTTATGTGGTGGCAACAGGCACAGGATTGTTCAGAATGTATAATAATAGACATTGGTTGACTGATGTAGCAGCAGGTGCTGGAATTGGGATTTTAAGCACAAAAATTGCTTATTGGATTCATCCATTGATAAAAAAAACAATATTTAAAGATAAAGAAAATATGAATGGAATTGTGATGCCTTTTTATAATGGACGAGAATATGGCCTAGGACTATCAATGACATTCTGAAAATAAAAAACTACGCACAACACAGTATATAAAAAATTGCTGTTTTGTGCTTAATCAATGTTAGTTGCTTTGTTTGCTAGCTTCTGATTTTCCTTCGGAAAATCCTCGCACACAAACACGCAACTTTCCATATACATAAACGTTAAACGAAACATCAAACTCAAAATCAAAAAAGCACTCTCGCGAGTGCTTTTTTATTATATTAAAATACTAACTTAAGTTAATTAACATCTATAATCGTCTCTTTTGTTTTGCTTTTAAAAACATAAGTGTATAAACACATAAGTGTAAAGGTTGGTACCACGTCTAGTCCTGGCATGGCTTCTTCTATAAAAGAAATAGCAGCACCTACTTTACCTGCATTACCTTTGTAAAGTTTAGTCATAATATAAGCAGAAGCTGGAGCCCAAATAACATCTGTAAATTCTCCAATACCTGGAAGTATAAAGCTGGCATAACCAACAGCATCAAAAATGATACTTGCTGCTAATATTTTGTACTTGTTTGTGTTTTCTAAATTCATTGTATTGTAATTGTTTTAATACTATAACTAAAGCAAATAGCGTTCCATTTTTTATTAGCCAACTAAAATAGTATAAAAGCTAAAAACAGGCGTAAACTATTTATTTACTAGTAACCAAACTTTTTGTTTTGTTACAAACAAATTATTTTTTTTTAACAAGTGTAACCTATTATTAAGTCAATTTTTAACTTTTAATTAAGACAATAACACAGGTGTAAAAGTAGTTTTGTAGCGGCAAACTGTAACAATTAAATAATATTGACGTCTTTAGACCATCAACCATTAACCACTATCTATTAAATGAAAGTTTTTTCAACTCTAATTTTAGCTTTTCTTTTAACACTAAACCTTGGTGCGCAAGACAAAAAAAAATACACAATAACACGTACAGATACTGCTCCTAAAATAGATGGCGTTTTAAACGATGAGGTATGGAAAACAGCTCAAATAGCTACAGATTTTGTACAGTTTGAACCAACCGTTGGAAAAACAATGCCAGAAAATAAGCGTACTGAAGTTAAAATGACTTACGACGATACTGGTATTTATATTGCTGCTTATTTGTACGATACACCAGAAGACATGATGAAGCAGTTTACGCAGCGTGATGACTTTGGTCAGTCTGATTTTTTTGCCGCAGTTTTTAACCCAAATAACGATGCACAAAACAACACAGAATTTTTTGTGTTTAGTTCTGGTACGCAAGCAGATGCTTCAGAAAGTCCAGGGAATGGAGAAGATTTTAGATGGAATGCTGTTTGGGAAAGCGCAGTAAAAACAGTAAACGATGGTTGGATTGTAGAAATGAAAATTCCTTACAGAGCCTTACGTTTTACACAACAAGAAAACCCAATTTGGGGCATTCAGTTTCATAGACATTATAGAACAACTAGAGAACAAAATACATGGAATCCTGTAGATGTAACAAGTGGTGCAGGTATTGGTTTTTTTAATGGAGAATTAGAAGGTCTTAACAATCTAGAACCACCAACACGTTTAAGTTTTTATCCTTTTGCATCATATGTAGGAGATCGTTTTGATAGTGAAAAAATTGACGATTTTAATGTAGGCTTAGATATAAAATATGGTTTAACAGAAAACTTTACACTTGATGCTACGCTTATTCCAGATTTTAGCCAAGTCGGTTTTGACGATGTACAGTTGAACCTAGGTCCATTTGAACAAGCATTTTCTGAACAAAGACAATTTTTTACAGAAGGTGTCGATTTGTTTAGAAAAGGCGGTTTATTCTTTTCAAGGCGTATTGGTAGTGCACCAATTGGTAATCCACTTTTAGGCACAAACGAAGTTGTAGATGGCGATTTCCCACAAAAAACAGCATTGCTAAACGCTGTTAAAGTGTCTGGCAGAACAAAAGACGGTTTAGGTATTGGCTTTTTTAATGCTATTACAGAAAAAACAGATGTAGATATTACAAATACGCAAACAGGAGAAAAACGTAGCGAGACTATAGAGCCTTTAACAAATTATAACATTATGGTTGTAGACCAACAGTTTAATAAAAACTCGTCTGTAACCTTAATCAATACAAACGTAACACGTAATGGTTCTGGAATTTACTCTACAGATGGTGTTAAAAATAGTTCTGGAGCACGAGATGCCAATGTTACTGGTTTACTATTCGATTTAAAGAACAAGAAAAACACATATGGTGCAATTGCAGAAGTTAAAATGAGTAATTTAAACCTAGCAGATGGTACACAAACAGGTATAAGTACGAGTCTTGGCTTTGGAAAAAATAGCGGCCAATATAGATGGAGTCTAAGTCATAATCTTGCAGATAAAGATTACGATATTAATGATATGGGAATCTTGTTTAGAAACAATTACAGTAATTTCTCTACAGACTTTTCCTATCAAATATTCGAACCAACCGAGAACTTAAACAATTTCCGTATCAATACTTGGGCTAACTATAACAGTCTTTACAGACCAGGAACTTTTACAGGTTTTAATTTTGGAGGTCGTGTGTTTGCTGTAGGCAAAAAGAGTTTAATGGCTTATGGTGGTAACTTTAATGTACAACCAGGTAAGCAGTTCGATTATTTCGATCCACGAGTCGATGGTCGTTATTTTATTACCGAAGATTGGTTAAATACAGGTGCATGGATTTCTACTAACTACAATAAAACCTATGCCATAGATGCTGATGTAGGCTACGAAACACTTTTTGAAGAAGGAAGAACCTACCAAAGTTTCTTTTTTGGTATCGAACCAAGAATTAAGTTTAATGAGAATTTTATAATTGTTTATTCTTTTGAATGGGATCAAGAATTACGCGAACGTCGTTGGATAAATTTTATTGGTGACGACATAATTTATGGTCAAGGCGACCAATTAACTATAGAAAACAGTATTTCTGGAAGTTATAATTTTAATGCCTTGAATAGTTTAACCTTGAGCTTTAGAAACTATTGGAGTGCAGTACAATATGAAGATAATATTTACAAACTTGGTGACAATGGCAGATTACATAGAGATAATAACTATACAAAAGAAGATATAAGCGATCCAGATGTTAACTTTAGCACATGGAATTTAAACCTAACCTACTCTTGGCAATTTGCTCCAGGAAGTTTTTTAACGGCTCAGTATCGTAATCGTATTTTTAATTTTAATAATAATGGTTCAGAAAACTTTGGTGACAGTTTAAATAATTTATTCGATGAACCAAATGGTAACACCTTTTCCCTTAGAATGGTATACTTTATAGATTATAACGATTTAAAAAATGTTTTTAAAGGCAAATCTTAAGTCTTTTAAATCTTGCTCTTTTAATTGTAATGTAGTACTTTCAAACTTTGATTTACTACTATGATTAAAGCTAATAACATTCATAAATATTACGACGATTTACATGTATTAAAAGGTGTAAATGTACACATAAAAAAAGGTGAAATCGTATCTATTGTTGGCGCTTCTGGTGCTGGAAAAACGACTTTACTACACATTCTAGGAACTTTAGATCGTATCTCTAAAACCAATAATGCCACTCTTGTTATTAACGAAGAAGATATAAGTTCCCTTTCTGAAAAGCAAATGGCAAAGTTTAGAAATGAACACATTGGTTTTATTTTTCAGTTTCATCAATTACTACCAGAATTTACTGCCTTAGAAAACGTTTGTATTCCTGCTTACATTAAAAAAACGCCAAAAGCCGAAGCCATAAAACGCGCTAAAGAACTTCTTGACTTTTTAGGGTTATCACATAGGTACAACCATAAACCCAACGAGTTATCTGGTGGTGAACAACAACGTGTTGCTGTTGCAAGAGCTTTAATAAATAATCCAAGCATTATTTATGCCGATGAGCCTTCGGGAAACTTAGACAGCGAAAGCGCAGAGAACCTTCATAATCTGTTTTTTAAACTACGTGACCAGTTTGGCCAAACCTTTGTTATTGTTACTCACAACGAAGAATTAGCAGATCTAGCAGACCGCAAATTAGTTATGGTTGATGGTAAAATGGAATAATCTATTAAATTAGTCACTTCAATAATTAATTAGTTTTTTTTTTAATTATTAATTTATATTGTAACTCTAAATTTATAAAACTGATTATGAAAATATTAAAAAAATTATCTTTTGTTCTTGTAGCATTACTAATTTTATGCTCATTTACCATTTCGGAAGGTGAACATGTAGGACGTTGGAAAGGAAAAGACAAAGGAGATATTGGGTTTTTAACCTTATCTAGTGAGGGATTTGCAACCTTTGAATTTAACGGTCAAGAAATGGGAGGGAAATCTTACGATCATCAAGGTGTTACTGCATCTATGAAATATGTTGTAGACTACAAATCGTCTCCAACTGCTATCGATTTTATTATAATAGATAAATAGTACAGATACAGAATTAGGACGCTTAAAAGGTATAATAAATATGAAATCTAGCGACGAGATGCAAATGGCAATGACCTTTGGAGGTGGCACAACACGTCCTACAGATTTTTCTACAGACGCCATTGTTTTTAATCGCGTGAAATAGATAAAACTCAAAAAAAAAAAATATAAATCCTCATCAATCGATGAGGATTTTTTATTTTAACTGTTTACCTATATTACATTATATATTCTAATTTATAAAAAAATGACCAAAAGCGAACTCAAAGAATTTCTAGATATTAAAGTCGAATTATACAATAGACCAGACTTTATTACTAGTGATCCTATTCAAATTCCGCATCAATTTAGTAAAAAAGAAGACATTGAAATTGCAGGTTTCTTAAGCGCAACTATTGCTTGGGGAAACAGAAAAAGTATTATTAATAATGCTAATAAAATGATGACTTTATTAGAGCATTCACCTTACGATTTTGTAATGCACCATCAAGAATCTGATTTAGAAAAGCTAGAGTCTTTTGTACACAGAACCTTTAATGGTATAGACTTTATAAGCTTTATTAAAAGTCTTCAGCATATCTATAAAAACCATAATGGATTGGAAGCCGTTTTTGCAAAACACGCAGAAAAGCAGTCGTTACAACATGCCATTCACCATTTTAAACACACCTTTTTTGAGATTGAACATTTAAAACGTACCGAAAAACACGTTAGTGATCCCTTAAGAAAGTCTGCTGCAAAACGTATTAATATGTTTTTACGTTGGATGGTAAGAAATGATAGTACAGGAGTAGATTTTGGTATTTGGAGAAGCCTCTCACCATCCCAATTATCTTGTCCGTTAGATGTGCATTCTGGTAACGTTGCTAGAAAATTAGGTTTATTAAAGCGTAAACAAAACGATGGAAAAGCTTTATTAGAATTAGATGCTGCGTTAAGAAAGCTTGATACTAAAGATCCAGTAAAATATGATTTTGCGTTATTTGGATTAGGTGTTTTTGAAGGTTTTTAGATAAAAAAAACCGAATCTTTAAATAAAGACTCGGTTTTAATATATATAATAATTTACTCTATTTTTATCCTCTTAACCAAGCTTCACGTAAAGCATTTTGCTTTGGTGTAGCATTTGGATCTACAGCTAAACTAGAACCAGTAGTGTAAGATTGTGTTAATGTAGTTTTTACCACAATTTCTTTACCGTTTCTGTCTAATCTAACATCTACTTCTCTACCTGGTTTCCACATAAAAACTTCAGTTAACATTTGTTGTGCATTTGCCATTGTTAACGCTTTACCATCTATAGTTTTAATAACATCTCCTGGTAAAACTCCATTTTCTGCCCAAAAACTATTGTTTTTAACAGCTTCAGAGAAAGGAATAGACATGGTTGCCATATCTGGAGCAAAAATTAGTACACCATCGTTTTGAAGGTAATTTGTTTTCACTTTAGCTTCAGTTAATTTTAAACCTGCTTTAGCAAAAAAGTCGTTGTAGTTAATTGGTGTTCCACCAACAACATGCGTATTTAAAAATTCGCCAACAGATGGATAAGTCATTTCTGTAATTTCAGCTATAAGCTTATCGTCTTCAAATGGCTTGTTTTTGCCATATTTAAGAGATAATTCTTTCATTAAAGATAAAATACCTCTAGTACCATTACTTTCTTCACGCATAATAATATCTATACACATACCTATTAATGCTCCTTTTAGGTAAACATTATAATATTGTGGTGCATAAGGTGCATCTAATACGTTTTCACTCATTTCTGTAAAACTCATAGAGTCGTTCATACCTGCAGCAGATTTAATTTTACCCATAATTTTGGTGTAAAACTCATCGTCTGATACTAAACCTTGATCGACTTGAAATAAGGTTGCAAAATATTCTGTTACACCTTCATACATCCATAAATGCTTAGAGAATGTTGGTTGGTTATAATCGAAATAATGTACATCTTCAGAGTGTACACTTAATGGAGTTACAATATGAAAAAACTCGTGAGACACCACATCAATCATGCTTTCTGCTAGAGCTTCGTCTGGCATAGATTCTGGTAAAACCACTACTGTAGATGTGTGGTGCTCTAAGGCTCCAAATCCTTTTGGTGATTCTGGTTTACCTTCAGATAGATATAAATAAATATCATAACGAGGAGTTGTGTTTACATCTCCTAAATATGTTTTTTGTGCTTGCATCATTTTTTCCATGACTGCCTTAATTTTCTCGGCAGAATGTACTTTGTTTGGAGAATAGACACTTAATACAATTTTAATGTCTCCAACTTGAAATTCTTCAACATCTAAAGCGCCATAAAACATTGGGTTATCTGTAATATCAAAATATCGTGGTGCAGCATAGCTGGTAGTTACAGACATTCCGTCTGCGCTCATTTTTGATCCAGATTCTTGTAAAGCAGATGTTTTAACCATAGATTTTGGAGAAACAACATCTAAGGTGTATTGTGCATTCTTTAAAGCATCAAAATACCCAATAAAACCATGTAAGTTTAATACAAAGTTTGTAGATTCAATATTAGTTCCTGCTGGAGAAAAAGGAACATCTCCTCCTATTCCACCTTGAACTTCCATGTCAAACGTATCGTTAACGTTGTAAGTAATTACGTTTAAATTAGTAGCGTTACTTATGGTCCATGTATTAGTATCTGTTTTTTCTACAGCTAATTCATTTCCTTGGTAATCAAGCGCTTTAAAATCGTCTATATACTTCCCAAAATCACTAACAGAGTAGGTTCCTTGTACTACTCTTGGCAATCTATAGGTTACTGTTTCTGCTGTAAAACGCCCAGGATTTATAGTTACTGGTGCTTTATCATCAATTACTTTAGTTAAGTCTAAAGTAGTTTCAATTGGGTTTAAAGTGGCTAAATCGTTGGTAGATTTTTCACCACCTGTTTTTGAAGCATTACAACCAACTAGAAGCAAGCCTGCAAATACAGCACTTAATAAATGTTTTTTCATTGTTTTGATTTTATGTTAATGGTATTTTGATTTTATTTTAATGGTTTAAAATATTAAGACGCACAAATGTACAATCTGTTACAGATATTAGACGCAAAATTTTGTTAATTAGTGTTAAATGAAATAATAGAGAATAGTATCTTGCATATCATGAAGCAGCCATTAATTAGCATATTAATTCCTTTTAAAAATACCGAATTATTTCTTAGAGAGTGTATAAACTCCATAATTAATCAAACCTATAGCAATTGGGAACTTTTAATAATCGACGACCATTCTACAGATAAAAGCTATGATTTAGTTGAAGACTACGCTAATAAGGACAAAAGAATAAAGCTCTATAAAAATGATGGTTCTGGTATTATTAATGCCTTAAAACTAGCGTTTTCAAAATCTAAAGGCGACTACATTACTAGAATGGATAGTGATGATATTATGTCTGAAATTAAACTAGAGATCCTAATTAATAATCTTCTACAACATGGACAAAGTTATATAGCAACTGGATTAGTTCATTATTTTTCTAAAGAAGGGATAAGCGATGGTTATAGAAAATATGAAGCATGGTTAAACAGCTTAACATTAAACGGAAGTAACTATTCTGAAATATATAAAGAGTGTGTTATCCCATCACCTTGCTGGATGATTAATAGAGCCGATTTATTAGCAATAGACGCTTTTAATCCAACACGTTATCCTGAAGATTACGATTTAGCCTTTAGGTTTTACCAAGCCAATTACAAAGTCCTTGCTTGCGATACCGTTTTACACTATTGGAGAGATTATGGAACAAGAGCCTCGAGAACAGATATTAATTATGCCGAAAACAGTTTTATTGACCTCAAGCTGCATTACTTTTTAAAGTTAGAATACGATAGTTCACGACCATTAGTTATTTGGGGAGCAGGAAAAAAAGGAAAAACCGTTGCAAAAAAACTGATAGCCAATAATGTTGATTTTGATTGGATTTGCGATAACCCAAAAAAAATTGGTAAACATATTTATGAAAAAGAAATGAAAGCCTTTAAGTATCTAGAAACTTTAGATAATTTTCAAAGTATTATTAATGTGGCTAATAAAGACGAACAAGCAATTATTAGAAAGTATTTTTCAAAATTAAATAAAGAATCTATGCATGATTATTTTTTCTTTTGTTAAAGCTTCTCATATTTCAGTATTAGTTTTATATTTGCCTAATCAAAAAAAGCAATGCAGTTTAAACATCCAGAACTTCTTTACGGCTTATTCTTACTGCTAATCCCAATTATTGTTCATTTATTTCAGTTGCGTAAATTCCAAAAGGAAGCCTTTACAAACGTGGCTTTTTTAAAGCAAATTACCTTACAAACTCGTAAAAGTGCACAAATAAAAAAATGGCTTACATTGTTTACTAGAATGGGAATTCTAGCAGCAATTGTTATCGCTTTCGCACAACCATTCACATCAAAAAACAAAACTTTTAATACTAAAACTGAAACTGTAATCTTTTTAGATAACTCGTTTAGTATGCAAGCAAAAGGAGATAAAGGCGAATTGCTAAAAAGAGCAGTTAGCGATATTATTAGTAATGTGCCTGAAGCTGAAAACATCTCGTTGATTACAAATGATAATGCTTTTAGGCAAACAACTGTTAAAACAATAACAAACGATTTATTGCAACTCAATTACTCTACAAACCAATTACCTTACGATGCTGCTGTTTTGAAAAGTAAAAAGTATTTTTCTAAAAATCAAAATACCATTAAGAACTTAGTTTTTGTTAGTGATTTTCAGCAAAAAGAGTTGAATTTCAATACTAACAATAATGAAACTAATTTAAGCTTAGTCCAGTTAAAACCAGTAAGCAAAGCTAACATTAGTATAGATAGCTTATACATTTCTAAAAGAACCTCTAGTAATATTGAGTTAATAGTTAGCCTAAAGAATACCGGAAACACAATAGAAAATCTTCCTGTTTCTTTATACAATAATGGCAGTTTATTAACCAAAACCTCTATAAAAATAGCAGATAAAGCCACTACAATTTTCACCTTACCTGCAAACGAAAGTGTTAACGGAAAAGTAACAATAGACGATACTAATCTTCAGTTCGACAACACCTTGTTTTTCAACATAAATAACAACTCTAAAATAAACGTTTTAAGTATTAATGAGGCAAACGATACTTTTTTAAAGAGTATTTATTCTAGTACCGAATTTAATTATAATGCAACAGCATTCAACCAATTAAATTACAGTGCTATTGCTAATCAAAACCTTATTGTATTAAACGAGCTAAATCAAATTCCAAGTTCTCTAGTAACTGCTTTAAAAGGGTTTACAAATAATGGTGGTGTTTTGGTTGTTATCCCTTCAAACAACATTAATATTCAAGAGTATAACAATCTACTTTCAAATTACAATTTTGCGCCTTTTACTAAGCAATCTGAAACCGAAAAACGCCTTACAAACATTAACTATTCTCATCCTTTATACAGTGATGGTGTTTTTGAGAAACAGGTTTCAAATTTTCAGTATCCAAAAATAAATTCTTATTATCCTCAAAACTTAAGTAATGCGAAAGCAGTACTTCAATTTGAAGATGGCAAACCATTTTTATCCGAAAACAATAACACCTTTGTATTTACTGCTGCTCTAAACAAAAACAACTCTAGTTTTCAAGATATTAATTTAATTGTTCCTACGTTTTATAACATTTCAAAACGCAGTTTAAAATTAGCAAATTTATACTACACAATAGGTAAAGAAAACACCTTCGATATTGTTACAGACTTACAACAAGATGCGGTTTTAACTTTAGTAAGCGAGAGTTCTAAAGTGATACCTCAGCAGCAATATTTCAACAACAAAGTAGCCATTACAACAATAGATATTCCTGAAAAATCTGGAATTTACAACATAAAAAACAAAGCTGAAATTATAGAAAACGTAAGCTACAATTACAATAGAAATGAAAGTATTTTGGTGTACCAAAATTTTTCTAATCTTGATAATGTAACGATTAGTAATTCTATCTCAGATGCTTTTAACACTATAAAAAATGACACTAAAGTAAACGAGCTATGGAAATGGTTTGTTATTTTAGCATTAATACTTTTAATTATTGAAATGCTCATCTTAAAATTTTTTAAATGAACGTACTTATCAAATCTGCAACAATAATTGATTCCAAGAGTAATTTTCACAACACTACTCAAGACATTTTAATTGAAAAAGGTAAGATTTCAAAAATTGCCAAAACCATTAAAAACAAAGGTAATTACAAAGAAATTAAACGTGATAATTTACATGTTTCACAAGGTTGGTTTGATAGTAGTGTCTGCTTTGGTGAACCTGGTTTTGAAGATCGAGAAACTATAGAAAACGGATTAAAAACAGCTGCAAAATCTGGATTTACAACTGTGGCTTTGCAAGCCAACACACACCCAATAATAGATACCAATGCAGATGTTGCTTTTATTAAAATGAAAGCATTAAACCATGCTGTAACGGTATTACCAATAGGAGCTTTAACTAAAAATAGTGAGAGTGTAGATTTAGCAGAATTGTTTGATATGACGACCGCTGGAGCTGTAGCATTCTCAGACTATAAAAAACCAATTACAAATCCTAATCTCTTAAAAATCGCTTTGCAATATGCAAGTAATTTTGATGGTTTAGTGTGCTCCTTCCCTCAAGAAAATAAAATTTCTGGTCAAGGTGTTATGAACGAAAATATTACAAGTACTAGTTTGGGTTTAAAAGGAAATCCTAGTCTAGCTGAAGCTTTGCAAGTCGCACGCGACTTGTATTTACTAGAATATACAGGTGGAAAATTACATATCCCAACAATCTCAACAGCAGAATCTGTAGCTTTAATTAGACAAGCAAAACAGAAAAAACTAGATGTTACTTGTAGTGTTGCTATTCACAATCTATGCTTATTAGATAGTGAACTATACGATTTTAATACCCATTTTAAAGTATTGCCTCCTCTAAGAACGCAAAGCGATATCGATGCATTAATAGAAGGTGTTAAAGATGGCACCATAGACATGGTGACTAGCGACCATAATCCACTAACTATTGAAGACAAAAAAGTAGAATTCGATTTTGCAGACTATGGAACTGTAGGTCTTGAAAGTGCTTTTGGTGCTTTACAAACACTATTTTCTACTAAAAAGACTGTACAATTATTAACCAAAGGAAAAGCTAGGTTTAAGGCAGAAGAAAATACTATAAGCGAAGGCAAAAAAGCAGATTTAACGCTATTTAATCCAGACACAAAATATATGTTTACAACTCAAAATATACTTTCAAAATCTAAAAACAGTCTATTTTTAAATAAAGATTTAAAAGGTGAAGTTTATGGTATAATTGCAAACAACAAAACTATTTTATAATATGAATCAACAAACAATAAAAGAAGGTAAAACTTTAGCAATAGTTTGCTACTTTACATTTGTAGGTGCATTAATTGCTATCTTTTTAAATCTTGAAAAAAAGAATCCCTATACAAGCTTTCATGTTAGAAAATGGTTGGCTTAATTATTATGCTTATTTTTTCTAATGTAGTTGAAAAATATGTAAACAGTTGGACAGGAACTATCATAGGTACAATTACTGTTGGATGTTGGATTTATGCGCTTTTTTACGCAATAAAAGGAGAAACAAAACTTATTCCATTAGTTGGTGAAAAATTTCAACAGTGGTTTCATAATTTAGGTAATTAAATGACAGATTTATCTTTGTATCACGTTATTCGTGAATCATCATTAAAAGACAATGCACCTCTTCTTATTTTATTTCATGGTTATGGAAGCGATGAAAACGATTTGTTTTCTTTTGCTAGTGAATTACCAGAAGAATTATTTATCGTTTCTGCACGAGCACCTTATGCAATGCAACCTTATGGTAACGCTTGGTATGCTATTAATTTTGATGCAGATAAAGGGAAATGGAGTGATAATGAACAAGCAAAAGCTTCTCGTGATTTAATTGCTGCTTTTATAGACGAAGTTGTAGCTAAATATCCTGTAAATAAAGATAATGTTTCTCTTTTAGGCTTTAGCCAAGGCACTATTTTAAGTTATGCTGTAGCACTAACTTATCCAGAAAAAATAAAAAATGTAATTGCATTAAGCGGTTATATTAATGAAGATTTATTTGAAACGCAACTAGCAGACCATTATCAACATTTAAACTTCTATTGTTCTCATGGCTCTGTAGACCAAGTTATTCCTGTGGATTGGGCTAGAAAATCTCCAGAATTCCTTGCTTCATTAAACATAAAACATCAGTATACTGAGTTTCCTGTTGGTCATGGTGTTGCACCGCAAAATTTTTACGAATTTAAAGACTGGCTAGTTAAACTAATTTAAAGCGGATTCAATAAAGATTCAGCAACTCTAAAATTAAGTTCTCCTTTATCATTGAGTGAGTACACTATTAATAGTTCTCCCCAAAGTTGTCCATCGGTAAAATCGGCAATAATCCATTTGTGATTTAAAACACGAATAGAATTTATAATTATTCTATTTCCTGTCGTAGAAGCATAAGGCACTAATGGATGCTCTTCTCCTTCATACTCATTCTGAGAATACAAGCCATCTTTAACTGTAGTCATTAGCTTTTGCACATCGTAACCTTGATTTAAAAAGTAGTCGTAAGAATACTCGTTATAATCGAAACTAAATTGAGAAAGACTGTTAATATCATCTTTTAATACTAAAATAGAATCTTGATATTTTACTAATTGCTCTTTAGAACTTGCAACCTTTTTATTACTATCGTCGAATATTTTTTTTGAGTTTATAAACTGAAATAATAACAGTAAAACCGAAAATATAAACAGATACATAAAAATACGATTCTTCATAAAGTGTAAGTTTTTTTAATTAGTTAAATTTAAATAGTTATTTCAAGTCCATCATAAGCTAAAAAAACGTTTTCTGGAAGCTTTTGTTGTACAGCTTCATGAAAACCTAAATGATGGCTAATATGTGTTAAATAGGCTCTCATAGGTTTCAATTCTAAAATAATTGCCAGAGCTTGTTCTAAATTAAAATGCGAAATATGCTCCTCTTCTCTCAAAGCATTAATAACTAAAACCTCTAAGTTTTTAAGTTTTTGTTTTTCGGTATCAGAAATTGTTTTCATATCTGTGAGGTAGGCAAAACTACCAAATCTATAACCAAAAACTGGTAATTTATAATGAAGTCCTTCAACTGGTAAAATTTCTAATCCATTAATGGTAAATGGTTTATTTTTTACTTCATTTTGAAGTAAGTTTGGAACTCCTGGATATTTTATTTCAGAAGTAAAAATATATTCAAAACGCTGTGTTAATTGCCTTAAAACACGTTGGTGCGCATAAATATTAATATCGCCTTGCTTAAAAAAAAACGGACGAATATCATCCAGTCCAGCTGTATGGTCTGCATGCTCATGCGTAAATAAAATAGCATCTATACGCTCAGGATTAGCACGTAACATTTGCTGTCTAAAATCTGGACCACAATCTACCAGAAAAGTATAGTTTCCCCACTCTACCAAAATAGAAACACGTAGGCGTTTATCTTTAAAATCACTACTCAAACAAACAGGATGCGTACTACCAATTACTGGTATCCCTTGTGATGTTCCTGTACCTAAAAATGTAATTTTCAAAACTTGTTATATTTCTCACAAAAGTAAGTTATTTTTTTTGTTTGCTTTACTTATTTGATACCTTTGTATGGCAGACAATTCAATGCATAAACTATGGAAATCACACTAAAAGGAGATAAGGATATAGAGTCTATTCCTTCGTTAAAAGACAAAGCACTTCGTATTAATTTAAACGAAAATATTTACGGAACGTTTTCCGAAATTGGTGCTGGACAAGAAACTGTACGCCAGTTTTTTAGAGCAGGTGGTGGTTCTGGAACCATAGCCAAAGCAATGTCTGCGTACGATAAAGATTTTAGTGATGCCATTTATGGTATAGAAGACGATAAGCGTTATGTTACTGAAGCGCGTTTGCGTAAAATGCTTGACCATGAAATTAATTTAATCGAGCAGCGTATAACAAGAGATAAACATCCTCATAAAATGTTTTTTAGTTATGCCAATACTGTGGCTACTATAGATTTTGCAAAAAAATATAAAGGACACGGTTGGGTAGGTATTAAATATCAAGTAGATGCAGAACAAGAGTATAACGAAATTGTATTACATATTCGTTTTAAAGAAAACGATGCGCGCTTACAACAAGAGACTTTAGGCAAATTAGGTACAAACCTTATTTATGGTGCGTTTTACAAGTATAATGAGTCAAGAAAACTTCTACGTTATTTATACGATCATTTAGATAAAGACCAATTAGAGATAGATACTATTAACTTTTCTGGTCCAGTTTTCGAAAACGTAGATAACCGTTTAATGAGTTTACAACTGGTTAAAAACGGTATGACAGATGCTGTCATGTTTGCTCCAGATGGAAATAACGTTTTACCAGCTAGAGTCCTTTACAAAAAAAACATTTTAACACTTCGTGGTAGCTTTAGACCTGTCACCAAGGTAAACATGGACATGTATAAAAAGTCCTTAGAGATGTTTCTAAAAGAAAACAAAGTAGAGGAAGACAAAACGCAAGTTATTTTTGAAATCACACTCTCTAACCTTCGTGCAGAAGGTGAAATAGATGAGCAAGATTTTATGGATCGTGCAAAACTATTATGTTCTCTTGGCCAAACCGTATTAATTTCTAATTTCCAAGAATATTATAAACTTGTGGAATACTTCTCTCAATATTCTAAAGCTAGAATGGGCTTAGCAATGGGAGTAAACAACTTGGTAGATATTTTCGACGATAAATACTACAGACAATTAAGTGGTGGTATACTTGAAGCCTTTGGAAAACTCTTTTTCAAAGATTTACGCGTGTATTTATATCCAATGGAAAACGAAGATGGTACATTAACTACAAGCGATAATTTAAAAGTACATCCACGAATGAAAGAACTTTACAAATTCTTTAAATATAATGGTAAAGTAGTAGATATTACAGATTACGACCCATCTACGCTTACTATATTCTCAAGACAAGTTCTAAGTATGATTTCTAAAGGTGAAGACGGTTGGCAAAGTATGTTACCAGAAGGCGTGAGTAAATTAATAATGGAAAAAAGCTTGTTTGGTTGTGAGACTGAAGAAGTTACAAATAGAGAGTGAATTATTTACACTTCTCAAACATAAATTAAATTAAATCTACAAACCTCATCCTAAACTGTAGAGTGTAGATATACTAATTTAAAGTATATTGCAGTAGTTAAACTCAATTATGAAACTAAACCTATTATCATGCGATGCGCAAAGACCAGACAAAAGAGCCATTGCAAGGTGCATAGTAGAAATTTCATTAAACTGTAGCGACACCTTAGCATACGAACTTACAGACATTCTTTTAGAAGGAGATGCTGTAGATATAGTTGTAGAAGACAAAAATTCTGGCTCAGCTTTAAGAGCTTTACGTAAGCTAAGTATAGACTACGATATTATTGAGTAAGCCATTCAAAATTTACAATTCCATTAACATTCTACATTTTTATATTTGTAAAAAATAACTAACTTGTACCAACAAATTACACAAACAGTTATCATGACAAAAAAGTACAGCGTATTAGGTTTATTTTCCATCTTATTATTAATTGTTACTTCAGGTTTTGCACAAAGTAAAACCGTTCCTGTTTTCGAAAACGGAGAAGCACAAATAGTCGAAGGTTTTGCTAATCCTGAAGATTGGATAAGACACGATTTATGGGTAGAAACTAATTTCGATACAGACGAAGATGGTAAACCAGACCGAATGCATGTTTCGGTAACAAGACCTAAACAAACAGAAACAGAAGGTTTAAAATTACCTATTATATATGTAACTAGCCCATATTTTGCTGGAGTTGCGGCAGATCTTCCAGGCGTTATGTGGGACGTAGAACACGAACTTGGTGAGATAGGAAAAGAACGTGTACATCCAGAAGTAACACGCAGAGGACAACGACCAATTATTTCAAACTCACACCTTAGAAAATGGGTGCCAAGAGGCTATATAGTTGTACACTCATCGTCTCCAGGAACAGGTTTATCAGATGGAGCACCAACTATTGGTGGCCCAAATGAAGCCTTAGCTCCAAAAACAGTTATTCAATGGTTATGTGGCAAAGCAAAAGGATTTACAGAAAGAGAGGGCACAGAAGAAGTGAAAGCCTTTTGGTCTACTGGAAAAGTGGGAATGACTGGAACATCTTACAATGGAACATTACCATTAGCAGCTGCAACAACAGGTGTTGAAGGTTTAGAGGCCATTATCCCAATTGCTCCTAATACCTCATCTTATCATTATTATCGTTCTAACGGATTAGTACGTTCTCCAGGTGGTTATTTGGGTGAAGATATTGATGTACTTTACGATTTTGTGCATAGTGGTGCAGAAGGCAAACGTCCGGGAAATAATAAAAGAGTAAGAGATACCGAAATGAAAAACGGTATGGATAGACAAACTGGAGATTTAAACGACTTTTGGGCTGGCAGAGATTACCTAAAGCAAATGGAACCTATGAAAGCTGCACTTTTAATGTCTCATGGTTTTAACGATTGGAACGTAATGCCAGAACACAGTAATCGTATTTACCAAAAAGCAAAAGAAATGGGCTTACCAACACAATTATACTATCATCAATTTGGGCATGGTGGACCACCACCAATGACCATGATGAACAGATGGTTTACACATTATTTACATGGTGTAGATAATGGTGTTGAAAATGATAAACAAGTTTGGATTGTTAGAGAAAATGACAAACCAGATCAACCAACACCTTATGATGCGTATCCCAACCCAAAAGCTAAAAATGTAACCTTCTACATAAATAAAGGTGGAAATAGTGTTGGTGCGTTAACAACAACAAAAAATAAAGAGCAAAAAACCGAAACTTTAGTAGACGATTTTAATATATCTGCTAAAGAGCATGCACAAGCTTCTAGTTCAAAAAACAGGTTGTTATATGCAACACCTACGTTAAAGAATGCACTTCATATCTCTGGAGAAAGCGAAATAACAGTTAGTCTTTCTAGTAGTAAAGCTGCTGCTAACCTTTCTATTATGCTGGTCTCTTTACCTTATACAGATGACACTAAAGTACTAACAGACAATATTATTACACGTGGTTGGGCAGACCCACAAAACTATAAATCATTAAGAGAAAGTGAACCTTTAAAACCAGGTCAATTTTACGATGTGACTTTTAAATTACAACCAGATGATCAAATTATTCGTGCTGGACAGCAAATTGGTCTAATTATTTTTTCTAGTGATAAAGAATTTACTTTACATCCAAAACCTGGAACAGAATTGACTATTAATTTAGACAAAACAAGTTTAACCTTGCCAATCCTAGGAGGAGTAGAAGAAGTTAAAAAAGCTACTGAGTAGCCTTTTTTATTAAATAACAACATTAAAAACGACATCAAAAGAAATAAACTTGATGTCGTTTTTATTTTAAATAATTAAAGTAACTCAATACAAACACATGTTCACTCATCGAAAAGCAGTGTTTACTAACTCTACTTTTTTTTATGCGTATTAGAGTTATAGGTTTGATGTATATTAACACATAAAACTATTACCATGAAAAATCAATTCACATTAAACGTTAAAACGCCTTGTCAAGAAAAGTTTAATCAATTTAAAACTACTAAAAATGGTGGATTTTGCGATTCTTGCAAAAAAGAGGTAATCGATTTCACAAAACTATCTGCAAGTGCAATCGCAAATTACTTTAGTAATAAAAACACACAAAACACTTGTGGTCAATTTAAAGCAAATCAATTAATCACCTACAATGCTATGCCACAATCAAGAAAAAGATTTAGTTTAGTTGGTGGTTTTGGTCTGGCATGTTTAACACTATTTACCATTAGTATAGTACAAGCACAAGACACTAAAAACCAAACTAACAACTCTAAAACAATTGTAACTAAAATTCAAGACAGTTTTATTGTAAAAGGAAATGTATCAGACGATTTGGAAGCTATTCCAGGAGTAAATGTTGTGTTAGAAGGAACAGATATTGGAACCATAACCGACTTTGATGGCAATTTCGAGTTCCCTCAGAAATTAAAAAAAGGAGATGTTCTAGTATTTAGCTATGTTGGTATGGCTTCTAAAAAAGTAAAAATTGAAAATAAAACATCTGCAGCAAACATATCGCTTAATATGCAATTAGATACTGTTATTATAATGGGAGAAGTAGCAGTAAAAGAGGTTTATAAATCTAAAAGAAAAAAATAAACTCTATTATTCATGAAAAACTACTACCTTTTAATATTCCTATTGATATGTAATAATATAATTGCTCAAATTTCAGATTTTGAGAGTGTAGATTTCACTATTGCAGATAATGTTGCAAGGCTTAATAAAGGTGCTAGTTTAAAAAACTTACCTGTATTGGCTCATAAACTTACTCACAAACTACCTACAGAAGTCGAGAAGTTTAGAGCCATTTACACTTGGGTGTGTAATAATATTAAAGGTGACCATTACCAACATGAAAAAGTAAGTAGAAAACGAAAAAAGTTTGAGAACGATAGTCTTGGTTTTATAAAATGGAATAAGGACTATAAAAAGACTGCTTTTAAAATCTTAATCAATAAGAAAAAGACCATGTGTACAGGTTATGCGTACATAATTAAAGAACTCTGCTTTTTTGCAAATATAGAGTCGGTTATAGTAGATGGTTACGGTCGCTCTGTTGTATCTAATGTCGAAAAACTAAACAAACCAAACCATTCATGGAATGCTGTAAAACTAAATAACAAATGGTATTTATGCGATGCTACATGGTCGAGTGGTTACACATCTTCAGAAAATAGTTTTGTAAACGAATATAACGACGGTTACTTTTTAACAGAACCTGTTTTATTTGCCAAAAACCATTATCCATTTCAAAAAAAATGGTTGCTAAATGATGCGTTAATAGCATCAGATTTCGTTGCTCCTCCTCTAGTCTATGGCGAAACGTTTAAACACAAAATACTTCCTATATTTCCAAAAGAAATGGATATTACTATTATCACAGGAGAGCTAATAACTTTCAGTTTTAAAACTTTAAAAAACACAACAGAAAACCAAGTATCATTAGTAACGTTTACTGGAAAAAATGAACACGGTTTTAAAATTCAAGAGCTTAAAAATAAAAACGAAATAACAACATTTAAATATCAATTTAAACACAAAGGTTATTACGATGTGCATTTAAAAGTCAATAATGCTATTGTAGCAACTTATATTGTACAAGTCTTAAAAAGCGAAGCAAAAAAACTACCTTTGTAGCAAATATGTATTCATGTCATTTAAAGATCTAAAACTTAACAGACCATTACTTCGTGCAGTTGCCGAAAAAGGTTACGATAACCCAACACTTATTCAAGAACGTACCATTCCGTTAGTTTTAAACAAAAAAGATGTGATTGCTTCAGCGCAAACTGGAACAGGAAAAACCGCAGCTTTTGCTCTACCTATTTTACAATTATTGTACGATAAGCAAGAATCTGGAAAGAGTCAGAAAAAAATTCGCGCATTAATTATTAGTCCAACACGAGAACTAGCAATTCAGATTCAAGAAAATTTCGAAGAGTATGCCATACATACTAACCTAACTTCTACAGTAATTTTTGGCGGTGCTTCTATAGATCCACAAAAAGAAATCCTTAAAAAAGGTATAGATGTTTTAATTGCAACACCTGGACGCTTACTAGATTTGCACAAACAGGATATTGTAAACTTAGATTATGTAGAAACTTTAGTGTTAGACGAAGCAGACTTAATGCTTGATATGGGTTTTATAGACGATGTCAAGAAAATTGAAAGGCTTTGTCCTGAAGAAAAGCAAACACTACTGTTTTCTGCAACTATGCCATATAAAGTAGAGCAATTAGCAGAAACTATTTTAAAAAATCCAAAACGTATTGAAGTATCCCAAAATTCTTCAACCTCTAAAAACGTTAACCAAGCCTTGTATTATGTGCCTAAGCCACAAAAAATAGAGTTATGTCTACATTTATTGCGTAATACTATAAAAGGGAGAATTATAATTTTTCGTCGCACAAAATATGGTGTCGATAAAATAGAACAAACACTACTTAAAAACAATTATAAAGCCGATAGCCTTCATGGTGATAAAAGCCAAACGTTAAGACAAGAGGCTCTAAATAATTTTAAGAAAAACAAAGTGGATATATTAATTGCAACAGATGTTGCGGCACGTGGAATTGATATAGACGATGTGGATGCTGTTATAAATTTCGATTTACCTAACATTCCCGAAACCTACGTACACAGAATTGGTAGAACAGCAAGAGCTGGAAATACAGGAATAGCCTATTCTTTTTGCTCTGCAGATGAGAGAGAATACATTAAAGCCATACAACAACTTATTAACTTACAGTTAGATGTTGTAGAAGAGCATCCTTATCCTCTAGACCCAAAAGCTAAACCTATAGTGCATAAAAAACAAGGTTCTAAATATAAAAAAAGACGTAAAAGTGAAGCGTCTAAAAAAAAGAAAAAACGTTGGTATTAATTTTCATTCCTGTGTAGCATGAACAACTTATTATATGTCTCAATTTTGTGTTGTTTTAGTTTTTTCGCTAAAGCACAAAACACAACAATAGTTTCAGAAAATCAAGAACCTGTCTCTTACGCTACTATCTCTTTTGGCAATGGAAATGGTCTTTTTGCAGACGATGCTGGACAGTTTTTTTTTACTAAAGCACTCTATAAGGATATAGATTCTTTATATATTTCCGCTATAGGATTTAACAATTTAAAAATTGCAACTCAAAATCTACCGTCTAGAATAGAAATGAAAACTAGTATTAATAAACTAGAAGAAGTCTTTTTAAGCAAACCTAAAGGTAAATTTAAAATAGAAAAAATAAAACCCACGGTTCATGAAGATTATTATAAATGTTGGTTACCAACAATAGAAAGTGAAATAGCAGTTTACTTTCCTAATAATTCTACAAAAACCCAACGCATTTCTAGTTTACAAATCCCAATTAAAGTAGAAGCTAAAGACTGGGACAAACGCAAAAGAAAAACAGCTAAAAAAAGACCATTTTCAACCTTGTTTAAGGTTAATTTCTATAAAAACAAAAATGGCTTACCTGGAGATGTATTAACTTATGATAATGTAGTATTTATCGCAAACGAAAAAAGTGAAAAAATTATAGAATTGTATGTCACAGCACACGACATCTATGTACCAAAAAACGGTTTATTTGTATCACTACAAGTATTGGGTTACACAGATGAAAAAGGAAAATTATTACCCAATAAAAAATATCAGGAAATTAAAACAAAAAGAGGTATTGTAAAGGTTTCAACCACGTTTAGACCTTTATTGCCTTTCACAAACGAAATTTTAGAAAAAAAAACTTATGTAAAACGCATCTTCCTAGACAAAGGTCAATGGGTACTTTTCGATAAAAAGAACATTGAAAAATCTAACCTTCTTTTAGCAGGCTTAAACAATTACGGATTAGGCTTAAATATTGAAGTATATAAAGAAGATTAAACCTTCTTTTTTAGATTAAGTATTAGTTTTATTTCTTTACTTAAAAAATAAAAAAACACCTTGCACATTCATATTTAATTCTTATTTTTAATTCTATGACAGAAGTAGATATTGAAAAAGAAAATGCGCAAATTACAAAAGCCTACAAAAACCTTTTAAAGGTTAGCTACACATCGCTATCAACAGACGATAAAAAGCTCATTAGAAAAGCCTTCGAGGTAGCTGTAGATGCACACAAAACACAGCGTAGAAAAAGTGGTGAAGCTTACATTTTTCATCCTATTGCAGTAGCACGTATTGTTGCTTCTGAAATTGGATTAGATGCAACGTCTATTGCAGCTGCCCTACTTCATGATGTTGTAGAAGATAGTGAAGATTATACTGTAAAAGACATCGAAAATTTATTTGGACAAACTGTGGCTCGAATTGTTGACGGTTTAACCAAAATTTCTTCCTTAAGCAAAGAGAAAGATATGGATGTTTCGCTTCAAGCAGAGAATTTTAGAAAAATGCTCCTGACGCTAAACGATGATGTAAGAGTGATTATTATTAAGATTGCAGATAGACTTCACAACATGCAAACCATGGACTCTATGCGTCCAGACAAGCAAGAAAAAATCGCTAGCGAAACACTATATATCTATGCGCCTTTAGCGCATAGAATTGGACTTTATAATATTAAAACAGAACTTGAAGACTTAAGCTTAAAATACACAGAACCAGAAATCTATAACGATATTCTGTTAAAAACAAAAGAGAGCAAACAAGATCAGGATGCTTACATTCAAGAATTTAATAGTGTGATCAAGACCTCTTTAGATAAAGAAAACTTAAATTATGAGATAAAAGGACGTCCAAAATCAATTTTTTCAATTAAGCGAAAAATGGAAAAACAAGGCGTATCGTATGATGAAGTTTACGATAAATTTGCCGTTAGAATTATATATAAATCGGATAAAGAAAATGAAAAATTTCTAGCTTGGAAGATTTATTCTGTTGTTACAGACCATTTTAGACCAAATCCTACTCGCCTTCGTGATTGGATTTCTTCACCAAAATCAACTGGTTACGAAGCTCTTCATATAACAGTAATGGGACCAAAAAGCCGTTGGGTAGAAGTGCAAATTAGAAGTGAACGCATGAATGAAATTGCAGAAAAAGGTTATGCTGCACATTACAAATATAAAAACAACGACGATAAAGAGGATAACCTCGACATGTGGATTAATAGACTTCAAGAAGCTCTGGAAAACCACTCTACAAATGCAGTAGACTTTGTAGAGCAATTTAAACTTAACCTTTACTCTAAAGAAATATTCGTTTTTACTCCTAAAGGCGATTTAAAATCGTTACCAAAAGGAGCGACACCATTAGATTTTGCTTTTAGTATCCATACAGAAGTTGGAATGAAAACAAGAGGTGCAAAAGTTAATGGCAAACTAGTACCATTAAGTCACGAACTTAATAGTGGAGACCAAGTAGATATTTTAACTAGCGATAATGTAAAACCAAATCCTAACTGGTTAGATTATGCTACCACTTCTAGAGCAAGAGGAAAAATTAAATCGTTACTGCGAGAAGACGAAAAATTAATTGCAGAAGAAGGCAAAGAAATTTTACGCAGAAAACTAAAACAACTTAAAATTATACTTAATGAGAAATCGGTTAACGAAATGGTTAACCACTTTAAACTTAAAACCAGTTTAGATTTATTTTATCGCGTTGGTATAGGTTCTATTAGCAATCCAATGTTAAAAGATTATGCTGCATCAAGAAGCAATGCTTTAGTTAGTTTTTTAAAGAATAAAATAAACCGTAAAAATACAATTTCTAAAGAAGAGCTTGAAAAAGACGAAATTACCAGCAAATATGATATGTTGGTTTTTGGTAAGGATGAACAAACCTTAGATTACACATTAGCCGTTTGTTGTAATCCCATTCCTGGTGATGCTGTTTTTGGTTTTACAACTATTAATGATGGTATAAAAGTTCACAAAAAAAACTGCCCAAATGCCTTAAGCATGCAATCTAATTATGCTTATAGAATTATCCAAGCCAAGTGGATTGACTCTAGTAAGCAAGAGTACTATGCTAACATTTTACTTTCTGGTATTGATAACTTAGGCTTAGTAAACCATATTACAAAAGTGATTTCAGAAAACATGCATGTAAACATGACGAGTATTAGTTTTCAAAGTAATGACGGTATATTCTCAGGTAAAATTAATGTAAGTGTTAAAAACAAAACTTTACTAAAAAAGTTAATGGATAATTTAAAGAAGATTAATGGTATTGATAAAGTTTCACGCATTTAAATAAAATATTAGTCATAATTTACTCTTGTTAATAACTGCTTAATAACACGCTATTCTAAGACTTAAAATTATACAATTACCACAAAAAAATATGTAAATTTGTAACTTAGATTATGAGCGCACACACAAACACAAAAAATCAAGAGATTGTAAAAGATGTTTTTACAGTCTTTTTAGAAGGTAATGGTCATAGAAAAACACCTGAACGCTACGCTATACTTCAAGAAATTTACAATAGTGAAGAACATTTTGATATTGAATCTTTGTATTTAAATATGAAGAACAAAAAATATCGCGTTAGTCGTGCAACACTCTATAACACAATAGAATTACTTTTAGCCTGTGGTTTGGTACGAAAGCACCAATTTGGACAAAACCAATCGCATTACGAAAAATCATATTTCGATAAGCAACACGATCATGTAATTTTAACAGATACAGGTGAAGTTATCGAGTTTTGCGATCCAAGAATACAATCCATAAAAAAAACAATCGAAGAGATTTTTGACATTAAAATAAATTCACATTCGCTCTATTTTTATGGAATAAAAAATACAGCAAAAGACAACTAAAAAACTAACTATAATGGCAGTAGATTTACTTCTAGGTTTACAATGGGGAGACGAAGGCAAAGGAAAAATTGTCGATGTTTTAACCTCTAAATACAATATTATTGCACGCTTTCAAGGTGGTCCAAATGCAGGACACACTCTAAAATTTGATGGTATAAAACACGTGTTAAGAACAATTCCATCTGGAATTTTTCATAAAGAGTCTATAAATGTTATTGGAAATGGCGTTGTAGTAGATCCTGTAGTCTTTATTAAAGAATTAGAAGGCTTAGACCAGTTTAATATCGATTATAAAGCCAAACTTATTGTGTCTCGTAAAGCACATTTAATCTTGCCAACACATCGTTTATTAGATGCCGCAAGCGAAGCTTCTAAAGGTAAAGCCAAAATTGGCTCTACATTAAAAGGTATTGGACCTACGTATATGGATAAAACCGGTAGAAATGGTATTCGCGTTGGTGATTTAGAACTACCAGATTGGAAAGAAAAATACAGAGCCTTAGCAAACAAACACGAAGCCATGATTGCCTTCTACAATGTAGACGTGCAATATGATTTAGAAGAAATGGAAGTTGAGTTTTTCGACGCCATAGAAAGACTAAAAGAATTACAATTTATTGATAGCGAAGCCTATTTACACCAAGCGCTTAGAGATGGCAAAACCATTTTAGCTGAAGGTGCACAAGGTTCACTTTTAGATATCGATTTTGGCACGTATCCATTTGTAACGTCATCTAACACAACAGCAGCAGGAGCCTGTACAGGCTTAGGGATTGCTCCTAACCAAATTAAAGAAGTCTTTGGTATCTTTAAAGCTTACACTACGCGTGTTGGCTCTGGACCATTTCCTACAGAATTGTTTGATGAAGATGGTGAAGAAATGGCAAGAGTTGGACAAGAATTTGGTGCTGTAACAGGAAGACCAAGACGTTGTGGTTGGTTAGATTTAGTAGCATTAAAATACACATGTCGTGTAAATGGTGTAACGCAGTTAATGATGATGAAAAGTGATGTGTTGTCTGGTTTTAAAACCTTAAAAGTAGCAACCGCTTATAAATATAAAGGTGAAACTATTGAACACTTACCGTTTAATATAGAACCAGAAAATGTAGAACCTATCTACACCAGTTTTAAAGGTTGGAGTGAAGATTTAACTAAAATGAGTGAAGCCTCGCAACTCCCAAAAGCATTAAACGACTATATAGATTTCTTAGAAAAAGAATTAGAAATCCCAATTACAATAGTTTCTGTTGGACCAGATAGAAAACAGACTATTTTTATGGATTAATTTCTTATTTCAATTAGATTCAAACCTGTCAAGTTTTAAAACCTGACAGGTTTTTTCATATTAAAATTATCCTAATAGATCATACTAACTCATTTTAATCGTTATTTTTGCTGAAACACTAATTACAAGATGTTTAAAACCCTTTTTATACTATTCTTTTTAAGTCTAATGTCTTTTAATGGCATGGCACAACAACGCAAAAATATTGAGATTAAAGACTCTGGTGCTTTTGGCGAAATAGATGAAGAAAAATATCCAGGTGCAAGAATACTTACACGAAGTGATGCTGGGCAAGTTCATGTATACCATGATGGTATAGACATGTATTGCGATCAAGCTGTATTATATGGTAAAGAAAACTTTGTAGAAGCTTATGGCAATGTAAAAATGGTACAAGGCGATACTATTACTATGATTGCTAAATATGCTGAATATAGTGGTAAAACGCAATTAGCATACGCAAAAGGAGACGTGGTTTTAACAGAACCAAGTTCTGTTTTAACAACTCAAAAATTATTTTTCGATCGTGCAAAACAAGAAGCTTTTTATAATGAAGACGGCAAAGTAGTTAGAGACAGCTCAGGAACCATTACTAGTAGAGTTGGTAGGTACTATATGTCTAAAAAGAAATACCGATTTTTAAAAACTGTAGAATTAGTAAACCCAGAATATATTTTGACAACAAATCAATTAGATTTTTATTCAGAAACTGGTCATGCCTTTATGTTTGGCGCTTCAAAAATTGTAGGAGAAACCAGTACTGTATATTGCGAACGCGGTTTTTATAATACAAATAATGATACAGGATATTTTACCAAAAACTCAAGAATAGATTACGATAATCGTGTCGTTGTTGGAGACAGTATGTATTTTGATCGCAACCGTGACTTTGCCTCAGCTTCTAACAATATCACTATTACAGATACTATTAATAATAGCATTATTAAAGGTCATTATGCCGAAGTCTATAAATCTAAAGATTCTGCTTTTGTTACTAAACGTGCTTTGGCTATTTCTGTACAAGAAAACGATTCTATTTATATCCATTCAGACACCTTAATGGTTACTGGAAAAGAAGATAATCGCATAACCAGAGCCTTTAGAAATGCAAGATTGTTTAAATCTGATGTTAGCGGAAAAGCAGATTCTATTCACGTTAACCACCAAACAGGATTAACCCAACTTATTAATATCTCGCGTTTATCTAAAAAAGATGCATTTGCTGTAAAAAGAAGACCTATTCTATGGAATTTAACCAACCAGATTACTGGAGATACCATTCATTTAAAATCTAATCCTAAAACAGAAAAATTAGATTCGTTAATTGTTTTTGAAAACGCTTTCATTATTAGTAAAGACACTTTAAGTACAGACTATTTTAGCCAAATTAAAGGCAAGCGCTTAGTTGGTTTATTTGATGAAGGAAACCAACTAAAACAAGTTAATATTTTTAAAAATGCGGAATCTGTATTTGTAATTAGAGATGAAAACGATGAATTTGTAGGCTTAGACAAAGCACGCTCTGCCAATATTGAAATGTACTTTGCCGAAGGTGGAATATATTATTACAAACGACTCATTGGTTCTGAAGCAAATACCTATCCAGAAAAAGACATCCCAAAAGGTGTAAAAAAACTAAAGGATTTCGATTGGAGACCAGACGAAAGACCTCTAGGTTTTGAGGATTTATTTAAAGACGATCCACCTTTAAACTTACCAATAATTAAAGGCTTAGCTCCTGCGCTACCTGAGGAAGAATTTTTTGATGAAGACTTATTAAACCGTTTAGAACAAGCAGATTTAGAAAGCAAACCTAAATTACGCTTTGGCGATGCTCGAGATGATAAACCTCTAAAAGCCTCTAGACAAATACCTACTAAACAAGTAAGAGACGATATTAAAAGAGCAAACCCAAACCAAAGTAAACCTATAAATAAAGTTCTAAAAAAAACATTACCAACTCTTAATGACACCATTAAAAAGAAGGAGTAATAATGAAAGAACGCTTTTTTAAATACCAATCGCAAACCACACCACATCCTCTTGCTATGGAGATTTCTCATGCTAGAGGCTCTTATATTTACGACACAAACAACAATGCCTATTTAGACTTTGTTGCTGGTGTTTCGGCTTGTAGTTTAGGCCATTCGCATCCAAAAGTCGTTTCTGCAGTAAAAAACCAACTAGACAACTATTTACACGTTATGGTTTATGGAGAATACATCCAAAAACCTGCTGTAGATTTATGTGAATTATTGGCTAAAAACTTACCAGATTCTTTAGAAAAAACCTACTTAGTTAATTCTGGAACAGAAGCTATAGAAGGTGCTTTAAAACTATCACGACGCGCAACAGGAAGAAGTCAAATTATTGCTGCACATAATGCCTACCATGGCAACACAATGGGTTCGCTTAGTTTAATGGATTTTGAAGAACGCAAAGCACCATTTAGACCATTATTACCAGATATTAGCCATATTACCTTTAATCATGAACCACATTTAAAACATATAACTACAAAAACGGCTTGTGTTATTTTAGAAACCATTCAAGGAGGTGCTGGTTTTATAGAACCTAAAAACAATTACCTTGCTAAAATTAGAAAACGTTGCGACGAAGTTGGAGCACTTTTAATTCTAGACGAAATCCAACCAGGTATTGGTAGAACAGGAACATTATTTGGTTTTGAAAACTATAATTGTATTCCAGATATTTTAGTTACAGGAAAAGGTCTTGGAGGCGGACTGCCTATTGGTGCCTTTACTGCTTCGTCTAAATTAATGGACACCTTACAAAACCATCCTAAATTGGGACATATTACTACGTTTGGTGGCAATCCTGTAATTGCTGCTGCAGCTTTAGCAACATTAAGAGAAATTACAGAAAGTGACTTAATGTCTCAAGCCTTAGAAAAAGAACAACTCATTAGAACCCATTTAAAACATCCTTTAATTAAAGAAATTAGAGGAAAAGGTCTCATGTTAGCTGCTATATTATTTTCCGAAGACATTGTTAACCAACTGGTTTTAAAGGCTCAAGCACATGGTCTCATCCTTTTTTGGTTACTATTCGAACCTAAAGCCATTAGAATTACACCTCCTTTAACCATAAGTAATTCTGAAATTATTAAAGGCTGTGGCATTATTATTGACCTATTAAATTCAATGCAAAGTAAATAAAACATTGTAAATCAACTACAAAGCTAGTGTTTTAGAGGTTTTATTTTACAGTTGTTCATTACTTTGTTAAAAACATTACTAGTTAAACCTTGAAAGAAGCGCCTTGAACCTTACTTTTATTACATAGCAATGCTAAATAAACACCTATGGATTTTAGCCAAGAAGAAGAAAATGATAACGTATCCTTAACAAAATTTGAGTCTATGCTTAAAACAAACAATGTGTTGTTTTTTGACTCGAATGAATTTGAAAACATTATTCACCATTATCTTAATCAAGGTAAAGTTGCTCTTGCCAAAAAGGCTATAAAACTAGGCTTAGAACAACACCCAACATCTACAAATTTAAAGCTCTTTAGAGTGGAAGTTTTTGTGTTCGAAAATGACTTAACTAAAGCCAATGAACTATTAAACGAATTGTATGTTCTAGAACCTTCTAACGAAGAAATATACATACAAAAAGCAAATATCTTATCCAAAGAAGATAAACACCAAGAAGCGATAGATGTTTTAAAACGAGCTTTAAGTCTTGCCGAGGACACTGCAGATATTTACTCACTTATTGGTATGGAATATCTATTCTTAGACCAATTTGATTTGGCAAGAGACCATTTCATGAAATGCTTAGAAGCTAATCCAGAAGATTATGCTTCGCTTTACAATATTATTTATTGTTTCGATTTTTTAGATAAAAACAACGAAGCTATCGAGTATCTTAATAACTATTTAGATAAAAATCCATATTGCGAAGTCGCTTGGCATCAACTAGGACGACAATATTACGAGCTAAAAGAATATGAAAAAGCACTAAGTGCATACGATTTTGCAATAATATCAGACGATACATTTATTGGTGCATACCTTGAAAAAGGTAAAGTTCTAGAAAAACTAAAACTGTATAACGAAGCGATAGAAAACTACAGCATTACCTTGTCTTTAGAAGACCCAACATCGTTTGCCTTATTACGTATTGCTAGTTGCCATGAAAAATTAGGAAATAATGAGCTAGCTGTTCAATATTATTACAAAACAGTACACGAAGATCCGCTTTTAGACAAAGGATGGATTGCTATCACTAAATTTTACTCGAAAAACAAAAACTACCAAAAAGCGTTATACTATATAAACAAAGCCATAAATATAGATGGCGAAAAAATACTGTATTGGAAATATTATGCTAAAATTAACCATAAATTAAATTTCCTTGAAGAAGCAGAACGTGGTTACAAACGCATTTTAGATTTAGGTAATTACGAATTAGAAACCTGGTTAGTGCGTGGTGATATTTTGTTAGCTTTGGGAGAACAACAAGCCGCAACTTTTAATTTTATTCAGGCAGCAGAATTTTATCCAGAAAATGCCGAAATAGAATTTAGATTGGCAGGTTTATATTTTCAATTACTAGAAACCGAAAAAGCAACATACCATTTAAAAAATGGGTTGCGTTTTGATGCAGAGCAAATTATTATTCTTGAAGAACTCTTTCCAGAAGTTTATGAGTCTTTACTTGTTAAAAAAATGTTTAGTAAATAATTTATAATCAAAGCAACTCAAGATTTACAATCATTAATAAATCATTAATAATAGTCATCATATTATTATTTTCAACTCTAACTTTTGCTCAATAACATACTGAATATAATGATTTAGGTACGATTAAAGAAATTGGGAGACTTCAAAATGGAAAAAGATCAGAGCTTTGGAAATTTTATCTTAAAAATGGAGAATTAAAAGTTATTGGAAACTTTAAAACGCAAAACCTAGTAGTGAATGGAATTATTTCTTTGTCAATGGAGATATTGAAAGAATTGAAAATATAATAAAGGAAAACTTTTAAGCAAAGAGGCTTTTGCAGATGGAGAGAAACAAAAAAAATATTAAAACGCAAGCTTAATAAAGTACTTGTTGGATTATTAAAATTGTATACCTTTGATTCAATAGAAAAATTTAAGCATGCAAAGAACACTTAAAGATTATTTTATTATCGCACTTAAAGGTGTTGCTATGGGAGCAGCAGATGCCGTTCCTGGTGTTTCTGGAGGCACTATTGCATTTATCTCTGGTATTTACGAAGAGTTAATAACCTCGATAAGTAATGTTAATCTATCGCTTTTTAAAACCTTAAAACAAGATGGCATTAAAGCCTTCTGGACAAAAGCAAATGGTAATTTTATACTTGCATTACTTACTGGAATTATTGTAAGTTTTGCTTCTTTTATGCGTTTGGCTAAATACCTAATCGAACAACATCCTGTTTTAATTTGGTCTTTCTTTTTTGGGCTAATAGTAGTGAGTATTTATTTTGTTGGCAAGCAAATTACTAAATGGAATGCTGGAACATTAGTCGCTTTAACTATTGGTGCAGCTACAGCCTTTTACATTACAGGTTTGCCCTCTTTAGCAGCAAATAATAGTTCTTGGTTTTTATTTATTGCAGGTGCAATAGCAATTTGCGCCATGATATTACCAGGAATCTCTGGTTCTTTTATACTTATTATTTTAGGTGCTTACAAAGCATTAAGTAATGCTGTACATGATTTCGATTTTAAGAACATTGGTATTTTTGCTGTTGGTGCTATTGTTGGTTTACTTAGCTTTAGTCGTTTATTAAAATGGTTATTTAAACATTATCATAATACAACTTTAGCCTTACTAACAGGTTTTATTTTAGGCTCTTTAAACAAAATGTGGCCATGGAAACAAACCACTGCTGTTATGAATGATACTACAGGAGAGATTATACCATTCGATGCTGTTTCTAACCTTGGCACTTTAGCTATTTTTCAAAAGAATACTAATGATTTTGAAAGTTATAAAACTGTTTTAGAAGAGAGTATCTCACCTTTTATATATTCAGAAATTAATCATACACAGCATCAATTAGTATTCGCTATTGGATTAATGATTGCTGGATTCTTAACCATTTTTATTCTAGAGAAAATAGGCTCAAAAAAAGCATAATGCAAAACACCAGAACATTTAAAGATAAAATTTTCTTAATCTTAAAAGGCTTAGGAATGGGAGCTGCTAATAAAGTTCCTGGTGTATCTGGAGGTGTTGTGGCTTTTGTTGCTGGCTTTTACGAAGAGTTTATTCATTCTCTTAAACGTGTTAACTTAACTGCTTTAAAACTTTTATTTAACGGTAGATTTAAAGCTTTCTTTTTCTACATCAATGGTCGGTTTTTAACACTTCTCTTTTTTGGAATGCTAGTAAGCTATTTTAGTGTTTCTAAGCTATTAGACTACTTTATAAAGCACTACGAATTGTATGTTTGGAGTGTTTTCTTCGGAATGATTATAGGTTCTATTTATTACATTAGTAAAGATTTTAAAGACTGGAAAACAACAACTTACATTGCACTTATAGTTGGTGCTGTTATTGGAATTAGTATAAGTTTTTTAGATCCTGCAAAACAAAACGATAACCTTTGGTTTGTGTTTTTGTGTGGCATTATTAGTGTTTCTGGTATGACATTGCCAGGATTTTCAGGATCTTTTATATTAATTTTATTAGGTAACTATGTATTACTTTTGGTAGACGCTGTAAACGCACTATTTGATACTTTTTATGAGCTTGTGAATGGAGATTTTAGCTTTACAAACGATGCAGAGCGTATAAGAATGCTCAAGGTATTAGCCGTCTTCACCTTAGGCTCTGTAGTTGGGTTAGTTACATTTTCTCACGTATTAAGTTATATTTTAAAACACTACAAAAGTGTAACTATTGCCTCGATTATTGGCTTTATTATAGGCTCTCTTGGTGTAGTTTGGCCTTGGAAAGAAACCATTTTTAAAACAAATAGTACTGGTGATTTTGTTTTAGATAGTCGTGGCAAACACATTATAGAAAACTACAGACGTTTTTTACCAGAACTAAATACCGAAACTTATCTTGCACATTTTTATATTGCAATAGGTATTGCTATTGTTCTTGCCTTAGAATGGTATGGTAGAAAAACACGAAAAACACATGCGTAGATTTGGCTTAATAGGAAAAAACATCTCCTACTCTTTCTCTCGAAATTATTTTAAAAATAAATTTGAAGCTGAAAAGATTGAAAATGCAATTTATGAGAATTTTGATATTGCAGACATTACTTTGTTTAAAACTAGACTAAAGCAAGAGAATACTATTAAAGGTTTTAATGTTACTATTCCCTACAAAGAAAGCATCATACCATATTTAGATAAACTAAATAAAAAAGCAAAAGCTATTGGTGCTGTAAACACTATTAGAATTAATAAAAAAGGAGAATATATTGGTTATAATACAGACTATTACGGTTTTAAAAAATCCTTAAAACCGTTTCTTAAGCCACATCATAAAAAAGCATTAATTCTTGGTACAGGAGGTGCAAGTAAAGCCATTGCTTACACTTTAAAAACACTTAGAATTGAATATACTTTTGTGTCTAGAAACATCTCAAAAAAAGCGAAGTATTCTTATAACACACTTTCTAATGCTGTAATAGAATCGCATCAAATAATTATAAACTGTACACCTTTAGGCACTTTTCCTGAGGTTGATGTTTGTCCAAATATTCCATACCAAGCAATTAATAAAGAACATATTTTATTCGATTTAATATACAATCCTTCAGAAACAAAATTCTTAAAATTAGGAAGACAAAAAAAAGCGACACTAATTAATGGAGAACAGATGTTAAGGTTTCAAGCTGAAAAGTCTTGGAAGATTTGGAATAAGTAGTTTAACATTTTTTTACCTAAATACAGACAGAAATCTATATTAATGGCAAGTTTTAGTATCTTTAAAGTCTAATTTTTTACCATAAACAAACATTTTATAAAATGTCAGAGCAAGATAACCTGCAAAATGCAGACGGAAACAAAGAAAACAAAGCACTAGAAAACACAGCTGCAGAAAACGTTCAAGAAACAGTTAAAGAGACTCTTGAAGAGACTGTTGAAGAGCAAACTGCAACGCATAAAGAGTCTAAGGACGATAACAATGACGATGCTGTTATTAGTGAAATTGACAACTCTAATGCTGAAGATTCTGAAGATGAAAGCGCAAACGATAGACATAACATTGAAGAAAAAGATTACAGCGAAATGTCGTTAGATGTTATAGTTCTTGAACTTGAAGCACTGGTAAAAAATGAAAAAGCCCAAGCCATAAAAAAGCATGTAGAAGCTATTAAAAATGAATTTAACGAGAAGTATAACGCTCTTGTAGAAGAAAAAAAACAAGCCTTTTTAGATCAAGGCGGAAATGAAATAGATTTTCATTTTACAACACCATTAAAACGTAGTTTTAATGAGGCCTATAAAGAGTACAGAACTAAAATAAAAACGCATTATAAGAGCTTAGAAAAAGGGTTGAAAGACAATTTATCTACGCGATTACAAATTATAGAAGACATCAAAGCGCTTACAGACCTTGATGAAACTATGAATACCAAATACAAGCAGTTTAAAGAATTACAAGACCAATGGAAAGCTGCTGGTTCTATACCAAGAGACAAATACAATAATGCCTGGAATAGCTACCATTTTAATGTAGAGCGTTTTTACGACTTACTGCATTTAGACAGAGACTTACGAGATAAAGATTTTGAGCATAATCTCGAACAAAAAACAAAAATTATAGAACGTGCCGAAGAATTAGCTAAAGACGCAAACACTAATCGTGCCTTTAGAGAGTTACAAGCACTACATAAATTGTGGAAAGAAGAATTGGGTCCTGTAGCAAGAGAACACAGAGAACCAATTTGGGAACGTTTTAAAGAAGCAACTAAAGTAATTAACGATAAACGTCAAGAATATTACCAACATTTAGAAGAGCTTTACGAGAAAAATTTAGCATTTAAAAATGGTATAATAGAGCTAATAGAAGAGAAAACTAATGATGCAGGAAACACCCATAAAGCATGGCAGACCAAAATAAAAGAAGTCGAAATGCTACGCGAAGAGTTTTTTAAAGCAGGAAAAGTACCTATTAAAGTAAACGAGGCAACTTGGACAAAATTTAAAGTTGCTGTTCGCGAATTTAATCACAAAAAAAACGATTATTATAAGAGTTTAAAAAAAGACCAATATGATAATTTAGACAAAAAATTAGCATTAATTAAAATTGCTGAGGACAACAAAGACAGTGAAGATTTTGTTGCTACTACTCAATTAATGAAGAAGATTCAAGCCGATTGGAAAACTATTGGGCATGTACCAAGAAAGGATAGTGATAAAATTTGGAAAAAATTTAGAGCAGCATGTAACAACTATTTCGACCGTATTCATGCTAAAAAGAATGAAGCAAGTGCCGAAGAAGAAAAAGCATACACCGAAAAAGAAGCCTTTTTAAAAACGGTTACAGAAACAAAATTATCTGGTGAGCAAAAAGCAGATTTAGCTACTATTAAAGAATATATTGCCAAATGGAAAACCATAGGTCGTGTTCCAGGAAACAAACGTAAAATTGAAAATGATTTTAATAAAGCATTAGACACCTTATTTGGTGCTTTAGATATGAATAAAAATGAAGTAGAAATGATAAAGTTTGAAAACAAACTTCAAGAATTATCTACAGCAAAAGACCAAAGAGCTCTTGAGAGTGAGTATAATTTTATTCGTCAGAAAATAAGTGATATAAAAGGAGAAATAAACCAACTAGAAAACAACTTATTGTTTTTTAAACATGCAGATAAAAAAAAACCATTAGTAAAGTCCGTATACGATAATATCAAGCAACATACTGAATCTTTAAAAATCTGGAATGCCAAGCTTAAAAAAATTAAAGTGATGGAAAATGCCAAAGAAAAAGCAGTAGCAGAAGCAGAAGCCAAAGCTGCAACTGAAGCTCAACAAGAAGCTAAAGAAACAGAATAATTATTTTAGCTGCTAACTATAAAAAATGTGCGTTCTATACGCGCTTTTTTTATGCTTGATAATTAGAAAATTAGTAGCGCTTTTTTTTTAGCTGCACTTTTAAGAACGCAAAGTGCTATTAAAAACCAAATCCTGTTTGATTTAACATCAAACAGGATTTTGGCCTCTAACTAAACTAACCAATTATTTCTATTTCGCTTTCTAGAAATAATTATATGCAAAATGGTCTATAAAAAGTATATACTATTAACCAATTCTCCTATTAAAAAGAAGACCATTTGTTATTATATACGCAGAAATTGCTAATTTGGATTTCAAAGAATAAAAAAAATAAAATTTTGATGTAAAAATCAGGAGATTTTCTAATTACAGTTTTTTGGCTTCTTCCCAAAAAACATCCATTTCAGCTAAAGTCATGTCTTTTAAATCTTTATTTAAAGCCTTTGCTTTAGTTTCTAAATATTGAAATCGTTTTGAAAACTTTTTATTAGTACGTTCTAAGGCATTTTCTGGATTAATATTTACAAAACGAGCATAATTAACCAAAGAAAATAAAACGTCACCAAATTCACTCTCCATAGCGTCTCTATCATTTTTAGCGACCTCAACTTTAAACTCATGAAGCTCCTCTTCTACTTTTTCCCATACTTGTGCTGGTTGTTCCCAATCAAAACCAACGCCTGCAACTTTATCTTGAATTCGGTTTGCTTTAACCAAAGCTGGTAAACTTTTAGGTACACCTTCTAAAACACTTGTTTTACCCTCTTTTAACTTTAGCTTCTCCCAATTACGTTTTACTTCTGCTTCGTCTTTTACTTTTATATCTCCATAAATATGTGGATGCCTATATATTAGTTTTTCGCAAATAGAATTACAAACATCTGCTATATCAAACGTGTTGGTTTCACTTCCTATTTTTGCATAGAAAACGAGATGTAATAGTAAGTCTCCAACTTCTTTTTTCACTTCTTCCAAGTCGTTGTCTAGAATGGCATCACCAAGCTCATAAGTCTCCTCTATTGTTAGGTGACGTAGGCTTTCCATAGTCTGTTTTTTATCCCAAGGACATTGCTCACGAAGCTCGTCCATTATGGTTAATAATCTATCAAAGGCTTTAAGTTGATTGGCTCTAGAATTCATTTAAAAAGTGTTTTTGTAAAGATAGCTTAAATCAAAAAATCCAGCTAAAAAGCTGGATTTTAATTTATAAATGGAGGAAGGTATTTTATTCTTCTTCATCAGATTTTTTGGTGTCTTCAAAATTTAACAAATCGCTTTTTTGAAGCATATTGTACCATTGCACTACTTTCTTAATATCGCTTGCATATACTCTATCTTCGTCATAATCTGGTAAAACTTCAAAAAAGTACTCTTCTAATTTATCTTTAGAATCTTTATGACTTACAGACGTTTGTGCTCCATTCTCCTTGGTCTTAATTTTAGTTAAAACCTCTCGTAATGGCACTTCTTCTGTTAGAGTATAAATAGCAATTTCACTTAAAATGCTAACGTTCTGCTGGATACCTACAGAAATTTTACGGTTATCTAGTAAAGATTTTGCTATAAAACCTCCTCTGGTTTGTGTTACTAGTTCGTATAAACCAGGTTTTCCTGCAATTGCTAATATTTTATCTAATGCCATATTCTTTTTTTAAAAGGAGCGCAAATATCTTGTACTCTGCTGTGTTTTGCAAATTTTTAACGCTTCTTTTTTAGGTTAGGAAACTTCATTCGATAATCTACACTAATCTTTCCTTTAGAAATGTTTAGCAACTTCCCTTTAATTAAACGTTTTTTTAATGTAGATAACTTATCTGTAAACAAAATGCCTTCGATATGGTCGTACTCATGTTGGAATACTCTTGCAGCCAAACCGTCTAGTTCTAAAGTATGTTTTTTAAAGTCCTCGTCAAAATATTCTACTTTTATGTTTGGCTTTCTAAAAACATCTTCACGAACATCTGGTATACTTAAGCAGCCTTCATTAAAAGCCCATTCGTCTCCAGTTTCTTCTATAATGGTTGGATTAATAAACGTATGTTTAAAATTTTCTAAGAAGGCACGCTCTTTTGCATCCAAAACGTCATCGTCTGCAAAAGGAGAAGCATCCACTAAAAACATACGTATAGGCAAACCTACTTGTGGTGCTGCTAAACCTACACCGTAAGCGCCATGCATGGTTTCTTCCATATTGGCAATTAACGTCTTTAGATTAGGATAATCTTTCGCGATTGGTTTCGCTTTTACTTTTAAAACAGGATCGCCATATGCGACTATAGGTAGTATCATAATTATTATGTATTGTAAAGATAACTTTGTAATATAATGGTTGCACTAATCTCGTCTACAAGTGCTTTGTTTTGTCTTTGTTTTTTTGTTAATCCACTATCAATCATAGTTTGCATTGCCATTTTAGAAGTAAAGCGCTCGTCTACTCTTTTAATGGGAATATGCGGAAAAAAAGTTCTTAATTTACTTATAAATGGTGCTATTAAAACTTCGCTTTCGCTAGCTTGATTATTCATTTGTTTAGGCTCACCAACCAAGAATAACTCTACACTTTCTTTTTTTGTATACGTTTTTAAAAAATCTAACAGCTCTTTTGTAAGTACAGTTGTGAGTCCAGAGGCAATAATTTGCATATCGTCTGTTACAGCTATTCCTGTTCTTACTTTACCATAATCTATTGCTAGAATTTGAGCCATTATTTATTTTTGTGCAAATTTAAGTATTCTATACTAGATACATAAATATTATGCCAAATTATAAATTGAAACTATATTTGCGTTAGTGATTGATGCGACATCCTTTTTAATTTCTTGAATTATGAGACCTTTCGACTTCGCTCAAGGTGACAAATAATTTATTTAAAGTTTAGAATATAAAATTAAAAAGATATAGCGGAAAGCACGACCTTTAGGTAACGCCAAAAGAATTAAAACAATAATGAGATTTCCGTGTACACGGAAAAAAATAAAATTTTAAATGAAAGACTTACAACACACTATAGAAAACGCCTGGAATAACAGAGATTTATTAACTGAAGACAGCACACAGGATGCCATTAGAAAAGTAGTAGATTTACTTGACGAAGGTACTTTACGCGTTGCAGAACCAACGCCTAATGGTTGGCAGGTAAATGAATGGGTTAAAAAGGCTGTGGTGCTGTATTTCCCGATACAAAAAATGGAAACTATAGAAGTTGGAATTTTTGAATACCATGATAAAATTCCATTAAAAACGGGTTACAAAGAAAAAGGCATTCGTGTGGTACCTCATGCTGTTGCAAGACATGGTGCATATATTTCTAGTGGTACTATTTTAATGCCTAGTTATGTTAATATTGGTGCTTATGTAGATAAAGGCACTATGGTAGACACTTGGGCAACTGTTGGTAGTTGTGCGCAAATTGGTAAAAATGTTCACCTTTCTGGTGGTGTTGGTATTGGTGGTGTTTTAGAACCTTTACAAGCTGCTCCTGTTATTATAGAAGATGGCGCTTTTATAGGATCACGTTGTATTGTTGTAGAAGGTGTACATGTTGAAAAAGAAGCGGTTTTAGGTGCTAATGTTGTTTTAACAATGAGTACAAAAATTATAGATGTTACTGGTGATGAGCCTATTGAAATGAAAGGTCGCGTACCTGCAAGATCTGTGGTTATTCCTGGTAGTTACACTAAATCCTTTCCTGCTGGTGATTTTAATGTGCCTTGTGCTTTAATTATAGGAAAGCGTAAAGAAAGTACAAACAAAAAAACATCTTTAAACGATGCCTTGCGTGAGTATAATGTAGCGGTTTAATGTTTTAGTGATTAGTTAAAAGTGAAAAGTTCTTACTCAAGACTGAAAACTGCGCAGTGAAGACTGCCTACTTCTTTTTTAAATACTTGCGTTTTAAATACTTTTTACGGTTAATGCGACGCTTAAAATCTTGTGAAGATTGCAGTAACAATTTATAAACTTCTTCAAAAGGATAGCTGCTAATTTCTGCATATTCTGTTGCGATAATACGTATCATTTTTTTAGAGAGCCAAAGACGCTTTAAATTGTCCATACGTTTTGCTAAATCCATAGTTTCAAACTGCATACGGTTTAAATCTATAAGGTAGAAATCGTACTTTGGACCATTTTCTGTAATTAAGGTGTTTCCTGGAGAATGGTCTAAAAAGTTAATATTATTCTCGTGTAGTTTATAGGTAAACTGCGTGAATTGCTTTAAAATTTCATCACGATTATCAAACAACGGATTATGAATCAATACTCTAAAATCGAAATCGTATTCTACATGTTTACTTATATAATAACTAGTAGTTAATCCGCTAGCCAAAGAATTCTCAACATAACCAATAGGAAAAGGCGTTAATATGTTGCACGCTATAAGTTTTTCGGCATACTCGAAAGAACGTTTTGCTTTACTCTTTCTTAAATGTTTATATACAAAACTATTAATAAGCTTTGGTGCTTTAAACGACTTGATATTCAAGGTTTCTGCTCCAACCCTAAAACTTTTAATTACATTTCTTTCGCCTTTAGTAACGTAAGTTCCTTTAGTACTAAAATGCGTAATACAGTCTAAAATCTCAGTTTTTAAAGGCTCGAACTTTTTATTTAATTGTACGTTTTGCATCAAGTAAGGTTATTTCTCAAAGATATATTAATCTAAATTTTAATAAAAGGAGAAAAAACAATATTTTGCATACCATCTAAAAACAGATACTGAAACGCGTTAAGCCTACATGAAAAAAATCTTAGTTATACAGAATAAACGTATTGGCGATGTCCTTATAGCATCTGTTATAGCTCAAAACATGAAAAAAATATATCCTGATAGCTTAATAGATTATTTGGTATATGATTATACTGTTGGTGTTATTAAAAACAATCCTAATATCGACACTATTATTGCTGTAAATGATGTAGAACTAAAGAAATTTGGAAGCCTTACCTCACTTATAAACAAACTTCGTAACACGAAATACGATATTATTTTCGATCCTTATGCAAAATTACAGAGCAGATTAATATGTTTATCGTCTAATGCTCCCATAAGAATTGGATTTAAAAAGCGTGATAAAAATCCGCCTTTACCATTTTACTCACACAATATTCCGTTTTTAAAAACGAAAACAAAAAATTGTGGAAAAGCCATTGAAGATCGAATAAATTTGGTGACTTCGGTTTTTGATATTGATGAAACCATAATCGATTATGAACCAAAAATTTTCTTAACCGAAAAAGAACAACAATACAACAAACTTGAAAGTTATAACAAACCGTTTATAATGCTTGGTGTTTTAGGCAGCACACCACAAAAATCGATGCCTTACGAATATATTGTTGAATTGATTAATTATATTACTAAAACTTACGATGTAAATGTTTTGTTTAACTATGCACCACATCAAAAAGAGGATGCGTTATCTATTTACGAGCTGTGTGCAGATAAAGACAGGATTGTAATAGATATTTATGAAGACAGCATTCGTGGTTTTGTTAAACTCATGAATAAATGTAGCCTACTAGTTGGAAACGAAGGTGGTACCATACATATTAGTAAAGCCTTAAACAAACCAACTTTTACTATTTTTTCTCCTTATGTTTTAAAAGAACATTGGGCAAGTTTTGAAGATGGAAAAAAGCATACTTCTATTCATTTATTAGAAGAAAAACCCAATTTATTCTCAACCGAAAGAGACGAAAGACGAAAAATTGAAGAAGACCCTTCTTTTATGTATAGGCAATTAACTCCTGACTTAATACTTCCTAAACTGGAAGTTTTCTTGTCTCATCACTTAAAAAAGAATTCATGAATATAGTTGAAAAATTTAAACACTGGAAACGTAAACAACGTTGGAACAGGCAATACAAAAAAGGCCGTTGGGAAAACTTAAAAAGCGATAAAGAAAGTGGTAGATATAAAACTATTGTTGAATACTCAGAACGTTATGGAAATAAAAATCCTGATATTTTAGATCTTGGTTCTGGTGAAGGTGTGTTATTAGATTACTTTAATAGTGATTTAATTTCATCTTTCGACGGAATGGATTTTTCTTCAGTTTCTATTAAGAAGGCAAACAAAGCAAACAGAGCAAAAGGGACTTTTACATGTGAAGATCTTCATGATTTTAAACCAAAAACTAATTACGATATTATTGTTCTTAATGAAGCTTTTTACTATATCCACGAAACTAAAAAGCAGGAAGTAATAGATACTTTAAAAGCACATCTTAAAACTAATGGCATTATTATAGTGTCTATTTACAGAGAAGGATTAGGCTGTTGGGAATACTTTAAAAACCATGACTTTGAGGAACTAGACTTTACAACAGTTACTACACACGAAGAAAAAACCTATTGGAAAATAGGTGCCTACAAACTAACCTAGTTATTTTTTTCTGTATCTTCTAACTTCTCAATACCATAAGGTGTTTTAATAACCTTGTTATATTTTGTATTACGCCTGATAGCTAAATTTCTATCTAAAGATTCTTTAGTTTTATAACCTCTAGGATGCTCTAAATGCAGGCAAATGGCTTTGTAACGTATTTGCTTGGTCTTAATCCCTAAATTTACTAAACGCTCTCCAAGTTCACGATCTGGACCACCATATTGCATGCGCTCATCGTAACCATTAATTGCTATTAAATCGCTTTTCCATGCACTAGAGTTACAGTTATTAAATGTTGCTCCTGTTGGTGTAACCACATCTAAAAAATTAGCCAACTTATCGCCAACACTTAATTTTAGCTGTTGCTTTTTGCCTAAAACACCTTGTTTTTTTAACCATTTTGGTTTAAAACAATTTTGGTTTTCAATATCACTTAAAGCAATGGCGTCACTTGTAGGTTTATCAAGCTTGCAATAACCACCAGATAAAAAGAACCCTTTTTCTGCATATTTTGCATGTGTAGACACAAAATCTGGCCTAGCAATACAGTCGCCATCTGTCATTAAAATATAATCATACTCCGTTTGTACAATACACTTATTTAATAACTCTTGTCTTCTGTAACCTTTATCTTCATGCCAAATATGACGTAAATTTACAGGATAATCAGCTGCAAATTTTTCTATAAGCTGTTTTGTTGTTTCTTTAGAACCATCATCTGCCACAATAACTTCAAAATTATCATAATCTTGATGTTTATAGCTTTCAAGGACTTTATTTAAATAGTCTTCAGAATTATATGTACTTACAATAACAGATATTGGTAATCCACTCATAGTATAAAGTTTTGCACTACAAATGTAAACATATTTCATAACATCATCGAATTTTTAGTAAGTTTGCACTAAGCAACTATTATGACAAAACTCTCTGTAATAATTCCTACTTACAACGAAGAACTGTACCTAGAAAAGGCACTGCGTTCTGTTCGTTTTGCAGATGAGATTATTGTTGTAGACTCTATGAGTACAGACAATACTGTAGCTATTGCCAAAAAATATAATTGTAAAGTATTATCAAGAACATTCGATAATTTTTCTAACCAAAAAAATCATGCTCTAGACTATGCCAAAGGTGAATGGGTTTTATTTATAGATGCAGATGAGCGCATTCCAAACCCATTACAACAAGAGATTATAGCAGCCATGGAATCTGGCAAACATGCTGGTTACAAGCTTAATTTCCCTCATTTTTATATGAATCGTTTTTTGTATCATCATAGTGACAACGTTACGCGATTGGTTATAAGAGAACAATGCCATTTTGAAGGCTCTGTACACGAGAAACTAATTGTTGATGGCACTATTGGGAAACTTGAAAATCCTGTTTTACATTTTACTTACAAAGGTTTACAACACTACATAAGTAAAAAAGACAGTTATGCTTGGTTTCAGGCGGAACAAATGCTTAAAAAAGGAAAAAAAGCGACTTACTTTCATTTAGCTTTTAAACCGTTTTACCGCTTTTTTAATAGCTATATTTTACGTGGTGGTTTTAAAGATGGTATTCCTGGATTAACCGTTGCAACTATTAATGCTTATGGTGTGTTTTCTAGGTATGTAAAGTTGATGTTGTTGAAAAGAGGGATACGCTAAAACCTAAAAACATGAGAATTTTTAAATATATTATCATATTTCTTCTATTCGCAAATTGTACAGATAAAAACGTATCAGAAACTGAGAAAATTTTCAATCAGACATTAGGCTCAGACAACACTGAAACATTAAATAAGTTGGTAGACGATTTTGAAAATGATTATTTAAAAAAGCAATATCCAGAAACTGAACTTAAACTTGCTTACAGAAAATTTGTTGAAGATGTTAGAGATGAAAAGTTTTTCAATAGAAATATAAAAATAGTTTCTAAAAAAAGTTTTAATCTATTTAAATCTAGTGAGTTGTACCTTGAGCTATATCAATTTCCTGATTCTGTTTGGGTTGTAAGGAATAGCTCTTTTGACAAACTTGAAGATTCATTATTACTACTTCCTGAAATACCACACCCTTACATTAAACGCAGATACAAAGATTTAGAAGAAAATGGTGAATTCGTATACGGTTATTCTAGAAAATTTACTGGAATAGCTTTAAATGCTGATTTAGATTCAATAGTTAAATCAGAATATAAAACAGTAGATTTTAATTATTCAGGCAAGTATATGAAAGCTCTAAATAGAATTAAAAATCAAAACAAATATTACGAAGAATTGTATAATGCAAAAAACAGTGTTGGTTTTATATATAAAGTATTAACAGCACGGACAATGCTACACCATAATCTAGATTTAAACGACAAACTTAATAGAAAATTAGTAGTATTAGAATTAATTTACTAACCTAAAACCAGCCTCTACCTTTCTTCAACTTCCTTTCAAAGTTTTTCAAAGTATCTTCAGCTTTAATATCTAAACGTTGGACTTCGTAATTGTTTTTAAATGGAAAGGTATTCAGGCGATTACCTATACGTAAACCATAGGCTACTTTAAAACCATTTAACAACTCAAAGAATTGATGTTTTTCTTTTCCTTTTTTTGGAAACTTACCATAAGGATAAGCCAAAACATTGGAGAGATCTAGTTGATATTTATCTTGAAAGGCAATACACTTTTCAAAATCTAATGCTATCTCTTGCTTAGTCATTTTGTCGAAACGCTTGTGCTCGAAAGAATGCAAACCGAGTTCTATAGTTTTAGAATCTAAAGACTTTAATTGCGCGACAGACATAATTGGCTCTTGGCCTTGATCCCATTCATTTACGCCTCCAACGTATTGCAACGGAATGTAAAAACAAGCTTTTAATCCATATTGCTGTAATAATGGATACGCATATTCTAATTGGTTAACATATACATCGTCAAACGTTATAATTACAGCTTTTTCAGGAAAATCCTGAGGTGTTTTTAAGTTTTGCAAATCGTTAAAATGCAAACTCGTGTAGCCATTATCTTTTAAAAACTTGAATTGTGTTTCTAAATTGCTTGTAGAAATGGTTAAGCCCTTACTGTCGTTAGCATTAGCCGAAACACTGTGGTACATTAAAATAGGAAGTTTTGGCATTTCGGTTTTATTATTCTAAAAAAAATGATTGTAAAATGTTTACATTTGACACAAATATAATCGATAAAACCGATTCTCATTCAATGATAAGCGCATTAGCAATAACTTTTAACGAAGAATTACATATTGAAGACTACATAAAAAGTCTTTCTTTTGCCGATGAGATTATTATTATCGATTCGTTTAGCACAGATAAAACTGTTGCTTTAGCCGAAAAATATGATGTAACCATTATACAACGAGAATTCAAAAATTTCTCAGACCAAAAAAACTTTGCTATTGCTCAAGCCAAACACGATTGGGTTACTTTTTTCGATTTAGATGAAAAAGTATCTCCAGAATTAGCCAAAGAAATTATTGATACTGTAAATTCTAAAAATCCCTTAAAGGCATACAACGTTAAACGAAGTTTCAATTTTATGGGTAAACGTATAAAATATAGTGGTTTCCAAACAGATGTTGCTGTGCGTTTATTTAATAAAAACTTTTGTAAATACAATGGGAAAGCAGTACACGAAGCCATCGAAACTGAAGAAAAAATAGGCCAGTTAAAATACGCTTTAGACCACCAAACGTATAAATCTTTCGATAATTACAATCAAAAACTAAGTCATTATAGTAAGCTTCAAGCCGAGGAATTATACAAGAAAAATGTACGTCCTAATTTGTATCATTTTCTTTTTAGGCCTTGGTATCGCTTTATGCACCAATACTTTTTAAGACTTGGTTTTATGGATGGCAAAGAAGGGTTTATAATAAGTTATGTGCATGCGTTTTCAGTTTACAAAAGGTACATTCAGCTTTGGGCAATGTATCGCAATATTAATTAAATGAAAAACGTCTTTCTAGAATCTCATAACATAAAAAACCGGTTCAATGGTTTTGGTCAATTTAATTATCATTTAATTAAAGGCCTTTACAATGCTGAGATTTCGGATTTTAAAATGACACTTCATGCTAAGGACACATCGTCTTTAAAAACCGAATTTGGTGAGTACTTTAACTATAAAAAATACAATGCTTTGTCGCGAAAACCCTTATTTCGCATTCGCAAAAAATACGATGTTTGGCATTGTTTAAATCAGAATATAAAAGTAGAACCTTATCATGATATTCCTTATGTATTAACGGTTCACGATGTTAATTTTATAGACGAAGTCTCCAGCGATTTAAACCACGAAACCAATAAACAGTTTATAGAAAAACTAAACAGAAGTAGTGCAATTACCTATATTTCTGAATTTGCAAAAGCCTCTACCCACAACTATTTTAATGTGCCAAAAGTTCCAGAATATGTGATTTATAATGGCAATCCTATTTCTGAAATATTAGAGTTAAGTCAAAATATTAAACCAGTAACCAAAAGACCTTATTTGTTTTTTATTGGAGGTTTAACCAAACGAAAAAACGCACATACTTTAGTGCAAATGCTCGAGCATTTACCAAATTACGATTTGGTTTTAGCTGGTGACGACTCAGATAATTATGTGAAAACAACTTTAGCAAAGGCGATTTCTAATACAAAAACTAAAAATAGAGTACATTGTATTGGTAAAGTTAATGCAGAAGAAAAACAACATTATTTACAACATTGTACGGCTTTTGTGTTCCCATCGTTATTAGAAGGTTTTGGTATTCCGCCAATTGAAGCCATGCGTTTTGGGAAGCCTGTGTTTTTGTCAAACCTTACGTCTTTACCAGAAATTGGTGGAGAGAAAGCGTTTTACTGGAATCATTTTGATGCTAAATACATGGCAACTATTTTTGAAAAAGGCATGCATGCATTTGAAGCTAATAAAACAGCTTTTGAAAAAGCTTATATTGAGCGTGCAACTGGTTTTAATTGGAATAAAGCAGCTTTAGAGTATGCTGATGTTTATAGGAGTTTATTGTAAATTAAAGATTGGTTTAACCCAATTTTCCAAACGATATTTATCTAAAATAGTTTCATCAATATCCACATAAGGAGACGTAACAAAGTCTTCTGGTATTTCAATATTATTTTCATCGATTACTAAAATGTTTTGAGGATTGTAAAAATCGTAATTCACAACGTCTGTATTTGTAGTAATTAATTTCTTTCTATACCCTAAGGCTTCAAAAATTCTAAAGGACAAACCTATTTGATCATTACGCTGTATTTCGACAATAATTTTAGATTTTAGTATTAGTTTTTCAACTTCAGTAATCGATAGCTGTTCTGTTATAGGCTCAACATGTTTTACCTCAAAAGGTGTTCCGTTATACACTTTAATATTATAACTCCAATCGTTCTGTTTTAAGTAACCTGCAAGGTTTTCAATTAATGGAAATCTGTGATCGTTTGTAGAAATATTAAAGAATAAATAGTCGTAATCTTTCGAAGTGTTTTCAGCAAAAATATAATTGGTTAATGTATTAAAACCATACTGCTCGACATCTTGCTTATCATAGCTATATATAATATCAAAGTAGTTAACTATTTGTGTTTTTCTAGGAAAGCGACGCGTACTATCCCAATAGTAAGCTATAAAATTATGCGCTCTGCTTTTTAAGAATTCCAAGGTTGCATCATCTAAAACATCTGGTCTAATAATGAAGATATCGTGTTGTTTTTCAAGTTTTAAAACTTCAGCTTTAATACGATCGAAAACAAAAGTCTTTTTTAAATTTTTTCCAAATAGTTTAGAAACAAAATTCTGAATTTTATGAACTAAACCTTTATACTTAAAACCTGGTTTATCTAAATATAAAATAGTCGCTTCCACTCCACTTTTAGCATTTAAAACATCTTGAATATGCTTTGTGTAGCCAAAGGCAAAAGGTGCGATTATGAGTATTTTTCTTGAAACTATCAATACAATGAATACTTGTTATTAAGCGAAAGTAAAAAAACCAAAATAAAAATGTTTAGTTTTGTTGCATTAGATTTTTGTATGAACGACATTTCAGTAATAATTATTAACTACAATACAGCAAAATACACTTTGAAGTGTATTCAATCTGTAATCGATTTTACTATAGAAAAACTAAGCTATAACATTATTGTTGTGGACAATAATAGTGAACTTGATGACTTCAAGCATTTAAAATCTAATTTCCCAAAAGCGGAAAATATTTCGCTACACAGAAGTGTTATTAATGCAGGCTTTGGAGGTGGAAACATGTTTGGTGCTCAATTTGCAAGTTCTAAATACTTACTATTTTTAAATAACGATGCCATGCTGCAAAACGATTGTTTAGGCATATTACATAGTTATATGGAAAAACATCCAAAAGTTGGTGTAAGCTCTGCTCAAAATTACGATGAGCATGGCAAACATGTTATTTCTTTTGACCATGACAAAGGCATTAGAAAACTTATTTTTGGACGTGGTTTTTTAGAGAAAAATTTCCAAAAAACGCACCCAAAACGCAAAAAAGAATACACAGAACCTGTTACAGTAAATTTTGTAAATGGAGCATTTATGTTTTTTAGAAGCGATGTATTTGCAAAAATTGGTGGTTTCGACACTAATATCTTCTTATATTTTGAAGAAATGGATTCTTGTTTTAGACTAAGACAACATGGTTACACTAGTGTTTTAGTTCCAGAAGCTAAGATTTTACATTATCAAGGTGTTAGTACTGGAACTAATAAAACCATTAGTAAAGAAGGTTTTATTTCGCATTTATATGTGATTAAAAAGAACTATTCTTTAGCTAAATATTGTTTTATTAAATGGTATTACCGCTTAACTTTTATAATAAAACCTAAGAAATGGTTTATGCTAGGTTTAGCTTGGAGAGGAGCAACTTTAAGCGAATCTTTGAAACAGAAACAAGAGGTTAGGTTTTAGGATTCCCTGTTAGCTTTTCTAATTCTCTTTTTCATGCGATGGTTTTGGTACCAACTCGCAAAAAACAATTTTAATCCGCTATTTTTCTTAGTTAAAGTTACAGCATATTTTAAATATTTATCTACTTGAAAGTCAATATTAAAATCGGTTAGCGCAAGTTCTCGCAAAGCATTACCATCTTCTTTTTTATATTTTTTAAATGCTTCAATTAAATCTTCGGTAGTGAATTCTAATTTAGAATAACGTCCTGAACAATTATTCTCGACACATTGCTTTACCAAATTTGGTATCATATAACCATCTGAATACGATTCAAAATAAGCGCGCTCATCGAACACAACAACAGCTCTACCACAAGCCATGGCTTCGTATGCAGAACGACCTAAACCTAGCACTAAATCGACTTCATTTATCATGTCTTCAACATGCCAAACAGGATTTTCATTTTTATTAAATTTATTAAAACGGAGTCCAAGTGCATCACAAGCTGCCATTATTTTATGGTTAGCAGGTTTGCTTTGGCTTAAACTCAACACCCTTTTTAATTCAGTATTAATTGGTTTCTTAATGTTGTAGCGTTCGCAGTTGATTCCGTTTACAATAATTTCAGACTCAAATCCTAAGGTTTTAACGTGGTCTTTTACTTCCTTAGAAATTCCTACATGACCATCAGCATACTTGCTTGGTTGTTCTTCTTTTGGAAAAATGCCATGACAGGTTTGTATAGTTACTCCTCTTTTACTCAAATAATTAACGCAAGTGTTATGATTGGCTAAAATTAAATCGTATTTATTTTTAGACATAAATTTAACATTCAAATCGCGCTCAATACGTTGGGACACTTCACCTTTAAAAAAAGTAAAATACTCTATCTCGTAACCTTTTTTAAGTAAAGCTTCAATTAATGTGTAAGTAAAGGTTTCGCTACCTCCTACTCTTTTTAAGTGGTTATTAGCAACTAAAACGGTTTGGATTTTCATAGTATAAAAGTAAACATATCCACTAAAATAAATTAATTTTGTAGTAGAATAAAAAAACAATGCGAGAAGAAATTGAAAAAGCCTTAGAAGTTTTAAAACGAGGAGGTCTAATATTATATCCAACTGATACTGTTTGGGGCATTGGCTGTGACGCTACAAATGCAGAAGCAGTACAAAAAATATATGCTTTAAAACAACGAGACGATAGCAAGGCATTAATTTGTTTAGTAAATAATTATGGTATGCTAGAAAGACATGTCGATAATGTACCTAAAATGGCCTACACAATTTTAGATATTGCAGATAAACCAACTACAGTAATTTACGATGCTCCAGCTGGAATAGCAGAAAATTTAGTCGCAAACGATAATACATTAGCAATAAGAATTGTCGATCATGATTTTTGCAAAAAATTAATTCGTTATTTAGGAAAGCCGTTAGTATCTACCTCTGCAAACATCTCTGGTAAACCAACACCAAAATCCTTTAAAGAAATACATGAAGCCGTTTTAAAAGGTGTGGATTATGTCGTAAATTTGAATCAGCAAAAAAACGGAGGAAATCCATCGACAATTATTAAATTAAGTAATAGTGGTGGTGTTAAAATTATACGTGAGTAGCTAGTTGGCAATAAGGATGAATCACAAAGAAGCATTAAAGCACAATATTTTTAAAACGATCTCTAAATCTGCAGCAGAGTTAAATCTCGACAGCTACGTGATTGGTGGTTTTGTACGTGACTATTTATTGCAACGTGGTGATGCAAAAGATATTGATGTGGTTGCTATTGGAAGCGGAATCGCTTTAGCGAAACAAGTCGCCAAAAACTTACCAAATAAGCCTAAGATTCAGGTTTTTAAAACCTACGGAACTGCAATGTTAAAGCTTGACACTATTGAAGTTGAATTTGTAGGAGCAAGAAAAGAATCCTACAACGAAGACAGTAGAAATCCTACAGTAGAAAATGGCACTTTGCAAGACGACCAAAACCGTCGTGATTTTAGTATTAATGCCTTAGCGCTTGATTTATCTGAAAGTAATTTTGGTGATTTATTAGACCCTTTTAATGGTGTTAAAGATTTAGGAGATAAAATAATTCGCACACCTTTAGATCCAGATATTACATATAGCGACGATCCATTACGCATGATGCGAGCGATTAGGTTTGCTGCGCAATTAGGCTTTAGTATTGAAAAAAAATCGCTCGACTCTATTACAAAAAATAGTGAGCGTATTAAAATTATAACCAACGAACGTATTGTAGTAGAACTCAATAAAATTCTATGCAGTAAAAAACCTTCTGTAGGCTTTTTGCTATTAGAACGAACAGGATTATTAAAATATATCCTCCCAGAGCTAACTGCTTTAAAAGGCATTGATGAAGTAGAAGGGCAAAAGCACAAAGACAACTTTTACCACACATTAGAAGTCGTTGATAACATCTCAAAACACACAGAAGATGTTTGGTTACGTTGGGCTGCATTACTACACGATATAGGAAAAGCACCAACAAAAAAGTTTAGCAAAAAAGTAGGTTGGACGTTTCATGCACATGAATTTGAAGGCTCTAAAATGGTCTATCAGTTATTCAAGCGTTTAAAAATGCCTTTGAATGATAAAATGAAATTTGTCCAAAAATTAGTATTCATGAGCTCTAGACCAATAGTCTTAGCTCAAGATATTGTAACAGACTCTGCAGTGCGTCGTTTGGTGTTCGATGCTGGAGACTATGTAGACGATTTAATGACGCTTTGCGAAGCAGACATAACAACTAAGAATCCTAAGAAATTTAATAAATACCACAACAATTTTAAAATTGTTAGAGAAAAAATAATTGAAGTTGAAGAAAAAGATAGTGTTCGCAATTTCCAACCACCTGTTTCTGGAGAAGAAATCATGAAGACTTTTAATTTAAAACCTTCAAGAGAAATTGGTATGATTAAAGAAGCCATAAAAGAAGCTATTTTAGAAGGCGACATACCTAACGAATATGAAGCTGCTTTTAATTTAATGGTAAAAAAAGGTAAAGCTTTGGGTTTAAAAATTTCAGATTAATGGTTCTTAAAATTGTAAAAACAAGTACTAGTAATCCAGATTTTATAGCATTAGTTAAATCTTTGGATAGCTATCTCAAAATCACTGATGGTGATGAACATGATTTTTATAATCAGTTTAATAATGTAGACGTTTTAAAACATACAGTTGTTGCTTACCAAAACAATACTGCTGTTGGTTGTGGAGCCTTTAAAGCTTTTGATAAAGACACTATAGAAATTAAACGCATGTTTACGCTTACAGAGTTTAGAGGACAAGGCATTGCAGCACAAATTTTAAAAACACTAGAAGTTTGGGCTCATGAATTAGGTTATAAGAACTCGATTTTAGAAACAGGTAAAAGGCAAACTGAAGCTCTCCAGTTCTATAAAAAATGTAAGTATAACGTTTTTCCAAATTACGGACAGTACAAAGACATGGAAAACAGTTTGTGCTTTAAAAAAATATTAAATTAGATGAAAAAACACTTTAGAACCATAGCAAAAACAGCCTTAGTTTTAGTGTATTTGGTAATAATCGCTGGAGCTGTAGTGCGTATGACAGGCTCAGGAATGGGTTGTCCAGATTGGCCAAAATGTTTTGGGTATTATATTCCGCCAACACAAGCTTCAGATTTAGAATTTAAGCCAAATCATGAGTACAAAGAAGGCATTGTAATTATTAAAGATGAAGTGCTTTTAGTTGCTGAAAACAATTTTATGTCCTCAAAAAGTATAAATTTAAACAACTGGAAAACCTACACAAAACACGATTATGCTATTTTTAATGCTACACATACTTGGGTAGAATATATTAATAGACTTCTTGGTGCTTTATCAGGAATTCCAATACTAATTTTTACCATTATTTCTTTTTGGTTTTGGCGTAAAAACAAATGGATAACCATTCTTTCAATACTCACAGTATTTGGAATGGCATTTCAAGCATGGCTTGGCAAAACGGTTGTAGACTCTAATTTAGCACCACATAAAATTACCATTCACATGGTTATGGCTTTAATAATTGTTGGTTTTATTTTGTATATTATTTTCGCTTCTAAAACCAGTTTTAAAAACCAAATTACAGATTCAAAATTCAAAAACGTTTTACTTTTCGCATTAGTACTCACGCTAATTCAAATTGTATTAGGCACTCAAGTGCGACATCACGTAGACGAGCAAGTAAAAAACATTGGTTATATAAAAGAATTATGGATGCAAAATCCAACATTGCAGTTTTATGTGCATCGTAGTTTTTCTTTTGTCGTATTCTTTACAAATGCTTGGTTATATTTAAGAAACAGAAGCATGACATTAGGTTTTAATAAAATAAACTTAGTTATTATTTGTATTGTTTTTGAAGTTGTATCTGGTATTGCAATGTATTATTTCGACTTTCCATTTTTATCACAACCTTTACATTTAGTAGTTGCTACTATTTTATTTGGTATCCAATTTTATATATATTTAGAAAACAGACGCAAAAGTATTTTTATTACTGAAGAAATATAGACGACAGTTATACCTTTGCAAACCAAAATTAAATTATGATTTATAGATTTAGAGTCATTTTAGACAACGATACAGAAGACGATGTGTTTCGTGATTTAGAGATTAAAGAAACTGACACTATGGAGGATTTGCATAATATTATTACGCAATCTTTTGGTTTTGATGGCACAGAAATGGCATCGTTTTATTTAAGTGACGACCAATGGAATCAAGGTGAAGAAATTTCACTTTTTGATATGAGCGAAGGTGCTAATCAGGTTAAATTAATGAACGAAACTATATTGTCTGATACTGTTCACGAAGCACAAACAAAACTAATTTATGTTTATGATTTTTTAAGTATGTGGACGTTTTATGTTGAACTAGCAGAAATTTCTGAAGAAAACGAAGGTGTAGATTACCCAAATTTAATGTTTGTTCAAGGTCAAGTGCCAGACGATGCTCCAGATAGAATTTTTGAAGCCGAAAGCGATGACTTTGATAGCGAATTTGACGACGATTTTGATATTGACGATTACGATAATTTAGATTTTGATGAGCATTGGAATTAATATCATTTTTAAAATTAATTTTAAATAAATTAAAAAGCATTCTTATCCAGAATGCTTTTTTTATTTCTATAATATGTAACAAAAGTTTAGTAGCTTCGTCTTACTTTTAAACCCATTGATGTTTTATAGAAATCATAACATCAAAAAAAAATCAATCATCTTGGAAAATATTCTTCAAATTAATAATCTTACTAAAAAATTTGGGACTTTAACCGCTGTTAATAATTTATCTTTTACTATTAAAAAAGGTAATGTTTATGGCATTTTAGGACCAAACGGAAGCGGGAAATCTACAACTTTAGGTATTACTCTAAATGTTGTAAATAAAACAAGTGGCGATTTTAAATGGTTTGATGGTAAGGTGTCTACTCACGAAGCCTTAAAAAAAGTTGGTGCTATTATAGAGCGTCCAAACTTCTATCCTTACATGTCTGCCTATAAAAACCTTCAATTAGTATGTAAAATTAAAGGTATTGGCGAAGATAAAATAAAAGAGAAATTAGAATTAGTAGGTTTAGAGGAACGTATGCACAGTAAATTTAAAGCGTTTTCTTTAGGTATGAAACAGCGTCTAGCTATAGCTTCTGCGCTACTTAACGACCCAGAAATATTAATTCTTGATGAGCCAACAAATGGTTTAGACCCTCAAGGTATTCACCAAATTAGAGATATCATAAGAAAAATTGCTAGCCAAGGCACAACTATACTTTTAGCTTCGCATTTATTAGATGAAGTTGAAAAAGTATGCTCTCATGTTGTAGTATTAAGAAAAGGAGAAAAATTATACTCTGGTCGTGTAGACGAGATGATTTCTAGCCATGGTTTTTTTGAATTAAAATGTGAAGATGACTCTAAATTGCTTGCCTTTTTAGAACAGCACGCTTCTATAGAAAAAACAATAACGAAAGAAGGCTTAATTACAGCATTTTTAAATGCAACTCTATCTGCTTCAGTATTTAACAAACAATTAGTAGAAAACGGTATTTATATTTCTCACTTGGTCATGCGTAAAGAAAGTTTAGAAGAACAATTTCTTCAGCTTACAGATAATAACTAAGAAACAATCAATACTAATGCTAAACTTATTTTTAGCATTAAAAATCACATCTGAAAAATTTCAGAATAAAAACCAATACTCATGTTAAGACTTTTAAACATAGAATTTATAAAACTGTGGAATAATAAAGCAAGTAAATTTTTAATTCTTGCCTATTTTGTTTTGCTTGGCTTCATCTCATTGTTTGCTTCAATAAAGTTTAATTTTGGCTTTTTTAAATTTCATGCAGCCGAAATGGGTATCTTTAACTTCCCATATATTTGGCATTTTAACACATATGTAGCCGCAGAATTAAAATTCTTTCTTGCTATAGTAATAGTCTCTATGGTTGCTAATGAGTATAGCAACAAAACCATTAAACAGAACTTAATTGATGGCTTGAGCAAAAAAGAATTTATAATTTCTAAGTTTGCTACAGTTACCGTTTTCGCATTCCTTTCAACACTCTACATCTTTATTTTATCTTTAATTCTTGGTTTAGTTTTTTCTAGTTATACAGAAGCTAGTATCATTTTTTCTGATTTAGAATACTTGCTCGCTTTCTTTGTTAAACTGTTAGGCTTCTTCTCTTTTTGCTTGTTTGTAGGGATATTAATTAAACGCTCTGCTTTTGCTTTAGGTTTTATTTTACTTTGGTATATTATGATTGAAGGTATAGCCAGATTTGTGCTTTTTATTCTAGAAACCACAAAAGACTTTCAGTATGCAGATGCTATTACACAATTTTTCCCTTTAAAAGCGATGTCTAACTTAATAGACCAACCACTCTCTAGACTAGGAGCTGTAAAAGAAATTGCAAGTGTAGCAGGAGAAGACTTAAGCTATGATTATGCTGTACATTGGTTTGAAATTGCTATAGTTCTGGTTTGGACTGCCATTTTTATGTTCTTCTCTTACAGACTACTATTAAAACGCGATTTATAGTAAACAAGATTAAGAAGAGCCTCTATTTTAACATTTTATCTATTGATAAGTTAAGGTATTTACAATACCTTTGATAGCTATTGCTTACAATACATGAAAAAGATTGCTATACTTATAATCACGCTTCTATGCTGTGCATTTTCTAATGCACAAAAAGAAGCTTCTAATTGGTACTTTGGAGATAAAGCTGGTATTAGTTTCAATATAGATGCTGATACAGTTACAGCCGTTAGTGATGGACAATTATCTACAGAAGAAGGTTGTACAAGTATCTCTGATACAAATGGAAACCTTTTATTTTATACAGATGGAAGAACTGCTTACAATGCCAACCATAATGTAATGCCAAATGGTAACGGTTTAAAAGGTGATGCTTCGAGCACACAGTCTGCCATAATTATACCAAAACCAAACGATCCCAACATATACTATATTTTTACTGTAGATTCTGATTCTATAGATGGCTCAGATTTTGGTTTTAACTTCTACGAAGTGAACATGACTTTAGATGGTGGATTAGGAGATATTGTTGCAGGCTCTGAAACACAATTAATTAATAATACCTCCGAAAAATTGAGTGCTGTTTTAAAAGATTGCGACTCTGGAGATATTTGGGTTATAACTTTTGCTAATTCAAGTGGTTTTTCAAATACAAATAATACTTTTTTTGCATACCAAGTAACTGATGCTGGTGTAAATACAACTCCTGTTACTTCTCCAGCAGGCATAAGTACTTCTGAAGCTAGAGGCTATTTAAAATTCTCTCCAGATGGCACAAAATTAGTAAGTGCCAATGTTGGTAGTGGATTAATTTTATATGATTTTGATAAAGATACAGGTGTCGTTAGCCTTAATCAGGCCATAACTATTAATTTTAATTCTCCTAGTGGTTCTCCACAACAATCTTATGGTGTAGAGTTTTCTCCTAATAATAATTTATTATATGTTACTACTTTTTTCTCTAGTGGTGGAAACATTAACGATCCAGCCAGCCAATATGGTGGCCTTCTACAATATAATTTAACTGCTGGTAATCCTGTAGATGTTAATAATAGTCAAGTTATTTTAGACCAAAGACAAACTTATAGAGGAGGTTTACAATTAGGTCCAGATGGCAGGCTATATCGTGCCATGAGTGACACCTATAGTGATGGAAATCCGTTTCTTTCTGTAGTAAATAATCCAAATCAAGCTGGTATTGGCTGCGATTATCAGCACAACGCCATAGCTTTAACTAACGATTCTAGACAAGGTTTACCACCATTTATCACATCGTTTTTTAGTGAAAATATAGACATCATACAAAATGGTGCAAATACAACTAATTTACCACTTTGTACAGGTGACACCTACACTTTAATGGCAGACGATATTCCTGGAGCAATTTATACTTGGACTCAAGATGGTGTGCTTTTACCAGAAAATGATTTCGATTTATTTATTTCTACTCCTGGATTATATAGAGTTGAAATTGAAGTAAATGGCGAATCTTGTGGAGAACTTATTGGAGAAGCTAATGTTAATTATTTTGATATTCCAGTTGCCTCTACTCCAGCAAATTTACAAGCCTGTGATAATGATGGAGATGGTGTATTTAATTTTGATTTATCTACCCAAACAGCTGCAATACTAGATACTCAAGATCCAGCAATTTTTGGTGTAAAATATTATACTTCTCCTGAAGACGCTAACGCTAATTCTAATATTATTACTGGTCTATTTCAAAATACAAGCAATCCACAAACCATATATGCTAGAATAGATAATATTAATAACAGGCGCTGTTATGATATTACAAGTTTCGAACTAAGAGTCTTTAACACTCCTATAATTTCGGCATCTAACGATTTTGAAGGTTGCGATAATGATGCTAATCCTATGGATGGCCAAACCGAAATAACATTATCAGATTTTAATGCTGACGTTCTAGGTTCGCAAAACGCTGGATTATTTAACATTACATACCACGAATCACAAGCCGATGCTGATGCTGGTGTAAATAATCATCCTAATAACTACACAAATCAAACACCTTTTGTTGAGCCTTTATTTATTAGAATTGAAAACATAAACAATACAGACTGTTTCACTACAGGAAGTATTAATTTAATTATTAATCCAATTCCAGAAGCTAATGATACCGATTTGTATCAATGTGATGAAGATGGAACTGTAGATGGTTTTACTGTATTTAATTTAACTGAAGCTAATGCTGCTATTACAGGAAGTGCTACAGATGTAACGACACAATTTTTTGTTTCTCAAAATGATGCTGAAGATAATGTAAATGCAGTAAATAGCACTGCATATAATAACACTTCTAATCCGCAAACTGTATACGTTAGAGTAACAGATAACATGACAAGTTGTGTTAATTATTCTGAATTGATATTAGAAACTAGCGATACACAAATTTCAGATTATAATGCTCCAGCTGTTTGTGACGAGATAGACAGTCAAGATGGAAAAAACACCTTTAATCTAGATGATTCTTCTGCAAATATTTTAAGCGGTCTTCCTGCAAACAATTTATCAATATCGTATTACGAGAATGCAAACGATGCGCTTTTAGAAACCAATGCATTAACTTCTCCTTACGAAAACACAATAGCATACAACCAAACCTTGTATGTTCGTGTAGAAAACGACAATGCATGTTATGGAATAAACAATGTCTATTTAACAGTAAACCCATTACCTCAATTAGAAGAAGACGAAACAATACTATACTGCTTAAACGAGTTTCCAACGACTGTAACTTTAGACGCTGGACTAAATGACACGCCTTCAAACTATACTTTTAACTGGTCTAATGGAGAAACTACAGAGAGTATTCAAGTCAATACAATAGGAAACTATACAGTAACCGTTTCAAACAACACCACAGGTTGTAGTGCTTCTAGAAGCATTACAATTATACCATCAAATACAGCAACAATAGAAGATATTGAAATTATAGATGGTAGTTTAAACAATAATCAGGTAGTTGTTATAACAAGTGGTGAGGGCGAATACCAATATGCATTGCAAAATGAAAATGGAAATACTACACCTTTTCAAACCAATAATGTGTTTACACAATTACCTGCTGGCATTTATAGTATAAAAGTTAGAGATGTTAAAAACAATTGTGGCGAAATAGAACAAGATCTTTCAATTATTGGCTTTCCTTTATTTTTCACTCCAAATGGAGATACCATAAACGATACATGGCAAGTATATGGAGTATCTAGTGTATTTCAGCCTAATTCTGAAATCTTAATTTTCGACCGTTTTGGAAAGCTTATTACACAAATTAAACCTTCTGGTCGTGGTTGGGATGGCACTTTTAATGGGTTACCTTTACCACAAAGCGATTATTGGTTTTCTGTAACATTACAAGATGGTCGTATATACAGAAACCACTTTACATTAAAGCGATAGTAAATGACTAAGTCTCTTAAAATAGCAATACTTTGTGTTGCCTTATTATGGTCTTCGCTAGCACTAGCACAACAGCAAGCTGCGAATTGGTATTTTGGTAATAATGCTGGCATAAGTTTTGACTTAACAAATAATACGGTGTCCTCTGTTAACGACGGACAATTAAATACTGCAGAAGGTTGCACAAGCATATCAGATGAGAACGGAAACCTTGTTTTATACACAGATGGTACCACAATCTATAATGCTAACCATGCCATTATGGAGAATGGAAGTAATTTACTAGGAGACGATTCTAGTACTCAGTCTGCTATTGCCATTCCAAAACCTAACGATCCTAATATTTATTATGTTTTTACTGTAGGTTCCAACTCTAATCCTACAGGTCTAAATTACTACACTGTAGATTTAACGTTTAATGGTGGATTAGGTAAAGTTGTTGGCTCTCAAACTGAATTATTAAACAGGTGTTCCGAAAAAATTTCAGCCGTTTTAAAAGATTGCCTTACAGGTAATATTTGGGTGATTGCTTTTTCTAATTTTGCTGGAACAAGTGCAGCTAGCATGGACACTTTTCATGCCTTCGAGATTAGCGCAACTGGTGTAAATACAACTGCAGTAAAATCTACTTTAGCAATATCAATTAACGACTTTAGTGGTTATTTAAAGTTGTCGCCTGATGGTGCAAAATTAGCTAGTGCAAATGGAACAGATGGTATATTTATTGCAGATTTTAATTCAAACACAGGAATAGTTAGCAATCCTGAGTTTTTACAAACACAAACACTGTCTGACTTATCTTATGGTGTCGAGTTTTCTCCAAACAGTCAATTATTATATGTATCTACCTACGATTCAGTAGAAAATCCAGCAGATTTAGGTGGACCAGCCATAAACATTTCATATCTATTGCAATACAATATTTTTGCATTAGACATTTCTGCTAGTAAAACTTTAATTACGCAACGTCAACTCTATAGAAGCAGCCTTCAATTAGGACCTAACGGAAAAATTTACTGTTCGCAAAGCTCAACTTACAGTGATGGTGTTGCTGCATTAAGCACCATAGCAGAACCCAATAGTTTAGGTACAGCTTGTACTTATCAACATCAAAATGTTGGACTTGCTGGTAATGTAAGCAGACAAGGTTTACCTCCATTTATTCAATCGTTTTTTACACAGCAAATAGATATTATTCAAAATGGAAGCGACACATTAAATCTTACACTCTGTACAAATGATGTCTATAATTTAACGGCCGAAATTATTCCTGGTGCAACATACACTTGGACTCAAGATGGCAATCCGTTAACAGAAACAAGTAATGAACTCACAATAAATGGTCCTGGAAATTATCAAGTATTTATAGAGACAAACACCAATTGTGGTGACCAAAACGGACAAGCCATTGTAACGTATACAACAGGTCCAGATGCTTTTGATGCGAGTTTATTTCAATGTGGAACTTCAAATTTTTCTACTTTTAATTTAAATCAGGCTAACGAAGAATTAACAGGAAATGTTCCAGGACTTTCAACACAATTCTTTTTAACACCAATGAATGCCGAAACTGGCACAAACCCATTAAATGCATCTGCATACACTAATGTGTCTAATCCTCAAGATGTTTATGTTCGTGTAATAGACGATAATACGTCTTGTTTTAATACTTCGGTATTAACTATTGGCGTAAGTACGTCTCAAGTTGCAAATTATAATGCACCAGAAGTCTGTGATGAAGCAGATTCTCCAGATGGAATTAATGCTTTTAATTTAGACGACTATTCGCCAATTATATTAACGGGCTTACCAAGTGGATTTACTATCAGTTATTATGCAACGTATAATGATGCTTTACTAGAACAAAATGAATTGCCTTTAGTTTATAATAATGTAACACCATATGCCGAAACTATATACTCTAGAATAGAAAATGGTAATGTATGTTATGGTATAAATGAAGTTAATTTAACCATAAACACACTTCCAGAACTTGATGCAGACGAAACCATTTTATATTGCATTAATGATACCTCACTTTCATTAATTTTAGAGTCTGGTTTACAAGATGCTAACATTTCTAATTATAGTTTTAATTGGAGTTCTGGTGAAACCTCAGAGAGTATAGCTGTAAATACTATTGGCACATACACAGTTACAGTAACTAATAATACCACAAATTGCTTTAGCACAAGAGTTTTTACTATAGAAGCTTCTAATATTGCTACAGTGGAAGATATTATTATTACAGATGCTCAGCTTCAAAATAATAGTATTACAATTATAACCTCAGGAGAAGGAGATTACGAGTATGCCATAGAAAATGAAGAAGGTGTTACTACACCTTTTCAAGCTAATAATGTGTTTACCAATTTACGTCCTGGTAGCTATCAACTATTTATTAGAGATGTAAAAAATAATTGTGGTACTATAGAAACTCAAGCTTCTATAATAGGTTTTCCATTATACTTTACTCCAAATGGAGACGGAAAACACGACACATGGCATTTTTATGGTGCCAATAGAGCTCTAAACTCAAATGCTATAGTATCTATTTACAACCGTTATGGAAAACTCATAACACAACTTAAACCAAATGGTCCAGGTTGGGATGGTACGTTAGACGGAATACCTTTACCACAAAACGATTATTGGTTCTCTGTAACACTAGACGATGGTCGCGAATTTAAAAACCACTTTACTTTAAAACGCTAATATTCAAAAGCTTTTATAGTTTCTAATTATTCTTCTGTGCTTTGTTAGGACTTTTAATGACTCAGTTGTTATAATAATAGTAAATTTGCCCTCATAAAATTTTTCAAATAAAAAAATCTCAATGTTAAAGAATACATCTAAATTATTATTCACGCTTATTTTATTATTTCAATCTGTTTCAGCAATAGCGCAGAGCGATTGTACTACTTCTGTTGTTGTCTGTGGTGATTCAGATATTGTGTTAGATGTAAGTGGTCCAGGAACTGGAGGTATTGAATTCCCTAATTCATGTGGAAGTAATGAAAACAATAGTCTATGGCTTGAAGCGACTGTAACTACTAATGGAACACTAGCCTTTACATTAACTCCGGGAAGTACAAACATAGCAGAGGATTACGATTTTTTTGTTTTTGGTCCAGATCCAGTTTGTGGTAATTTAGGTCAACCAATACGCTGTAACACAACTAATCCTCAAGCAGCTAATCAAGGCAATAACTTAACAGGAATGAATAATATTATTGCAGCGCAATCACCAAATGGCGCTCAGGATAGTGATGGTCCAGGACCTGAAGGAAATAGTTTTGTAAATGAAATTAATGCTTTAGCTGGAGAAACCTATTTTGTAGTAATCGATAGACCTATTGGTAATAGCCCTTTTAGTTTAGAATGGACAGGAACAGCTCAATTTGCAGAAGCACCTGTAAGCGAAACAGATCCAGTAGACCCAACAGATCCAACAGGAAATGCTTTAAATATAATTGAGTGCGACACTGTTGCGCCTTTTAACGATAATACTACCAATTTTAATTTAGAAACCAACACACCTCTTATTATTGGTACTCAAACCAATGTTGCTGTTGAGTATTATTTAAACGAGAGCGATGCAAATATTGGTTCTAATGTTATAACAACACCTAATACTTATACTAATACTAGTAATAACCAAACTATTTATGCGACCATAACCAATACTACTACTGGCTGCTTTACTATTCAGGAATTCGATTTAATAGTAGATCCACAACCTGTAATTAACATGCCACCTGACATGGAACTGTGCGACGATGGTACAAACGAATTCAATTTAGAAGCGCAAACTAATACTATTTTAGGCACACAAAGTTTACTCGATTTTAATGTAACATATCATGAAACTGCTACAGATGCAGATACAGGTGCAAATGCTTTAACGAGTCCGTTTCCTATTGTTACCAATCCAGACGAAATTTTTATACGTATTACACCAACATCACCAAACAACAATTGTTATGCGTTTTCTGCAACACCTTTTAACTTAATAGTAAACCCACAACCTAGTATCACAGCAATTCCAGATTATGGTATTTGCGATCCAGATAGCGATGGTTTTGCAGAATTTAATTTACCTTCTCAAGAGGCTGCTCTGGTTAATGGGCAAGCAAACATAGCAGTAACATATTTTGAAAATCAAATAGATGCTGCAAACAATACTATTGCTAATGCTATAGTTAATCCTTCAACTTTCACAAACAGCATTGCTAATATGCAAGAGATTTTTGTAAGTTTAGAAGACACAACATCCAACTGCTTCTCTACAACCTCTTTTAATATTATTGCACAAGGTCAACCTGCAGTAACAATGATTCCGGATTATAGCTTATGTGACACTAATGTTGATGGAGATGACACGAATGGTTTTACATTTTTCGATTTAACAACACAAGATGCAGCATTAATTAATGGTCAATTAGGTATTACTGTTACTTATTATGAAAATCAAGCTGATGCGATTGCCAATATAAATCCAATTTTAAATCCAACAACTTTCACAAATACAACAGTAGACATGCAAGTTATTTTTGTGCGTTTAGATGGTGGAGTTGCTAATTGCTTTACTACAACGCAATTTAATATTGTTGTAGATGAATTACCAGAAGTACAAAACGCAACTTTAATTCAATGTGATGAAGACGGTACACCAGATGGTTTTACAGAATACAATTTAAATGAAGCCAATGAGAATGTTATGGTTAGTGGAGACACAACAGGATTTATTTACACACACCATTTAAACCAAGCTGATGCTCTAGGAGGAATAAATGAAGTCACTCCTTTTCCTTTTACAAATACAGTCAATCCACAAACTATATATGTTAGAATAGAAAATGCAACTACAGGTTGTTTTAGAACTGCAGAATATGTTTTAGATGTAACAGCTACAGATATTGGTAATGCAGGATTAAGCGAATGCGATGGTGGAATTGATGGTTACGATGGTATAACTGAGTTTACACTCTCTGATGCAGATGCTACAATTTTAGCCGCTTTACCTCCAGGTTTAAATGTAGATTATTATGCAACTGCAAACGACGCACAATTAGAAATTAATCAATTACCAAATTTATACACAAATACAACACCTTTTTTACAAACTATTTTTATTAGAGTTGAAAATGCAAATGAATGTTTTGGAATTGCTAATATGGATTTAACCGTAAATCCATTACCGCAAAATAATACAGTAAACGATTTTGAAGTTTGCAGCGATATTCCTGATGAAGCTACTTTAGATTTATCACAATTTGATGCTGAAGTTTTAGGCACTCAAAATCCGTTAGCCTACACAATTAGCTATTATGAAACACAATTTAATGCAGACAATAACATTAATCCAATAACTGGCCTATATACCAACACAAATAATCCACAAAATATTGTTGTTAAAGTCGAAGACAATACAACTGCTTGTGAAATAACGACGATTAATTTTAATATTACTGTTAATAACAACCCAACAGCTGTCGCTCCAACTCCACTTCAGGTTTGCGATGATGGCACACCAGACGGCATCACGTCAATAGATTTAACATTAAAGAACAATGAGATATCAGGAAGCAATCCAGCCTATGCAGTGACGTATTACTTTTCGTTATTAGATGCTCAAAA
>NZ_JAQWGS010000021.1 GCF_029238095.1 Lacinutrix sp. | reverse complement strand
CCGTTTGAAACTGTTCCTGTAGCAGCATCAATTAACGCGCCATCTGTTGGTACTGGATTAAAAGTAAATACACCTCCAGTGTCTCCTGTAATTGTAGCTGTTCCACCATCGCATGAGGCTGACATGGTGAATGTGGAGTCTGTTGCTAAACCGATAGATACGGAAAACTGACTTGTAGAAGGACAAGTTCCAGAAGTTGTATATTCAACAGTGTAGCTCGTTCCTGGAACTCCATTGTTAATTGTTCCATTTGATGGATTTATTAGGGCTCCATCTGTAGGTACAGGATTAAAGACATAAATACCACCTGGAGTAGCTACAGAATTTACTACTGCTCCTGTGCAACTTGCTAACATAGTAAACGTAGAATCATCTGTAGGAGTTATATTAGCATCAAAACTTGTTGTAATTATTTCACCACAACCATCTGTAATCTCAACAGTGTATGTTGTATTTACTGTCGGTGAGAATATTGGATTTGGTATCGAGATATTACTAACGCCAGTATTTGGAGACCATGAATAATTTGTAGCTCCATCATATGTTGCATCAATAGAATTTATGGTTTCACCTGAACATATATTTTGATCATCTAAGAGAAATTCATCAACAAAAGAAATACTTTTAAAACAAATTGTTTGCAAATTTGTTGATCCACCAGTAGAACCAGTAAAGCCAAAAAACACATTTGAGTTGCCTCCAAATACCGTATTAATTATGTCATTTGAATAAAAGATTCTTTCATTGCAATCAAAAATAACTCTAAATTCTTGAGTCATTGCTCGCCAAGAAATTTTAATTTCATGAGAAATACCATCTTCGATATTTCCAGAGACAGCAGATGCATTAACTGGAGATGTTAATGATGTTCCTAAAGCATGATTAGTATTTCCATTAGAAATTAAAGCCACGTGATCATTAAAAGGGTCGTTTCTATCGTTATTTTGCCACGTATCAAATTCAACAGCTAAAGAGTTGAAGATGCCTCCATAACCTAAATCTCCACCAGAAGCACCTATTTCGGGAGTAGGAGATGTTTTTAAAACAAAAACAATTCCATCTGCTCCATTGACATCATTACTTCCAAAATTGGCATCAAAAACTATATCAAAATCCGCATTTAAATCTATTGAATTATTATACCAAACAGCTCCAAGTTGAAAGTTTGCGTTAGAAGTAATTTGATAACAATCATTTCCTAAATCTATAGTATTTCCAACAAAAATAGGCATTAATTGAGCCTGACTTTTCTGAGTAAAAAAGATAATTAGTATAAATAGTGTGTAATATAATTTTGAGTGTAATTTAAATTTCATGATTGAATTTAGAGTAAAATAAACCTTTTTAAGGTTGTTGTATAATAGAGATTTTATCAAGTATAAATGTATTTATTTACTTTTACAATTATTAAAGTTAAAAATCACTTAGCGTATGGTTTATGTATGGTTAATTTAACATTTTTAACATTAAAAAAATTAAAAACCAGCTGCTGCATCATCTCCTCGAGAATCTGCTCCACCTTCAAGTTTGCCATTTTGTAAAACTAAAATACCATCTACAATTCCTATTATTGGAGAACGCTCTTCGTTTATAGTATATTCTTTTTGTTCTAAAGTATTAATAGTTTCTTTATTGAAACGATTGGGTTCCATTCTAATTTCATCTGGTAGCCATTGGTGATGAAAACGCGGAGCATCAACAGCTTCTTGCATGCTCATATTAAATTCATGAACATTTAAAATAGTTTGCAAAACAGAAGTAATAATTGTTGAACCTCCTGGAGTGCCAACGCTCATTAATAATTTACCATTTTTTTCAACAATAGTTGGTGTCATAGAACTTAGCATTCTTTTTTCGGGTAGAATAGCATTTGCCTTTGCACCAATTAATCCATAAACGTTTGGTACACCAGGTTTACTAGAAAAATCGTCCATTTCATTGTTTAAAAAGAACCCTAATTCACTACAATAGAGTTTAGACCCATAACCAGAATTTAAAGTAGTAGTTACAGATATGGCATTTCCATATTGGTCTACAATAGAGTAGTGGGTAGTTTCATCACTCTCTATAATATCTATTGTGCCATGAGAGACATCAGCAGATGGTGTTGCTTTTTCAAACGAAAAACTAGACATTCTGTTTTTTAGATAATCGTTACTTATAAGTTTGTTTTGTGGTATGTTTACAAAATCTGGATCACCTAAATAAAAACTTCTATCTGCATAGGCACGACGTTCTGCTTCAGCCAATAACTGAATGGTTTTTACAGAATTATGTCCATATTTATCTAAATCATAGCTTTCTACAGATTTTAAAATTTGAGCCATTGTAATTCCACCGCTTGAAGGTGGTGACATAGAGATAATCCGTAAATCGTCATAAGTAAAAGTAATTGGAGTTCTCCATTTTGGCTCATAATTTGCTAAATCTTCTTCAGTAATTATACCTCCATTGTCTTGAATAAATTGCGCTAGTATTATTGCGCTTTTACCTTTATAGAATTCATCGCTACCATTCTGCATAATTCTAGTTAGAGTTTCTGCAAGTTTATTATATTTAATAGTATCGTTTTGTTTCCATGCTTTTGTAAAAAGGATAGAATCTTTATTAGCAAGTTTAAAGTCTTGTTGTTTTTCTGCAATTCTAAACTCCTGTTTTCTTGTAACAATAACACCTCTTTTTGCTAATGCAATTACTGGTTTTATTATCGTTTCTATTGGTAGAATTCCAAATTGCTCATGTGCTTCAAAAACACCTGCAACCGTTCCAGGAACACCAACAGCCATTGCGCCTCGAGTGCTTAAGTTTGGCACTACATTACCTAAAGAGTCTAAATACATATCTTTTGTGGCTGCTAAAGGTGCTTTTTCTCTATAATCTAATGCGCCTATACTACCATCATTTAACCTGTAAACCATAAAACCACCTCCTCCAAGATTTCCTGCATATGGATAGGCAACCGCTAAGGCTAAGTCTGTTGCCATCATAGCATCAAAGGCATTGCCTCCTTGTTCTAATATTTGTTTTCCTATAATTGAAGCTTCAATTCTAGCCGAAACAACCATTGCTTTTTGTGTTACTAAACCACGTTTGGGTTCATTCTTTTTACAAGAGAAAGTGATTGAGATTACAATGAACAGAATAAGCATGTTATTTATCTTCATATTTTTTTATTAGTTATTTATATATTTGTAAATAAAAGATTTATCTCTTTTCTATCTCTTTTAATTTTTGAGATGAAAAATTAATAAGTTCATCAAAAAAGCATGTGAATTCATCTTCAAATTCATTATAAAATTCTTGAAGTTCGTTTACAGCTAAATTCATTTGCGAACGGTTTTGTGTTCTTCTATTCATACCTTCTAAAACCTTTGTAATACCCTCTATAGAAGCATAACTTAATAACCAGTTGTCTGCAATCATGTATGGCATCATTTTTTGTATTCGTTTTGGTAGAATTTCAAAATTATTCTCCAAACTGATGTAGAAATTATCTACATATTCAGCTAAAGGTAAATTACAATACTTACTCCAGTTTTTAGCTAAGAAGTGATCGTATAAAATATCTACAATCACACCAAAATAATGGCTATAATTCTTGTGAAGTCTTTTAGTGCTTAGTCTTACAGTTTTATGCGCATCTGTAAATGTATCGATTTGGCGATGCAATAAAATACCAGTTTGAATGTCTCTTGGGTACTTTAAGTATTTTTTACCACGAATACCATCAGCAATAAAATTACCAATTGTAACCGCTTCATTATTTCCAGAAAGATAAATATGTGCTAGAAAATTCATAAATCGAATTTACGAATTCATAATAGATTTTTCCGCTTTTGAAATACTATATTTGTACTTGAATATTAAAATTATAGTAATGACACTTATAAAATCTATTTCAGGAATTCGTGGAACAATTGGTGGAAACGTTGGCGATAACCTTACACCAATTGACGCTGTAAAATTTGCCTCGGCTTATGGCACTTGGCTAAAAACAGAACGTGTAAAGGAAAATTCCAGAGTTGTAGTTGGTAGAGATGCAAGGATTTCGGGAGAAATGATTCAGAATTTAGTAATGAACACATTAGTAGGTTTAGGTATTGATGTTATAGACCTTGGGCTTTCTACTACACCAACAGTAGAAATAGCTGTTCCAATGGAACATGCGGATGGAGGTATAATATTAACAGCCAGTCATAACCCAAAACAATGGAATGCCTTGAAATTATTGAATGCTAAAGGCGAGTTTTTAGATGCAGCTGAAGGTGCTAAAATTCTGGAAATTGCCGAAAGTGATACCATGCACTTTGCAGATGTTGATAGTTTAGGAGAAATAATAATAAATGATGCTTACATAGACATACATATTGATGAAGTTTTAGAATTAGAGTTTGTAGATAAAAAAGCTATTGAGAGCGCTAATTTTAAAGTGGTTGTAGATGGTGTTAATTCTACAGGAGGAATTGCTATACCACTACTATTAGAACGTCTAGGAGTTGAAGCAGTGAAATTATACTGCGAACCAAATGGGCATTTTCCACATAATCCAGAACCTTTAAAAGAACATTTAACAGATTTATCTGCTGAAGTAAAAAAACATCATGCAGATTTTGGGATTGTTGTAGATCCAGATGTGGATAGGCTTGCTTTTATGGACGAAAATGGAGACATGTTTGGAGAAGAATATACTTTAGTAGCTTGTGCAGATCATGTTTTAAGCAGGAATCCTGGAAACACAGTAAGTAATATGAGTTCTACTCGTGCGCTTAGAGATGTTACAGAAAAGCATGGTGGAACATACGAAGCTAGTGCTGTTGGTGAAGTAAATGTTGTTGCATTAATGAAAAAAAATAATGCAGTTATTGGAGGAGAAGGAAATGGTGGTATTATTTATCCTGCATCTCATTACGGAAGAGATGCCTTAGTTGGTGTTGCTTTATTTTTAACACTTTTAGCTGAAAAAAAAATGAGTGTTAGCCAGTTACGTAAAACTTACACGAGCTATTTCATGAGTAAAAAGAAAATAGCTTTAACACCACAAATTGATGTTGATGCAATTTTAATGCAAATGGCAGCAAAATATAAAGATGAAAACTTAAACACTGTAGATGGTGTAAAAATTGACTTCGCAGAAAACTGGGTACACTTAAGAAAAAGTAATACAGAACCAATTATTAGAATTTATACCGAAGCAAAATCCCAGCAAATTGCAGATGAATTGGCTGATAAAATTATTTCAGAAATTAAAGAAATCGCTAATATTTAGTACCTTAACAACATAATTTTAAGTGTATGATTACTACAAGAGCAACTAGTGAGAGACAATCGGAATTAGAAATCTACTTTTCTAAGTTTAGAAAACATATTGTTGGTATTGACCAAGAATTTGAATCGCCTTACGGAAGAAAAAAAATGATTTATACAGATTGGACTGCTTCTGGACGTTTATACAGACCTATTGAAGAAAAACTCCTTAATCAATTCGGACCTTTTGTAGCAAACACACATACAGAAACTACTGTTTCAGGCACTGCAATGACAAATGCTTACCACAAAGCAAGAAACATTATAAAAGGTCATGTAAACACAAATGCAGACGATGTTTTAATTGTAGCAGGAAATGGCATGACAAGTGTAGTAAACAAATTTCAGCGTATTTTAGGACTAAAAGTCCCAGAAAACTTACGAAAATATGCTACTATTCCAGACGAAATTCGTCCTGTGGTTTTTGTTACTCATATGGAGCATCATTCTAATCATACTTCTTGGTTAGAAACCATGGCAAAAGTAGAAGTCATACCTGCTGGTGATGATGGTTTATTTAGTATTCAAAATTTAGAAATACTTTTAGAAGAGTACAAAGATTGTGCGCTTAAAATAGCTTCTGTAATAGGTGGAAGTAATGTTACAGGAATACAAACACCATATCATGAAATTGCAAAAGTAATGCACAAACATGGAGGTGTATGTTTTGTGGATTTTGCATGTTCTGCACCTTATGTAGATATTAATATGCATCCAGAAAATGAAGACGAAGCTTTAGATGCTATTTTCTTTTCACCACATAAATTTTTAGGTGGACCAGGAACTTCTGGAGTTTTAGTTTTTAATAAAAAACTATATAAAAATATGATTCCTGATTGTCCTGGAGGAGGAACTGTGTCATGGACTAATCCTTGGGGAGAACACAAATACATAGAAAGTATAGAAGATAGAGAAGATGGAGGAACTCCTGGCTTTTTGCAAACCATTAAAACAGCTCTTGCAATAAGATTAAAAGAGGAAATGGGAGTGAAAAATATTCTAAATCGCGAACATGAATTATTGCATCAAGTATTCAAAAATCTTGGAGCTATTAATAACATAAAAATTTTAGCACCAAACGAGCAAGACCGTTTAGGTGTTATTTCTTTTTACATTGAAGATTTGCACTTTAACTTAGGAGTAAAAATACTTAATGATAGATTTGGAATACAAACACGTGGTGGTTGTAGTTGTGCTGGAACTTATGGGCATTATTTACTAAATGTAGATCGTGAAAAATCTAACGCTTTAACTTGCGAAATTACTTCTGGAGATTTAACTCATAAACCAGGTTGGATTCGTATGTCTATTCATCCAACAACTACCTGCAATGAGATAGATTACGTATGTGATAGTTTAATTGCTTTAGCCGAAAACCATATAGAATGGTCAAAAGATTACGAATATAATAAGGCTAATAACGAATTTATCCATAAGACTTTTGTGCCAAGTCAAGAGCTTAGAGTTGATGGTTGGTTTGAGTTGTAAATTACTTTGAAAAATATATTATACATTTTTATTCTTTTTATTTTTATTTCGTCTTGTTCAAATAGAACACTTCTAAATGATTATAGAAAAGAAGTTTCTGAGTTAAAAACTGAAGCTGAAATTAATATGTATTGGGATAAACTTTTAAAATTAGATCAAGACGCTTTAGAAATCGGAAAACACACAACAGAAGAGCATGTTCTATTTCTATAACACATATGATGAGAACTGCTTTAATGTTAGAAATTCATGGTGTAAAAAGTTATAAATCCAATAATATAGTTCCAGAAATGCACTTAACACACAATAATTATGGACCATCTACTTTAGCGTTTTGGCCAATAATTAAGAAATGTGTTACTGTTAGAGGAGATGCTAAACTAATTCAATATCCAGCTTATCAACTTGAAGCAGTTGCTAATAATTTTTATGTGTACTCTGTCTATGGAGAAAATAATAGACATGTTAACTTATTAAAAAAGTTGAACTTAATCGAAAGTAATTCTGTTAGTAAAGACCTTTATGAGGTTTTAAATTATCAAAAAAAAATTAAAGCTTTAGACCAAGTTAAAGTTTTAGGAATATGGCAAAAACAATCATTTAAAAACATAAAAGAACTTGGTTTTTTTGAGTTTATAGAACTGTCTGATAGCAACCTTTACCATAAACAAAATGAAAGACTACAAAAATTAGAATTGTTAGAAATAAAATCTAATTCTAAAATTTATCGTATTGAAAAAGAACCATTTGGTTGGAGTTTTAAACTCGATAGCAATGGTGATTTAAGTTTAATTGATGATGAAAATGAAGTTTTAATTTTTTATACTAAGTATACTTCTAATTAGTCTTTTTTGTTCTTATTGAAACTCAGCAGGTACATTATTTCGGTGTTTCCAACGCTTATGTGTCCATAAGTAATATTCTGGTTGTTCTTTTATTTGTTCTTCAATAAAAGATTTAAAAATATCTGTAATTTCGTAGTTTTTAAATTCTTTTGGGTGTTCTGCTATAGTTTTAAAAGTGGTTTGGTAATAGCCGCGTTTCATTTTTCTAACATCAAAGAACACAACAGCTTGGTTTAATTCTTTTGCCAGCATTTCGGCTCCAGTATGAATTGGTACAGTAACTCCCATAAAACTATTCCAATGGTGCGCCTTATTTAATTTTGGAGATTGATCTGCAACAAAGCCAGTAATTGTTAATTCGTTTTTAGCATGAGAGGCTTTTAGAGTTGTAATAGTTTCTTTGGTAGTAATTAAATGGCTGTTATATTTTGCGCGAATACGCTTAATTAATCTGTCGAAATATTTATTATTTAATCTTTTGTAAACAGCAAAGCCTTTATGACTAACATAGGTTTGTAAAATAAAAATCCACTCCCAACTCGCATAATGGCCACACATTATGATAACACTTCTATTTTGGTCTTCCAGTTTTTTAAGCAATTCAATATTTGTAAATGTGTAGCGTTTTTTCATTTCAGCTTCAGAAATAGTCATAGATTTCATGGCTTCAACTATCATATCGCATAAATGATGATAGAATTTTTTTGTAATGGTACTTATCTCTTTTGAAGACTTTTCTGGAAAAACTAATTTTAGATTGTCTTGGACTACTTTTTTGCGATAACCGAAAATGTGATAAATAAAAAGGTAAATTAAATCTGAAAACGCATACAATATTCTAAAAGGCAATATTGATACTAACCAAAAAAATGGATAAATTAAAATGTAAGCTAATAATTGCATGAATTAGTTTTAGATTTGTAGAAGCAAATATATGCTATATTTAAAAAACGGAATACTTTATGGGCAATTTAAATCTTGTAACAATACTATTAATAGTAGCAAATGTATTAGTATCTATTAAAGGTTTTAATGATTTTTCTTTTTTCGAAAAATACAAATTTAACATTGGAGCTATAAACAGAGGAGAAAAGTTAAGAATGTTAACTTCTGGGTTTTTACATGTTAATACACAGCATTTATTATTTAATATGGTAACGTTGTTTTTTTTTGCAAATGGAGTAATTTATCGTATTGGTGAAGTTAGTTTTCTTGTAGTTTATTTTGCAAGTTTAATTACGGGTAGTTTACTCTCGTATTATTTTCATAAAAAGGATTACCATTATTCTGCTGTTGGAGCAAGTGGAGCTGTAATGGGTATTATTTATTCGGCTATATTATTTGATCCATGGATGGAAATTAATTTTTTTATTCCTGGATTTGTTTTTGGTATTGGGTATTTGTTATATTCAATTTATGGAATGAAAAAACAAATAGGCAACATAGGTCACGATGCTCATTTTGGTGGTGCAGTTGGAGGTTATATAATAACATTATTGCTTGCTCCTAGACTATTGGAGCAAGACTTAACTATGATGCTTTTTATGGGATTGCCCATAGCAGTTTTATTTATAATGCAAAAACTAGGAAAAATTTAATTATTTCTTTTTTTCTGTTCCTCTATAAATTCCAAAGCATATTTAGCTGCTCTAGTGTTTTGCATCTCTTTAGATAAAGTCTTGTAAAGCAGATTGGTTTCCTCCTCAGAAATTTGTTTAGCCATTGTAATACGTTCTAAAATTAAAGCAGCCAAAGTTGTATTAGGATATTTTTTAATAAAAGAAACATCAAACTTGCCTTTTTCTAATACTAAACTATCATAAGAAAACTTAACAGTTTGCATGCTGTCTTTATTTCCACTAAGTTTAAAGATTTGAAATCTTTCATTTAATACCTTGTGTTTATCTCTCAGGTATTGTGTGCCTTCATTGTATTTTTGTGTGTAATCGTTTTCTTTACTTCCAATTATTTTAGAATTAGCAAGACTATCTTTGATTACTTGGAGGTCGAAAGTTTCATTTGCCAGAATTATAGGTAAAGCACCTAAAACATTGTCAATAGTAATGTAATAAATATCTGGTCCATCTACTTTTCCCTCAAAAGTAAAATTTCCTTTTTCTAGAACAGTAGAATCTAAAACTTTCTTTTTTTTGTTTTCAACTCTAAAAAGTCTAGCAGTGCTTCCGGTTATATAGCTATCTGATGTTCCAGATATTTTAAAACCGTTAGTATTATCATTTTTACATGAAATAATAATAAAGAAGATAAATACTATTAGAAATATATTTTTAAGCATTTTTATTTTTTTTTGAATTACAAATATATAAGAATATAATTTATTATGTGCTTTTTAAAAAGCGAGTAATACAGTAATCAATTTACAATTTATTACTTTTGCGATATGATTAAAACTGATACAATAGTAGCACTCGCTACAGCATCTGGTGCTGGAGCAGTTGCTATAGTAAGACTTTCTGGAGCAGATGCTATAAGTATCGCTAATAGTTGTTTTCAATCTGTTAAGAATAAAAAAACACTTTTAAATCAAAAAACACATACAATACATTTTGGACATATAATAGATGGCAAAAGAATAATAGACGAAGTTTTAGTTTCAGTTTTTAAAAACCCAAATTCTTATACAGGTGAAAATGTAGTTGAAATTTCTTGTCATGGTTCTATTTATATTCAGCAAGAAATTATTCAACTCTTTCTTCGAAAAGGATGTAGAATGGCAACTGCTGGAGAATTTACATTGCGAGCCTTCTTAAACGCAAAATTAGATTTAAGTCAAGCTGAAGCTGTAGCAGATCTAATAGCTAGTGATAACGAAGCATCACATCAAATTGCAATGCAGCAAATGCGTGGTGGTTTTTCAAGTGAAATCGCAAAATTACGCGAAGAATTAATGAATTTTGCCAGCTTAATTGAATTAGAACTTGATTTTGCAGAAGAAGATGTTGAGTTTGCAGATAGAACACAGTTTGCTGCATTAATAAATCGTATAACTTTTGTCTTAAAACGGTTAATTGACAGTTTTGCGGTTGGAAATGTTATTAAAAATGGAATTCCTGTTGCCATTGTTGGTGAGCCAAATGTTGGTAAATCTACACTTTTAAATGCACTTTTAAATGAAGAACGTGCTATTGTAAGCGAAATAGCAGGAACAACTAGAGATACCATTGAAGACGAATTAGTAATAGAAGGTATAGGTTTTCGTTTTATAGATACTGCAGGAATTCGTGAAACTAAAGATGTTGTAGAAAGTATTGGTATTAAGAAAACATTCGAAAAAATGGAACAAGCTCAAGTAGTAGTGCTCTTGTTCTCTGCTGAAGAATTTAAAACTGAAAGTAAACGTCTAAAAGTCGAAATTGAAAAAATTAAAAATCGTTTTCCATTAAAGCCATTATTGGTAATTGCTAATAAAATAGATGTTTTAAACGATTTTGAATTAAAAACCTTAACATCCAAATTTAATAATCTTCACTTATTGTCTGCCAAGACAGGACTAGGAGTAGACGAACTTAAAAACAAGTTAATAAGTTTTGTTAATACTGGAGCACTAAGAAATAACGAAACTATTGTAACTAATACAAGGCATTACGATTCACTTATTAAAGCATTTGAAGAAATAAATAACGTTAAAGCAGGATTGGAAACAGGTGTTTCGGGAGATTTATTAGCTATAGATGTGCGACAGGCCTTATTTCATTTTGGAGAAATAACAGGTGAGATTACTAGTGATGATTTGTTAGGAAATATTTTTGCTAATTTCTGTATTGGGAAATAATTTTGATGATTATAAAATTTCATCTTTAAACATTTTAACTTTAACTCCTTTAGAATCAAGAAACACATATTTAGTTTAACGTATATCTTCTTTATATTCTGCAATAATATTAACATCCCTAAGGCCTTGGCTAATTTTTGGTTTTTTATATGATTTTCAAAGATAAATCTAAAAAGCAATAAAAACGTAATGGTAATTTTCTTAAAAAATGAATGGCGTTAATTTGATATTGCCTCATACTATGCAAATAACTAACATTTGTATTAATAGTTTATAGACTACAATACTCATCAGTTTCTTGTATAGTTAGAGCAAGAGAGCCTTCATTATTAATTTCTCTATAACCTAAGCTAGATCAATATTTATATAATAATCTGTGGTTTAGCAATTTTTTTCAATGAGGATTTATTCATATATAATTATCATTTTTTCAATAGCAAAATGATTTTGTAGCTATAATTGTATGGTTGTTTTTTAGTTATAAATAATTACCATACAGTTTTGTATATTGCAGTACAACTCATTAGTATGGATAGATTTATTAAATATAGCATAAAGGTATTCTTTTTATTAAGTTTTTTGTCGTTTTGTAGCTGTTTATTGGCTCAAGAAGTTCCTCCTGTAAAAGTGTTTTCACCACAACAATATAACGGTGAAAACCAAAACTGGTCTATTTCTCAAGCGAAGGATAAAACAATTTATGTAGCAAATAATGCAGGTCTTTTAGAGTATAATGGTGCTAATTGGAGACGTTACGACTCTCCAAATGAAACAATTTTACGTTCTGTAAAAGTTGTTGGAGATAGAATTTACACAGGTTGTTATATGGAATTTGGCTATTGGTTAAAAAATAGTTTTGGATTCTTAGAATACACATCACTTTCTAATAATAAAAATATTTCTTTAGTAGAAGATGAGCAGTTTTGGCAAATTAATTATTTAGATGATTGGGTTTTATTTAGCTCATTAGATAGAGTTTATATATATAATACAAAAGAAGAAGAATTTAAAATTATTGACTCCGAGTCATCAATTACTAAACTTTTTAAAGTAGACGATTCTATATATTTTCAAGATTTAAATATTGGTGTTTATCAAATTATTAATGGTGATAAAACAGTGCTAATAGATGATGAAATTGTAAAAAATAATAACGTAGTTAATATGTTTGAATATAAAAGTCAATTATTGGTTCAAACAGAAAACAATGGTGTGTATGTATTTAAAGACAAAGCCTTATTACCATGGAGTAATGATATTAATGAAACTTTATTAAAATATAGTGTTTACAGTAGTGCAAAGCTTAAAGATGGTGGATTTGCTATTGGAACTATATCTAATGGAGTAATAATTCTTGATAAAAATGGTGAAATTGTAAATCAAATCAATCAAAATTTAGGCTTGAGCAATAACACTGTGCTTTCCGTTTTCGAGGATATAGATAGCAATATTTGGCTAGGTTTAGATAATGGGATTAATTGTATTAATAGTAAATCTCCAATCAAAATATTTAATGACTCAAGAGGTCAATTAGGATCTGTATATGCGTCATCGGTCTATAATGGTTATCTATATTTGGGTACAAATCAAGGATTGTTTTATAGAGATTTAGATAATACAGATAAACCATTTACCTTTATAAAAGGAACTCAAGGTCAAGTTTGGTTTATAGAAGTAATTAGCGATGAACTATTTTGTGGACATAATTCAGGAACTTTTTTAATAGCTAACAATAAAGCTAAGAAGATAGCTAATATTAAAGGAACGTGGTCAATTAAACCCATAGAAGGCAAATCGAATATGCTATTACAAGGGAATTATAATGGCTTATACACGCTAGAAAAGCTTAATAATAATTGGAGTTTAAAAAACAAGATTGATGGATTTGATCTTTCTGCAAGATTTTTCGAATTGGTGAATAATACTACAATTTTTGTAAGCCATGAATATAAAGGTGTTTATAAAATAGAAGTGAACGAGGAGTTTACCAAAGCAAAAAACATTAAAATAGATACTTTTAATAAGGGTTTATATTCAAGCCTTTTTAACTATAATGATAATGTCTATTATGTTTACAGCGAGGGTTATTATAAATATGATTTTAATAAAGAAGAATTTATTAAAGACAGCTTATTAAGTCAAACGTTTAAGCCTTCAAACTACACATCAGGTAAGTTAATTCATGAAGCAAACTCTAACACGCTTTGGGGATTTACAAATACAGACATAATACAAGTTAAACCAGGAAACCTATCAAATAAACCGCAAATTAGAAAAATAGCACTACCTAAAAGTTTAAGGCTTGGTGTAACTAGCTATGAAAACATTATTAATATAAAGGATAGTAAATATCTTTTAGGTACCACATCTGGATATTTAATTATTGATATTGACAATTTTAACAATACAATAGAGAAAATTAATATTAACTCAATAAATAGTAACAAGCATTCGGGAGAATATAAATTATTAAATTTAAATGAAATTGCAGATTTAAAACCAGAAGATAATAATATAGAATTCTTTTATAGTTTAACCCAGTTTAACAAATTTAAAGTATTAGAATACCAGCATCAACTAAAAGGTATTTACAACAATTGGAGTGAGTGGTCAAATTCGCCAAATGTACTTTATAAAAATTTACCACCAGGCGATTATACTTTTAGTGTAAGAGCAAGAGTTGGAGAAAATATTTCAAAAAACATTGCGAGTTATCAATTCTATATTAATAAACCATGGTATGCCTCAAACTTAGCAGTTGTTATTTATGTTATTGGGTTAGTTTTATTAATATTTTTATTGCATCATTTTTATGATGGCTATCATAAAAAACAACGTAGAATGCTAATAATTAAAGCTGAGAGAGACTTACAACATAAAGAATTAGAGAATAGACAGCAACAAATGCATTTCGAAAACTTAAAGTTGCAACAAGATATAGATAACAAAAGTAGGGAGTTAGCAATATCTACTATGAGTTTAATTAAAAAGAATGAATTCTTAAATTCTATAAAAAGCGAACTAAAAAGTAAAGATACAGATGATAATATAAAGTCTGTAATCAAAATAATTGATAAAAACATTAACAATACAGACGATTGGAAATTCTTTCAAGAAGCCTTTAATAATGCTGATAAAGATTTTTTACAAAAACTCAAAAATAAACACAGTGTTTTAACACCAAATGACCTTAAATTATGTGCTTATCTAAGGCTAAATCTATCTTCTAAAGAAATAGCGCCTTTGCTAAATATCTCTGCAAGGAGTGTGGAAGTTAAACGATATCGTTTAAGAAAAAAAATGAATTTGCCTCATGAAACAAGTTTAGCAAACTACATCATTGAATTATAATTCCAATACTAAACCCTAATCAACCTATACAACACCAATACAATTATATCAGATTTGCCGTTTTTGTCTTTTTATTTTGATTTATAATTATCCTCTTACTAAAGATGTTTATTGAGGATTTCTTATTTTTAATAGTTAAATACTGATATGTATGTTTTTTGTAGAGGCATATTACATAGAATTCATATTTTTTAACATTATTTTTACAATATTGATATTTAGATACATCTAATCACTTACCAAATTAAAAAATAAAAAGAAATGAAAAACAATTTTCTAAGATTAACATTTTTATTATTTGCAACATTGGCGTTCGCTCAAGTAAATAAAGTCACTGTTCAAAAAAATGAAGATGGAATGAAGCTTCTTGTTGATGGACAAGACTTCATGATAAATGGTATGAACTGGGGCTATGTTCCAATAGGTACTAATTACAATTACAGTCTATGGAAACAATCCGATGATGTTATTAAAGCGGCCTTAGATGCAGAAATGGGACTTCTAAAAAACATGGGAGTTAATGCAATAAGACAATATACTGGCATACAACCTAAATGGATAACTTACATTTATGAGAATTATGGTATATATACAATGCTTAATCATTCATTTGGGCGCTACGGTCTTACTATTGAGGGAACTTGGGTTCCAGTAACTGATTACAGAGATGGTAAAACCAAGAAATTGCTAATGTCTGAAATAACAAAACTAGCAGAGGACTATAAAAACACGCCAGGTCTTTTAATGTTTTTATTAGGTAACGAAAACAACTACGGTTTGTTCTGGGCAGGATCTGAAACCGAAGACTTTCCAGATGAAGAAGATCAAAGAAGAGAAGTAGGTGAAAAACGTGGGAGACCAATGTATAAACTTATGAATGATGCAGCGGTTAAAATGAAGTCTATTAATTCTTCCATTCCAATTGCTATATGTAATGGCGATGTTTTATTCATTGATATTATTGCAGAAGAGTGTAAAGATGTAGATATCTATGGTACAAACATGTATCGTGGTGTCTCTTTTGGCAACGCATTTCAGGTGGTTAAAGACAAATTAAATAAACCAATTCTGTTTACCGAGTTTGGAGCAGATGCTTTTAATGCAGTAACAAATGACGAAGATCAAAAAGCCCAAGCGTATTATATGGTTGGAAATTGGAAAGAAATTTATCAAAATGCGTCAGGTTTAGGAAAGGCAGGTAACGCTATAGGTGGTTTTACATTTCAATTTAGTGATGGTTGGTGGAAATTCGGACAAACAAAAAATTTAGATATACATGATACTAATGCATCTTGGTCTAATGGTGGTTATCCACACGATATTGGTAAACCAGGTGATAATAATATGAATGAAGAATGGTTTGGTATTTGCGCAAAAGGCCCAAATAACGAGCGTGGTTTATATACACTTTATCCAAGAGCAGCATATTATTCACTTAAAGAAGCACATAACTTAAATCCTTATGACGATGGTGTAACTGCAGACTTTGTTGAAAATTACTTCAAGAATATTAATTTAATGGATGCGGTATTAAGAGCTCGTGGAGATAAAGCTGCATTAGGTGGAGGAGATTCTGAAAAATTAAGAATAAGTCAACTTTCTGCACGTTTTACAACATTTAATACTGGTGGCAGTTTAATAACTACACCAGATACACCAGATCCGGATGCAAACAATTTTCCAAATCAACTTGGGTTTGATCATATGCAGTCTTATTTTGTTGGTATTGAAGGTAAACCAGCATCTAATATGAGAGCTCAAGTTAATTTTAACGTACTAGGAAACGTTGCAAGTAATCCAATAGACGAAATATTTTACGAAAACGTTGGCAGACCTGTTACCGTTATAAGTACAGATGGCGTTACTAATACAGAGGTTGTAATGACAGATGTTAATAGACTGAGAGTGTACCAAGCAGAATTTGAGTGGAATGCAAAAGATTTTGACCTAAGAGGGTTTTACAGAACAGGGCATTACCATTGGGGTTACGAAGGTGATTTTTTCAACCTTTATCCAGAAGCTAATTACGGCCCAAATTTAGATTTATATAATGGTGAAATTTTTGGTGCAGAAATAGATGGTAAAGGAGTGCTTAAAGGCTTAAAAGCAGCCTTTGGTCCACAATTATGGTGGGGAGCAAACCCAACAGCACTATTAAAATACCAACGCACATTTGGTAAATGGGATGTTGCTGGTATTTACCACAGAGATTTAGATACAGGTTTAAATTTTGATGAAACAGGTCAGCGTGTTTTAAATGAAAACCAAGTAAGAACAGGTATTATCCCTGCATGGCCAACTGAACGTGCTACAATTGCTTTAGAACGTAAGTTTGGTAATTTTGGATTAACACTAGGTGGTATATGGGGAGGAAGTCCTTTAAACGGCAGTGTTTTCCAAGGTATTAATGACAATCAAGATGTTGTAGAAGATAAAATTACAAGTAGTGATAATTGGGGTGGTAAAGCAAAATTTACCTATCAAAACGGGCGTTTTAACTGGTACGGACAAGCGTCTTACATGGGCTTAGTTGCTGGTGGTGGTGCAGACCAAACACAAACGTACACAGGTTGGAGATTAAAAGACAGTGGTAGTGGTAATATGGTAAATGCATTAACTGGGTTTACATATTCATTTGGTAATATTCAAGTAGCACCAAACTTTATGTATCAAGAACCACTTTTAGCAGCAATTCCTAATAACTTTGGTGGGGCAGCAAGATTACGTAATGTAATTGACGATCCGTTTGCAGTACGTAACGGTAACCGTGAAATGTACGGTTACGAAATGCTTGTAACTTTTGATCCAACACCCGGTACATGGATGTATGAGTGGGATAACGATAGAGCAGAAGATGCAAAATTGGCTATGAATTTAGGTTTTGTGTACCGCCGTTTACCAACAACTATGGATGCGCATATTGGTTTCTTAGCAAACAGACAGTTTTTTGCGTTTCCTAATTCTGCACCAGCAGAAGACTTATGGGAAGTGCACTCTAGAGTGGTGTCTAAGTTAAATCCAGATTTAGGTCTTATTGGTAATTTCTACTATGGAAATGGTCAAGGTAATGGAGACTCAGACAGAACAATTACACGTTTTGGTGGAGATGTAAGAGCTATTTATAGAAAGAATATGTTACAAGCTCATGTAAAAGTTAACGATTGGGGTCCATTTGATTATCACAGAGATTTTAACCTAACATTCCCACTACAATTAATGTTAGATTTATCTACAAGCGTTGGAAAACCAGATTGGTTTATACTACCAAGCACAAAAATTGGTATTAGAGGGACATGGAGATCTTTAAACGATTTTTCGCCAAGATATTCTCCAACATCAGTACCAGCAAATACATTTCCTGCAATACCAGTATTAAGTCCAACAGGCTTTCCTGACGGATCAGAATGGGAAATTAGAACTTATGTTCATATAAATATTGGAAAATAAAAAATTGTAATTATGAAAACTATAAAATTTAAAACATTCAAAATGGCACTGCTTACGCTATTATTTGTAGCACTAGGCTGTGAAAGAGAATTAGATGACAATGCCCCTTTAGCAGGGTTTTCTACAACAGGTGATATTTTTAATGATACACCGGTTAGTTTAGGCGAGGATTTTTATTTTCCTTACGGGAATTCAAATTTCGAAGTCATTAATTTTCAAGGTACAGATACTTATCAAGGTAATGCCTCAATAGAAATTAATGTCCCAAATGCTGATAATGTAAACGGAAATTATGCAGGTGCTATTTTTAGAGTAGATGGCGCTGGGCGAGATTTATCTGGTTTTGATGCCTTAACATTTTATGCAAAAGCTTCTCAAGGAATAACCTTAGATCAAATTGGTTTTGGTGAAGATTTTTTAGAAAACAACTACGTTACGTCTATTACAAATTTAAGTATAGGAACGGGTTGGGAAAAGTATATTATTCCAATTCCAGATGCTTCTAAATTAACAGAAGAAAGAGGCATGTTTAGATATTCTGCAGGTACTCAAAGCACAGGAGGTTTTGGTTATACAATATGGTTAGACGAAATTAAGTTTGAAAAACTAGGAACTATTGCACAACCTAGACCTGCTATTGCAAACGGTAATGATATTGTTGTAGATACATTTGCTGGAGCTTCAGTAATTATAAATGGCTTTACAGAAACTTTTAATTTAGCTAATGGCAATAATCAAACCGTACAAGTTGCGCCAGGCTATTATACCTTTTCATCTTCAGACCCAAGTGTTGCCTCTGTAAACGCAGCTGGCGAAGTTACAATTCTTACTAACGGAACAACAGTAATTACAGCAACCTTAAATAATATGGATGCGGAGGGTTCTGTAACTATTAATTCTGTTGGTAGTTTTGAATTTGCACCAACACCAACAAGAGATCCAAATAATGTAACCTCTATTTTTAGTGACCACTATACAAGTATTCTTGTAGATTTCTTTAATGGCTATTGGGAGCCTTTTCAAACAACACTTTCCGCAGATTTTGCTGTAAACGGGGATAATATTTTAAGCTATACAAATTTTAATTTTGTTGGTCATCAGTTTTCTAGCCCTACTGTAGATGCTACAGTACAATCTAATTTACACGTTAATATGTTTATACCTGCCGACATTCCTGCAGATTTAGACTTTTTAATCACAATAAAAGATTTTGGTGCAGACCAAGCAGATGGTGGCGGAGATGATACTATACAACAGGCATTCTTTTATGCTAATGATTTTCAAGCCAATACTTGGGCTACTTTAGAGATCCCTATAACTATTGCTAATAGAAATAATATTGGACAAATTATTTATGAAAACATCAATAATCCAACAACATCATCTATAGAGAATTTTTACTTAGATAATATTTATTTCTATCAAAATTAATTTAATTAAAAAATAACATGAAACATATAAAAATAATACCACTTATTATTTTTGGTCTATGCCTTATGGCCTGTAATTTGGACGAAACTCAAGAAGTAGCAACCTTAACCAATCTTGTTTGGGAAGATAATTTTGATACCAATGGCGCGCCAGACCCAACCAAATGGGCTTTTGAAATTGGCGATGGCACAGCACAAGGCATTCCAGGTTGGGGAAATAATGAATTACAGTATTACACAAACCGAGAAGAAAACGTAAAAGTAGAAAATGGTCTTTTAGTAATTACAGCCAGATCTGAATCCTTTAATGGTTCAAATTATACCTCTGCAAGATTAATTACCAAAAATTTATTTCAGCAGCAATATGGCCGTTTTGAAGCACGCATTAAGGTACCAACAGGTCAAGGTTTATGGCCAGCATTTTGGTTGCTTGGTGAGGATAGCGATGGCAGCTCTTGGCCAGAAATTGGCGAAATAGATGTTATGGAATATCTTGGAAATGCTCCTACTACTGTTTTTAGTACCATACATGGCCCAGGATATTCTGGTGGCGAGTCAATTTCTAAAAGTTATGTTTTAGAAAACGACCGTTTCGATAACGGATTTCATGTTTTTGGTATGGAATGGTCACCTTCTCAAATTAATTTTTATGTAGATGATAAACTATACCACACCCTAAAACCAGAAAATGTAGAAGCTGAAACTAATGGAAATGGCGAATGGGTTTTTGACAACCGTGAGTTTTACATGATTCTTAATTTAGCAGTTGGCGGTAACCTTCCTGGGCCACCAAATGCAGATACTTTATTTCCGCAAAGGATGTTAGTTGACTATGTGAGAGTATATAATTAAATAAAAATGAAACTATGAAATTATTTAAAAATAAAATAAATCTGCTTTACGTCATTATTTTACTACTTGGAGTAACCTCTTGTGAAGATAATGAAAGCGGTATAGACATAATTGGTTTAGAGGCTAAGTTTATAACAGATTCAAACCTTAACGTTGTAAAATATATAAACGTGTCTAACAATGCTACCAGCTATTTATGGGATTTTGGTGATGGTACACAGTCAACGTCTATAAACGAAGAAAAAACATATTGCAATAACGGGTCTTACAATATTACGCTTACAGCTTATGATGGATCTGGTGCGTCAGATACTTTTCAAAGCACTGTAGTAATAGATTTGCCGTGTGCTGTAGAATGTGATGAAAATATTGACCCTGCAAAAGGCGATTTAAATTGGACCTTTTTATCTACAGATGGTAGTGCCAATTTTGATGCCTTTGGAGATATCGGTGGCGGCATTGTGCCAAATCCAACTGCAAACGGGGTGAATACAAGTTGTAATGTATTTAAATACGAAAAATTTAACGGTTGCCAAACGTGGTCTGGTGTTGGAGTAGAAATTGAAACAGCATTAGACTTTGAAAATGCAGCAACTAATAAAATTTTTAAAATGAAAGTGTTAGCAGAAACACAACTAACAAATGTTACACTGCGTTTAGAGCGTTTGCCATTTCCTGCAACAGAACCATCTCAAGAGCGTATTGCTAGTATTACGCAATTAGGCGATTGGCAAGAGCTTACTTTTGATTTTTCAGCTGTAACTACTGGAACTTATAAGAGTATTATTATCTATTTTGAAAGAAATGCTCCATGTGATGGAGACGTTTATTACTTTGACGGCCTTATTCAAGAATAATAGTTGTCATAGATTTCAATATTAAATTAAAATAACAACCCATACCAAGCCTTTTAAAATATAGTGTCTCAACCAGAACATAAATACTTAGAACAAGTACACATAGATAACGAAGCGTATTTCAAAATTTCTGATAGTAATGAAATGCGTCCATTTTTTATGAGTATAATTAGCGATTCCAACCACTGGATGTTTATTTCAAGTAATGGTGGATTAACCGCAGGACGAAAAAATTCTGAATACGCACTTTTTCCATATTACACTGACGATAAAATTACTGAGTCTGCGGAAATTACAGGAAGTAAATCTATTTTTCAAGTGACCGCTAATGGTAAAACACAACTTTGGGAACCATTTTCGCAACGTTTTGATGGGTTGTACAGTATTAAAAGAAACCTTTACAAAAACAGCTACGGAAATAAAGTAATTTTTGAGGAAATTAATAACGATCTTGGGTTAACATTTAGATACCAATGGAATTCCAGTGACCGTTTTGGATTTGTTAAAACAGCAACACTAATAAATACCTCCAACACAACTCAGAATATTAATTTGTTAGATGGTATTCAAAACATATTACCTTATGGTGTTGGAAGTGATTTACAAAACGCTTGCAGTAACCTTGTAGACGCCTACAAACGTAACGAATTAGATGCTGAAACCGGTATGGGTATCTTTGCTCTAAGTGCCATAATTGTTGATAAAGCAGAACCTAGTGAGGCTTTAAAAGCAAATGTGGTTTGGTCTGTGGGTTTAGAAAATCCTAAGTACTTATTATCGTCTTTACAGCTTAAAAATTTTCGTAACGGTAATAACATAACCCAAGAAGAAGATGTAAAAGCTGAGAAAGGGGCTTACTTTATTTGCGGTACCATTAGCTTAAATCCTTCTGAAACTAAAAATTGGCATATTGTTGCTGATGTAAATTTAGACCATGCAGCCATTGCTGAACTGTCTGAAAGTATTACAAACAACGAAAATTTAGTTAGTAAAATTCAAGATAGTATAAACCTAGGCACAAAACGCCTTATTGAATTAAATGCAGGGTCAGACGGCTTACAACTTACAGATGATAAGTTTAGAGATGCCAGACATTTTTCAAACACATTATTCAACATAATGCGTGGTGGTATTTTTGATAAGAATTATCAAATAGAAAAATGGGATTTTAAAAATTACCTTCTAAATGCAAATAAAAAAGTAGCAAGAACTACTGAAGAAACTATTAATAACCTGCCAGAGTTATTTTCGTTATCTAAGTTAAAAGAACTAGCTAAAAACAGCGATAACAAAAATTTTAAACGACTATGTTTAGAGTATATGCCGCTAAAATTTAGCCGTCGTCATGGTGATCCAAGCAGGCCATGGAATAAGTTTTCAATAAACACACGTAGTGAAATTGATGGCTCAAAAATTTTAGATTACGAGGGCAACTGGCGCGATATCTTTCAAAATTGGGAAGCATTAGCACACGCTTACCCAGAGTTTATTGAAAGTATGATTCATAAGTTTTTAAACGCAACAACTTTTGATGGCTACAACCCATACCGCGTTACCAAAGGCGGTTTCGACTGGGAAACTATAGAACCAGACGATCCGTGGTCTTACATTGGGTATTGGGGAGACCACCAAATTATATATTTACTTAAGTTTTTAGAGTTTTTAGAAAAACATAAACCTGGAAAATTAGAAACCTTTTTTAATCAAGATCTTTTTGTGTACGCTAATGTTCCGTACAAAATAAAAAGCCACAAAGATTTAATCAAAAACCCAAAAGATACTATTGAGTTTGACGAGGCTTTAGACGAAAAAATTCGAAAAGAGCGTAAAGAACTTGGTGTAGATGGCGCACTTCTAAGAGATGAAAACAGATTTATCATTAAAGTTAATTTCATTGAAAAAATCTTAGCCACAACACTAGCAAAACTTTCTAACTTTATTCCAGAAGGTGGTATTTGGATGAATACCCAACGTCCAGAATGGAACGATGCTAACAATGCACTTGTTGGTAACGGTGTGTCAATGGTAACACTTTATTACCTCAGACGTTTCTTAAAGTTTTTTGATACTATTTTTGAAAATACAAATACTGAAAATGTAGAAATTTCAAAAGAACTCTTAGAGTTTTTCAATGCTATAAGCACAACATTTAAGGCACACAAAAGTGTATTAAATGGTAAAATAAATGATACTGAGCGTCGTGCAATATTAGATGGTTTAGGTTTAGCAGCAAGTGCATACAGAAATCAAATTTACAATAACCCCTTTTCTGGTAGAAAAGATACACTTAGTATAAGTGAAATTAAAAGCTTTGTTACCCTAAGTCTTCAATACCTGGAACACGCTATAGAGGCTAACCAACGTGAAGATAAATTATACCATGCTTATAATTTAATGACTGTAGAGGATAATTCGGACATTTCAATTTCGTATCTCAACGAAATGTTAGAAGGGCAAGTTGCGGTTTTAAGCTCTGGTTATATCACTTCTAAACAAGCGCTGGAAGTTTTAGATGCACTAAAAGCAAGTAAACTTTTTAGACCAGACCAATACAGTTATATTTTATATCCATATAAAGAATTAAAAGGGTTTTTGCAGCGAAATACAATACCTACAGAAGCGGTTTCAAACTCTAGTTTATTACAAACATTAGTAAAGGCTGGAGATACTACTATTATTAAAAAGGCTGTAAACGGAATCTTTCATTTTAATGGTAACTTTAAAAATGCAAATGATTTAGAAGCGGCATTAGAAACCGTTGAAACTTCTGAAACAGATAAAAAACAAGTTTTAGATATTTTTGAAGACGTTTTTAACCATAAAGAATTTACAGGAAGATCTGGTACATTTTATGGTTATGAAGGTTTGGGATCTATATACTGGCATATGGTATCTAAATTACTTTTAGCAGTACAAGAGTGTTGTTTAAAAGCTGTGAATGATAATGAAAGTGATGAGGTTATTGGTCGTCTTTTAGAACATTATTACGAAATTAATGCAGGGATAGGGTTACATAAAACACCAAAATTATATGGTGCGTTTCCAACAGATCCATATTCCCACACACCAGCAGGTAAAGGTGCGCAGCAACCTGGTATGACAGGGCAAGTTAAAGAAGATATCTTAAGCAGATTTGGAGAACTTGGTGTGTTTGTTAGAAAAGGAAAGTTGCAATTTCACCCATGTTTACTTCGAAAAAATGAATTTTTAAGTCACCCAAAAACATTTGATTATACAACAGTAAATTCAGAAAAAAAGGAAATAAAATTAAATAAAGACGAATTGTGCTTTACCTATTGCCAAGTGCCTGTTATTTACAAAATAGGTGTAGACAATAGTTGTGTTGTTACATTAAATGATGGTAGTAAAACAACCCTAAATGATTTAAGTTTAGATTTAGAAACTAGCACAAAATTATTTGAACGTACAGACGAAGTCCTTCAAATTAACGTCACTATAAAGCCTGAAATACTTAAATAATTTTTAGAAATTCAGAATGAAAAACAAAATCATCATCATAAGTCTATTTTTGGCTTCAATGCTATGGTCTTGTAATACTAATACTAAAGAAAATAATGCCACACAACCAAAACAAAACATGGTATCTGCTAAAGACATATTAGGTAACCCAGAATATTTAGCAATTTCTTATGGTGGCTATCGCCAAAAAACAAGAGACGTACAACCTACTATCTCAGAGCTAAAAGACGATATGAAGCTTTTGGCTGCTATGGGTATTAAGCTTTTAAGAACTTATAATTTACAATTAGCACAAGCGCCAAATATTCTAAAGGCTATAACAGAGTTAAAAAAAGAAGATTCTAATTTCGAGATGTACGTCATGCTTGGCGTTTGGATAGACTGCAAAGATGCATGGACAGTCCAAGAGCCAAACCACGACATTGAAAGCGAAGCAAACGCAGGTGAGGTAGATAGAGCGGTAGCACTGGCCAAACAATATCCAGAAATTGTTAAAATTATTGCAGTTGGTAATGAAGCTATGGTACGCTGGGCAACCAGCTATTTTGTGCGTCCAAACGTAATTTTAAAATGGGTTACGCATTTACAAGCACTTAAAAATAAAGGCGATTTACCAAAAGAACTATGGATTACCAGTTCAGATGATTTTTCTTCTTGGGGTGGTGGCGACTTAAGTTACCGTACAGAAGATTTAGAAAAATTAATTAAAGCTGTAGATTATGTGTCAATGCATACATACCCTATGCATAATACACATTACAATCCGCAATTTTGGTTAATCCCTAATTACGAAAAAAACCTTTCTGAAGAAGACCAAATTGAAGCTGCAATGCAACGTGCTTATAAATTTGCAAAAAATCAATATCGTGCAGTAAAAAAATATGTAGAAAGTATAGATAGTAGCAAAACCTTACATATTGGAGAAACGGGTTGGGCAACAGTTTCAAATGGTTTTTATGGAGAAAATGGCTCTAAAGCTACAGATGAATATAAATCCGGTAGATATTATGAATTAATTAGAAACTGGACCAATAGCGCTGGTATTTCGTGTTTTTATTTTGAAGCTTTTGATGAACAATGGAAAGATGCTCAAAACCCACAAGGTTCAGAAAATCATTTTGGATTAATTAACCTTAAAAGCGAAGCCAAATATGCTATTTGGGATTTGGTAGATCAAGGAAAATTTGAAGGCTTAACCCGCGATGGAAAACCAATTACAAAAACCTATAATGGTAATAAAAACCAACTATTAAAACGAGTTGCAGTACCACCATTAAAACAATAAAACGATCTAAAAACAAATTTAAAGTGATTTTGATCATTTGTAATATGAAAACCATAAAACCAATCATACTAATTTTCACTCTAGCACTACTAATAATGGGTTGTGAAGACACCAAACTAAGCATAACTGTTTACGAAACTTCAAAAAGTGGACATAAACTAACACAAATCACAAACTTTGAGGCAGAGGCTACTAATGATACCATAACCTTGTTACCAAACAAAACGTTTCAAACCATAACTGGTATTGGTGGTTCTTTTACAGAATCTTCTGCTTACTTACTAAATCGTTTGAGTAAATTCAATAGAACTAAAGTACTTGAGGCTTATTTTGGTGAAGACGGAGCAAACTATTCACTCACAAGAACTCACATTGCTTCCTGTGATTTTTCATTAAATAATTATACATACGCACCAGTTGAAGGAGATGTAGAGCTTCAACATTTTTCAGTAAAAGAAGATCAAGACGATTTAATTCCTATGATTAAAGAGGCCATCCAAATTTCTAAAGAGGGCTTTAAGATTATAGCATCACCGTGGAGTGCAGCACCTTGGATGAAAGATAACAATAAGTATGTTGGCGGAAAATTACTACCAGAATACTACAGCACATTTGCACTCTATTTTACTAAATATCTAGAAGCTTATAAAGCAGAAGGCATTAATATTTGGGGATTAACACCAGTTAATGAACCTCATGGTAATGGTAATAATTGGGAAAGTATGCACTTTTCACCAGAAGAAGAAACCGATTTTGTTCAGCATCATTTAGGACCAAAACTAGAAAAAACAGGATTTGGGGATATTAAAATATTAGGTTATGACCAAAACAGAGATGGCATAAAAGAATGGGTAGATGCAATGTATAAAGATGAAAACACCTCAAAATATTTTGCGGGTACAGCCATACATTGGTATGAAAGTACTTATGACGTTTTTCCAAAAGCACTGCAATACGCACACAACAAAGCACCCCATAAATATTTAATTGAAACCGAAGGCTGTATAGATTCTGAAGTACCAAAATGGAAAGACGACAATTGGTATTGGAGTAAAGAGTCCACAGATTGGGGTTATGATTGGCGCGAGGCTGAAAAAAAATACCTACATCCAAAATATGCCCCAGTAAACCGTTATGCTAGAGACATTATTGGCTGCCTTAACAATTGGGTAGATGGTTGGGTAGATTGGAATATGGTTTTAGACCGCCAAGGAGGTCCAAATTGGTTTAAAAATTGGTGTCATGCGCCGGTTATTGTAGATCCAGAAGCAGATGAAGTGTACTTTACACCATTATACTACACAATGGCTCATTTTAGTAAATTTATTCGTCCTGGTGCAGAAGTTATTGGGTTAGAAAACACAGACGAAACATTACAAGTAACCGCTGCAAAAAATACAGATGGCAGCATAGCAATAGTTGTTTTTAACGAAGGTGAAAACAACAAAACCTTTAATCTTAAACTAAGTGCTAAAACTGTAGCTATTAAAATAGATGAACATACTTTACAAACTATTATAATACCAACTAACTAATCAACGTAAAACCATGAGTAATACAAGTAGTTCTTCAAAAGTACCAATAGGTTTAAAAATTGCATTTGGAGCAGGTATGTTTGCTAACCAAATGTTTCCTGCCATTCTTGGAATTTTCATGGTGGTACTTGTAGAAGACTTAAAATTTACAGGTTTAATGTGGGCAATGATATACCTGTTTCCTAGGTTGTTTGATGCTATTACAGATCCTATCATGGGTTTTATTTCAGACAATACAAAATCTAAATGGGGAAGACGTCGCCAATATGTAGTTATTGGAGGTTTAATTATGGGTGTGGCTTACATTTTTATGTGGCAACTTTTTAAAGAAAATTCATTAGAATACAACTTCTGGTACTTCTTTTTGTGGTCGGTTGTGTTTTATCTAGGACTTACGTTTTTTAGTGTGCCTTATGTTGCTATGGGTTATGAAATGAGTGATGATTTTCATGAACGTACTAACATTATGGCTGTTGCACAATGGATGGGACAATGGGCTTGGGTAATTGCACCATGGTTCTGGGTAATCATGTACGATCCAGAGTGGTTTCCTTCCGCCGAAGAAGCTGTAAGAACACTAGCAGTTTGGGTTGCCATACCTTGTGCACTATGTGCCATGGTACCTGCATTATTTATTAAAGAAGGTTCTACACTAAATAAAGATTATGAACCTTTAAACCTAGCAAATATTGGAAGTAGTTTAACCAAAATACTAACCAGTTTTAAAGAAGCGTTTAAAATTAAAGCCTTTAGAAAACTTTGTGGTGCAACTTTTTTAATTTTTAATGCATTTAACACTGTAGCGTCGCTTACCTTTTTTGTTATTGTTTACAAGTTATTTAATGGAAACGCAGGTGCTTCAGGTATTTGGGTGTCATTATTTGGATGTTTTGGGGCGTTAGGCACAACTTTTTTAGTGATACCAACAGTAACTTGGCTATCTAAAAAATTTGGAAAGAAAAAAGCATTTATGATTGCACAAAGCATATCGCTTTTTGGATATATATTACTCTACTTTTTATTTATACCAGGTAAACCATGGATGTATATCATAGGACTTCCATTTTTCTCTTTTGGTATTGGAAGCTTATTTATGATTATGATGTCAATGACCGCAGATGTTATAGATGTAGATGAGTTAAATACAGGCAAACGAAGAGAAGGCACATTTGGTGCTATCTATTGGTGGATGGTAAAAGTTGGCTTTGCAATTGCAGGAGCGTTAAGTGGTTTAATAATATGGATAGTTGGTTTTACTGCCGATATACCTTCAACAGAGCAACAAGGAGCTGTTGATGGACTGCATGCGTTCTTTTGTTTTTTCCCGGCCATTGGGACGCTGATTGCCATGTATATAATGAAAGATTACAGTATAGATGAAGCTCGTGCAAATGAAATTAGAACGGCATTAAATAAAAGAAAAAATGATGTGAGTAAAACCTCATCTGCTTATGGATCAGGTAATTTAACATCACTTTCAAATTTAGAGTTAAATCTAAAATCATACACTCCAACAGATGTTAGTAAACTCACTGAAAAAGATCTTAAAGCCACTTATAAAACCACACTAAACAATCAATTACACGGCTTATGTTTTAGTCCTTATGTAGAAGGTCAAAATACTGGTGATATTTTAACAGAATCACAAATAAATCGCCGTATGGATATTATTTTTCCTTACACCAAATGGGTACGCTCTTTTTCATGTACAGCTGGTAATGAGTTAATTCCTAACAATGCACACAAAAATGGTCTTAAAACTATTGTTGGAGCATGGATAAGTGCTGATAAAGACAAAAACGAACAGGAAATACAAAGCTTAATTGAACTTGCAAAAGCAGGTTTAGTAGATATTGCAGCCGTAGGAAACGAAGTTTTATTAAGAGGCGATTGCTCTGAGGAAGAACTCATTGGATATATCAACAGCGTTAAAAAAGCATTAACTGGTTTAAATATTCCTGTTGGTTATGTAGATACTTATTATGAATTTCATAAGCGTCCTAAAATTGTAGAAGTATCAGATGTAATTCTGTCTAATTGTTATCCATTTTGGGAAGGAATCAGTATTGATGATGCACTTATTAATTTAAGAAAAATGCATGCCATAACCAAGCAAGCTGCAAACGGAAAACCCGTAATTATTTCTGAAACAGGTTGGCCTAGTAAAGGCGAAGCTGTATTAGACGCAGCGCCATCGGAAATCAATGCCATGAGGTATTTTATAAACACCCAAAATTGGGCACAAACCGAAGGTGTAGCTATATTCCATTTCTCATCTTTTGATGAATCTTGGAAAGTTGCTATTGAAGGAGAGGTTGGTGCACGTTGGGGCATCTGGGACAAAGATGAAACACTAAAATACGAGAAATAAAACAAGTATTTAAAAAACAATAACCATGTCATACAGAGACGAAGCCTATCATTTGTACAGCGGTATAAATTTTACCGAACATTCCGGAACTGATTTTAGTAAATACAGTTTAGAAGATTTAAAAAAATTATGGAATGCTACTTTAAAACAAGGTATGCACGGCATTTGTTTTAGTATGTACGAAGATGGGCAACAGCCCGGAGATAAAATTACTGAAGCACAAGTAGAAAGACGCGTTAAAATTTTAAAACCCTACACCAAATGGATACGCTCATTTTCTTGTATAGAAGGCAACGAGCATGTGCCAAAAATGGCTAAAAAACACGGACTTAAAACTCTAGTTGGGGCTTGGTTAAGTGATAACAAAGCCGATAATGAAAAGGAAATAGAAGGTTTAATACAATTAGCAAAAGAAGGAGTTGTAGATATAGCGGCTGTTGGTAATGAGGTGTTATACAGAAATGAACTCACCCTAGACGAATTGCTTGGCTATATAAAACGTGTAAAAAAAGCATTACCAAACACACCTGTTGGTTATGTAGATGCATATTACGAGTTTTCGGTTCACCCAGAACTTGTAGCACATAGTGATATTATTTTAAGCAATTGCTACCCTTATTGGGAAGGCACACATATAGACGGAGCATTAGGCCATATGCAACACATGTATGCACAAGTAGAATCTGTTGCACAAGGAAAACTAATTTTAATAACAGAAACAGGTTGGCCAAGTGAAGGAGGTAGTTTAAAAAGTGCATTTTCATCAGAAGAAAACGCCATAAAATACTTTATAAACACACAGGCTTGGGCAAAAAAAGCAAACATAAAAACCTTCTATTTCTCTTCTTTTGATGAATCCTGGAAAACAGGAGACGAAGGAGATGTTGGCGCCTATTGGGGATTATGGGATAAACATGAAAAATTAAAGTTTTAGATAATAAAGCGTTTTACAAGACACTTTTAAAGCATAGCGATAACTAATATTATTTTTAATGAGGTATATTAATATTTTAATGATATGTGCTAGTATTGCAGTTTTTTTTAACTGTAAAAACGAAACTAAGAGAGACCTAAATCCTGAAGAATTAGTTGGTGGTTTTGAGTTATTGTCTTCAGACCAAACAGGAATAGATTTCAACAACACTATAAAAGAATCTACATATTTTAATCACCACTTTTACAGTCAAATATACATTGGATCTGGTGTTGCTATAGGAGATATAAACAATGATGGATTACCAGATGTTTTTTTTGGGGGAAATCAAGTTTCAGATAGACTTTATCTAAACAAAGGAGATTTTAAATTTGAAGATATTACTAAAACATCTAAAGTTGCTAAAAATAATGGTTGGACATGGGGAGTTACTATGGCAGATGTTAATGCAGACGGTTATTTAGATATATATGTGAGTCGCAACGGAAACTCAACAAAACCCGAGGATCGCAGAAATCAATTATACATTAATAATCAAGATTTAACATTTACAGAGTCTGCACAGCTTTATGGCTTAGCAGATGTTGGTTTTTCTACACAAGCTGTGTTTTTTGATATGGATAACGATGGTGATTTAGACATGTACCAAGTCAATCAATTACCAGATAAAAAATTATTATTACTCAATAAAATACCTAAAAGTCAATACAAATTTTTTAGAGATCGGCTATATAGAAATGACAATGGTAAGTTTACAAATGTTTCTAAAGACGTTGGTATATCCACTAATGTTGCTTATGGTTTAAGTGTTAATGCTTCAGACCTAAATAATGATGGATGGATGGATCTATATGTTTCCAATGACTATGCAGAGCCAGATTTTATGTACTACAATAATGGTAATGGTACTTTTACAAATGTTATAAACGAAAAGCTAAAACATATTACACAACTAAGTATGGGTACAGATACTGGAGATATTAATAATGATGGCTTATTAGATTTAATTACCACAGATATGACACCAGAAGATCACTATAGGTCAAAAACAAATATGGCGTCCATGAGTACAGAGCAGTTTAGAAATTACGTAAAAGCTGGTGCTCACTACCAATACATGACAAATACACTACAAATTAATACAGGTCTAGGAACATTTTCTGATATAGCAAATATGGCTGGTGTTGCATTTACAGACTGGAGTTGGGCAAGTCTTATTGTAGATTTAGATAATGATGGTCTTAAAGATATTATTGTTTCAAATGGTATAAAAAAAGACGTAGATAATAATGATTATAGAACTAAAGTTAGTAAACTGGGTAAAGAAACTACTGCAGAAAAACTATTTGAATTAAGCAAAGAAACTCCCTCTCAACGAATACCAAACTATGCTTATAAAAATAAAGGGAACTATCAATTTGAAAAAGTAACAAAAGATTGGGGTTTTGAAACACCAAGTTTTTCAAATGGTATGGCATACGGGGATTTAGATAATGATGGTGATTTAGATGTAGTAATAAATAATATAGATGACACAGCTTTCATTTATAAAAATAAAGCCACGGGTAATTTTTTAAAAATTAACGTACAAGGCTCAGATAAAAACACATTAGGTATAGGTGCAAAAGCAAAAATTACACACAACGGAACACAACAATTTGCTGAAAATACAGTAACAAGAGGTTTTATTTCTTCTGTAGAGCACGGTATATTTTTTGGATTAGGGAAAGACAAAGTTATTGATAACGTTGAGGTGATTTGGCCAAACGGTACTTCCAATAGCTATACAAATGTGTCTGCTAATACGGTGCTTATTGCGCGTGAGTCAGATGCAAAACCTAAAACAAACACTAACACTAAACCAAACCCATTAGTTACAGAAATAAATCCAAAAACTATTGGTATTGATTACCAACATATAGAAAATGAATTTGATGAATTTGTAGAAGAAATACTACTTCCACATAACATCTCTCAAAACGGACCTTTCTCAGCTAATGCAGACGTTAACGGTGATGGATTGGATGATATTTTTATCGGAGGCGCAAAAGACCAAAGTGGCGTACTTTATATACAAAACAAAAACAATTTGTATATCAAGAGTGCCTCTCAGCCTTGGGAAAAAGACAAAATTTCCGAAGATTTAGGGTGTGTGTTTTTAGACGTTGATAATGATAATGATATGGATCTTTACATTGCAAGTGGTGGTAGCGAATTTAAAATTGGAAGCCCGCATTTACAAGATAGACTATATCTTAACAATGGTAATGGCATTTTTACCAAATCCAAGAATACTTTGCCACCAATTAAACAGAGTTCTCAATGTGTAAAAGTTTCAGATATAGATAAAGATGGGGATTTAGATTTATTTGTTGGGATACGTCTAATTCCTGGTGCTTACACGTATCCGTCTACAAGTTACTTACTTGTAAATGAAAACGGAAAATTTAAAAAATTATCTTCTAAGGCAGCTCCATCTTTAAATGAAATAGGAATGGTTACAGATGCTGTATTCACAGATATAGACAATGATAACGATGAGGATCTAATGATAGTTGGTGAGTGGATGGAAATAACACTACTTAAAAACACCGACGGACGTTTTGTAAAAGCCACTGAAGATTATAATCTAAAAGACACTCGAGGCTTCTGGTGGTCAATAACAGCAAGTGATTTAGATAATGACGGTGATGATGATTACATTATCGGTAACTTAGGTAAAAACAATAAGTTTAAAGCTTCAGAAGAACATCCTTTTAAAGTATATACTAATGATTTTGATAATAATGGTACTAATGATGTAGTTTTAGCAAAATACTATAAAAACAATTATGTTCCACTTCGTGGGAGAGAATGTACAAGTCAACAAATGCCATATGTTGCAGATAAATTTAAAGACTATCACAGTTTTGCTTCGTCCAAACTAATAGATATTCTTCCAGAAGATAAAGTTGAAGATGCAGTTGTTTATGAGATTAAAAACTTTGAAAGTATCATTTTAATTAACGATAATGGTAAGTTTATAAAAAAACCGTTACCATTCGAAGCTCAAATTTCACCAATTAAATCTACCCTTGTGTTTGATATAAATCAAGACGGAAATAAAGATATTATTACCGTAGGAAATCATTATGGTGTAGAAGTTGAAACCACACGTTACGATGCCGGTTTCGGTACAGTATTTTTAGGAGATGGGTTTAATAATTTTAAATATATTACACCAACACAAAGTGGATTTTATGTTCCTTTTGATAGTAGAAGTATCAATATATTAAACAAAAAGCACAATCCTATGATTGTCATAACTAATAATAATTACAAACCAACACTTTATAAAATTAACAATTAAAAAAACGAAACTTTATAATAATTCCATTGTAAGATAATATTTAATACGCTTATATGCATTCAATAGCCTAAAACGTTTAGGTGTATTGTTTTTGTATAGGTGTTAAGATGTTTAATTACAATAAAAACAACTATTTTTAACAAATTAAAAACTAAAAATTATGAGAAAAATTCCTTTTTTATTCGCTCTTGTGATGTTTGCTTTTGGCTACTCACAGACAAATCTTGAAGACTTTGAGTCTTCGCCAAACCTTTCAGGTTTTGAAGGTCTAGGTGGTGCAAACGTTGTTGCAAACCCAAGTGTAGATGCTAACAATGGTTCTGCTACAGTAGGTGAGCTAATTGTAGTACAAGCAGGTAACCCATGGCAAGGCGCTAATTTGGTTATGCAAAGCAATTATTTAGATGTATCAGATCCTGTTACAAACACGGTAACTCTTGATGTGTATTCTACATCTGCGTTCAACATTTTAGCAAGATTAGCTGGTGGTCAAAATGGTGCAACAGACTCTGCTGCAGATGCTGCGCATACAGGTTCTGGATGGGAAACACTAACATTTACGTTTAATCAAAACCTTGATAATACAGGTTCTGCAAATGGTGAGTATAGTACAGTTGCATTATTTCCAAACTGGAATGGAGGCGGATATCACGATCCTGAAATTGAAAGAACAGTGTATGTAGATAATTTAAGTGGTACACAAGGTGCTGCAATACCAGTTGTATTAGATATGTTAGAGGATTTTGAAACAACACCTATAGATTTCGTAGGTTTTGAAGGTCTAGGCGGAGCAAACGTTGTTGCAAATCCAAGTGTAGATGCTAACAATGGTTCTGCTACAGCAGGAGAGTTAATTGTAGTGCAAGCTGGTAATCCGTGGCAAGGTGCAAATTTAGTAATGCAAGACAATTACATAGATGTATCAGATCCAACAACAAACATTGTAACTATAGACGCATACTCTACAACTCCATTTAATATTTTAGCAAGGTTAGATGGTGGTCAAAATGGTGCAATAGATTCTGCCGCAGATGCTGCGCATACAGGATCTGGATGGGAAACACTTACATTTACGTTTAATGAAAACCTTGATAATACAGGTTCTGCAAATGGTGAGTATGATACTATAGCTTTATTTCCAAACTGGAATGGAGGCGGATGGCACGATCCAGAAATTGAAAGAACTGTATATGTAGATAATATACAAGGTACGGCAGGTGCTGCAATAGTAGTTACACCTCCAGCAATACCAGCAGCACCAATACCAGATGCAACAGATGCTAATGTTTATAGTGTTTATAATGACACTAATAGTTATTCAACAATATTTCCATTTGCATATCAATTTGGTGGAGGTCTTGATTCTCAAGTTGATTTAGATCCGTCAGCTAATGTTAATAACGCATGGAAATTTAATTTAGGAAATGGTGGTTACGGACAAGGTGAAGAAGGTACAACAGGAGCTATTAACGCTTATGATCATGTAACTTTTGATTACTATATATTTGCACCTACAAATTCTGCCGCAACAGCTACAGGATTTAAATTTGTATTAATTAGTGATAATACTACACCAGTAACAGAAGTAACTTATGAAATAGGTACAAATGAGGCTGTTGTTACAGAGCAATGGACTAAAGTATCAATTCCATTAACCTATTTTACTAATTTAGGTTTTGATCAAGCAGAGTTTTTCCAGTGGAAAATAGACCCTTTTGCGTCTTCAGTAGATAACAACAGTATATTATACATAGATAATTTCCTTTTCACTAACGGTGATTTGCTGTCTACAGCTAATTTTACAGATGCTAAATTTTCTGTTTTCCCTAATCCAACAAACGCTACTTGGAACGTTATTAGTAACTCAGTAATAAACACTATTTCTGTTTATGATATCTTAGGAAAACAAGTAATATCTGTTAGTCCTAATACATTAGAAACTTCAATTGACGCTTCTAACCTTAAAACAGGAGTTTATTTTGCAAGAATTGATGGCGTTAATGGTTCTAAAACCGTGAAACTTATCAGAGAATAATTTAGATCTCAAAATATATTTTATTAAAAGACTGTCTAAAAAGGCAGTCTTTTTTTATGCAATATCTTTTTCAAAGTTTATTTTTACATAAGTAATACCAATTTGCATTACAAAATGGTATAAAACCGCAAAGTAATATGTATAAGAAGATAATAGTTTTTAGTATTCTCATAGGTTTAAGTATAAGTTGTGAAGAGAAAACGAAACAGCTGGCACACTCCGCTATAGAAAACTCTGCTAATGGATTAATACACGAAACCAGTCCTTACTTACTACAACATGCCTACAATCCTGTAAACTGGAAACCATGGAATGCTAAAACCTTAGCATTAGCAAAAAAAGACAATAAACTTATGGTTATATCAGTAGGGTACTCAGCATGCCACTGGTGTCATGTTATGGAAGAAGAAAGCTTTGAAAACGATTCTGTAGCAAAATTAATGAATGCTAATTTTATTAACATAAAAGTAGATAGAGAAGAACGTCCAGATGTAGATCAAGTATACATGAATGCTGTACAACTAATGACAGGTAGTGGTGGTTGGCCCTTAAATTGTATTACTTTACCAGATGGAAGGCCTGTTTTTGGAGGAACTTATTTTGAAAAAGAGCAATGGGAGAAAATTTTAAAAGACATATCACAACTCTATAAAACAAATCCTGAAAAAGTGATTGCTTTTGCAGAAAAACTCACCGAAGGTGTTAAAACTTCAGATTTAATTACTTTAAATCAACAAAATATTCCATTTAAAACTGAAAGTCTTCAGCAATATGTTCAATCATGGAAAAAAAATTTAGATTATACATTAGGAGGAAATTTAAATGCTCCAAAATTCCCACTGCCAAACAACTTAAACTTTTTGATGAGATATAGTTATCAAAATGATGACATTGAGTTAAAAGATTATGTATCGACTACATTAACAAAAATGGCAAATGGAGGTCTTTATGATCAAGTTGGAGGAGGCTTTTCTAGATATGCTGTAGACCAAAAATGGCACATTCCTCATTTCGAAAAAATGCTTTATGATAATGCACAGCTAGTAAGTGTTTATTCTCAAGCGTATTTAATTACCAAAAATGAAAATTATAAAAAGGTAGTTTTAGAAACTCTTAACTTTGTAGAAAGAGAATTGTTACAAACCGAAGGCGCTTTTTATTCTTCCATTGATGCAGATAGTTTAAATGATGAAAACCAATTAGAAGAAGGTGTGTTTTACAGTTGGAATGAAGAGGAGTTAAAGTCTATTCTTAAAGAAGAATTTTCAATGTTTTCATCTTATTATAATATAAACCTTACAGGTAAATGGGAAAACAATCAATATATTTTATTTAAAACTATAACAGATGAAGCCTTTGCTAAATCCAATAATATTAGTGTTTTAGAACTAGATGCTAAAGTAAGTAAGTGGAAACAATCCTTAAATAAGGTAAGAAATAAAAGACCTAGACCACGAACAGATGATAAAGTTTTAACTTCTTGGAATGCACTTATGCTAAAAGGCTATGTTGATGCTTATCGTGTTTTTAGAGATATTAATTATTTAAATAAGGCAGTTAAAAATGCCGAGTTTATAAAAAATAAACTACTTACAAAAGAAGGCTCTTTATTTCATAACTATAAAAATGGAAAGGCAACTATTAATGGTTTCTCAGAAGATTATGCGCATGTTATTTCGGCTTATATAGATTTATATCAAATTACTTTAGATGAAAAATGGTTAAACTTAGCTAAGGATTTAATGGATTATTCAATAAATCATTTTTTAGATAAAAATAATAGTATGTTTTATTTTACAGCAGATTCTGAAACAGATTTAATAACAAGAAAAGTAGAGGTTTATGACAATGTTATTTCTTCATCAAATTCGATTTTAGCAGATAATCTTTTCAAATTAGGACACTATTATTCAAATAAAAACTATTTAGAATTAGCTAAACAAATGCTAAATAATATGATAGTTAATATTGATAAAGCACCATCTAGCTATTCTAACTGGCTTTCTCTATATTTAAACTATTCTAATCCATATTACGAGCTTGCAATTTCTGGAGCTAATGCTAAAGAAAAATTAAAAGAAGTTAATATTTATTATTTGCCAAATATTTTAATTGCAGGAGCTACACAAGAAAGTAAGTTACCAATTATGGAAAACAGATTTATTGAAGCAGACACTTATATATATGTATGTGTAGATGGTAGTTGTAAGCTGCCTGTTACTAACACTAAAGAAGCGATAGATCAGTTGTTGAAGTAAATTTATTAATCTAAAATAGTACTAATTTTATCAAAATAAATAGAAGTAAAATCATCTACCACATGGTTTGCTAAACTATAGTCTTGATTTTTTGAATGATAACTATTATAACCTATACAATAAATACTTGCAGCATGCGCGGCTTTTATACCATTGGTAGAGTCTTCTATAACTAAGCATTCACTTCTTAAAAAGCCAGCTAATTCTGCTGCTTTTTCAAAAATTTCTGGATGTGGTTTAGAAGCTTTTAAATCTGCTCCACTAATTTTAGCTTTAAAATATTGGTCTAACTCAAAACGCGTAAAAACATTATTAATAGTTAGCATTGATGCCGAAGAGGCAAGTACTAAAGTTAAACCGTTTTGGTAGTAATTTTTTATAAGTTCTAAAACGCCATCAATTAGTTTTAAGCTTGGATCATTAAAAAACAAATCTTTAAAATATTCACGTTTTTTTGCCATTAATGTTTCAGCTGGAATTTCTAAACTAAAAGCAGTACAAAGTTGCTTACAAACATTAATTGTAGATTGACCTGTATAACTTTCAAAAAGTCTTTCCGAGACATCTATATTGTAATACTTAAACATTAAAAAATAAGCTTTCTTGTGTAAGGGCTCAGTATCAACAATAACACCATCCATATCAAATAATATTGCCTTTAACATCTCTATTAGATTTTTTTGCTAAGATAAGTTATAGCATTTATTTTTTTCTCTCTCATTTTTAGAATATTTTGCAAATACAATTTAATAACATGCTTTATATATTTATTTTTATAGTAATTGTAATCTTTATTGGCTATGCTTTTTATATAGTAAATGCAAAAAAAGTTAAGCAAATACCCAAACATTGGCATAATATATTAATAAAAGAAGTCCTCTTCTACAAGAAGTTAACTCCAAATCATCAAGCTATTTTTAGAAACAGAATTTTATTATTTTTAAATGAAATAAATATAGATGGTGTAAATACTGAAATCGATGAGTTAGATAAATTATTAATCGCATCTAGTGCTATTATTCCGGTGTTTAATTTTCCTAACTGGAGTTATAATAACCTTACAGGAATAATAGTTTATCCAGATAGTTTTAATGAAGAATTGCAATTTTCTAATAAAAATAAACGAATATTAGGTATGGTTGGTACTGGTCGTTTCAAAAATCAAATGATACTTTCTAAAAAAGCGATTAGATTAGCTTTTAACAACAAAACCGATAAGCATAACACACCTATTCATGAATTTTTACATTTATTAGATAAAATGGATGGCGAAACCGATGGTATCCCAGAATATTTTCTAGGAAAGGAATACATCCAACCATGGTTAACGTTAATGCATAAAGAAATGGAGGCCATAAATAACGACGTATCAGACATAAGAAAATATGGAGGTACTTCTGCAACCGAGTTTTTTGCGGTAGCTTCAGAATATTTTTTTGAGCGTCCAAAATTATTTAGACAAAAACATCCAGAACTATACCGTATGCTTAAGCAATGCTTCAACGCTTAGGTATAGATAAGTAATAGCGTAACAAAAGTTACACATTACAAATTAACTTAGTTTTATCTTTACAAAAAATAAAAATGTTAGAAGAACTTAAACAACAATACGGGTATTTATTTGAAGAAGATTTACTTCAAGAAATCAATAATGTTGGTACTTATAAAGATATTCCGGAAGGCTTCAAATTGATTGAAATTGGCGACTACATAAAATCAATGCCACTTTTGGTTAGTGGTGCTATCAAAATTTTAAGAGAAGACGAAGAGGGTGACGAGCTTATTTTATATTTCATAGAACAAGGCGATACTTGTGCCATGACCTTATCCTGCTGTTTAGGAAATGCGAAAAGTGAAATTAGGGCAATTGCCGAAACCGATACCAGACTTATTATGATACCAGTCACCAAAATGGAAGAATGGTTAGGTAAATACAAATCGTGGCAAAAATTTGTATTACAAAGTTACCACAACAGGATGTCAGAATTGTTGGAAGCGATTGATACAATTGCCTTTTTAAAAATGGATCAACGCTTATTTAAATATTTAAAAGACAAAGCAATGGTCAATCATAATGATGTCATCCATGTCACACACCAACAAATCGCGAGTGATTTACACACCTCCAGAGTGGTCATTTCCAGGCTATTAAAAACCTTAGAAATTGACGGAAAAATAGAGTTACATCGTAATAACATTAAAATTTTAGAGTTATAGTTAGGTAACGATTGTTACATTCAGCTTTATAAAACAGTAGTATATTTGCATCAAATTTAAAACATGGACGTACAACAAATTTTAGGCTATTTAGGCGCACTAGTAATTGGTGTGGTCTTAGGATTGATAGGTGGAGGAGGCTCTATTCTAACAGTTCCTATTTTAGTGTATTTATTGTATTTAAACCCTGTAACAGCCACTGCTTATTCTTTATTTGTAGTAGGTGTATCTGCATTAGTTGGTGCTATTAGCAACATAAAAAAAGGTTTAGTAGATTTTAGAACAGCTATCGTTTTTGCCTTTCCAGCTTTTATTGCAGTGTACGCGACCAGAAGATATTTAGTACCTGCAATTCCGGAACAATTATTTAGCATTGGCGACTTTTTGGTCACAAAAAACATTGCAATCATGCTATTTTTTGCTTTGGTGATGTTGGTAGCTTCAATCTCTATGATTAAGAGTAATCGTAAAGATTCAGGAGAAGAAACAGCAATAAAGTACAACTATCCATTAATTATTATTGAAGGATTTGTAGTTGGTACGTTAACAGGAATAGTAGGAGCAGGTGGTGGTTTTTTAATTATTCCAGCGTTGGTGTTATTAGCTAAATTGCCTATGAAAAAAGCAGTAGCCACCTCACTATTAATTATAGCTATCAAGTCCTTAATAGGATTTATTGGTGATGTCGAAAATTTAGAAATAGATTGGGTATTTTTGTTAAGCTTTACAGCAATGTCTGTAGTCGGAATATTTTTAGGAATGTATATTTCTAATTTTATTGAAGGTAAAAAACTTAAAAAAGGATTCGGTTGGTTTGTTTTAGTAATGGGTATTTATATCATTTTCAGAGAATTAACCAAATAGGCGTGTAACATTTGTTACTGCGTAACATAAAAATCATAACTATTTTTGTAGAGCCAAAAAAACAATAATAGAGTTAAAATGAACGAAGCCAAAAGCCGAATACATTTTACAATAATTAAAAACAGAATAAAGATGAAAATAGAACAAATTTATACAGGATGTTTAGCACAAGGTGCTTATTATATAGAAAGTAATGGTGAAGTCGCTATAATAGATCCATTAAGAGAAGTACAGCCTTACATAGACAAAGCAGAAAAGAATAATGCGAAAATTAAATATATTTTTGAAACACATTTTCATGCTGATTTTGTGAGTGGTCACGTGACATTAGCCAAAAAAACAGGCGCAACAATTGTTTATGGACCAAGTGCAGAAACCAATTTTGAAGCCTTAATTGCACAAGACAATCAAGTGTTTATGTTAGGCGATATTACCATTATAGCTTTGCACACTCCTGGACATACTATGGAAAGCACAACGTATTTACTAAAAGATAAAGATGGTAAAAACCACGCAATTTTTAGTGGTGACACCTTATTTATTGGTGATGTTGGTCGTCCAGACTTAGCACAAAAAGTTGGTAAAATCACTGAAAAAGATTTGGCAGGATTCCTGTTTGATAGCTTACGCAACAAAATAATGCCTCTTGAGGATTCCATTATTGTATATCCAGCACATGGTGCAGGATCTGCATGTGGTAAAAACCTAAGTAAAGAGACGTTTGATACTCTAGGCAACCAGAAAAAGACAAATTATGCGTTACGCGCAGACATGACAAAAGACGAATTTATTAAAGAAGTAACAGACGGTTTGGCGCCACCTCCAAAATACTTCCCTTTAAATGTTAAGATGAATCAAGAAGGTTACGAAGACATTGGAGACGTCATCAAGAAAGGGACAGAAGCGCTTTCGCCTAAAGCATTTGAAGCAGCAGCAAATGAAACTGACGCACTTGTTTTAGATGTGCGTCATCAATCAGAATTTATTAAAGGTCACATCCCAAGATCTATATTTATAGGTTTACAAGGTGGATTTGCACCATGGGTTGGCGCTTTAATTGCAGATGTTAAGCAAACACTATTATTGGTTGTAGAGCCAGGAAAAGAAGAGGAAGCCATTACACGTTTATCTCGTGTTGGTTTTGATAATACTATTGGCTATTTAGACGGAAGTTTTGATGCTTGGAAAGATGCAGGAATGGAATATGATACTTTAGATTCTATTTCGGCAGAAGAATTTGCTAAGCGCTATCCAGAACATAAAGACGTGGTGTTTGATGTTAGAAAAGATGGCGAATACACCTCAGAGCATGTTGATGGTGCAAAACACGCACCTCTAGATTCTTTAAATGATTACTTAAGTGCATTTCCAAAAGATAAACCATTTTTTGTCCATTGTGCAGGTGGCTACCGATCGGTAATTGCAGCATCCATTTTAAAAAGTAGAGGCATCCATAATATAATAGATGTTGCTGGTGGTTATGGTGCAATTAAAAAAACAGACATACCAAGAACGGACTATGTTTGTCCTTCGACTTTAAAATAATGATAAGCTATTAAGTTTATTAAGGCGCTTATTATTATAATATAATAAGTGCCTTTTTCAGTTATAATTCAATTTGTTAAAATGTAAATTTAACTATGAGCAAATTTTCAGAAATAATAAATAAAGACACACCAGTATTAGTAGATTTTTTTGCTACTTGGTGTGGACCATGTCAAACGCTAGGTCCAATATTAAAAGAGGTAAAAGATACCTTAGGTGATGCTGTTTCAATCATTAAAATTGATGTTGATAAAAATCAAGAATTAGCAGCTAAATATCAGGTTAGAGGTGTGCCAACAATGTTACTTTTTAAAAATGGCAAACAAGTGTGGAGACAATCTGGTGTGCTTCAAAAAAACGACATCATTAATATTATAAATACTGCCAATTAATGGATTTAAACAAAGATTTCTGGGAGGATAGATATAAAACAAATGATATTGGTTGGGATTTAGGCGAGATTTCTCCACCTTTAAAAGTGTATTTTGATCAATTAACAAATAAAAATCTTAAAATTTTAATTCCAGGAGGTGGAAATAGTTATGAAGCAGAATATCTTCATAATAAAGGGTTTAAAAATGTGTATGTTGTAGATTTATCTAAAACGGCATTACAAAATATAAAAATCAGAGTACCTTCTTTCCCTTCTTCACAACTTATTCAAGACAATTTTTTTGATTTAGATATGACTTTCGATTTAATAATCGAGCAAACTTTTTTCTGTGCAATAGATCCAAATTTACGACAAGCCTATGCAGTAAAAGCACATGAAATGCTAAAAGATAACGGTAAAGTAGCTGGTTTACTATTTGATGCGCCATTAAACGACACACATCCACCTTTTGGTGGCTGTAAAACAGAATATATCGAGTATTTTAAACCTTATTTTGAAATAAAAGTCATGGAAGAGGCTTACAACTCTATAAACCCAAGACAAGGTAAAGAGTTGTTTTTTATCATTCAGAAAAAGAAAATTTCTTCCACTGTTTATTAAGATATTGCTAAATATTAATCCTTTAAAAGGTTAAAAACTCAAAATTTAACACGTTATGTAACATTAGTTACAATATTTTAAGAAGTTGACTGCTATTTTTATCAAGATTGAAACTAACTAACTCAACTTAATAAAAATAGTAACATGAAATCACATTATCAAATTTTAGTTATTGGAGGAGGTACTGGAGGTATAATGACTTCTGCCAACCTATTAGCTAAAGACAAATCGTTAGACATTGGATTAATTGAGCCAGCAGATTGGCATTATTATCAGCCAGCTTGGACACTTGTTGGAGGAGGTACTTTTGATTTTGAAAAAACCAGACGTAGTATGGCTTCAGTGATGCCTAAAGGTGTGGATTGGATAAAAGATTTTGCGACAGGTTTTAAACCAGAAGATAACTCGGTTTCAACTAAAGAAAACGGAACTATTACTTATGATTATCTAGTAGTTTCTCCAGGATTAATAATGGATACCTCTTTAATTGAAGGTTTAACCGAGTCTATTGATAAAGGTGTCGTGTGTAGTAATTATACAGACCCTAAACATACTTGGGAAGTCCTTAAAAACTTTAAAGGTGGTAACGCTTTATTTACACAACCAACTACACCAATTAAATGTGGTGGAGCGCCTCAAAAAATAGCTTATTTAGCAGCAGATTACATAAAAAAAAATGGACTTAAAAATAAGTCGAATGTTGTTTTTGCGACTCCAGGTTCTGTTATTTTTGGTGTAAAAGAAATTAGAGAAAGTTTAATGCAGGTGATAAGTAAATATGGTATTCATTTTAAACCATTTTATGCACCAATTAAGATAGATGGGGAAAACAAAGTTGTCACATTTAAAGTTGTATGTACTGGTGAAAATAATTGTGTTATTAATGAAGATAATGAGCTAAGAGAAATTATGTCTGGCGAATCTATTATAGAGATGCCTTTTGATATGTTACATTTGGCACCACCACAACGTGCTCCAGATTTTATAAAAAATTCCACTTTGGTTAATGAAGCGGGTTGGTTAGACGTCCATAAACATACATTGCAACACAATAAATATGCAAATATTTTTGGTTTAGGTGATGTTGCAGCATTACCTACTGCAAAAACAGGAGCTGCTATACGTAAGCAAGTACCAGTTGTAATAGACAATATTTTACAACTTATAGCACATAACAAAAAAGGAAATAAATCCTATAACGGTTACTCGTCTTGTCCTTTAGTAACTGGATATGGTAAAATGATTTTAGCCGAATTTGATTACGATAACAACTTTATACCAGATCCTAAACTTAAACAAATGCTTGTTTTTAATAGTGAAAAAGAGCATTGGCGTTTATGGATGCTTAAAAAATATGGATTGCCATATTTGTATTGGAATAAAATGATGAAAGGTAAAGAAGTGTGATACTTTTTTAGTCAATTAATAACAAGGCATCTTATTTTAAGATGCTTTTTTTGATGATAAATGTCATATTTAACATCAAAAATCTAGTGTAATTTTACACCTATAAATTAATGACTAAAACTTTAAAATTATGATATCTCAAAACATTGCATTATATAGCTGGAGTAACGGAGTAATAATGATTGCTATTTTTGGATTAGTGTGCGTAACACTAGTTGCTATTCTAATAAATTTTATGGCTAACAGCGATTAAAACAAATCCAATAAGTAGTTAAAAGTTAGTCACTTAACCCAATGTTTGCTATTATGTAACTTTAGTTACTTTGTTTTTTGACAAAAAACCATTTCTTTGTAAAAAAATTATTATGCTTAATCCCTTACCTTGGTTTATTGCTGGACCATTAATAGCAGTTATCATGTTTTTACTTTTACGTTTAGGTAAAACATTTGGAATGTCTTCTAATCTTCGTACCATTTGCACAATGTCTGGAGCTGGACGTTTTTCAACATTTTTTAAAACCAATTGGCGAGAAAATATGTGGAGTTTGGTAGTCTTAATAGGAGTTGTTTTTGGCGGAATATTTGCTTTTCAAGTTCTAAAGGTAGAATCACCACAAATTAATGAAGATGTTGTAAATCAGTTAAAAGCTTATGGTTTTGATAGTGTGAATTCTTCATATTTACCAACCGAGTTATTTAGTTTAGATCAAATATTAACCCTCAAAGGATTTGCTTTAATACTAATAGCTGGTTTTTTAGTTGGTTTTGGTGCCAGATATGCTGGAGGCTGTACTTCAGGTCATGCCATTATGGGACTTAGTAATTTACAAAGACCTTCTTTATTTGCAGTGATTGGTTTTTTTGTAGGTGGTTTAATAATGGTTCATTTAATATTTCCTTTAATTTTTTAATATGAAAAAATACATCGCATTTTTTATAGTTGGATTTCTATTTGGAATTCTGCTAATAGTATCAGAAGTTGCATCTTGGTTTAGGATTTACGAAATGTTTCAATTTAAAAGCTTTCATATGTATGGTGTTATTGGTTCTGCTGTTTTAGTAGGTTTTGCATTAGTACAATTAGTAAAACGTAAAGAGTTAAAAACATTTGACGGATCGTCAATAACAATAAAACCTAAAGAAAAAGGAATTACTAATTACCTTATTGGTGGTACTATATTTGGCTTAGGTTGGGCTTTAGCAGGAGCTTGTCCAGGACCAATGTATGCGCTATTAGGTTCTGGTTTTGTAAGCATATTTGTTTTACTGTTTGGTGCACTTCTTGGCACCTTTGTATACGGTGTTTTAAAAAGTAAATTACCTCATTAACAAGGTTTTAACGTTTATTGTTGTAACATTTTGATTTGCGTCTTATTTGTAGAAGCCTATTAGTATGGTTTTTATCAATCATCAACCTAAATCAAAGTAAAAATGAAAGAAGATAGACAATTATTAGTATTAACACATTTAAGTCAATTAGTGACTTTAATTATAGGGTTTGGAAGTTTAATTCTTCCTTTAATTTTATGGTTAACACAAAAAGACAAAGTATACCAGATGGATGCGCATGGTAAGACTATAGTTAACTTTCAATTAAGTTTAGTTGTTTTATACATCGTATGTGTACCGTTAATCTTATTATTTGGATTAGGATTATTAGGTTGGTTAGTTTTAGGATTAATCTCTGTAATATATCCTATTATTAATGCGATAAAAGCTAATAATGGAGAAAATCCTACCTATCCTTTTAGTTATAATTTTATTAACTAGTTAGTAAAATATTAGTGAAGGCAATTTTTATCTTAGAATTTTATTAGTTAGTTGAAATTTATTTAAGATAAAGTAAAACGCAACCAGTAATGGTTGCGTTTTTATTATTTAAATTCTTTATTATAAGATTCCTGTCATCGCAGGAATTAGTTAACTATTTAACATCACAGGCATAACCAACATGGTAACATGTTCGCCTTCGTCTAGACCATCTACTGGAGTTAGAATTCCAGCTCTGTTTGGCATACTCATTTCTAGTTGTACTTCAGAAGCATTAAGGTTATTTAACATTTCTGTTAAAAAACGAGAGTTAAAGCCTATTTGCATGTCGTCACCTTGATAATCACAAGTTAAACGTTCTTCTGCTTTATTAGAATAATCGATATCTTCTGCAGAAATATTAAGCTCTGCTCCAGCAATTTTTAAACGTATTTGGTGTGTTGTTTTGTTTGAAAATATACTTACACGTTTTACAGAATTTAAAAACTGAGTTCTGTCGATATTTAATTTGTTGGGATTTTCCTTTGGAATTACAGCTTCGTAATTAGGATATTTTCCATCAATTAAACGGCAAACTAAAATTGTGTTTTCGAAAGTGAATTTTGCGTTAGAATCGTTATATTCTATTGTTACATTCTCATCGCTTGCAGCTAAAATACCTTTTAGTAATGTTAAAGGTTTTTTAGGCATAATAAATTCTGCAACTTGAGAAGCAGAGACGTCTTTTCGTGTGTATTTTACTAATTTGTGAGCATCTGTTGCTACAAACGTTAGGTTATCTGTAGAAAACTGAAAGAATACACCACTCATTACAGGTCTTAAATCATCGTTTCCAGCAGCAAAAATTGTTTTACTAATTGCAGTTGCTAAAATATCTCCAGAAATAGTAGTGCTAGAAGGATCTTCAAGCGCTACAGCTTTCGGAAACTCTGCACCATCTGCATAAGCTAAAGCATATTTACCATGGTTAGAACTAATCTCTATGGTGTTATTTTCTTCTACTGTAAACGTTAAAGGTTGTTCTGGAAACGTTTTTAAAGTGTCTAATAATAAACGTGCAGGAATAGCAACACTTCCTTTACTATCGCTTTCTATATCTAATGTAGAGGACATTGTTGTTTCTAAATCGCTAGCCGAAACAGTTAATGCATTTTTATTGATGTCGAAAAGAAAATTATCTAAAATAGGTAAAGTATTAGAACTGTTAATTACACCTCCTAAAACTTGTAACTGCTTAAGTAAATACGTACTTGAAACTATAAACTTCATGTTGTCTTTTATATTTTATTTTAATGAAAAATGGTGCATTCCTTTTAAAGATTATTGTAAAGAATAATCTTAAATTATAAATGGTTCATTTATTATTATTCTATTAAATTCTGAATAATTAATTACTACAAATATATTGTTTAACAGCCTAAAACTGAAACAAACTTATTAACAGTTTATTCTAATTAATCGATAAGTTTTTGAAGCTTTTTTTTAAGCTTTTTTAGCGTATTTTCTTTTTCTTAAAAAATTAAAAATAAACCCAAACAAGCCTAAAAACAATAAGGGTAAGATGATATTTATAATCTGCCACTTTGTTTTTTCTTTTCCAACTTTAGCGTAATCTAAAAAGGCTACTTTAATTTCCTTGCTTCGAATGTTTATAAGTCCATCATCGTCTAAAAGATAGTTAACGGAGTTTAGTAAAAATTCTTTGTTTCCGTAGGTTTCTTTGGTCCATTTATCGAACCCTAAAGTTGTTGGTCTGCCTTTATCTAAATCGTTTTTAATTACATCTCCATCTGCAATTACAATCATTTTTGTGGCTGTACTTTTTGTGATATCATTTTCAAGCTCAAGTGGTTTTATACGATTGTTATAAACCGAAGTAAATTCACCTTCTAACAGCACAGCCAAGTTTTGTCTGTCTTTGGTAAAAAGTTTTGAATCCGGTTCTTTTAAAGCAAATTCTAAGCTAATTTCTTTTGGAGTTCCCTCTAAGCGGCTTGGTCTATCACTTTTAAGTAGTATCGTTTTTTTAATATCGTTTTTTAGTGTGTCTATTTGGTTGGCAAAATCAAACTTTACAAAGTTTAAATTATTTGTAATAGGATGATTAATATCGCTCAAGGCAAGAGGAGCATATGGCCATAAAAAATGTTGTAGTTTTAAACTTTCATCTTGTCCAGTTTCTAATGTAATTCTGCCAATATTTTGACTTTTAACACTGGTTAATACAGGATTTACACGTACACCATATTTAAAAAAGAAATCGGTTAAATTTAAATCTCTCGTTACTGCAATATTCTTGCCTTCAGGATTGAATAAACTATCCTTTTCCATAATAATTTTATCTAGTAACCACAAGCTTTTTCCTCCATTCATGGTGTATTGATCTAATATGTATTTCTCTTCTTCAGAAAATGCTTCTGTAGGTTTTGCAGCGATTACTAAATCGTAAGTATTTAATAATTTTGATGTTTTTTTAGGATTTGTAGCTACACTATCTAGCGTAAAAGGAGCAATGTAATAGTATTGCTGTAACGTTTTTAATAAGTCGGCAATTTTAAGGTCTGGCAATTCATTATTACCTTTTAAAATAGCAATCTTTCTACGTTTAGGATTAATTAGTCTACTTAAACCGTCTGCAAAAGCATATTCTAGGTTTTGTACAGAATTGGTTACTGTTTCTTGCTGGTTTGCATTTACTTTGTATTTAACTAAAGGAATATCTACTGTTTGGTTGTTGTAACTAGCCAAAGCCCACGGTATAATTATGCGTTGCGATTGTTTCCCATTGTCTTGAACACTTAATTGCATTGGTGTTAAACCACGTTCTGTAAATTGCGCAATTCTAAGATCTTGGTTTGCTTGGTCTTCAAAAGGATCTATAAAATTGAATGTTATGTTACTGTTGTAAGCCTCAAATTCTTCTAATAACTGTTTGGTTTCAGTTTGAAGTCTTCTGTATTCTGAAGGAAAATCGTCACCTTCTAAGAACACGTCAATAATAATCGCAGAATCTACATTTTTAACAATACTTAAAGCGGCTTTGTTTAATGTGTAGCGACTATCTGAAGTTAAATCAAAACGTTGATAAAACGACGAGCTTATGCTATTTAGTAGAATTAAACCAATAGGAAAAAGCGCAATATTAAGCCATTTTACTTGTTTAGAACCTTCTGTATTTACACGTTTAACGGTTAAAAAAAGAAACAAAGCAGTAATACTTAAAAAGTAAATAATGTCTCGCGTATCTAAAACGCCACGACTCATGCTTTTATAGTGAGAAGCCATCCCAAAGTTTTCTAGAAAACTACCCAAAACATCTGCTAATCCCTCAAATCCAATATTTAAGAGAAAACATAAAAATACCGCAATAATAAAGGCTACAATTTGGTTGTCGCTTAAAGTAGAAGCGAAGATGCCAATAGTTGTGTAGGCTGCTGTTAAAAACAACAATCCTATGTAAGATCCTAATGTGCTTCCAACATCAAGATTACCAATAGGATTACCTAATTCACTTATTGTGTAAACATAAAGTAGAGTAGGAATTAGCGCTAAAATTATTAATAAAAAAGCACCAAAATATTTACCCAAAACTATTTGTAAATGCGAAATGGGTTTGGTTAATAATAACTCTAATGTACCTTGCTTTTTTTCGTCGCTAAAACTACGCATAGTTACAGCTGGAATAAGAAAAATAAGAATCCAAGGCGATAGTAAGAAGAAAGACGAAAGGTCTGCAAAACCATAATCTAAAACATTAAATTCGCCTTTAAAAAGCCACAAAAATAAGCTGTTAAGTAAAAGGAATATAGCTATCACCAAATAACCTATTGGTGAAGCGAAGAACGAGTTTATTTCTTTTTTCAGGATAGCTAACATTAAATATATAGTATTATGTGACGCTTAATTTAGTAATCATTTTTGATAAAACTTTAGGGAAAAACCGTTTTGTATATACGCCTAGCTTTTCTTTAAAACCAGCAATATAAACTTCTTGTCTCTTTTTTAATATTGCTTTAGCCATTAAAATTGCAAAATAGTCTGGTGCAATACCGTTTTTTGTAGCTGTATCCATTTTTTGTAGTGCAGTTCCGTTACCAGTTAACGCATTGATTGATACATTTGTATTAACAAAACCAGGACAAACAAGGGTTATATATATGTTATCATTGCAGAGTTCAGCTCTCAAACTATCAAAAAAACCATGTAAAGCATGTTTGCTAGCTGCATAACTTGACCTTAAAGGTGTGCCAATTTTACCCACAATACTTGTAGTTACTACTATTTGACCAGATTGATTTTTAATAAAATGTGGTAACATTAGTTTTGTTAGTGCTATGGTTCCTGTATAATTAATATCCATTAAGCGTTTATCTACAGTAATATCTGTTTCACTAGCTAAAGCACGTTGGCTAATACCTGCATTGTTAACTAAAATATCAATAGAACCAAAAAGAGAAATAGCGGTATCAACTTTTGATTTTAAGTTAGTGTAGTCTTCGATGTCTAAAACTATCAATTCTACATTTTCTGGATTTTCACAAAGCAGCTTCACTGCTTTTAAAGCTTCAATTTTTCTAGATGAAATAATAACTTTAGCACCTTGCCTATTTAATTCAATAGCTAAATGCTTACCTATTCCAGTGGATGCACCAGTAATCCATATAACTTTATTAGAAAAACTCATAGTTAATTATTTCTAGATTTTTTTAATGCTTTGTATAATTTTCGTAACAAGTGTTTTATAAAGAAACAACTTTATCTACACTCCAAGCTCAGGCTTTGCATTAAACATTTGTTTTGTTTTAGTCCAAACACTTTGGAATAGATCAGAATCTCTGTAATTATTTAAATCATCTTCAGTATTCCAATAACTGTACGTAAAAAAGATATTAGTATTATGTTTATCGCGATATAATTCAAGAAATTGGCAGCCTTCAAAATTTCTAATTTTTTGTTTTACAGTTTCAAAATTATCGAGAAAAGGTATAATGTTTTCTTCAGCAAAACTCATTTTTACAATTCTAACAAACATGTATATTGTTTTTCTTTATGTCTGTGAGACATTTTATTATTATTTCAATTTTACTTTACAAAATTTATGGTCACAGTATCTCGTAATTTTAAGCCCATTAAAGAACTTGCTCCACCAACACTACCAGTATTGCCTTTATAAATAGCTATTTCTAAATAGTTTGACGAGTTAAAAACAACTAAACCTCGGCCTTCGTCGTTTCTATTTTCTTCTGGAGTACTAAAGTTTACGATGTCGCTATATTTAGCATGTATTTTTTTAAATTTATGGTTTCTAGCAAAAACTTCAAACGTTCGCCCTTTTTGTATGGTTTCGAAAAAAGATTTCTTTATATTGGTAATAACATTATCATAATTATCGACATAAATTATACTTCCAATAATTTGAGTTTTCTCTTCGTTTACATAAGGTTCTAAATTTTTAATTGGCTTAATTTTATCAATGCTTTTACCTATTACGGCTAAAGTTCCACCACGAGCAATATGGCAAGCTACTTTTACAAAAACATCTAAAACAGGAAAACTCGTTTCAATTTTATCGTGAATATTAATTTCTACAATTTGGTTTGGTGAAATTTCGGAACAAATCATGCTCATAATTCCATTATTGGCACATACAAAATAATGACCATTTAATGCTATTGCAATGTGTTTGTTCTCTTCATTAATTTCAGAGTCAATACCAATAATATGTATGGTCCCTTCAGGAAAACTACTATATGCATTCTGAATAATGTAAGCAGCTTCAGGAATATTAAATGGTGAAACAGAATGTGAGATATCAACAATTTTAACGTCTGGCATTTCGCTGTAAATAGCACCTTTTATCGCACCAGCAAAGTAATCTTTCTCACCAAAGTCTGTTGTTAATGTGATAATAGCCATTTATAATTGTTGATATTTATTTAGATTAATATATTTAATATAGATGTATGTTTCTTAAGTTTATTATACATTTATATCTCAGAACAAAACTAAGAAAATAGAATAGAAAATCTTAATTAAAATGATGCGCTTTTGAACGAAATTATAATTCAACTTGAAGAAATCACTCCAAAAGAATTTTTTGGAGCAGGAAATGAAAACATTAAGTTACTAAAAAAACACTTTCCTAAATTAAAAATAGTAGCTAGAGGCAATGAAATTAAAGCCTTTGGTGAAGAAGAACTTTTAGATGAGTTTAAAAGACGACTAAATATGTTGCTCAAGCATTTTACAAAATATAACAAGCTAGACGAGAATGTTATAGAGCGTGTTTTAACAAGTAATAGTAGCGACGATTATAATACATCTGCACAAAGTGGAGAAACTATAGTTCATGGCGTAAATGGGAAACTAATAAAAGCGCAAACTGCAAACCAACGTAAACTGGTGGAGTTAATGCGTAAAAACGATATGGTTTTTGCTATTGGTCCTGCAGGAACAGGTAAAACATACACAGGAGTTGCACTAGCAGTCCAAGCATTAAAAAGTAAACAAGTTAGGCGTATTATTTTAACTAGACCAGCTGTAGAGGCTGGCGAAAATTTAGGGTTTTTACCAGGTGATTTAAAAGAAAAATTAGATCCATACATGCAACCGCTTTACGATGCATTAAGAGATATGATTGCTCCAGAGAAACTTGCACAATACATAGAAAACGGAACCATACAAATAGCACCTTTGGGATTTATGCGAGGTAGAACACTAGACAATGCTTTTGTTATTTTAGACGAAGGACAAAACACTACACATGCACAAATGAAAATGTTTTTAACCAGAATGGGAAAAAACGCCAAGTTTTTATTAACAGGAGATCCAGGACAAATAGATTTGCCGCGTCGCACAATTTCTGGACTAAAAGAAGCACTTTTGGTACTTAAAGATATTGAAGGTATTGGAATTGTTTTTCTAGATGATAAAGATGTTGTTCGTCATAAACTAGTTAAAAAGGTCATTGCTGCATACAGAAATATAGAAAATAGAGAGGTTTAATTTTTTTAAGAGCACATTTAATTCTAGCGATTTATTAAATATGTGTAGATGCTATCGAGAAATCAAACAAAAACAAAATAAACTCATAAATAAATAAATAATGAGTAATACAATAACAGATTCAAATTTCAACTTTACAGGACAAAAAAGTGTTTATAAAGGTAAGGTAAGAGCAGTATATAACATCAACGACCAAGAATTGGTAATGGTAGCAACAGATAGATTAAGTGCTTTTGATGTGGTCATGCCAAAAGGTATTCCATACAAAGGGCAAATACTAAATCAGATTGCAACTAAATTCATGGCACAAACTGAGGATATTGTCCCAAATTGGCTAACAGCAACACCAGACCCTAATGTGGCAGTTGGGCATTTATGCGAACCATTTAAAGTAGAAATGGTTATTCGTGGCTATTTATCTGGTCATGCAGCAAGAGAATATAAAGCAGGAAAAAGAATACTTTGTGGAGTAACAATGCCTGAAGGTATGAATGAAAATGATAAGTTTCCTAAACCAATAATTACGCCAGCTACCAAAGCTGAAATGGGAGATCATGACGAAGATATCTCGCGAGAAGACATTGTTAAAAAAAATATTGTTAGCGAAGCAGATTATGTAATCTTAGAAGATTACACACGTAAATTATTTACTAGAGGAACAGAAATAGCAGCATCTCGAGGCTTAATTCTAGTAGATACTAAATACGAATTTGGTAAAACTAAAGAGGGAAAAATAGTACTAATAGACGAAATCCATACACCAGATTCTTCTCGCTATTTTTATGCAGATGGATACCAAGAACGTCAAGATAAAGGCGAGGCACAAAAACAGCTTTCTAAAGAGTTTGTGCGCCAATGGCTAATAGCAAACAACTTTCAAGGTCTAGAAGGTCAAACTGTTCCTTTTATGAGTGATGACTATATAGAATCTGTTTCAGAGCGCTATATTGAATTATACGAACAAATTATGGGTGAGAAATTTGTAAAAGCAGATGTTTCAAATATTCATGATCGTATTGAAAAGAATGTGGAGGCTTATTTAGCCGAATAAAAATGTTGAGTCTATACTTTTTAACTCATTTATAAACAAAAAAGGATTCCAAAATGGAATCCTTTTTTAGTGTAAATTATAAAAATATTATTCAATAATAATACGCTTATTTATAACCTGTCCAGCATTTTCAATACTTAAAATATAAACTGAGCTTTCTAAATCGCCAAGTTGAATAGTTTTATTAAATACGCTAGTTGTGTTTTCAAAAGAATGATTGTTAATTAATCGACCTCTTAAATCGTATAATTTAACGTTTACATCATCATTATTTGAAGAGTTAAACGTTATATTTATTTCTCCTTGAGATGGGTTTGGCCATAAAGATAAAGAGCTATTTAGACTAAACTCATCAACACTTAAATTAGCAGAACCGCAAATTTCTATAGAATAATTTAAAAAAGTACCACCATCAAGAGAAGGATAACCATCTGTTGCTGTTAATACCCAATCACCAACGGTGTTTTCTCCATTAAAAGCAGACAAAGGATTTGCAGGTTGAATTACACCTCCAATTGCAGGTGCAGTAGTACTACATGCTACTGGTCCAGAAGCTTGATCATCAAAAGTCACCATAATATCATTGGTTCCATCATCACAAGTACTATTTACAAGCATAATTACAGAAGTTCCAGCTGGAGAAGTTAACATTAACTCCATATCACCAGCCCAATCATGAGTTATATTTATTGTTGAATTTAAATCAGTAATTGAAACATCATCACTTATATTTATTGTAGATGTTAATACATGCTCAGCATTACCAGACGCTGGAATATTTATATTATTCTCAGTAGAGCTATAAGTCACACAGCTAATTGAAGCTGTGGTAAAGTTTCTAGTGCCACTGTAACTTGAATCACCACAACTATTTGTTGACTTTACTCTCCAGAAATACTGTGTCATAGAAGCAAGTTCAGGAGTATTAAAACCAACACCAGTTACATTGTTAGAAGTATAATTCATTGTAAAAGCTGAATCTGTAGCTAATTCTAGTGTATAACTAGTAGCATTTGCTATTGGACTCCAATCTAGATTTAGTTGAAGAGCAGTATCTGTTGCATTATTTGCTGGACTAGTTAAAGTAGGTGTATTAGGTATTGCGCCTTCAACATTTAAATCTACATTTATAGAATTTGTTGTAACACCTGTACCTGTTACAGTAATAGCGTAATTTCCTATTGCAACACCATTAAGGTTTCCTAATGTTAATACCGTTGAACCATCTGCATTTAATGAAGAAGGGTTAAATGATTGAGTTGCTCCAGCTGGTAAATTACTAGCTGAAAAATTTGTTGGATCTGTATTTCCTCCAGTAGCAACATAATTTATTGTGTATGAAACGCTGTTTGTAGGATTACAAATGTTTTCTTCTGTATTTGCTGCTGTTAAAGAAAAGTCTGGAGCAGCAGAACATTGTACAACATTTGGTTTAAATGTTGACTCAATAGACATTACATAAGCTTCGGCAACTGTAGTTTGTCCAGCACTAAACATCCACATACAAGCATCGTTAGTATAATCCATATAACTTTGAAACAATTCCTGTTCTGCTGGATTACAAGCTGGCTGACTGCCTAAAGCAGGACAACCACCATTAGAGTTTCCTTGATTTGGTGTATCTGCAATTCCATCATCTGTTCCACAAGATCCAAAAACATGATCTAAGTTATAAAAATGTCCTAATTCGTGAGTTACAGTTCTACCTAAATCATAAGGAGCACCTGGAACAATCCCAGAATTCGGGCAACCAGCACCAGATCCAAAAGCACCTAAGTTCATTGTAACAGATTGACCTGCAGCAACACTTCCTGGAAATGGAGAAAAGCCCAAAAGGCCACCTCCAATATCTTTTACTAAAAAGTTCATGTAGCCTCCCCAATTTGAATCTGTTGAAGTTCCGTTACCAAAATTATATCCAATAGTAACAGCTGGACCACCTTCTACCAGATCTGGATCTAAACCTGTTGGATGGTTTGTTGTAGCTATACAAAACAAAAAATTAGCAGCACCTGTATTTGTGTTTGGATAGTTAGGAGCAGCAGCAGCCCATCCTGAGATATCTGCATTAGTTCCTGTAAAATCTTCATTTAAAATATCTATTTGGTTTTGAGCTAATGCTTCTAGACAAGCTCTGTCAGATTCTTGAGCTTCTGGAAAGTGAACAGCCACTGGAATAATAATAGGATCCATTCTTCTTTCGTAGTTTTCACTTAAATTCTTATTTAATTGCGCCTTGAATTTTGCTTGAGTAATTTTGTACTGCTTTGCATATTCTGGGTTTTCCATTTGTTCTTGCATATATTCTACCATACCACAAGAACGTTCTTGAGCTTGAATAGAAAAAGTACACACAACAAAAGCTATACACAAAAGTATAGGTTTAATGTTTAAAGTAGTTTTCATGATCATAATTGATTGGGTTTTTAAATAAAAATTTTTTAAAAGTATTAAAAAAAAATAGAACATTTTAATGTTTATGTAGTTTATTTATTTTCAAGGAGTTATGGGATTAATTGTTAGCAGTTTAAAATATTATCTATAGAGATTTAGTTTACATATTAATTCCTTTTAATACATTTATAGAAAACAAGATTAATTTGCAATCATTAGATCATTTCGTTGCTGAATTCGCTTCATTTGTTTGGGGACTTCCTTTGTTGATAATTTTAATAGGAGGAGGATTATCTCTTATTATATACTCAAGGTTTTTGCCTTTTAGGTACTTAGGTCATGCAATTCAAATTTTAAGTGGAAAATATGATAATCTTAACGATCCAGGAGAGATAAGTCATTTTCAAGCGTTAACAACTGCTCTATCTTCTACTATAGGAATGGGAAACATTGCTGGAGTAGCCTTGGCAATATCAATTGGAGGACCAGGAGCTATGTTTTGGATGTGGATAAGCGCTATTATAGGCATGTCGACAAAGTTTTTTACTTCTACCTTAGCTACCATGTTTAGAGGTAAGGATAGTGAGGGAAACATACAAGGAGGCCCAATGTATTTTATTGTTGAAGGTTTGGGTAAACACTGGAAATGGTTAGCTGTTTTATTTAGTGTTTTTGGAATGTTTGGAGCTTTGCCAGTTGTAAATGTAAATCAATTAACCCAAGCCATAAATGATATTATTCTAATACCAAATGGTGTTGATGTTGGTTTTAAAACTAATTTAATAATAGCACTGGTTTTAGTAATAGTCACATCTATAGTTATTTTTGGAGGTTTAAATAGAATTAGTAAAACGGCTTCTAGATTGGTGCCTTCAATGGTGGTTTTATATTTTATCTTGGTGTTTTACATATTGCTTTCAAATTATCAATTAGTTCCTAAGTATTTTATATTGATTTTTACCGATGCTTTTTCTGGAGACTTTTATAAAGGAGAATCATTTTTTGGTGGTGTTTTAGGCGCATTAATTTTATTAGGGATTAGACGAGGTGCATTTTCTAACGAAGCTGGAATTGGTACTGCTCCTATGGCACATGGTGCAGCAAAAACAAACGAGCCTGTTCGAGAAGGTTTAGTTGCCATGCTAGGTCCTGTTATAGATACTTTAATTGTGTGTACATTAACAGCTTTAGCAATTTTAGTAACTGGTGTTTGGGAAACGACCTCAGATAACGGAGTTAGTTTAACTGCCTCAGCTTTTAAAGCTACCATGCCAGATTTTGGTCATTATTTATTAATGGTTTGTGTTTTAATTTTTAGTATTTCATCTCTATTTTCTTATTCTTACTATGGATCTAAATGTCTCTCCTTTTTAATAGGAGCAGATAAGAAGCATTATTATAATTATTTTTATATTTTTAGTATCATTTTAGCTGCTATTACACCTTTTGCAATGATGATTAATTTTGTTGATGGCATTTTTGCGCTTATGGCAATTCCTACAATGATTGGAACACTATTATTAGCACCAAAGGCTATAAAAGAAACAAAGGCTTACATAACCAGATTAGAAAACAACAAATAACATGAGTAATTATCACATAAAACATATAGAGGAATACTACCAAGTTTACAGAAAATCCGTCAGAAATCCAGAAAATTTTTGGGAAGAAATTGCTGAAGAGCATTTTATATGGCGAAAAAAATGGAACAAGGTATTAAGTTGGGATTTTTCAAAACCAGAAGTCAAGTGGTTTGAAGGTGCTAAATTAAATATAACTGAAAACTGTATAGATAGACATTTATATACCAGAGGAGATAAAACAGCTATTATTTTTGAGCCTAATAATCCAGATGAAAAGGCGCTTCATATCACCTACAGAGAGTTACATGAACGTGTTTGTAGATTTGCAAACGTACTTAAAGAAAATGGAGTAGGTAAAGGTGATAGAGTTTGTATTTATTTGCCTATGATTCCTGAATTAGCAGTTTCTGTATTGGCATGCGCTAGAATTGGAGCTATACATTCTGTTGTATTTGCAGGTTTTTCAGCAACAGCTTTAGCAACCAGAATTAATGATAGTGATTGTAAAATGGTGATTACAAGTGATGGTTCGTATCGTGGTGCAAAAACTATAGATTTAAAAGGTATTGTAGATGAAGCCTTAGAAGAGTGCGACTGTGTTGAAAATGTTTTAGTAGCTAAGCGTATTCATTCAGATATAAATATGAAAGATGGTCGTGACCAGTGGTTACAACCTTTATTAGATGATGCGTATCATGACTGTGTACCAGAAATTATGGATGCAGAAGATCCATTATTTATATTATACACTTCAGGTTCTACAGGAAAGCCAAAAGGCATGGTACATACCACAGCAGGTTATATGGTGTACACAGCCTACACCTTTAAAAATGTTTTTCAGTACAGAGAACAAGACGTGTACTGGTGTACAGCAGATATAGGTTGGATTACAGGTCACAGTTATATCGTTTATGGACCCTTATGTAATGGAGCCACAACTGTTATGTTTGAAGGTGTACCAAGTTATCCAGATTTTGGACGCTTTTGGGAAATTGTAGAGAAGCATAAAGTAAATCAATTTTATACAGCACCAACTGCTATTAGAGCTCTAGCAAAAGAAGGTGTAGAGCATTTAGAAAAACACGATTTATCCTCAATAAAAGTTCTAGGAACTGTTGGAGAACCTATAAATGAAGAAGCTTGGCATTGGTACGATGATAATGTTGGTAAGAAAAAAGCACCAATTGTAGATACCTGGTGGCAAACTGAAACTGGTGGTATCATGATTACACCAATAGCATTTGCAACGCCAACAAAACCAACCTATGCAACGCTTCCTTTTATTGGAATTCAACCTGCATTAATGGATGAGCACGGAGAAGAAATAAAAGGCAATCAAGTGGATGGTCGTTTGTGTATAAAATTTCCTTGGCCTAGTATTGCAAGAACAATTTGGGGCAATCACCAACGTTATAAAGACACTTATTTTTCGGCTTTTGATAATAAGTATTTTACAGGTGATGGCGCACTTCGTGACGAAGTTGGCTATTATAGAATAACAGGTCGTGTAGACGATGTTATTATTGTGTCTGGTCATAACTTAGGAACAGCTCCAATTGAAGATGCTATTAATGAGCATCCAGCAGTTGCAGAAAGTGCTATTGTTGGTTTTCCACATGATATAAAAGGTAACGCATTATATGGTTATGTAACTTTAAAAGAAACAGGAGAAGGTAGAGATCAAGGAAATTTACGTAAAGAAATTAATCAGATTATTACAGAGCAAATAGGACCAATAGCTAAATTAGATAAGATTCAGTTTACAGAAGGTTTACCTAAAACGCGAAGCGGAAAAATTATGCGACGTATATTACGTAAAATAGCAGAAAAAGATACCAGTAATTTAGGAGACATTAGTACGCTTCTAAATCCTGAATGTGTACAAGATATTATGGATAATGCCCTGTAATTAATTTTAAACTAAATAAATCTTGAATGTTTAACAATAAGCGAAGTACATTATAATTATTATGATAAAAAAAATTTGTGTTATAGGGCTTATACTTATTGTTTTTTCAAGTTGTGCTTCAAGAAAATTTAAAGACGTACCATATTTTGTAAACGCACAGACTAAAGATTCACTTAAACTAAATGTCTTCCAACCAAGAACTATAAAAGCAGACAAATTACCTGTAATAATTTTTGTTCATGGAGGCTATTGGGCAGAAGGCAATAAAAATATTTATGGTTTTTTAGGGCGTAATTTTTCTAAAAAAGATGTTGTAACTGTAATACCATCTTATACTTTAAGTCCCAATGCAAATTATAGTACTATGGCTACTGAAATAGCTAAAGCAGTAGAATGGACAGTAGAGAATATAAAAAATTATAGAGGAGATCCTGAGCAAATATTTTTAATGGGACATTCTGCAGGTGGACATTTAATAGCTTTAATTAGTACTAATCCAAAGTATCTAGAGCAAAAAAAAGTAGTTAAAGGTGTCATTTTAAATGATGCTGCAGGATTAGACATGTATGCTTATTTACAAAAACATCCTCCAACAAAAGAGCACAATTTTATTACAACCTGGACTACAAAGCCTGAAGAATGGAAGAAAGCATCTCCTGTATATTTTATAGACAAAACTACACCACCCTTTCTTATATATGTAGGCGAAAAAACATATGCTTCAATTAAAAATCAAAATGCTAAGTTTATAGAAAAGTTAAAAGGTTTTCAACCAAAAGTTACTTCAATTATACTAAACAAAAAACATGTACCAATGATGAAGCAGTATTTCATTCCTTGGACAAAACGTTACAATGAAATTTTAAATTTTATCAAAGAACATTAAGCTTAAATTATAATTGTTAACTTATTTTTTTGAAAATACTTTTGTAACAAAAATGGATACTAACGAATTATTGTGTGTAAAACTGTTTTTAGTTTAGATCAGCTATTGCGTCAAACTAAATACTAATGATGTTAATAGTCGCTTAAAAAAGGTTACATCTTAATTTTTACTTACATTTAAATAAATTAAACCGAAATAATTACAAAAATGAAAAAAATACTACTTATTGTATTAACGTTAATTTTTAGCGTTCAAGTTAAAGCTCAAAACAGTAAAATTTCTATTGCAATAAAAGAACACATTAAGGCAAGGATCGATAACCAAGTGAATGTTGGAGTAGCAGTTGGTTATGTTGATGTAGATACAATAGAACTTTTTAGTTATGGTAAAACAGCTTTAGAGAATGGTACAAAAGTAAATGAGCAATCGGTTTTCGAAATCGGTTCTATCTCTAAAACATTTACTGCCACACTTTTAGCACTAAAAGTAAATAGTGGAGAGATGAGTTTAGACGATCCTGCCTCAAAATATTTACCAAAGTCTGTTAAATTGCCAACACGTAATGGAAAGAAAATTACCTTAAAACATCTGGCTACTCACACTTCTGCATTACCTAGAATGCCATATAATTTTGCTCCAGAAAATCCTAAAAATCCATATGCAGACTATACCACAGAACAATTATATGCTTTTTTAAACAGTTGCCAACTAACATATAATATTGGCGAAAAAAGTGAATATTCTAATTTAGGAATGGGTTTGCTTGGTCATATTTTAGAGCTTCAAAGTGGTAAAACGTATGAGGAATTAATAATAGAGCATATTGCAAATCCTTTGCAAATGAATGACACCAGACTCGTTTTTACAGACGCTATGAAAAGTCGTTTAGCAAAAGGACATGCAGGACTTTCTGAAACCGATAATTGGGATATTATTTCACTTGGTGGAGCAGGAGGTATTCGTTCTACAGTTAATGATATGCTCAAGTATGTTCAAGCTAATTTAAATAGCGACAAAATAGATTCTAAATTGCATAACGCCATGTCTTTAGCACATAAAACAGCGTATAAAAATGAAACGCAAAGATCAGAAATGGCTTTAGCATGGCATGTTGAAAATGGTAAATTTTTATTACATAATGGAGCAACTGGAGGTTACACTGCCATGATTGCTTTAAATAAAGCAGAAAACAAAGGTGTTATTGTTTTGTCTAATAATAACGAAAGTATAGATCCAGTAGGAATAAAAATAATGATGCCAACGTATCCTTTGCAACCAATTTTACCATCTATAGCGCCAATTATTGCAAAAACTATTAAAGACCAAGGGATAGAAGAGGCGATTATTTTTTATAAAAAGACAAAAGCAGAAAAACCTAACGATTATAATTTTAAAGAAGAAGAACTAAACACTCTTGGTTATCAGTATATGGCAGATGGCAAAAAGGACATTGCATTAGAAATTTTTAAGTTAAATGTAGCTGAGCATCCAAACGCTTCAAATCCATACGATTCGTTAGGAGAAGCTTATTTAGATAGAGGAAACCAAGAATTAGCAATTTCAAACTATAAAAAATCTTTAGCATTAAATCCTGCTAACGAAAATGCGAGACAAGTATTAAAAAAACTTAATGCTGAGGTTAAAGAAGAGGTCGTTGAAGTCTCTCAAGAAATGCTTGATACTTATGTTGGTAAATACGAATTAGCTCCTACGTTTCATATAGTAATTACAACTAAAGATGGTAAATTATTATTGCAAGCTACAGGTCAGCCTCAATTCGAGATTTTTCCATCAGACAACAACAAGTTCTACTTAAAAGTAGTAGAAGCAAGAGTAGAGTTTAATGCTAATAGTAAAGGAGAAATTGAGAGTTTAACTTTATTTCAAAATGGTCAAGTAATACCAGGTCAACGCGTAGAATAGTTAAATTAATTCGCGATATTTGTAAAGGATAAGCGAATATGATACACATAAGAGAGTACATAGAACAAACAGTTGCCATTTCTGATAAAGATTGGCAGCTGTTCTCTTCTAAATTAGAAAATAAAATTTTTAAAAAGAAAACCATAATTCTAGATTTAGGCGAAACCGAAAATTACATTTCGTTTATAGATAGTGGTATTGCACGTTTTGTAATTCCAAAGGAGGAGGAAGAAAAAGACATTACTTTTGGCTTTTGTTTTAAAAATGAATTTGTAAGTGCTTACGATTCTTTTCTTACCAGAAAACCATTTTTATACCAATTACAAGCACTAACAAATATCTCTGTATGGAGAATTTCATATGAAGATTTACAAGAGGTTTACCAGAAAACCAAAGTTGGTAATCAAATTGGACGTATGTCTTCAGAGCGTTTATTTCTTATCAAATCTAAAAGAGAACAATCGCTTTTAAACGAATCTGCAGAGACACGTTATCTTAATTTATTTACACAACGACCAAAACTAATAAAAGAAATTCCACTAAAATACATTGCCTCCTACATTGGTGTTACACCACAAGCTTTAAGTAGAATAAGAAAACGAATTTCTTAACCTAGGTTCATTGTAAAAAGCACACCCTTTTTAGACCTTTACAAAAAAAGCTAGTCTATGAGTATTGTTATTTTTATTATTGTTTTATGGTATACAGGTTTGTTTTTTCAAACTTTCTTTTTACACCGTTATGCAGCACATCAAACCTTTACAATGTCTAAACTTACAGAGCGTATTTGTTTCTTCCTGACTTGGGTTTTTCAAGGTTCAAATTATTTAAGTGCTTATGGTTATGGTGTAATGCATAGAATGCATCATGCGTATGCAGATACAGATCAAGATCCACATTCACCCAAATACGATGCGAATTTATTTTCTATGATGTGGCGCACAAAAAATATTTACCAAGACATTAATAAAAAACGAATAGCAGTAGCAGATAAGTTTACCAAAAATGTACCACAATGGAAAAGTTTCGACACATTTGCTAGCTCTAAATTTTCTCGATTATCTTGGGCAGTATTTTACATTGTGTTTTTTATAAGCTTTGCAACAGCATGGTGGCAATGGCTTTTATTACCAATTGCTTTTTTTATGGCACCAATTCATGGAGTAATTATTAATTGGTTTGCACATATTTATGGCTATGTTAATTTTAAAGTGAGCGACACATCTAAAAATCTTTTACCATTCGATTTTTTTAATGATGGGAGAAGGTTATCATAACAACCACCATACACACAGCGGAAGAGCTAATTTTGGTGTAAAATGGCATGAGCTTGATATTACTTATTGTATTATGCTAGTATTAGATAAATTAAAGATAATTAAGCTTAAAAAGAGTATAGCTAAATAAGAGCGTCTTTTAATTATTTAAGTTTATCTGCATGCAGTTTTCTTAGTTTTGCTAATTTGGGTTCAATTACAAAAGTGCAATAACCCATAGTTTCATTATTTCTATAGAAATCTTGATGCTCCTGCTCAGCTTCGTAAAAAGTATCTAAAGCGCTTATTTCTGTAACTATAGTATTTTTGTAGTAAGGCCCAAGTTCGTTAATAACAAGTTCTGCTAGCTCTTTTTGTTTATCATCATGATAAAAAATAACCGAACGGTATTGTGTGCCTCTATCTGCACCTTGTTGGTTTAAAGTTGTAGGATCGTGTGTGGTCATAAAAATCACTAAAATGTCTTCATAACTTATCACATTAGCATTAAAGGTAATCTGTATTACTTCTGCATGACCTGTAAGACCAGAGCAAATCTCACGATAGGTTGGATATCCAGGAACGTTTCCGCCAGAATAACCAGAGACCACTTTTTCTACACCTCTAACATCTTGAAATACAGCTTCTGTACACCAAAAACAGCCACCACCAATGGTTGCTAGTTGTAAGTTTTTAACTATCATTTGTTATGCCTTTCTCTAATTGCATCGCTTCAGAATTTACACAATAGCGTAAACCACTAGGTTCTGGACCATCTGGAAAAACATGTCCTAAATGCGCATCGCACGTATTACATAGTACTTCGACACGAACCATACCAAAAGTAGAATCTTTTGTGTACTTAATAGCATTTTCTTTAATAGGCTGTGTAAAACTTGGCCATCCTGTACCAGAACTAAACTTAATAGTAGAGTCAAACAACTGCGCGTTACAACATACACAATTGTATTTACCTTCATCGTGAATACTACAAAGTGCACCACTATGAGGCCTTTCGGTACCTTTAAGTCTTGTAATTCTAAATTGTTCTGGAGTTAGTAAAGTTTTCCACTCATTTTCAGTTTTTTCTACTCTTTTATCTGGAGTAGGATTACCTTTTACGGTATAATTTATAATATGTTTCCAGTTAAGCATATTGTAGTTTCTTTCTATATTAAATTAGTGTTCGCTTTAAACCTTGGTCGAAACTTTCTCTAAAGCCTTACTTGTGTAAATATCTAAAAAAATACTTAATCAAGTCAATAGATTTTTCATTAACTTTATAAGGCAGTCATAAATAATTAAAACCAAAGCACTCGTGAAAATAACCACAAACTTAGAATGGAACGATTTAGTACTTGCGACGCTATACTAAACAGCTGCTGGTAAGTTAAGGCGTCAAAAGGAGGGAAACTTTTTAAAAAATCTAAAATACGTTCTGCTATAGTATTCTTCATACTACTAAGTTATAGAAAATCATTTAGTTATAACTTGATTAATAATAGATTGTTGCTAAAATGTTATAGCTATTCGTTTGAAATAATTTAATTAACTTAGTAATCTAAATTACTTTATTTATGAAAGCTAAAATAATACTCGGTTTATTAATACTTTTATGTTTTAGTTGTAAACAAAATCATTCTCACGGAATAGATGCTCCAGCATAGCGTATTTTGCAAGAAAACTATCTAAAACCACAAGAGAAAGACCAATTTCTTGGTGGTATAAAAATGATTCCTATTACCACACCAAAAGGAGAATTCAAGGTTTGGACCAAGCGCGTTGGTAATAATCCTACCATGAAAGTATTGTTATTACATGGTGGACCAGGAATGACTCATGAAATTTACGAATGCTTTGATGGCTACTTTCCGCAGGAAAACATAGAATATTATTATTACGATCAGTTAGGTTCGTATTACAGCGACCAACCAAAAGATTTAAGCCTTTGGGAATTGGACCGTTTTGTTGAAGAAGTAGAGCAAGTGCGCATAGCTTTAGGCTTAAATAAGGATAATTTTTATCTCTATGGGCAAAGTTGGGGAGGTATTTTAGGCATGCAATATGCTTTAAAATATCAAGAGCATTTAAAAGGCTTAATTATTTCTAATATGGTGGCTTCTATTCCAGAATACCAAGAGTATAGTGATACGGTTTTGGCACCAAAAATGAATCAAGAAGTTTTAAAAGAAATTTTAAAATATGAAGATGCCGAAGATTATTCCAATCCAAGATATATGGAGCTTATTGTAAATAATTATTATACAGAACACGTGCTTAGGATGCCAATAGAAGAGTGGCCAGAACCAATAAACAGAAGTTTTAAACACGTAAATCCAGAAGTTTATGTCACAATGCAAGGACCAAGTGAATTTGGTATTAAAGGAGATGCAAGGCTTAAAAATTGGGATGTAAAAGACAGATTAAAAGAGATTACTGTACCAACATTAACCATTGGAGCCACTCATGATACAATGGATCCTAAACATATGGAGTGGATAAGTACAGAGGTTAAAAATGGTGATTTTTTATTGTGCCCAAATGGTAGTCATTTATCTCAGTTTGATGATCAAAAAGTGTTTTTTAACGGTTTAATAGACTTTATTAAAAGTGTAGATGATGGGACTTTTAATAAATAAAATAGGTGTTTTTAAAAAAGTAGATTGAATTAACCAATAACATTATTTATACAATCTTTACATCACGCTTCATATAAAAAAAGATACTGAGCGACAAGAATCCAAAGATACTAAATCCAATAAATAGAGGTAAAGCAGTCTCATTCACAAAGCTTCCAATATAATTTGCAATTGGCACAGCCATTACTGTAGAAATAAATCCTGTTATTGCAGCACCAATACCTGCTATATGACCAATAGGTTCCATGGCAATGGCTCTTAAATTTCCAAAAATAAAACCTATTGTAAAAAATTGAATAGCCATAAATACTAATAAGATTGGTAATGACGGATTTTCAGAGTTCCAAAAGAAAAGTACATAGCAAAATGAATTTAAGAAGAAAACCAGAATAGCAAAAAATGCTAAACGCCACATACCAAAACGCATTACAAAAGAACCATTTAAAAAAGTAGAGAGTCCAACTCCAGCAGCAAGACCTGCAAATATATAAGGAAACTCATTCACTAAGCCATATTGATTTTCAAAGATAATTTGCGATGCACTTAAATATACTATAAAAGCTCCTGAGATAAATCCAGAGACTATGGTGAAAGCAATAGAAACTTTATATTTAAGTAATTCTTTCAAACCATTTATAAAAACAAATTTTGTAAATTTTACTTTATGTTCAGGTTTTAAAGTCTCAGGCTGTCGTTTCCAAAACCAAATACATACAACGAACGCAATAACTAACTGAGCATAAAAAATGCCTCTCCAATTGTAATGGTTTAAAATAAATTTTCCCATTACAGGTGCAACAACAGGAACTAAAATAAAGAAAGTAGTTACAAAAGACATAATTTTAGCCATGTAATCACCTTTATACATATCTCTTATTATAGCAATAGCTATGGTTCGTGGTGCAGCCAAACCAATACCTTGTAAAATGCGTCCAAAAATCATCCATTCAAGAGAAGGAGAAAGGACACAAATAATACTAGCTACAGCAAAAACTGACAGTCCAATATACACCATTGGTTTTCTCCCAAAACTATCAGAAAGTGGACCAAATAGTAATTGGCCAGATCCTAAACCTAAAAAAATCATAGTTATTAAAAGCTGATTGCTGTTACTGTCTAAACTATTAATACTAATACCAATAGTGGACATTGCAGGTAATATGGCATCGATAGCTAAGGCAACTATAGACATTAAAGACGCCATTAAAACTATAAATTCTAATCTTACAGATTGATTGTTTTGCATCGTGCAAAAGTAAACCAATTAATATCTATTTTTACTCGATAATAACTAAATATTGATAATGCTTACAGAGACAGTAATAAAATTGTTTAATAGAAATCTAGTAACGTTAAAGTTAGAAATAAACCTTTACCAAAATGGAAGAAATTTATGGTTAACAAGAGATACCATTAAAAATTATGCAGGTAACTTATGTTTGCATTTAATTGGTAATCTAAATAATTTTATTGGTAGAGAGATTGGAAATACAGGCGATATAAGCAACGATAATTAGCGGTTTACTTAAAAATATTACATGTACAAATTGTTGGGAAACGCTCAAGCTATCTGTTAATGGTAAAGCAAGGTCAAATACACCATACAAAAGTGTTGTTATAATAATACTAACAATAGCACCAAGTAAGAATGAAATTAATAAGAGTCGTTTAGGTTCTTTTTCATATTTATCTTTTAAATAGATATAAAAAATAACAATAGCTACAGGTACAAGTGCAAATACTATTAATTCCATGAAACGAATTTAGAAAAATTAAGTTATTTCATGCAAAATTGCATCAATAACTTTCTCATAATAAGGTTTATTTGAGGCTACAAAATGATTATTAGTTTCAGAATTATCTAACAATTCGTGAAAATGATTCATGTTTACTAGTTTTAAGGCTTCTACTTCTTCTTCTTGAGGTGTCAAGTTGTAAATAAGTTCTTTTAATTCAACTATGAATGTGTGGTGAAACTCGTTGTCTATTATGCCATTAGGATACGTTTGAAAACATTCGAAAACACCAATTTTGTGCAATTTTTTTTTAGAAATAGTTAAACCAATTTCTTCTTTAATTTCTCTAATTGCACCATCTTTTATAGTTTCTCCTGCATCTATATGTCCAGCTACGCTTACATTCCAAAGTAATGGGTAAATTGCTTTTGTTGCTGCACGTTGTTGGAGTAGAATTTCACCATCTCTTGTGTAAAACCAAATGTGTACTGTGTTATGATAAAAGCCTTTAGAGTGGATTTTTGATTTTAAAGCCGATTGACCTGTTGGATCTCCAGATTTAGTAACTATGTCTATTAATTCGTCTTGCATTTGTAAAATTACTTTGTTAAAACACAGAAAAAATCTAAAGTGTCTTTAGAGCATTCTTTTAGACTATAGTCGTCTAGATTTATGCTATTTACCAGCTTTTTGTTGTTTTTTAGTAGCTTATTTCTGTTTATTCGGTTAACAATCTCGTATGGTATTTTAAGAAGTGTTGCTGGAATTTTATTTTGAATATTAAAAATATCTATACGTAAAAAGCGTTCTACAGATTGTTTGTTTTTAAGTGTATGTAGTCAAATAAAAATGAACTTTTTCGCTCAAAATTTAAGAGAGGTTTCTGCTAATTTAGTTAAAAATTTTGATACTGTTTTTTTCTAGCTTTCAAAGTGCTATTTTTTGTCATTTTTCGTTTTCTTAATTTTCTTTCG